>CAVZSS010000036.1:0-21598 GCA_963777965.1 uncultured Chloroflexia bacterium | reverse complement strand
GCCAGGTCGCCAGGATTACCAGGGTTAAGCTGATGACGAAGACCACCAATGCCCGCATCAGCAAGCTTCCCGGTAAGGTGTGTTTCCCAACTCGGATTTTATCCAATCCACGTGCATAGCTGATGACTGCCAACCATAAAACTATAAATGTGCCTGTCGTAATCCCCCCGCCAGTGGAAGCGGGTGCGGTACCGATGAACATTAAACGCAATCAACATCAGTATACTCGGGAAATTAAGCTCGCTGAAGCCAGGCAGGCCAGGATAACCAGCTGTCCGGGCAGAGACAGATTGGAACCACGCCAGGATGGCTCGCTGGCTGAATGGCATTGAACTCAACACGCCGGTCTGGCGATATTCGGAAATTAGAAAACCAATCCAGCCAAGCATGATGAGCACCAATGCGATGGTGAGAGTCAGGCGCATATGCAGCGAAAACGGGCGCCGCCGCCGGTAAATCAACTCCATGTAAATCGGTATCCCTAAGCCACCCAGGATGATTAACCCTCCCATGATGATCAAGCTCAATGGATCGGTCGGGATACCATTTGGATACTCAGGCAGCCCATAAAACAGGTCAAAACCAGCATTGCAATAGGCAGTGACGGCATGAAAAAGGGCATAAAAAGCAGCTTTGCCCGCAGGGACAATCCCAGAGATACGCCAGTGTAAAAACAGCAGGGTAGCCCCAACACCTTCGATCACAAGCATAAACCCAATTGCCCTGACCATGATCAAGGCTATCTCTTCAGGGCGATCCAACCCTAACGAACTGGTGACTGCCAATCTCTCCCCAAGCGATACCTGGCGGCCAATCATGCGAAATATCATAACTACAAAAACAATCAGCCCTACGCCACCGATTTGGACAAGCAAAAGCAGGATTAACTGCCCCCATAGGGTTAAATCGGTACTGATCGGAAAAAGGCTCAAGCCCGTGACTGCTGTGGCTGATGTGGAGGTAAAGAAAGCCTCCATAAGAGATAGCTTGCGCGTCCCGGCACCAGGGATCAATAACAGGATCGTGCCGATGGCAATTAACAGGAGTAACCCCAAAACCAGCTGCACGGCAACGGGGACCTGCCGGGAATTTTCGGATCTCATCCCCTTATTGAGCTGGATCCTGCGTTGTCTATGCAGAATACCCCTGGGTTTGGATGCTTTGGATCGGGATGATTTTGGTTTATTCATTCCTGGTTGCTGAATTCCGCTAGATGACGTTTTTCTCCAACGACCACCAGGATATCTTCAGCCATAAATCGGCTGCTATCATCAGGGTTGATGATTAACTCGTTCCCGCGCAGGATGAGCAACACGATCACTTCGAATTGTTCGCAAGCTTCTATGCCTTTACCAATCAATCCCGGTGGCGGTTTGATTTCGATCAGGCTGTAATCCTGGCTTAAGTGCAGGCGTTCTAACATACCCGGGATACTGAGCTCGTCTGCTAACTGGTAGCCACTCTCCTCATCCGGCAGGATCACCCGATCAGCGCCGATACGCAACAAAATTTCTCGATGGCGTTCAGAATTGGATTGAGCGATCACGTGGGGTATTCCTAAACTCTTCAAGGTCGAGGTGATCAGTGCATTGGCTTCAAAATTACTTGAAATAGATACCACTACGGTCTGGAAAGCAGTGATATCCACCTGACGCAACGCATCCTCATCCGTGGCATCCAGGATGACAGCTTCTGTGATTTCATCAGAAACGCCTTTCACTTGATGAGGGTCGATATCAATTCCCATGACTGTATGCCCTAAGGATTCAAGCCGGCGTGCCAGGCTGCCACCGAAACGCCCCAGCCCAATGATTGCGAATTCCCTATCTTTTTTCTTCATAGCTATAGTTGCTCCTCGAATCGTGTGATAGATGTCAATGGCATGCAATCAATCAGATGTTTTGTGAGGATTAGAGTCACCAGTCACATGGAAATTCCATCCCCTTTCAAGTAGACAAGGGTCTTCAGGTCACTTCCTGCCTCTCGTGTATCTCTTCCTGTGCCAGTATGTTCATCACCTCATCGGCATAATGTCCGCTCCTTAGCAATTGAGCCATCTTACGCATGGGGAGATCGATGTGATTAAAAAACAGCTTGTAACTAGCGCATAGAATAGTTTAACTTAGCCTCTCCACCTGGCGTGTGGAAAAAACGGTTGCGTGGGCATTCCCCATAGCAGGCAAACAACACTTCACACTCCCGGCAGTATTGGGGAAGTGTATCAAATTTTTCCTGCCCAAATTTCTTTTGCTGGTCAGAGGTGACCAAATCAAGCATATGTATCTTGCGGATATTCCCCAGCAAGAAGGCAGGTTCGACATAGTGGTCGCAGGAGTAAAGATCACCATTGTGCTCCAGGGCCAGGGATTCCCCACAAGTACGCTGGAAGATGCACAGGCTGGGGTGGCCAAGCCAGTTGGCTAGTGCGGCATCAAAAGACTGTACGAAAACACTTCCGACATCCCTGCTCACCCACTCATCGAAGATCGTGATGAGAAAACGCCCGTATTGCTCTGGTTTCACCGAGCGCTCGGTCACCAGCTCTCCAACCTGGGTGTAAAGTGGTCGATCAGAACCTGGGTGCTCACCCCAACCCTGGTTGGCCAATGCAAGCGTTTCCGGGGTAGCCCGTTCAACGATGGGTATAAACTGTATATACTGCGCTTTCAGCTCATCTCGGAAAAAGTGGTAAACATCCAATGGATAGTCTGCATTGGCAGCGTTCACCGTACAGAGTAAGTTGACGTCCACCCCCTGCTGCATCAATATTTCCCATGCCCTCAACACCTGGTCGAAGCTGCCCGCCCCGCCTTTGTTCACCCGGTATACATCATGGAATACCTTCGGTCCATCGATGCTCAACCCCACCAGGAAATTATGTTGCTTAAAAAACACTGCCCAAACCTGATCGATTATTGCACCGTTGGTCTGGATCGTGTACAGTACTTTTTGGCCAGGTTTTTTATACTTCTCCGCGTAGTCCGCAGAGCGTTGGAAGAATTCCAAACCCATCAGTGTTGGCTCGCCACCTTGCCAATTGATGGTGATTTCAGATTGATGATGGGCTTCGAGCAGCTGGCGGATATAGGTTCTAAGCAGCTCATTCGACATTCGGAAACGGCTGCCTGGGTAGAGCATCTCCTTAGACAGGAAAAAGCAGTATTTGCAATCCAAATTACAGGCAGCACCGGTAGGCTTGGCGAGTAGATGGAATGCCGGGGTAGTGCGAGAGGTGGACATTCGGACGGACGGTACTTTAGATGGCTTGGTTCGTTTCATTAAGCCTCAGCTCGAAGCTTGTCGGTCATTTCCTTGCAACGATCCGAAATTCGCTCCCGATCCCATTCAATGATCGCTCCAGCCTGGCTTTCTAGCTGGATGAGATGGGCATGACGGAGCAGTTCCTGGCGTGCTTCGGGAGAATTCGTCTTCCGCCCAATGCTATCGATCACCTCCAGCATATGCAGCAGGACACTGGCATTGTCACTGCTGGCATGGCGCAGCATATCGAATGCGTCACTGAGTAGCTCGATGAAGGTGACCGGTTCTAGAATCAGGCGTAGTTTGTTATCCTGGTCGTAATAACACGGTTTTTTTTCACCCTGCTGGATGAACAGCGCCAGACTTTCCCCGATATGGTCCAGGCAAGTCATTGCCGTGAATGGGTCATTAATCGCCGGAGACATGGCACGAACTGCCATTTCGACCAGCTGGTTGACTGCATAGGCCACATCCTGGGTGGGTGTGCGCCCATTTCCAATCCGGAAGGCGCTACGGATCTGGCGATCCAGTACCTCATCAACTGCACTGGATGGCCAAATCAGGGCAACCCGCGCCTCATGCCAGATAATATGACCCGGCTTGCGCAGCAGGCGGATGACCAGGTTATGTTCGCGTGCCAGGGTCAATATATAATGCGGATCGATGTATTGAATATATCCCGTTTGTGTCACACGTATTGGGTAGGCATCTTCCTCCACCAGGGAGTCTGGCAGCAGTCCGGATTCACCCGGACAGTCATCCCTGCTCACAACCTGGTCTGGCATCTCAGCCAGGACCACATCCCGCAGTTCCACACCGGCTGCCGCAGCGATATTGGGGGCTTGCAACATGGTGCTGATATGCTGGACAAGCAGGATCAACGAGCTGAAGGTCGCCATCATTAACAATAATCCTACCGTTACCGTAAGTTGCGGTCCGTTGGGCTCAACCTGGGTTGGAAGAATGGAAAGTGCAGCCGCCACGCAATACACAAATGTAGCTACAAAAGTGCCCAGAACAAGCTGAGTGGTACGATCACCCAGAAATACCCGAAGCAAACGTGAGCCATACTGGGCAGCTACTGTCGAAAGTGGCAATGTGAGCAGGGTAAACACAACCCCAGCGGTTGCCAGGACGGAAGAGGCAATACCCAGCAGTGCAATACGCATTTCACCGGGAGTGCCAGAGAGGACAATACGGCTGTTCTCTAATACCTCATTCGGGATGAGACTATCTATACGATACATTATCCAGGCAAGCAGGACTGCTGCCACTGCCATGATCGCCGGGGCGAACCAAAAACTGACCTTCATGCGATCCCATTGATAACGGGCTTTGACTCTTCTTATTTTACGGTTCTTCACAGGACACTCCTTGGGTATCGATCCTAAGCTGCCTTGTATGTGAACACTATAGAGTATTCGTAAGTCGGTAGTCTGGTTCAGTCAACTTTGTTATCCGATCCTTTACCGGACCTTATTTTCTCCTTGGTTTTTCCCCACAAGCCTTTTACATGGTCTGCCGCTTCCTGCCGCTCTTCCTTCTTTTCTTCACCTGTGTAGCGCATCAGGATCGCCACCGGGCGCGTACCTTCGAAATTCTCCATGATGAGCAACACTAACATGGTCATGGGCACTGCCATGATGGCACCAATGCCCCCCAACAGGTATCCCCAGACGAATAATCCAACAAAAACGACTACCGGGGAAATCCTCAACTTATCCCCCATCACCTTTGGCTTGTAGAAGTTCTCTACACTGCCATTGATCAAGATATATCCGATGAGGACGATCAGGGCAGTTTGAAAACCATATTGAGCATAGGCCATCAGCACCGGTGGGATCAAGGCAATCATGAAGCCGATCGAGGGGATATATCCCATGAACCAGGCCAGCAGTCCCCACAACAGGGCATAATCTACACCCATGATCCATAGAAAAATGACGTCACCCACACCTACCAGAAAGTTTACTCCGGTCAATACGGTAAGATACTTACGCACATCTTCGGTGAGCTTGGTCACACGTGTAATAATGGACGAATTCGGGTCAAGCCCCATCCGGGAGGGTGTGGGTAATGCCAGGGCAGCGCTGAGCATAAAGAAGAAGATGATCAGGGCTAATCCAAATTGAACAAGCATGTTCAAGACCGACGACAACAAATCTTGCGCGATGGGTCCTATGGACTTGGTCACCTCCTCAATCTGTATATTTAGCGTTGTACCTTCAGTGGTCGAAAGATCATTGGTGGCTTGCTCCGAACCGTCCGCCAGGTAAATGGGAAGCTCTGTGCTAAGTTTGGTGACTGAGAAGAATACCGTAACGATGATCAAACCCAGGAGCAGGACAACGATCAGAATGCTCACCACCATCGCCAGCCAACCTGGCAAGCCGCGATTGGTTAGACGACCGGGGATCGGCAGAACCGTGATGGTGATCACCAGAGCCAGCAGGATCGGATTTATGATGGAGGCTGAGGCGCGGATCCCAAATAAAATAATAAAAATTGCTGCAAAGCCTACCAGATATACCACCAATCGATTGGATATATTATTCATTTATTGTCTCCTCCGTTGATTGTAATTTTTCACTTGCCCGCCGGGCTTCCCGCATCGCCAAAAGAGCAACCAGTAAAGCACTGATTAATACTGCCACCGCGACTACCGGTGCTGTGTTCGCCTGCACCAGCGCCAGGGTGAAGAGCGCCGCAAATAACGGCGCTCTCAAAGCAGCCACAAGTGCACCTGCCAGTGTGGCAGCCACAGTTACCGCGACAGGAGTGTCAGGAAAGAGAAGATGGCCTGCCATACCCAGGGCGACCCCGGCAAACATGATTGGGAAGATATAGCCACCTTTAAAACCAGTCGCTAATAACAATGAAGTTGCTAGTAGTTTGCATAATGCCAGCACAATCAGCATAATTACACCAATTTCAACCGCTTGTTCGATCAGCTCAAGCGTCTGTTCCTCACCAGAAAACAGGGTAAGGGGTAACAGCATTCCGATGATACCCATGCCCAACCCGCCGATCAACCCGCGCCATACCACGTGAACCTTCAATGGCTGCATCGCCTTCCGCAGCCATCTGAACATGAAAGTAAAGAGTACACCAGCCACAGCACCTACCAGGCTGAAAGGCACTGCCTGGAGCAGATCTTTCACGCGGGGTGCATATTCAGGAAAGGAATATAACGGAAAAAAGAAACTTCCAGCCAGGGTAACGAAGACAAGTGTAGCTACCGCTGAACCTAATAGGCTGGGAAAAAGCCCCCAAAAATAGATCTGCGCCCCGGTCATCCCTCCTTGGGCTGATTCCAAACTAAGCAAGGCACCCGCAAAAGGATTGGTGATGAAGGCAGCCAGCATGGCACTCAAGCCACCATATCCCATTGTGCGTGTTTCTTGCTCGTTCATCTTGAGTTTATCGGCTGCCAACGTCCCTAACCCACCACAGGCATCCGCCAGCGGCGCTTCTGGGCCGAGGCTGGCGCCGGAGATTAGAGATATGAGTGCGGTAATCACAATCCCGGGTGAGTGCCGGTAATCAAAGCGACCCGTTTTACCGAATTCCTGTATAAGCTCGGAGAAGATGGCGTTGTGATCCCCGAAGAGCTTCACCATCAACCCCACCAGCAGACCACCAAGCGTACAGACTAGCATTGTGAATAAGCGTGCATCCATTCCGAGGACATGTGGAGCTTCCTTCCATATTGCATCAGTCAGCAAGTTGACCAGGGCAATGAACACGAATGTGACCACTGCGCTGACCGCTCCCAAGATAACAATCAACAGCATCAGCCGTAGATAGTTTACTAGTTTTGCATGCGGATCGATCATGGTTGCCTCCGATTTAGGCGGACGATTCGATTAACCAAGTGCAGGTTTACGCTTATCTATCTATTTCTCCAGATTTATTTTCAATCAGCAGACGTAACGCGGCCAGTTCATTTTTAATGGCCGCCAATTCGCTTTCGGTGGTGGGCGTGGGGGCGGTCCCGGTTTCTTCCGCCTCTGGTGGAGCAGAACCGCCGACCAGCAGGCTGGCGAGGATACTGGCCAGGGCACCGATGATGCCGACGCCTGCCAGCATGATGAACATGGCCGTGATACGTCCTCCGGAGGTGACTGGGTAGTAATCTCCATATCCCACCGTGGTGATGGTCACCATCGAATACCAGAACGCATCTTTTCCAGTGAGTATCTTTGCATCCGGCGATACGCTTTCAAATTGGAGCACCAGCACACTGGCGACGGTCAGAACAATCAACGCCATGAGGACTGTTATGAACGCGGCATATTGGCCACGATTTTCCAGCACATCCTTGATCAGTTTCTTCTTGTTTTCACCACGCAGCAGCTTGGTGATGCGTGCAAAACGGCTCAAACGCGCCAGGCGCAGAAGAGCAGCCGTACTGGGTTATCCCAAGAGAAGGGATCGAACCGAGCAGGTCGAGCCAGCCTCTCTGGCGGATGAAGTAATCGGACTTTTTGGGTGTCGTTAGCAGGTTGTAGAAGAAGTCGATCAAGAAAATAATGCAGATCAAGTTGTCGTAAAAAGAGAGTAACTCGCGGGTTGCCTCTGATACAGGCAGCAGCATGACGACCATGACAGCCAAAGAAAGCACAGTCAGCACAAGGATAAAGATATTGTAGGCATTGCTGTGCTGGCGGGGGGAAGTCGTTGCTTGTGCCATAGGATGCTGCTCCAATGTTGATTTTGAAATCGAAAACATGGGGTGTGCTTTTTTATGAAGCACACCCCATGTTCAAATGATTTACTGCCGTGCCATGGCGATCTTCATATCGGCTTCATTATCCTGGATCAGCTCGCCGGACAGGTCAAGCGTGACGCGTTTGATAGTCCCGGTGAAGGCAAACATATCGCTATACTCCTCCGCTGCCACGCGGTCGCCACCGTCGTAGCCGCAGGTCAACCCCTCTGTTCCCCACATATTCAAAATCGAGAAAGGCATATCGATGCTGCCAACCAGTTTGCGGTTGATGTAGAGCTGACCACGCGCTGGCACGCCTTTTCCTTCAGCGATATTGGGTTTTCCGGTTGGCTCGAACTCGTAACGTAGCTCCACCTCACCCTCCGGAATGGTCTCATTGGAATGCAGCCAGAATTTATCATGACCGAGCCAGTTGTAAAGGAAGTGCAGCTTCCCGTCCTTGACAAAGAATGTGTATCCGCCAGTGAAGCCTCCCTGGGCTAATAGAACGCCCTCTGCACCACCCTTAGGGATCACCACCTCAGCCGTAATGCTCCACGGCCGATTGTAGGTTCGGGGTGCGGCTGTAAACGGAACCGGTGACCCACCAGGGTAAAAGACATACTTATTCCTTGGCCTGGCGATCGTCGGCCGTTCTGCATTAAGGCGTTCGATCGCGGTGCTATCGATGGGCAGCACCTGGTACTTGCCCGCTTCTGCCCACCAGCGGCCGATCATCTCGATCAGCTTGTCACGGTGCTCGGCAGCCAGGTTGTGGGTTTCGGAATAATCCTCGTCAAGGTTATACAGCTCCCAATCGTGGGATTCGATATCGATAAGCACCTGGTTGTTGAGGGGTGAACCGAACCTGCGGCCCTTCTTGGCTGCTTCGGTGAAGCTCGTCCCCGGCCATGGGCAGACCGCCCGCCAGCCGTCGTGATAGATCGAGCGATGACCGAACATCTCGAAGTATTGAGTATGGTGATTGCTGGGTGCTTTAGCATCATTGAAGGTATGGGCGAAAGCTAATCCCATCGATGGGTGCCTGGGTCACGCCACGGATGCTCTGCGGTGCTTCAACACCCAGGGCTTCCAAAACCGTCGGGACGAAGTCGATCAGGTGCCCGTAATGGGTCCTGATCTCACCTTTTGCCTGGATACCCTTAGGCCAGGACACGATGCACGGGTCGGTGGTGCCGCCCCGGTAGGTCTCGCGCTTCCAGCGGCGGAAGGGTGTGTTACCGGCATTGGTCCAACCCCACGGGTAGTGGTTGCACGATTCGACGCCGCCCAGCTTATCAAGCATCTTGAGGTTATCCTCGATTGCTTCCTTAACATTATTAAAGAAGAACATCTCGTTGAGCGAGCCCACCGGTCCGCCTTCAGAGCTGGCACCGTTGTCGGAGACAACCATGATCAGGGTATTATCCAGCTCGCCGATCTCTTTCAGGAAGTCAAGGATGCGCCCGAAGTGATGATCAGTGAAGCTGACGAAACCGGCATACACCTCCATGAACCTCGCAAAAAGTGTCTTGGTCTGTTCCGGCAGCGTGTCCCAGACGGGTACGTCGGGGTCATGCGCAGAAAGCTCGGTGCCGGGAGGGAGGATGCCCATCTCGAGCTGGCGCTGGTGGACGATCTCGCGGTACTTGTCCCAGCCCATATCGAACTTGCCCTTGTACTTGTCCGCCCATTCCTTGGGGACGTGGTGGGGTGCATGCCCCGCCCCGGTGGCATAGTACAGGAAGAAAGGTTTATCCGGGGCGGTAACGTGCGCATCCTGGATGAACTCGATCGCCTTATCAGCCAGGTCGATGCTTAAGTGGTAGCCTTCCTCGGGCTGCTTGGGTTGTTCGACGGCGTGGTTGTCGTAGGTCAGCTCGGGGAACCACTGGTTGGTCTCGCCACCCATAAAACCATAATAGCGCTCGAAGCCGCGCCCAACTGGCCAGCGGTCGTAGGGTCCGGCGGCTGTGGTGTGCTCGGGAGGCGTCAGGTGCCACTTACCGATACAGAAAGTGTTGTAGCCCTTCTGCTGCAGCATTTCGCTGAGCATACCCTTGTCGAAGGGTAGGATGCCGTTATAACCGGGGTAGCCAGTGGAGGTCTCGGTGATCGAGGCCAGCCCGATTGAATGGTGATTGCGACCGGTCAGGATGCAGCCACGCGATGGTGAGCACAACGCCGTGGTGTGCATGTTATTGTAACGCAGGCCATTGGCAGCCAGGCTATCCAGCACGGGTGTCTCAACCAATCCACCGAAGCTGGATAACTGCCCGAAGCCAACGTCATCCAGCACGAAAAAGAGCACATTGGGTGCGCCTTCTGGGGGGCGGGGTGCCTCCGGCCAGGCCGGCGATGACTCCTCAGTCGTACGTCCGATAACACCGGTAAACGGGGTTCCATCTTTATAAATCTTAAGTGCCATATTTTTTCTCCTTTTGATTACCTTATTCAAGTTTTTGTTCAACTGTTGATGGTATCGCGTTCAGATCACTTCTTGCCGAACCATTTTTGATGGAGCTGAATATATGTGCAATATTTTAATTTTAGCAGCTTCTCTCAGCAACCATTTCGGGTTGAATCATTGACCAGCCTGATATCAAGCTGATGAAGACCACGAACAAGAAAGTAAGTGATAACCATAATCATGCCTCATTCGGTCATATGCGCATCTATGCGACCTGAGCGAATCGCTTTCAGCAGGGCAGTAAGATTAGGCCCGACGAGGAGCATGCCATCGGGGGTAATCTTCTCCTACTTCACCTACTTGGTGAGCTGATCGAAATCCTTTGTGGCCAGATCGATAGATTGGTAGCCCGCAATGATAACGATATTATTTTCTTTGCTCAGATTTATTCTTATATTTATCCTTTTCTAAATCAAACTCCTTCTAGATGATCTGAATATCATTCATGGGATCAGGTTTCACCTGTGGTTATTTTTTACCGCATTAAAGGATTATTATATTCGAGAATGATTCAAATGGTTAGTATTGGAATTATTTTCCCTTTGGTTTTACATATACCATACTAATAGCGTAAAACACCATTAATCTACAATTGCCGTATTCACCTTATGCAAACCTGCAGGTTGCTTTTCCTTCTTCATGCCATGTGCAACCGATTGCAACGGGATTAGTCAACCGTGATTGCATCTGTGCATCCTATTGAAATTAATTTCTTTTCTGTCGGTATTTTACGGTGTGCTGGTCGAGGTGGGTGGAAGCGCCACCCCAACATCCAACGTTAGCACCCAGCCAGTGATAGCTCCGCCGCTATCGGTCAGGTACTCCACCAGCACGCACTCGCGGTTAAATTCGTCGAAGCGCCGTTCAGCTGGTAGAAAGCGCACCCTTTCACCCGAGGGGATCTTTCCTATGGCAGTAAATTTTTCGTAACATCCGTTCCGGGCATACACTTCCCTCTGGGTGAAGGCAATGATGGGGGTAGGGGTCATGGTGGGGGTCAAAGTGGGCAGGGAGGTGGGGGTCAGCGTGGATGTCTGGGTAGGCAAGGGGGTTAGTGTGACCGTGGAGGTAGCAGTCGGTGTCAGGGTGGGGGTCTGGGCCAGCATGTAGGCTTGGTATTTGCTCTTACCCCATGTGCCCAAGCCAGCCAGGATGATAATCCCTACCAGAACGAGGCCAGCTTTAATCCCTAACACTTTCCAGCGAAAGCCGCGCAGTTTTCGCTGTAGTTCTTTCACGCCTGGATCGATTGGAAAACGCTTTACCACATCGGCGCTCAAGCGGGCGGCTTCAGCTGGCCAGGCTGGATTTTTTTCGTAGGCCTGGTTAGCTGCCTGTAAATCGTTATCGAATTTCTGAAAAGCGCGCTGCTGGCGTTCAATCTCACTCTGCAGGCGGTCCAGGCTTTCGTCTATACCCTCCAGGTTTCGGATTTGTGCCAGACTCTGGCGAGCTTGCTTGTTGAGGTACAATCCTTCCTCAAGTGTGGCAGCGTGTTCAGCCTGGTCTTTCAGTGCGCGCGTCTGCTCTATTAAAGGTTCTACAACACGCGGCGTGATGGCTTTAAAGCGCTCGATCAGGCGTTCGAAAGCGGGATTTTCTCCATATTCAACCACCAGTGCATCCAGGCTGGCCTTCGCCTGCGAGGCGGCTTGCGGATCAAGCTCGGTCTGGTTTAAACTGTCGTAGATTGAACGCAAGCTGTCTTTAACTTTTCGGAGATTCTGGGCTCGCTCTGAATATTTCGGCATGCCCGTAGCGCTAACAGCAGCTTGTATCCTTTCAATGGCATCCTCAATATTCCCTTGCCGGAAAAGATTTAGCCCTTCTTCATAGGCTATCTCAGCGTCGATGTTTTCCTGGAGCTTTTGAGCAAAGTCTTGGCCTTCTTGCCAGCGTTGAATACCCAGCTCATGCAAGGCATTCTGAGCGCTCTCCAACAGCACCAGTGCATCCGCGAAGCGTCCCACCCGGGCAGCAGATTGTGCTTTACCGTAAGCCGAGGCTGCATCCGCTGGTAAGGCTACGACCGGGATGTAACCGGTGCGTAAGTAATTTTCGGCCTCGGTGCGGTGCTGACGAGCCCGTTCCCAATTCGGCTCTAACTGTAAAATACGGTCGAAGATCTGCACGGCTTCGGCGTAGCGACCGCTGTAGAAAAGCTTCTCGGCCATTTCCATCTGTGATTCAGCCGCTGGATTGTGTTCTCGCACAGGTTCTGGACGGGCAGTTGCTGACTCAGGTTTTGCTTCTGGTTGGGAGGCGGATTCCTGGCCTTGACCATTTGTCTTTTCTACCGATAATGCGTCTCCATTTTCCAGCTGTTGGATGCGCTGCATTAATTCCTTACGCATTGCCTGAAGGGTGCTACGCTGGTCGAGCGCCAGGGTCTGGTAATCGGGTGAGTTGACCAGCTCTTCGATATCAAGCAGGAGATGTCGCAGATCAACCACGCTGGTGGCGGAATTGTCTTGGAGCTCTTGATGCTTCTTTTCTATTTCGTCAAATGAATTCATATAATTTTCAACGTTCGTGTTCTTGAATGCTTCCCAAATTCTTATCTGGTCCAGGAAGCTGTTGGTAGATGTCCAGCAGATCCTGCCGGATATCGCGAACCTGAGTATACCCCTGGTTCAGTGTCTGTTCCAGAATGGTTCGAAGTTGGTTTGGTAAGCGTTCGTCATCGTATGTCCAGTTGACCGGGTAATGAGTGGAAGCTTTCTCGATGTCCTCTGGTCGGTTGGGTCCCAACGGTAAGCTACCCTGGGCGGGCCGCCCGGTGAAAATATGGTGCAGTGCACGAGCGCCGAACTGGACCAGGTCAAATTGTTTTTCGACTTCTGACAGCCCTTGTGGCTGGCGCTTGGCGATGTTCCAATCGATCATCGCCACACCGTGAGCGTAAACGTCCCAATAATAATGTAAGATTTTATGATCGCGGTAGACAATATTGCGGTCGTGAGCAAACTGTAAGATGTCACATATCTGCAAGGACAGCACCAAACTGTCTCGCAGTGTCAAGAACCAGCCGTGGGTATAGCTCGCGTCGCAATAATGTAGTAAATTGTGCTCCGGGCTACGTCTCACCAATGCCAGGTATGGCAGCCACCCAATAGATAACTGTCTATCCATAGAAGCCAGGAAATTTTGCGCCTGTTCTACGCCATAATGGATGACCTGCCCGCACAGCTCCTCTGCCGAGGCATGGCTATCGTCGCTAGGGCAGAGCCTGCCCTTCCTCGATCTTGATAAATCCACACTCAACCATGGGTGTAATGCCCGGCACATCACGCAGCATGGTCAGGATCTGGATTTCTTCAATAAATAATGGGAGAGCATAATCCATTTGATCCGGTCGCATGATTTTGAAGGCGAATGACTGCGACTTTTTAGCCAGGTGACGTAGATTCCCAGCAAAGACGCGGGCGGAAGAGCCGCGCGCTTCTGGCATCCAGGTGTCCAATGGCTCTGCCAGGACCATGCTCTGTTTGGGTCCAAACTTGCCCTCCACCACACCTTCGCTTATCGGTGGATGGGTAATGCCTGGGGTTATCTCTTTCCAGTGTGAGGGGACGAGTATGCGGTAGAGACAAAATCTCACGCGATTTGTATTCATTCACCCAGGGAAGCTCATGCATGATCTCGGGATATTCGATCATCAGATCGACCGACCGAGCGCCTCTGCGCAAGCATTTGAAAGCCTCCAGGGTCTCATCCAACCATTTTGATGGCCCAACCTGGTTGCGCAAGGTGCGTCCTGCCAGCTCGACCGAGGTTAAATAATCATAGAACGGTTCATCCTTTCCAGCGCCTCTGCGGACACGTGCCAGCCACTGCGGTGCCGCTTGGATCGCCTTCTCCGCTGTGAACAAACGGGCACGGTCAGGGTCCCACACCAGGATTGAGCGCAGTCCGCGACGGGCTAGTTCGAAATCCTTGTGCTCCCAGGCATTCAAAACCAGATCGACCTGGGCTTTCGGCTGTGTCAACGATTTTTCAAGCTTCTCACGCGAGCCGGGTAACAGGACTTCAATCGGATCGATTACGCTGTCCACCTCCGTATAATCGATTCCGGAATACGGCGGACAGGGTTCGATTTCTTTCCACTTTTTAATGACTTCTTCGCGGATGGTTGCAATCAGCTCCTCACTGGCTTGCCAATGGAAACCTTCCATTTCTTGACCGTTGTCTCCGATCCCTTCTGCAACCAAACGCAGGCGCTGGTCGCCTTTCCTGGTGACCTCAGACTGCAGGGTGTAAAAAAGGTGATAGAAGACGGTGTATGGAGAAAAAGCCTCTGGTTCAAGATCCAGGCATACTTTACGTACCTCCTGACTGATTTTTCCCCACCAGTCCGGGCGCAGTCCGTCGCCTAGGTATTCAAACAATTCCCACAGCGCAGCAGTCCAATCCCCTGCCACACCGGCTGCCAGGGAATTTGAGAAAGCAGTCTGTGTCATCTCATCGGTATCCGCCGTTTGTCTGGCCACTGCTGCAATTTCGTTTAACAATTTCCATTTATCAGAAGAAGTGGACGGTTAGCCTGGCGGCATTCTCACAAACTTTTTGAAACTCAGCCAGTCGATACTCGGAAGCCATTTGAATGGCTGCTTTAGACAGAAAGTTGATGGTACCAAAATTATCTGGCATTTCGCCGTACTTTGCCAACTGTAGCTGCAGCTCTTCAATTTGTGCAATCTGTTCCAGCCCTGGCCTGGATTGGCTGTGTAGATCCAATTCTTGCCGGCGTAGCACCTGCAGATGTTCAGAATCAACTTCGTGCAGGGCAACCAAATTTTCCTTAAGTGGCTGGATGAACTGCACATAAATGTCACCACTGGCTGTGTCCTCCGGCCACTCCAAGCGAGTATACAGGTCCGGATTAGCCTCCGAAATAAAACTACCCATTTCCTGGATAAACTGTTGGAAGTCATCCAGGGCAGAGTATTGGCGGTCCTTGGTAATTCTATCGCTCTCCAGGAATTGACTGTTGCCCCAATCGATGACCGTTAAGGAGACGCCAAATGGATCCCAATAGAGATGCTCCGGTTTGACATCGTTCCAGATCACGCCGGAATGTACATCCTGGTCGTTACGGATTTCGGTGGTGTGGATAGTCTCAAGAAGATTAAGGACATCCAGCAGGATACGGACCAACAACGGCTCTGGAAATTCCAGAAACTGAGACCATTGTTGGAAAAAGAATGTGGATTCTGGGTTCGTAGGTAGATTCGCGATGCTGGCTGCCCCGAAGCGGATGACCTGGCTGAGTAGCTTCAAGTCCAATCCGCTGGCCTGTTCGATGATGATAAAAGTTTGCTCGCCCAACCCGTATTCCGGCGCATTCTGATCTATCAAGGTAGGGATGTTTAGGTGGAGGCGCTGGTTTGGGAACGTAGCTCTTGCCAGCCCGCGCAAGATACTGCCTTCTGTTCTGATCTGGCTTGCCTGGCGTAGGATGTCGCTGAAGAAGGAGCCTCTCCGGGGCCGTTTTAAGATTGCGGGTTGGTTATTGGATAAAGACTCAACCAGGTAGACTTCACCGGCATCTCCTTCCCCTAATTTCTTAATCAGGTTCCAGCTTTGCCGCTGACCCTGGATAGCTTCGTTTGTTTCAGTTAGCATTTTCCTTCATCTCGACCGGGGATGAGCATGCAGCCGCATCCCGGTATTCGAACTTATCGGTGTTATGTTACGAAGTATACAAGAATTTAGTTCAGGAATTATTAGCGAAAAATTAGGGTATTGTCCATTTCCGCACTGAATAATGCCAAAATGCCCTAATACAGGGCATTTTGTTTACCCAGGATTCATTTGGCCGCCTTAATAGGTATTGCTCGCTGCCAGTAATACTCGAATAGTTCCTGGTATATATCCAATGCTCCCGGAGCCTCAGTCACAATATCAAACTCATTCAATCCGGTTTCTGAAATTGAGCTGTTGTGGAAATTCTGGCTGCCAATGATGGGCAATTGATGGCCGATCAAAACGGACTTTGTGAGCAAATGTACATTAAAGAAACGAATCTCTCGATGATTCTCCAGACTATGTCTCATTAATTCATCCTGGAGAATCTGGATGCCAACTTGATTCTCCATACCATTCATATTTTCCTTCTCAACGAGTAAGCGCACGTGGGCCCTATTCTACTCGACTTCATCCACCAACGAATGCGTATACGGGAATGCGTTTTCGCCGGAGCACATGTTGGATAACTCACCGTCGATTGGTTTGTAATGCTCAGCCAATGCCAAACGATACCAGTGACTGAATCAGTTGGCGCGGATGGTACCACCTGTCTCAGGTAACTACAAGCAGCATGATTCCGAGAATTACCGAAAACATTACTGGTTTGATTTTGTATTCATCAGAGTTTGCTACTATTCTCACCCGTACATGCCTTCGGGGGTAGACTCTGACATTTCAGTGGGCACGGAACGCCGTCACCGCAGCCCGCACTGAAGGATGGATGTTACCCTCACCGATCCGGGTTGTCAAACCCGTCGCTTGCAAGAGGTCACGCAGAGGCTTGTTCGCGCAGCGATCCATAATTCGACCCCGCGCTGTTCAAGATCCGCATCAAGAGTTTCCAACGCTTCTGCGGCTGTCGAATCGAAATCGCTGATCGCTTCTGCATCCAGGATAACACATTTCAATCCCCCGCCGGCGTTGGCAATCAATTCTTCCAGGCGCTCGGTAAAAAATGCCGCGTTCGCAAATACGAGCGGAGCATCAAAACGATAGACGATCAATCCTGGCTCGGTCAGCGCGGTCTCTTTGTCGTTGACACCTCGATAAACCGTGCCACCCATCGCATCCATATCGTCCAACAACGCATCGTGAGGTCGCGAGATGTGATAAATCACATTGATCAAGGACAGCACCACTGCCAGGAGAATTCCCGCCAGGATACCAACGGTGAGAACGCCAAAGGCTGTCACTACCGCCAGCCAAAACTCGGTACGCCGCACCTTCCGTAAAAAGCGAAACGCTGCCAGGTCGATCAACCCGAGCGAAGCAACGATGATGATCGCCCCCAGGGCAACAGTGGGCAGTGGTGCCAGTAATGGTGTAAAAAAAAGCAGGAAGATGATGGTGAGTGCGGTGGCAAAAAGTCCGACCCACTGCGTTTTTCCGCCCATCTGATCGTTGACAGCCGTGCGTGAGGCACTCAGTGCAGCCGGAAACCCGGTCAGGAAACCAGCGCCAATATTGGCCATACCGATGGCAACGAATTCCTGGTTGGCATCCATCTTTTGACCGTGTTTTGCCGCAAAGACACGGGCGGTTAAGATTTCATCAGCGTAGATCAGGATCGTAATGGCCAGTGCGGCAGGCAGCAATACGAGGATATCCTGAAGGCTGACAGCCGGGACCGCCAGCTTTGGCAGTCCGGCAGGCACCGCACCGACGATTGCCACGCCCTTGGTCTGCCAGTCGAGCACGGCAGACAGGATGATGGTAACTACGACAACAATGAGCGGGCCAGGTAGGGCGCGATTAATACGGCGCATAATGAACAAGGCTGCCATGCAGACGATGCCAATGGCGAAGGTGAGCAGGTTTGTTTCGCCCAGGCGGCTGATCAATTCAGCGACCTGCCTGAAGAACTGGTCGCTCTCAAGCTTGATTCCGAACATCTTACCCAGTTGGCTTCCGATCACAATCAGTGTCACGCCAAAGATGTAGCCAACCAGGATCGGCTTGGATAGGAAGTCGGTGATGAATCCCAGGCGTGCCACACGGGCGAGCAGTGCAATGACGCCTACGAGTAGCGCAGTCATTGCTGCTAGTGCAGCATAACGCGCAGGGTCACCAGCAGCCAGTGGCGCAACCGCCGTAGCAGTCATGATGGCAGTCGTCGCCTCGGGTCCCATGATGACCTGCCTGGAGGTACCAAACAGGGCATACATCACCATGGCGCCAAGCGCAACATACAATCCTGCAACGGGTGTGACCCCGGCAAGATCGCCGAAGGCCATCGCGGATGGCACAAGCACCGCAAAGACCGTGATCGCCACAATAAAATCGGTACGTAGCAACGTGGTTGTCAGGCCTTGAAAGAGGGCGAGACCAGGAACAAATTGTTTAACCCCTGCTGAGGTTGGCGGCTGAACCTTAATGAGTCACCTCCTGTCCATCCTGCTCGGGTTTGATCCCCTGGCTAATATTATCTGCAATTGCGCTCAACCCTGCCCGACGATCGATAGGGGCAGTGGCGAGGCTGGCTTGAATCAGGCTGTGAACCTCATTTGCCCCAGATACCAGCAATTCCTGGATACCCTCATCGTCGTATTGGGTTGAGAGATAATCCAATACAGCTTCACCCGGGTTTGCAAAAACATCCTGAGGTCTGATCTTATCCATAACACCCGCCAGCTCGAGCATCTGCCTGACAGGCATGATCATACGTGTCAGCATAAAGCGAGTGTTTCGATCCCGCAATTCTTCGCCCAGTTCCCCAAGCATATCCGCGCTGGGCACATCCAGGTCGGTCGTCGCACCCAGGTCGAGTAACACAGCCTTGACCGGGTCTTTACCGGAGGTCATCTCAGCAATAATTGACTCACGTATCCCGGCGGCGTTGGCAAAGAACAGCCCATTTTCCGGGCGTACGATCAGTAATCCCGGTATGGTTTTATTTTCCGGATGTCTATGGATGTCGGTGAATTCCAGCCGGTCAGGCACACGTCCCAGCACAGCCAGTTTCGGTTGGCTGGCACGCAATACCAGGGCAAACAGGGAAACAATTACCGCAATCAGCAGCGCCTCGAGCGTTTCGAAGGTCAGCACGGCCAGCAGTGCCACGATAGCCAGGACGAAATCGGAGCGCCGAACTTTTTGCAAGTGTTTTATCTTGCCAACCTTGATCATGCCCGATACAGCCACGATTACGATCGCTCCCAGCGTCGCTTCGGGTAATGCATAAAAAAACTGTGTAAAAAACAATGCCACCAAGATGGTAACAGCCGCGGCAATAATGGCAGACATCTGGCTATGAGCTCCAGCCCGGTCGTTGGCTGCGGATTTGGATAGGCTCGAGCCAATGGGAAAACCCTGGAATAAGCCTGCCCCGAGGTTCGCGGCACCCAATCCAATTAACTCCTGATTGGTATCGACCTTATATTTGTGGGCAGCGGAAAAGCTGCGTACCGGGCCGATGGCTTCCGCAAAATTTACCAATGCTAGTCCCAGCGCGCCCGGGAATAATAGCCACCAATTTTGCAAACCGACCACTGGCCATTGCGGACGTGCCAAACCAGCAGGAATCTCACCCACGATCTCAACACCACGCGCTTCCAGGCCAAATAGAACTGAAAATGCAATGCCGAAGATCAAGGCGACCAATGCGGCGGGGATTTTATGGAAAAAGTGCTCCAGGGCGATCATCAGGATCAGGCACACTATACCGACGATCAAGGTAGTTAAATGGGTTTCTGGCAAGTGGATGATGATATCGTAGAGGCGCTCCCAAAAGTTACCACTTCCCGCTTCAATCCCAAGCAGCTTGGGCAGCTGTTTAACGACGATGACGAGCGCTAAGCCGCTGATAAAACCTACCATCACTGATTCGGAGAAGAACTGTGCTATCCGACCTAATTTAAGAAAACCAGCCATTATTGAAATCAGACCGGCAAGGATAGCCAGTGCAGCGGTGAGAAGGATGAATTCAGTGGTGTTTGGCTCTGCAATCAGGCTGACTGTGGCGAAAGACATCGTGGCGATGATGGCAGATACTGCCACCACCAGCTGGCGAGAGGTGCCAAAAATGGCAAAAGCCAGCAATCCTATCGGGGCGGCGTAGAAGGCAGTCTGGGGTGGCATTCCGGCAATCTGCGCATACGCCATGCCCTCGGGTATCAACAGGGCTACAACCGTTAGCCCGGCGATCAGGTCCGTGCGCAGCCAGGTGCGCTCATATTTGGGCAGCCACCTCAGGATCGGGAGGATGCGAGCCAGGGATTTCGATTGTAGCTTGGAAGTATTTTTCATATCGACTCCGTGCCTTCAATTACAATCAGCCATGTATGCGTCTGGATCCCAGCCAAGACAATCCTGAGAATCTTGTGCAGATTCGCAGCTGTAGGGGCATAGCACACCTTTAGTTTACTTGGTCGTTTCTATGCCCCTATTAAATACCACAGTTAATATTATCACAAAACAAGGTGCTGAGGCGTTTCTCAGGCAGTAGGCGGCGTAGCTAGCGCTTCTGCTGGTGCCTGTGCCCCAGCGCGGCTGCCCAGCCAGCGTGCAGTCGATATTAAGATCAATGGGAGTAGAATAGCCGCCACCAGTACATACGGGACTGCAGTCGTGCCAGCAAAGTTTTGCAGTGTAATGAGAATAGCAGCCGACACATTGCGCTGCGCGGTGCCCAACCCCACCACATTGCGGACGCCAGGATCGCGACCGCCAACCGCAAAACCGATCAGAAGACTGCCGACAATGAAAATCAGCAGCGCCAGGAAACCACGGGTTCCGATCAGGCTGATCACGTTGGCAACATTCAATCCCAACCCGACCACCAGCAGGATTACGATTCCCAGGCTGCCAATCTTATTCATGGTCGGTGCCCAGTTCTTGGCCGTGTCGGGTGCATGTGCCTTGACCAGCAAACCCAGGATCAGCGGGATCAGCATCAGCACAATCAGTGATTGGGCAATCGCCCCTGCATCCACTTCAACGCCGGTCAGGAGCAGCGGCAGGACCACGGGTAGGTAGAAAATGGTCACGACCATCAGGAGGGTCATCACACCCACTGCAACAGCCATATTGGCCTTGGCACCTTTCGCCTCCAATACAAGGAACGGCGCGCCCGCGCAGGTGGCCAGGACAATCAACCCGATTTTTAGCGATTCGTCCAGCGGGATGATCCGTGTGATGGCGTAGGCGAGCAGCGGCACCAGCACGAAGTTCGCCAGCAGTGCCAGCACCACCAGGCGAACATTTTTTAACGGCTGGAGAATCTGGGCAAGGGTGAGCCCCAAACCCATTGCCAGCATGCTACACACAATGCCCAGCAGACCGGATATCTGGGCGATAATGGTAAATAATTCGTTGGCAGTCATTGATTTATCTCCTTCTGATAAAACCTTGATTGGAGTCCGAGCCGTGTAGGCCTAGCTGAGGCTTACACGGCTCATTATTGGTAATAG
>CAVZSS010000035.1:0-102928 GCA_963777965.1 uncultured Chloroflexia bacterium | reverse complement strand
CCAGTCGGGACGTCTTTAATTGTTAAAATGATTTAGCTGATCCGCTCGAATTTTTCTCCCAAAGTTTTACAAATCGGGCACGGACCTTCTAAAGGCCCTTCATGGGTGAAACCACAGGTAGGACAGACGTAGTAATCCACTTCTTGCATGGGCTGCTGTGCTTCAAGGGTGGCCAGCGCTTTTCGATACAGTCCTTCGTGAATCTTCTCCACTTCCCAAGCCCACTTGAAAGAATTCAAGGCCCGCTTCATAGACTCAGCTTCAGCATCTTTGATGAAATCCGGGTACATGGTCACCGCTTCATAATTCTCGCCCTCGATGGCATCTTTCAAGTTATCGCTCGTGGTGCGAACCCCGTCCAGGGCTCGAAAATGGTTATGTGCGTGCACCGTTTCTGCAGCCGCTGCTGCCCGGAACAGCCTGGCAACCTGTGGGTAGCCATCTGCATCAGCTTTCTTGGCATATGCCAGATATTTACGGTTTGCCTGTGATTCGCCTGCAAAGGCGGCTTTTAGATCATCGACTGTCTTTGTCATCGCATCCTCCTATATTGATAAATTATATAAAAATATTACACTTTTTACTAACACACCCATTTTGGGTAATCACCTTTAATGGGTGACGTATTTCCGGATTTGTGGATTTAAACCACGAACCTCATCCAACGAGTTTAGCTGGCAATAAATTCGATGAAGAGCAAATCAGGTGGATTTTGCGTGGAATCTCTCAACCCACCTGCTCAACAAGATACGCCTGGATGCCCATCATCCTCACCTGGTCAATCTGCGCTTCCAACCAGTCCACGTGATCTTCCTCATCCGTCAGGATGGAATCCGCCAGCTCTCGGCTACCATTATCGTTCAGCTCATAAGCCAGGCGAACCGCATCGTTGTATCCTTTGACCGCACCATACTCGGCAGCAAGATCATTCTTGAATTGGGCTTCAATATCAGCCCCAATGGTGATCTTCTTCAGGTTGCTGACAACGGGGATTCCTTCGAGAAAAAGTATTCGTGCAATCAATTTTTCAGCATGCTTCATCTCGGTTATGGCACGCCCTTCGATGGCTTTATGCAATTTCTCGAAGCCCCAATTGTCACACATCTCCGAATGCACCATATACTGATTGATGGCTGTCAGCTCATCGGACAGCAGGTTGTTCAATGCTGCAATGATCTTATCATTCCCTTTCATTTCAAACATCCTCCTCAAACATATAATTTAGGTCTAAATCGCTTATTGGGTAATTATATTATTTCTAAACCCAGATGGGTAGTACAATCCTTCCTGATTTATAAAACAATAAATAACCCGAATCTGAAATAGTCTTCTTTTTTATTTGATGTAGTGATTCTCGGCTCAGACAGACTTCTAAATGGCGACGAAACCCATCCAGCACCTGGTTCTCAATACGAGTAAGGAGAAAACCCGGTATTATTTCTCTTCTGGCACTCTTATTAAAATTTTTGATTAGGAGGTTGCCTTGATTAACCAAAACAAAATCGATGAGTGGATACGCGAGGTGGAGGAGCGGCCAGCTTCAGCAGCGCTGATCATCCAATATATTGCCAACCGGTTGAGCGAGCTGGCAAGCCGTGAGGAAGAGCTGGCAGCTCAAAATATCGAACTGCTCAGCGGCCGAAAAGTGGAAGAGTATGAAAATCGAATAGGAAATCTCGAATACCAGCTGGAATTGCTGAAGCGCCAGCTAGGTGGCGAAATCATACTGCCTACCGAGATGCCAGCAAAAAAACCTTCGGTTGAGATGATCAACCTATTGGTGTATAACCCATATGGCCAGGTTCTACGGCTGGAGTTAAACCCAGCAACCCTGGTGGCGGGCATGATGATTGCCCGGCTCAATTGCAGTGAAACCCTGGTAGATATTCGACCCAATATCCTGGTGACCAACTCGAATGAGGAAGTGCTGTTCCTTTTTGATTCTGGACGCACGGAGGGGGTACCAGTTGCTAGCCTACCCCTCTCCAGCACGGAAAACATTGATTGGCAGCAAGCGTACGTACAAGAACCACGCGTCAAGGAGGAATTAGCTGCCATCCACCCAATTGGTAAAATGTCGCTTTTCGAATCCTGTGTACAAGCCAGCCGGCGGGGTTTCGTGAAGAAAATCAAAGCCTCCATCCTTGCTTCACATGTCACCGAAAAATATATCGGTTCGGGTGTAAAACTACCAGCAGATAGAACCTGTAGTTTGACCTTAGCGAACAAAAACGACCTGTATGTCATGGTCAGCCAGGAGGGGTTTATCTTCAGCCTGCAGGTAGACCGGCTGCCAGTTGCCATTGAGGAAGTGATCCACCTGGGAATCACAGACCACATCGTGGCAGCATTTGTGGCAGGTGAAAAGCCGTCCATAATTTTTATCACCCAAAATGGAAAAGCAGTCAACCGGGATGCAGGCTGGCTCCTTCAAGCCAGCTCCTTCAAATCGAAGGGACAGCCACTGCTCTCAAAGGAAAGACGCGAAGCAGGCACCCGGATCGTCGGGGCTGCTCCCGTGGGTGATGGCGATTGGGGTGTATTCCTTCATAGTGATGGCGAACTCACCGCCTATCAATTACACGAGCTCTTAGCAGCCGGTTCAATCCCTGCTGGCAATCCAGGCACACCGATTCTCAGCTTCGCAAGCTTTCACATGCCTGGGATAAAAAAATAACCGATAAGCAGTAACGCCAAGAGGGCATCCAAACCATGGGACTGCACGTAGGAATAGATTTCGGCACCTCAAATTCAGGGGTTGGCATTTACCAAAACAACCAGGTTTACATTCTACCCATTGATTCCAAGAATATCGACCCTGAAGTGGTCAAGTCGATTTTATACATCACCAGTGACTATAAACATTTCATCGGGCAGGAAGCAATCGAGCTGTATTACAAACATAATATCAACCGGCAAAGGCGCTTTGTAAAAAAATGGTCAGGTGAGATAGACTATCACGGCGCAGACATGCATTACGTGAGGGATGTTTACGTTTATGTGGATGAATTACAACCGGGTCGGTTGATGCAGTTTATCAAGACTGCACTGCGCTCAGAAAAATACGTTGGCACCCAGGTGTTTGATCGATATTACAGCTTGAGCGATATCATATCGACCTACTTACAAGCGCTGAAACGACGCGCTGAAGCCTTGCTCCATGAGGAGATCAGCAGGGTCACCCTGGGAAGGCCGGTAAAATTCTCTCAAGATGCCGGGTTGGACCAGAAAGCTGAGACCACGCTCCGACAGGCAGCCTTGGAAGCAGGCTTTTCACAGGTCGATTTTGAGCTTGAGCCGGTTGCAGCTGCGCTTTATTATGAATTATCACTCACAAAACCACAAAATGTGCTGATTTTTGACTTTGGCGGAGGCACATTGGACCTGACCATCATGCGATTGGGTGATCCTCACCAGCGCGTGGTGTATGCCAGCGGTGGCATCGGTGTTGCAGGAAGCGATTTTGATCGTGCCATCATCCAAAAACGCATGCTGACACACTTCGGGCAAGGACTTGAGCAACATAACCCGGAGATTGTAAACCTGATCAAAACCATCCCCGATTGGGCTGCCCTGCCTGAGCTCTCCACTCCACATGCCCGGGCGGAATTGGAACGGGCAATCCAGGCGGGGCAGGCACCGGTGAAGCTGAAGAGGCTCGAATCCCTGATCTTTAATGACCTGGCATTTTCTTTTTACAATATGGTCGAATCAACCAAGATCGAATTGTCTGACAGGGGCGTGGTGGTTGCCAGCATGAAAGAGAAAAACCTGGATATCTGGGAGTTGTACACACGCGCACAATTTGAAAGGGATATCCAGGAACACCGGGAGCAGATCCAGCAAATCTTGATGGAGACGGTATCTGCTTCAGGGATGGAGCCGGGTCAGATCGATGCGGTGGTCAAGACTGGCGGATCATCGAATATCCCGGTATTTTCTGAAATGCTGGGCAGGATCTTTGGGGCTGATAAGGTGAGATCATCGGATGTATTCAACAGCGTCACTGCCGGGTTGGCGATTAAAGCTGGGTCATAAAGTCATAGATCTAATATTCGGGGGAATCTTCGCCATCATTATCATTTAATAAAATTCTCATACCATCCTAAACCTCAAGGACTATAATACTATTTATACCTAGAATATCCAATATTGTCTTTCGATGTTCGTTTGGATATTCAACTGAAAGGAAAATAACAAATTGAAAACTAGATTTTTCACCGTACTGTTGGTTTCTATGTTGCTCCTGGCAGCCTGCAGTTCTGTTTCAACTTCAACTACAAACCTACCTCTAAACTCGTCCCCAACCCAGGCTGAACCCGCCAATGTTCCACCCGATAGCGCCCCTTCGACCCAACCCGCTGCATCACAACCAGGTGAGGTGAGTATAAAAATCAACGGTTTTAAATTCGATCCGGCAGATATCACGGTAAAGGCCGGCACAACAGTCACCTGGACCAATCAGGACGCATCTGCTCATACCGTAACAGCTGACGATGGTAGCTGGACCTCAGACCGCCTGAACCAAGGTGCGACTTACAGCCGTACGTTTGATCAAGCTGGAAATTACAGCTATCAATGCAGTATTCATCCATCCATGGTGGGCACAATCGTTGTCCAACCATAGCATGGAAATTTCACCCAAAAAAGGGAGCCCAATTAACTACATCATTGAGCCCTGATAATCATTGTCGTGAGGAAAACATGACCAAACAACCTGATTTTGACCTTGCTGCAGCGCATAAATATTTTTCAGCAGACTGCTTCAACAAAACGTGGGATTACATTGACAAACCGATCAGAAAAACCAGCGAAGAGGATGCCATGCTCCGCTTGAGCCTGGCATCGCTATGGCACTGGACACAAAGAGAGGATTGCACAGACACGAATTTATCCGTTGGATATTGGCAGGTAGCGCGCGTATTTGCCCTCCTGCGACAGGCAGATAACGCCAGGCATTATGGGGAATTATGCCTGGAGGTATCCCAAAAGGAAGGTGTCCAGCCATTTTATTTAGGTTACGCATACGAAGCCCTCGCCCGAGCAGAACACGTGGCAGGCAACCTGGATAAGATGGAGGATTTCCTGGTCCAGGCACATCAGGCAGCCACTTTGGTTTCAGATGCTGAAGAAAAAAGGATGCTCCTGAAAGACCTGGCAACCATCCGCTGACCTGATCGTGGTTTTACGGGTTCGCCCCCTGGTTTAATTCTCAGATACAGGATTTATCCTATCCATCATCCTTAAGCAAGGTTACAATCCCAATATGGGTTTCATACACCTGCGCTCCCATTCCTGCTATTCTTTCCTGCGGGGTATTCCCTCGCCGCAAGAATTAGCTCAAAAAGCGGCTGAGATGGAGATGCCGGCATTGGGATTAACGGATACACGCACTCTGAGTGGAGCCATCGAATTCCAAGATGCCTGCCAGCAATCCGGGATAAAGCCCATCCTCGGACTGGAAGTGGAGGCAGCCCTCCCCCCTGACTTGGATAAAGCCCAGGCGGGTACCATAACCCTCCTGGCGCTTGATCTAAATGGGTGGCGCAGCCTTTGCAGGATCAGCAGCTCGCTCTCCGGAGATGAGGACAAGCTCCCGTTCGACCGGCTGGCGGATGAGAATCCAGGCTTGCTGTGCCTGACTGGCGGGAGGCGGGGGATCCTGGCAAAGCTGATTGCTTCCAGGCAAAGAAAAATGGAGCAAGGCTGGGCGTCACGCCTGAAGGAACTATTTGGTGATCGCCTATATTTGGAGCTGCAGAGGCATTCAGTGGAGGATGACGAGCTGTGTATAAGCCTGACAACACTAGGTCGCCGACTTGGTATACCGACTGCTGCAACGCACGATATCCACTACCTGGTGCCAGACCAGGCTCACCTTCAGCAGGTACAAACGGCAATCAGGCTGAACCGTCCGCTCAAAGAATTAAATTCCAACGATTGTGCACCTCCTGAAGCATCCTTCCTACCAGCTCATGAAATGGCTGAGCGGATGCCGAATTTTCCACGTGCGCTGGCCTCCACGCAAGAGATTGCCGATCGCTGCAGTCTACAGCTGCCCTTAGGTGTCCTGCATTTTCCGGATATCCAATTATCAGAGGGTATGACGAGCCAGGAGCTGTTACGCCAGAAAGCACTGGCTGGTGTGGCTAGGCTGTACGGTCAAAGCTCTCCAGAACTGCAAGCCCGCATTGAACATGAATTATCGGTCATCGGAGAGTATGGTTACACTTCCCTGTTCCTGATCGTCGAAGAAATTCTCAACTATGCCCGACAGCAGGGTATTCCATTCTCTTCGCGTGGTTCAGCTGCTTCTTCCCTGGTGGCGCATTGCCTGGGAATCACCTCTCCAGACCCCATGCGGTTAAGCCTGTATTTTGAGCGATTTCTGAACCCTGCGCGTGCCACGCCTCCCGATATCGATACAGACCTGTGCTCTCGCCGCCGGGAGGAAGTGATCCGCTTCGTATACCAGCGCTTCGGAGAAGACCGGGTGGCAACCGTGAGCACGGTCAACCGCTTCCGCAGCCGCTCTGCATTGCGTGAAGTGGCAAAAGCATACGGTTTACCTGCCGAGGAAGTGAGCTTGCTGGCAGATAGCCTGCCTTACCGCTGGTTTGGACCGTCCAACCGAAAGGCGAGCAAGGAGGATCCATTCGCTGATCTAGCCGAGCGTTATCGGACCTCTACCCACCAATCCATTTTTAAAGACGCCGCAGCACTGATTGGTTTACCTCACCATTTATCCGTGCACCCGGGTGGAGTGGTCATCAGCCCTGGTCCGCTCACCGACCTGGCACCCACCCTGATGGCTTCAAAAGGTGTGACCATCACGCAATTCGACCTGGATTCGATCGAAAGGTTGGGACTGGTAAAGATCGACCTGCTCGGCATCCGTGGCTTGACGGTTTTGGGTGATGTGGTTGAAATCATTGCCAGGGAAAGACCAGGCGAGGACCCACAGCCTGGGAAATCCAGGCTGACCGAGATCCTGGAGACCATCCCGGAAAGCGATCCGGCGGTCAGCCTAATGATCAGCCAGGGACGGACGATTGGCTGTTTCCAGATTGAAAGCCCAGGTATGCGGGCTACATTGAAGGAAGTGAAAGCGAAAAGCATCGACGATCTCATGGTAGCTTTGTCACTCTACCGTCCAGGTCCACTCACGGGTGGGCTGAAAGACTCGTTCGTGAAACGCTACCTGGGCAAGGAAGCCACCGATCAGCTGCATCCTGCACTGAGCAGCATACTGGCTGATACCTATGGGGTAATCCTGTATCAGGAACAGGTATTGAGAATCGCGCACGAGTTGGGAGGTTTGACGCTGGCAGATGCCGATTTATTACGCAGGGCGATGTCGCACTTTGATCCAGGCAAACAGATGCAAACTTTACAGGAGCGGTTCGTGGCGGGTGCTTGGGAGAGAAACCAGGTTCCGGAGGAGGTAGCCAAACGCATCTGGGAGCTGATGGCGGCTTTTGCGGGGTACGGTTTCCCAAAAGCGCATGCGGCCTCCTATGCCCAGATAAGCTGGCGCTCTGCCTGGTGTAAGAGCCATTACCCGGCATTCTTCATGGCGGCAGTGCTGGCGAACTGGGGGGGATACTATAGCCAGCGTGTGTACATGAATGAAGCCCGCCGCCTGGGGCTTAAGCTGCGTCCACCGCAGATCAACCATGCTGGGCGCGAGTTTAGCGTCAAAATCCTGGAAGGGGACCCCGTGTTGTTCATGGGATTAGACCAGGTACGTGAACTGACCCAGCGCACACAAAAAACCATTCTCCACAATCGACCTTTCAGCTCATTGTCTGATTTTCTGGATCGCGTCGATCCACGCCCGGTCGAAGCTGAAAACCTGGTGAAGGTAGGCGCACTGGATGATATTGGCACGATCCCTGATTTACTTGACCAGCTCAAACAAGGTAGCAGGCGTGGAGGGCAGCTTTCGTTGTTCTCATTGGATCACACCAGTCATGAAGATTGGAGCCTGGCTGAAAAGGTTGCTGCCCAGGAGGAACTGCTAGGAACAGGCGTCATAGCCCACCCCTTGGAGCAGGTGCAGGCGCAAATTACCGCAGCCGGGGCGCTGACCACCGTGGAAGCAGCCTCCAGGCTGGAACAGCAAGTGCGCGTGGCTGGTATGCGTCAGATCTGGCGCCGCAGCCGTACCACGCGTGGGGATTATATATACTTCATGTCGTTAGAAGACCTGGAAGGCATGTTGGATGTGGTAATTACCTCGGATGTGTATAAGCGTTCCAGGGCAGCTTTATCTACAGCGGGTCCGTACGTGGTCGAAGGGCGGGTGGCCTTAGATAGCCAGCGGGGTGAACCGCGCATCCATGCAGAAAAAATCTGGGTACTTAAGTAATCCTCGACTCATATCTATCTGAGAGGGCTTCTGGATCGACCTAAGATGACTAATTACTCAAATAAACCTGCCTGACTTGGTCCAATCTTTCAAGAGAGATATTTAATAAATCCCAGGAAATGGCCAATCCTGCAGGTTTGGCTTGCTTCACAGCAGTCAGGTCAACCTTTATCTGATAGGGACTCAATTGTGTCACCCCTTCAAGCTCAACCAGCTCAATACCAGCCAGGAGTGGTGATGAACATAATTCAATCCCATGCTTAACCTCACGTTCAAGTGCTAACGAGGAGAGTCCATCTTGTATCAGCGACACCTGGTCATTGGGCAATGGCAAGCCGATGGATTGGCTTATTAAATCAAGGGATTGTTTTTCATTGAGTTTTGTGGAGTTGTTGAGGTAACTAAGAAAACCTGATAATTCATACGGTAAGCCGGCTGGACCAAGTGTGTGAGCATAAGTCATTAGCTTGATCCAATCAACCAGCTCACTTAATGCATGGAGATCCTGACCGACCATATGCGTCAGGCTGGGTGAGAAACAATCCAAACCAATCTCCATCTGCGCATCTCTCAGTGGTTGGACGATCAATGCAAGAAAATCCCGCACACTCCTTTTTCGAAAGGCAAGAAATTGGCTGACAACAAGACCTTGATCTGAATCTTCGGGATTTGTCTGCCCAGATAGCAAAGAATTCGTCAAGGATATGCGTCCCTTCTCATCCTGTATTTGCTGAAGAATTCTCCGCTGAACATTTCCCAGATCCAGTCCAACCTCAACCGATTTTCGCTGGCAATGCTCACAAAAGCAGCCCAGGTCACTAACCGGGTGGGTAGATGGAGATGGAAAACGCACCCGGTCTAAGAAAAATCCCTGATATATCCCTTGGCGGACCAATTCGATTAGATGTTTGTAAATCGCTTCTTGAACCCCCGGGTGATTGGGGCAGAAGAATGTAAATTCCGGCATACCATGATACCCCACCAGTTTATCACCCATCAAACCTTCTGTTTGCCATGTAGGGTCAGGTCGAAAACCTTTGTCAGTGGTGAGAAGTGGATGCCAGCGCAGAAAACGTATACCCAAGCGTTCTGCTTCAGAACGACAGGCGTCCAGGAGAAACGGAGGCACATTCCAGCCGATAAGAAGGTGAGTGATGGGAAGACGCTCAGCAGCTGCACGTAATTTATTGACTACGGCCTTCAAATCCAATTGGTCCAGGGTGGGTGAATCTTCCAAGTATTGAATAGTGAGCATAGGTGATGATTTCATAATCCTGCCGTAAACTTATGCCAGCTCCAACAACCTTTACTCAAACACCTTTTCACCCTCAGCTTCTGCATTCTGAGCGTCCCCTTCCACATCTCTGACCGCGGGAGTAGTCGATAGGATTTCCTTAAAATACTCATGCTGGATGACAAGGTTCATGATCTCGTTGGTACCCGTCCAGATGGTCATCAGGCGTGCATCCCGTAAAAGTCGCTCGATGGGGTAAACATTCGTATAGCCAATCCCACCCATGATTTGCATGGCATCATTGACCACTGCCCAGGCGGTTTCAGTGGCAAATTTCTTGGCTTCAGAGACCATGCGCCGTACATAACCCGAGTTGCCGATGGTATCAATGATGCGCGCGGTCTCATGTACCAGGGCACGCGCTGCATCCAGGCGTGTCAGGCTTTCGGCAATTTTAAAACTGACCCCTTCAAACTCACGGACTTTCTGTCCAAAGGCTTTGCGACGATCGGCATAGCGCGTCGATATCTCCAATGCGGCTCGGGCAAGCCCGATCGCTCCAGCCGCGCTGGTCATCCTCTCGGGGAGCATCATCTGATTGAAAACCTCATATGCCCCATTTTCCTGACCGATCAGATTCCTGCACCGGCACTTGGACATCTCTAAAGTACACCCGACCCGTTCCTCCACCACGCGTGCCCATGAGGCCGTAAACATGTTGGACTTCCACCCCTTCACTGCGTTCCACCAACAACGCGCTGATCGCCTTATGGCTCGATACGTCTGGATTCGAACGGGCATATACAAGGAAGAGATCGGCACCCTCTGCCCCAACGATGAATCGCTTCTGGCCGTTCAGGATATAAACATCGCCCTCCCGTTTCAGGGTGGCTGTTGCACCGAAGAAGTCTGACCCACCACGCGGCTCGGTCAGTGCTTCAGCCACGGTCAGCCTGCCCGCAGTGATGGGTTTGAGATACCTTTCTTTCAACTCGCCTGAGCCAAAGCAGTTAATCGCTTCTCCAACAATGGAAGGCAGGGAGTACAGGCATGCCAGGCTGGCACCCAAGACACCAATTTCCTCCAGCACTAGGACTTCATGAGCCCAGTCAAGTCCACGTCCGCCCCATTCAGGAGGGAAACGCAAACCGAGCAAGTGCCTGGCAGCAAGATCCTCGATATACTGGCGTGGGTAATGGATTTTCTCAGCATCCATATCGAGCAGGAGCTGGCGGCTCACGCCTTCTCGGACAAAGTTACGGACTTCCTCGCGCAAGCTGCGCTGTCCCGGTGTCATCAGATAATCAGACATGATTCACCTCCTGATATATATTATATAGTTTAGTCATCAATCATGTGACATTGGATCAGCAGTATTTCATATGATTGGCTTTGGGAAAGAACATACCCGCTGTTTAAATTATTTGCTTGACAAAAATGGAAATCTAATTTATAATTATTATAATATTATAGTTATTATAAATTATTTCTTATGTCAAACTTCGATGATTTCATCTCCACCTTGCAACATTCCAAGATGCGTCTTACGCCTCAAAGGATCGCAATCTGTAAGTATTTGTGCGAAACCCATGAGCATCCCACATCCAACATGATCTATGAGCACATTAAGGCTCAATACCCTTCACTCTCCCTGATGACAGTCTACAATACGCTGGAAAAATTAGTTAATCTTGGCCTGGTGAATTCGTTAGGTAATGCAGGAGATGACAATATTCACTATGATGGAGATACATCGTCCCACATCAATCTGGCCTGTATTTCCTGCCACAAGATTGTGGATTTTGACTTCCCACAAATTGCAAACCTAGATCATAAAGTCAGCGATACCTCTGGGTATAAACTACTTGGAGTGCGCATGATGTATTATGGGCTCTGTCCCGAATGTCAAAAATCAACCATCCAATAAATATATAAATAGGAGAAAAACATGATATCTAAAGCTATTCAAAACGCAATCAATGAACAGATCAATAAAGAACTATTCTCATCCTACCTTTACCTCTCGATGGCAGCTTATTTTGAGGATAAAAATCTACCCGGTTTTGCCAAGTGGATGTATGTACAGGCGGAAGAGGAACGCGGTCATGGGATGAAGTTCTTTGAACAGCTTGTGGAACGCAGTGGGAAGGTAGAACTCAAACCTATTGCCGGTCCTCAAACAGCGTGGAATACAAGCCTGGAAGTCTTCAAGCAGGTCCAGGAGCATGAAGCTTTCATTACGGCTTCCATCAATACCCTGTACGAGTTAGCGCTCAAGGAAAAGGATTATCCATTACAGGTCCTGCTGCAGTGGTTCATCACTGAACAGGTGGAAGAGGAAAAGAATGCTGCTGACATCGTCCAACAGATCGAGCTGATCGATGCCAAGGGAACAGCCGTGCTGATGCTTGACCACCAGCTTGGTAAGCGCGGAAAAGAGTAGGGAATTTCAACCCGGAGGAAAATCTCCGGGTTTTTCTTTTTAATAATTATCTAAATCATGGGTTGAATCGCAAGAACTGATTAAATCAGCATCACATCGTGTGAGCGTGACTCTTGCATGCCTGAAGACGTGATGCGGATGAACTCGGCAGCCTGCCAAAGCTCATCAATCGAACAGGCACCTGCATAGCTCATCCCAGAGCGTAATCCACCGACGAGCTGGTAGATGACATCCACCACCGCGCCTTTATAAGGCACCGTGGCTTCCACCCCCTCTGGAACCACCTCACCCCACTCTTCGATTGCCAATTCACCGTTATTAAGCATCCTTCGATCCACATTGGCTGACAGTGATGCCATGCCACGCACAATTTTAAAACGCTGTCCATCCCGGATGACAGTCGCGCCGGGACTTTCGTCCGTGCCAGCTAACAGGGACCCAATCATGACTGTGCTCGCACCGGCAGCCAGGGATTTTGTCAGATCCCCCGAGTTGCGGATACCACCATCCGCAATAATGGGCACATTCAGTACACTTCCGGCTTCAGAACATTCAAGGATCGCACTTAGCTGCGGCACCCCAAAACCAGTCACAATTCGGGTGGTGCAGATCGAACCAGACCCCACCCCAACTTTTACTGCATCTGCACCTGCATCAGCCAGGTCCCTTACCCCTTGGGCTGTGGCAACATTTCCTGCGATAATCGGTAAACTGGGGAAGCGTTGCTTTAGATTTCGTACCATTTGGATCACGTGGTCGGAATGCCCGTGGGCAATATCCACAACCAGCACATCGACTCCAGCTGCCTGGCAGCTGACTGCCCGTTCCATATCCTCCAGGCGCACCCCGATCGCGGCACCAACCCGCAGACGACCCCGGGAATCTTTGGTAGCGTCAGGGTGTTTTTGGATTTTAACAATATCCTGGGCAGTGATCAATCCTGCCAGGTGTCCATCCGTATCCACCAGCGGCAGCTTTTCGATGCGGTGTTCATATAGCTTGCGGCGGGCGTCTTCCAAGGTTTCGGCCTTCGAAGCAACAACGAGCCTTTCACGGGGAGTCATCACCTGGCTAACCGGTAAATCCATATCTGGGGCGAGCAATACATCGCGGTTGGTGACGATACCCAGCAGGAGGTTATCTTCATCCACTACCATCAAGCCGCCAACATCTACCTCTTCCATGCGCTGGCGTGCATAGGCTACGGTTTGCCCAGGAGAGATGGTGAGTGGTGAATCCACGATGAGGCTTTCGGAACGCTTTACACGCAATACACATTCGGCTTGCTGCTCGATGGTCATAAAGCGGTGCAGGATCCCGATACCACCCAGTTGGGCCATGGCGATTGCCATGCGTGTCTCAGTCACCGTGTCCATATTTGCGGAGACAATGGGGATGGAAAGGTGCATGCCTGGCACAAGCCTGGTGCCGGTGGAAACATCCTTGCGGCTGTGGATTGAGGACCGATGAGGAACCAGAAGAACATCATCAAATGTCAACCCGATCTCAGTGCGGATTTTCATATTCACTCCATAACGATAAATTTATCCAAAGAATTTTATAAAAACCCTTACGTGCCTCATTTTTTATATATTTACAAAAAGCTTGCTCAGCCAGCAGGCTTTCCACCCTGTCCCCGACTTGTCGTCGGCATTTTTTATCCCTGCGGCTATGAGTCTTGGATTGAAGATTACTGTGCGAAAGTATCCACCAGTAATTTCACATCCCCACACACAGGATACAGGATCGGGCAGGTGCAGCCGCGTTTGCGGTACTCATTTACGCAGCAGCGCGCTTCCTCGGGTGTACCCGAAGCTGTAATACGATCCACCAGGTCATCTGGGACCAGGTGCTTGGCCTGGTTGATCTGTTCCTGGGTGGCAGGCCAACCCAGGATGGATTGGATCTTCTTGACGATTTCATCAGGCACGCCAGACGATTTGGCGATGTGAGGCTGCTGTGCCAGGTATTGGGTCAGCAGCCCACGGGCAGATTCAAATGCAACATCGTGATCCTCATCCACCGAGCAGACGATCAACTGTGGGCGGTCGATGTCATCCAGGCTACGGCCGCTCTTCCTGGCACCTATCTCCAGCAGCTCAAGGGCACGGTCATTTTGTTCCGGTGGCGCGCAGTAGTTCATCACGACCCCATCGGCGATTTCACCTGCCAATTCCATCATCTGATCACCCGTTGCGCCGATCATGATCGGTACATTACGCGGCTCACGGCGACCATGCACCACGTCCAGCTCAATGCCATTAACGTGGATAAATTCTCCATCAAATGTAACCCGCTCCATGTTCAGCAGGCGCCTCAAGACATGAACTGTCTCTTTCATGGCGGTGAGCGGTTTCTTGCGCTCGATGCCTACATTTTTCGCCAGCGGGTCCCACCAGGCTCCAATTCCACAGATCACGCGGTTTGGAGCCAGGTCGTCTAACGTGAGGAAGGTGGAGGCGAGCAGGCCAATGTTGCGGGTCCAGTTGTTGATCACCCCCGAACCGACCTTGATGCGCTCAGTCACTGCCGCATAAGCTGCCATCGGCACGATGGCGTCTCTCACCAGGCGGCTCTCAGCCTGCCAGACAGCTTCAAAGCCTTTGCTCTCCGCATATTTAACATAATCGAGCCCATCGCGCAGGTCGTGCGCGTCCTGCAGGTATAGTGCGACACGTTCCATATCAGTCCCTCGCTTTATCTACCAATAATTTTCTATTGGCACTATGAACATTGATTTTCCTAGAGTTCTTGCAACCGCTTCCACATCTGCGGGGCCAGCTCGCGTGACCGGGCAGCGATGCGTTCCTCGTCCATGACCAGGACCTGCTTTCCCTTCATCAGGATTTTACCCTTACAGACCGTGGTGTCGACGGTCGCATCCACCAATCCAAAGATGAGATGACCAAGGAAATTCGCCTCGCTGAGGGGAGTGGGGGGCTGATAATCGATGATCGCCAGGTCAGCAGGATGCCCCTCGGTAATCTCGCCCAACTTCAGGCCAAATTGTCGTTTGGCAATTGCGGCGTTATTTTGCAGAAGGAGCTGAGGCGCTTCCATGAAAGCCACGCGCGGGTCGTGGTTGGCGAGCCTATGCAGCAAGTAGGCACAGCGCATCTGTACCAGCATATCTGAACCCATACCGTCGGTTCCTAGTCCAACCAGCACGCCATTTTTTAACAGCTTTAACAGTGGAGTAACACCGACCGCATTATTCATATTTGATTCAGGGTTGTGCACCACACTCGTCCCGGTTTCAGCCAGGATATCCATCTCATCCTCGTCGATATGGACGCAGTGAACAAATATTGCCTTTTCACCTGTCACACCTAACTTATGCAAGCGGTTCACCGTCGGCATTTTATATTTGGTGAGCGAATCTTCCCGGTCTGCCGCATCTTCCGCCACATGGATATGACAACCAACGCCTGCCTCCCGGGCTATGTCAACGCATTCTTCGATGGTCGCATCCGATAGAGTGAACGAGGCATGCATGCCCATCATGGCGGCAATCTGGCCATCCCCTTTGCCGACCTTCTTGATGAAGCGCTTATTTTCTGCAACACCACCACGCTTAATATTGCGGTCAGACACTTCATAACAAAGAGAGGCACGGATACCCGCCTGCCGAACGGCATTTTCGATCAAATCAAGTGAGCCATCCCGCATAGCTGGGGAGGCATGGTGGTCAATGACGGTGGTCGTGCCATTGCGGATGCAGTCGATCAGGGGCAGCTGTGCTGATAGAAGGATGTCTTCTTCATCCAAGGCTCGATCCACCTTCCACCACAATCTCTCAAGGATTTCGACGAAGTTTGAGGCAGGTTGGCCTGGGATGCCCATCCCACGTGCCATGGTAGAGTAAAAGTGGTGGTGGGTGCAAATAAAGCCGGGCAGGATGATCTTCCCGGAGCAGTCCACCGCATCCGCGCTGGGGTAGCGCTGCTTCATGGCAGCGGGATCACCCAATGCGGCAATACTCTCCCCATCGGTGACGATGGTCGCATTCCAAAGTACCCGGTTCTTTTCTCCAAGCGTGACAACAATCCCATTTTCAAAGCGAGTGGTCATATTCATCCTTTCGTGATTAATGCTCTTTCAGCACAGCGAACTCTTCCGCTGTGCGTTCCCGCATGGTGATGGCACCCACAAAGCACTTCTTGGCACATATCGAACATCCGATGCACAGGGCAGGGTCGGTGTGCGGCATACCCTTCTCGTCCAGGGTGATCGCCAGGTATGGGCAGCGGGCACAGTTACCGCAGGATACGCAATAATCGTGGTGGACTTCCGAGATTTTCTTGACCGGCGTCAATGCCATAAAATCGGTGATCGGATCTGGTTGGGCGATGCCGATCAGCTCTTTCATCGATGCGATGCCTCGCTGCTGCATCAGGAAGGAGGTGCCAGATTCAAGGTCCTGGATGATGCCGTAGCCCTGCTTCATGACGATGGTACAGAACTGCACGGTTTTAACACCCAGGGCGAGGAAATCCATGGCAGCTTTATAGTCCATCGGTCCCCCATTGCCAGAGATCTCAATCCCTTCCGGAACAGCCTGTGCCAGGGTCAGGTAGGAGATTGGGGTGACACCCTCGCCGCTCATCCCCACGACCACCCCTTCCTCCCAGCGACGCCCCAATGCCGGGCGAAACGCCAGGGTTGGGAAGGAATTTGCCAGGGTGATCCCCGCCTTCTTGTGGGGGTATTTATCCAGCACAGCACGGATCGCCCGCAGGATGGGTGCGATGGAAGTGACTGCCGCGGTAAGCTTAAACAGCTTGGGGATATCTGGGTCACCGACCTGCATGATCCAATCAATGATCCGGGCAGTCAGGGCTGCATTTTGCGAGACGATGGCACCTTCCGTACCGTCGCCTCCCTGCGGGCAGGACAACGAATACTCAATACCCATCACGCCTGCGGCTTCCAGTTTTTTGTGTTGGATTGCCAGCCAGCTGCATCGCAGCTCCGGTTGCCTGTGACCGGTCCACCGGTGGAAGCCATGGTTAAGCGATCGGGCCACTGCTTGACCAGCTGTTCAACTTCACGGCATACACGGTCAAGCGAGTGACCGGAGACGTTATCTGCGTTGGCATACGTATACGGGTTGTAAGTGAACATATATTCACCCGGGATGTGGATGGGGACGTTATCGAAGGCAGTTTTCATCACGCCCCCAGCCCATCCAGCCTGGTATGCCCGGTTCATCTGTTCCAGGCCGTCGGTGGATGGAGAAGCGGAAATGAGATATGGAGAGATGATCGGCCGGCCAAAGAACTCGGTTGCCAATGAAACGGGCACCGGGTTGTAGCCAGGCAGGCTGAAATAGGACTTGGTGGGCTTTTCAATCACCGGTTTATCTTTGCCTGCCAGGTAAGCGTCGATCTCAAGTGCGGCGTTCTTACCGGAGGCGACTGCCTGGACGACTGTCTTTGGACCAGTCAGCATATCACCGGCGTAAAACAGCCCACCACCCTTCTCGATCGGAAGGGTTGCTCGCATCCCTATCGCTACGATTACTGCAACAAAGCCGGTGCGTATCCCTTCCGTACCGGGGATGTCACACATGTTTGCCGGGCTGAACGGTTTCCCTTCGGGAAGTTCAACTTTAATGGTTTCAACACCGGAGGCTCTCTTACCATTCTTTATGATCTTGCTAACCCGGATGCGTCCGTTCACTTCGATATCGAAATCCATTAACTCTTTTCGTTCTTTCGCAGTCAGCGGCATCTCGGCAAGTTTTTCCAACATGAAGAGCTCGACATGCCTGGCGCCGTACTGTTTGGCTGTGATGGCACAGTCAATGGCGGTTGCTCCACCACCAATGACTGCCACCCGCCCGTCAAACTTGTGTGAGTACGGCTTTGCCAACAGATCAACCATCTTGATTGCCAGGTCTTCGTTCTGGATGCCCAGCTCAATTGGCTTCCATAGACCAGCGGTAATACATACCGCCTCGTATCCATTCTTGAACAGTTTTTGGGGGTCTTCGATTTTTGTTCCCGTTTTTACAGTGATGTTTCCCAAGCGACAGGAGGAATTGAATATCCGTCTCAATTACCTTCTTGTCCAACCGATGGTCTGGGATCAGGTTCATCATCCCGCCCAGGCGGTTGCGCCCTTCGAAGATGTCCACAGTGTAACCCATTTGTGCCAGGACAGCTGCTGCGCCTAACCCCGCTGGACCACCACCGATGACAGCTACTTTCTTTCCATTCAACCTTGGTTTGGAGAATTCTGGGATGCCTCCCAGACCTTTGGCCATTTCCACAATGGTTGCCTGGACGAGGGGAATGTTGATCGCCCCGTCAAATTTCACCCGCGTGCAGGCTGCCATGCACAACGTATCCGGGCAGACCATCCCGCAGACCCCACCCAGTGGATTGGCGTGCATGATCTCGCCTGCCGATCGCCTGATATCGGACGGATTCCCAACCCTGGCAGCCATGATGAAATCGGCGGGGGAGCAATTAACCGGGCAGGCTTCCCTACATGGCTTCTCCTCGCAAAACTCACAGCGCCAGAGTTCTGCCTGGAGCTGTGCATTGGACATGATGAGGGGATTGATCAATGTATCTTTCATGGTGAACCTCTTGTTTTATGCGGATGAATTTGAAAGTATTATACTCGTTCTGAATTTTCCTAAATTCCTTCAGGGTGCAGGGGAAAAACCGCCAGCCTTTTTCTAGGTTGCAATGTAGTTATGAAAGAATTCCCAATCTGAAAGCAATGCATCACGGTCAGAAAAAAATGGTTATGACTCACCTGATCAATCCGACCAGGGTGCGATTTTTCGATCCCAGCGATGGAGGCGCAATTGGGCGATCAGTTCGTCAGGCAATCCCAGACCATCACTCACCCCAATGTTTTCATGGAGGTGGTCCAGGGTACGCATCCCAACAATGGTGGTGCTGACGTCTTTGTTGGACAGGATAAACCGGAGTGCCATTTCCGGCAAGCTCATACCATCTGGGAGCAGTTCTTTTAAGGCATTCGCACGCACCACCGTGGGATGTAAATTTTGCGGACCGAAATACTTCGCCCGCCAATCTGTCCTGGGGAAGCGGGTCTCATCGGTCAGCTTACCAGACAGGCCGCCCTCATCCAGTGGCACCCTGGCGATCACTCCCACGTTCATTTTCTCGCACAGTGGGAATAGCTGGTCCTCGGGGGCCTGGTCAAAGATATTGTAGATGACCTGGACAGCATCCACCAACCCGGTTTGGATGGCTTGCATGCCATTCCATGGTTCCCATCGATTGATGCTTAAACCGAAATATCGGATCAGCTTTTTTGCCTTAAGATCGGTTATGGTTTGTTTCCACTCATCGTCTTCAGTCCAGGTGTCATCCCATACATGGAACTGCAGTACATCCAGGCAATTTATTCCAATGCCCTCCAGGATTTTCTCTGTATAGTCAATTACATGCTGCCGGGGAAATACGTCCTGAAGTTTATCCCTTGAACTTGCGGGCCATTGATTGTTTTTCGGAGGAATTTTGCTGGCCGCGATTATTTTGGCATTCGGATTATTCTTGATCAGCTTCCCGAGCAGTTGGTCACTATGCCCGCTCCCGTAAGCCCAGGCGCTATCGAAGAAATTACAGCCCTTCTCCAATGACACTTGCATTGTTTCAAGAGATGCTTTATCATCCGAACCCGACCAACCGCCCATACCCCACAAGCCATGACCAATTTCACTTACCAGTAGATCTGTTCTGCCAAATTTTCTGTATTTCACGGTCTTTCCCTTTCTCTGCCTAGCCTCAGATATGACATCTTGATGCGATTGTATCATGGCCTAAATATTTCTTTTATAACCTGGACAACCCCTGGTTAATACCAAGACCTGCCTGGATGGTCAAGGCAGGTCTGGATTTTTATCAAGTGAATAGGACTAGGTATGTCTTTCTTTAAGGCTACCCTTTTCCTTGCGGGTGTCGACCAGGACCTTCGTATAGTATTCATTATATGTACAGCAGCCAATCGGACGTTGCTGGATGAGCAGTTCCAGGCAGTTATCGCATGCGGTACAGTAATTGATCTCCTTCTCGCGACCTTCGCGCAGTTTCAAAGGCAGGAGTGGGTCAGCAAAGGATTGGCGCCCAAGGGCGATCATATCCGTGTAGCCTTTGGCGATGTTCTGAGCGCCATAGGCCAGCAAGGCGCTATCCTTGGGGCTGACTGCCGCCAATTTACTTTTACCCTTGCCAAATACCGAGTAGTTCGACCCGATCACAACGGTTTCCTTCTTCAGGTTATCCCGAAAAACCTTGGCGAAATATTGGTGCAGGTAAGCGAAGTACGGGTGGTCTTTATCCGCCTGGGTGAGGCTGATGGTGATCGAAGGGCTGCCCGCTGATTGGACAAAGTACTGGGCACCGCGCTCTTCAAGTCCCTTCACCAGGTCAACCGGCTCGGTCAGGTCAATCACCGGAGTGTCTGGTCCGGCTGTGCCAAACCCACCCGGGAAACCCTCCCATACGGAAATCTTAGACCCGATCAGGAAATCCTTATCCGGCACTGCCTTCTTGATGCGTTCATACAGGTCAAAGGCAAATTGGCGCCGGTTCTCCCACTTTCCACCGTATTTCCACTTGCGTGTATTGTATGGGCGCAGAATTTGAGAGCCTAAATAGCCATGGCATAGCTTCATGTCGATTCCATCCGCGCCTGAATCGCGGGTGATCTTGGCAGCCAGGACGAAATCATCCATGATCTTTTCAAATTCATCCTCAGTGAATACATCCGCTGTAAAACCTGGCAGCGGTTTAACCGATAAACGTTTTGAAAATTCAGGGTTGCTTAACTCGCCGGAGTGGGTCAGCTGGTAGATAAAAATTGTCTTTGGATTGACTTCCCGCAGGCGCTTCACGAATTTTGCTAAAGCCGGAAGGTTTTGGGGCATGATGAACAATTGGTTCAGGCGCGAGCGGTTCTTATCCGTTATCGTGATCGCTTCAAGGCTGACCATGCCCGCTTCACCCTTGAACAGGTTCTCATACCGCTGATAGGTCAGATCGGAAGGATTGCCTTCCGTATCAGCATCGGTGCATTCCATAGCCTGGCTGAAAAAGCGGTTCGGGCTCGTAAAGGTGCCTATCTTGATCGGTGAAAGCAGGATCTCTTTATTATCCATTTGCAGTTACCTCCAGTAATTTGCTTTTTTGGTTTTTAATACCATTAAAATATCGATAATGGTTAATTCCTTACAATTTTTCACAAAATTCCAGGGTTACCCCGTTTGGGTCGAGGAAGAGCAGCACGCGTGCCCCAAGGTTTGGCAGGTCACAGGTGGGCAGGGTGATCTCCACGCCTTCGGCTCTTAAAAGCCTTTCATGGGCAGCTACATCCTCGCACCTGGAAGGCGATATGCCTGAGCCCCACCTCGCTTTCTTCGCGCGGGATAGCCTGGTTCTTGCCATGATAATCAAACAGCTCCAGGCGAGACCCATCCGGAAGGGCAAAGTAGGTAATATCGAACTCGCCACAGTCCACGGTCTCCAGCTGCTTGAGGCCTAAAATTCGACTGTAAAAATCGATCGATTTTTGGATATCCATAACATTGATCGAGACGTGGTCAATTTTACTGATCTTCAACTGCCTGGCTCCGAAAAAAGCTGGATTTTGCTGATATGCGGCCTATATTAGATAGGCCGCATATCAGATTGAATTACAGGACTTCCCTTTTGGAAATCTCTGGTGAAACAAAGACCTTGAACAGACTGGGGTCCTTACGCAGCTCATGCAAGGCCCATTCCAGGTCTTCCAGGGGTACTTTCAAGGAGAACAGTGGCTTTGGGTTGATCCTTCCATTCGAAATGAGCGTGATCGCATCCGGCCAGTCTGCGCCTACACCTGCGCACGAGCCAGTGATCTTCTTCTCGCCCAGCACGAACTCAAACGGGCGGATGTTCATCACGTCTTGTTCGCCGGTGATGCCAAAGGCAGAGAGTCTCCCACCGCGCCGGAGCATGGCAAATGCCTGTTCGTAGGTTTTAACAGTCCCAACGGCTTCGATGGCATAGTCAGCCCCGCGCCCATGGGTGAGTTTCATCACCTCGGCCACCGGGTCGGCGACATCATCGATATGGATGGCATAATCTGCGCCCATATCCTTGGCGATCTGCAACCGCTTGCGGTTGTCTCCAAAAATAATGACCGGGGCACAAGCACGCAGAACTGCCATGCGTGCATGCAGCACACCCAGACCGCAGCCGATGATGGCAACGCTGCTGCCCAGGCAGGCATCCATGGCTTTGGCGGCATGGATGACACAGGAGACAGGCTCGATGAACGCACCTTCTTCAAAGCTCATGTTATCGGGTAGTTTATGCACCAGTGCGGCAGGGGCTTTAACATATTCAGCAAACGTGCCATCGGTGTGGATGCCAAGCTGGGTAAAGTTATCGCAAAGCAGTTTTTCTCCCTTGATGCAGTAGAAGCATTTCCCACAGCTCATGTTAATGTCACAGGTGACCCGATCACCCTCATTCAAACCCTTGGCATTCTTGCCAACCTTGGCGATCACCCCCGAGAATTCGTGTCCGGGGATCATGGGCAATTTATCGGCGGAATACCAGCCGTTATAAATGCTCCAGTCGGTACCGCAGATGCCGGTATTTTTAACCTTGATCAGCACATCATTCTCGCCAATCTCAGGAACAGGCACTTCTTTGACTTTAATCACACCAATTTTTTCAAAAACAGCTGCTTTCATCATGTTTGCCATAGAATATGCTCCTTGAACAGTAATTTGGAATTATTGGAATAAAACGTCGTTGCGACCTTCGTAAGGCTTTTCGATCAAAAGCGGTTTCAAATAAGCGATTGTCTTGGTGATGCCGTCATTGCGGCTCATGGTCACATCTTCATGCTCGTAAGACATGACGTAATCGTACCCGATCAGCGAAAGCTCAGTGATCACTTTCTTCCATGGCACCGAACCCCAGCCTGGGATCCTGAAGCGGAAACCGCGCCCAAGACGCTGCCAGTCACCCTGCGGGATCACGCCAGACCGGCGGACATTATGGACAACGACTTCGCCGTCTTTTGCATGCACATGGTAAGATTTTACCGGCAAGCGCGTCGATGAAGTTCTCCACATCAATGCCAAGATAGATCAGGTTGGCAGGGTCAAAGTTGAAACCGAATTCCTTGCGACCACCCATCAGCTCAACCGCTCGCAGGGCAGTCTCCACATTATAGACAAGCTCATTCGGGTGCGGTTCGTGGGCAAATTTAACACCGTACTCACCGAATTTATCCAGGATCTTTCCCCAGCGTTCAACGAATTCCACTTCCATGTCCGACCAGCCTTTGGAATAAGGCCAGGGGAAGAAACGCCCGAAATTCTCGCAGCCGATGAAACCGGTGACCACCGGGACTTCGAGGGCATTGGCTGCCTGGGCGGTTTTGATCATCCGCTCGGTGCCAAACTTGATCTTCTCTTCCTTGGTGCCTTTGAAAATTGCATCGGTATCCTTGCCATATGGACCAAGGACGATCTGGCCTTCCGGGTGATTGGCCAGGGCAGAGATGATCAACCCATAGGATTTGACCAGCTTCTTCAATGTGTCAGCATTTTTACCTTTGACGATCTCTTCGATGTCCAGGTGCGGGTTATTGGCAAATGCGGGCATTTCCACTGCCCCATAACCCAAATCTGAGGCCATCTTAAAGACTTCCTCAATCTTCATATCCAGAAATGTAGCCGTGAATAAACCAATTTTCATATTTTTATTTCCTTTCAATGAGTAGATTTGATTGATTTCAACATTATCCAAAATAGCCGGCTGGCTGATTACATTCTTGCTCAGAACTGTATAAAATTATGTATCCTTTTCCTGGTATCACAATTGATTATAGAAACCTCCATCCTGCATGTCAATAATCAAAATATTCGTCATTATCGAGTATTTATAACTCAATTTCTCTCAATGCCTCACTGATGTGTGCCTGGTATTCAGCGGATAGGGCAAAAACCGGCAGAAGCTTTTCGTATTTGCGGTTGTTTTCCTTATCCGGCTCAACCACTTCAACCGTCTTATGGATCTTGTCGATCTTCTCGAAATTCTGCCATAACCCGCAGCCCACAGCTGCAATTGCGGCTGCACCCAGGGCAGCTGCATCCTGGTCAATATTGGTTTTTAAGATGCGGGTATTGAACACATCGGCGAAGATGCCCAGGTAGAAGCGGCTTTTTGCCCCTCCACCCACGAAAAGGATCTCATCCTCCAGCCGGGTATATTGGCGCAGAAGATCCAGGCGCAGGCGCAGGTTCATGGCAATACCCTCCATGGCAGCGCGGATGAGCTCAGGTTTACCATGTTTCAGGTCCAATCCAAGGTATGCCCCGCGGATATGCACGCTGGCGTCCTGCGAGGTTCCACCGGCCAGGCTTGGGTTGAAAAGCAGTTTGTTCGAGCCAATCGGTGCTTTTTCTGCTTCCTGGTTCATCAGTAGATAAACGTCTTTATTAGCAGCCTGGGCTTCTGCGTTTAGATCACTGCAGATATTGTCCTTCACCCACGTAAAGGATGTCCCGGCAGAGAAGATGCTGACTGCTGAGGTGAACATATTTGGCATCACATGCGTGAACACGTATGGCTTATATTTCTTATCCAGAACGGGCTGTTCAGATGAGACCGCGATCCAGGCAGATGAACCCAGTGATGTATACACTCGCCCGTCCCTGATATTTTTTGCCCCCAAAGCCATGCACGAGTTATCCACCCCGCCGCAAACGACCAGGACATCGCAGCCTAATCCCATCTCGCTTGCCACATCAGGCAGCACATTACCGAGTACCTGCGTGGAAGGAACGATCTCCGGCCACACATCCGCCGGGATACCGCTGGCAGTGATGAATTCCTGGCAATATTTCCAGCCTTTCAAGTCGTAGATACCTGTGCCGGAGGCGTATGAATAATCGGTCAGGAGCTTTCCGGTGAGTTTGAAATTGATATAGTCCTTGGTACCAAGGATTTTATGAACCTTCTTCCACATGTCAGGTTCGTGGTTTTTGTACCACATGACCTTGAACACGGTATAACAGGCTGCTGGGAACCCATTGCCAGTGGTCAGGTACCATTCATCCGGATCGATCTTCCTGAAGAAATCCTCGACTTCCTTTTGGGCGCGAATATCGGACCAGATCGGGGTTTCATCGCGCAGCAGGTTCCCATCTTTATCCACCGGAACCGCGCCCAGGCTGTGCCCGGAAATACCGATGCAGGCGATTTCATCCTTATTCACTCCGCTGGATGTCAAGCAGCTGGCGGGTGCTTTCCACCACGGCATTCCACCAATCCAGGGGGCGCTGTTCATGCCAGCCCACCTGGGGATATTGGGTGGTGTAGGGAACAAATGCACTCGCCAGGCAGTTGCCTTCCATATCATATAAGAAAGGCTTTATTTCCGCCGGTTCCAAGATCAAACGAGATGATTTTCTTATCCATGGTTTACCCGTTTATGTGTCTGAAAGCTAAACTTCTATCTTTGATCCTAAAGCCAAACACTCCTCCACAATTTTTATTCCACTCTTGAGATTCACACCAAAGCGCCTTGCTCCGGCATGGTACATATCCACCAAAGTTCTCAATTCGCGGATACCACCCGAGGCTTTGATCTTGATCCGATCACCTACCAGTGATTTAATCAAGCGCACATCTTCCAGGGTGGTGCCGCGGTTAGCCCAACCGGTACCGGTTTTTATGAATGCTGCTCCCGTACGCAGGCAGATGTCGCATGCCTGCGATGTCTCTTCCATGGTCAGGTACATGATCTCGATGATCACCTTTACCGGGAGCGGGTGCACGGTTTCGAACAACTGCACCGCACATCTGCTTCCACCTCAGCCAGCTCCCCTGAGCGCAGCTTGCCGATGTTCATGACCATATCGATTTCGTCACAGCCAGCTGCCATCATTTCTTTTGCCTGCATAATTTTCAGCGAAGTGGAATCCGAGCCGGATGGGAAGCTCACATTCCCCACCAGGCGAATATCCGGTGAACCTCTCGAGCAGCTGTTTTGTGTAGGGGATGAAGCATTGCAGGACCGAGACCTGTCCGAAGCCATATTTCCGCGCTGCCTCCACCATCTCATCGATATCTGCCTTGTTGGAGGTCGTCCGCACACAAGAGAGATCGATCATCCTGGCAATGTCATTTGCGGTCAATCGCATACCCGAACCACCTTTCATGAATGCATGTCTTTTCAAAGCGTTTCCTCAAGCAGTTCCACTGCATCCAGGATACATTTTCTGCAAGTGGTCTTGAATAATCCTAGCTCCACCACTTTTGCTCTTTCAGTCGGGATCCATCAGGTTATGTCCGATCAGTTCCCGGCAGTATATTGAACCGTTCTTCTCCTGGAATTTTCCTGCCAGGTCGGCAACCAGGCGATAGGTCGTCTCCGTCTCCGTTCCGTAGCGGGTGCCGTCAGTCTTTTCCTTGCCATACTTCAACCCGATCACCATGAACGCACCGGTGAGGGCACCGCATACCTCACACATGCGACCCATTCCTGAGCCGAAACCAGTCGCCAGTTTCAGGGCGAGGCTTTCCTCCAATCCAAAATCGCCAGCATATGATGTCAGCACTGCCTGAGCGCAGCCATACCCTTGTTCGTGAAGCTGTTTTGCGCGTTCGGTTTTTTCGCTCATATATATACCTTTCGAAATGATTATTTTCCTCGGACCGATGAAGCGGCTTGATTCAGCTGGTCGAATAAGGCCGGGGTGAGGTCGAAATGCAGCACCTGGGCAACCACCTGCGTCCAGCCATGCACAAAATAGATCCAGCCATCTTCCACTTTCACATGGCGGCTTTCCACCTGTGCCAGGGATTGGTGCAGAAAATCCAGCTCTCCCCGGTAGTTGAATTCCCATGCAATGGCATTCATCGGGAATTTTCCTTCCCAGGTGATCGGAGAACCGGGTGTGTCCTTGCCCATACCGGTGGCGTTGATGATGATGCTGTATGGAGGGAATTTCTCCATGATCTTGTCGTTGATCAACGGATCGGAGTTGCAGATATACTCGATCTCGATATCGGTCTTTAGTCCGCCCACCATCTCTTTGGCATGGTCCAGCCGTCCCTGCGAACGGTTCACGAAGGTGAACTTCTTGGGACGGTCACCTTTGTCTTTTTTATTGATCAGGTGCAGCAGGGTGGCGACGCCTGACCCACCTGCACCAAAGCACAGCACGTCCCCGTTTGTCCTGGCAAAATATCCTGGCTCGATGATCGCATCCAGGCTGGCACCTGAAGTGAGAGGATCCTTTGCATGTCCTTCCAAGGCGACCATCCAGCTTGGAAATGCAGGAAATTTCACCGGTGATCATGGCATACGGATCAAGATAATCAAACATATCCCGGGCGGCGTTGAGAAGGTCGATTTTATGTGTGGTCACCAGTGAGCCAAGCGAGAGTGGATCATATTTGATCTGGGCAACTGCTCTGCGGTATGCCTCGGGTTCATCATGGATCTTACAATCCACGCCTTCCATGACGACCTCTTCACGGCCGAGTACTTTCATCCACAAGGGAAAAACCTTCATGATCGAGGATTTTCCGGTGGTCACACCGATAAAATAAAAGGTGGGAACCGTCTTTGTTACAACAGGATAATTTTCTTTATTCATCAGAAATACTCTCATCAATGGTGTCTATACTCTGGCAGATTTCACAACCTGCACGAACTCGGCAGCTCGTTTGGTGATTTCATCAAATTTCCCTTCCTTTGCCAATTGAGGTGGGCAAAGCTCGCTGCCTGCACCGACAGCGACAACCCCGGTGGCGAACCATTCCGCCACATTACTGGCGCTTACCCCGCCTGTGGGCATCATTGGGATGTATGGGAAAGGTCCTTTAAGGGCTTTGACATAGGCTGGTCCACCCAGTGAGCCTGGGAAGATTTTTACCACATCTGAGCCAAGGTTGTATGCCTGCAACACTTCAGTGGGGGTGAGTGCCCCAGCCATGGTTAATAGCCCGCTGTCAACCATGCTTTTTACCAGGACTGGCTCACAAACCGGGCTGACAAGGAAGTTTGCCCCGGCTTCTTTTGCTGAAAGAGTTTGCTCAGGTTTGGTCAGGGTTCCCATCCCAAGCACGATACGGCTGCCAAACATCTTGGAGAGCGTTCGTACCACTTCCTCTGCGTTGGGTGTGCTGTAAGTGATCTCGATGCCTAAAACACCGCCTGCGACCAGCGCTTCCACCATTTTGACCGTCAACTCAGCCGATGGGCCACGGATCACAGCCAGCAGCCCCAATTCCTTTACTTTTTCCAACATTTCTGTTTTATTCATTTTTCCTCCAAATAGATTCCATGATCAGGATTGGCTAAGCAACCCTATACTTTGGTTGTTCATTATTTAACACCGCCAGGCAATCCCGCATGGCAAACCAGCCCATATTGCTGGTGGCTCCATCGGTTTGAGCGCCCAGATGCGGCGTGGCGATGACCTGCGGTAAGTTCAAGAGTGGATTCTTGGGATCGGGTGGTTCGACCGTGAAAGCATCCAGCCCGGCGCCCTTTAGATGACCGCTTTGAAGTGCTCTCAACAAGGCATCTTCATCCACAACCTCTCCCCGTGATGTGTTGATCAGGTAAGAACCTTTTTTCATCCTGTTCAAAAAGGTATCATTCACCAAGCCGCGTGTCTCAGGCAGAAGCGGAAGATGCAAGCTGACAAAATCTGATTTCACGATCACTTCATCCATCGATGCCAGCTCAACCTGGTTTTCTTTTGCAAAGGCAGCGTCAGCAAAAGGATCATAAGCCAAGATGTTGCAGTCAAAACCAGGAGACGGCGGGCAAGCTGTTTACCGATCGCTCCCAATCCCAAAATGCCGATGGTCTTTCCCTTCAAGGCTGATCCCTGAATAACGCGGCCATTTCCCTTGATGCACTGCCTCGACCGCTTCAGGGATCTGGCGCGCCAATGCCAGGATCAATCCAAGTGCGAGCTCTGCGACCGAAACAGAATTCGCACCGGGCGTGTTGGTGACGATGATCCCTTTTTCCCGTGCAGATCCAGATCCACATTGTCAACACCAACCCCATAACGGCAGATCACTTTAAGCCGATCAGCAGCTTTTAATGCCTCCGCATCGATGGCATCCAGGCCGGCAATATAACCATCTATCCCGGGCAATAGGCGTGCAACCTCGGCTGATGAAAGCGGCTTCCCGGTCGGGTTGTAGATCACTTCACCCACCTGCGCTTCGAGTTCTGTCTTGAGCCGCGCATCATTCTTGCCATAGGAAGTGGGAGTGACCAGCAAACGACATTCTTTAAGATTCATAAGTTCTCCAGGTTATTTGCAGCGGGGGTTATCGACAATTTCAGGTCCGTTTTCCCCGTCCAGGACCAGCTTTCGAAAACCCTGGCGCTCGATGGTGCCGTAATCATGGCCGGCATTTCCGGGGTAGGCAAAGAAGGTCACCAGGTCCTCCTGCCGTGAGGTGCACACCGAACGGTGAGCCCAGCGCGGTGGTACATAGAGCACTTTGCCGGGAGAAAGGGCTTCGACCGAAGTATCGCCTTCGGGTGTCTCCATCACCATAAAGCCTTCGCCGCGCAAACAATAATAAATTTCCGAGGTCTCAAGGACGGAATGGAAATGTCCCTTGGTCATAAAAAACTCCCTTCCCACTTTGCCTGGATGGACGATGGATATTCCCATCAGGAATTCGCCTTCCACCTCGGGTCGTTGAATTTCATATACTTCATAAATCAACCGATCTTCCTTGGAAAGCATGGAATGATAGGTTTCCTGGTCAAAAAATTGGCCACGCAGGGCTGATAAGCGCCTCTCGATGTGGTTATCCACCCTGGAAGGAATGACCTGCGGCATAGGGAGCGTGAATGTAAATGGTAAGTCAATCATTGTATTCTCCTAGTTTATCTAATTGATCCCAGCCAGCCGACGGGCGATATTCCCACCCAGCATTTGGGCTATGGCATCAGCCGGGAATGCCTTTTTGTCTCAGTGTATCCTGTATCTCACCGGGCAGGCTTGCCAGACCTGGACCACCGCCCAGATGGTGGTAAAGGGCAGACTCAGCCATATCGGTGGCGAGGGCAATTCGACTGGAGAGGCCTGCTCCAACCATTTGCTCAATCAGCGGCCAAAGCCTGGTTGCCGGGTTGTATTTGGGTCGATAGAATGTGTCATATTCGAGCAGGACGCCAAAACTGGCAAGCGCCTGGTGCAGGCCGAAATCTGGTCTTTTATCCATGTGGCAAAGCACAAGTTGGTGAGGCTGCAGGCCTCTATCGGTAAAATAAATGCAAGCCTTCTCAGCCAGGGAACCCTTTTCAGTATGGATTTCAAGCAATGCATTTGTTTTATACGCGGCTAGAGCCGTGCCCTCCAGGGCGGCCTGCGGGCATTCCGCCCAGCTGGATTCGAGGGCGATTTTGATGAATCCCGCTCTGACAGCTGATGGCGTGTCCAGCGTCTCCACCAGCCCATGTTCCAAATCAGCACACAGGAACTCACTTATTTTTTCTGCGCTTGTATCCCAAAGCCAATAATTTTGCGGGTAATACTTTTTCCGGTGAAAACCTGTACAGGCGAGGATATTTACCTTGGAAGCTTTTGAAAGTTCCAATAACATGCTTCCGTTCCGGCCGCATCCACCTGGCTGGCAATCCAGGATCGTTCCACCACCCTGTTGTCGATACTCAAATAATTCTTTCAAAATGAGGTCGTATTGGTCCAGAACCGGGCTGCCTGGTGCCGCACCCGGCACAGCCTCAATCCATACATGATTATGCACATCTGTAATACCAAGCTGTTCGTATGGGACAGGTCCCTGAACTGTCATGACCGGCCGCGGAACGATGGGAGGCGAGGAGAGAGGCATCGGGTCTATGGTTCCAGGACGATCTTTAATGATTTACGGTCTTCAGCAGCCGCAAAAGCCAGCGCTACATCCTTCAATGGAAATCGCTGGCTGACCAGGTCTGAAAGATCGACAATACCGGAATTGACGAGACGGGTTGCTTGCCAACAATCAGCCGTGCTGCATGCTGTCGTCCCGGTGATCACCAATTCCTTGTAATGCACCAGGTTGGAATTAATATTGATGTTGGGACGATCCTTGGGAAGCCCACCGAAAAAGTTGATTCTCCCGCCAATGGCGGCGAGATCGAGGGTACTTTCCTGTGCTGCATGAATGGGGGCTGCCACGATGATCGCATCCGCGCCATGCCCGTGACTTTCCTCCAGCAAGATTGCCTTTAGATCTTCTGAAACCGGATCAACCACCCGATCGGCGCCCATCCTTATCGCTTGTACAGCCCGATCAGGTATCGGTTCGCTGACAATGATGCGACCTGCGCCACGCGCTTTGGCGAGCTTGATATGCATCACCCCGATGGGTCCGGCGCCCATAATTAATACAACTTCACCCGCCCCGATGTGCAGCGCATTCTGGCCTCTGAGGACGCATGCAAAAGGCTCCATCAAGGCAGCCACAGCTGGATCAACAGTCTCGCTGATGGGTATCACATTCCCCTGCCTGACCGAATTGGCAGGTATGCGAACAAATTCTGCAAAACCACCGTCTGAAGTTACACCAATGGCGTCATAGTTGGCGCATAAATTATTGTTGCCGGTGACGCACTGCTCACAGTGCCCACAGCCGGTATTTGGGGCACAAAACACACGTTGGCCAATGGAATAATTGGTGACTCCTGCACCGATTTTTGCGATCGAACCGACCACCTCGTGTCCTGGGATGCGCACGGTCCCGGGCGCGTACATGCGGTGATTTCCATGGAAGATCCGTAAATCAGTTCCACAAATGCTGGCACTGATTACTTTTACCAGAATTTCATCGCTACCAATTTCAGGAATGGGTACGTTTTCTACACGTAAGTCATTGGGTCCATGATATACAGCTGCCAGCATATTGCCTTCCTTGCCTTGCGGCTCATGCATTAATTATTTCCTTCAAGTAGACAGGACGTCCTTCCAGGAAGGATTTTGTCCCGGCTAAAACACCCGCCACTGCCCAACGTCCATCAATTCCTCCGGCACGTGGAGGGGTATCATTTTGGATACAGCTGACAAAATGCTCCAATTCATTGATATATGCCCACTTGAAACGCTCTGGCCAGGTCCGGTAGATAGGTGTGATCAGTCCCTGATCGCGGTTGGTGCAGACTAAAATGGATTGTCCTTTGAGCTCGCCAATTTGCATAATCCCTTTTTCACCTACGATCTCAACCCGCGCGTCGTATCCATAGCCGCACGGGCATATACCAGAGATCATCCCCAAGCCGCCATTTTCGAATTTGACATTGACGATGGCATTATCGTAAAAATTCGGGGTATCCACATTGTTAGCTGCTCCCTTAAAATTAGCCACCTCTGTATATACTCTTTCCAGGTTTGAAGCCATAAACCAGCGTAGAGTATCCCAATCATGGCTGTTGACTTCTGCCAGCATGCCGTTTGAAGAGCGCAGGTCACGCGCCCAGGCTGGCGGTAAGCCAGGGCCATGCGTGTTGGTCTTGATCATCATGGGTTGACCGATTTCTCCCGCTTCAATACGTTCTGCGGCTGCGACAAACTCGGGGTCAAATCGGCGCATAAAGCCCAACTGCAAAAAAACTGAGTTCTTATTAATCACATTCATGATCTCATCGCATTCCTGCAAATTCAATGCCATCGGTTTTTCCAGGAATACATGCTTTTTATTTTCAGCTGCCAGGGCAGTGATGGGCAGGTGAGTGGGGGTGGGGGTGGTGATGACTACCGCATCAAAGTCAACTTTTTCAAGGGCTGCCTCAAGCGAATCAAATTGGTTCTCAATCCCGAATTCACGTGCGGTTTCTTCACGCACCTGAGCACTGGTTTCAACCAGGGCAACGATTTTTCCACCGGGCACATAGCCAGTGAGTGCTCGCGAGTGGTTTTTCCCTACTCTTCCCCCACCGATCATGCAAATACGAATTTGTTTTTTCATCGATGCTTCCTCAAAAATAAAACCCTTGGGTTATCGTGTAAACAAGGTGATCACGATGTATAAAACTGGTTTAGAGTTTGTTCCAGCCTGATATATTTTTCTATCAGGGGAATATAGGCCTCATGATTTCCTTTTACCGGATAGAATGGTGCCCCATTCACCAGTGCTGTGCGCTCAGCGTGCGAAGCCAGGTCGGTAATCAATCCCGCCGCTTTACCTGCGATCATGGCTGCTCCCCAGGCGCCAAATTCGTTGCCAACCAGCCTTTGATAGGGCACGTTGAGAATATCAGCCTTGATCTGATTCCAGGTCTCACTGCGTGCTCCACCGCCTACCACACGCGCTTCCGTCAACACCAGGTCGGGTAAGGAGTCCTTTAATATCTTTAGATAATATGCATATTCAAAGGCGATGCTTTCTAATATGGCGCGGGCAAAATGGGCCTGTGTATGCGACCAAGACACGCCTACCCATGCCCCGCGCATATCCGGGCTTGAGGGACAAATGCGCCCCCCCAAGTGCGGAGAAAAGAACAGCCCCTCCGAGCCGGGAGCAATTGTCTCAGCAAGTGCAATCATCTGTGGGTATAAATCTTCATCAGGGATTGGAAGGCTTTCCCCGCGGGCTTGATTATAAAATTGATCGCGGTACCAACGCAGTGCCAGGCCTCCGCCGCCAATATACGCCAGCGGATTCCACAATCCGGGTATCACTGAGCGCATGGTGATCAAAGCACGATTTTTGATATCGGCAACAAATTTACTGGTGCACCCAGCCAGTACCGAGGCAGTGCCAGCCACATCAAAAAGCATGCCCGAGTTCACGATGCCCGCACCGAGGGCGTTTGCCGCAGTGTCCCCAGCCCCAGCCGCGATAAGCGTACCGGGAGCCAGCCCAAACTCTTTTGCCGCTTTCTCCGACACTTCCCCAACAATTTCACTGGGATCCACAATCTTTGGGAGTTTATCCATATCCAATCCAAAGCGCTCACACAGCTCATCCGACCAGGCAGTCTTTTGACCATCGGAAAAGCCTGAAAAATGGATATAGGTATGGTCGATAAACGCCTGATCCGCATTTAAACCGGCAATTCTGCCCACCACATAAGTCCCGGGCATCACAAATTTCGCTATCCGCTGATAGATATCTGGCTGTTCATTCTTCCACCACAGCATCTTCGGGCCATGGTCACACGTGGGAGGGCAGCCTGTCAGCTGCGTGATCCGGTCACCGGCTTCTTTATCCATCCACTCAATGTAGGGCTGGCAGCGCATATCCAGCCATGAGTCAAACCGGGTTGCGGGTTTATAGTTTTCGTCGATCGATCCAACGCCGGCCATTTGCGAATCAAAGGCGATGGCAGCGATCTCGTTTGGTTCAACAGTGCTGGATTCAATGCACCTACGGACGGTCCTGGCTGCCGAGGTATAGAAATCCTCATTTTCTTGCTCCACCACACCCGGTTTTGGATAATAGAGTGGCACTTCAACCGAAGCGGCTGATATCAGTTTTCCATCGATCTGATAGAGTGCCGCCTTGGTCCCGCTGGTTCCCAGATCAACACCGATCATGTATTTCTTTTGCATTTTTATCTCCAGTGTGCATTAAGCCGGGCAACTTGTAATATTGTATCGTTCGAAAACACGATCTGCCATAATGTGCTTGCCTGAATCTGGCTAGCTCGTCTCAGGCACCCCGTTTTTTGAGTTGGATTCTCGGATCCTGACCAGCTCAACCTCGAAGCGTGACCTGTCTCCGCGATGGAGTGCATGATAGTACTCGATAGGCTGGCCGTTATCGGAAAAACTTACACTATCAAGCATCAATAATGGGGCACCTCGTTCGATCCCAAGGAGAGCAGCTTCATTTTCATTTGCAAGAACAGCTTCGATGATGCGATGACCTTTTGCTAATACGATACCGGATTCCTTCTCTAAAAATTCATACAAAGATTGGTTGGATAGATCTACGCTGGCTAATTCAGGGCAGATCGCATATGGGATGTAGGTGGTGACGAATTGAATAGGTTCTTCGTTGATAAATCTCAGGCGTTGAATATCGATCACCTGCTCGCCTGGTTTAATATTAAGGAACCGGGCTACCTTATCGTTGGATGGGATGACATTTTGGTGAAGAACTTTTGTGCCCGGTTTTAAGCCGCGCTCAACCATATCCTGGTAAAAACCGGTCAGCTTTTGTACAAGACCTTCACTGATTTTTGGCAGGGAAATGAAAGTTCCTTTGCCTTTTTGGCGGCTGATCACGCCTTCGTATTCCAATTCTTTCAACGCCTGCCTGACGACCGTTCGGCTTACCTGGTATCGTTCACAAAGGTCCTGCTCGCCAGGGATTTGATCGCCTGGAACCCATTCAGCTTGCTGTACCTTTTCTCTCAATATGTCGATCAATTGAATGTAATATGGGATATGACTATCAAAATTGATTGAGTCTCTCATTTCACCCATCCCCAGGACACAAGATGATTTGTTGTAATCCTGTAATTACAACTTATTATAGGAACAAACCCCCAACCTGTCAATAGAATAATTGTAATACACTTGACCTTTGAAGCAGGGAAACTTCAGCATTATAATTATCGGAGATTATTGCTGCCGTTGAATTCAACGATATGCTCATCGAACTACAGCCCCCGATGATGATTGGAAATGGGACTTCGCTGGCAGCATTTACCGAGAGGACGACCAGGTTTCCAATTACCTCAAATATGTTTTTGCATTCCAGCAGGATTAATACATCATTTCCTTGAACTGTGATAAATTAATCGTTATAATAATGTTATCCTGTAATGACAAGTCAAAATATCCCGCTCTGCCGGGCAAAAGAACACCAGTAATGGTTCGTAGTATTACCAATATGATGTTAAGATTGGCGTAAATAGATACCAAATCATATCCCAGGAGGCATAAAATGAAAGTTGGAATCGATAGTTATTGTTACCACCGTTTCTTTGGCGAAGTATATCCAGATCAGAAACCACCTGCCAAAAATATGACCATGCAGGACTTTCTAAAACGCGCCAAGGAATTGGATGTGGATGGGGTTTCGCTTGAATCCTGCTTCTTCCCAAAAAATATTGACCAGGCATGGTTCAAAGACCTCAAAGCCCAATTGGATGAATACAAATTTGACCGGGTTTATGCCTGGGGTCACCCGGATGGGCTTGAGCGAGGCCAGAATTGGGCTGCTTATGATGAGATGGTTGCAGGTATCCCAAGTGCGAAAGCGATTGGCGCCGACGTGATGAGGGTGGTGGGGAGCAGCTTAATGTTCCGCCACGAACCGCATGGACCCCAGGTTAAAGCACTTGCAGAGATGTTCAAAAAAGCGGTCAAAGTGGCCAAGGAATATGATGTGAAAATGGCTGTCGAGAACCATATCGACTTCACCTCGGATGAGATCCTTCAGCTGCTGGAAATGGTTGATTCTGAATACTTCGGATTGAATTTTGATACCGGCAACTTCCTGCGCCTGCTGGATGATCCTATAAAAGGAATGGAAAAACTTGCCCCATACGTTCTGGCTACCCATGTCAAAGACCTGATGCCAGATAAAAGTGCCCGGCCTACCGACTGGCATTTCTTTGCTGGTGTTCCAGTCGGAATGGGTTTGATCAACAACCAGGCGCTGGCTGAAATACTGCATAAAGCAAACTTCAAAGGTTTCCTGGCTGTAGAGATCGACCATCCGCATGCGGATTGGACCGAACGCGAGGATGAAGCAGTTGCCTTGAGCATTAAAGAATTAAAGACGAATTGCTGCGTCCTTGAATTAATAATTACCATTCCTGAAAATTGAATAAGAAAGGAGAGAGTGTCCCTTGAAAACAGTTAACGTAGCAATTATCGGAACCGGCTTTATGGGTAAAGCCCATAGCAATGCCTGGAGTGCGGCACCCAAGTTTTTTCAGCTGGGGATAAAACCGGTGATGAAGGTGGCATGTGACACAGAAGTAGAGTGTACCGCCACTTTCGCCAACAACTGGGGTTGGGAGACCATTGAGACGGATTGGCGCAAGGTCGTTGAGCGCAAGGATGTCGATATCATCGATATCTGCACGCCGACCTGGCTACACCAGGAGATTGCGATTGCAGCCGCTCAGAACGGGAAGCATATCTTTTGCGAAAAGCCGATTACACTGTCGTATGCAGGTGCAAAAGAAATGTTCGAAGCTGCGGAAAAAGCTGGCGTTGTCCATTATCTCAACCATAATTACCGCCGGGTCCCTGCAGTTACTTTCGCCAAGCAATTGATCGATGAAGGCAAGATTGGCAGGATATTCCACTGGCGTGGAACCTACCTGCAGGACTGGATCACCGACCCGAATTTCCCACTGACCTGGCACTTACAAAAGAAATTTGCGGGTGCAGGTCCGCATTATGATCTGAACTCTCACAGTGTTGATCTTGGGCGCTACCTGGTCGGTGAAATCCAAGCCGTCACTGCCATGATGAAAACCTTCGTGACCGAACGACCATTGCCCGGTAAGGATGCCGGTACTTTCAAAGCCGGGACTGGGGCTACAGATAAGGCCGAAGGTCACCGTGGATGATGCCGCATTCATGCTCACCGAATTTGAAAATGGTGCCCTGGGTTCCTTTGAAGCCAGCCGGTTTGCCAGTGGCCGTAAGAATTACAATTACTTCGAAATCTATGGCAGCAAAGGCAGCCTGGTGTTCAACCTTGAGCGCATGAACGAGCTCCAATACCTTGATCTTTCTGATACAGCCGATGAACAGGGCTTTAGGACCATCCTGGTGACAAATTCAACCCATCCGTACGTGGCAGCCTGGTGGCCGCCTGGGCACATCATCGGTTATGAGCACGAATTCTCCCATGCCATCGTTGATTTCCTGGCCGCGATTGAAAAAGGCACCAAGGTAGCACCGAATTTCTATGATGGAATGAAAATCATGCAAGTTCTGGAAGCTGCAATCAAGTCTGCGGCGACGGGTCAGAAAGTTACTGTTTCCGATATCAAGTAAAGGTTGATTTTGGAGTTTTGCAATATTTATGATTTCAATACGAGGGACAGGGTTAGCACGGCCTGTTCCTCGTATATTTATTTTTACATAAAGACCATGTAGACTGATTCGAGATAGGAGAAAACCATGAAAGCGAAACTTGTCCCAATTTACTTTAAAACAGCCGCTGATCCAGATTTTATAGCCCAACTGCAGAAATTGCATGAACTGCTTGCTGAAGAAGCTGAATTATTGGAACCGGTCCAATTGGGAGCAAAATTACCGGAGACGGATGGCGTGATCTTTCCACAAATGCTTGGAGAAGCCTTTCGGCTGCTGGACAAGATTAAAAACTTACCGCAACCGCTACTGGTTGTAACCTCTGAATTTGGCACAGTCTCGATGTGGGATTGGGAAATCAACAGCTACCTGACTGCCAAAGGAATTAAAGTAATTGGTCCCACGAACCTGGAGAAGACCAAGCAGGCCTGCCGGGCTTTTGCTCTCAAACGCCAGCTGAAACAATCGAAATTACTGGCATACCAGGATAAGCCGGCCAGTGGTGGTGGAAACCAGGACGAGATCTTCAAGCGGTTCTATTGGTGGGAACCGGAATGTGTGAATGCCATCGAAGCGAAGTATGGTGTTCAAGTCGTTGTAAAGAGCTTTAAGCAATTAGCCCAGGATGCAAAAGCCATCCCCGATGAAGCAGCCCTAAAGGTTTGGGAGCAGCGTAAGGCTAAAACCCCGATCGGTAAAATTACCCAGCGAGCGGTCTTGAGCGCTGTAAAGATCTACATGGCGGTGAAAAGGGACCTGGACCAGGACCCGGATATCATTGCTGTGGGTATCAACTGCCTGAATGAATCGATGTTTTCGGATACCACCCCCTGCCTGGCCTGGAATTTCTTATATGAAGATCAACGCATGGTCTGGGGCTGCGAGGGTGACCTGGTATCGATGCTGACCGAGATCCTGATCGATAAAACCATTGGTGTGCCGTTTATGATGACCAACCTGTATCCATTCCAGATGGGTAATGCAGCCTTGAAACATGAGCACATCCCATACTTCCCGGAGGTCGAAGGCGCACCAGAAGATTATATCCTGGCCGCTCACTGCGGATATTTAGGCGTGGTCCCACAATCATTTTCAACGGAGTGGACGCTGAAAGAGAAAGTGCTGGCGATTGTCGATGATAATGCCACAGCAATTGATGCGCGTCTCGCGGAAGGGGATATCACCCTGGTAAAACTCATGCCGCCTTTTGACCGATGGTCCATCGTGGAGGGAGAGCTTCCCAAATATGCCGGGTTTGAGAATTCGCATTGTTTGAACGGCGCAGTCATTCATGTTCCAAACGGCAAGAAGCTGGTGGATGACCTGGTTTCCCATCACTACATTATTACAACGGGTCACAACTTGAACGAGCTGCAAATGGTCTCAAAAGTATTTGACCTGGATTGTATTACCACATAGGTGAATATGCGGAAAGATTTCATCGTCAAAGAACTCGGTTTAACCCTTAGCATAAAACCATTAAAGCGAAACTAATCACCGAATATGTTATAAGTAGTTCCAATTTGCACAAAACATATTGACAGGTTGACATAAACAGCTATAATGATATGTAATCCTGTAATTAACAGTTCTCCTTTTGGATTTCATATTGCACTTTACATTGTTCGACCGTGTGGTTTGATCAGCTAAACTGATCGAATGTCTATTTCTGCGTATCACAGAGACCATCGATATGCATTTGCTCGCCATGATAACTTCTGCATAAGAATCTGAGCCTGGTTGTAAATGGGAATCGAACGAGAAGTATTGCATAAGAAATTAATTACAGTCGCTCCAATGGAAAAGCCATCGAGGCAGCACCCGGAAGATGGTTTACCGTATCAATATTTCGTTTCCATTTCCGAAAAAATATTGGTAGACTCTGGTCCGGAAGTATGGGGAGATTTCCATTTCGGATTTGATGGCATTCACCGATTATTCCCGAACCAAGATAACAGGTTATATTGAAGTCACTGCTCAACAAGAATATCATTGTGGCAAATAATGTCACTGAATATACAGGTGGTCGGCGCTCCAGGAAGTACAGCCTGAACGGAGATTTTGGTATCGTGGCTGGTGTAGACATCGGGGCGACCAGTATTGACCTGGGCATCGCAGATTTTTCCGGAAGGATGCTAGTTCGATATGCTGAACCTGCATCGGTCAAAGATGGTCCGATCAAGATATTAGGCCGGGTATGTTCTTTGCTTGAAAAACTGCTCCAGGAGAACAACCTTGATCCTGCCCAGCTTCATGGCATTGGAATTGGAGTTCCTGGCCCGGTGGATTTTTCTTTGGGAACCTTGGTCTCACCACCGATCATGCCTGGTTGGGATCGTTATCCGATCATAGAAACCGATCCACCAATGGTTCCCATCTGCCAATGTTGTCGTTGACAATGATGTTAATGTGATGGCGTTAGGGGAAATATATCAGGGATCTGGGAAAGGGATCGACAACCTGATTTTTATTAAAATCGGGACTGGGATTGGGGCAGGAATTGTTTGTGAGGGGAAAATCTACCGCGGGGCAAGCGGTTGCGCAGGCGATATCGGCCATATATGTGTCGATAAAAATGGTCCCTTGTGCCATTGTGGAAACAAGGGATGTTTGGAAGCCATGGCTGCAGGTCCTGCGATTGCCGAGCGTTCATTACTAGCAGCCCAAGCCGGAAAAAGCTCAATTATTATGAGCCTGTATGAAAAGAATGGATATGTCCTCCGGGCAGAAGATGTTGGGAATGCATCAAGAGAAGGTGATGCCCTGGCGATAGAAGTTATCCGCGAGAGCGGACAATTCATTGGTGACGTGCTTGCCGGATTGGTTAATTTTTACAACCCAGGGATGATCGTGATTGGGGGAGGGGTCAGCAACCTGGGCAATCTCTTGCTGTCTTCGATCCGCCAAACAGTCTTGCACCGTTCACTACCTTTAGCAACCCGTGATCTGCAAATTGTCTTTTCAGAAATTGGGCAGGATGCGGGTGTGATCGGCGCGATCAATCTTGCCATGGATAATATATTTACCCTTTCAACCAGCCGGGCTGATGTTGTAATGGGATGAGGAGCATTTAATGAAATTTGGAGTCAATACGTTCGTTTGGGTTTCACCTTGCACAACGGAGGCTGTGAAAGAATTGGCACCTAAAGTGAAAGCTATGGGATTTGACATCCTTGAAATTGCCTGTGAAAACCCTGACCTGCTTGATATTCAAACAATAAAAAGCGAGCTGGAAGCGAACGGGCTGTCACCCGTGATTTGCGGTGTATTTGGTCCCGATCGAAATATTTGCAGCTTTGACCCAAAAGTTCGCCAAAACGCCCGCCAGTATATCATCTGGATGATCGATGCGGCTGCACAGGTTGGCTCCCCGGTGGTTTGTGGTCCCATGTATTCGGCAGTAGGCAAAGAACATCTTGAGGATAGTGAGTCAAGGAAGAAAGAATGGGAATTGGCTGTTTCGGAAATGCGGGAAATGGCTGATTATGCTGCAGGAAAGGGGATTAAACTTGCCCTTGAACCTCTGAATCGCTTTGAAACAGATATGATCAACACGGTCTCACAGGGGCTGGCATTCATCAAAGATATTGGCCGGGATAATGTTGGCTTTCATTTAGACACCTTTCACATGCACCTTGAGGAGAAAAGCAGCCCGCAGGCAATTCGCCTGGCAGGAGATAAAATATTCCACTTCCATGCCTGTGAAAATGACCGGGGTGTCCCTGGAACTGGCCAGGTTCATTGGCAGGAAATTGCTCCAGCATTGAAAGAGTACCAATTATCAGGGTCCAGTCGTGATAGAATCTTTTACCTCCCAGGTTAAAGAGATTGCCCGGGCTGTAAATATCTGGCGTGAGATCGCACCCAGCCAGGATGCGATTGCAACCCAAGGCTTAAAGTTCTTGAAAACCTTATTTGCTTGATCATCAGTCATTAATATGACGAGGTTTATCTATGGCAAATGAATTCGATGACACAAACACAATACCTGCTGAAGAAATTCAGCCCTACCCACTGGAAGTGCAGCATATTTCAAAACGTTTCCCGGGTGTTGTAGCACTTGATGATGTATCGCTGCAGTTCTTCCCTGGTGAAACACACGCTGTTGTAGGTGAAAATGGTGCCGGTAAGTCCACCTTGATGAAGATCATGTCGGGCGCTTATACTCCAGATGCTGGAACGATGTATTTGAGTGGCGAAAAAGTATCCTTCTCTCACCCTCGTGAAGCCCAGATGAAAGGGGTCGCCATCATCTACCAGGAGTTCAACCTGCTTCCTGAACGAACCGTGGCACACAATATTTTCCTTGCACGGGAATCTTCACGCTTAGGAACTCTCAATATCCAGAAGATGAACAAAGAGGCTGTGGAAGTTTTAAAAGAGCTTGGCGTGGAAAAAATGATCTCACCAACTGCCCTCGTCAGCAACCTTATCCGTAGCGAACAGCAGCTGGTGGAAATTGCCAAAGCCATTTCCTTCAAGGCGAAAGTGCTGATCATGGATGAACCCACTGCTGCGCTTACCTATACAGAGGTTGATCTGCTGGTAAATTTGATCGACCGATTGAAACAAAAGGGGATGTCCATCATTTTCATTTCCCACCGCCTCAGAGAAGTGTTTGACATTGCAGATAAGATCACGGTATTGAAAGACGGAAAGCTCATCAAGACGGTGAATAAAAAGGATGTCACACCTTCTGATGTGGTGTTCTTGATGGTCGGTCGCACCCTGGATCACTACTTCCCTCCTCTGGGTACTCCTGAGGATTTTGGTGAAGTGGTGCTGAAGGTTACCAATGCTTCAAACCAGATTCTGTCAGACATCAACTTTGAGCTCCGCAAAGGGGAGGTGCTGGGAGTTGCCGGCCTGCAGGGATCAGGACGGACAGAACTGGCTCAATCCTTGTTTGGTGTGATGCCTTTCAAATCAGGCAACATGGAATTACATGGTAAAGCCATCGCGATCAAAAACCCTGCCAAGGCGATTAAGAACAAGATGGGGTTTGTCACCGAAGACCGGAAATCGGAAGGGTTAGCCTCCCAGGCAACCTATCCGGGATAACATGTTATTAACCGTCCGGTCCGTTCAATTTTTATTTGGCCTCATCCTCAAGGATGGGATCAGGAAATCTCGTAAGCTGGTCCCCATGCTGGGCGAACAGGTCGATATACGGACTGATTCATTCGATCGCGAAGTGCAATTCCTGAGTGGTGGAAATCAACAGAAAGTGGTGCTTGCCAAGTGGCTGGCTTCGGATGCGAATGTATTCATTTTTGATGAGCCAACCCGCGGCATCGATGTGGAATCGAAGGCAGGTATCCACGATATGATCCGGGCATTGACCAAAAAGGGCATTGCAGTTTTGATGATTTCATCTGAATTACCGGAAATCATCGGGATGAGCGACCGGATACTTGTTATGGCAGATCATCGGATTGCTGGAGAACTTCCTGCCAGATCCAGTGAACAGGAGATCATGCTGATGGCAATTGGCCATGCCGCTGATAAAAGCCCTGAGACGACTGCCGTTGTAGGAGAGATATGAAATGACGACCACTACTGCAACCGATAGCTGGTTTAGACGAACTACCCGTTCTATCCATATTCCTCCTGTATATATTTTCTTGATCGTTACTTTCCTGGTCAGTGGATTGCTGGATCAGATTCTTTCAGATGGTCAAATTCTAACCAATCCGGCAATTATGCTTAACATTATTGTCCGCTCTGTGGCATTGGGAATTATTGCGGTCGGGCAAACCATGGTGATCATCGGCGCATCCATAGATCTTTCAGTTGCCTTCACCATCAGCATCACTGCGGTCATGTCGTCTTACATTATGCAGGGAGACCCAGCCAAGGTTCCTATCGCCATCCCGGCTGTATTTGGAATAGGCGTCATTATCGGGGTGGCTAATGGGCTGATCATCACCAAACTAAAAGTCAATCCCTTTATTGCCACACTCGGAGTTAGCTTGATCATTAAAGGGATCATCAATGCCACATTTTCCAACTATACTGGCAGCGTTCCTGAAAGTTTTGAATACTTTGGTTATGGCAAGATCGGTTCCATACCTGTATCCATAATCATCATGTTATTTGTTTTCTTAGTTGGTTGGTTCATACTCGCTCGCACAAAATTTGGAGCTCACCTGTATGGAGTTGGAGGCAACTCCGAAGTAGCACGCCTTTCCGGTGTCAGAACCGACCGCGTGGTGATTGGCGCACATATCCTGTGCAGTCTGACCGCGGTTCTTTCGGGATTGTTCCTGGTCAGCCAGATGCGCTCAGGAGCTCCCTGGGTCGGTCCGAATGGGCTGTATGACCTGAACTCGATTGCCACGACCGTGATTGGTGGTACCGCCCTCTCCGGTGGAAAAGGTGGAGTGTGGGGTACCCTGGCCGGGGTTTTGATCTTCGGTATCCTTGACACGACTTTCAACCAGCTGGGCGTGAACCCATATCTGAAAATGGTCTTGCGTGGTGCAATCATTATTTTAGCCGTGGCAAGCTACACGATACGCTCGAAGAAAGAAGCAGCTTAAGGAGTGCATCGAATGACGACAACTACCATCACTGCTCCTGAAAGATTTTCGAACGCCCTCCGCAATATATTGGGTTGGATCAAGAAAATTCCACCCGTTTACCCCGTTTTCTTTGTAATCTTTATTGTCTTGGGATTCCTCAATCCGGTTAAATATCAATCCATGAACGGTGTTATGACCTTCCTTCGAACTGCTGCCCCACTGGCAGTGTTGGCGATCGGTGAGATGTTCGTCCTGGCGATCGGTGGTTTCGACCTTACAGTCGGCGCGATCGTCACATTTGTCGTCCTGGTGAGTTCGAAACTGCTGGCGAATGACCCTGCCAATGCCTTCCCCACTATCATGATAATGCTGGGGGCTGGGGTCTTGATCGGATTGGTGAACGGACTGGTGGTAAGTTATCTCAAGGTTCCCTCCTTCATTACGACGCTTGGGATGATGCTGCTGGTGCGTGGTACTGCCCTGTATTATGTGGGTGGCGCACCCCAGGGGTATCTGACGGATAACTGGCGCGCCTTCGGCCGAAATTATTTCGAAAACGTTGTTTTGTTTGAAAGAGTGCCGTACGCCTTGATCATTCTGATCGTGATTGGAGTACTTTCATACGTATTTTTCCACCGAGGCAATTTTGGAAAGCAGCTCCTGGCTGTCGGCGACAATGTCCGGGCAAGCCAATTATCCGGCGTAAAGGTCAGGCTGGTACGTGTGATTACCTTCACCCTATGTTCAGTTTTTGCGATTATAGGCGGTATAATGATTGGTGGGTATGGGGGAGTGAATGTCACCATCGGTGAAGGGCTGGAAATGCAAGCGATCGCTGCCTGCGTGGTAGGTGGCGTGTTGTTGGGCGGAGGCAAAGGCTCCGTACTCAATGTGATTTTTGGCGCATTTACCCTTCAGGCAATCGTTAACCTGCTGAACATGCTTGGTTTACCCAAACCGTACACAGATGTGGTACAAGGTTTGATCATCATTGGTGCTGTGGCTTATGTTGGTCTTTCTTCACAGAAGAGAAAGTAAACGCGGTAATATAACTCGCTGTCCGTTTGGTCTGATAAAATTGTAAGCGAGACCAGTAGCTTAAATAGGAGGTGCGTATAAAAAAATAATAAATGTAAAGCAAGTTAAGTTTGGTTAATCAAAATTTTAAATAAAATTTTTGGAGGAGATTTACTAATGAAAAAGTTGTATATTGTTGTTAGCCTATTGGTCGCCTTCAGCATGTTGTTAGCTGCATGCAAGTCGGCTACCACCGAAGCCCCTGCCGTTGAAGAACCAGCTGCAACTGAAGTCACCGCAGTGGAAGAACCCGCGGAAGCGGCAAATCCGGGCCTTCAAATGGAATCAGCCACTGTTGCACAACAATTCTGGAGTGAAGATGAATACAACAAACAGAAAGAATTGATGACCAAAGCAGCGCTGAATCCGAATGACCCTATCTACCTGCAGTACCTTGAGGAAAGCCCGACATCCATCGCCGATTACCCGCAATATGCTGCATTTGCAGAAAAGGAACCCCCCTACAATGTCTGCTTCTCCAATGCCGGTGTCAACAATCCCTGGCGTGTGGTAGGTTATATCGACATCCGCGAGCAGGTTGAGCAGCTGCGTGCTGAAGGTCTGGTGCAGAACTTCTATCACCTCGATGCTGCCGGTGACGATGCCAAGCAGATCGCTGACATCCAGGATATCATCAACACCCCTGGGAAATGCGACATCCTGATCGTTGCCTCCAACACCAGTGAAGCCCTGACCCCCATCGTCGAGAAAGCCTGCGAGGTTATGCCCGTGGTCCAGTTTGACCGCTATGCTCAGACGGACTGCCCGGTCGTCTCCGAGCGCAGCATCGGTGGTTATGCCTTCGGTATCTCCGGTGCCCAATACATCGTTGACAACCTGCCCGAAGGTGGCAATGTGCTCGCCTTCCGTATCCTACCGGGTGTGGACGTGCTTGAGCAGCGCTGGGGTGCAGCCCGCAAGATCTTTGAACAGAATCCACAGCTCAACATCATTGGTGTGGAATTCGTCGCTTACGATTCCTTCAAAGCCAGCACCGTGGTAAGCGATTACCTGGCGAAGTACGGCACCATCGAAGCAGTTTGGATGGACGCTGGTGGTACTGCCGTAACCGTCCTGGAAGCCTTCAAGGATGCCGGAGCTCCCTATCCGAAAGTCATGGTGGGTGAAGACCAGGAAGACTACCTGCAGTACTGGAAAGCCAATCTTGAGAAGGCGATTGCCCCCACCTTTGCAACTTACCAATGGCGCACAGCAGTTTTGTCTTCGGTCATGTTCCTGCAGGGTGAGACCGTCCAGCACAACTGGTACCTGCCCCAGCCGGATGTTACAACAGCCAATCTGGATCAATACATCGACCCAGAAATGCCCCCACTGCACTACGCCATGTGCGGCTGCGAGGATATGACCAACTATCCAGATGCCTGGAAGAACCCAGACACAACCAAATACGTGGATGTTCCATAAGTTTAAGTTTTGTAACAATTCTAATGATTTGAGCCCGCTCGATTTTCGGGCGGGCTCATTCTTATCTACAAATATTTTTAATAAAAGGAATTCGAAAGCCATGATCGAGATTGGTTTTCATACGGATGCCTTTAACAGCAGTTATTGGAGTTTTGAGCAATCGCTGCAATGGGCACAAAAGAATGACGTTCATTGGATCGAGTGTGGGATGATCGATGGGGTTAGCTGGATCCACGGGTTGGGTTACCAACCTCATGTTGCCATGTGGGAAGATCCGTTGATGTGGCGCGATAAAGCCGCCAGTTATGGGGTTAAATTCTCACAAATTGATGCCGCATTCCCCATGTCTTTACCAACCGGAACCAGCCTGGGTGTGGAATATGTTCTCCGCACCATCCGCTGGGCTTACCTGGCAGGCTGTGACCATATCGACACCACGGATGACCGGTTTGCACCGAAAGGTCTATCGCATGAGGAAGCACTCGACATCATGAAACGTGCCTACGGGCAGATCATGGAAGTTGCCGAACGCTACAAGATGATCATTGATATTGAGCCGCATGGCTTTTACACCACCAAGCCTGAATTCATGGAAAAGATGCTTGCTTTCGTGGACAGCCCATACCTGCGCATGAATATGGATACGGGTAATACATTTATTGCAGGTCAGGATCCCGTTGCATTCCTGAGAAAATTCCAAAACAAGGTCAGCCATGTGCACATCAAGGATGTCAGTGAAACGTTGGCTGCCTCCTTGCGTGGTGAATTGACCGGGATTGCTGTCAGCCAGTGCGCCATTGGCGATGGTGTCAATAAGGAAAATATCAAAAAATGCTTCGATATCCTGGTGGAAATTGGTTATAACGGTGTAGTCAGTTTAGAGTGTGAAGGTCAGGGTGGTCCGATGATCGAGAAAAGCCTGGCTTTTGTAAGAGAGCTTGTAAATGACGCCAATAAACGATTGGCTGCGAAGTAATTATTATACATAATTCAATTGGAGGTAATATGGGTAAGATATATCTCGGTATAAACATGGAGTTCATTCGCTCTCACGACAAACCCTTTGCGTGGGGTGTTGAGAAAGCTGCAGAAATTGGCTATCAGTACATTGAACCGATGGTCCATTGGGGACGCGAATTATTAAGTGAAGCTGGCTATTTCCACAGTGTTTCCATGTTTGATGATCCATTATGGGTGCGCGAGCTGTGCGATAAACACAACATAAAACTCTCGGGTCTCTCATCCCACACTCCCCTGTGTAAACCTGAGATCAGCGTTGAATACCTCAAACTGGCAATCCGTTGGGCTGCTGACGCAGGCGCGCCGGTTGTGAATACAGACGAGGGTCCTAAACCATTGTGGACCACCAAAGAGATGGACTACATCCTGATGACCTATACGCTTACCGAAGCTGCGCGTGTGGCAGAACGGCATGGGATCAAGATCGGCCTTGAACCTCACCAGCAATATTCAAAATCCATGGAAGGGCTCGACAGCATCTATGACCTGGTGAAATCATCCGCCATTGGGATCAATTATGATACCGGGAACAGCTACCTGGCCGGCACCACCGACACCTATGAATGGCTTACCCATGTCGTGGATCGCCTGGTGCACCTGCATGCCAAAGATATCAGCATAAAACAGAGCCAGGCAGAACACGGAAAAGTGACTGGCACTCCCACCGGGTGTGCCTGCGGGGATGGTGTTGTGGATTGGAAACGCATGATCAACCTCGTGAAAAAATGCCCCAATGATATCGTTTTCAGCGTTGAATGCGGTAATGTCCCTGACGCGATCCGCAGCTTTGAACATTTGAGCAAGCTCATCTGAGTCAAGTCGCTGGAATAGAGCGTTGAACTCCATTCCAGGTTTTTATGAATAAGCGGATCACCCAGGATCATACCCTCCGCGATAAATGATCGCCCGCTTCCCATTAATATGGAGGGCATGAATCGTTTTTTGGAATATGGGAGCCTCATTAACTCAAACTTTTGGGTGTGAGATCGGTCCATCAAAAAGCAGAAAGCAGATTTTTCCGTCATGGCGAAAAACTCATTCAGATCTTACAATAGAAGTATATTTCAAGAGGAGTCAGCATGAGAATTGGCGTCTTTTCAGTGATCTTTCAACAGCTGCCTTATGAGCAGGCATTGGATAAGATATTATCGTACGGGGCAACTGCAGTAGAGATCGGCACAGGCGGACTTCCGGGTGCCCATCATTGCCCAATCGATGACCTGCTGGCAAGTGCAGAAAAACGCAAATTATATTTAAAAGCCGTTGAAGAACGCGGCATGATCATCAGTGCCTTCAGCTGCCATTGGAATCCGCTCGACCCTGACAAGCAAATTGCCTCCGACTCGGATGAGCTATTTCGTAAGACTGTTCGCCTGGCGGAGATGTGCGGAGTTCCAGCGATCAATTTGATGGCCGGTCTGCCAGCCGGTTCAGCGACCGATAAGATGCCCAATTGGGTCACCTGTCCCTGGCCGCCACATTTTCTTGAGATTCTGGATTACCAATGGAATCAGGTAGCCATACCCTATTGGCGGGGTGCCTCGAAATTCGCTGAAGGACACAATGTGAAGATTGGCGTGGAGATGCACCCGGGTATGATCATCTATAATGTAGAAACAATGCTCCGAATGCGTGAGGTTTGTGGTCCCGCCATGGGCTGTAATTTTGATCCCAGCCACCTATTCTGGAACGGGGTTGACCCGGTGGCTGCCATTCGTAAGCTGGGGGATGCGATTGTACACGTGCATGCCAAGGATTGTTACGTGGATCCGTATAATGTCGCCGTGAATGGCTGTAATGACCATAAGAAATACACCGAGATTCCCCACCGGTCCTGGACTTTCCGTACCATCGGTTATGGGCATGACCTCAAAGTTTGGAAGGATATTGTCTCCGCTTTACGCATGGTTGGGTACGATCATGCGATATCCCTTGAGCATGAAGATGGCATGATGTCTTTCGATGAAGGTGTTCAAAAAGGATTGGCAGCATTGCGCGAGGTCGTCACGGTGGAGAATCCCGGAGAAATGTTCTGGGCATAAAATTATTGCATTTGCACTGCTTGTTTTTTTTACGGCAGGAGCCATATTCCAAAGATCATTGAGGTGGTACTGTGAGTGAATATTCGCGCAAGCTTGAAATCATCCGTGCCTGGATGGCTGACTACAATGTGGGCGGTCTATACCTGCAGACTGTTGGCAGCTTTGCCTGGGCGACCTGTGGGGCTTCGTCATATATAAATACGGCATCCACGAATGGGTTGGCGGCATTATTGATCACGCAAGATAAGAAGTATCTGGTCACCACCAATATCGAAGCACCCCGCTTGGAATTGGAGCAAGGCCTGGCGGCTCAGGGCTGGGAGTCGGTTATTTTTCCCTGGTATGAAAGTCATGATGCGGTGGTAGATTTATACCGCGGTTTAAAGCTTGGCCTCGGATAGTCCTTACCCTGGGGCTGTTGATCTCTCAGCTGAGTTAGCCCGTTTGCGTGCCAGGCTTACACCTGAAGAAGGGGACCGATTCCGTGCCTTGGGAAAGAGTTGTGCCCAGGCTGTGAAAAACGCTACCGAAACTGTCAGGCCAGGGCAGACCGAGTATGAAATCGCCTCCAGGTTGGCCTTTGAAGCCGAAAAACAAGGCGTGCAGGCGATCGTCAACCTGATTGCTACGGATGAGCGGATTTACTCCTATCGCCATCCTCTGCCAACCGCCAAAAAGCTCGACAGGTATGCCATGCTCATCCTGTGTGGGCGGCAAACCGGGTTGATCTGTTCGCTCACTCGCCTGGTCCATTTTGGACCTCTACCAGATGAGCTCAGGCAAAAAGCGGCAGCCTGTGCAAAGGTCGATGCCGAATTCATTAAGTCTACCCGTCCTGGCCGAACCCTGGGGGAGATCTTTGAAAATGCGATTTCAGCTTATGCCGCGCAGGGTTTCCCTGGCGAATGGCAAAAACACCACCAGGGCGGTGCCTCAGGATATGAGCCGCGCGAATACCTGGCCTTGACCGCTTCTGTAGACCGGGTTAGCGCAGGGCAGGCATATGCCTGGAATCCTTCCATCACGGGTTACAAATCTGAGGATACTATTCTTGTGGGGGAGGACCACAATGAAATCCTGACAGAGATGCCTGATTGGCCGGTTACGGTCGTTGATGGGATCGCCAGGCCGATGATATTGGTTGTATAAGTAGGTAAGCGATATGAGGGGGAAAAGATGTTTTCAAGTGACCCACGAAGGACTTGGTGCTCTGGTCAACTTATTAAGAGCCCATCCATGGGAGTATTTTTATCCATTATGTCCATTATTTCCATACCGGATCACGTAAATCTACAACCTAATATTGACTACTGCATGAAACAAGGAGATGTGATGAGCAGCCATGTTCTATCCCATCATCCTTATAGCAACCCCAAGTAGCTTTTCAACCATCTCCCGTCACCCCATTTCGATAATAATCCGATTGAAGGACCCTACCGGTTGCTGTGGGATTGGATTAGCAATTGGTTTACCATTCAAGCGGATTCCCCTGACGCCTTTTTGTACCCCCACAGGATTTTTTACCTCGATCTGGTAGGTGGCACCCCGCCACTGGCGCGTGACCTCGAATTCTTTCCAATGAGCAGGGATGCAGGGATCGATGATCAAGCCTTCGTAGTCGACGCGCACGCCCAGGATCCAATGCGTGACGGCGTGGTACATCCAGCCGGCGCTGCCGGTTAGCCAGGGATGCCGCGCCCGGCCATGAGCAGTATGGTCGCGACCCATGACGAACTGGCAATAGGAATACGGCTCGGCTTGGCGGATCTCGATCATGTCGTTCTGGTTGTAGGGCAGCAAAGCATCGTAGAATTTCATCGCCCGGTCGCCACGCCCGAGTTTGCATTCGGCCACCACCGCCCACGGATTTGGATGGCTGAAGATTGCCCCGTTTTCCTTGATGCCCTTGTAAACCCGGGTCACGTAACCGATATCGTCATCTGGCTTGGAGAAGGCCGGCCAGAGCAAGTGGATGCCAAATCTGGAATACAGATATTTGTCCACCGAGTCCATGCACTTTCGCCCGCGCTCCGGTGAGGCTGCTTCGGAAAGAACTGCCAGCGAGTTGCTTTCCAGGAAGATCTTGCCTTCATCGTTCTGGGCGGAACCGATCTTGATACCCTTGTGTGTGAAGCCGCGCAGGTACCACTCACCATCCCAAAGATTATCTTCACAGGCCTGGCGGACTGTCTCAGCCATGAGGGTGTATTTTTCGACATCTTCCTGGCGACCCAGGAACTTAGCAGCTTCGATGAAATTGATCAATGCCCAATGGTGCAGGAACGAGACCATGGCACTCTCGCCGCCGCCAAGGTTCAGGCAATCGTTCCAATCAGCGCGTAGACCCTTGCAGATGCCAGTCGTGCCCACCTGTTCGGCGGAGAAATCCAATGAGCGTTTCAAGTGTTCATAGACCGATGCCTCTCCCCCATCGGCAAATGGTACAACCTGGTCGAAGAAGGCGATATCACCGGTCTCCTTAACATACTCACAGACCGAGGCGATGATCCACAGTGCATCGTCCGAACAGGTATCTTTCAAGCCGTGGATGATATCTGCCGGGTTGGGTGTTGGGACCACGGTGGGCAGCTTGGCGCCGGCAGCGGTTCTCTCTTCGGTTTGAATACCTTCGGATCGAAGAGATGCAACCCGTAACCCTGACTGACCTGCCCGTGGAATAGCTCGATCAAGCGCTGTTTGACCTTTTCCGGGATTGGTATGCGGAACACTCATCACATCCTGGGAGGTATCGCGGTAGCCCAGCCCGGTGCGTCCGCCAACCTCGATGAACGATGCGAAGCGCGACCAGACCACGCAGGTCTCAGCCTGGTACAGATTCCAGGTGTTGACCATGGTGTTCAGACCGGCGTTAGGTGTCTTGCACTGGAAGACGTCCAACTTCTTCTGCCAGTAGTCCTTCAAGCTGGTAAAAGCTGCATCCACTGCTGGTGAAACTGGAATACTTTTTCCGCATCTTCCTGCCGGTGGAACGTGGTCCAACGCCCAGCATGAAGATGAGGCGTTCTTCCTGGCCTGGCTTAAGCAGCAGGTGTTTGTGCAGTGCAGCCGCAGGAATTGCCGCCCAGCTCGCTGCTGCCGGAGCATTTCCCATTGGTGACAGCCTCAGGGTTCGATTCCGGTGTGGTAACTTCCCAGAAAACGATCCCGAACGCAGTCGAAACTATCGGGAGTAAAGCTGGAGGCCATATAATGAAATGTCCAGGGTTCGTAAAAGAAATCGTACTCGATGATGCCATCCAGGTAATTTGAACCGCTGGCGTAAAGGCTCATCTGCAGGTTCTGGTTGTCGATCTCGATGTGGTGAAAGGAAAACTCGACGTAGGAAAAAACGCTCAAGCTGACGGGGTTTCTCGGAGGTGTTCTTGAGGTGCACATCCCAGAGTTCCACGTCATCCTCGACCGGGATGAAAACCAGCTGTTCCGAGCTGGATGCCCTCAGTGTCACATGTGAACCTGGAATAGGATAGCCCGTGCCGGACCTGGTAGCTGGCCTGGGAAAGGTCCCTGCCGACCGGCTGCCAGGAGATCGACCAGTATTCGCCGGACTCGTCATCGCGTATGTAGACATAATGCCCGGGTCGGTCGAGCGGGACTCCATTCTGCCGGAAACGTGTGATGCGATGGTGCTCGGCGGACTGGTAGAAGGAGTAACCACCACGCATTGTGCGAGAGGACTGCACACAGGTCCCTGACGCCGATATAATTCGTCCATGAAACGGGGATGTCGGGTCGCTCAATCACATACTCCCGGTTTTCGTTGTCAAACTATCCGTAATGCATTCTCCCTCCAGATAATTATTAAGTTTTTGGGGAATTCCAGCATATCCAACGGCTATATCCATTAAGTGATGAGGCCGATACCTATCCGGGATCGAACTCTCAGCCTGCTGAAGAACAGAACTGCTTGAGCCAATCGATCATTTCCTGGGCCTTCTCGGGTTGAATCCGCCTCGACCATCAGGCGTAGGACCGGTTCCGTCCCAGAGAAGCGCAGAAGTGCCCAGTTATCGTTTTCCAGCAGCACCTTGGTGCCATCGACGTGGGATACGGATAGCACTGGATATGTACCAATAGAGATAATTGGCGTTTCCTTGATCAGTGTTGGGATCCTGACGCGCATATCAGGCGTGGCCGGGATGCTCTCCTCTAGCGAGTACAATCGACCGGTGATTTTCCAGACTTCATCCTGCATCTCAGAAATACACTTTCCTGTGCGCGCCAGCATCTCGACCACCAGAGCGCAGGCAAAGATACCATCCTTGCCAAGGATATGGCCTCGCACGGTGAGACCACCGCTCGATTCGCCGCCCAGCAGGGCGTTATGTGCAACCATGGCCGCGGCGATGTGCTTGAAGCCCACCGGAACCTCGAAGCTCTTTTCGCCGAATGCAGCTGCCATGCCGGTCGAGCAGGTGCGTGGTTGCCAGGTTGCGGACCACACCGCCCCGCTCGCCGCGCACCTCGTGCAGGTACCAGTAGACCAGGAGTAGCAAATCGTTGGTCGATATGTAACGCCCTTTTTCGTCCACGATGGCGATACGGTCAGCATCGCCATCGGTGGCCAGGCCAAGGTCAAATTTGCCCTCGATGAGCTGGGTGGTCAGCAAGCGTAAAGCATCCAGGTTTGGTGCTGGGGAATGCCCGCCGAAGAGCGGATCGTGGCGTTCGTGGATGAAGGTCACCCGGCAGCGCGCCTCGGTGAGGATGATACCGAGTGTGAGCTGACCGACACCATACATCGGGTCGACGATGACCCGTAGACCTGCCTTGCGGATCGTATCCAGGTCGATCAGCTTCTCGACCGCGTCAACGTAGTCATTGGTCATATCACGGCGGCAGACAATGCCCGCCTTAAGCGCCAGGTCCAGGTCCAACCTGACTACCTGGTTGGAGGTCAGCTGATTGGTCTCAGCCTCAATCTGCTGGGTCTCCTCGTCGAGCAGCAGCGAGCCGTCCCCTCGAAAAACTTTCAGGCCGTTCCATTCTGGCGGGTTGTGGCTGGCCGTGAATGCCAGGCCATAAGCAGAATTCTGCTGGGCAGTGGCGTAAGTGATGAGAGGGGTTGGGGCATCTTCGGTCAGCAAGATCACGGGAATGTCATTGCCAGCAAAGACCTCTGCAGCTGTCTCGGCAGCCCGGTCGGACAGGAATCGCCGGTCAAAGCCGATGACAACACCACGCCGTTCCTGACCCTGGCGGATAATCTCGTTAGCCAATGCCTGCGACAACCTGCGAACGTTGTGCATGGTGAAACCTTCGCCGATGATGGCACGCCAACCGCCGGTGCCGAAGGCGACCCGATCTTCATCTTCCAGCCGATGTGGCTGGAAAAGCCGCTTCTTGAGGATAAATTCGGCGGATGCCAGGTCGTCTGATGTGTTGATACCCTGCACCTCATCCTGGTCATAGGTCTGGTAGGTTTCAACCTTCAGACCGGAGCGGATGAGTTGATGGACACAGTCCGTAAACCGATAGGTACCATCAACGGGTGAAGGCGAGAGTTTTTCCAGGGCGGGGAAAATAGTATCGGTGCGTACTACATAAGCCCCGACGTTCAACTCTCGGATCTTGCGGACGAAGGCAGTAGCTTCAGTTTCCTCGATAATGTCAATCATGTTTCCACCACTATCACGGATGATGCGACCATAAGGGTAGGCGCGATCAACAACCTGCCGTCAGCAAGGTGAGTTCTGCCTGGCGTAAGCGATGGCGGTTTAGCAGGCCGCGGATTGAGTCCGGTCGGAAAAGAGGCGTATCGCCGTAAAGGATTAGCAAGTCGCCATGCAGGTCTTTGAGCATTGGCTCGAGCTGTAAAACCGCATGACCGGTTCCTAGCTGCTCTTCCTGGTGGATAAATTTGTAGGCATTCCCTAAATGGAGGCGCATCTCCTCCTGCCCGTGACCGACAATGACGTAGATGTCTTCAGGCGGCACCAGCTGGACTGCATTTTGGACTACATAGTCGACAACCTTGCGACCTCCCAAGTTCTGAAGCAAAATCAGTCTGGCTTCTGGTGAACCAGACTCTTTACCGGCAGCTAAAATGACCACTTTCAATGGACGGGAAGATCTCAATTCACTATCAGGCATGGTTTAGCCCTTCACTGCACCGGTTAGGCCGCGGATGAACTGTTTCTGGAGCAGGAGGAAAAAGGCGATCATCGGTACTACCGTCATGACTACCCCCGCGGCGGTGCCGCGTGCATCACTTACAAACGCGCCTTGTAAGGCAACCAGACCAACCTGAAGGGTTTTATTTGTCATCGTAGGGAGCACCAGGGAAGGCCAGAAAAAGTTATTCCACTGTTCGACGAAAGTGATGATGGCCACTGTCGCAAGGGAAGGGCGAATAATGGGTATGACGATACTCCACCAGATCCGGAATTCGCTGGCGCCATCCACATGCCCGGCGTCAATCAGATCGTTCGGCACACCTTTATACGCCTGCCGAAGCAGGAAGATATTGAATACTGTTGCCAGGTAAGGTAGGACAGCAGCTTGAATATGGTCGTAATAATGAAATACTCTCACCGCCAGGATATAGCTAGGGATGGCAGTAAGTGCGGAGGGTATGATATATGTCACCAGGAGTAAATAGAATATTGTATTTCTACCCGTGAATTTCATCTTGGCCAATGGGTATGCAGCCAGCGAGGTGAAAAGGGTATTTAAAAACACCACACTCAGGGTGACGATGATACTGTTGATAAAGAAACGCCCTACCGGCAGAAAGTTCCAGACGCGGATATAGTTCGCCAGGGTGGGTTCATGGGGAATTAACTGCGGCGGTACAGAATAGATCGCGTCCGTCGGTCCTTTGAAAGAGGTAAAAAATACCCACAGAAAGGGAAAAACGGTCACAATCGCCACGCAGGTTAATATGATATATAGGCCAAAATTCTGGACCGCTCGCTGAAGCACTGCCCTGGTATGGTCATCCTTAATGATTGCTTGTCTCGCCATTAATCCGCCTCCGTTCCCCTTTCTAGAAGACGGATATTGAAAATTGAGAATGACAATGTTATGACCAGTAAAGCCACCGCAATTGCGGATGCTTTTCCAGCATGGCTCAACCTGAAGGCTTGTTGCCAGAGATAAAACACAACTGTATACGCACTTTGCAGCAGACCGCCCATGCCCCCAGTGAGCGTAAAAACCTCATTAAATACTTGCAGTGCAGCCAGGCTCGAGATGACCGCCACGAAGGTAATCTGCGGTCGTAAGCCGGGGATAGTAACAAATCGGTGCTTCTGCCAGCTGTTGCAACCATCGAGCATTGCTGCATCGTATAACTCTTCGGGGATGTTCTGTAGGCCGGCCAGGAAGATCATCATATAATACCCGACCCCCAACCAGATGGTCAGAGCCATGCAAAACGGCAGCGTCAAAGCAGGTTCCGCCAGCCACTGAATAGGCTCTTTGAGAATGCCCACAGAAAGCAGAACAGCGTTGATGATGCCGTTGGTATCCAGCATCAAACGCCAGGCGATCCCGACAGCAATACTGCCACTGATGACCGGGATAAAAAACAAGGCGCGGTAGATATGAATGCCAGGAAGTTTCCGGTTGACAACAATGGCTAGTAAGACTGAAAGGACAATCAATATGGGTGTCACCAACAAGTAAATGAAGGAATGCCCTAACGCTCTCCAGAAGATTGGGTCGTGGATCAGCCAGGTATAATTCTTCAACCCAACCCATACTGGCGGGGTTACGATGCTGTAATCTGTAAAGCTGTAATATAAGACTGCAAAAATAGGATAAACCACAAAGATGGCAACCACGACCAATGCGGGTGTAAGGAATATGTAGGGTGTTAGAGAGAACTTCTTGGTCATGGGAAGGACCTTCGCCGATATCAACCCTCTCCCTTTCAGGAGAGGGTTGATTCGAAATCATTTTACTATGGGAGTAATAGGTTTGCTTCAGCGACAGCATCCGTCAAAGCTTGCTGAGCGGGCACGTTGTTGAACAGGGCATCCTGGACGTACCTGAGCACAATCGCATTGACATCCGCTTTGTGTGGGATGGTTGGGACGATGTCAGCATACTTGGAAATGGCATCCTTAGCAAAAGGCTTGGCACTATCCTCGATCGCGACCGGCGCGGCAGAGAAGAACGGATCATCATAAGATGCCGGGGTTGAGGGATAGATCGACACGATCTTGGAGAACTCGAGCATGCTCTCCGGGTTGGTGAAGAACTGGGCCAAGGCGATTGAAGCATTCGGGAACTCAGTCTGCCCGTTGACCGAGAGCGACATGAGACCTTTACCGATGACGCCCGACTCACCTACAGGGGCAGGAACGACGCCGAGATAGCCGTACAAGCCGGGGTTGTTGGCGCGCACCTCGCGAATCAAGTTCGGACCGGTGGCATAGAAGGCAGCCTGTCCAGAAGTGAACAGATCCAGGCCAACGCGGTCCTGGTCCGTTACCAATACAGTCTTGTCCACGGTGCCAGCAGTGACCATGTCCACATATTGCTGGAGCCAGGCAACAGCCTCCGGTGAATCAAAGGTGAAGCTCGAACCATCGTCACTGATGGGCTTGACATTGCCTTCGTAAACCATCTGTGAGATCAAGTCATTGACGGTCAGGCGGATATCGCATAAGGTGCCAGTCTTTTCCTTGATTGTGGCACACAGTGCGGGGAGTTCGGTCCACTTCTTTGGGAAATCCTCAATGGTCAATCCAGTCTGGTCATAAATCTGGTGGTTGATCAGGTATACATTGATGCCCTGGTACCATGGGAATTGATAGTTGACACCGTCGATCAATTGCTCGCTCCATAGGCCGGGGAAGTACAGATCCTTGACGCTCTGGGGCACAATATCGTCCAGAGGCAGGAGCAAGCCCTGGGAAGCATAGTCGCTAACCCAGCCTTCACTGACGGACAGGTTGATGACATCAGGAGCATTCCCAGCAGCAAATGAAGCTTTCAGATCATCCTGGAAAGTAGCCTGGTGGTCCTCCCAATTCACAGTGACACCTGGATAAGCTTCGTTGAAGCGTGCAATGGTGTCCTTGATGTATTGATCGAAAGTCGGCGATAGCCAAAATGTCCAGAAGCCGATTTCGGCATTAGGCTCAACACCCTGGATGACAGCTTCCGGGTTGGGAAGTGGGGTAGCGGTCACGATTACCTCCGACACAACTGTCTCGACGACTGTCTGGGGAGCACTAGTTATGACAACTGTTTGGGGTGTCGGGGGAACTGCGGTGTCGGCAGGTGCTTGGGTGGTTGCGGTAGCGCAGCCTGATAGCAGGATGCTGACCAGCAATAATAAGATAAATAGTTTTGTACGCATGTCTTCGTTCTCCTTTTTAGAATTCTCGGATTATCAAAATTTTTAACCAAAGGTTTGATCAGATTTGGATTTCAAATTCGCTCGAGTTTTACCATAACCTCCTTTCAATTATTTCTGCGTCGGCATCTGTACGGGAACATTGGTGGAATGATTTCATTGGACATAGAACCCTTCAGCTTAGGCGGGTCAGGCGATCGGCAACATCATGCGCAAAACTTTGGATGTGTTCCTGTACAAAGGATATGATTTCTTTCTCAGGAGGGTGTATCAAAGGGGTCAGGTCCATCGCATAAGACATCCCTGTAGCCACATCTACTCCATGAGATTCAAAATAAGTAGCATTGGCGCGCCGGCGTCCCAGGCTGGCCAGGTCGTAGCGTTTGCCACCCGTAACTTGTGAATCGAAAACACCGAGGAGTGCTGCTTGTAAATTTTCGTGACCCGTCAGATCAAAAACAACTTTATCTACATCCACCATCCAATCCAGGTCACGCCAGACTTCGCATCCGAATAGCTTTTGAGGCCTTTCCGCTTCTGGCATGCTGCGGATGGCGGCAATGACTTTAAGCGCCGCGCCGACGTGGGTATCATGTTTATCAGTAAGGTTATGGATATATATGAATTGAGGTTGGGCATTTTTCAAGATCTGGGCAAGATCCTCGATCGGCTGCCGCGTTTGATCCATCCTTGATAGCCTTGCTGGGGTAATCCAACAGCACCTGTGCTGCGTATTCGCCGATGATGGCAGCTTTCTTTTGTTCCTTAAAGCGCACCTGACGCATGGCTTCATCTGTGTAATCTTTGTAAAGATCCTCGCGTGGCGAGCCGCGCCCATCGGTCAGCACGACCCCGGTGAACCACTTATCTTCTTGCTGGAAGCATTCCAGAATTGGGGCAGCGGCCATGATCTCAATATCATCTTGATGTGCGCTGATTGCCATATGGGTTGTACGAGCGAGCGCTTGTTCTGCTGGTAACCCATCGGGGATAAAGATTTCGGCAGTCGAAAGATGAAAGTGCATGTTAAGCTCCGAAGATAGAAAACAGGCTGTAAACGAAATTCAGGCTCAGGGACTTTATTGCCTTCATGCCTCTGGTTCCGTTCCTTTGTATACGATTGGCAGACTGGCAGCAGCAATTGACTGGCCTACCCGTCGGTTACGCTCAACTGGGGAGCTGAACCTGTAAGTGTGCGGCAAGTTCCGGGAATTCGGATTTCAGTACTTTGTACGCTTCTTCCAGGATCAGTGTTCCTCCCAGTCCAGAAGTACACCGTCCCAAGATAAGCACGTGCTTCATGTCATAGAAGTCTGCGTAGTGCGCCAGGGCATATCCCAGGTATATACCTATACTCTGCCATATCTTGACTGCGCCTTCATGTCCGGCATCCAGTTTTTCCTGGACGAATTTTAATTTCTCGGCATCGGGGATATTGCCGGGAATTTGGATGCCGGCGCGTGGTGCAAGTCGGAAAACGCACTGCTGTGAGAAATACTGTGATCCGCAGCCGATATCACCAGACCACTCGTCGGCGGGTCCAACAGGATTGTAGTCAATTGGGGCAAAGGACAGCTCATTCAACCAGCCCATGATGCAACCGTGCATATCCACATACCCGGCTGCCTGGCTGGAGCCCATCGCAATACCCAGGATACCGTTATCTTCGAGGGACATCGACCCTGCCAGGGCAGTGACATCTCCATCGTTGATGACTACCAACGGCACACTCATTTCGTCGCGAATGCGTAGAAAGAGATTGTGGATCTCATGGAAGCGTTCAGGGGGAATGCCGCGGAAGAGGGAGGCCACCATTGGGCGATTGTCGATAAAAATCCCAGCTGAACTGCCGCCGATCGCGTCGACCCGTGGCATCTTCGAGGCGGCTGTCTTTAGCGCTGTTATGATTTCGTGGTAGTGATATTCTGGATCAGAATGAATACTCGGCTCCCAGATAACTTCTTCGCTGTAAACCACCCGGCCATCGATGACCGCGCTAACTTTACGGTCTGATGCCCCTAGATCAAAACCGATACGACATCCCTCTAAGTGGCGACCTAATGCTTCGCCAACATCATGGGCAGGCGGCACCTTCGACGGGTCGCAAAGCTCCACACTGAACAAGCGCTCGTAAACCAGTTCGCTCATGAATTGATAATCAAAATTTCGCTTTCCACCCGGCGCATAACAACTTTGGATAAATTCACCGATGCTGCGTGGTCCGCCGATATAGACCTTGCTCCCCCCGCGCTGCCAGAGTAGAAATTTAAGGGTACGTTCAGCGTAGAAGAGATTTGTTTCAGCACGTGGGTGGTCTTCGGGGAATACCCAGGTTTCAAACCGGGACAACCTTCCATCATCTCTTTCGAGACCAATGATTAGCGGCACTCCCACTGCAGCAGATTCTTGTTTGAATGCGCGATTTGCCAGGACAGCTGGGCGAAATTCATCATCCAGAGGCGGTATAAATTGGGGTCTGACCAGGTTGAAGCAATCAGTCATTGAATTAACGCCTTTAGAATTAGTATACAAACCTAATCAGCCATGCGACGGTTGAGATTTGAAGAGTAGTGAATAATTATTAGCCAGCATTGCCGAAGCTCCCAGGATAATGTCGTTCCCTCCCAATTGCCCAACCTCGATTTGTGTTTCTTGCGCCAGCCTGGAGAGCGTCGTTTGGGTAATCATGCCTTGAATTGCTTCCAGCCATAGGCTACCAAAGCGAGTCATATCGCCTGTGAGTACGATTTTCTGGATATTGAGCGTGCCAACCAGGCTGGAGATAGCCATACCCATATAGCGCCCGGTTTCTAGAACCGCCTGGCGTGCCAGGTGATCACCACTCAAAAAAGCCTGCTCGATAGTATCCAGGGTAATTTCGTGCGGTGACTGTGGCAGTTGGGTTGGGATGGATTGGGAGATGAGAGTCTGCACTCGTTTGATAAGTGCTTGGGTACTGGCGACCGTCTCGAGGCAGCCACGGTTACCGCAGCGGCAAAGCTGACCGCCATCCGGCACCACAACAACGTGACCGATTTCTCCCGCAGCACCTCCATCCCCTTGAAACAGCTGCCCATTGATGATAATTCCTGCACCGATGCCATGCCTGGCATTGATAACGATCAGGTTGCTGTCGGATGAATGATCTTTACCAAATGTGTATTCACCCATCGCAGCTGCTTGGCTATCGTTGAGAATATATACCGGCAGATGGTAGCGCTCTTCCATCAAACGGGCTAATGGCAAATCTTTCCAATCGAGATTCACGGAATTAATCACTGCCCCTTCGGTGATGTTCACCAAACCCGGGGTGCCTATCCCGATGCCTACCAGCGGAAAACAGGAAGCTTTCATGAGCCGGTCTAGGATTTCATAAACTAGAGCCAACGCTTCGTCCCCATTGATGCTGTTCACGGGCAATGTGACGATTTCGCGAGTTTTGCCGCGTAGGTTCACAATTGCGCCTCGAAACTGGTTGCGCGCAAGATCGAGACCGATGAGATATCGCGAGTCTTCTACAAGGCTCAGCAGAATAGGGGATTTACCGCCAAGAGATGAGCCAACACCGATTTCGCTGACCAAGCCTTCTGCGAGCAAATCTGCTACGATCTCAGAGACTGTGGTTCGAGTCAGGCTGGTAATCCGTGCAATCTCAGCCCGACTGACACTGTCTTGTGCGAAGATCGTTTTCAGCACCAGGTTGCGGTTATGTTCCTTGGTATGCTGGCGGGTAGCTTTTTTCATGGGCGTTACCCTATGAACAAAATCGATAGGCTTTGTTAGTTCAATGGACTTACATAGTTAGTATAGCAAACATTTTACAAATGTCAATAATCAATTTCTAAATATCAGGTATGAATTTAGACAGGATGCAAAACAAGGCAATGAAGGTGCTCTGAGATTAATGGCTGTTTAAGCTGTGCTTCCCAACACTCAGTATGCCTCCAAGCAGTAACGGTTTCCATGCCACCATCTTGCATTTACTGCATTGATTTGGATCTTAAGTGATAAGTGAAATAAACCCGTCCAGCTTTATCCCCGAGCGATTGTCACCGATTAAGACAGTCAGCAGTACTGCCCATAAGGGGATTCTCCAATTATCACCACCTGTGCCTGCGATTATCAACCCGTCCAATGGCTCATATACGATACCGGGTGGGTTGATTGTGCTAATGGTCACTGATATGGATATGGAGGATGGCAGCCTGCCAGATAGCAACCTGGTGTGGAGTAGCGACCGCCAGGGCGAGCTGGGCGTTGGTCCTTCGGTGGCGCTCAACACCCTGGAATCCGGGACACACATCATCACCCTAATTGCCACCGATAGTTATGGTATCTCCGTGATGGCCCATGTGCAGATTAACATCGCCTACCCGTTATTTACCCCACTGGTGGGACGGAAATGATCTGAGCATCCTTTTCCCCCCTTCCAAGATCCGGAGGACAGGTGCACTTTAGTTGGTTCACGATACAGTCGTAAATGAGTTGCTCAGTGCTTCGAAGTGAACGGCTATAACCGGGCAGAGATGCAGATCTCTGCCCGGTTATTTTTTTCTAAGCCTGTGCCACGCCTCGAGAATTTATTATGTGTGCCGATAATTCAGCCAGTCCGGTAACACCTCAGGCTAGTGTAGGGATACGCTGCACCAGTTCTGCCCAGTCATCACCAATTGCCTTCCGGATGAGCTGCTTAACTTGTTCAAACACGGGCGGCGGCATCACCATTTGCCAGATGCGGGTCATATTCTCACGATCGTCAGGACCAGTCAAGGAATATAGCCATACGACCACCTCTGGGAAACGGTCCTGTGGTGCGACACCCGACATGATACCGAGTGCCTTTATTTGTTCGGGCATGGGTACGCGCTCTCTCACGAGGCGATACAGGTGGGCGTCTTCCTTTCCGAGGTGGATATCGAGGTGAAACTTGAATGCAGCAGAGGTGCGCGCCGTTTCCAATGCGTCACCTGCAGATACTGCCAGGTTCAGAGCATCGAATGCCGCGTCAAGTCCCTTGTGATCTCTCTCATATGCCTCGGCGACCGAAGGCGCAACAGCTTCAACTGCTGGGAAGATGGCTATTTCCTCTCCTTGAGCATGCCAAACCAAGACTTCGTTAAAAAACCGGAATCTCTCAATTTGAGGCATGAGGCCAGGTTTGCCACGCGCTGCATCGAGTGCTGCAGTATCGATAATGTTCATATCGTGCCGGAAGGCATTGTGGAATGCCATAATTACATCGAGGGGTTCTGCCATATTTTTTCCTCCATTTATGATCGATTTGGTATCTAGACGGTATATGGATTATATCCATGTACATATACCAGGTCAAATGGTAGGTGACCTGGTTGGGTTGTGGTGGGTTGCCAAGGCAGTAGATCGAAGCGACGTAAAATCATTACCGGCAATTTCACCCTGATCAAGCCTTGACCTAGCATGGAAAAGGAGTATGATATTAATGGATAATATTTATCTAATTTACTATGTTTCCATAACCATCTCCAGGAGAATCCCAATGTTACCAGAACCCTCTACCATTGAAGAGACCCTCGATCCCCAGAATTGGGACAGCTTTCGCCAGCTAGCCCACCAAATGCTCGATGATATGCTGGATTATCAGCAGAATGTCCGCCAACGTCCGGTCTGGCAGCCCGTCCCCCAGGATGTCAAAAATTTCTTACATCAGCCCGTACCGCAGGCACCCCAGTCTCATGCCCAGGTATACCAGGATTTTGTAGAGAACATCCTGCCCTATCCAATGGGTAACATCCACCCCCGGTTTTGGGGTTGGGTGATGGGCAACGGCACACCTTTCGCCATGCTGGCTGAGATGCTCGCGGCTGGTATGAATCCTAATCTGGGCGGTGGAGACCATGTTGCCAACTATGTTGAGGCGCAGGTGATCGAATGGTTGAAGGAAATGTTCCATTTCCCTGCTCAAGCCAGCGGGCTACTGGTTAGCGGGGCTTCCATGGCCAACCTGGTAGGCTTGACTGTGGCGCGTAACACCTGCGCTGGTTATGACGTGCGCAAACTGGGTCTGGGGGCTGCACCACAAAGCATGGTACTCTACGCTTCTCAGGAGGTCCATTCTTGCGTTCAGAAAGCGGTCGAGCTGCTTGGCTTAGGCAGCCAGGCGCTCAGGCTGATCCCGGTGAATGATGCTTATGAGATGGATCTATCAATGCTCGCATCCACCATTGTGGATGACCGTCAGAAAGGGCTAAATCCTTTCTGTGTGGTGGGCACTGCCGGTACGGTCAATACTGGCGCGATCGACGATCTGCAAGGTTTAGCAGAAATTTGCCATCGGGAAGGAATGTGGTTCCACGTGGACGGGGCTTTTGGTGCCTTTGCTGCCCTGTCCCCGCAGGTGGGCGCATGCGTGGAAGGCATGCAGCTGGCTGATTTGCTGGCTCTCGACCTGCACAAGTGGCTATACATGCCCTTCGAAGCAGGATGCGTGATGGTGCGCAGCAAGGATGACCACCGCCGGGCGTTCTCGCTTACCCCGGAATACCTGGCGCATGCTGAACGAGGCCTGGCGGGCGGCAGCTTATGGTTCAGTGATTACGGTGTGCAGCTTTCGCGCGGTTTCCGCGCTCTGAAAGTGTGGATGTCGCTCAAGGAGCATGGGGTACAAAAATTCGGTCGCATGGTGGTGCAAAATATGAATCAGGCACAATATCTGGCAGAGCTGGTTGACTCACACCCACGCCTGGAGCGCCTGGCGCCAGTGCAGCTCAATATCGTCTGTTTTCGTTATAACCCGGGTGAGTTGGACAATTCCGCCCTGAATGCCCTCAACGAGGAGCTGCTCATCCGCCTGCACGAAAGTGGGATCGCCGCTCCCTCCTACACCACCCTGGAGGGGCGCTACTGCCTGCGGGTCTGTATCACCAACCACCGCAGCCAACGCTCTGATTTCGATCTACTGGTCGCACATGTAGTTCGCCTGGGCGCAGAGATCGCATTAGAGAGTACAAAGGTACAGTAATAGTAAGTGAAACATACTCCCTCCTTATGATCTGAGAAACACCTAAAAATCTTCTTCTAAATAATACTATTGCTCTTCTATGAGTCGATGGCAATGAGTAGGATACGGTGTTTTTTCCCCTTTTCTGGTAGTTACCTGGGTAAGGTAAAGGGTTGCGTTTCCTAAAAAATGAGCAATTACCGTGAGGAGTTGTAATCCTCGCATGTACGAACAATGGGATGATGATTCCGCATAATGAGTCGTGATGTAACTTGACCATGTTATCTGCGTAGACGATACCCATACTGTATTTGATGAGTAGGATGACCTGGACAACAATATATTGAAGAGAAACATTGGTGCTAGCTTTCTTGATGGCCTTGCAACCCATGTGTCAGTGGGTATGAGGTAGTCTTGCTGTCGAAACGAGATTGTGCCGAGTAGTTGGATGAATACAGATTCTCCGGAGAATCCATACGATCCATTGGTTGGTGTCTTGTGCGATCCTGTACCTCAGAAGTAAATCACCTTCCTCTCCATGCATCCTGTAACGCACGATAATCGATAAGGATGATCCCTTCATGTTTCACGAGATCTTTCGCTTGTTGAGAGATAAAGAAATCATAGTCTGTCTGGCGACAATGATTACCATCGGGTTCCATAGCCAGCAACTCAGGAGTATCGAGACCGGGATGTACCGCCCACTCACTCAAACCAACCGGTAACTCGTGCAGCATCTGAGCATAACGAGCTGATTTATTGATCGGGTCAATGAAGTAGCTGTCCAGCATGTCGTGATCGTTGGTGGGCAAGCCCTGGCTTTGTACTTTTTGGATAAAAGATCGTCCAGTAACACGGAACGCCATTCCATATTCTTTTGCCAACCCCAGCATCAGGTCAGAAATATCTGCTCGGCGCTCGATCCGTAGAGTAATGCCAATCCAGATGGGTTGGCTTGAACCCGGCTGCCAGCACAGTTTCGATCTGCGCCCTGAATTCCACTTCCAGTTGATCCATCCTGGCTAGATCCAGAAATTCAGGGAAGCGGTCTGGCCTGTAGAATTGACCCCTTTGATCAACCAGGGATGGCACTTTTTCCTTGGATGATACTGGTCCCCAACTGTAATCGTCCGAATCGCAGATGGCGGTCAGGTGAACGCCGAAGGGGATTTCGGGATGATCGGCAAGGAAATGCATGGCGTGTAACGCCCACGGACATGTGACCATCAAGCTCGTGGAACGGACCACACCTTCCTTCAACGTTTGAAAGATAGCTTCATTAACTGAATTGCACATCCCAAAATCGTCCGCGTTGATGATCAATAGACGCGCATCATCCGGATATCCCAGCATGCGGTTTGTTAGGCTACTATTCAATAGGTTCATCTGCCTGATCTCCTGTTTTCAATTCTCTTCTGCTCCCTTATCAGGCTGCCCAACGATTGATTCTATGACCTGATGCCACATCGTGCCACCGATAAAGGTAGATTATCTATAAAATATCTTGGTCTCAACATCGGCATCACACCTACCACGAAGGGTTATCGGGTGGAAGCCGAGGTCAGGTTTCTATATCAAGGATCAACGGGCAAATGCCCGAAAGGGGTTGAGGTGAGTTAGTTGATGGATCGTTTCCTCGTCCACTCCGATTGCCCTCAGCTTTGGCAGAAACTGTTCAGCGAGATATGAGTATGATTTGGGAATGCCACCACCCGCTAAAGCCGGATCATACCATCCCCGGTCCTGGCTCAACAGCAATTTACCCCCCAGGCCAGCATCTAACAGGCGTTGAATGTGTTGCAAATAGTACTCATCATTTTCACCATCAATATTACCAATCGCGTCATACTCAAGCCAGGCTCCGCGCCGGGCTATCTCAAGGTGGAGCTCGAAATCCGGCTCTGCTTGGGTATGGATCCAGATGAATCGTTCTGCAGAATATCCCAGCGACTCGATGATATCGAGCTGCTCCCGAACAACCCACCCTCGGATGGTATGACTGCCTATCACAGCATTTGTGTCGCGTCCTGCAGTGGCAGATGCCCGAAGGATTTTGGTTTCACAGGTAGTTAATCCGTCGTCGCCTGCGCTCAACTTGATCCAACCGGCTTGCACACCGCTCGCTTCAATTTCACCTTGCAATTCGCCCAGCATCCAATCGGTTAATTCTGCCTCGCTGGCAGCATGAGCCCAATCAGGGATCCAGGGTTCACGATAAATACCAGTTGGAATTACCAGGGGTAGATCAGCAGCCTCAGATACGGCTCGATCAATATCAGCCCGACGTCCGACGCCTACTGTACTGCATTCCACAATGGCGGTCACACCGGCTTTTTGTGCCCTTTTTATTTCCGGGACCATTAGCTGAACAACTTCTTCAACTTCAGCCTGGGCATAACCGGGGGTGTCCCAGGTTCGAAGATCTACAAAGATGTGTTCATGGGGCAAAATCGCCCCCAACTCGGAAGAACTCTTAAGACCAAGGGTGGTAATTATTCCAGCCATAACATGATTCCTTATCAATTTTCATGATTTTAAAGACTGTTAGAAAAGTATTGATGCGGTGGCTAAAGCCTAAACAGAGGCAAGATTCAGCTATGCCTTCCCACTCAATTCATTCGAGAAAGTGCGTGCTTCGGCAATTCCTACGAGTTGCGGGCGTTCCAGCGGTCCGAAGGAGACATTAAACTTGAAATCGTAGAATAACCGATCGCCTTCAAACCGGCAAGTGATAGTGAGGATAAATGGCGTCTCATACTGGCACAGGGTCAACATAAATGTATCGTCAGTTGTCCATACGCCACTCGTTGCCACACGTTGTGGTATGAGCCCACCTAAGAATGACACTCCCTCCTGCCAGGCACCGTACCCGAACGTTAAGAGATGCTTACCGCGCCGATTGCCTCCACCCAGCAGGTGGTAGGTTAGCGTACCAGCATCCTTACCGAAATCGAAGCGAAGGCTGCGTAGAGTTTCATAGTTAGGCTCGAAGGCGTAGATTCTCCCGGATAGTATTCGCCGCGATTGGGGATGTGGCTCGCCCTTGAGGTGGGTTAATGGCCAGGTTTTTAAGCTTGTCCTCAAGCCCCGCGACGGTTGCCTGACTGTTGGGTGACAGATCCTTCCCCATTGCTGGCAGAAGCTTTTCCCACACCACATTCAAAACCGCCTGCAGGTCGGCAACGCCAGCAGTGATCGCCAGTACAGCCCCTTGGTCCGGCATGACGATGCAATATTGCCCGAAGGCGCCATCGCCACGGTAGATATTATGGCGACAGCGCCAGAAATGGTAGCCATAACCCTGGTTCCAGTCGCTATCAGGATCATCACCATTTGAAACTTGTTTCGTTGTAGCTGCCTCCACCCACGACTCCGACAAGATACGCTGGTCTTTCCATTGCCCTTTTTGCAGGTAAAGCTGCCCAAAACGTGCTATATCTTCAGTCTTGATATTCAACCCCCAACCGCCAAAGTTGACGCCGTTCGGATGGCTTTCCCATGTAGCCCCCTCAATACCCAATGGCTTGAAAAGTCGCGGTGTCAAGTACTCAATCAGGGTCTGCCCGGTGAGTCTTTGTACGATGGCTGCCAGCATGAAACTGGCTGCGGTATTGTATACGAAGTGCGTACCAGGGGTGTGCTCCACTGGCAGCGATAGAAATGCCTTGAATGGGTTGCGGGAGCGAAAAACACGCTCGGTCGTGTCCTGGTCGTGCCCGGTGGACATCGAGAGAAGGTGGTGAACCTTCATTTCCGCCAGGTTTTTGCTGACCTTTTTAGGCGCATCGGCGGGGAAGAAGGAGAGCACCGGATCTTCCACGGTCAGCCGCCCTTCGGCTATTGCCAATCCCACTGCGGTGCAGGTGAAACTCTTACTGAGCGAGAACAGCATGTGGGGTGCATCAGGTCGCCAGGGGTACCACCAACCTTCGGCTACAACACTGCCATGGCGCAGTAGCATGAAGCTGTGCAAACTGTTGATCGTTTTCTCAACAGTGGCCACAAAATCAGCAATGGCCACCGACGAGATACCCTGCGCCTCGGGGGTACTGTGAGGAAGTTTAAAAGCTGCTGACATGGACATTTCCCTTCCTTATTTCAAATCCAATAAAAGGATGCCGTCTTAATAAATAACTGACTAACCAATTTTATTATATATCTTTCCTATCCAGGTAATAACTTGAGCTTCTAGATCACCCCATATGATTTTCCTCATCCCGGTAATCGTGTATATAAGGGCAATGTATTCATAATGAGGACTGGGAGGTGATAGACTGTATTATTTATATGAGGGTTTCGGGACAAAATTAGTGTATTATGGTCTGAGAGCAACCCTACCATCTTCCTTGCAATTCCCACAGCCATACAATAATCCATGGGTTGGAGAATTGGGGGAAGGTGTTGGTAAAGGAGGCTTTACTGAAAAATTCCGTGTGAGTGTGGGATGTCCGCTTGCATTTGATAACAGTTTCACTATAATTAATTCATCATCAATATAACAATAGCTTAGGGAGGGGAATATGGACAGGCAATGGCTTAAAATCGGTTTGGTATTTGGCGCACTGGCTGGCATAGCAGGCACTGGTTATTATTTCTTGAAGAACAGATTCCTGCCGCAGACCACGGGTAATTTGAAAATTAAGGGATTGATCTCCCCGGTTGAGATTATCCGTGACCAATTGGGTATACCCCATATTTACGCCCGGAATGAAAGGGATCTGATGTTTGCTCAGGGATTTGTCCATGCCCAGGATCGACTGTGGCAGATGGATTTCCAAAGGCGCGTGGTAGCAGGTCGCCTGTCTGAGATTCTGGGCGAGGTAGCTCTCCCAGAATGATCGTTGGATGCGCATCCTGGGCATGCGCCGGGCTGCGGAGAGAGATGCCTCGATTAATCCCACCGGATGCCCAGGCGCTTATTGATGCATACACGGCGGGTGTCAATGCCTGCATTGCACTGGGTCACTACCCGATGGAGATCACCCTTTTACGTTATCAACCTGAACCCTGGACGGTTGTCGATTCACTCTCCTGGGGCAAGATGATGGCCTGGACGCTATCAGCGAACTGGGAAGCCGAGCTCCTGCGTGCCCAGTTGATTGCCCGGCTGGGACCCGAAATGGCTGCTGAACTGGAACCGGATACATCCGCAGATGAGCCGTATATCATCCCTCCTGGCACAGACTATTCCACCATCGGCATACCGCTTCTCAACGGGCTGAAGCAGCCCGTCCTTTTACTGGACCAGCTGCCAAGGAAGGGCTGGGCAGCAACAATTGGGTGCTCTCCGGTTCACATACTGCGTCTGGTAAACCCCTCCTGGCGAATGATATGCACCTGCTCATGGGTATCCCTGCCATCTGGTACGAAAATCACCTGGTTGGTGGTGACTTGAACCTCTCCGGGGTGTCCTTCCCGGGTGTGCTTGGCATTATCGCTGGGCACAACCAGCACGTCGCCTGGGGCTTTACCAACGGATTTCCAGATGTCCAGGACCTGTACATGGAGCATCTGTCTCGCACGGATCAGGGTCAGGTTCAATACGAATATCAGGGCAAATGGATGGATGCAGAGGTACTTCAAGAACCGATCCAGGTGAAAGGAGGGAAGACGGTTTATCAAGAAGTGATCATTACCCGCCATGGGCCGATCATCAACCAGTTAGCGCCTGATTTCAGTGGTGAAACACCTCTGGCCTTACGCTGGACAGCCTATGACCCCGAGCAGCTATTCCTGGCTTTACACCATATGAACCGGGCTACATGATTGTCTTGAATTCAGGGAGGCTCTGCGTTATTGGGGCACCCCATCCCAGAACACGGTGTATGCTGACACAGGGGGCAATATCGCCTATAACCTGACCGGGAGAGTGCCGGTGCGAGCCAAAGGGGATGGGCGCATCCCTGTCCCCGGTTGGACCGGTGAATACGAGTGGACTGGAGTTATTCCTTTTGAGCAGCTTCCTCAGCTCTATAACCCTCCCCAGGGGTACATAGCCACTGCCAACAATCGTGTAGCAGATCGTAGTTACCCACACTTCCTTGGAAACGACTATATCTCTGCCAACCGCGCTCGCCGCATCAAGGAGTTAATTGAAGCCAATCCAAAAATCGATATCGCATACATTCAGGATATGCATTTCGACCAGGTTTCACCTCACGCGCGGACTATGGCTGGCTTTCTGGGGAAGCTGGAAACCGATGATCCGGAATTAAAGATGATCGTCGATCGCATGCAGAAATGGGATGGCAAGCTCGCCTCGGATAGCCCTGAAGCATCTCTTTACGAAATCTTTTCCCGCCGTATGATCCTGCTGCTGACCACTACCAAGCTGGGTGACCTGGCGATCCGCTATCTTGGCAAAGGTCCCGTCCCCTTGCTGGCAGAGACCAGCCTGTTCGGTGAACGTGCCTTTGAATGGTTATTAATGATCCTGAGCGATCAAAATTCTGCCTGGTTCCAAAGTGAAGCTGGATCAAACCGGGATGATCTTATGCGCATAGCATTACGTCAGACCGTGGATGAGTTAAAGACCCAATTCGGCTCCTCTGTGGATCGATGGGAATGGAAGAAATTGCATAAGATCAGGTTTTCTCACGTCCTGGGGAGTGTAAAACCATTGGATATGTTGTTTAACCGCGGTCCTTACCCAGTGGGGGGCGATTCGAATACCATTTGGAATACAGGCACCAGTTACCACGACCTGACTTCCGACATAGTCGTCGGTCCACCATTTCGTTTCATCGCTGACCTCGGAGACCTGGATCATTGCCTGGGATTACTCGCCCCTGGTCAGTCTGGGCATCCCTTCAGCAAGCATTATGCTGACCAGATAAAACCCTGGTTCACCCGTGGCTACCATCCCATGATCTTCAATCGGCAGGAGTTGGAGAAAGAGACCGTAGTCCAGTTAATCCTGGATCCTGCATAAATTTTCGCTTCCGAATATTCCCTATTCCACGGCACATGGGAATGTCCCTTGGAAGAAATCCCCACGTCTGCTGGAGCGGGTGATTAAGCAGCGTGTTCGTGAAGGAAAGCCTGACTGTTCACGTTCTTTTCTCGTTGCTGATGATTATCGGGTCGGTCGAGTCCCTCTGGCTATCACGTTTCTCTTTATCCTCACCTACAACATCTAGCTGAAGACCAGATAAGCCATATAGCCATCTACCAAGAAACAGAAAGCTGCAATCGTGATCAAGATCCCATTGACAACCCGGGTTGCCGATTGTTTCTCGATAGGTCTCCTTAGCAGACCGATGCAACCTGCTCCGAGAGGCAATAGAGACAGGATGGTTAGAATACGAAAATCCAATGGATAGATCCGGGATGTTATCCACGGAATACATAAGAAGAATAATGTTGCCAGGAGAAACGACGCAGCTATCACAGTGAAGCCAAAACCCCGACCTTTGCGAGCTACCCATGTCCTCTTGTTGCCCAAACGGTCCGATTCCATATCCGGTATCTCTACAGTAAGAATGAATGCTAAACCATACAGCATCAGGGGTACGATAAAAAGCAATCCATCCTGATTCATCTGCCCACTTGTAACCAGATATCCAAATCCCGGGATCAGCAGGCCGATGGAAATGGCCATCGACAATTCACCTAAACCGCGATAAGCAAGCCTGATAGGTGGCGCGGAGTAAAACCAGCCGAATAGATTGCCCAATACAACGAAACCCAAGAACCAGATAGGAAACGCGTACACAATTTGAAACACAATTCCGAGTGCCAGGGAACACAAGATCAGGGTTATCGCAGTCCATTTGGCAGGTTTTCTCAATTCCGGATGATCCACCAGAACACCACTGCCTCCGCTGAATAAGGTGGGTTTGTCGTACTTGTCTACATCCACGTCGAAGTAGTCGTTACTGTAGGAAACGGAAAGATGGGCCGGTAGAAGGACCAGGTAACCAAGGAGTATCCTTGACAGGGAAAAAGGCGCTCCTAACAATAATGCCCACAATGCCCCAAACGCGAAAAGAGCCATTCCGCAAATCAAGAATTGTAGCCGGGCCACCCGAAACATTTTAGTCATTGATACGCTTATCTTTCATGATTACCAGAAACCAAAATCGGCCATCGCTTTGACGATAGATCAATTGCACTCTTACCAACAGACCATCTGGCTTTGATTTCTCATCCTTCTCCAAAAACCGATTTGTCTTCTCCAGAGTATTGACCAAATCGCCGGGTCGATATCCTGTTTCTGCCAGAAAAAACACACCGACCTGTTCACCAATTTGTGCAAGAAGCAGTAAATCGATCTTGATTATATATGTTACCAACGGTTTTCGTTAGCGGCAGGTGGGCGAGCGTGGATTCTGTTTAGGAGCAGTAATAACTCAAAGCCAGCCTGCCCTGGCTGCACTGTGCCGCAGGCACATGTGACGGGCTGGGCCAGGAAAAATGCTTGAAAATGTGGCGGAATCCCTCACGTTCCACTGCACGTCGTGTTAGGCGGCTTCGGTGGGACTAGATTTGACCTAAGTAGTGGTTACTTTGCGCGCATCCGGTTGTTCTTCGGATTGTGCTCAAGCTCGCAAAGACCGAGGGCTTCCATCAACGGTGGGATATAAACCCCAAATCGGCCGCGCAGTCCTTTCTTTAAGCCATACCACCCCTTGACTGGATTGGATGTTGACCTTCCCCAGGCTTCAACTGTTCCTTCCTTGGCCGGCTTTTGCTCATCTGCACCGCCAAGTTCGACCCAATCGCCAGCTTCCTTCAGCATGGCATAGAGGTCATCGATACAGCGGGCATTATAAAGAAGAACAGTACTACCGACGGTGCAGACAAGGACCTGCAAGCCATCTTTGTAATCTACGTGCATCGTGTATTCTGAAGTTCCCGGAGGGGTCTTGAGAATCCAGGGATTATCCTTTGTGTGGTCAAGTTTTAACATTGGTTGAAATTCTCCTTTTCTGTCTTAGATGCTCAGCAATAAAAAACTGTTTAAGCATTGATTGTGGATAATAACATCAAGAATTCTATTAATAACCAGATAATTAAGACCTTAATGATATTATATTATATAATAATATCTGGTTTTCTTCAATTAATGTCTATATAGAATTTCTTTCTGAGGCTGGTCGTTCAACTGCTTGTAGACATGGTGGGAGGGTGTTGACAAGTCTACCCATGATCGCCTTTTTCCTTCTAATTCGTAGCTTCATAACCATATCAACGGAGCCGCTGTCCAATGGACCCATTGGATGGCAGCTTTATGACGAATAAATCTCATAGAGTCAACTATTTAGGCGGCATGGATCAGGTACAACACTAATGGTACATGCCTTCGCTGATCGCAGACTGGAACAAAAAAGCCTGCGGTATTTAGACGCTGTCACAATCCCCTATGAGGCACACCTATCAACCCCGCAACAACCGTGGCAGATCACCCATCACTTCCAATCCGGTGTGAGCGCCGACTCCCTCAAACAGCACTCCACCTTGTAGAGTTTCGAGCCGCACCTGCACCGTGGCATTCAGAGTTTCTAGCACCCGCTTGCCCATGTCCAGGCGGGTTGGCCCGCGCAGCAAACCGCCCTGGACACGGCAGGCAGTCATGGACAGGCGATGCTGGCGGTTAACCAATACCCAATCCACATGGTCGTCGAAAATTTGTAGGGATTCGGTCCGCGACCCGTTGTACGTGGTAAAACGATAGAGTTTGCCATTCAGCCAAAGGCCAACAATAAACCCCCGGAAGGCTTGCCCTACCCATGGGATGATCGCCACTGAAGCGGTGATACAAGCGGAAACCCCACCGAAATGGTTGCTCTGAAACCAGATCCACGCTGCCGGGAAAGCTTGTCCCCAATCCTTCTCGATATAACCACGGCCATTGCTGAAGTCCATCCTTTTGCCATTGAGCATCAATGTACCTTGCAGGGAATGATCAAAGCTGAGCACGCCATGATAGCATTCCATGCGCGGCACCCAGGCATACCAACCCATGACGCCTGGTGAAATCAGTGTCACCGGCCAGGGGTTGAGCGGTCCTAGCTGAATTTGACCGGTGAGTTGACCTTCAGGGCGCTCAAGTGCCAACGACAGGTGGCTACCATCGAATCGGTTTTCACCAATCTCGAGCGCAAAGCGTCGATCGTCAGCCCGGAAATCCTCAAATGGAAATGTATGATAGGCCGTAGTTCCATCCACACCATCGAACACTTGCACGAAGGCGTGCGCCTCCTGGCCCAGGATCACCCCCGGGATAATGGCCACTTTAAAGCTCTCGTCAGCGCTGACCAATTTGTAATACCAGCCTTCAAAGAAGGGTGGTTTTTTATTGAAACCATGGTACATACCGGGGGTGAGTGTGGCACGTAGCGTCATATAAGATTCTCCTCTTGTTAAACCAGCCTGCACTGCACTTCAGAAATGTTAGCGGGCTAAGCCAGGGAAATCCCTTTCCAAACCGTGCAGAATCCCACAAGTCCACTGCACGCTTTATAAGGTAACAACCCACTGGCTGGAATCACAAGCTGGAGGAACGCTTCAGGAAGGCCAGGGTTCGATCCCATGCCAGGCTCGCTGCGGCTTGATTGTAGGCCTGCGAGCGGTCAGGTTCAAAGAACCAATGTCCGGTATCGCTGTAACGATAGAAAGTCACCGGGCGGCCAGCACGCCTTAGGGAATCCTCCAGGTTGTCGACGTTGGATTGCGGCTCAAACTCATCATTCTCGGCAAAGTGACCCAGGTAGGCTGCTCTTGAGCTGCTAAAATCACCGCCCCCTGTCCCGTAAAATAGGACAACGGAACGGATATGTTCGGGATCGGTAGCGGCGAGGTCCAGGGCATAATAGGCACCCAATGAGAAGCCAATCACTGCCAGGCCGTGGCCATCTTGGTCAGCACGTGCGTTGAGAAACATGGTTGCATCCATAATCTCGGCCTTGGCTTGGAGGTAGTTGGTGTCGAGCGCTTTGCCAAGGGTTTCTGCATCGGCAATGTTGTCGGCGACCTTACCATGATAGAGGTCAGGGGCGAATACCACGAAACCAGATTCGGCCAGTCGAGTGCAGAAGGCCTTTATGGTTTCGTTCAACCCCCACCAGGCATGCAGGACCAATACACCGCATCCCGTGCCGGTGGGTGGGACGGCGAGAAAGCCCTCAGGTTGAGAAAGTGCCATGGGAACTCCTTAAAGGGAATGTAGTGGATCGCACGGCTGCCTGACGGTTTGGATTAGCCGCCAGTGGGCGGGACGAGATCCGGCTTGTGTGCCGATATGAATTTGTAGTCCAAAAAATGCCGCTGCTTAGCGGGGGTAAGATAACCCAGCGCAGACAGAAAAAGCATCTACAGGTTGTCATAGACGTAGAAAATGTAATCTTGAGACGCAGTTTTGACGCCCATATCGTGAAGTAATCTGAGAAGTTGTGCGCGATGATCTGTGCCGTGATTAACCACATGGAGAAGCACTTGCCACACGATGAGATCTTTGTCTTCTTCTGGTTCTTTTATCGGCTTATCGAACAACATATCGTCCCGTAATGCTGCAAGATAATCGCGCATACCCTGCTCAACGCTGTCCCAGTGGGCGCGAATGATTTTCCGATCGTCAAGGTTGGAGGGAGGAAACGGTTCTGAGGATTCGACATTTCGCAGTTCGCTGAACCATACTTCGTCCACGCTCATCAGATGAACGATTTGGTCTCGAACAGACCCATGCGAGTAGTCCACAGCTTGCGTGAACTGTTCATGGGATAGTGAAGTGATATTTGTATCCCATATTTTGCGATTTTCAGTGAAGTGATAGTCGTAGAAATGGCGAAAGGCATTTGCATTCATATCGCAGTTTTCTCCTCTTTACGCGTCCATAAGCATTTGGAACGATGCACAAATAAAGTCAAGCTATATGCAATCTTCTCGGTGCAATGAATTTTACCCAGCAGTCAATTTTAATGTATAGCTAAGAAGCCCTCAACATCCTTGATGAATTTCAACGTCTCGCTCTCGATTTGTTTTGTTAATCCACCCAGGTCATTGAAATCCGGAGCCTCAACCAAAACGTGCTCGATAATAGAATCATAGCCTTTTGTGGTTGGAACGATATGGTATTGATTCCAATCGCTATCTTTAATCATTTTCCAATACTGCGTTTGAACCCCTTTATTCACTCCAACTAACCAGGCTTCAAATCGTAATGGTTCATGGATTAGCACGATGGCGATTTTCAGGTTTCGATCCTTCAATGATTTTGGGAAAACAGGGAAATAGGTCATATCCATGTATCCATAATAAATGCTGCTGGGTACGGAATAATCAGGATATTTGTTTTTAAAATGCGTTCTCAAATCCATGACATATTCCATCAATCCTTTATATGCCTTTTGAATCGCACCCTTCTCAAGTTGTTTTCTATATTCATTTAGATGATCTTGAAATGTTTCCATATTCAATCCCTTTATTTTTTTATGATAGTTATACCAAATGTGCCTAATGGTTTGCGTTACTGGCAAGTGAACGGGTGTGGAGTCGACCTGAGATGTGGGAGAGTCTCAAAGCCGGAAAAAGGCTTGTAAAACGAGTCGAATCCCACTTGTCGGCTGCACGCATTATTAACACGCTTTTTCCAATTAGATAAACATTATATAAAACGCAATGAGACAATTTTAATCGCGATTCATTGACTGAAATTTGATAAATCAAGTGCAAAATAAACATCGTCATCAAGAAGGTGGGTTACTTGAAAACCAAATTGCTTATAGAACTCGATAACTTCATGCCATGTTTCAGTGGTTTCAAGCACAAGGCGTTTATATCCATTTAGTTTTGCCTGCTCGCATAATCTTTGAAGAATCTTTCTCCCGACACCTTTTCGACGCATATCCTTGGAAACGGACATTCTAACAATTTCCGCAGTATCATTTGATTTGGGAACAAGTGCGCCCGTGCCAATTATTTTGTTGTTTTGCCAAGCAACCAGAAAAACTGCATTAGCATAGGTAAAACCAATGTCATGTAAATCGGGATTCTTGGTTAGGTCAAGGGTACCCCAATGTTCTGCTAATCCAGCCAAAATTAGTTTCTTTACTTCGGATTGATATTCGGACTGGAAAGGTAGAATGGTGATTTCTTGTGATTGATTCATCATGTGAATGTCTTACCCGGGTGAAGTAATCGCGAATTGACTTTTGCTCTAAATCAGAATTGTATACGGTTTACGCGCCATACGGTTCGGGTTAGCTGCATGTGGGCGGGTGTGGACCTGCTTGGGAGCAGGGAAATCTCGTTGCCAACCTGCCCCGGCGGGCTGGGCTGGGAAAAATGCTTGAAAACGCCGCAGAATCCCACCAGTCGGATGCGCACTTTGTTAACCCGCCAAGATGATATCCCGATGCTCGACATCATGCTTCATCATCACTTCGATCAAGTTCTGGATGGTCCCCCTCTCATTCCAAGGATACAACATCTCGATATTCCATTTTTCGGCTGGCATTGTCTCCACGAGCAACTTGAGTTGGTCATAGGATGCCTCATACTCTGACCAAACCTGCTCAATACTCCAATTGCGCCGCGTATCGACGGCTAAGCCATTGTACTCATCATATTTCTCCTCTGGGATGCAATAATACTCGCCGTCCTTGGCATGTGCCCTCAGCGAACGGGCTGCCTCACCATTCCATACACCCAGGTGTCCTACTACATCCCGGACGCGCCATGCCGGGTTGTCGTCATGGACAACACGATCTGGATCGATGCCAGAGACTGCCAGTCGTGTCTCTCGCCGGGTCACATCGAGTAATTGCCCCATGAGGTTGCGTGCTTCATCAACATTCGTATTCATGGAATATTCCTTTCTTATACATTGCTGCCTGTTTTCAAGATAGAGGCTCCCCTCCGGTATGGCTCAGCGGCAGTGGAGGGACATGCAAGCCTCATATCATTTTAGCGCTATTTCTGGCAAAATGCACCTGCGCAGAGCAGCGGAGCCTTGGAGATAGCCCAATTAACTCACTTCAGTGGTTTTCTTCTCCTCAAGTTGAAATGTTAACGGCAGAGCTGCTGCCCAGGAACGGATTACTGGCCAGTTTCGCCGCTCTCCAGCAGGAGCCCGGATGATCAGCATGGCAAACAACACTGCCCACCACTTTAAAGCGCCCATATTCCAGCCGGCCTCCAAAAACCCCGATGCTCACCGGTTTGACCGGACGGGTTGCCTTAAGGATAGGCTGAAGGTAATGGGAAAGCTGGGCATAGCGTTCCCTGAAGCTCAGGCTTCCTATTTTTTGGGGCGGCTTGGGTAGATTTTCGTCCACATAGACCGGAACACCCTCCACGCTTGTTTCACCGGTCTGTGTCAGGCTCATCGCCAGTACGAACACCGCCAATGGGATCCGTTTGAACTCTTCCCGATGTTTCTTCAAGAAACGTGCTGCCTCACGGTGCCAACCCATGATCATCGGTGCACCGACCACCACTCCATCATAAGCCTTCCAGGTTCTTGACCTCGCTGAGAGGTATGACGTCCACCTGCAATCCGCTCTTGGCTAATCTCCTCACCCACTGCCTGGGCGACCTCGGCCGTCGAACCAGCCATGGTAGCATAGGTAACAAGGATTTTTTCATATCAGGATCTCCTGATGTTAAGGATCTTGGTATTCACGCTAGGGCTAATCGTGAACTATCACCAGCTAGTTGACTCTGTGAAAACCGAGCGTGCGGAACATCACCCGCATCATTGAGTGGCCGAAATCCGGCTTCAGGAATTGGTTCGGGCAGGCGCCAGGGATTACGGTGATCCCATTTTCGCGGCACATGCGCACCGCCTCTGCTGATACGCTGGTCATACCGGCAGCCAAACCGGGCTTCGTGCCCATCAGGCAGTGCATCCAGACGTGCTTGACACCAAGGTCAACGCATTGCTGGACGATTTGCTCGGTGACTTTTGGGTTGGCCAGGATGAACACGGCATCCGGCTTTTCCGGGATCGATTTCAGGTCTGGGTAGCATGGATCACCATCAAAAGTCGTCAGGCGTGGGTTGACGGCACTGACGGTGTATCCTGCCGATTTGAACCGGCGGTAGCCGGCGTTGCAGCCTGTCTCGCGTTTGTCTGAAACCCCAACCACGGCGATCTTTTTCTGGGCGAGAAAATCTTGTACAAGGGTATCAATTTTAGACATTTTGGCACCTTTCTATTGTGATGATTAGAATGCTTAACTGTTAGAACGCAGTTAATGCGCTCGTTTATCTAAAAATAAGGCTCAAGGTAAGGCTAAAAAATATTCTAATAGTATACAAGAAAATAGGTATTCTAAGAGGAGATTACGGAAGCTTTCTTCTGTATATGAGCTTTATCCAGTAAATATGTAGCGTTCATCTAGTAATGAAAAGCGCATTTTTTGAACTATATATCCCCCACAAATTTTGATCTTGCTTTACTTAAGTTCCCGCCTGCTGGTATTCTTTAACAGAAAGCTTAAATTTTATTCCTTATATCAGGAATGGCATCTACAGCAATTTTACGCAACAAGTCCTCGCTGGTGATTGAAGAATCTTTCCAGAGGTCAATCCCAGGTGAGTAAATAAAGCAAAAATCATTGATCCCAGCTTCCATGTAGCGTCCAATGGTATCGTAAAAAGCATCCATAGAGCGAAAGAGGCCGTCGGAGGTCCAGCCAAAAAGGAAGGTTCGACCGAACAGAGCTGGGTCCCGTCCGTCTTCGCTGGCAAACTCACGCAACATTTTATAACACTGGTGGGTATTGTCACTGCTTTGTTTTGGGGTCATATCCGTTAATGGTCCAAGGCTGTTCCATGCATCCCCATACCTGGCAGCCAGCCGCAGAGCCTTTGGGCCGTGAGCTGCAATATTAAACACCGGGTGGGGTTTTAAAATAAACTTTGGGTGCATCAAGGCTTTCTGGATGTTGTAGTATTTTCCTTGATAGGTCGTTGCCTCATTATTCATCATGTGATGCAGGATTTCCACAAACTCCTTATAGCGTTCTGAGCGCTCGCGTGGTTCCCAACGGGGTACGCCGGTCATCTCATGACAATTTTTTACTCCAGCTGCGCCTACGCCTAATTCAAAGCGCCCACCCGAAATATGATCAGCACTGAGCGCCATACGGGCTAAAACCGCTGGGTTGCGCAGCGTCATGCTGGAGACCAGTGTGCCCATGGTGATTTTTTCGGTTTGGGTCGCCAGTGCAGTCAGTACGCTCCAGCAATCTAGCCAATCCATGTTCTTATCGTCAGGATTGACAAAATGATCCGGAAGCCACAGTTTGTCAAATCCCAGGCTTTCAACTAGTTTTGCCCATTCGATGATTTTCTTCCAGGGGGGGAATGGACCCAGCATGATACCGAACGTGAGCTTCTTGTCGTTCTCATTGTTCATAGACTAACCCTCCTTTTGATCTGGGAATCCCCCAAATCACTCATCCATAATACTATAGCACTTTTCTAAGGAGATTTCAATGGGGTGGAAAAATAATAATTCTCGCTCAGATAGTCATTTATTCATACATGAGAGTGGTCCAAACCTAATGCTAAAACCACGGTATGATGCAAGCGAAATTATCCCTTCACCTCACCTCAGCTCAACCTTCACCTGCACTTCGTCCGTCCCCTCGGGTGGGAAGGGTACGACATTCCCTTCAATAAGTACACCATCCACCTTCAAGGTTGCATCATTCCCGCTGCCTGCCCGTTCCACCTGGATATTGTAGGTTACCCCGCGGAATACGCGCCGCGCTTTGAAACTATTCCAGGCTTGCGGAATAACCGGGGCTATTTTCAAACCTTGATAGGTGGGTCGAATCCCAAGGATCCACTGCGTACCTGCCACGTAAGTCCACGAAGCGGTGCCTGAGAGCCAGGAGTTGCGCCCGTAGCCGAATTGTGGATGCTCTGGTCCGCAGATATTACCGCAATATACATATGGCTCAACTTTAAAGACATCATGATCACTGCGAGCCATTGGGTTGATCTGCTGGTAGTATTGGTACGCCAGGTCGTTCCATCCCAGGCGGGCAGCCGCGATGATCGCCCACGTGTTGGTGTGGCAGAAGATACCGCCATTTTCCTTGGCACCCGGTGGGTAAGTGGTGGTGCCACCAATGCGCGGGTCTCCGTGGGTATATGCGGGTGCCAGAATCGCCAGGCCGAAGGGGGAATTCAGCCTTTCATGTGCACTTCTCATCGCTTGCCTGGCGCGTTCCTCGGGGGCACACTCGCCGATCACCCCCCAGGTTTGCGTGTTCAGACCGATCTGGTGATATTCCTCCGCCTGCACTCCCACCGGTCTTCCTTCATCGTCATAGGCGCGTGCATACCATGCACCATCCCAGGCAACCCGGTTGATGATCTCTTCCATTTCGCCGTGCAGCATCCTATACCGTCTGCAATCCTCCATCATTCCGAGGTGCTCGGATAGCTCTGCCAGGTCGAGCATAGCCCGGCAGAACTGCTGGGCTGCCATCACGCTCTCAGCTTTGCCCGAGCCATTGTCCAGATTCATGGTGTCGTCCCAGTCCGAAAAGCCCAGGCGTGGTAAACCTTGTGGACCTCGATGTTCCAGTGTGAATTCAACCGCTCGTTGCATGTGACCCCATATGGGATCGTCGCCCCCGTCCGCGTAAGGGATGCGTTCGTCAAGGTAGGAGAAGTCACCCGTCTCGCGCAGGTAAGCGCAGACTGCGATCAACAGCCACAGGTGGTCATCACAGAACCACTGCGGTTTTTCAGGATACTCGGCTGCCAGCCCAGCGCCCGCCTTCCCCGGTCAGTGGGAAGACCTGGTGCCAGGTATGTCCATCATGGAATTGCAGTTTCCACAGGGTGGACAGGTTCTGGCGTGCCCGTCTCAGGGGCATTCTGTACCACCGCCAGTGTGTCTTGAGCTGAGTCGCGCGTCCCCATGCCGCGCCCGAGTCCCGTCTCATAAGCAGAAGCAAAGCGCGACCAGAACAGGGTTGCCCGGCACTGCACCTGGTTCCAGACGTTCAACATGGCGTTCATCCTGGCATCCGGCGTCTCAACCTGGAATTTGCCCAGGTAGGCATCCCACTCAGCTTTTTGAGCAGCAAAGGCCGCCTGCACATTTTCCGTCTGTGTATATCTGGCTACAAGTGGGGCGATCTGCTCCGGCTGCCTCGGTCACCCCCAATATATAGATGATCTCCTTCTCCTCGCCGGGATTCAGCTTGATTTCATGGCACAGCACGCCGACGTTATTGCCGCGCGGCAGTCTGTGAGTTTTTAGGCATTCCATTCTCTACCACAGCTGGATTCGATAGGTCATGGTAGCTGCCAATGAACACCTCCCGCTCCGTATCGAAACCAATCGGCTGGCAGGCTGCTGGTAAAAAAGCTGGTGGTGGGGCGGAAGGTTGTATTAACGTAGATAATCCCATTTTCAACATGGCTGTGCAGGACGTGTTGTCCCCAATCCAGGTTGTTCAGGTCGGCATCTGCATTCCACATGCTGAACTCAACGTAGCTGAAGGAGCGCAGCACCCGCGGCTTACTGGAGGCATTGCGCAGGTGCAGTACCCACAATTCACAGGCTGCCTCTTCGGTCTCTTTGAAGGATGGGCTGGGGTTGGCGGAATTAGGTACAAAATATAATAGCTCAGATTGTATGCCTTGGTATTGGCTGGTGATGCGCGTGTAGCCCGGTCCATGCCGGCATTCGTAAGCATCCAGCTTCCGCTCGGGGATGGGCTGCCAGGTAGGGCTCCAATACGCTCCACTTTCCTGGTCGCGTAGGTAAACGTAGCGCCCGGGTTGATCAACTGGGACAGCATTATAGCGGTAGCGGGTCACGCGCCGGTTTTTCGGGTCTCGGTCGAATGAGTATCCACCGGCAGTGTTCGAGATGATCCCACCGTAGGTTCCTTTACCCAGGTAATTGATCCAAGGCGTGGGCGTATCCGGGCGGGTGATGACATACTCGCCGGTTGTTTCATCGAAATATCCAAATTCGTTGGCGATCTTTTCGATTGCATGGTTTTACTCCGCGGCTGCACAACGACGAATAGATGAGTACTGCCTGGCAGTTCTCATCCATTCGTTGCGGCAAATTTTATTGTGGTGGGCAAATGATGAAGGAATATCTCGTATTATTGAGGTATCACGCCCGCGAAACTTACCGACTTGACCTGCTTGTTGACTTCTGCCAGGATGGCGTCGACCTTTTCCTTCGTAATTCCGAGCTGTGCTGCTTGCGGCATGGATAGAATCATGTTCAGTGACATACCTTGAGCCATCACTACCATTGGGTTATCCGCAATACCTGGCAGTTGTTTTTCCAAAACAGCTTTTGCCTGCGGATCCTTTAAGAGTTCACCAAGTGTGGTATCGCGTGTGAATGCCATGTGAGGCCTCCAATTAAATGTATTTAGGTGATTATGAATATTTCAGAGATGTGTATAAAGATTCTATCATGGAAATTGCTCTCAACTCGGCACCTGGACCATTTACCGGTGCCTAGGCTTCTCCACCTTCCATACGATCTGCAGTGCCCTGATATAGCTCCCATCCCTGGCTGAGGATGACAGCCTGAGCCGCCAGAAGCCACAGGAAAAACAACGTCAATACGATTGCCACCCCATTGAGGATAGTTGCCAGGTTGGACTGAATATTGGTGAGGAGTGATGTTACATTATCCATGGATGATTGAGATTGTACGACCATCTTTTCATACTCGCCCAGGCTGGATGAAATCGTGCCAACGCCAGTTGACATGGTAACCAGATTTTCTTGAATGGATCCCATGTTGTCATCGGCGGTACTGAGTTTAGTCGACATTTCAACAAATGTATCCGGCAGAGTTTCGAGGCTTGCTGCCAGCTCGCCTAATGAATCTGCCAAAGGAATCTCCGGGTTGTAGGATTCACCCGTCTGGCCTACTAAATTACCCAACAACGGTGTGGCACTCAATAAAAAACGAAAAGCATCCAGGGATTTTATGGTGGATTCGAGAACCTGCGCAGCATCTTGGGCAGTATACAGCGAAGATGTGGCTGCTTCCAGTGTGGAAGGAACTGTATCAGACATGATGGTGTTGATATCCATGAGCATTGGCGTGGTATCTTCCACCGTGGTAGCGGTCGTACTCAACATAGTTGATAAAGCATCCAGGCTATCAACAGTAGCTCCAAGTGCCTGTCCAGTAATTTCCATGACATTCTGGCTGGTAGTAACACTCTCGCTGAGGGTGTCGATGGTGTTATTTGCAAAGGTGGCCACGGTTGGTTTTGCCACCCACACCCCAATAAGCCCAGCCAGGCTGATCCCTAAACCCAGGATACCCGCGATCATGACTAATATCCCAAGGATACGACGTATGATATTCATGACTCCTCCTTTTCTCTGTTTTGTGTGATCGGGTTAGGATATAAATATACTACTTAAACAACAACTCAGCACTTGTAATTCATTAAAGGTTAATCCAAGCCCATTCCATAGGGGGTGAAGCGTTTATCCAAGAATATGCCAATCGATATTTTGATAATATTTATTAAGAATTCACTCGAAAACTCAATTAACACACGTGGGGTATAATCAGCCCGTATCCGGTCAATCTTCATATATTCCAAATACTTAATACTTATGAAACAATCTTTGATTCGATAGTTGGGATGGCAGGAGGACTTATAGATTATGCAACATAATCGTGAGGAAGTTATTGCGCGCACCATCCGCGAGTTTGAGCTCCTGGACGGTCTTGTTGCAAACCTGGCCGACGAAGATTGGGACAGGTTGCTGATCCGCCCCGAATCGAAAGACCCCTGGACGGTGAAGGATGCCGTAAGCCATATCACCTATTGGAAAGCCGACAAAGCCCGCTCAGTCAGGGGGCAGCCGCGCCGGCCTGATTGGCGTGGGTTGGGACGAAACCGAGGAGAACCATATGATCTTCCTGCGCTGGCATGACCGTTCTCCTCAGGAGGTGCTGGCCTGGCACAGGCAGGTCCAGGAGGATGTGTTGGTCACTTTGAGAGAAGCACCTGAAGAATGGTTCAGCGGCAGGGAGCACAGGCCGGAATGGCCTTACGACCTTGACGGACACTCTGCCTTCCACCGGGTGAAGGACATCGAACGAGCGCTTAAAGCCAGGCCATGAGCTAAATGGTCGGTGGGACCATCCACAAGAGAAAATGAGGTGAGCTTCAGGTTACGCATGGTCGAGTACGGCCTGAGAGGTTCCTGACGAGTAATGGTGACCCCATTCTGGCGAGCAACCTCACCCGCCGGGTGGACTATGCCCTCTTCATGGTGGCAGCCCTTGAGACTGACGAACTGATTCATGAGGCACCTGCCATCGTAGGTTGCCAGACCCCCTCGGCGCTGGCTGCCAAAGCAGGTATCTTAGCCTGACATGCAGGATATCCAGGCAGAGGCGTATATTTTTTGAAGGTAAATAAAGGAATGCAGGTGTAAGAATTGGATGCATGTCCACTGGGTTTAAAACATAATAAAAGACCCTGAGGATATGGAGTACCATGCTCAGGGTCTTTAAATTGTCTGAAGCAATTAACTTCCCAACATGCTTTCCATTGCCTGGTGAGCCTGGAGTTGAGTGGTACCCATCGAAAATTCCCATTCAGTGAGAAGAGACTTTACAGCCCTTTCGAGAATGGATTTCTCCTGGTCATTCAACTTGGAATTACGTTGATAATATCTCAAATCCCGCACCACCCGGCAGATTGAGGATAATTGCCCATCTTTGAGTTGGTCTGTGAGCTGCTTTTTACGCAGTACCCGGTCCTCCTCCAAATTCTCATTTTGACTGATCAGGATGGGTAAAGTCTTAATAAATTCTTCTGGTGGGGTGGGTTCGCGCAGGCTGTTTTGCCCTTCATCATTCATAGGAATCCAGATGGTCATATCATTCATCCGAACGACATAACACTTTTCCTGTTTCCCATTGATGGTTTTTTCCTCGATTTGGGTGATCTCACCTAGGCCAAAAGTACAATGAATCACTTGATTACCAACTTGAAAGCCCATGATACACCTCTCTCCCTACCCAATATAGAAATCACGGATCAGGGTGTAGGGCACCCTGATCCGGAGAAAATGCGAGCTATTTTACCAGCGTCGGCTGCCGTAAGATTTGCGAGGGCGCTCTTCGCGCGGTCGGGCAATGTTCACCTTGATCTCGCGGTTATCGAGCGTTTTTCCGTTTAACATCCGGATAGCGTTCTCCGCCTCTTCCTGGTTGTTCATTGTCACGAAAGCGAAACCTTTCATGCGTCCAGTATCGCGATCCTTGATCACTTCCACTGCTACGACTGTACCAGCTTCAGCGAATTTAGCACGCAGTCCGTCCTCGGTTGTATCATAGGACAGATTTCCAACATATAATTTTGAATCCATTCTTTTTTCCTTTTTTGAGTGTGCAACTAACCTCAGTCATCCCGGCATCTAGGCAGCTGTTATGAGATCATCCAGGATCAACTTCGAAAAAAGAAACCGCCATTCGATGCAGAATGGCGGCGTTTATAACCGAGCGCGAAATTCTGGAGTCCGTGTGAAGGTAATTATATCAGACTTTGAAGGGATAACAAGGTTTTGAAGATTATTATTTGCTAATCTTATTCGATGATCGTCCTTTCAATTCCCCAGATGATGATCGTTTTCCCAGCTTAAATTGATCGCGTACCCCTGATAGAAAACCTTTCACGGTTTCCACAATACCTGGCTTTTCTTCAACCGGTGGTGGAAGAGGCGGTTTCTCCATGATCTTTCCATAAATATAGCGGAACACCAGGTTCCCCGTGGCGATCGCCGGGGTAGCTAAAAGTGCACCCAGGATACCAAATGCCCCGGCACCCGCGATGGTGCCGATTAATACGACCAGGGTCGGGAGATTGACAGCATCCCCCATGATTTTCGGCACGATTAATTGATTTTCGAGCAGCTGGACAAGCACGTAAAAAGCAATCCACAATTAAGGCAAAAACCAGGTGGTTAATTTCAAAATTAGCGGATCCGAACAACAGGGCAAGTAGAACCGCTGGAATAGCTGCCAGGGTAGGTCCAACATTAGGGATCAGCTCCATCACTCCCGCAATCACACCCAGCAAAATCGCTTGCGGCAATCCCAGAATGGTCGCTCCCAGCCAGATGATGATACCGATGAACAACATAAGTGTCATCTGACCGCGCAGGAAACCTGTCCATATCTGGCGGATATTCATCATCAGCCCATTAAGCTCCGGGCTATAATCTGGAGGGATCAGGTCTGCATACCAGTTCGTAAACGCATCCGCGGTGAGTGACATTTGCAGTGACATCAACAATGTGAATAATAAGGAGGCCAGAACCGAAAAAGTTGGTCCCAATATATTCGCCACGGTGCCCATTGCCTTCCCAAATCCACTGGTGAATATCAGCCACCGACAGGTTTATGCCAGAACCCCCGATTTGTGTCGCGGAGGTAAAATCATCCAGCTTCACGATAAGGGAATCCAGGGTGGGTTGTAATATCGCTGCTAATCCGGGGTTGGCTTGCAAGGACTCTGATATGGATTGGATCACCTCGCTCAGCTGCTGCGCAACTAGTTGGGTGTCGATATTTGTGACAAAATTAAAAGCCTGCACTAACGATGGAACTGCCAGCAGGGGGATCAGCACCACGATGGCTACCACGCAGAAATACGTAAGCCCAACTGCTAGCACTTTTTTCATGCGCAAGCGTCGCATCAAAAACCTGATCAACGGATCTACCAATAAAGCCAGCAATGCCGCGCCTATCACCAGGGGAATGGCTGACCGTCCGACAAACAAGACAACGATTATTGCCAGGAACAGGAACACGCCCATAATGTAACGTGTGGGGGCACTCCACCGGTTGCTGGAAGGCACGTCTGCTGGGTGTGCAGTTTTCACTCCTGGCCGGTTGGTCTTGGATGATAATCCCGCTGTCGGAACAGCGGATAAAGCGACAGTCAGACATTTGAACTTGGGAGGTGGTGGATGGATCTTCAGGCATGAGACCTTCCTGAGATGATGACGAGTCCGTAACAAGACTAGCAGTCTCCCCGATATTCGCTTCACCGTCCATGCTGGGTTCGGAATAAGGCTGCGCTTTCTGGAAGAACGCTTTGATCCGGTTTGTACGTAAGAGAACCATCGAAATCAGAGCCCCGATGATCGCCCCGATTGAAAAGACCATCAAAGCCAGCCTGCCATTGACTGGTTGATTTTTGTCATTGAGATGGTCATCTGTTTTCATACATGTCTCCATATTCGAATTTGGTTCTATGTAGGCCAGCGTGATACAACCGTCAATCAGAATAAATCTTCATGGTTACGGCTGTTACACCCAACAACACTATTATTTTATCGTATGCTAGCTGTTTCTTGAGAACATCTGCAGTTAGGTCGATTGAGTTGCAGGGCTGAACTTCATCGTGCCGCCAACCGCCAAGAAACAAGGATTTGATATTGTTGTACCCAGGTGCTGGATGAATTCATCGCTGAGCGACTCGGGTGGCACATCTCCCTGGGCAGACAATAAGAGCGATTAAGTTACAAATATTGCTTACTTCTCTCCTGGCTGAACCATATGCAGGATCTTTAACAAATCAATGGCATCTTCAACAAGGATAATATTTATTCATTAAATACGACCTGGTTTGCACCACCATTCCGTAAACCACCAAAATACCTGCCACATTGATGATGATACTTAATAGAACTAACCCAATGAAGACCCAGGATGGACGTTTCCAATTCCTAACCCCATCAAGAACAGTACTGGTAACAGGAAATCTAATAAATATCGGTATCCCATCTGCCAGGATCCAGTGTTGTGGTAAAAAAGCAGAAGACCGATCGAAAGAATAATGGATGTCCATGCCCCAGCTGTCCACCAATTTAATTTAAAACGCCGGAATACATAAATTATCGCTGGTGTTGTTGCGAGAATACTTATCCCTTCACGGGTGACTGAAAAGTAGAAACAACCCCTTGCTAATTCGATGTGTGGGAATTTTAAGAACATAGCATAAAAATTTGCGGGCAGGAAGTGAACGTTGAAAATGCCATACGTTCTTACCGCATCCATAAGCCAATCTGCGCTATTAATGGTCACGTAACCAAAATCGAACCAATTGTCAAACCGGATAAAATTGTAATAGAGCAAACCTGCAATTGCCAGGCATACTGGCAGGGCAGATTGAATGGACCAGGCTAAAAACGGTTTCCATGAACGAATACTTTTGCCTGCCAGAGAATCCAAATATAATTTCAGACCAACCAGAAAAGGCCATAAGGTAAACGCATTTGGGCGGGATAGGACAGCAAGCCCCAGGCTTAATCCCACCCACCATGGTGAGGCTTTGTATAATATCAGCAGCGCGGCCAGGGTAGTGAATGTTAATGTCAAGAGCTGGCTGATGTACCACATCTGACCTTTGATGGCAAGCCACCAATGGCTTGTGCCAAATATGGCTACAGCTATCAATAACAGGTTACCAGTCCGATTTGTTGGTATCACGTTCAGGCTTGAGCTCTTGGTCAACACCTGGAACAGCAGCATTGCATTGATTGCCCCAATGAGAATGGAGAAGCGGACCATATTGATATTTTCCACCCCCATCACCGCCACAAAAGGCATGACAACGAACGCTGGTAGTGGTGGATTGGGTACATACCATTGCCCATGATAGAAGGTTAGATCATGTGTGGTATCAGGGTTTTCGAGATATAACCTGCCCTTCAGGAAGGAATCTGCCTCCAAATGCCAATAAGACTTTGCTGGTGTGTAGTCAATCCTCGCCCACAGGGTTGTATGCCGGTAGACTGCATAGGTAGATACCCCAATCAGAGCCAATAAGAGAAGATGGTTGATAATTTTATACCTGGAGCCCTCGCGGAAAAATTGGTCATGCAAACCCAATAGAAGACCAAAAATCGCGGGAAGAAAGATAATTTCATGTCCACGCGTCCAAATATCATCGCTCATTGCGCCATAGGTATAGAATGCAACATCATAAATGAGAATTGATGTTGCAAGCAAAATTGACCAACGTAGGGTTGTGAAAAATGGCTTCTCAGAATCTGATCTTGGATAATTCAACACGACCAGCAAGCCGAGCTGGAGAATACATAATTCGATCCAGATGATCACAAACCCAGCCCGCTCAATCAGAGAACGCTGAGTAACCAGCACATTTTCCTCTGCCGCTAAAACAAGCAGTGAGAAAGCCAAGATTGCGAAGAATAAGCTAAATAATGCAACCAGGCAAAATAGCTTGCCTGATGCCGTGATAACCCTCATTACATGACGGCTTAATTGTTGCCACCACAATGGCTGGAGAAGAGCAGCCACAGCAAAAATGCCGAGCACGATCACAACAGAAATTACCGCCCCAGCTAGGATTAAACGCGAAAGCGAATACCCGAAAAGAAAAACGGATCCGGGTTCAGAGCGAACGTTGAATAGAGTAGCTAAACCAACCAGCCCCTCAACTGCCATTAACGCAAAGAGGAGTGCGTTAAGTTTTCTATGCGTATCATCTGTCAAATGCAGCATGCTACCTATACGGCACATTATAAAGTAAATTGAATGCCTACATATTGATCCATGATCGTTGACAAGATAGCAAAGCTTGGGTTGAAGGCTTTATGAGAATTCGATAATCAACCTGACGCATATGGATCAGTGCTGATTAGACTCATCGTACACTGGAATTATGCATATTATGCGGATCATGCCGTTTCTGAATAACCGTAAATAATGTGAGGAAAAAGCGATAACCTGCTATTAAGCAGGTCTTTGTGGGAGTTTATTGCCATTTCAAAGGCTTGTGCCCGTATTCTGCATTCCAATTGAGCATGTAGCGGGTTAAATGATCAAACAATTGAACGAATTAGGCTCAATTCCAAGACAGACCAACTGGAGGTCAATTGACCTTCAGCTGGTTTGTCCTTTAACCATTGGCATCCGATGAAAAATTAATAGTTGATCTTACGTGGCAGGGTCTTGGCTTGCTCAACCCACTCCTGTACCTGGTTGAGCACGGGCAGCCTGCGTACCAGCTTCTTTTCCTCATTCACCGCTTCTAATTTACCGAACAGGTTGTCTGGGTTGCGTTGGGCCAGCTCGACCACGGTGTCCACACCCGCCATCTCTAGCAGATCGGCATATTCTGAGCCCACCCCTCTAATGCGGAACAAGTCGACGTGATTGACCCACTTCAAGACCAGGGCAGTGGCTAATCCCAGCAGCTGTGGCGATCTCTTCCCTACCTTTAGGGAATGCACCTTTCTCCAGCAGGTCATGCAGAGTGGTGATGCCGATTGCATTCAGCCTGGCAGCATAAGCCGGACCAATACCTTCAATATAATCCAGGCTGTATTTGAACTTATCTGCTTCATCACCGCTGATAGTGACAGCCTTGCTTTCCGGGGAAAAGGCTTCCGTAGCGAGGGGTTCAACGGGCACTGCTGCGGGGGCAGCTTCCTCGATGGGTACTTCTGGGGCAACAGGTTCAACCGGGGCAGGCTCCTGCCTGGCCTCTTCAACAACAGCAGCCACACCGGCTGCACGAAGCTACAGCAACTGCGGGAGCAGCCTCTACAGGGGCTGGTGTAGGGATCTCTACAGATTTGACGGGTGTCGCTGGCTCAACCATTGTGGCGCTGCGGGTCGTTCTGGCCTGTACAATGATCCCTAAGATCACCAGCACCAGGAATAAGATCAGCAGCAGCGGTGAGGTATCAAGCATCACCCGCACCGGATTTTCCAGCAACAGAGACGCAGGCCTGAACAATGCCGTGATGACGCCCACGACCAATCCCGCACCCAGGACAGATGAGGCAATGATGATCACCCACTTCTGCAGGTTGAGTATGAGGGTCACCGCTGCCACCGCAATTGCCACCATGATAGCGATGAGCCACAATAGCCAACCCCAAGACATTCCGAGCCACAGCAGCAGCCCCACAGTTACAAAATAGCCCAGCGATGATGCAAGGATTGCCACACCGAAGAGATAGAACGGGAAGGCGAGCACCGCAAAAAGGACGCCGACGAGCAAACCTACCACCCAGCTCGTGATCGTCGTCAGGAAACCTTCATTAAAAAGGACCTGAATAGACTGTGCGCCGAACCAAAGGCCGAAGAAAAAGCCCCAGATCGGTAGCAGGATCCGGAAGAGCTTATATCCGGCAAAAGCGAGCGTCAACCCGAATAAGGACGCAAGAAAGGCGGCGCAGGCCAGGGTGAAGAATATATCCGTTGACATGTTTTCCTCCTCAATATATAGTTATATCTAAATTTTATGATCTACTTTGAATTATAAGACCGAATCAGCCAATTTCCTAATCGTTTTCCAACAAATACCTCCTTGAATACAGAAGAAAATCGGGGTCTACCCCTAAAGAAAACTTCGACTCGTTCATCGGTGTTCCTCCAAGAAGCCCTAGGGATGTTTTTCGTGATCGTAAATATGGGTGAACCATATTTACGATTCTGTAACTTTTTATTGACGCTTATATCCCTGGTTTCAAAGTCAACCCATAAAGCATACCAAGGATTAGCATCTCACCAAATCCGGTAGCAAGAGAATAGAGCAATGTTTGAACTGGGACTGTGAACATCATCCATTGAGATGCGACATACATGACGACCCGGAAAAACCACGCCAGGAGTGCATAACTCACCCCTTTGATCATTCCGCTCGCACCGGGCAGGCTATTGTAGAGAAGTAAAAACACGCCTGCCATGATGAAACCAAATATTAGGTCGATAACTATTCCTGCAATGGGGTTGATTGATTTTTTTGTGATCGGCTCATAAACCTTGTATAACTTTTGGGCCAGAGGATTGGCATTGATCAGGCCGTCCAGGAGACCGAACAGGACGCCACTGATGACACTGATGAGAATGAAACCGCTCATGGATTTTGCCCTCCTTGTCACAGAATGGATTGTTTAGCCTGACGATCTATGCTGGAAATGGCAGAATTAACTCATGCTAAATCCATATCCAAGCCACTGAGATATAAATCCAGATTGAACTAAACCCCTTATTATAAAAACTGCCAGCTGGTTTTTATCAATATCAGTATATAAATTCTTCTTCTTTTTTCAATGTAGAAATGGCAGCTTCCTGAATAACATTCACATAATGTCCCCCTTTTCGATAAATACCGTTCCCGGAAAAGATGAATTGAATGCATTTGAATTATTTGCAAATACTTCAACCCCTTGTAAAACCAAACCTAACAAGTTTTCAAGATCTGCCCGGGATGAACTCATCTTTGAAAATAATATTCGTTCTCCGTTTTTTACACCATTCCAATCGGTCTATGACATCTTGAAATCACCCCGTTCGCCTTATCACCGGATCGCCTTTGAACCTGATTACCATTTAATTTCATTTTCCATTGAACCCTTTATGGTAATCTTTCTTTTTCCCGCTCACGGCTCACGGCTCATGGCTAACCTCTCCCCCTCACCTCCGATGCCTTCTCCTCTTCTGCGAGCGGCTCAGCTGGGATTGGTTGGAGCCCATAACAACCTGCTCCTCCTTGGGCTCAGGTTCGGCTCCCATCCCTTCATCCAATTCCTGCTCGGTCGCCTCATCCCCGTTTCCGCTGGCAAGTTCAGACATTTCAGGGATTGGAGTGATACTATCCTCTATATCTTCCCCTTGGGTCTGGTGTTGCATCTCACTCTGCACCGAACTCAGGTTGCGCGGGCGGTAGGTGAACATGCGCATAATCACACCACTGCGCATATCCCTGAGCAAGTTCTGGAACAGCTCCGAGGCCTTGCTCTTATACTCCACCAGCGGGTCGCGCTGCCCGTAGGCTTCCAACCCGATGGACACGCGTAGACCTTCCATCTGGGTCAGGTATTCCACCCACAGCTCGGTGATTACGCCCAACAGCAATTGCCGGTAAACCTCGGTCAGGGCTCTCCTTCCCAGCTCGTCCATCACCTGGATGACCTGTTCCCTGGTCAAGCTCTGCAGGGGTTGGGTCTGCAGGCTGGTACAGGTCTCTTCACCCAGAAGAGAGCAAAGCGTCTCACGTAGCTGTGGCTCAAGCTCAGGTAGCCGGGCTCCCGCCAGGCGCGAGAATTCACCAGCTCCCCAGGCACGCCGGATAGTCTGCTGGGCAGACTGCAGGTGTTGAAGCACGTCCTCGGTCACCGGATCCTGGTCTTTCGATCCAAGCAGGTGGGCTGCCAGGTAGATATAAGTCAGGCGTGTGGTACGTTGAACGATGCGGCGGTGGGTTTTCTTATCGAAGGCGGCTTTGGTCCCTTGCGGCATCATCAACAGCAACCCCAGTATGTGGTTGGTGGTGATGGGTCCATTGATCTTGGACAGGTAATTTTCAATATCACGGCTCAGCTGGCCAGCGGCAGCACCAGAACCAGTTCCCATCAGGCGTTCACGGCGCCTGCGTAAAGCCACCTGAACCGCCTGGTATACCTGGTCTGCCAGCTTTTCCCAATCATCACCCTCCAGCTGGGCAACATCGATGTCAAGGCTATCTTCCAACCGACGCTCAACCGCGCCTACCAGCCGCAATGTCGATTGGTTGATGACGGCATTCTCTACCTGGGCGCGCACGGTATCCTGCACCTTGTCGGGGATGTCGCGCAACAGGCGCATCTCCTCTGGGGTCAGGCGGATGTTGACATGGACCACCCCGACCAGCTCATCCAACAGCTCGCGTGGGCTGCGTGGGGCAACTTCTTCCCCCTCCCCCAGGCTCAATCCTTCAAAGAAAGTATCAAGCGCCTCCTGGCGTTCCTTTACCTGTCCCTGCAGGCGCTCACGAGAATTCTCCAGCAGGTTGTTGACCGTGTGTAATAAGTGTTCATCCTCAGCTTTAAGCGCATCGCCAGCCAGGCTTAGCAAGGCATCGCGAATCTCATCCAGCGAATTATATGTCTTCTGCCTGGATGTAAGATGATCGAGCAGCAACTTGAGTGTATAGGAGGGGAAGAGCATGCCACCCATGTCGAGTGGGGGTTGGATTTGGTCCAGCCAGGCGAGCAACTTCCAAGGGCCTTCGTCACTCGCCAGCGATTCGGGAACACGCCGGTTGACCTCAATACCCAGCAATTCGGTCACATCCTCCGAGAGGTCAGGCTTGGTGAAGATCAGGTCGCGCTGCGAATAGATGCGCTTACGCTGCGAGTTGAGCACATCGTCGTATTCGAGCAAATGCTTGCGGACGTCAAAGTTGGCACCTTCCACGCGTGTCTGCGACTGCTCAACCAACCGGCTCACCAGGCCAACTTCCATGGGAACGGCGTCGTCGATCTTCATGCGCTGCATGATCGACTCGACCTGCCCACCACCAAAGCGGCGCATCAGCTCGTCTTCCAGCGAGAGGTAAAAACGCGAAGAGCCCGGATCGCCCTGGCGGGCAGCACGACCGCGCAGCTGGTTATCAATCCGTCGGGCTTCATGGCGCTCCGAGCCGATCACATGCAAGCCTCCCAATTCTTTCACGCTCTGCATATCCTGCATGTACTGCAGGAAACTATTAATGTCGGCTTCGTAGATACCGATCTGTTCGGGGGTGAGTGCTGCCAGTGTCTGGCGGCGCTCTTCGTGGCGCAGGTCGTATGGGTCGGCGATCCCAGACCTGTGCAGCACGCGGTTGACCGAGTCGATCACACCATCGGGCAGCTCGCCGCCCAGCTTGATATCCACTCCACGCCCAGCCATGTTGGTGGCTATGGTGACAGCACCAAAGGCACCCGCCCCGGCGATGATCTGAGATTCTTCAGTGTGCTTACGGGCGTTCAATACCTGGTGGGCAATACCTGATTCCAGGTCAGCTTTCAGGCGAGCGGTCTCTGCAGATGTGAGGTCGAGGATATCCAGCAGGTGCGGTAGATTTTCAGGGTCTTCCGGGTTGAAGGAGATGCCCAGCTCGCGTGCCATCTTACGCATTTCAGCCACATTCAGCTGGTCCAACGGAGCATTGAGGGGCACCAGTTCTTCGATGAGGCGCCCGTCTTCCTCACGGTCGTTCTTCTCCAACCAGACTTTTCGCAGCAGGGCAATTTGAGCCAGCTTGCGCAATGGCTCAGCCCGCAGGCGGGTGGAAAGGTGATCGGAGAGCTCCACTGACGTGGTGCCCACCAACATGGGGCGTCCCTGGCAATGGTAGCGCAGGATCTCACTGGTGATGGCGCGGAACTTCACCTCTTCGGTGCGGTAGATGATATCGGGGAAGTCTTTTCGTTTGAAGTAGACCGGGTCCTGGTTGGTATCTTCCCGGCGGGCATAAAAGTTGTATTTGTAACCTTGTTCGTCCTTGGCTTCCAGCATCACGAGTGGCGATCCATCCCGGGTCGCCTGGTATTCCAGGTTGGTGGGGATGGCGATCACGTCGAGCTTGTAGATTTTGTCGAATTCTTCAGCTTCCGTGAGAGCCGTACCGGTCATACCAGCCAGTTTCTCGTACATGCGGAAGTAGTTCTGGATGGTAATGGTGGCGTAGGTGACGTTCTCCGGCTGCACCCGCACGCCTTCCTTGGCTTCAACTGCCTGGTGCAGTCCATCTGACCAGCGGCGACCTGGCATCAGGCGGCCAGTGAACTCGTCCACGATGACCACCTTGCCGGTTTGGACCAGGTAGTCTTTGTTACGCTTGAACAGGAACTGGGCACGCAAAGCCTGTTCCAAAAAGCCCATCAGGCGGGCTTGCTCGGGCGTAACATCCTCCGGTCGGTCGGGGTCACGCAGGGTAGTTCCCAACAGCTCTTCAACGTGAATTTCACCGATCTCGGTCAGGGTGATATTGCGGTCGCGCTCATCCAGCTCGTAATCCTCGCTCCGTAGCTGGCGTATCACCTGTGCCATGCGCACGTACCACTCGGCATCATCCTGGGCAGGCCCAGAGATGATGAGCGGGGTGCGGGCTTCATCGATGAGGATGTTGTCCACCTCGTCCACAATGGCGAAATAATGGCCACGCTGGACACGATCCTCCAGGCGCAAGGTCATGTTATCTCGCAGGTAGTCGAATCCAAACTCCGAGTTAATACCGTAAGTGATATCGGCAGCGTAGGCTTCGGAGCGCGGCACCAGGCGCAATTGGTGCTGGTCTTCATGTGGCGACTGCTTTTCCAGGTCCACGATGAATGCCTTCTTGCCATTCTCAGTGCGGGCTGCCATCTGGAGCACGCCTACGCTCAGGCCAAGGGCATTGTAAATGGGTGCCATCCAACGCGCATCACGGCGAGCGAGGTAATCGTTCACGGTCACCAGGTGAGTGCCACGTCCGGTGAGGGCATTCAAGTATAGCGGCAGGGTGGCGACCAGAGTCTTACCTTCTCCAGTGCGCATCTCCGCGATTTTACTCTGGTGCAGTGAAATCCCGCCAATCAGCTGCACGTCATAATGGCGTTGACCGTTGGTGCGCTTGCTGGCTTCGCGTACAGCTGCAAAAGCCTCGGGAAGCAAGTCGTCGAGTGTTTCACCGGCAGCTAATCGGGAACGGAATTCCGCCGTCTTGTCCAGCAGAGCTTCATCACTCAGCACTTCGAAAGTTGTCTCCAGGCTGTTGATCTGGTCGACGACCTCGTTCGATTTGCCGATGGCTTTTTTGTTGGGGTCACCACCGAAAAGGGTGACGAATTTCTTGAGCATAGTATCCCTTTCTGCGGGGGGATTATAGCATATTAGTTAAGGGATTTTGAGAACGGCACCCTCACAATATGGATTACGGAAGATTGGATTGAATTACATTTGCGAATTGAGCGCTAGCATGATCAGGATGAATGTCAAAATAGAGATAACCAGGCCAACACCCATCACTACCATTGCGGTCTTTTTATATCGTGTTGTAAAGAGAGGAGCGCCAATAACGATCACCATAAAGCCAAGTGGGATGCCGAACGAAAAGGGCATAATGATTATCCTTTCAGATAATTCAGCAATGGGAACACCAGGCAGAGATACCGTTAGCGTAATCAGGCTGGGTAATACGCTTACATGCTCACCATCGACACCGTAGCCTGGAAGGCAAGGTAAGCTGCCAGCATATTATCAGCGGTGAAAATCAGCCGCCTGCCATCCAGCCGCCTGGAACCTGGGAATAGCGCAGCCTGGTCTGCCTGGTCTGAGGTGTTGAAATCAATCGTGACATGCACCGGGTCGGCGACGATAAATGGCTTGGGAGCTTCACCAGCCTTAAGGCGCTTAACAGCCAGGCCGGCAGCATTTTGGATGAGCTCTTGGGTGACCTGTGGAGGGAGGCGACTCCAGCAGCCATGCGGCTGATCGCCCGCTTAACAATCGCCGTCTCAATATTACCCAGCAGGTCGGTTGCCTGGGAACAGGCGGTCTGGTCACCGCTGAGCATGAGTACGGGCACATTGAAATAACCAGCTACAGCACCATTCAGACCATATTCACCTACCAGGACCTCATTCAGCCAAAGGTTGGCAATCCGCCGGCTGGACCAGGTGTGGTCGAGAATACCAGCCTGGCTTCCAGCACGAGCATGATAACCAACGAATATGACCCCATCAATGTCCTGGTCGATACCCTGGATCATTGCCAGGGTGTAGTCACCGCAGATCAGGTGAGCACGTGGGTCCAGCTCTTCGAGCAGGATGTTGGTGCCACGGTCGTGCCCGTCGGTGACTAAAACCTCGTCGGCACCTGACAAGAGTGCGCCACGGATGGCTGCGTTAATATCATGGGTCATCAGGCGGCGAAATCGTGGGTATTCAGCGTGGTTGGAATTGACCTGGTCCCAATTGGTCACACCAGTGATACCTTCCATATCAGACGCAATGAGAATTTTCATAAGATGGTGTCTCCTGCCATTTTTTGATTTTCACCCAAATCACTTGATTTGATTGATTGCCTACCCGATTGGCCAGGCTAGCACTAACCCGGCGCTCCCCGCTACCACTAAACCCAGGTAAATTTCCTGGTTAGCATATGCAATTGAAGATAGTGCATCGGGAGAGAAAGCCGCCAGGGCGCGGAATTTATTCAACCGCTTCTCAGCCAGCTGCTGGGTGGGAAGTGGCTTACCAATCAATACGCTTCTTTAATTTAGATAGCATAGATGATTTTTGAAATTATAAACTTTAATCATAAGTATAAACCCATTTTCAATGAACGTGCATAGAAGAAATATGTAGATAAATGTGATTTATTTCCCATGCTATAATCGAAATCATTCCAACTCATTTCAATTTGGAGGAGACAATGGCAGGCAGTGGATTATTTCCATTTACTGAAGAACACGAAAGCATTCGCCAGGCGGCGCGTAAGCTTTGCCCAAAAAGAGATTGCTCCGGTTGCGGCTGAGTTTGACGAGACGGGTGAATTCCCTTCCAAAACGATAAAGAAAATGGGGGAAATGGGCTTCATGGGCATAGAAGTACCCGAGGCGTATGGCGGAGCAGGCATGGATACTCTGGCTTACGTGCTGGCGCTGGAAGAAATTTGTAAAGTGGATGCAGCTCATGGCACAATCATGTCAGTTAACAATTCGCTGTTTTGCAATGGTATTCTAAAATTTGGGACGGAAGCTCAAAAACAGAAATACGTGACTCCCGTCGCTTCTGGAAAATCAATTGGGGCATATTCGTTAACCGAACCGATGTCGGGGTCGGATGCGGGCACGATGCGCAGTCGGGCTGTTCGGGATGGCGATACGTATATTATCAATGGTAGGAAGTCATGGGTCACCAGTGGCCCCGTGGCTGATTACGTGGTGATGTTTACCTTGACTGACCCTGAAAAAAGCATCGGGGCATCACCGCATTTATGGTTGATGCCAACAAACCCGGTTTTGTCCGCGGCAAGAAAGAGCCGAAGCTGGGTATTCGCGCATCAGCAACCAGTGAGATTTTGTTTGAAGACTATCGCTGTCCGCTTAATGATCGCCTTGGGGAGGAGGGTGATGGCTTTAAAATTGCCATGGCTGTCCTGGATGCGGGACGGATTGGGATTGCTGCCCAGGCATTGGGTATCGCCGAGGCAGCCTATGAAGCAAGCGTGGCATACGCACTGGATCGGGAAGCCTTCGGATCAAAGATTGGTGAGTTCCAGGGTATTTCATTCAAGATCGCAGATATGAAGACCCGTATCGAAGCTGCTCGATTATTGGTATATAACGCAGCTTTAGCAAAGGAACGTTCCAAGACAACAGGTGATCGTTTTACAAGAGAAGCCGCCATGGCAAAATTGTTTGCATCTGAAACATCGATGTTTGTTACTCATGCGGCGGTACAAATTCATGGTGGAATGGGCTATAGTAAGGAATTGCCCGTGGAACGGTACTTCCGGGATGCCAAAATCACTGAAATATATGAAGGCACCAGCGAAATCCAGCGCTTGGTAATTTCCAGGATGGAGTTAGGTCTTCGATAGATAGTGAGAAAATTTTTTAGCTATATTTGCGAGCATCAATCTCTCCCAGCTCAGTTTAATATACTGTGATATTTATACACAGAGCACCAGATATCTGT
>CAVZSS010000034.1:0-31260 GCA_963777965.1 uncultured Chloroflexia bacterium | reverse complement strand
TGGCTTCTGAGAATCTGATCTTGGATAATCAACACAACCAGCAAGCCGAGCTGGAGAATACATAATTAATCCAGATGATCATATACCAGCCCGCTCAATCAGAGACACTGAGTAAACTAACTCATTTTCCGTCTGCCGCTGAACAAGAAGCAGTGAGAAAGCCAAGATTGCGAAAGAGAGCTCAATAACCATTCAGGCAAATAGCTTACCTGATGCCGTATAACCTTCATTAAGTGGCGAAGCTGCCATTGTTGCCACCACAACGGCCGGAAGAGCAGCCGACAGGAAAATTGCGAGCACGATCACAACAAATACCGCCTCAGCTCAGGATTAAACGTGAAAGCGAATACCCGAAAAGAAAAACGGATCCGGGTTCAGAGCGAACATTGAATAAGAGTCGCTAAACCAACCAGCCCCTCAACTGCCATTAACGAAAGAGGAGTGCGTTAAGTTTTCTATGCGTATCATCTGTCAAATGCAGCATGCTACCTATACGGCACATTATAAAGTAAATTGATGCCTACATATTGATCGATGATCGTTGACAAGATAGCAAAGCTTGGGTTGAAGGCCTTATGAGAATTCGATAATCAACCTGACGCATATGGATCAGTGCTGATAAGACTCATCGTACACTGGAATTATGCATATTATGCGGATCATGCCGTTTCTGAATAACCGTAAATAATGTGAGGAAAAAGCGATAACCTGCTATTAAGCAGGTCTTTGTGGGAGTTTATTGCCATTTCAAAGGCTTGTGCCCGTTTTCTGTATTCCAATTGAGCATGTAGCGGGTTAAATAATCAAACAATTGAACGAATTAGGCTCAATTCCAAGACAGACCAACTGAAGGTCAATTGACCTTCAGCTGGTTTGTCCTTAACCATTGGCATCAGATGAAAAATTAATAGTTGATCTTACGTGGTAGGGTCTTGGCTTGCTCAACCCACTCCTGTACCTGGTTGAGCACGGGCAGCCTGCGTACCAGCTTCTTTTCCTCATTCACCGCTTCTAATTTACCGAACAGGTTGTCTGGGTTGCGTTGGGCCAGCTCGACTACGGTGTCCACACCCGCCATCTCTAGCAGATCGGCATATTCTGAGCCCACCCCTCTAATACGGAACAAGTCGACGTGATTGACCCACTTCAAGACCAGGGAGTGGCTAATCCCAGCAGCTGTGGCGATCTCTTCCCTACCTTTAGGGAATGCGCCTTTCTCCAGCAGGTCATGCAGAGTGGTGATGCCGATTGCATTCAGCCTGGCAGCATAAGCCGGACCAATACCTTCAATATAATCCAGGCTGTATTTGAATTTATCTGCTTCATCACCGCTGATAGCGACAGCTTTGCTTTCCGGGGAAAAGGCTTCCGTAGCGAGGGGCTCAACCGGCACAGCTACGGGGGCAGCTTCCTCGATGGGTACTTCTGGGGCAACAAGTTCAACCGGGGCAGGCTCCTGCCTGGCCTCTTCAACAACAGCAGCCACACCGGCTGCAGAAGCTACAGCAACTGCGGGAGCAACCTCTACAGGGGCTGGTGTAGGGATCTCTACAGATTTGACGGGTGTCGCTGGCTCAACCATTGTGGCGCTGCGGGTCGTTCTGGCCTGTACAATGATCCCTAAGATCACCATTACCAGGAATAAGATCAGCAGCAGCGGTGAGGTATCAAGCATCACCCGCACCGGATTTTCCAGCAATAGAGACGCAGGCCTGAACAATGCCGTGATCACGCCCACGACCAACCCCGCACCCAGGACAGATGAGGCTATGATGATCACCCACTTCTGCAGGTTGAGTATGAGGGTCACCGCTGCCACCGCAATTGCCACCATGATAGCGATGAGCCACAAAAGCCAACCCCAAGACATTCCGAGCCACAGCAGCAGCCCCACGGTTACAAAATAGCCCAGCGATGATGCAAGGATTGCCACACCGAAGAGATAGAACGGGAAGGCGAGCACTGCAAAAAGGACGCCGACGAGCAAACCTACCACCCAGCTCGTGATCGTCGTCAGGAAACCTTCATTAAAAAGGACCTGAATAGACTGTGCGCCGAACCAAAGGCCGAAGAAAAAGCCCCAGATCGGTAGCAGGACCCGGAAGAGCTTATATCCGGCAAAAGCGAGCGTCAACCCGAACAAGGATGCAAGAAAGGCGGCGCAGGCCAGGGTGAAGAATATATCCGTTGACATGTTTTCCTCCTCAATATAAAGTTATATCTAAACTTATGATCTACTTTGAATTATAAGACCAAAACAGCCAATTTCCTAATCGTTTCCCAACAAATAACTCCTTGAATACAGAAGAAAATCGGGGTCTACCCCTAAAGAAAACTTCGACTCGTTCATCGGTGTTCCTCCAAGAAGCCCTAGGGATGTTTTTCGTGATCGTAAATATGGGTGAACCATATTTACAATTCTGTAACTTTTTATTGACGCTTATATCCCTGGTTTCAAAGTCAACCCATAAAGCATACCAAGGATTAGCATCTCACCAAATCCGGTAGCAAGAGAATAGAGCAATGTTTGAACTGGGACTGTGAACATCATCCATTGAGATGCGACATACATGACGACCCGGAAAAACCACGCCAGGAGTGCATAACTCACCCCTTTGATCATTCCGCTCGCACCGGGCAGGCTATTGTAGAGAAGTAAAAACACGCCTGCCATGATGAAACCAAATATTAGGTCGATAACTATTCCTGCAATGGGGTTGATTGATTTTTTTGTGATCGGCTCATAAACCTTGTATAACTTTTGGGCCAGAGGATTGGCATTGATCAGGCCGTCCAGGAGACCGAACAGGACGCCACTGATGACACTGATGAGAATGAAACCGCTCATGGATTTTGCCTCCTTGTCACAGAATGGATTGTTTAGCCTGACGATCTATGCTGGAAATGGCAGAATTAACTCATGCTAAATCCATATCCAAGCCACTGAGATATAAATCCAGATTGAACTAAACCCCTTATTATAAAAACTGCCAGCTGGTTTTTATCAATATCAGTATATAGAATTCTTTCTTCTTTTTTCAATGTAGAAATGGCAGCTTCCTGAATAACATTCACATAATGTCCCCCTTTTCGATAAATACCGTTCCCGGAAAAGATGAATTGAATGCATTTGAATTATTTGCAAATACTTCAACCCCTTGTAAAACCAAACCTAACAAGTTTTCAAGATCTGCCCGGGATGAACTCATCTTTGAAAATAATATTCGTTCTCCGTTTTTTACACCATTCCAATCGGTCTATGACATCTTGAAATCACCCCGTTCGCCTTATCACCGGATCGCCTTTGAACCTGATTACCAATTTAATTTCATTTTCCATTGAACCCTTTATGGTAATCTTTCTTTTTCCCGCTCACGGCTTACGGCTCATGGCTAACCTCTCCCCCTCACCTCCGATGCCTTCTCCTCTTCTGCGAGCGGCTCAGCTGGGATTGGTTGGAGCCCATAACAACCTGCTCCTCCTTGGGCTCAGGTTCGGCTCCCATCCCTTCATCCAATTCCTGCTCGGTCGCCTCATCCCCGTTTCCGCTGGCAAGTTCAGACATTTCAGGGATTGGAGTGATACTATCCTCTATATCTTCCCCTTGGGTCTGGTGTTGCATCTCACTCTGCACTGCGCTCATATTGCGCGGGCGGTAGATGAACATGCGCATAATCACCCCGCTGCGCATATCCTTGAGCAAGTTCTGGAACAGCTCCGAGGCCTTGCTCTTATACTGCACCAGCGGGTCGCGCTGCGCCATAGGCTTCCAACCCGATCGATACGCGCAGGGCTTCCATCTGGGTCAGGTATTCCACCCACAGCTCGGTGATGACACCCAACAGCAGCTGCCGGTAGACCTCGGTCAGGGCTCGCCGACCCAGCTCATCCATCACCTTGATGACCTGCTCGCTGGTCCAGGCTCTGCAAGGGTTGGGTCTGCAGGCTTGTGCAGGTTTCCTCACCCAGCAGGGTGCATATCGTCTCACGCAGCTGTGGATCAAGCTCAGGCAGGCGGGCTTGTGCCAGGCGGGAGAATTCTCCCACCCCCAGGCGCGCTGGATGGTCTGCTGGGCAGTCTGCAGGTGTTTCAAGCACATCCTCAGTCACGTCTTGGTCTTTCGATCCAAGCAGGTGGGCTGCCAGGTAAATATAGGTCAGCCTGGTGGTGCGTTGCAGGATGCGCCGATGTGTCTTCTTGTCAAAGCCTGCTTTTGTCCCTTGCGGCATCAGCAATAGCAGGCCCAGCATATGGTTGGTCGTGACGGGTCCATTGATCTTTGCCAGCGAATTCTCCAGTATCACGGTTCAATTGTCCCGAGGATGGCACCAGCACCATTTCCCATCAATCGCTCACGCCGCTTGCGCAACGCAAGCTGGACTGCCTGGTACACCTGGTCAGCCAGTGCTTCCCAATCATCACCCTCCAGCTGGGTTGAATCAAGCTCCAGGGTGTCTTCCAGGCGTCGCTCAACAGCCCCCACCAGTCGCAAGGTCGATTGGTTGATGACGGCATTCTCAACCTGGGTGCGTACGGTGTCCTGCACCTTGTCTGGATTGTCGCGCAGCAGGCGTTGCTCCTCGGGGGTCAGGCGGACTGTTGACATGCACCACGCCCACCAGCTCATCCAGCAGTTCACGCGGGCTGCGTGGGGCAGCTTCTTCCGTCTCACCCAGGCTCAGCCCTTCGAAGAAAGTGTCAAGTGCTTCCAGGCGTTCCTTGATCTGGCTTTGCAGGCGCTCGCGAGAATTCTCCAGCAGGCTGTTCACTGTGTGCAATAAGTGTTCTTCCTCAGCTTTCAAGGCTTCACCAGCCAGGCCAAGCAGGGCATCGCGTAACTCATCCAACGAAGCATAACTCTTCTGTTGGCTCGCAAGATGATCAAGCAGCAGCTTCAGGGAATAAGATGGGAAAAGCATGCCCCCCAGGTCGAGTGGCGGTTGGATCTGGTCTAACCAGGCAAGCAGCTTCCAGGGTCCTTCATCGTCAGCCAGCGATTCGGGTACCCGGCGATTGACCTCAGTACCCAACAGTTCGGTCACATCTTCCGATAGGTCTGGTTTCGTGAAGATCAGGTCCCTCTGCGCATAGATGCGTTTACGCTGCGAGTTGAGCACGTCGTCGTATTCAAGCAGGTGTTTTCGGACGTCAAAGTTGGCACCTTCCACCCGCGTCTGCGACTGCTCAACCAGCCGGCTGACCAGCCCCACTTCCATGGGCACTGCATCGTCGATCTTCATACGCTGCATGATCGATTCGACCTGCCCACCACCAAAGCGGCGCATCAGCTCGTCTTCCAGCGAGAGGTAAAAACGCGACGAGCCCGGGTCACCCTGGCGGGCAGCACGGCCGCGCAGCTGGTTATCAATACGTCGGGCTTCATGGCGCTCCGAGCCGATCACATGCAAACCTCCCAGTTCCTTCACCCGCTGCATATCCTGCATGTATTGCAGGAAATGATTGATATCGGCTTCGTAGATGCCGATCTGTTCGGGGGTGAGTGCTTCCAGTGCCTGGCGGCGCTCTTCATGGCGCAGGTCGTATGGGTCGGCGATCCCAGACCGATGCAGGACGCGGTTGACCGAATCGATCACGCCTTCGGGCAGCTCGCCTCCCAGCTTGATATCCACCCCACGACCAGCCATATTGGTGGCGATGGTGACAGCACCAAATGCACCCGCCCCGGCGATGATCTGTGATTCCTCGGTATGCTTACGGGCATTCAGCACCTGGTGGGCAATACCTGATTCCAGGTCAGCTTTGAGTCGGGCGGTATCCGCAGGTGTCAGGTCGAGGATATCCAACAAGCGGGGAAGGTTTTCAGGGTCTTCCGGGTTGAAGGAGATGCCCAGCTCGCGTGCCATCTTGCGCATTTCAGATATATTGAGCTGATCCAGCGGAGCATTGAGGGGCACCAGCTCTTCGATGAGGCGCCCGTCTTCCTGGCGATTGTTCTTCTCCAGCCAGACTTATCGCAGCAGGGCAATCTGGGCCAGCTTGCGCAAGGGCTCAGCCCGCAGGCGGGTGGAAAGATGGTCGGATAGCTCGACCGAGGTGGTGCCGACCAGCATGGGTCGTCCCATGGCATGGTAGCGCAGGATTTCGCTGGTGATGGCGCGGAACTTCACCTCCTCGGTGCGGTAGATGATATCGGGGAAGTCCTTGCGTTTGAAGTAGACCGGGTGCTTTGTTCGATATCATCACGACGGGCATAATAGTTGTATTTGTAACCCTGTTCATCCTTGGCTTCCAGCATGACGAGGGGCGATCCATCCCGTGTCGCCTGGTATTCCAGGTTGGTGGGGATGGCGATCACATCCAGCTTGTAGATCTTGTCGAATTCTTCAGCTTCGGTGAGAGCCGTACCGGTCATACCAGCCAGTTTCTCGTACATGCGGAAGTAATTCTGGATGGTGATGGTGGCGTAGGTGACGTTCTCCGCCTGGACGCGCACGCCTTCCTTGGCTTCAACAGCCTGGTGCAGTCCATCTGACCAGCGTCGACCAGGCATCAGGCGCCCGGTGAACTCGTCTACGATGACCACCTTGCCGGTTTGGACCAGGTAGTCCTTGTTGCGCTTGAACAGGAACTGGGCACGTAATGCCTGCTCCAGGAAACCCATCAGGCGGGCTTGTTCGGGTGTAACATCCTCCGGACGGTCGGGGTCACGCAGGGTAGTTCCCAGCAGCTCCTCGACGTGAATTTCACCGATCTCGGTCAGGGTGATATTGCGGTCACGCTCATCTGAGCTCGTAATCCTCGGTCCGCAACTGGCGCACTACCTGTGCCATGCGCACGTACCACTCAGCATCATCCTGGGCAGGTCCGGAGATGATGAGCGGGGTACGGGCTTCATCGATGAGGATGTTGTCCACCTCATCCACAATGGCGAAATAATGGCCACGCTGGACGCGCTCATCCAGACGCATGGTCATGTTATCGCGCAGGTAATCGAAGCCGAACTCCGAGTTGATACCGTAGGTGATATCGGCAGCGTAAGCCTCGGCGCGTGGCACCAGGCGCAATTGGTGCTGGTCTTCATGTGGCGACTGACTTTTCCAGGTCCACGATGAAGGCCTTCTTGCCATTCTCGGTGCGGGCTGCCATCTGGAGCACGCCCACACTGAGCCCGAGGGCATTGTAAATGGGTGCCATCCAACGGGCATCACGGCGGGCCAGGTAATCGTTCACGGTCACCAGGTGAGTGCCACGCCCGGTGAGGGCATTCAGGTAAAGCGGTAGCGTGGCAACCAGGGTCTTACCTTCACCAGTGCGCATCTCTGCGATTTTGCTCTGGTGCAGGGAGATCCCACCGATGAGCTGCACGTCATAATGACGTTGACCATTGGTGCGTTTGCTGGCTTCGCGTACTGCTGCGAATGCCTCGGGCAGCAGGTCATCGAGCGTCTCACCGGCAGCTAAGCGGGAGCGGAATTCCGCCGTCTTGGCCAGTAATGCTTCATCACTCAGCGCTTCGAAGCCTGCCTCCAGGCTATTGATCTGGTCGACAATCTCGTTCGATTTGCCGATGGCTTTTTTATTGGGGTCACCACCGAAAAGGGTGACGAATTTCTTGAGCATAGTTTCCCTTTCTGCGGGGGGATTATAGCATAGTTAGTTTAAGGGAAATTTGAGAACGGCACCCTCACAATATGGATTACGGAAGAATGGATTGAATTACATTTGCGAATTGAGCGCTCGTATGAACAGGATGAATGTCAAAATAGAGATAACCAGGCCAACACCCATCACTACTTTTGCGGTCTTTTTAAATCCTGTTGAAAGAACAGGGTCGGGCCAATTATGATCACCATAAAGCCAAGTGGATGCCGAAAGAAAATGGCATAATGATTATCCTCAGCTGTTTAGCAATGGGAACACCAGGTTGAGATGCCGTTAGCGTAGTGAATCAGCCTGGCAATACGCTTACATGCTCACCATCGCCACCGTAGCCTGGAAGGCAAGATAGGCTGCCAGCATATCTATCAGCGGTGAAGATCAGGCGCCTGCCATCCAGCCGCCTGGAACCTGGGAATAGGGCAGCCTGGTCTGCCTGGTCGGAAGTGTTGAAGTCGATCGTGACATGCACGGGGTCGGCGACGATAAACGGCTTGGGAGCATCACCCGCCTTCAAGCGCTTCACAGCCTGGCTGGCAGCATTTTGGATGAGTTCTTGCGTGACCTGCGGAGGGAAGGCATTCAGCTGCCATGCGGCTGATGGCGGTCTTAACAACCGCCGTCTCAATATTACCCAGCAGGTCGGATGCCTGGGCACAGGCGGTCTGGTCACCGGTGAGCATGATCACGGGGACGTTAAAATGCCCAGCTACAGCAGCATTCAGACCATATTCACCCACCAGGATGTCATTCAACCAAAGGTTGGCCACCCGCCGGCTGGACCAGGTGTGGTCCAGGATACCAGTCTGGCTGCCAGCACGAGCGTGATAACCCACGAAGATGACCCCATCGACGTCCTGGTCGACACCCTGGATCATTGCCAGGGGTGAGTAGTCACCGCAAATCAGATGAGCACGCTGGATCCAGCTCTTCGAGCAGGATGTTGGTACCACGGTCATGTCCGTCGGTGACTAGAATCTCGTCGGCACCTGACTAGAGCGCGCCACGGATAGCTGCGTTGACATCACGGGTCATCAGGCGGCGAAAGCGTGGGTATTCAGCGTGGTTGGGATCAACCTGATCCCAATTGGTCACACCCGTGATACCTTCCATATCAGCTGCAATAAGAATTTTCATGATCTGGTTCTCCTGCTTCATTTCTTCAGGTGATAGGGCACATCAATGACGATGCGCTTGATAACCGTTTGACCAGCAGTGCAGCTGCAGCAATCAATCCTGGCAAGTTGCCCAGATTCTCACGCGACAACATAAGACCCGCCACCAGACGGATAACCCTGTATAGTCTGGTAATAAGAAGAGGTACGATGATTAAGCAGGGTGATCGCCAATCCAATCGGCCAGGCTAATACCAGCCCGGCACTACCCGCAACCACCAAACCCAGGTAAATTTCCTGGTTAGCATATGCGATTGAAGATAGTGCATCGGGAGAGAAAGCTGCCAGGGCGCGGATTTTATTCAACCGCTTCTCAGCCAGTTGCTGGGTGGGAAGTGGTGTACCAATCAACACGCTTTTTAATTTAGATAGCATAAATGATTTTTGAAATTATAAAACTTTAATCATAAGTATAAACCCATTTTCAATGAACGTGCCTAGAAGAAATATGTAGATAAATGTGATTTATTTCCCATGCTATAATCGAAATCATTCCAACTCATTACAATTTGGAGGAGACAATGGCAGGCAGTGGATTATTTCCATTTACTGAAGAACACGAAAGTATTCGCCAGGCGGCGCGTAGCTTTGCCCAAAAAGAGATTGCTCCGATAGCGGCAGAGTTTGACGAGACGGGTGAATTTCCTTCCAAAACGATTAAGAAGATGGGGGAAATGGGCTTCATGGGCATAGAAGTACCCGAGGAGTATGGCGGAGCGGGCATGGATACACTGGCTTATGTGCTGGCGCTGGAAGAAATTTGCAAAGTGGACGCAGCACATGGCACAATCATGTCAGTTAACAATTCGCTGTTTTGCAATGGCATTCTAAAATTTGGGACGGAAGCTCAAAAACAGAAATACGTGACTCCCGTCGCTTCCGGAAAATCAATTGGGGCATATTCGTTAACCGAACCGATGTCGGGGTCGGATGCGGGCACGATGCGCAGCCGGGCTGTTCGGGATGGAGACGTATATATTATCAATGGGAGGAAGTCATGGGTCACCAGTGGTCCCGTGGCGGATTACGTGGTGATGTTTACCTTGACTGACCCTGAAAAGAAGCATCGGGGCATCACCGCATTTATGATTGACGCCAACAAACCCGGTTTTGTGCGCGGCAAGAAGGAACCGAAGCTGGGTATTCGCGCATCTGCAACCAGTGAGATTTTGTTTGAAGACTATCGCTGCCCGATCGAAGACCGGCTTGGGCGAGGAGGGTGATGGATTTAAAATTGCCATGGCTGTCCTGGATGCAGGACGGATTGGGATTGCTGCCCAGGCATTGGGTATCGCCGAGGCAGCCTATGAAGCAAGCGTGGCATACGCACTGGATCGGGAAGCCTTTGGATCAAAGATTGGTGAGTTCCAGGGTATTTCATTCAAGATCGCAGATATGAAGACCCGTATCGAAGCTGCTCGATTATTGGTATATAACGCAGCTTTAGCAAAGGAACGTTCCAAGACAACAGGTGATCGTTTTACAAGAGAAGCCGCCATGGCAAAATTGTTTGCATCTGAAACATCGATGTTTGTTACTCATGCGGCGGTACAAATTCATGGTGGAATGGGCTACAGCAAGGAACTCCCTGTGGAGCGATACTTCCGGGATGCCAAAATCACTGAAATATATGAAGGCACCAGCGAAATCCAGCGCCTGGTAATTTCCAGGATGGAGTTAGGTCTTCGATAGATATTGAGAAAATTTTTTTAGCTATATTTGCGAGCATCAATCTCATCCCAACTCAGTTTAATATACTGTGATATTTATACACAGAGCACCAGATATCTGTATGGCATCAAATCCATCCATCATGGCTTTGTATTTCAAACGGGAGTCCAAGCTGATTTTATGATGCAAAATCAACTCACATGGAAGTTGAAATCGACTCGCTGCACATACGCATTGGACTGGATGTTCCTCCAGGAGCAAAGGTGCGTTTCAGCGTAACGGATACCAATAACAACTCCACCCATCGTTTTGTTGTGGTTGGGCCAGGTGAGGCGCAACCACAGGCGAAGCCAAAAAGGATTTGGGGCGTCAGGCTTAAGCAACAATGGAGAAAATATGGTGCTCAGGCTGACCCCATATTCGCTGGGAATGTGGTTGTTGGCTGCAGGGTTGGTCATTTACCTAATGGTACGACTGGTAGGATTGACCAACTTCCCGATCTACTTTTTCACCGATGAAGCCATTCAGACCATGTCAGCTGTTGACCTTATAAAAAATAATCTGCACGGTCCAGAAGGAGCCCTGCTGCCAACATTCTTTAAAAATGGTCCATATTACAACCTTAGCCTGTCGGTCTACCTGCAAGTCGTCCCATACCTGGTCTTTGGTAAATCGGTTTTTGTTACCCGGGCGGTATCCGTCCTTTTTACACTAATCGCGGCAATCTCGATCTGCCTGTCTCTTCGAGATTTTTATAATGTAAAGTACTGGTGGGCAGGGGTCCTGGTACTTTCATTAACTCCATCCTGGTTCCTGCACTCGCGTACTGCCTTTGAAACAGTCATCTTTACATCCTGCTATGCTGGTTTTTTGTTCAGCTATTTGATGTATCGTTGTCGTTCCCCACGCTATCTCTATCTGGCGTTGGTGATGGCGGGATTAGCTTTTTATTCCTATAGTCCTGGCCAGCTGGTCGTTGCTGCCACAGGACTCGCCCTACTTTTCATTGACGTGCGATATCACTGGGAAAATCGTAAAATGGCTAGCAAGGCGCTGATCGTCTTGCTGCTGATCGCGCTACCATACCTGCGATTTAGATTTGGGAGTACTTTTTCGCCAACCGAGCATTTACAGCTACTCAATTCATATTGGATACAACCAATCAGCCTGAGCGAAAAACTCGGCCGATTTTGGGCTGAATATTCCCGGGGGCTGAGTCTTAGTTACTGGTTCCTGCCTGGCAACAATGACCTGGAACGCCATATGATGAAAGGCTATGGGAATTTATCCATAGTTACACTGCCATTCTTTATTGGTGGTTTGATCCTGTCTCTGTGGAATATTCGCAAGCCGGCATATCGGGTTTTATTGGTGGCATTCTTGGCAGCCCCCCTGGGAAGCGCGCTGGTAGGAATTGGAATCACGAGAGTGCTTGTTTTTGTTGTCCCGGCTACCATGCTGATAATGATTGGAATCGGATATTGCCTGGATTGGCTTGAGAAAGTCCTTCAATCTTCACTAAGCAAGCGATCCATGATGCCTGCACGGCAGGATCACATATCATCCTGGATTTCAATTGGATTATTTTTAATCCTGGTGACCGCAAATATCCTGTTGGCACGCGATGCACTCGTCAATGGTCCACAATGGTTCAATAATTATGGTCTTAGTGGAATGCAATATGGTGCTTCTCAGTTATTTCCTGCTGTAACAGAGTATCAAAAGAGCCATCCAGACGCGAAAATCGTTGTTTCACCGAATTGGGCGAATGGTACTGATGTATTGGCACGCTTTTTCTCCACTGTGGATCAGCAATTTGAGCTGGGAAGCATTGAAGGATACCTGTTTGGTTTGAACCTGTTGGACGAAAATTCAGTTTTTGTCATGCTACCTGATGAATATAATAAAGCGGTCAGCAGCGGTAAATTTGATGATATTCAAGTTGAAAAGATCCTGCCATTACCAGACGGGCAGCCTGGTTTTTACTTTGTGCGGTTGAAATATGTCGATAATATCGAGGAGATAATATCCTCAGAAGAAGAGAGGCGCAATGCACTGCAGCAAGGGGAAATCATGATCGATGGGGAAACTGTGCTGGTGGAATACTCGATGCTGGATATGGGGACGATTGACCTTCTGTTTGATGGTGACGAGCAGTCCGTTGCGCGTACGCTTGAAGCCAATCCATTCGTTATTGAGCTGACATTCCCCGAGGCGCACACATTCACCGGCTACAACATGTTCCTGGGCAGTGCAGACATCCGCGTAACTTCAATACTCTACCTTGCTGATGATGAGCAGCCTTATCAGTCTGTCGCAGATTTTGATGGGTCACCCAGCTATCCTGAACTCCAGGTGGATTTTGGAGAGCCTGTAACAACTCAAAAAATACGTTTTGAAGTTTTACAGCCTTATTCAGGAGTACCTTCTAATGTGCATATCTGGGAGATTGAATTTAAATGATTGGGCAATCAGGCGATTGGGGTTTTGGTATTCAGATAATACGACGAACAAGTATTCCTTATGTAGAGGCTGGTGAACTGGAGGAGTTATGAAGGCAGTGTTATTTCATTCACATGGTGGACCTGAGGTGCTTGAATACACAGAATTCTCCACTCCTGAGCCTGGCGACGGGCAGGTGCTGGTGAAACTGGAAGCAGCAGCGTTGAACCGTATGGATTTATGGACGCGAAATGGCTGGCCAGGGATTAAACTGGAATACCCCCACATCCCTGGAGCAGACGGAGCTGGGATTGTGGCGGGATTAGGCAGATGTGTTAGCGATTGGAAAATGGGCGACAGGGTGGTAATCAATGCGAATTTGGGTTGTGGTCGCTGCCCCGCCTGCACAGCCGGCCAGGATAACCTCTGTCGTGAATGGCACCTGCTTGGGGAGACAGTCCGCGGAACCTATGCGGAGTACGTGGCTGTCCCAGCGACCAATCTTTATCCCATCCCGGAAGGTTTTGAATCAAACCAGGCCGCGGCAGCCGCCCTGGTCTTTCATACTGCCTGGCACTCCTTGATCACACGTGGGAAGCTGAAACCCGGGGAGAACGTGCTTGTGGTGGGTGCTTCTGGAGGGGTAAACACCGCCAGCATCCAGATTGCCCGGTTGGCAGGGGCAAAAGTTATCGTGGTTGGATCAAATCCGGAAAAGTTAAATCTGGCAGAATCCCTGGGAGCAGATCATTTAATCGACCGTTCAAAGGATGAGAATTGGCCTAAGTTGGTCTACAACATAACAGGCAAACGGGGTGTGGATGTAGTGGTGGATAATGTCGGCACAACATTTCCATCCAGCTTTCGCTCAGCTGCCAAAGGTGGGCGCATACTGACGGTGGGCAATTCTGGTGGGCCGAAATTCGAAATCGATAATCGCTTCATTTTTGGCAAGCACCTATCTATCATTGGCTCCTCCATGGGAACCCGGGCTGATTTTGCCACGGTTATGGACCTGGTCTTTGCGGGTAAACTAAAACCTGTCATGGATCGCGTTTATCCCCTAGTTGAGGCGCGCTCTGCCCAGGAACTGCTTGAAAAGGGTGAGCAACTTGGGAAAATTACCTTGATCATCGATTAAAAACCATTTCTACTACAGAGGGCGAATGGATCATTCCGAGTTACCTAACGAAACAGCAGAGGAAGTAGAATCAATTCCTGTCTCTCGACCTGTGAGCGTAACCATCCTGGGTTTGGGGGTGTTAATCATCACGATTATCAACCTGACCCGGCTGGTGTTAAGCGTCATGTACTGGGATTTTCTGGTTAATTGGCCAGGAGTCTCCCCGTCCTACATGATGTTATCTGGTTTAATATGGACACTGATTGGCTCAATTCTATCCTGGGGGTTGTGGACGGCAAAATCCTGGGCTCCCAGACTGATGCGAGCTGGAGCACTAGCCTATGCTCTGTATTATTGGTTGGACCATGTTTTCCTGATGAGCCACCCGTCAAGTGGAGCAGTGGGAATCCAACGAGCGCTGCTACCAGTCAATTGGCAGTTTGCGGTTGGTGTAACAGTGGTTTGTTTGGTATTTATGGCCTGGACATTGGAAAGACCAAAGGCAAGAGCATATTTTGGTTTTAATGATTTAGATACAAAAGACGATCAATTGAAATTGGATAATCTGTAGAGCAGAACTCAGTTACAATGAATTGTTTTCTTGCTACTTCTCTGCGATTGGGAGATGATGATGACTGATGACCCAAATATAAAACGCTTGCGTGAGACGAAAGCCCAAAGCCGCCTTGGGGGAGGCGCTGACCGCATCGAAGCCCAACATGCGCGTGGTAAATTAACAGCACGTGAGCGCATCGACCTGCTCCTGGATAAGGGATCATTCCGTGAGGTGGATTCCTTTGTCGTCCACCGTACCAGTGATTTCAACCTTGACCAGCAAAAATACCTAGGCGATAGTGTCATTACTGGATGGGGTACCATCGAGAATAGATTGGTGTACATCTTCTCGCAAGATTTCACGGTATTTGGAGGGAGCCTGGGGGAAGTGCATTCTGAGAAAGTGTGCAAGATCATGGACATGGCTCTCAAGAATGGTGCCCCGGTGATTGGATTGAATGATTCAGGTGGAGCACGCATCCAGGAGGGTGTTGTATCATTGGGAGGTTATGCAGATATCTTTCTGCGCAATACGCTCGTTTCCGGGGTCATCCCACAAATCAGTGTGATCATGGGACCATGTGCGGGTGGGGCGGTATACTCGCCAGCACTAACGGACTTCATTATCATGGTCCGAAAATCCTCCTATATGTTTATCACCGGTCCAGATGTGGTTAAAGCGGTTACACACGAAGAAGTAACCTTTGAAGAACTGGGTGGTGCGGATGTGCACTCCGAGGTATCTGGAGTATGCCACCTGGCAGCTGATTCTGAAGCGGATGCGCTTTACCTGATCCGAAAGCTGCTTTCATACATCCCTCAAAACAACATGGAGGATCCACCGTTTATAGACGACCTTGACGATCCCCTACGCATGGATGAAGGGTTGAATTCTATTATTCCGGCAGACCCGAGCAAGCCGTATGATATCAAGGCTGCCATCCGGATGATCGTTGATGGAAATATTTTCTTCGAGATCCAAGAAACCTATGCACAGAATATCGTCATCGGGTTTGCGCGTTTGGGTGGGCATAGTGTTGGAATTGTAGCGAACCAACCTGCAGTATTGGCGGGAGTTCTGGACATCAAATCATCCGAGAAAGCAGCCCGTTTTGTCCGCTTTTGCGACGCCTTTAATATCCCAATTATCACTTTTGTAGATGTGCCAGGCTTCCTGCCTGGAACTGCGCAGGAGCATGGAGGGATCATCCGAGCAGGCTCAAAATTATTATATGCGTATTGTGAAGCTACTGTACCGAAGATCACGGTGATCACCCGTAAGGCGTATGGCGGTGCCTATGATGTGATGAGCAGCAAGCATGTGCGCGGTGACGTGAACCTCGCCTGGCCATCTGCGGAGATTGCAGTGATGGGCCCGGATGGAGCCGTGAATATCATCTTCCGCAAGGAGTTGTCGCAGGCTGCAGATGCGGATAAGAGGCGCGAAGAGCTGGTTGCTGATTATCGGGATAAATTTGCAAATCCATATATTGCAGCCTCACGCGGCTATATTGATGATGTCATAGAACCCTCCGAGACGCGCCCGCGTTTGATTAATTCCCTGGAAATGTTATCCAATAAACGCGATTCCAACCCACCCAAGAAACACGGATGCATCCCTTTGTGAGCAAATCGGTTGTTATCACTGGCAGCACGCGTGGGATAGGTTACAGCCTGGCTGAGGCATTCCTGGAAAGAAGTTATGGCGTAATGATCAGCGGGCGCACCACAATGGCTGTGAATGAAACGGTCAAAAAGCTGGGTGCAAAGTATGCTGGGATGCAGATTTTTGGATTACGCTTGCGATGTGACTGACTTTCTCCAGGTACAAAAACTATGGGATGCGGCTAAGGAGCATTTTGGCAGAATTGATATTTGGATAAATAATGCTGGGACAGCCACACCCATGATGAATTTCTGGGAACTCTCCCCTGACCAATATGCCGAAGTGGTGCACACGAATATATTAGGAACGATGTATGGCTCAAAAGTAGCAATAACAGGAATGATCGCACAAGGTCACGGGGCTGTGTACAATATGGAAGGTTTCGGAGCTAAGGGTCAGGGGATGCGTGGAATGACTCTTTATGGAAGTACGAAGGCGTCTGTACACTTCATAAATCGTTCTTTAGCAGATGAGATTAAGATTACACCCGTGATCATTGGGGCACTGGCACCTGGGATGGTAATTACCGACATGGTTACCCAGCAATTCAAAGGCCGAGAAGAGGAGCTGGAAAAATCCAAACGCATCCTGAACATCATCGGTGAGCGTGCTGAAACAGTTGCCCCGGTTTTGGTTGAAAAGATGCTTGCAAATAATAAAAGTGGAAATACCATCGCTTATTCATCATCGCTGCGGATGATGGTTAAGTTCCTCACCGCGCCGTTCAATAAGCGTGATTTATTTTCATAAGTAACTTATTCGCCAGTAGTCTTCTGAGTGGAATTTGAAGATATTCGTGAATGGACACAACCTTTATGTTGAACAGGCAGGACCAGAAAATGGACCTGCCGTGGTACTGCTGCACCATGGGTTGGGTTCGGTCAAGGCATGGCGAAACCAGATGCCGACATTAGCTGATGCTGGGTTCAGGGTCGTAGCGTATGACCGTTGGGGATATGGAGAATCGGATTCCCGCCCAGGATTGGATTTGCCGTCATTCTCCACGGATGTGAAAGATTTGGAATGCTTGTTGGAACAAATTGGGATCCAGTGTCCAGCACTTATTGGTCACAGCGATGGTGGCACCATTGCGCTCTATTTTTCAGCTCAGCAACCCTTGAAAGTGAGCTGCCTTATAACCGTGGCAGCCCATATTTATATCGAGGTGGAGATGGAGCCGGGTATCTTGGGTATCCGGCAGGCATTTGAAATGGACGAGCGCTTCAGGCTGGGGATGCAATATGCCCATGGTGAAAAATACGTTGAAGTCTTTCAAAATTGGTATGAGGGCTGGCATCGGCCTGAAATGCTGGCCTGGGATATGCGCCCTTTTTTAGGACAAATTGTCTGCCCAGCCTTGATCGTGCAGGGCGATGAGGATGAACATGCCACACCTCAGCATGCGATGGACATCGCCGGGTCAATTGCAGGTGCAGGCTTGTGGCTTATTCCAGGTGCAAAGCACATGCTACCGCAAGATCATGCGGATGAATTCAATTCAAGGATGCTTCGGTTTTTAAAGGATCATGTCACGGTCGAACAAGATTAGAGAAAAGATATATGCAACTGGAGATATCGCATGTTTAACAAGGTTTTAATCGCCAACCGGGGTGAGATTGCAGTACGTATCATACGCGCCTGCCGTGAGCTTGGACTTCAAACTGTGGCAGTCTACTCCGATGCTGACCGACAGGCTCTGCATGTCCGCTACGCAGATGAAGCATATCGCCTGGGGCCTGCACCGTCACGCGATTCCTATCTGCGAGCGGATAAGATCATTGAGGTTGCCCGGAAGAGCGGGGCTGGGGCGATTCACCCAGGGTACGGTTTCCTGGCAGAACGGGCTGATTTCGCCGAAGCCTGCCGGGAGGCAGGAGTGATCTTCGTTGGTCCCAATCCCTCCTCCATTGCAGCCATGGGTGATAAAGCTGTTGCGCGTGCGACAGTTTCACGAGCTGGAGTGCAGGTGGTACCTGGAACTGAAGGGGAAGGCTCCCTGCGGGACGAGGAACTGCTAGCAATGGCTCCCTCGATCGGTTTTCCATTGCTAATAAAAGCCACGGCAGGTGGGGGAGGCAAGGGAATGCGTGAGGTAGTGAATATTGAAGATATGCCCGCCTTACTTAATGCAGCCCGGCGCGAAGCGGAATCATCCTTTGGGGACGGTAACGTGTATTTAGAAAAGCTGGTGGAAGGCGCGCGGCATATTGAGATTCAGATCCTGGCAGATGGGCAGGATAACGTGATCCACCTGGGCGAACGCGAATGTTCCATTCAACGCCGGCACCAAAAATTGTTGGAAGAATCTCCATCGCCTTTTGTCGGCGATGATGAGAAGTTTCGCCAGAAAATTGGAGCTGTAGCTGTAAGGGCTGCTCAGGCTGTTAATTATGTAAATGCTGGGACCATTGAATTCCTGGTAGATAAAGACAAAAACTTCTACTTTTTAGAGATGAACACCCGTTTGCAAGTGGAACATCCGGTCACCGAGTTGGTTACCGGAGTTGATATCGTCAAGGAACAAATGCGCATTGCACGAGGGCGAAGCCTGCATCACCGCCAGGAAGATATCCATCAAAATGGCTGGGCGATCGAATGCAGGATCAATGCGGAGGATCCGTATAACAACTTTATCCCTTCGACTGGCCGTATCACGCATACGCTGCTGCCCACCGGGCCAGGTGTACGGGTGGATACAGGAGTGTATATTGGCTTTGAGGTTTCGCCTTATTATGATTCTCTCATTTCAAAATTAATCGTCTGGGGTGAAACACGCGGAGAAGCCATCCTGCGTATGCGCCGTGCCTTGGAAGAATATAAAATCCTGGGTGTACATAGTAATATACCATTCCATCAGCGATTAATGGATTCCCATCGCTTTATGGGTGGGCAGTATGATACCCGCTTTGTGGAGGACCGTTTTTCCTTAGAAGAAGCTGATGAATCGGTGGAGTCACGGCCGGATATTGCTGCCATCCTGGCAACCCTGGTGGCTCACCAGCAGGCAGAACGGGCAGCCCACGTCATCCAGAGAAACGAACGCGATACCAGCAACTGGAAATGGCTGAGCCGCTGGGAGAGGTTGAGGAGATAGCCATGAAATACATAACGACTATAGCTGGTCATGAATACAACGTGGATATACTTGATGAGCATCGGGTAATGGTTGATGGTATGACTTACCAGGTTGACTTTGTGCCGGTCGGTGATCAACCTGTTTATTCACTGGTTGTGGATGGGAAATCATTTGATGCCCATGTCTACCAGAATGAGGATTTATGGCAGGTGGTATTCCGAGGCACCCTCTTTTCAGCCATCGTGGAAGACGAACGTGAGAAGCGCCTTCGGGCTGCCCTGGCAGGCAAAGTAGCAATGCATGCAGATTTCCATTTGAAAGCCCCCATGCCAGGCATGGTTGTTTCGATTCCAGTTCAAGAAGGTCAAATGGTACAAAAAGGTGATGTGTTGCTAATCCTGGAATCGATGAAAATGCAGAATGAGCTGCGCTCACCCAGGGACGGCAAGGTGATCCGCGTGAGGGTGGAAGCCGGTGACCGTGTGGAACAGAAAGAAACCATGCTCAGCGTTGTATAAAGGAGAGGTTATATGAGCGGTAAAGATAAAGAAATAGAGGTTAAATTCTACATCTCCAGGCTTAAAGAGCTGGAAGAAAAATTAATTGAACAAGGTGGCCAATTAAAAGAGGCCAGAGTATATGAAATTAACCTGCGTTTTGATACCCCTGATCTATCCTTATTGAAAAGTGGGAGATTATTACGATTGCGTCTCGATTCAAGAGCCCGGTTGACATACAAAGGTATAGGAAGGGTTGATGGTGGGGCACGCCTGCGACAAGAGCTCGAATTCACCGTATCGGATTTTGATACTACCCAGGCAGTATTTGAAGCGCTTGGGTACGAAGTTTATATGAAGTACGAAAAATATCGCGCCACCTATATTTTACGAGATTTAGAAGTGGTGCTTGATGAGATGCCATATGGCGATTTTCTTGAGATCGAGGGACCTGATGGAGAAAGCATCCAGGTTGCAGCTCAGCAACTGGATTTAAATTGGGATGCCCGTATCCTGGACAGTTATACCGTTTTATTCGAGAATGTGCGTGGGCAGTTGGGTTTTGATTTTCGAGACCTGAGTTTTGAGAATTTTAAAGGATTGACAGTTACCCCCGAAAACCTGGGAGTAATATTCGCTGACTAAGACAATATTTATTTGCTATGTATCAGAGAGCCCGGCTTGTTAACAACGCCGGCTCTCTTTTTTGGGATTGTGGATTTACCTTGTGATCAAACGTAGGAATACGAATCGATTTAGAACAAGCATACGGTTCCAGCTGGTAGGATCGCAGGCATTCGATGCATCCAAGTTAGCAGTGTAGGTGCCGTAATCCGGGTGAGTATGCACAGGATCTGGGTTTTGGCTGTTGGAGCCATCACCAAAGATCTAGAAGTAGCCCGCCGTTAGGTTGGACGAGACTGTTGGTGCGAAGGATAGAATCAGCAGGTCGATGATATTGATGATCAGCTTGAGAATATAAGGTGCTGGGCTAAACCCTGGATGAAGAGGGTAGTCTTGGGCTACAGTACCAGAAATAATCTCAATCCCAGTGACAATTACGGGTAAATAGCCATCGGCAAAAGCTGTAGCGGTATAGACCCCGGGAGGCAAGATTATTGTGTAAATGCCTTCTGTGTTGGTATTGGTGAAGACACCGGTATTCACTGGCACCATGAGGCACCGATTATTGGTGCATAGGTTGTATTGTCACTAACCAACCCATTGAGAGTCACTTCAGATTGCAACGAGAAGTCTTATACAATAGTACCTGTCCATTGGGGCATATCCGGAATAACCCGAGGGAAAAACCTGTAGTTGAGGCAGCGGCAGTATAAACACCATTTAGCAATGATGTGACCTCCACGCATTCGTTTTTAAGAAAAATCAATAAGGGTGCTCGCAGGATTGTATCATAACGAAATCAACTCACCAGCACTCCAGCTTAGTCCTTCGACCGGGTAGTTTTCTCCAATCAGAGCTGGCAGCATATTTTCCAGGTTGGAGGGTGACCCTGTGGTGCAGAAGCGCAGTAGTTGCATTGGTTTTTTCAACACGTCACCCGGGAGTGGTGCTTCCAGATCGAGTAGGCTGCTGGCAACCAGTAGGCGCTGCACCTGGCGTGCAACTGCTGGAGCAGGATCGATAACTCGCACATCCGGACCTGTGATATGTTGGATGAGTGGGATGACAAAAGGGTAATGCGTGCAACCCAGCACCACGGTGTCTATACCTTGCTCCAGCATGGGCTGGAGCGCTTCTTCCAGGATCTTGTATGTTACCTCGGATTCCATCTCGCCAGCTTCAATCTGTGACACCAAGCCTGGGCAGGTATGCTGTATTAGCATCACACCTTGACCGAAGCGTTCCACCACAGAGGCATATAGCTCACTTTGGAAGGTGGCAGGGGTTGCCAGGACCCCGACCACACCACTGCGGGTGTGTTCAGCGGCGGGTTTAACGGCGGGTTCCATGCCAACAAAAGGTATATCAGGAAAGACCTGTCGCAAATATTTAAGAGCGGCCGCAGAGGCAGTATTACAAGCTACTACGATCATCCTTGAACCTTGCTCCACTAGGTAGTGGGTTATCGCTTCAGAAAACTGGCGCACTTCCTGTATAGGCCGTGGACCATAGGGGACATGAGCCTGGTCAGCCATGTAAATTAGGGACTCATCCGGCAATAACTGGTGGATGGCTCGCAATACCGTTAAACCGCCAATGCCTGAATCAAATATCCCGATGGGCTGCAGCGGTTTAGTGTCCATTTTTCCCTTGCCTAAGCATCTCGATCGCTTGTTTGACCCGCCTCTGGCGGGTCTGGTCGCGTTTGGATTCTATTATCCAGCGTACATACTCTTTCTGATGGGTATACGAGAGGCGATTGAATGCGGCTTGTGCTGTCGAATCAGCCTCCAGGGCTGATTGAAGATCGGGTGGGACATCGACCGTGCGTGGTTCAAAGTCTTCTTCCAATTCAATGGTAACTATATCTCCAAAGCTCTTTCCAATCCTTTCGCGTATTTCTTTAAGCACCGGCAGCATATGCTGCGGACTACCCATGCGAACCAGTGTACCTCGATACAGCTCTCCATCGATCATGGCCTTGACCTTCACACGCTTTGCTCCATAAGTTTTTTCCACATCGAATGGAACAGTGACATAAGCACCGCCCCCACCAGCATCTTCAATTACTGCTTTAAACTGATATTTTTCTGCCATATACAACCTTGTCTCGATTAACGCGATTGATCAACCTGGCATGATTGAACAAAAGCCTGGAATAGCCTACGCATGTCCTCATGTTCCTGCAATTCCTCCGGATGCCACTGCACTGCCAGGCCGAAACGATGCCCTGGTAATTCGAACGCTTCAATAAGGCTATCAGGCGCAACCGCGGTTGGAAGTAAACCCTTGGCAAGCTTACGGATACCCTGGTGGTGAAGGCTGTTGACCAATACCTCGTTGCTTTCGAGAATTTGCGACAATTGGTTTTTCGGATTAATGGTTACACAGTGAGCCAGAAAATTTCTTGGTAGTTTATGATTATCATGGAGTATATCCCCGGGTGCCTGGTCGGGGAGGTGCTCGTATAGGCTGCCTCCCATTGCAACATTTACTATCTGGAATCCTCGACAAATTCCCAGGAATGGCTTACCTGATTTTTCTAATAAGTGGACTAAATTTATCTCGATCTCATCACGGGATTGGTCAATTCTTTCCAGGCTTGGATGTGCGTGACCACCATATCTGCGGGGATCGATATCATAACCACCCGTGAAGAGTATTCCATCCAGGCGGAACAGCAGGGTATCCAGGTCATCATTTGAGATGTTCAGTGGAATCAGAACTGGTAAGCCTCCTGCAGCAGTAATAGCATCTGTATAAGGGATGTTTACTCCGAAAGCTGGGCGCTTGGATGAATTGAGCAAGCGGGTGGTGGTAATTCCGATCAGCGGCTTTGGCATTATGAGTTCATTTTATTTTCATGAAGATGGATTCTGCGACAAGTGGGGAGTTTTCTTTTTATTTTACCTTTTTATGGCAGGGGTGATTGGGAGATGAATGTTTGAATGGGTCCATGCCAGATTTCGTTATCGAGCTGGTGTTCCTCGAAATCACCCATCGTAAAACGGCTGATTACCTTACGCCAAAAGGTAGTGGCAGATGAATTTTCTAAAATTTGACCCACCTGCCAGGCACCTGGGAACTGTATAAATATGAACCGGGCAACATATTCACCAACCCCTTGGTGGCGATATTTACGCAAGATGAAAAACTCGGCTATTACCCAGGTATCTTTCAGGCCAGTGAGGTAGTTGTACCTGGTTACCAGGACAAATCCTGCCAGGTTGCTGTCCACTCGCACCAGGAATGGCGTCCGCTCAGGCTCAACCCAATAATAGTCGAGATACGGATAATCATAGAGACCCATGGGTCCGAGATCAGCGCCATCGAACTCGCTGAAGTCATATTGGTACAGCTCCATCAGGTTGCGCAGGATAGGGCGTTCTACGACTGTTGCAGGAGTGATTTCGATGTTCATGGATTTTATATTGTTAAGCAAATTTCACCTATTTAGAACGTTTCTTATCTGCCAGTAAGCGTAATTGCTCCAGGGTCTCATGGGCTTTTAAAAAGAGAGGTGAAAGCAGGTGTTTACCAGCAGCAAGTGTTTCTTCTGGTGCCTCAATTGAGAGCAATCCTGAATAGGTCAGGAGGATAAACCTTACCTGTCCCACCGCTGGCAGTGGAAATTCATTTCTTGCTGAAACGTGCTTGAGATGGTTTTCAGCCTCGGATACCAATGCTTTGGATACCTCTGATACTGGGGTATTTTCTCCGCTGCCCAGCATGCCACCACCTGTGCTGTAATATAAGCTGGTGGTACCATCTGCGAAGCAGAGCAGGGTAGCCGACCCCTCCTGGTAGCCTGTTTCCATCATAACACCCCACACATGTGGAGCAGATTTCGAAGGACTCAAGCCAACTTCGGCTGGATCGAGGTGAATGATACGGCTGCGAAGCTGAAGGTATACCTGGTCAGGTTCTGAGATAACATCAATCATGAGTTTGTGGAAAAGAAATCCAACAGGTATTTGTTGACTGTTTCAGATTCATCATGTTGGACCCAGTGGCTTGACTGCTCAAGGAATACTAGCTTTCCATGATCGCAAAGGTCAAGGCTGGGTCGTGCCATCTCACGCCCGAGGGCAATATCATTTGCGCCCCACAGTATTAGGGTGGGCACCTGGATGCGGAGGTTGCCCTTCAAATCAGGGGGTTTCTGGATTACAGCCCGGTACCAATTAAGCATGCTGGTAATTGCGTTCTTGCGCCACCAGGCATGACGGTATTGCTCAAGGTCAGCAGCGCTGAACGAGCCAGGTTTGCTGCCGGTCTTCATCATTTTTTCTACCAATTCCCAATCATTATTACGCAAGATAGCCTCGGGCAGGAAAGGGATTTGAAAAAAGAACATGTACCAGCTCTTTTTTAGCTGAGTGATGCTGTTCGAGAGGGTTTGCATCATCACCGCCGGGTGTGGAACATTAAGGATGGCGAGTTTATGAAGGCGTTCGGGATAGTGCAAGGCGACCCACCAGGCTACTGCTGCTCCCCAGTCGTGACCTGCGAGGTAGCATTTGTCCACACCTGCCGCATCCATCAGGCCAACGATATCCTTGGCTAGCTGGTTAAGTTTGTATGCTTCGAGCCCCCTGGGCTTATCGCTCAAGTTATAACCACGCTGGTCGGGCACCCAAACACGCAAACCAGCATTGGCTAGAGGCTGGATTTGCCTTCTCCAGCCGTACCAGAATTCTGGAAAGCCATGCAATAGGATTACCAGGTCTCCATAGCGGGATCCGGATTGAACCACATGCAGGCGGATGCCATTGGTTGGGAGGAAGACGTGTTCTAGATTCTGAGCTTCCATGCAGACCTCCTGTAAATTGCCTCAGATAGATATTATTGGGGAATTATACTCCGGACATAGAGGGCGTAAAATCAGGAGGGTGGTTCGTTGCTTTGGAATCACCCAAGTTCGAAGCCTGAATTCCTCTGATATTCAACCAGGTTCTCAGGGAGAATTGGACGGATGGCTTTTGCCCGCTGAATAAGTCTCTTCACCCACTGCGTGGTTGGATCCGAGGCATTTAGAAAGTCGAGAGCCTGGTCAGCAAGGAGCCAGCGATACTCGGAATGTTCTGGTCCGATTCGAATCGAGGTTGGATCGGACAGGGTGCAGAGATAGATCACCCCGACCAGCTCATTATCTGGGACCTGCTCACCGCGATAAAAATGGGTGGTCCCCAGGATGTGTTCCACTTGAACCTCAACCCCCAATTCTTCGTGCACCTCCCGACGGAGGGCATCTTCGAAGCCCTCCCCCTGGTCCACCCGCCCGGTAACACATTCCCAGGCGCCAGGAGCGTAATCCTTCTGCTCAGAGCGACGTAGGAGTAAATATTGATTGGTCTCGGTTGACCGGATCAATGCGGCAATTCCTGCATAGAAACGACCAATGGTCATGTTGCTATCTCCTCACTTGTAAAGCAAATTACCTTTCAGATCAATCGCGGTGGTCCCTGGCGGATGCGATGGCGCATGCCTTCTATTGAATTTCTCCAACGATACAGGCTTTCCAGCCACCAAGTCAGGCCAGTCCCTGTGTAGCCAGCCAATTTTTTATGGGCGGCCTTAAGGTCATTCCCCGGCGTAGTGCCCATGATCACCAGGTCAAACGGAGCCTGGCTTGTGCGGTGCTGTTCGATATATGCCTGGATATCCCGCAGGATTTGTGGGGTCGGGGTGATCGGGCCTCCTGAGTTCAGTGGAAAAGCCCCATCCCAGCGTGCGGCGCGACGGAATGGCCGTTTATGAGGCCAAAACCCGCCCACCCAGATGGGGATGCGAGGCGTTTGGATGGGTGGGGGTAGAAAAGCACATTTCTTCACCTGATAATAGTTGCCTTTAAATCCAAATGGCTTGCCACTCCATAATCCGTCTAAGATCTCAAGTCCCTCATCCAGCATGGCAGCCCGTACCTTACGGTCGGTGGGCTCACCGAAGGTGCCGTAATCATCTTCATCCGGATCACCAATTCCCACGCCAAGGATCAACCTGCCACCCGAGAGATGGTCTAATGTAACCGTTTCGCGTGCTAGCTTCCACGGGCGACGTCGTGCTACCGGGGTGATCGTGGTGCCAAAACGTAAATGCTCGGTACGCATGGCAATACCTGCCAGGGTTACCCAGGGATCGTAGAGGAGAAGCTTTTGATTCCGGCTGTAGACCATATGGTCCCAAATGAAGAAGCCATCCCAACCAGCCTCTTCCGCTTCTGCTGCAAGGTCTGCCAGAAATCTTGGAGTGGTTTCAGCGCCGAAATTGGGAGTATATATTCCGTAGATACATTATCCCTCCTGAATATGGGTTAAAACTGTACTGATTTACCGGACTGAGTTGATTAAATCGGCCAGTAATCCGTATGCCGTGGTTTCGGGACCAGGATTACCTTCCATGATGGAGAGTTGAGGCAGCACATCCGTCTCAAAAGTGACGATGCTGGAAGTACCATTCACACCAAAAAGGGGCGATTCAGAGCTGACCAGCTCGGGTTTCACCTGTGCATGAACCGTCCTGCCTTCACGCCGGGCGGAACAGACCAATTTCCAGCGTTTGCCCTGCCCGGACGCCTGGTATACGTCTTCCACGGTAAGGTTACGGATGCCGGTTCGAATGACCTGGGCGGGTTTTAAGGGGACATCCATCAGCACGGTGACCAGGGCTGCCACTTTTACCGCGGCATCCCAGCCATCGATGTCACCGGAGGGGTCAGTCTCAGCAATTCCGATAGACTGCGCATAGGCGACAGCCTGTTCGAAACTTTCACCACTTTCCATACGAGACAGGATCAGGTTGGTGGTGGAATTCAGGATTCCGTTAAATCCACGCAGGTCAGCAGCCGGCAGGCTTTCCCGGAACAAGGAGAAGATGGGTGCACCATCCATGACAGCTGACTCGAAGAAAAATTTCCGGCCGACTTTTTCAGCTAACCTGGTCAGCTCCTGATAGGCATGCACCACCGGACCCTTGTTGGCAGTGATGGCATGCATACCTGCCTGCAGGGCTGTGCGCAGGTAGTCTACCGCAGGTTGGCCGTCTGAATAATTCACCGGTGTGTTTTCGAAGAGCACGTCTGCACCACAGGTGCGTATAAATTCATATGCGTTTGTATTCGAAGCCTGCTTAGAAATCACACCGAGGTCACTTCCTTTGGTGATAAGCTCCAGGGCGTTCTCGATGTTAATTCCTTGTGGATCAATCGCCATGCCGTGCCGACCTGTAGCAATACCGGTGATAGAAAAACTGAGATCATGCTCTTTCAGGAGCAGGTCTTTTTTTCGCTCCAGCAAACGCACAAAAGCCTGTCCAACGTTACCAAAACCAATCAAAGCGAGGCGATGAAGGGTCATGGGATTAAAGAGGAGGCCATGGAAATGAATGCTGGTCAGGATCAGGATGAGGAAACATTTGGAGACCAATCAGCTGTTCAGCACGCAAAGCCAGCGCAGTTAGTTCTCGCAAGCTAAGCAAGGGCTGTAGCTCCTGGTACAGCTTTGTGGTAGGCAGGAATGAACGCAGAAAATCTCTTATATCTAAAATTAATGACTCCGGGATTGGTTGGTCAGCAAAATCCCAGATGACCGTACGCAGTTTATTGTCAGCGTGAAAACATATCCCGTGATCGATTAACCATAAATGGTGGTTGTTATCAAATAACAGATGGCTGCCTTTGCGGTCAGCATTATTGATCAGCAGGTCAAATAACACCACCGGGCGCAACCCCTGGATATCATCCTTGCCGAGATTAAAGTAATTCACTTCAGGATTATGTTCAATATATAGCTGCAATGAGCCAGGACCGATGGGTGCTTTTTTTCGGTAAACGGTGGGTGGGACAAGCTCCCAACCCAATGCTTCGCTTACCAGATATGCTGCAGCCTCCCGGCGTGCCAGGCTGGAAGCAGGAAAATCCCACAAGGGGCGTTCACCTTTACTGGGTTTGTACACACTCAAGGCTTTATCTCCATTTTGGCTTACTTCTGCCAGGAATGTATAGTTTGAACCCCAGACGAATTCACCTTTAATCGTGATTTCGCCATTTTGAAGCAGGTTTAATACTGTGAGGACTTTCTGCTCTGGCATACATGACTTTGCAATAACAACCTTGAGCGTTTCAAACAATAAATCTTCCAGAGACCCTAATTAGTTAGTGCTTGTGACCATTCTTCTTGGGACAGAAATGCCCTTCAGGATCCATTGGCTCACCACACTGGGTGCATATTGGTCGACCGTGTGAGGCAACCTCAATCCCCCACCTTGCTAATGCCCTCAACTGGTCGCGTGTGCACCAAAAACGTACGACGCCACTCTCTTCAGGAGGGGTTTCTTCGGGGATTAATTCATGTGCCACCAAAACCATCAGGTCATTCTCTGCGTCATATCCCAAGCCAAACTCACCCACCCGGAAGAGTGGATCAACTGGTGGGTGAATATGCATTTGTTCCTCTTCATACTCGGCGGAAGCTTCCCCCAGGCTGGTTACCTTTTCCTGCACTTCTGCCAGGAATTGCTCGATCCCGACTGCCAGGGTCTGAAGCTGGAGTTTCTCGATGATCAAGGTAATGGTACGCTCTCCCTGCCACCCCTGGAGATAGAATATACGCTTGCCTGGTTGGCCCAGCGCATCTACTGTGATATGGTCCACTGGACGTAGGTCCATGTCGATGGTTGTCATATGCGAAGTATACCAATAATTTACGCCTCATGAATTGGTATTGCGGCGGATGGTTTGGCTGAAGGCTTCACGACGTGAGGAGCTGGATGCGTTGGAAACTATCCCAGGTGAGGGATGGATCGTAATTCATCATCAGCAGCCGGCTTCCATTCTCAGAAATTTGTAATACCGTGACGGAACCCGTGTTGATGTATAACCGTTGGAAATGATCCAGGGGTAAACCCAGATAAAAAGCAATCACCTGCTTAATTGGATCAGAATGGCTGAAGCAAGCGACCAGGTCTTGTGGGGAATATTGTAAGCGTAATGACTCAAGCACCTGTACCATGCGGTCCTGGCATTCGATGATTGATTCGCCTCCGGGAAAATGGAATAATGATGGGTGCTGCTGAACTGACTGCCAGATTTTCTGACGGCGGAGTTTTTTCACCGATTGACCCTGCCAATCACCGCAATTCGTCTCCAGTAAGCCAGGTGTTGGGATGATATCCAGACTTCAAGGCCTTGGCGAGCGGTCCAGCGGTTTCCAAAGTCCGTTCCAACGGGCTGGAATAGATGGCTTTGATGGGTGCACTCCCCGAGGTTATCAGCCAGTAATTGGGCTTGGCGTCGCCCTTTTTGGTTTAAGTGCACGCCAGGGAAACGCCCGGGTAAGTGCATTTTCTTGTTGTAGTCCGTCTCGCCATGGCGGATAAGCAGAAAAATGGGCATATGGATAACCTCTATGTGGTTTTGTGTTTCCGCTTGATCTCCAGGATGGTTTCCTGGGTCAGCTCGGGGATTTCCTCGGTTTTGGTGATTCCCAAGGCTTTGCGTTGGGCTGCACGCCAGCGTTCCAACCGTCCAGCAACATCAGCTTCATAACCCTGGTTAGAGGGCGTATAAAAGTAGGTGCCCAATAGGGGACGGGGCAGGTACTGTTGCGGCAGGAAATGGTCAGGCGATTCGTGTGGATATTTATAGCCACTGCCATGACCCAGGGCCACTGCATCGCGTATTGCTGTCCTGCAAATGCTGGGGTACGTCACCGGTGCCTTCATCTTCGATCAACTGGAAGGCTTTGAAGTAAGATGTGGCCGTATTGGATTTTGGGGCTGTTGCCAGGTAGAGCGTGGCTTCCACAATCGGGTAGACTCCCTCGGGCAGACCGATATAATCAAAAGCCTGTGCTGCTGAGCTGGCAACGACCAGTCCCATGGGATCGCCCAACCCAATATCCTCACCTGACAGGATGATCAATCGGCGCAGGATGAAGCGTGGGTCCTCGCCAGCATATAACATCTTTGCCAACCAGTACAAGGCAGCATCCGGGTCGGAGCCACGCACCGACTTTATGAAGGCAGAGATCGTGTCGTAGTGGGAATCGCCATCCTTGTCATATAGACACAGCCCGGCGCTGGATGGAATCCTGGGCGATGGCGAGGGTGACTATGGATGACACCCTGCTGATCGACAGGAGTGGATTCAACCGCCAGCTCAAGGGCATTCAAGGCATTGCGAGCATCACCACCCGCAACGTGGATGAGGTGCTCAAGGGCGTCTTCATCACGTTGATCTGCCGTTTGCCATAACCACGTTCAGGGTCCTGGATGGCGCGCTCCAGCAGCTGGTGGACATCCTGGTCCGCAAGTGGGCGTAGCTGAAAGACGCGCGAGCGTGAGACCAGGGCACCAATCACTTCGAAGTATGGATTCTCGGTGGTGGCACCAATGAGGGTGACCGTACCATTCTCAACGTGCGGCAGGAGGGCATCTTGCTGGGCTTTGTTCCAACGGTGGACTTCATCCACGAACAGGATGGTCTTCTGTTGGTAAAGCTTGCGGCGTTCAGTGGCAGCCTCGAGCACTTCTCTGAGCTCTGCTTTGCCAGCCAGAACGGCTGAAAGTGTATCAAAGTGAGATTTGGTCAGATTGGCGATAACCATCGCCAGGGTGGTCTTTCCAGAGCCGGGTGGTCCCCACAAGATGATGGATGAGAACAGGCGGTCGGCCTCAATAGCCCGGCGCAGAAGCTTGCCCGGTCCGAGGATATCCTGCTGCCCAACGAATTCCTCCAGGGTACGCGGGCGCATGCGCGCTGCCAGTGGGGCTTCGTTGCGCATACGTTGTTCATGGGCATGGGTGAAGAGATCCA
>CAVZSS010000033.1:0-101695 GCA_963777965.1 uncultured Chloroflexia bacterium | reverse complement strand
GATCGCACTGAAGAGGTTGCGGGTTCGAATCCCGCCCTCTCCGTTAGAAAAGAAGCTGTGAGCTATCAGCCATCAGCTTATAAAAATTTAACTAGAGCTTAAGCTAATAACTACCAGCGAAAAATATAAGCATAAAAACAAATCGAAAGCCATCCTCCACCTGGTTTGTTGAGGATATAGGTATAATGTCTCTATCCCTTCCTAGGAGACCTGCATGACTGAACCGACTTCATCGAACCCAAAGATTGCAACCTGGCTTAACCACATCCGCGCCCTGGCGGTGGATATTGGACCGCGTGGGCCAACCCGAGAAGGAGAACGGCAAGGGGCGCTTTACGCACAAGCCCAGTTCGAGAAAATAGGCTTGCAGGCAGTCTTCGAAACCTTCTCCAGCGCCCGGTCGATATTTCACCCACATTTATTAGGCAGCGGTTTGATGTTGCTGGCTTTTATCCTGTTTCCACTGGGTGGCAGGATAACCGCCACCCTGGCTGCTCTACTATCCATTATTGTGCTGGTGTGCGAATTACTGGAGCTCAGCTTTCAGAATAATCCCTTCCGCATGATCGTACCGAAAGGCGAAAGCCAGAATGTTTTTGCGGTTATCCCACCAGTGGGCGAACATAAGCGCGACCTGGTGCTGGTAGGTCACCTGGATAGCCAACGCACACCCATCATTTTCAGCACCCAGAGATGGGTCAAGGTTTATGACCGTTTCACAATGGTCACCTTCGCATGCTTTATCGTGCAGGTCATCGTATACAGCCTGGCGATCTTCTTAAAGATCCCATGGGCCTGGTATGTAAGCATCCCGGCTGCGCTGTGTGCCATCCTTTTAGCAGCTATGTGCATCCAGGCTGAAGCCACACCATTTACGGCAGGTGCCAATGATAATGCCAGCGCAGTGGGTATGGTGTTGGCCTTGGCTGAGGAGTTTACCAATCAACCACTCCAAAATACGCAAGTGTTTGCAGTTTGTACTGGGTGTGAAGAAGTCCAACATTATGGCATGATCGATTTTTACAAACGTCACCAGTTAGAGTTGAAAAAGCCGACAGCTCTTATATTTGAGATGTTGGGTTGCGCTAGCCCAGCCTGGCTTACGAAAGAGGGTATTATTGTGCCTTTTAAAGCCGATCCACGCCTGGTGCGTATGGCTGAGAGCCTGGCGGAGGAAAACCCAGAGTGGGATGCACACCCAGCAGTGATCAGCGGCGGGAACACTGAAATGGCAGATGCGCTACGCAGTAAAATTCCAGCTATCACCATCGCCGGTATAACCAGGGATGGAGTTTGGCCATACTGGCATCAGATGGCCGATACTTTTAATAAGATGAATCCGGATTTGATGGAAAAGACCTGGAATATGATACGCGCTTTGATCGACCGCCTGGACAGTGAATCTGTAAATATATGAAGGTAATTATCGCGAGGTAACCCATTTGTACGTTGTTGTGTAATAAGACATTGATCCTGGAGAAGATGCATAGATGCCGCCAAGCTGGCAAAGTTGTTTGAAAGTTGGGGGATTAACCCTGGCTGGTATGTTTACCATTGCGGGTGGATTGTCTCTAGTCGATGAATCTCAAGACCCAGTCATCGAAACAGTATCGATCCCAATCCGTGGATTGCATCCAGCCCTGGAAGGTTTTTCCATTGTTCAGATGACTGATATTCACCTGCGACCATATACCCGTCCAACATTAGTGCAGCGAGCAGTCGCAATGGCAAATCAGCTGCAACCCGATCTGATTGTCCTGACAGGTGATTATGTCTGGCGAACCCACGAGGCAGTTTTTGAAGTAGCTTCACTACTTGCGGGGATGAATGCACGTTACGGAGTTTATTCGGTAATGGGCAATCACGATTACTGGCTTGATATTCGTGCCCTCCGGTCTACCTTTGAAGCATCACGGATACCGGTCTTATGTAATGAAGGCCTGGCGATTGGTGTCGGAAAAGCGGTTCTTTACCTGGCAGGGATGGACGATGGTTGGAGCGGCCGACCTGATCTGAAACTTGCTCTTGATCATGCACCTAGTAGAACACCGATTGTTCTTCTCATCCACGAACCAGATCTAGCTGATGAGACTTGTCAGGATGAAAGAATATCCCTTCAGCTTTCCGGTCACACCCATGGTGGGCAGGTACGTGTCCCTGGAAAATCACCCATTTTTCATCCATATTTGGGAAAGAAGTACCCAAATGGTCTTTATAAAGTCAAAGACTTATGGTTATACACGAACCGCGGCCTGGGGGTCATCAGCGTACCACTGCGGATTAATTGCCCACCGGAGATCACCCAACTGATCCTGGTTTCTGAATAACGCGTGCATGATTTTACTTGCTGATTTCGTTAAGGATTTTAATGTAGTTCATTTCATTCCACGTATCATCGACAGATGCGAATAATACGCATATTGATGCACGAAAGGCATTCTATTAAAGGATTACCTGGATCAATGCAAATTTAGGAGAATTGTATGAAGGCAGTTGTGTACAGCCAATACGGACCTGCGGATGTTCTTAAGATGCAAGAGGTGGATAAACCTACACCAGGAGCTGCGGATATATTGATCCGAATTTATGCGACAACAGCCCATGTGGGGGATGTGAGAATGCGCAAACCTGAGCCATTTCTAGCAAGATTGTTCAATGGGCTGACGAGACCGAAAAGAATAACCATACTTGGGATGGAGCTGGCGGGGGAAGTTGAAACCACAGGAAAAAATGTAAAGCGATTTAAAAAAGGTGATCAGGTCTTTGCATTTACAGGTTTTCGGTTTGGTGCGTATGCCGAATACATCTGTATCCCAGAAGACGGACGGGCTAAAGATGGATTGGTGGCAATTAAACCCGTCAATATGACCTTCGAGGAAGCAGCCGCTGTTCCAGCTGGGGGTATTACCGCTTTGTATACCCTGAGAAAGGCAAATATCCAGAGTGGACAAAAAGTTTTAATCTATGGCGCATCGGGAGGCGTGGGTACTTACGCGGTACAACTTGCCAGGATCTTCGGCGCAGAAGTTTGCGGAGTATGCAGCACAACAAATTTAAAAATGGTGAAATCCCTTGGGGCTGATACGGTCATTGATTACACTCAACAGGATTTTACCCAAAGCGGCGAAGCGTATGATGTCATCTTTGACGCAGTTGACAAGATTTCACCACGAAGAGGCAAGAAAGCGCTCAAGAAAACAGGAATTTACCTTAACGTTGGAAGGGATTCTGGCTCTGGGGGAGATATAAAAATTGATGATCTTCTATTCCTCAAAGAGCTGATCGAGGCGGGAAAGTTAAAAGCGGTTATCGATAGACGCTATCCGCTGGAGCAAATTGTTGAGGCTCACCGCTATGTTGAAAAGGGACATAAAAAAGGACAGGTTGTTATCCTTGTAAAAAATCAAGGTAATCCCTAATAAGCCTGACTAACAGTTAAAATACCGCATAATCCTAGAAGACTTGTATGAAAGCAATTATTTGGACCAAGTATGGACCTCCCAATGTACTTGAGCTGAGAGAGGTTGAAAAACCAACTCTAAAAGACAACCAGGTTCTGATCAAAATACATGCGACAACCGTAACAGCCGGGGATTGCGAGATGCGAAGGTTGCAGTTTCCCGTCTACTTAAGCCTCCCGCTGCGAATATGGATCGGTTTCAGAAGACCGAGAGATATGACTATCCCGGGGACTGAACTTGCCGGGGAAATTGAAGCAGCAGGCAAAGATGTAACTCGATATAAAAAAGGAGACCAGGTATTTGGGTCTACTGGTTTGGGATTTGGCGCGCATGCCGAGTTTATTTGCCTGCCTGAGGAAGCTCAAACCATGGAAGGGTCACTGGCCATTAAACCAGCGAATATGACTTATGAGGAAGCGGCGACGGTTCCTTTTGGGGGACATGATGCCCTACATTTTCTTCGAAAAGGAGCTATCAAGAGCGGACAAACGATTTTGATTAACGGTGCAGGAGGAAGCATCGGTATATTTGCTGTGCAGCTCGCCAGGCACTTCGGAGCTCATGTGACTGCCGTGGACAGCACTGGGAAATTGGATATGCTGCGCTCGCTAGGTGCAGAGCATGTCATTGATTACACTCAAGAAGAATTCACTAAGAATGGAGAGGTTTATGATGTGATTTTCGATGTGGTGGGGAAAATTTCAATACCACGCACAAAGACGTCCATCAAGCCGAATGGAACTTACCTTTTAGCTAATCCAGGGCTATCGCAGCTTGTTCATGGTTATTGGACGAGAATGACAAGCAGCAAGAGAGTTATCACACAGACAGCAAGTGGGAATACAGATGACCTGATTTATCTCAAAAAGCTCATTGAGGCTGGGACGATTAGAACTTTTATTGACAGACGATATCCACTTGAATGTATTGTCGATGCACACCGGTATGTTGAAAGCGGGTTGAAAAGGGGGAATGTAGTCATTACTATGGGACATAATGACTAGACTTGATAAGGTATTTCATTGCTATCGTTGGCTGGTTTTTTAATAGATATAGGTATTTTTTTGATTTGTTTTTACTCAATTATGGATTAGAAAAGATGGATTGGTGATTCGGAGTAGTCAACCAAGCCAGGAGAAAGACCTATGAAAGCGATTTTATACACAGAGTACGGACCAGCGGATGTTCTTCACCTAGAAGAGGTAGAAAAACCAGCCCCGCAGGACAAGCAGGTGCTTATAAAAGTCCAGGCTACGTCTATCAATGCGGGAGATTGGCGCGGGATGGGAAACCCAATCCTGGCCCGTGTGATAGGCGGAGGGATTTTAAACCCAAAAACACGCGCCTTGGAAGTGACGTGGCAGGTCGGGTGGAAGCGGTTGGAGAAAATGTAAAGAAGTTCAGACCAGGGGATGAGGTTTTTGGTTGTGCAAAAGGCGCTTTTGCTGAATATGTCCTTGCCAGAGAAGCTTATGTGACATTGAAGCCAGCCCATAGATCCTTCGAAGAAGCAGCAGCTGTGCCAGTGGCAGCACTCACTGCTCTGCAGGGTATCCGATACGCTGGAGGGATACACCCCGGGCAAAAGGTATTAATCCAAGGGGCATCGGGTGGTGTAGGTACTTTTTCAGTTCAGCTTGCCAAATTCTTCGGGGCTGAAGTGACCGCCGTGTGCAGCACGAGGAACCTGGATAGGATATGCTCCATTGGGGCGGACCACGTAATCGATTACACCCAGGAAGATTTCACCCAAAAAAAGCAGTGCTACGACTTGATCATAGCCGTGAACGGTTATCACTCGCTACCCGATTATAAGCGTGTACTAAATCCCCAAGGGATTTATGTCTGCGCTGGAGGTAGCATGACTCAAATTTTCCAGTCCATGTTGCTTGGCTCTATCATGTCAAGGGATGGGGGCAAGAAAATTGGAAATATGGGGATTGCAAAAGTAAACGAAGACGATCTGGTATACCTGGGTGAGCTTCTGGGAACTGGGAAAATCGTCCCTGTTATAGATCGTAGTTATTTATTGAGCGAGATTGTTGAAGCATTCCAATATGTAGTTAAGAAACACGCCCAAGGAAAAGTAGTCATCAAAGTGGTGCAAAACAGCAGTGGAGAATGAAGCATTATAGATGTTCTTATTAAACAAGCCATTCCAGAAGTCTCTTAGGATGGGTTTTCACCCTTAGAAGTTGGATTGATCGAATGGTTGAGTAATTCGGTGATCGCATACCTGGTGCCTATCCAAGACATCATTTTACAGATTGGTACCGGTTTTGGTTTACCTTCTATAGGGGATGAATAATCTGGGTGATTGCATCTTATTTTCAGTCGATATGGATGCAGGTTTATAGAATCCTCGATAAAATTGAATCGCCTGCCCTGGATATTTTCAGAGCAAGCGTTATATTCTTATCGATTAAGCCTTATCGACCGGATAATTATTTTCCCCGAGAAAAACTTTCCACAGGCACGCCAGCCTCACGTAGAGCCTCAACAGCATATTGGCGTAATACACGCGATACTTCACCCTGCTTACCAGCTGTCACCTTGGCACTCAGTTTCACAGATACTGCCCAATCACCTAAGCCATCCCATCCAAAGATCTCAGGTGCAGCCAGCAAATATGGTTTTATCTGCGGATCAGCATCCAACCTGGCAAGCGCTTTTTCCAAGGCTGTGAAGGGTTTATCCAGATCTGTTTCGTAGGAAAAATTCAATATCACAAGTGCGCGAGCCCAATCCCGTGTTTCGTTTGCTACAATGCGTACATCACCATTTGGCACCATGTATAACCGGCCTTCAGCATCGCGCAGGTCCGTGCGCCGTAAAGTAACCCTCTACCTCACCAGTCACTGTGCCAATCTTGACAGTATCACCCACACGATATTCATCTTCAAGCAGGATTGTCATGCCACCGATCATGTCTTTGATGAGAGTCTGGGCGCCAAGCGATACAGCCAGCCCGAGGATACCCGCAGCAGCCAGCGCTGGGCCAATATCAATGCCAAGCGTACTGAGCGCGATAAGAACCCCAATGATAATAATGACAATTTGGGCGGTGCTTTTGGTAGCCTTTCGCAGAGTATGCAATCGCGCCCGGCGATCAGGGTCTGGGGTAGGCGTTATGAACCGTTTGTCAATCGTCTCAGCGGTTTTATTTACCAGGTAAAGTGAAACGAGGACCAGGATAATGATTATGATCACCGAAAGGATCATATTAAAAAGACTGCTGGTAGTCCATTGTGATAATTGATCTAGCATTTTATTTTCCCTTGGCTACTCACCTGATTGTGGTAAACCAGATTATATACATCCATATGTTTTATACATATATGACTTGCGATCGAATTATTCCTTTTACAATTCTAGCATAGCTTGAAAAATGATTTATCATCAGAAAAGGTCGCCCCTCATAGCGGTCAAGGAGGCTCATATGATACGAAATTCAGCGACTCATTACTCATCGAGCGAATGTGAAGGTACGTGTATATATTTTTCCTCTTTCGGTAACACAAAGGAAATATTCCCCGATACCTGCGAGATAAGAATTCAGTAAACTAGTGTGGGTTTTCGAAATGAATTGTCAAAACTACCAATCTCGTTGATAATATCCCGATTGTTGTAGAAAGCTCATGCAAGGCATTATCAAATGAAACTCGATACAATCTACGTGATCCACCACACCCATGCCGACATTGGCTTTACGAATGACCAGCCAATTTTTTGGGAAATGCAATACCGCTTCATTCATGACGCATTGGGCTTGATTGATGCTTTCTCTGGATATCCTCACGAAAGCCGCTTCCGGTGGACGGTGGAAACAACCTGTGGCCTGGAGTCTGGCTCAAGACTGCCTCCAGCCACGAAATTGATCGCCTGATCAAGGCTGATAAAGCTGGGTTGCTCGAGGTGATGGCGATGCAGACCAACAACACCCCGCTCCTCAATACAGCACAGCTAATCGAATCCTTACAGCCTGTCCATCGCCTACGCCACGATTACGGATTAGATATCCGCTATGCCATGAACTGCGATATCAATGGGCAGAATTGGACCCTGGCTGATATATTATTAGACGCCGGTATCGAAGGCTTCAGCATGGCGATCAATCACCACTTTGGTGGACCACCTGACCCGCGGCCAAATGTGTTCCTATGGAAGGCTCCGAGTGGGCGCTTGCTCCCAGCGCATAACGGCTGGCAGTATTCCAAAGCCAATGATTTTGGGCTTGCCTATGAAAGCGAAGAAGTCTTGCTTGAATGGCTGCCGATGATCGAAGCTTACCTGGATAAAATTGGCTACCCTGTGCCCTTTATCATCCTCGAAGGATATCACCCTTACGGTGACAATGGCTCAGCCTGGGGCGCCTTTGCTGAGTTTGCGTACCGCTGGAATGAGAATGGGCACAGCACGAAAATCGTCTGCGCCACCCCGCGTATGTTCTGGGAGCGAGTCAAAAATCATCTTGCTGATTTGCAGACAATACCAGGTGATTGGACTGATTATTGGAATTTTGGCTGTATTTCATCCGCACGCGAAACCACCATTTTTCGCACGACCCGCAACCGCTTGTTCCGTTCCGAGGCGATTTTTTCAATGCTAAATGCATTGCCATCCACCCAGTCCCAAACTGGGGCGAACAGCAGCGATGGCTTTAAACAACCAGAAAGCCTTGCCGATGAAGACTGGTCAGGACGATCATTTTCACTATACCGCAACCAAGCCTGGCACTCCCTCAACCTATACTGCGAACACACCTGGGGAGCAGACACTGCTTCCAATGAGCCGCAGCTAGAAGATTCGCTGGCCATGGACAACCATAAGAAAAACATGGTGTACACTGCCCGATCGCTGAGCTTGCTTCTCGAGCGAGATGCTCTGGCTGATTTCTCGCACTATGTTCCCCGCAGCGATGCTACTGATCTATTAATCTTCAACCCACTGCCATGGGAGCGCACCGTTAGCGGATTCATCCCAAAAAATGTACTTATCCCGCGTGGACTGAATGATGATGCCACCAGCAGCCGTCACTTCATTGGGCGTATGGCTCAACCCACAGACTTCTGGTCAGGGAGAGCTGAGACCAGTTTTTATGGTGGCATGGGTTGGATGTTAGCGCCGACGGCCATCCCTGCGTTTGGTTACAGAGTTGTCAGCTGGGACGCACTCACTGATATGGCGTCTGCAGCTGCAAGTGATGATGAGGTGATCGAGAATCAGAGATACCGCCTCAGCTTCGACATGCAGAAAGGTGGTATCACATCCCTGTTTGATAAGCAGCTCGACTATGAATGGGTGGATGCATCGGCGGGTTATCCCCTGCACGGTTTCATCCATGAAGAGGTCGCTGACCACACTCACCCAGAACCGAGGAAACTGCTCTGCAATGTCAATTGGATGGCCGATACTGCCACCCCGCGCGGCTGGAACCCCGATTGGATCGCTAACCGCACTGCACCTAACAAACTATTATTCCATAAATCATATCGACTGCCATTTGCCACGGTGGTTGAGCAAATCCTGGAACACGATTTGATTGGAAAAATCTTCCAACGAGTGATGCTACCTGATTTCAGCGACCAGATAGAATTCCAATCTGAGTGGCAGATGGGAACCACGATCCACCCTGAAGCCACATACCTGCTATTTCCATTCAACATACCGAATGCGCAAGCCCGTTTCGATGTTGGTGGTGTACCTGTCCAACTGCACCTGGATCAACTTCCGGGAACTTGTCGAGACTATTTCACCGTACAGGGTTGGATCGATTTTAATAACAACGAGCGAGGGATGACCATTGCCACCCCAGAAAATCCGATGGTGCAGCTGGGTGATTTCCATTTTGCCCACAACCAATCGAGAGTAAACCTGGAGCGTGCCATGCTGCTTGGATGGGTGACAAATAATTACTGGGAGACGAACTTTCCTGGTTCTCAGCCAGGCGTGGTGACAGCCCGTTATTCTATCCTGCCATATGGAGGGGTGTTCAATGAATCACGCGCACACAGGTTTGCTGCTGAAGCCGAAAATTCCCGCCCATGCGTGCAGCACCTTGGAGAACCCGAGAACCCGGGAAATTTGCCAGGTGCAGGGACCCTGCTCCAATTGCCAGAGCCTCCGGTGCTCGTTTTGAGCTTACATAGAACGCTCAACGATGGCTCATTGCTGGCACTGTTTAATGCTTCAGACAGCTTACAGACGGCCAGAATTTCAGATGGGCTGATTAAGATTCAATCTGCCCAGCTTTGTGATCTATTTGGAAATCAAAGAGAAAAATTGAAGGTTATCGATGGGGCAACTGAAATCATGATTAAGCCACGCCAAACTGTAATAATCAAGTTACACTGGATATCTGGTTCATGAAAATGATCATATTGTGGAGGACACTTTGACTAAAATTGCTTTTATCGGTGCGGGTAGCCTGGGATTCACCCGCGAACTCGTCCGTGACATACTGACGTTTCCACTACTTGCAGACTCGGAGCTTGCCCTGATGGACATTGACTCCAGAGAGGCTCGATTTTTCAAAACGTTCCGTGGAGAAAATTATCGCCCTGGGTAAGTATCCCGCTATAGTTACAGCCACCCTTGACCGGGTTGAGGCGCTGCGGGATGCTGATGTAGTGCTGACAACAATTCTAGCTGGAGCGACTGATGTATGGCGGCATGATATTGAGATCCCTAAGAAATATGGTATTGACACCAACGTCGGGGATACACGCGGGCCTTCTGGAATATTCCGTTTTCTGCGCACCATCAACCCGATGCTGGACATTGTCCGCGACATGGAGCATTACTGTCCAAAGGCGGTTTTGCTGAACTATACCAATCCAATGGCTATGCTGTGTGGCGCAATTCAGCGGCAGAGTTTCATTACCACCACCGGGTTATGCCATTCAGTGCAAGGGACTGCACAGATGCTTGGATGGTGGATCGGTGCCGGGCTGGATGAAATCACCTATACCTGTGCGGGGATCAATCACCAAGCTTGGTACCTCGATTTCAGGGTCAATGGTGAGGACGCTTATCCTCTGATTCACCAAGCGATTACCGAGAACGAGGAAATTTACAACATAGAACCGGTACGCAATGAGATTTACCTGGCACTCGGTAAATACGTCACCGAATCAAGTGGGCACAACTCGGAGTACAATTGGTGGTTCCGCAAAAGGCCAGACCTGATTGAAAAATATTGCACCCACGGCACTGGTTGGAATCCTGGTGAGTATGCGTACATCCTGAAAGAGTACCAGAACAATGAGGCAACCTGGAAAGTCCAGGCGAGAGAATGGTTCAGTGCTGAAACTCCCATTGATATTGAGCGAGGCCGGGAATATGCAGCGTATATTATCAACGCCCTCATGGGAGGTGAGATGTTCACATTCAATGGCAACGTACCGAATACCAACCTGGTGACGAACCTGCCCCAAGAGGCGTGCGTAGAAGTGCCAGTTCTGGTGGATAAAGCCGGATTCCACCCGATTCATGTTGGCGCTTTACCAATCGAATGTGCCATCCTGACGAATCTTAATGCACAGATCGAAGAAATGGTGATCTCTGCCAGTCAGACCGGTGACCCAGTATTGCTTTATCGCGCGATCTGCCATGACCCCCTGACTGCAGCAGTACTATCACTACAGGAAATAAAAAACTTAGTCAATGAGATGCTTGCACAAAACAAAGATTACCTGCCCCAATTCAAGCACCATAAAGTTTAATTTCACACCTTACCACCATGGAGACTAAATGATCCCATCTTTTCTACTGGCTAAATTATATGTAAAAGGTTCTCTCAAGAATACCTCCTCCGGTTTTGAGTTTGACTTGAAAAACATCATCGATTCGACCATGCTGATAGGGATTGGACCCATCCGTGTGGGTGAGAAAATTTACGAAGGCGATGCCATTAAGATGACAGTTGCTGATAGAACCATTAATGGTGCAGAACTCTCACGCAGCAACCCCGTCCCTGTTCGGATAGGTGTGCCATTTAAAGTATCCGTTTCTGGTGACCACCTGGAAGCAGGAGAACAAAAAATCACTTTAACCGCAACATCAAGCGATATTGGCAAAATAAAATTTGATATCAACGATCATGCTGAATAATCTTAAGCTTGCACAGTAAGTTGATCCAATTGAGGGTACCTATACCCTCAGTAGAATAAAACCATGCCCATCAACGAACCGGATTGGGAATCCTTACACCAAGTCCATCTTGCTGGAAGGTTCAGCGATGAATAGCCTGGCATTTGTAAACATTGGATCCTATATTCCGTACCTGCCATGTTCGTTGAGTGGTATCCGCGCCACTCATACCAGGAGGTTTCTTTTAATTACGAGTACAACCATGAGACTTACGGAGAATGTTCTCGGTGACAAGGATTTCATTCCAGAATTGAAAACAGAAAGGTTCAATCCGGCGGAGTGGGTGGAATTATTCCACGAACAGGGGCACGCTACGCCGTGGCGGTTGTTGAGCACAGAATTCTAAAAAAAGCCGCAGGCTGTACACAATGGAACAATCATTTATTTCCGCTGGAGGAAGCATGAAAAGAATTACTTAGTACTAATAATTGCCTTGTTTTTGCTTTCCTCCTGCACGCCAGCCCAAAATGAAATGATGGATCAGGAAGATATCTACTACGCGGGCGCGGATGGTGGGGTTAAAACCGCACTCAGACTGGCAGGGTATTCGCTGGTGGATGATCCAGCGCAAGCGGACGTGATCGTGTTGAACGGTAAAATCCCAGATGCGGGTGGGATTGCGGAACGGGTGAAAGACGGGGCAGGGCTTGTATTGATCCTTGGGGAAGGTGCATCTCAAGATAATGTTCAGAAATTACTTGGGACGCCCATCACGACACCTATGAGGGCGAAGCCCTGAGCCTGGTGGATGCTCCAGGAATGGATGATGCGATCTTGGAGGAGATTGTGTGGAACGGCGCTCCCCAGGTGAGAGAGCGGTCGCGTGTTGAAGGATTGGATGCGGCTGCTGAAAGCCTGGTTAATGGTTACACGGATAGTCAAGGTATCCTGTGGAAAGGATTGCCGCTTGAAGATGGAGGTATTGGGGAAAAGGTATTCATCATTACACCCTGGCTCTCCGGGCAAGCGAATCCCCAGATCCAAGAGTGGGGGTATTTCAATTATTTCATCTACCACCTCGTGGAACGGGCTGCTGGAGATATCCCGATGTCGTTTGCAGCTTATCCTGCATCACCAGTCCCTCATACAGATGACCGAAATGCCTTGCTGATTTTCCTGGCCGTTGAACTCATTATCTTCTTTGGCTCTTTCGTTGTTGTCAGACGGTACAGTATGGCGCATCCAGAGGTGATGGATAATCTGGTCTCGGACCGCAAGAAATTTGAGGTAAACGAAGCAAAGACTGACTGGGAGAAGGTAGGTTTTCACCGTCCACTATCCGGTTTGTTGGTGGGAATGGGAATTGGGATCATACTTTTTATACCCCTGATAATTTACCAAAATTTGATCCTTCCCCAGTTTATCCTGCCCTCAGCGCAGGCCTTGGGCATGTGGGGGCGTGTCACCCAATTCTTTGGCCTGACATGGGCTCTTTTTGATATGGGAACTTCAGTAGCGGCGATGAAATACCTAAGCCAGTACCGGGTTTCCGACCCGCAACGAGGTTTCAAGTATATCCAGGTATACCTATGGTGGCAGGCTTTATCAGGTGCGATCCAGGTGGCGATCGTAGTCATGGCCACCAGCCTGGGAATAGTCCGAACTCCTTATGCCCTATTCGCCTGGAGCATCGTGGTGCATACACTTATCCAGATCCCAGGTTTTTATGGGGTCTTCCGCACCACACTGAATGGTCTCCAGCGCAATGATTATGCCCGTTATCTTGATGCAGCCTGGGCGATCGTTTTGCCAGTCGTGACACAGTTAGCCCTGGTGCCAATATTTTATGCGTGGGGCAAGGCAAACCCGGCTATGGGTGCATCCATGGGAGGGGTGATCGGCCTTGGGGTTGCTGCCTATGCCCTGGAGTTAGGCAACTTCCTGCTGGGGATGTGGCTGTACCACCGGCTTGGTTATAAAGTGGGCATATTATTCATGGCACACTTCGATTGGCCGATCATAAAAGAAACCTTTCGTTTTGGCTTCTTCGAGATGCTGGGTGGAATGACCGTGGCTGCCGGCAGTGCAGCAGAGATCTGGGTGACGCAAAACGGGCTGGTGAATTATTCTGAAACCTGGGGAAATTGGATCCTGGCGGGAAACTTCCTGCTGGCATTCACAGTTTCCACAAACCTGTTTGATGGCATCATGCCGGCGATTTCTGAGGCACTTTCCAGCGGTTATAAAAAGCTAAGCCAGTATTACAGCGTACAATCCTACAAATGGGGCGCGATCACAAGCGCCGTGTTGGGTGCAGTGCTGCTGGTTGTAGCCCCAAAGTTCATCATCGGTTCATCTGGCATGGAATTCCAACGCGCAGCAGTTCTGGCCGTCCCGCTCACCATTTTCGGATCAATCCAGTTCTTTGGCTGGTTGGGTGATGCAATTTTTTTGGGATCCAACCGACCAGTCCTACGAGCAGTGATGATATTTCTGGAGCAGGTGATTCGGGTTGGGCTGCTGATCATCCTGCTTAATAAATTCCAAATCGAAGCGCTTGTGATTGCTTATTTTGTTGGCATCCTGGTGCGAGGTGTGGTTGCATACTTCGTTGCTGACAAATTCTGCTTCCCTCAAAAGATCTATTTCTGGCAGACGCTGAGTGCACCGCTGCTAGCTGGTGGTGCACAGTATTTTTTCCTGAGCCTTATCGCCAAATATGTCTGGCAGGCAGATGAAATTTCGAGCGTGGTCCTGTTCTTTATCGGCCTGTTACCTGCCATGCCGGTATTCTTTTTCTTTTATGCACTGGCAGGAGGCTGGGATACGGCAGGGCTTGAAGAGGTGACTGAAGCCAGCCGTATGACAGGCTTCCTGCGGCCGGTAATAAGGGTTGTGTTTGAGATCCCAAGCCGTTGGGGTGCAAAATTGAGCCCACTACATAACCGTTTTCCAATTAAAATGCGTGAGTTGGCAATGGTGGAGGCGCAAGCGTTGACGGAACAGAGAGTTAAATTGGTAGAGGGATAATATGCATATACGGTGGTCAACCGAAAAGTCAAACGAGTGGTATGCGCGACAGCCCTGGATGGTAGGATGTAATTTTATTCCCAGCAGTGCCATCAACCAGCTGGAAATGTGGCAAGCTGATACATTCGACCCCCCTACAATCGACCGTGAGTTGGGTTGGGCTGCGGATATCGGTTTCAACACAATCCGAACCTACCTGCATAATCTAGCCTGGGAAACCGATCCTGATGGTTTTAAACAACGTATCGACCAATTTTTACGGATTGCGGCTGACCATCAAATCCGGCCGATTTTGGTTCTCTTTGACGATTGTTGGAATCCACATCCTCGGGCTGGAAAACAGTCCGTTCCAAAATTTGGTGTTCACAACTCGGGTTGGGTACAAAGTCCCGGACTGGAAATCGTCAATCGCGGGCCATCGGCATGGGGACAGCTGAAAAAATATGTTATCGATGTTATCAGCACATTTGCGAGTGATGAGCGCATCCTGCTTTGGGATTTATACAATGAGCCTGGTAATAGCTTGAACGGAAGCAAATCCCTGCCGCTGGTTGAAGCGGTTTTTACATGGGCACACCTGGCGAACCCAACGCAGCCAATGAGCGTGGGAGTGTGGTGTAAAAACAAGAATTTGAACGACTTCCAACTTGCAGCGTCTGACGTAGTTACCTTCCATAATTACAATGTATCGGAGAACCTTGAAGGCCAAATAGCGGAGCTTAAAAAGCTTGCACGCCCGCTTATCTGTACTGAATGGATGGCACGCACCCGCGGAAGCCTGGTCCGGACCAACCTGCCAGTGTTCTCAAGGGAAAGGGTGGGCTGCCTCAACTGGGGCCTGGTGGCTGGTAAAACTAATACCATCTTCCCGTGGAGAACGCGCCTGGATGTTATAAACCCGATAAAGTGGTTCAGGAAGAAGACCAGCGAGCCAAAGGTTTGGTTCCATGACCTTTTCCGTGAAGATGGAACACCCTACGATCCCCAAGAAATCAAAACCTTCAAAAAATATACACACAACCAAGGGAAATAGCATGCCACTACCACCCAGTCCCACATTTCATCCTGTTGCAAACCCCAATGCTGTCGTCTGCCTGGAAAATGCCCGTTTCACAGTCCTAACAGATCGCCTTTTCCGGCTTGAATACAGCAAGGATAACCATTTCGAAGACCGTCCTTCGCAGGCTTTCTGGTTTCGCGAGCAACCAGTACCGGATTTCAAGAAAACGATCAGAGATTCAGGCATTGAAATTGAAACCGATTTCCTGCACCTGAAATATCAACCTTCAAGCGGTGGGTTCAATACCAGGACACTCACCATCACCATGAAACGAACAGGCGTCACCTGGAAATACGGAATAAGCCAGTCTGGAAATCTGAAAGGTACTGCACGCACACTCGATTTTGATATTGGAAGGACCAGGCTTGAAAACGGGCTGCTCTCCAAATCGGGCTGGGTAGTTGTGGATGATTCAAATTCACTGGTGTTTAATGATTCGGGATGGCTAGAACCGCGCACACCCGTGATGCAGCCTAAAAGCTTATTAGAAAAATATAAAAATATACTCTCACCTTCTCGCACTTATAAAGACTTGTACTTTTTTGGCTATGATAGAGACTATACCGCCTGCCTGGGAGATTTCAGGCGGGTGGCAGGGCCAATCCCCATGATTCCACGCTACATCCTTGGCAACTGGTGGAGCCGTTATCACGCTTATACCCAGGCAGAGCTACAATCTTTAATGGAGGACTTTCGGGCGCATGAGATACCTCTTTCTGTGTGCATCATCGATATGGATTGGCACATCACCCAAACTGGCAACGAATCAAATGGCTGGACCGGTTATACATGGAATCGTAAGCTCTTCCCAGACCCGAATGGTTTCATCGATTGGCTGCACAACCAGGGTTTACGGACCGCCCTCAATCTTCACCCTGCTAAAGGTGTTTATCCTCATGAAGAGCAGTACGAACAGATGGCTTTGTGGATGGGGATTGACCCGGCTACGAAACAACCCATCCCTTTCGACATCGCCAATCCACGATTCATGGAAGGTTATTTCGAGATATTACATCACCCCCAGGAGTCTCCCAAGCCTGTATCCGAGAAAGAAACCAATGGCAAGGATGGGGTCGACTTCTGGTGGTTAGACTGGCAGCAGGGAAAAAGAGCAATGTATATGGACTTGACCCACTGTGGATGCTCAATCACCTCCACTTTCAAGATATCGGGCGCGATGGACACAAACGCCCACTTATCTTCTCGCGCTGGGGTGGACTTGGCAACCATCGCTACCCGATCGGCTTTAGCGGCGACTCGATCATACGCTGGAGTTCACTGGCCTTCCAACCCTTTTTCACCGCAACCGCAGCAAACGTTGCCTACAGTTGGTGGAGTCACGACATCGGTGGGCACATGTTCAGGGAAGGCAACCCTGAACTCTACCTGCGCTGGGTGCAATTCGGTGTCTTTAGTCCTGTCTTTCGATTACACTCCAGCAATTTCTCTACCCTCGAGCGCCGTCCATGGGCGAAACCCGAGCGTGTATTCCAGGCAACTCGCCGCGCCATGCAGCTCAGGCACGCCTTCATTCCTTACATATATAGTATGGCCTGGCATGCTCACCAGACCGGCATCAGCCTGGTCACTCCCATGTATTATGGGAATATGGAAGATGACTCGGCTTATAAAGCGAAGGATCAATACTTCTTTGGCTCGGAATTGTTGGCCGCGCCTATTACGAAACCCGTCCACCCAAAGACTGGCCTGGCGAATAAAAAAGTTTGGTTCCCACCTGGGAACTGGTTTAATTTTTTTACAGGTGAGAAAATACATGGCGGACAATGGTACAAGATCCAAGCGACCCTCGAGGACATACCCGTTTATGCAAAAGCAGGCGCGATCATACCACTGGCTCCCCAACCCAAATGGGGAGGAATCTCCAACCCGGTTGATCTCGAGCTTTACATCTTCCCCGGGGCAGATAATAGATTTACGCTATATGAGGATGATGGCGAAACCACCGACTATCAGCGTGGTAATTATGCTCTGACCTTATTTGAAATGAAAGTCTCAAATTTTCACGATGCTGATGGTCAAGAGACGTTAGAACAGAACTTGGCGCTCACCATTCACCCGATCGATGGTGACACTTCTGTCATACCTCCCAGCCGCAGGTATCATATCCACCTGCGTGGCGTGGATCCAAGCACTTCAGCTACCCACCAGGGCAATTACGATCGTGAAACGCGGACCTTTTCATTGGAGCAGCTTACCCTAGCTCCAAATGAAACTTGCAGCATTGATTTCCATTATTCCCAAATGGAAACTGGGTGATCTTCATTTTCTGAGGCAGAGGGCTTTCGACAAATGGCGACCTACCCACAATTTCCCCCTGACTTCCTGATCGGCAGTGCCACCGCTGCTTTCCAGATCGAAGGAAGTCCTGCAGCCGACGGCAAGGGCAAATCGATATGGGACACATTTACCCATATGCCTCGGAAAATCAACGGTGGTGAGAATGCTGACCTGGCTTGCGAAACCTATCGTGAACCGGAACGCGATATTGCCCTGATGGCTGAGCTTGGCCTGAACGCTTACCGCTTCTCGGTTGCCTGGAGCCGCATCCTACCTGGCGGACGGGGTGCGATTAATCAGAAGGGATTAGCCTATTACAACCGCCTGGTGGATATGCTCCTAGAGCGCAGGATCACGCCTTTTATCACCTTATTCCACTGGGACACACCTCAAACCTTACAAGACCTGTGCGGTGGATTCGCCGGGCGCGAAATGGCAAATTACTTTGCCGATTATGCTGAAATCGTCGTTAGAGCCCTTTGCGACCGCGTAAAATACTGGATAACGCTCAATGAGCCCTGGGAGCATGCATTCTTTGGGCATTTCACCGGGGAACACGCGCCTGGCGCGCATAATCCATGGACGTATTTCAAGGTGGCGCATCACGAACTGCTCGGACACGGAAAAGCGGTTGAGCGGATCCGTTCGATTGCACCCAATGCACAGGTGGGTATCACCCTCAGCCAATTTCCAATTTATCCATTTATAGATACACCTAGAGGCCAGGATGCCGCTCATTTTGCAGATCTATTCATGAACCGATTTTATCTGGACGGGCTTTATAAGGGACAATATCCGGCAGCGTTGTTCAAGCGGTTGTGGCCGTTCCGCCCAAAAATTGAACCAGGTGATATGGGTATCATCTCACAGCCGTTCGATTTCCTGGGGGTGAATTATTACACGCGCCAGTATGCCCGGAATGCCTGGTATATTCCTTTCTTTCGAGCCTGGGTGGATCGTGATCCGCCGCCTGGAATATGCCATCCTGAGCTGGGACGGCAGGCATACCCGGAAGGAATTCGTGAGCTATGTAAACGCTATCGTGAAGAATATGGAAACCCGGTCGTTTACATCACTGAAAATGGTACTGCTGTCGAGGATGTGGTTGAAGATGGTCATGTTCATGATCACACCAGGCAGCGTTATATCGAGCTGTACCTGATGGAACTTGCACAAGCCATAAATGAAGGCTCAGATGTACGCGGATATTTCATCTGGTCATTGATGGATAATTTCGAGTGGAATTCTGGTTTTTCCAAACGGTTTGGACTGGTGTATGTTGATCGTCAAAACCAACAGCGAATTATTAAGGATAGCGGGCGCTGGGTTTCAGAACTGACTCGAGCACAACGTTCAGCATCCCATGGGTAATCATTACGATAAATATAAACATAGCTCGGTTTTTAGAAAACAAGGCTTTGCCCACCATTAACTTGTATAGGTAGATATTGAAAATATAAAAAAGAGGCTGCTTGTTCACCTGAACGAGCAGCCTTATAAAAATACAGCCAATTCACACCTTGCCCATCGCCGTCACTTGATGGTCTGGGCAAGGTGTGCTGGTTAATATATTTTTACATCAACCGATACTAAAACCTGTCGAACCAGAAAACTACTCAGTTTCCCAGTTGTTATAGCTTTCCAGGGTGTAGGACTTATTCTGAACCCACTGAACCACGATACCTGCCGCCACCATCAAGGCAAATACGACCAACAGGAACGGCGATTGCGAGAGTGCAACCTTAACCGGGTTCTCGAGGAATTTCGCCAGGGGGTTGAAAAGTAGGATGAATGTGGCAAAGGTTGCAGCTGAGCCGAGGAACGCCGTGGCAATGATAATCGCATATTTCTGCAGGTTAAACTGGAATGTCACAAAGATGAAGACTACCGCGACGATGATGCTGATAAGCCAAAGCAGGAAACCTGGATTCATGCCGATCGCCAGCATAATACTGATCGATGCAAAATAGCCGAGTGCGCCTGCGATGATTGCCACTGCGAACATATAAAACAGGTACGACAGAACGGCAAAAATCGCGCCAACGATGAACCCGACTACCCAGCTGGTGATGGTTGCCAGGAAGGATTCTCCAAAAAGAACCTGCATCGTATCCGCTCCAAGCCATAAGCCGAAAAAGAAACCCCAGATCGGCAGCAGGACAAGGAACAACCGATAGCCGAAGAAGGCTAACAGCAAACCGAAAATTGAACCGATGAGCCCAGCACAGGCTAGAGTAAAGAAACTTTCATTGACCATATTAATTCTCCTCTTGAGTGAATTTTATTTGCCATATCAGGCATTTATATAACCCTGAAATTCAAGGATAGTTACACAGGATACGATGAATTTCCATTTCTTATCCGAAAATCTATCAGAGAATCCTTTCGCTTACCCGATTGTCCCTTCGACATCTGAATTTGCTGAGCTTGATATACCCGTCGGGGGAAGTGTATCGTTTCCTCCATTGATTGGTAATTCTGCGCTTTCAATGATCCCGGTATTTTTTCCGGATATCTTCCAACGCTGTACAAATAAACGAAGCACCTCAACCTGGCTGTAGATTATCCAGGCTAACAAGAGGGTGAATAAAAAGGCCACCAGTACAAAAACTGTTCCCACCGTCTTTTGTAATTGAATCAATTTTTCTTGGGGATTGCCAAGCGTGTGTCTAATTCCGTCAGCCGGTCCCTGGATTGACCCAACCGTGTGGTAAGCAAATCTGCCCCAGTCTCGACCTTGCTGATTTGATCACTCGCACCTGAGCGGAATGCAACAATCGAAGTTAGGACAGCATCCACGGCAGATTGAATATCATCTACTGTTGATGCAATATTGTCTACCTGTTCCTGACTGGGAGCAGGAAGGCTTACGAATGGCAGGAGATCAATCGTGTGGTACATGCCAATCCCGCCGATAGTGTAGCGCTTACTGTATTGACGGTCTCTGTAACCGATGTGGAAAGTGTGATCAGTTTTTGATCTTGCTTCCTCGGGTAGCAAGAGCATAATCAAACCCTGATCGGTTACCTTGTCACTTATCCTGTCAGAGGCGGTTGAAATAAAAATTGAAGCTGACTGCATGCGTTCTAATTTCTGATCGACCCCTTGAATTGCCTGGCGTAAACTTCCAGTGACATTCCCTACTGCCTCCAAGACTTGAACCACGTATCAGCCAGGATGCGTTCAATGATCCATACACCAGCGATGCCAGCCACACTCAACAGCAGGACAAGCGCACTTAAAAATATCGCCACACCATACCAGATTCGATGACCTGTTTTTCCCGTATCTAACCCTTATCCTTTCTTTAGTCTTGGTTAATTTACACAGCCATTATGGTCTTGAGAATTATAGACGATCCTGAGGCCAATATCATGCAGGATTTAGAAATGTTCAAGGTAAATTTCCAGAACTCCTTGAGCCGTATAGTTCAGCATAGACCCGGCAGCAAACGGCACCTAGCAAGAAAATCTGAGCAATATAATAAAAACCGACCAGGAGTACGGTGAAAGCGCCGGTTGCCTGCAGTGCTGAGTTCAGAGAGCTGTACCTGAAGAAAAGCCCCGCCAGGATTATCGCCACCATGATTAACAGCGTAGATATTACGGCACCTAACCAGACATCTCTCCAGTCTACTCTGGTCTCGGGCAATATTTTATAAAATATTGAAATGATCAGCGCCAAGATGATGGGTGCAAATAATTTAGCTGCCAGAACCCCACTTCCATTTAAACCCAAAAACCTTTCCAGGATCGATCCGAACCAGGAAAGCATAAGGTTGGCAAAGATCGCTAAAAGCCCTAACAATCCAAATCCGATCACGATGAGAAACGAATAAAGCCGCTGACGGATAAAGGACTTAGTTTGACCTTTTTGTGGTGGTGGCACATGCCAAATTTTGTCGAGTGAATACTGGAGCTGGAAAAACAATCCGGAGGCAGCGAAAAGAAGGGCAAGGATACTGATCACAGAAACCAGAATAGAACTGCTCGAAGGGGTCCTTGAAAGTGCAGTTACGGAGTCTTGCACCAGACTGCTGATCCCTTCTCCGAATAATTCCTCCAAACGTTGGAATATCTGGCTTGCCGGGTCAATATTCTGGACGAATAATCCGACGATGCTGACAACAATAAAAATGATCGGGGCGAATGAGAACATACCGTAATATGCAAGCGCAGCAGCAAGCTGAGTAGGCCGATCTGTTATCCAGGTTTGATACACCTCTTTCACAAATCGCTTCTTCATGGCAGGTTTACTCGACTCTGATCGAAAGACATATAATTCGGAGAAAGCTTAGCAGGCTTCAATTATTATTTTGTTAGGATCACTTAATTATAATATCCATTACTATTATTGTTATTCTATTTTTTTGCCGGTTTCATAACCCCTCTAATGAGAATTCCCATCCTCAAAGACCAAAGCACCAGACTGGGAATCCACTCAGGCTGGAAATTCGTGACAAGATATATATTTTAGTTACCACAGATGATAGAGTTTACTGGGAAAACCCTTTAGTCCTTTCCTGAGGGTGTTTGAGTATTATGGCCTTCCCGTATCTGGTACGACAGATCTAATAATAGTGGTGCTGGGTCGAGGTTGTTCAGGACCAGCACCACGAACATCGCGCAATAAGTACCAGAAGGCATTATTGCCCATTCATCCCTCTATCAATATTTGCATCCACCATTGAAATTGGATCGTCGATCGGTTCGATATGAGTCACAATGTTGGCGTTTGGGATGGTCTCAATCACCTGCCTTTCGACCCCCTCAGCTAAAGAATGGCCTTTTCGGACGCTCCAATCACCGGGTACGAGAAGGTGTACGACCATGAACTTGCGCGCAGCAGATTGTCTTGAGCGCAGGGCGTGGTAACTAACCCCCTGGGTTTTATAGGAATCCAGGATTGATTTCACCGATGTCAGCTCTTCCGGTGGGATGGATGTGTCCAACAGACCGCGCCCTGACCGGATGAGTAGGCGGTAGCCTGTGAAGATGATATTTACCGCCACAAGCAGAGCAATGATTGGATCCAGGCGTAACCAGCCGGTGAGCTGAACCAGTACAATGCCTATCAAGACCCCTACGGTGGTCCATACGTCTGTCATCAGGTGACGGGCGTCAGCTTCCAATGTGATCGAGTTGTAACGACGACCTGCGCGCATCAAAATAAGTGCTACAGCCAGGTTTATCAGCGAGGCAGCAACCGAAATTACCAGGCCAAGACCAACTTGTTCCAATGGCACTGGGTTAAATAAACGCGGTAAGGCAGTGATAATGATTCCTGCTGCTGCTATCAAGATCATCCCGCCTTCAAAACCACTGGAGAAATATTCCGCCTTTGAAAATCCAAATGTGAACTCGTCATTGGCTGGGCGGGTGATCATTTTGAGGACCAACAGAGCAACCACAGCTGCAGCCAGATTAACCATTGACTCAAGCGCGTCAGAGAGTAACCCTACTGAGCCGGTCAGGAAATAAGCCGCAGACTTCATCGAAATAGTCACTATGGCTGCACCAATCGATAACCAGGCGTAACGGGTGAGAGATATGGGATGGTTTTCTACTTTATTATCAGATTTATTCAACACCAATACTCCTCCATAGTATTAAATAAATAAAGGCAGGTTATTCTGGACACAAAATTCGCCAGCTTGTTTGCTATCAGGATGTTTGTAATTGAATTATGTTTCGAAATAGTCCCACTTGGTACGCAGCAACCACCCCACGATGACTAACGGCAATGCAAAATAGAAAATTGAATACATACCGAGGCCGGTGGTGATGAGACCTACGATGACAGCTAAAATTGTCGAACCGATATATATGTACACTCCCCATTTTTTCCAGTACCAGATACCAACGGCGGCAACTACATTAGCCAGAAAATGCACGACCATTAAGCTGATTAGCCAAGGTCTGTCCATGTAGGCAGAATCCACCTTGGAAGCAGCATAGTAAACAGCTGCAATAAGACCATGAAGGACAATCACTACCAGGGCGATGGTCAACCATGTTCCCCTGGTTTTACGTGGCGTGTGCTGTGCTTTCTTTGGATTAATTTTAGATGATTTGGTACTCTTTGAAGATTTGGACATACTCGATCCTTTCTAGTCTCAGATATCCGCCAGAATTGTTACATATAAAGCATAACTACGATTTATCAGCCTTACAACATCACTGACAAAAGTGTCAGGATGGAAGATTTCGAATTTAATATGCCTGCACGAAGCACGCGTTGCATGATGCAGGAATAAACAATCTTGCTTTGAAAAATCTCTTAAGATATAACCTATCCCAGGCAGAAGAAAGCTTACAGAATTCATCTACTATCAAAGACAGTGAATATTACCACACGTCTTGATGTTTGGTAATAAAAGACTACTTATTCGTCGTGTTTACCCAGATTTTTCTGCTTGACGGCGCTGAATATTTTCCTGCATCGTTGTGAAGGCGGTCTTCCCGGCAAGCTGAATGAAAACACCCAGCAAGGCGACCCCGATGATGATATAAAATATCGTATAAATGCGACCAAACTGGGTTACCGGAGCGAAATCTCCGTAACCGACTGTCGCTAAAGTTACCACACAAAAGTATGCAGCATCTAGCCAGCTCCATCCTTCAGTGTAATGGTAAAAAAGGATCCCAACACCGAACAACAAGGCTTCAAGAAGGATGAGGGCACGAAATGCAGGTTCATGCCACAAGCGCTGAAAAACCTTATACAATCCAACGAAAGCAATTACCATAATAAAATCTCCAAAATCATTCCTTCAGCCTGGTCGTAACTGTTAGGAATTCAATTATAGTGCTCATTAAAAAAATGCAGGCAGCGACCATATTATTTGTCGATGCCTGCACTCTGAAGTTTAAGGACCGGTGTAATACGGTACATTTTGGCGGTTGTGGAAACCACCAATATAGCTGGCTACATCCGCAAGAATACCGAAACCGAGCCATATCCAATCAAATCCATTCAAGGGGAAAACGATCACATACATCAACGCAGTCCAGGGGGCAAATATCAATCCCATGATGCCCACCAACCAGGGCAAGCTAAAATTCTCAAAGGCTGCTGTGACTTTGAGTGGTGCAAGCAACCAGTAAATTAAGAAGGCCAAGCGAGGGCCAAAGAAAACCAGGGACGCAAAAAAGCAACACATATTGAAATCCTCCTTTATGGGTTATGGAAATTTAGACTTGATATAGATTCAGGAAAATAGGCCATATATTCTAAATTTATTTTACTAATCTGATTTCATGATGCTCACAAACGGTCTTAGATCAATCAGGACTTAATGGCTGGTAATAATGATATCCTGAGAGCTGGTTTTTTAGCCAGCTCCCAACCAGAGTTTACTCCGCAGAGAAAGCAGCTTTTAACTCTTCTTCCTGTTCTTTCGTCAGGTTGGAGGAAATGAGCTCGAACTGCTCGCCCTTTAACTCTTCGATGACCTTGTCCTGAACTGCGTCACTGGTCATCAGGAATAGGGCGGATGTGCCTTCCGTGACCTGATCGCGGGTTTTCTTAATGAATTCATCACTGATCCCATAATCAGCCATCTTGGCTCCTAGGGCACCAAAAGCGGCACCGACAGCCAGCCCGAAGAATGGAACGAAAAAGATCAATCCGAAGAGCATGCCCCAAAAGGCACCTTGCAAGGCACCAATGCCAGCCAGGTTGACCAGCTGTTGGGTCTTGGGGCTTTTCTTGCCAGCTGGCCAGGAGACCATGGCTGCATCCTGGATTTTGATCAGCTCAGCCTTCTGCAGTGCCTGGACCTTTGCTAGCATTTTCTCTGCACCGTCTGGAGTGGAGAATTTTAGTACCGTTAATGTTGCCATAGATTATTTCCTTTAGTATCGGGTATACGAAAAAAATATGAACTGGTATTCCCTGCCTAAGCCACCTCGAAGGCCTTTTTTACCCCAGGGAGCATGGCATAGATCAGGATGAGGCCGTTGACGATGAAGCTCACATTAACATCCGACCATTCGCCTGCTGCACCAAGCATAAAGATGAAATCCAGGATCAGGTTGAAGGTTGTGATGACTGCTAAAAATATCCAGGCTTCCTGCTCAACATTCCATAGCATTTTTACCAGCCAGATCCACACCCAGACCATCAAAGCCCACATCAGGAAATACCAGAAGCTGGTAGCATGAATTTTCAATGGTCCAAAGGCAAAGGGGAAAATCCCCAGGAATTGTAGTGCATGAACCCCTGCCAGGACTGCGGCTACACCGGCCAGGATTGCCAAAACAGTAACACCAAACGGACGTTTTTTCATCTTTTATCTCCTTTTTGAACTTAAGTGGTTTGAAATTAGATGTTATTCGGTCTAGTATACGTATTCTTATGAAACACCTCCGTTTGAGAGCAGATTCTTCCAGGCTTGGTGCATGACCATCCCAACCATCCGTTTGGCGCACAATTTGGATTGCGCGCTGGATGTTTGCGGAGGCTTTATGAAATCTCTCCCGACGAATCCCCAAAGGGACATTTTCAACAAATGCCTGCAACGACACCAGGCAAGCAAGGAAAATCGTGTAGGGATCAAACTTTGACAGCCGGGTATAAAGCTCATCCTCATGTCCAGGTAGCTTACTTTCAATTTCAGCCAACAAATCCACTATCTCATCAGCAATCGCCCTGTTCACTGAATTAGGATCATCGTCCAGCTTCAATATTGGAGCATTCGAGGTATATTCACAATATAAGTCACCCATTTCAACACTGGTCTGAAGGTTTCCACCCAGCGTGAAGGCTTGCATGGTTTCTCCCTGGTGGGTTTCCAATCTCAATTCTCCTACACATGCCCGAAAAGACTCAGCAGGTGCCAGCTCGTGACGGGTGATGTGGGTGTGACGTAGAAATCGGCCGTCAAAAGTGGGTATGCTAAACTGCTTGACATCGAAAAATCGCTGGGTGGGATTGCCAGATATCAGGACGCTTAACCGAGAATAACCGAGAGCGGGGGAGTATCTCGATGGTTCGAGGGTGTAACCAATAGAAATTAACTTTGGGTCCATATAAGGTATCCTAACGTGCTAGTTGCTCAGGATCTATGATTTCATCCTGGCGCCAGGACTTAGCGCCTGGAGGTGCGCAATAGTAACAGGAACAGGTTGATAAAGTCCAGGTAAAGTGCCAACGCACCGATGATAACCAACCCGCCCATGCCCTGTTTGCCCTCCAGTTGGTGTGGATAGCTCTTTTAAGCGATTGGTATCCCAGACGGTCAGGCCAGCGAAAAGCAAGATACCGGTAAAATTCATCGCCTGGTTCAACCCGGGGGATAGTGGGAAGAATAATACAAAGATCCACCCAAACAACCAACCCAACAAGGCGAGCATTAAGAACCTGCCCACATTGCTCATATCGCCTTTGATGAAAAGCCCAACCACACTGCTGAACAAGAACATCCCGGCTGTTACCCAAAAGGTATAAGCGATGGTGGTCTGGCTATAGTAGATAAAGATCGAAGAGATTGCCAGTCCGGTGAGGGCGGAATATAACAGGAACAACAGGAAAGCCACTCCCAGGAGACAAACGCGTCACTGCCGTGCCCAGAAGAACAACAACAACAATCTGAAGTAAAAACAATCCAAAGGTAAACCACGGGTAATACAGGATACGCTTCATCAACTCTGGATTATTGCTTACCGATGTGGACACCAGGGCAGTGACAGCCATACCTACCGCCATGACCAGGTAAACAAGGGCCAGGAAGCGGTTGAAACGTACTGCACTGGTTGCGCGGATTGCTTTAGCTTGTGCCATAAACTCTCCCAAGTATTATTTATATACTATCGATAAATTTCAAGAATGCCAGCGCCATCCAAACACAATCTTATTCTATAGCGATCTTGGCACTGGCATTCTTGTAAACGATCTAACTTCCACCGGGGGGTAAACCCGGTTTACTCACATGCTGATTATACCTGCTCTTGCTTGCAACGATAATTCACCGACAGTGTTGTCAGCATGTTATTTGCGACTTCTGCGTAGGAAGAACTTATATAACTCATCCACCAGCAGTAAGGCGATGGCGAAACCTATACAGCCCAGCCATTGATCCAATCTCATCTCTGTCAATCCCAGGAAACGCTGGAGGAAATCCAGGTTGAGTGGTAGGATGATCATCAACAGGGACAAACCATAGAGCAGTAAGCTGGTGTCGATTGTTCAGGATCTCCCGGTTGAATGCACTACCAGTCTCGCTGCGTGAGCTCAGGGCGAGTACAACAACGCACAATGAGAAGACGACAAATCCGATCGTTCTCGCAAGGACGGCGTCTGTCCCCTGATACATGTTCTCCAGATATACTGTAGCGATTGACATCAGAATACCAATTAAGGCAATGCGCACCCATTGTGAGCCTGAAAGGATGGGTTGCTTCAACGGGCGAGGTTTGTGCGCCATCAGGTCTGGGGCAGGGTCATCGAAGCCCAGCGCTAAAGCAACCGGAATCTGAACGAGGAAGTTAATCCATAGGACCACAAATGGGGTAAAGGGTGTTCCACCGAGTACGATGAAGAAAGCAGCCAACAGGTATGAAACGATGAATGCCACCAGCGATTCCATCTGGAAACGGACGAAGTTGAAAAGATTGTTGTAGATGGCTCGTCCAAACTCGACTGCCTTGACAATGGTGGCGAAGTTATCGTCGGTCAGGATCATCACCGCCGCTCCCTTTGAGACTTCAGTGCCGGTGATGCCCATGGCCACACCGATGTCAGCCTTCTTCAAGGCAGGGGCGTCATTCACACCGTCACCGGTCATAGCCACGACGTTGTCCAGCTGCTGGAGCATGGTTACCAGACGGATCTTATCCTCCGGGGCGACGCGAGCGACCACACCGATCTCGGGAAGCTTTGCCTTCAGCTCGTCGTCACTCAAGGCTTTGAATTCCGCGCCGGTGAGGGCGGTTCCCGTGATGCCCAACTCGCGGCCAATGGCAGCAGCTGTCACGGCATGGTCACCGGTGATCATGCGCACCTGGATCCCGGCACTGTGGCATTTTGCGATGGCATCCTTGGCCTCGTTGCGGGGCGGATCCACAATGCCAACCATGGCCAGCAGGGTCAGATCTTGCATAAGATCAATCAGTTTCGCTTTTGGATCAAAGGTAGCCGGGTCGAAGTCTTTACGTGCCACCACCATAATACGCTCACCCGCTTTCGCGATACGCTCGTTTTCGTCGAGAGCAAGTTTACGATTTTCATCCGTGACAGGCCGTTTCTCCTCACCGGGCATCCAGTAATAGCTACTTCGTGCGATCAACACGTCTGGTGCACCCTTGACAAAAGCGCGCACCACCGGCTTGCCCTGTTCGTTGGTCAAGTTGTGGAAAGTGGCCATGAACTTGTAATCCGAGTCGAACGGCACCTCGGCCACACGAGGATACATCTGGCGGGCACCATCCACACTGATACCGCCCTTCTCCGCCAGCACGATCAGCGCCCCTTCGGTGGGGTCACCGATCAAAGCACCACTGGCATCGAGACGGGCATCAGCGCATAAAGCCATAGGCAGCAGGATCTGTTCGAGATCGACCTTGGCACCGCCGGCACTCAACAGCTTGCCCTCGGTGCTGTAGGTGAGGGTATTTTTCTGCCAGGGTTGTAAGCCTGTTATCCCGGTGGCTAGTTTATATTCGCCTTGGGTACCATAGCCTTCGCCGGTGACAGTGAAACGGTTCTGACCAGGGATGGTGAACTCACGCGCGGTCATCTTGTTGAGGGTCGAGTGTGCCGGTCTTATCGGAGCAGATGGCTGAGACAGAACCCAGAGTCTCGACTGACGGTAGGCGCTTGACAATCGCACCCTGGGCGGCTAACTGACGCGTGCCCATGGAATACATGGTGGTCACCACTGCTGGCAGACCGGTTGGGATGGCAGAGATTGCCAATGCAATGCCTGCGATGAAGATGGCATCCATGGGTTGCCCGTTCATTCTACCAAGTATTATCATTATTATAAAAGCGAGACCAGCCAATGAAGCTATAATCACAGTCAGCTTGTCAAGCTGCTTTTGTAGCGGTGTCTTGTCTGCCTCAGTTTTATTGAGCAAGTCTGCGATGTTACCCATCTCGGTGCCCATACCGGTGGTGGTGACGATCATCTCTGCCCGTCCACGCGTGACCGAAGTATTCATGTAAGCCATGCAATGCCGGTCACCCAGGGGAGCATCGGCTTTGGCGATGGTCTCGGTGTCCTTTGGTGAAGCCACGCTCTCGCCGGTCAGGGCGGCTTCCTCGATCTCGAGGGTGGCGGTAACAAACAGGCGACCATCCGCCGGGACGCGATTGCCCGCCTCCATCAGGACGACATCGCCCGGGACCAGCTCCTCCGCATTGACCTCAATTGCCTGGCCATCACGGCGCACGCGGGCGATGCTCTTCATCGTCTCCGCCAGCGCGGCCAGGCTGGCCTCGGCTTTGGCTTCCCCGCGCATACCCAGGATGGCGTTGAAGATCGTCAAACCAACCAGCACCAAGGTGGTTCCCCATTCTCCAACGAAGATCTGGTTGATGATCGCTGCACCAAGCAGGATAAATTGCATCAGGTCCTGGTACTGTCCCAGGAATGCCTGCCAACCTGACTTTTTCTTCTTCTCTGCCAGCCGATTCGGACCGTATTTCTGCAGGCGGGACTTCGCTTCGTTTGAACTCAGGCCATTTGCCGGGTCAACCTGAAGTTGTTTCCCCGCCGCTTCAGGCGAGAGAGTATACCAATTTATTTTTTTATCAGTTATATCTGCCATTATCGGTTTCCTTCCTTAAAATTTTTCTGGGACATAATGGTATGGATAGTTGGGCTCCTTATAATCGCCCTTGGATTGGCGTTTGGGGAACTTTAGCGGCTCACGCGGCACTTCTTTATAAGGTATCAGGCTTAAGAAGTGAGTGATGCAGTTCAAGCGCGCCTTGCGTTGGTCGTTGGAGGGCACCACGTACCAGGGGCATTCCGGGGTGTCTGTGGCGGTAAACATGGCATCGCGTGCCCGGGAATAATCATACCAGCGGGCTTGCGCCTGCACATCCATCGGGCTGAGCTTCCAGATCTTGCGGTAATCATCGTTGCGCTCCTGGAAACGCTTGGCCTGCTCATCCATGTCCACTTCCAACCAGTATTTGATCAGGATAACACCTGAGCCGACGATAGCTCTCTCGACGATGGGTGTAAACTTCAGGAAGGTATCCACCTGTTCCTGGGTGGCAAAGCCCATCACACGCTCGACACCCGCGCGGTTGTACCAGCTTCGATCAAAAAGCACTACTTCCCCAGCGGCAGGTAAATAGGGAAAGTAACGCTGGAAGTACATCTGCGATTTTTCCCGCTCCGTCGGTGTTCCGAGGGCAACCACGCGGAAGACACGCGGGCTAACCCGCTCGGTAATGCGCTTAATCACACCACCTTTACCAGCTGTATCGCGGCCTTCGAATAACACGCAGATTTTTGCTCCGCTGACCTTAACCCACTCTTGCAGCTTGACCAGTTCAACCTGGAGCTTTTCCATTTCCTTATCAAACTCTTTACGGCTTATCTTGGCGGGTAAGCCCGCAGCGGCAGTTTTTGTAACAGCAGAAGCATCAGTTCCTGAAACGGGCGGTGAACCGACCACCTCCTGCTTTCCCCTTTCCTTACCTTTCTTGCCTTTCTTCTTACCTTTATCCTTTGCCATTTATCTCTCCTTTCTAGGGTTGATCCTTATAATAAGGTCGTGACACGAACAGAATTAATATTTTTCTAGCTACCGTACCCATACACCTCCTGACGCAGGTCAAAACCCTGCTAGATGAATGCCAATAATGTGGCTACTAAAAATCCCATCACGGTTAAGATGCCGACCAGCTTGCCACCGTGTTCAAATGCTTCAGGCATCATCGCATCCGCGAGCATGGTCAGCATCGCTCCAGCTGCAAATGCCTGGGCAATATGTCCATCCGCACCTGGCAGCCAGAGGATGATTATGTAGCCTAACCCTGCACAGAGAGCAGAGATTGTCACCAGAGCAGTCCACATCCAAAAAATATTGCGTCGTGATCGACCGGCAGTTTCAAGGTTGAGTGTACCGGCGATCCCTTCTGGCAGGTTAGAGATAAACACGGCTGCCAGAAAGGCGGTATTGATCGAGCCGCCAAGAGCAAGACTCATTCCAAGGATGATCGACTCGGGTACATTATCCAGCAGTGTGCCAATGAAAATAGCTGAGCCTGAGCCAACTTGTTTACCAGTGATGTCCTTTCGATCAGAGCCCCCACGGCGATCGATCAACCAATCCGCCCCAAAGAAGGTGATCGCCCCAATGAAGAAGGCTAAGGCCATGCCTCCGCCACCAATAGCAGATTCAGGTACCAACTCATAAGCGATGGCGCTGAGCAATGCCCCAGCGCCAAAGCCCATGACCATGCCAATGGTGCGGTTGGTTAGTCCGCGTTTGGCAAGAAAATATCCAATCAGTAATGAGGCGGCGGCTAATCCGCCCCATAAGATGGCAGTCAGTCCAGTATTCACTAGCGCTATCTCTCCAAGGTCCGCATGCTGATGGTAATCCGCCGATTACTTCTTCCACATATAAAAACCACATTCATTGGCGGTTTGAATGGAGCCGGTTCGCATGCCACATGGGAAGCGAACCAGAGTGATATCTTCAGCGCGGGTAATTTGTATCGCTTTCGCGGTGGTGCCCCTGGCAACCCAGTAATCATGCTTATCCGAGCTAGCAGCAAACAGCATCCCTATGATGAGCAAACCAACACAGATTCCCACAATCCACGGCCATATTTTCTTCATAATTAAATTCTCCTGAGTTCTCAAGTCCTCCTAAATTCCATCACGCAAGAATGGGCAGGTCATGCAGTGCCCACCACCACGCCCTTTTCCAAGCTCGAACCCTGCAATCGCAACAACTTCTACCCCCGCTTCCCGCATCTTAGCGATGGTGAAGGTATTGCGCTCATAAGAGACGACCACCCCCGGCTCAAGGGCCACCGTATTGTTGGCGTCATCCCATTGCTCACGCTGCGCCTGGTACTCATCGCCGCCGGTCTCAACGATGTTGAGCTTTTTTATATGAAGTGCATCTGCCACCGCGTCCACGAAGCTTTTCTCCTCGGTGACATGGAAATCACCGAGTTTCTTACCAGGGCGCAGGCTGATGGCGTGGATGTTATTGACCACACTGGGGAAGGCAGTGGCAACATCGCGGTCCAACAGGGTAAAGACAGTATCCAGGTGCATGTGGGCACGATCCTTGGTCATCAACGCTACAAGGACACGTTCAGCACCGCCATTTTCAAAGAGCGTTTTTGCGACCAGCTCGATCATGCGCGCCTGGGTGCGCTCGCTGCAGCCAATTGCCACTGTACCATAGCCGATTGGTTGGACATCACCACCTTCCATGGATGACCGGCCAAAGTCCTGGATGTTGAAGCCCTTATCATCGCTTTGTTCCGGATACCAAAAATGGAACTTGGCTTCCTGGAACATGGGATGGTAGCGATAGATAGTCAGCATGTTGAGTGATTCACGCCGCCGGGCAGGCCAGTACATAGGGTTGACCGTCACACCGTTATAAATCCAGCAGGAAGGATCGCGCTGGAAAAGTGAGTTCGGAACTGGTGGTATGACAAAGTAGCCCAGGTCGTCCACCACTGCAGCTGCACCCAGGGAGATCTGCTTGAACTTTCCAAGGTCGAAGCCGCCGGTTACCATCTCACCGATCGTGAGACCACCGACGAGATGCTTGGCAAGCAAGTCCGGCTTCATCTTCATCAAGAATTCGCGCACCTCATCCACCAATGACCAACCGACGGTGTACTCGGAAGCGACCATCTCAATAACATTCTTGCGGACTTCCTCGGACGTTGCCAATGCTTCACCCAGCAAATCCACATGGTAATACACATCGACGCCGCGATCACGCATGGCCTTGACAAATTGATCATGTTCCCATTGAGCGCGTTCTACCCACAGAACATCGTCGAACAGCAGATCGTCATGGTTGTTAGGGGTCAAGCGCTTCAGATCGAGATCAGGCCGATGTACGATCACCTTGCGGAGCTTACCAACTTCTGAATGAACACCAAATTCGTTACTCATATTTTTTCTCCTTTTTTATCCGTTAATAGTTATCAATTTCATTGAATGGTGAATGGCTAGAACAATCCCGTTATGGATAGACGTTTGTTCCAGCCTCACCGGTGACGATTTTCTCGATGTCCTGGAGCGAACCGATGGCGGCGCGTTTTCCAGTCTTTTCGACAAATTGGATGGCTGCTTCAACTTTCGGACCCATCGAACCAGCCGGGAATGGATGAGTTCTCAGCTCCTTGATCGTCACCTGACCCAGTTTACGCTGTTCGGGTTTACCCCAATCCAGGTAGACCCCATCCACATCGGTGGCAATGACGAACAGGTCGGCTCCCAACTCGCGTGCCAGCAAGCTCACTTGCCAGGTCTTTGTCGATCACAGCTTCGATACCGGTCAACCAACGTTCTCTCCCCTCCTCATACATGGTGGGGATGCCACCACCACCGGCGCAGATGACCAGTGTGCCATGCTCCAGCAGCCATTTTATCGGGCGGATCTCAAAAATCCGCTTAGGTAATGGTGATGGTACCACCCGGCGCCATTTTGCCCCATCCTGTTTAAAGATCCAACCTTTCGAAGCCTTCAGCCGGTCAGCATCTTCCTTTTCATATACCGGACCGACAAACTTGGTTGGGTTTTTGAAGGCTGGGTCGTTTGGATCGACTTCGACCATGGTCAAGATGGTGGCAAACGGTACTTCGAAAGGAAGCAGGTTACCCAATTCCTGTTCGATCATATAACCGATCATGCCCTCGGTCTGGGCACCCAACACATCCAGGGGGTATGGCTCGACTTCTTTGTAAGCTGAAGCCTGGAGCGCAAGCAACCCCACCTGGGGACCATTGCCGTGCGCTAAGACTACCTGGTGCTGTTGGGCGACTGGAGCTATTGCCTGTGCAGCGACCCTAATATTGGCGCGTTGAACGTCATGCGTCATCGGTTCACCACGCTTGAGTAAAGCATTACCACCTAAAGCAACAACGATTCTCATAGATTACTCCTTTTCTTATTTAATTATCATCTCTCGGCTGCCCCAGACCTGCATCAGCTGGGCATAAAACTTAACCATCCTTGCCATACTCTCAACCGGGATACGCTCATCGATGCCATGTTCCAAGCCCATGAAACTCTCATCCATCACCACGGAGGTGAAACGGTAGATGTTGTCGCACACCGGCACAAAGTGCTGGCAGTCGGTACCGCCCAGCATCACGAAAGGAGCAACCGGTGGATTGTCGAAGACCTGCTGGATCACCTTCTGGAGACTCTTATATTCTACGCATGTGTTCGAGGAGGTTGGAAGTGCTTCGTTGAACTTACCTTCCACCGGCTTGATTTTCACACGTTCATCTTTTATCACTTTCTTGGCATGCCACAATACATCGGCAATGGTATCGCCAGGCAGGAGACGAAAATTAACGATGGCTTTAGCTTCCGCGGGTATGGTGTTATCTTCGACCCCGCCATTGATAATGGTCAAGGCGGTGGTGGTGCGCATGCTGGCGTTCATCTCCGGTTTAGGTACCAGCCAGCGTTTTAATAGAGGACCAAATAACCAAATATTCGAAAAAGCAACTTGGATATATAAAGGAGCAGCTATTCCAATTCCGCCATACAGGGGGCGCAGCCTGCGTAAGTGGGTGGGCATGGGATGAGATTCCAGGCGAGTGAGGGCGCGTGACAGAATGCCAATGGAGGTCTGGGGCGGTGGGGTGGAGGAATGACCGGGCTGGCTATGAACGGTGAATTCCACAGTCAGGTAGCCTTTCTCGCTCACCCCGATCAAGGCAATTTTGCCGCGCACGCCAGCTGCCAGACCAGCCATAATGCCACCACCTTCGTCAACGATGCCAGCGAGGTGAACTCCCTTTTCTTTAAGCTTTTGCCCGATCAGCTTACAGCCATTCACACCCCCAGTTTCTTCATCATGTCCCAAACCAAAAATGATGGTGCGCTCTGGGCGGAATCCCTGCTGGAGCAGTGTTTCAGCAGCTTCCATAATACCGATTAGCTGGTTTTTAATGTCCAGCGTACCCCGCCCCCATATGAAGCCATCAACAATCTTGCCCTCAAACGGGGGATGGGTCCACTCGGTTGGATCGGCTGAGACAACATCTTGATGAGCCATCAGCATCACCGGGTCCAGGTCTGACCGGCTGCCCTGCCAGATATACACCAAGCTATAACCGTTGACCACTTCACGCCTTAGCTTCTGGTGGACCAGTGGATAGGTTTCTAACAGCATTTTATGGAGCTGTTGGAATGCTACAGGGTCAGGTGTTCCGGTCTCATCCAGGGGTACGGTTTGGCAGCGAATGGAAGCTGCCAGGTGTTCTGCCACTTGTTGCTCGTCAACCTGGACACCTTCGATCTTTTCCATGGAACCACGTGACCTTTGGAACAGGATGGTACGCATCATGACGTAAGCCGTGGTGAGGATCAGGATGGCCAGGATGATGTATAAAATATTCGTTAGCATATATCTATCCTTGTACATTGAGATGACGGTCACTGCGCTCAGTTACCGGGACGAACTTATTGGGAGAGATCAGTAAAGTTCCAAACAGTACTCCCAGCGAGATCGATACAATCAAGATAACCATCTCACCCAGGCCGATCGCCGCACTCTGTATATCTTCACTTAAAATGTTGGTCACACTCAATAATCCCCGTGCACCGGGCACGAGGAACCAGAAGGCCAGCATCTGTGAGACGATTGCCGATGTTCGCCGTGGTGACCGGGCGATGAGTTCTGAGCTAAGCGCCATCAGCATTGCTCCTAAAAAGGCTCCCATATAAGAATTGACAAAATACTCACCGAAAGATTGACCCAGCATGGCAATATACAGGACCAGCAGCATCCAAAACAGGTCACGATTCGCACCAGACAAGCGGATGAAGGTGCCAACCCCAAATAACAAGGTGCCCAAGAGGGGAGCCCACCAGGGAAAAACAACTGCTTCGTAAGGGTAAACCAGGTAGCTGGGTAGCCCAGAGAGGGACAACCCGATAGCAATACCCATGAACAATAGAAGCAGCACTGCCGCACCATAAATCAGCCGTGATGAGCCAGATAGAATATGCATCGAAGCCAATTCGATCATTCCGGTTGTCAGCAGAGCACCTGGCAGGAAAGTAATCAGGGGTGTGATTAGTAGGTTCGCAGGTCCATAGATTAAACCAATGCGAGTTAAGTAAAAGATCAGAACTCGATACCAGGATGGCAGCAAAGATGGGCAAGAGCAAGTCGAAGCACGGTCGCCAACGCGATACCAGTGTGATCAGCCCCACCAGGATACCCGCAGTGCCGGTAATTAATAGTGAGTTAAGGTCAGGCCGGAAAAGCATGGTGAGACCGATACATGACAGGAAATACCCAAAAATTATCAGGACTGGACCGAAACGTGGTCTTTTAGCCAGGATTCGATCCATCTGCAGGTCAGCCTGTGCCAGGGAGATGGTCTTCTTCCTGACATGGTCAACCAACTCCACAAATTCAGAAACCTTGTCCAGCTGTACAGATGTCAGGCGTTGAACAGCAAAATCCAAACGCCCAAGGGAGGCATGACCTAATTTAATCATAATCAGGTTTGGCAAAGCCATGACCTCGCATTTCATCCCGTACACCTGCGCTATTTCGGCCAGCGTGTTTTCAACCACGCCAACCGCGGTACCGGAGGCAATCAGGCCCTTGCCAATCTTCCGCAGGCATTTGAGCAGCTCCGACTCTTCTGTCGATACCTGCGTGATCATCCCGGGAATTCCTTCTACATTCATCATCCCATTATCGATTCTGTACCACAGTCGGAACTTCCGCCAGTGGTTCTGCCGGGAGAGACGCATCGGCTGGTAAGCGCATGATGTTAATTCCAACGAATCCGTAGATCATCCCCAACAAAAAATTGAGAAAGTTGAAGAAACAATACGGCAGGTAAACAAACGTGGAGACACCTAAAGCTGCCGACATGTATGCGCCACAAGAGTTCCATGGAATCAATGGGGAGGTGACTGTACCGGAGTTTTCTACTGCAGTTGCCAGGGTTTCCGGATGAATACCACGCTTACGGAATTCGACCATGAACATGCGTGCCGGGAGCACGATGGCGATGTACTGATCACCGGCGACGATGTTCAATCCCAGGGCAGTGACCATTACGGTTGCAATCATACCGCCCACCGATTTGACCCGTCCGATGATGGGTGTGATCAGCCGGGAGTTGAAACCACCAAAATCCATCATGGCACCAAAGGACATCGCTCCCAAGATCAACCAGACGGTGGTCAGCATGCTATCCATGCCTCCACCAGAGAACAGCGTATCGATCTGCTCATACCCACTCGAGGCGGTGAAACCATTGGCCATGGTTGACCAAACACTTTTTAATGCAGCCATTCCATAACCAAGGCTGGGGTCATTGGCGAAAGCTGTGACAACCTGGGGCTGCATGACCACTGCCACCAGGGCACCCACCAGCGTCCCAATCAGGATGGACAGAAAAGCAGGATATTTCTTCATTCCGAGCAGAAGCAAAACCAAGACTGGCAGCAGGTTCAACAGGCTGATGTGGTAGTATGACTCCAGAGCCTGGAGTGCACCCGTCGTATCCACAGGCACTGCACCCATATTGGCATTTCTCCCAATGAAGAAGAAAATGACCAATGAAATCAGATAGGCAGGTATGGTGGCTTTGGCCATGCTGCGGATGTGGGTATATACGTTGCTGCCCACGATTTGCGGAGTTAAAATGGTCGTCTCCGATAACGGGGTCATCTTGTCACCAAAATAAGCACCGGAGATGACTGCCCCGGCGGTGATGGCGGTTGATGCACCAATGGTATTAGCCATGCCGATAAATGCGACCCCCAGGGTTGCAGCAGTGGTCCAAGAGCTGCCGGTGACGATTCCAACAAGCCCACATAGTAATGCGGCAGCCAGGTAAAACCAGGATGGATCGATATATTTAACGCCATAATAAACCATGGTGGCGATCGTGCCGGACATATTCCAGACCCCGATCAACGCTCCAACCATCAGCAAGATCAGGATGGCGCTCATCGCCAAGGAAATGCCTTTGACAATCTCCTCGCCTAATTTCTCCCAGGTATGGCCATTCTTGTGGGCGACGACGGCTGCCACCACGGCGCTCATGAACAATGCCACCTGCAATGGACCGACAGCCGCATCCAGCCCGAATAACACAATCGAGGTGACCAGCAGCCCAATCATGAACAGCAGAGGAATCAGCGCATCTGTCAAGGATGGCTCACGAATTGTTTTTTCTTTTTCGGGCGGGTTTGTGCTCATTTTTTACACTCCCTTCTTCCGGCGTAAGTTGCTTCAGGATAGTTCCTCTTTCATTTCCCGCTTGCTGTACCATCTCCACAATGCCTCAACCACCCAGGCCAGGATGATGGTCAATACCAGGATAACGAAGGTCTGGGGTGCAGTTAGCAAAGTATTCCAGCAGAACAGCAGGATGGCTGCCACCGTCGCAATTAAAGCAATAACCAGGACGGCTTTGGAAGCGCCAGTCTCTTTGGACAGGCGTAAATGGGCAACCGTGAGAAAAGCGAATATGGTCAGAGATACGGCGCTGCCGATCGAGGCGATGGCGGTCACATCGAAAAATACCGATAGGAGGATAATGAGCAAGGAGGAGATCACCAAACCCTGCGTGCCTCCCTCTCGCCGCCGGCGCTTGAGGCTGAAAATTGGCGGGAGCTGACCGTCTTTTGCCATGGAATATGTTGCGCCGATCGAAGCATAAAGCTGTGAGTTGATCGCACCGGTGGTTGCAAAAACAGCAGCAAGCGTAATTAATGTGACCCCCCAATCTCCAAAGATGGGATAGGCAGCCACTGCCAGGGCAGTATCAGCATTTTCAATTACTTCCTGAACGGTCAGCGTTCCGAAGACACCAATTGACAATGCAATGTACAGCACCATCGTGAAACCGAGCGAGATGTACATTGCCCTGGGCATATTTTTCTTTGGATTTTCGATATCTCCACCCACAAATGAGATCACCCCAAATCCCAGATATGCGAAAAAGGTTAGAGCCACACTGGCCAGGATGTAGCGCATGGAGGGGTAAGTTGATGGAGCCAGCATGGACGGATCAAGATTCACTAACATGGCAATGGCAAAACCACTCAACACGAGTAGCACAACGGTGACAATGGCAGTTTGCGCCTTGGTTACTGTTTCTGCTCCAATCGAATTCACAAAAGTAAGCAAGCAAACAACGAGAACGGCAAAGATTTTTGGCCATATTTGCGGTGCGCCTTCGCCGAATATCAGACTGGTTAAATAATTGCCAAAGGAAACTGCCACCATGGCGGTCACGATGAGCACCGAAAAATAACCCAAGACAACCAGACCGCCGGTGAATAAACCCTTCCCATAGCCGCGCACGATCCAGGCGATCAACCCGCCTGAGGAGGGAAAGCGCGCCCCAAGCTTGGCAAAGGAATAACCTTGCAGTAAAGCGATGATGCCTGCGATCAGGAAAGACACCCATACCGCCGCACCAGCGATTGTCCCTGCCTCTCCAAACAAGGCAAAGATGCCCGCACCGACCATCGAGCCGATCCCGATGAATATTGCCCCCATCAGGGTAATCTTATTTTTTCCATTCCCACTGGGCATTTCAGACTCAGCCATAGAATCTACTCCTTAACAAAAAGATTGATTGCCTCCAACACCTACTGTGAAAATGAACTCTGCGAAGTTTTGATCTATACCTGAAAAATATTCTCCATTCGGTCGTAAACTACCTAGTCAATTGATAGATGGCATGGGCATATATATTCATTGCCCGGTATAAGTTTTCCATGATGGCACGCTCATTGGGTTCATGCTCGGTCAGAAGCTCACCAGGGAAGAGGGGTCCAAATGCAACGCAATTATCAAACGCACGGGCGTAAGTGGCTCCTCCCAAAGCGATGGGTTCGGATGTCTCATCACCGGAATATTGGTGATACACTTTCATTAATGTTTTGATAACCGGGTGATCCTGTGCGAGATAAAGAGGCGCCAACCAATCAAACTCCTTGTATTCCAAACCATATCTAGCCGCAGCAGCGCTTAATTTCTTCACAATCTCTTCTTTGGATACTGTGACCGGGATGCGGGTATCGATTGAGATTTGTTCTTTCTCTCCTAAATGGATCATCCCCACGTTGAATTTCAGCTTTCCAGAAGGTGCATCATTGCAATTCCCAAAGATATGGGTTGCATAGGGGTCTTCACCAAGCTCCTGGGCGATAAAATTTACGGCTTTAGACTCAACCCCAATCGCACCCAAGGCAATACACAGGCGAGCAATGGCATTAATGCCTTCTTCAGTGATCATGGCGTGGGCTGCTTTACCCTTGATCTCGATCCCGTCCTCTTTCAATTCATAAGGAAAGCCGAATTCATCCAGCTTGTCTGCCAACTCCTCCTGCAATACCCCATCGTAGAACATCATATCGGGAACAGCATTGAAGGCTGATCCGCCGGATAGTCTTAGATCAGTCTGGTTAAGACCCTCAAGCCTGAGCTGAAGCAATCCCTTCTCGGCATAGATCAATGGGAAACCTGGCGTCGGGTGAAAATCCCATCGTGGGTGTCTCTTCAATTTCCTTGTAGCGGTTGATGCAACGCCAGAGTGTTTCTTCATCAGTCCCAAAGATAAAACGGAGGCGCTTTTTGAACTTCACACCGGCATCCAGCAGGGCTTTCACTGCAAATAAGGAGGCTAATAGAGGGCCTTTATCATCTTGTGTGCCACGACCATATAGCATTCCATCCTTTTCAGCAGGATCGAATGGATTGCGTTTCCAGTCTGTCAACTTCCCGGCAGGGACGACATCCAGATGGCCGAGGATAGCCAGCATTTCCTTGCCCTCGCCTACTTCCGCATAGCCATAATAACCGCCATCACCATATTTGGTTCTAAATCCCAGATCACCGGCAATTTGGAGTGCTTTCCGCAATGCCTGGTCGACATGCTTACCAAATGGATATCCACCAACGCCTTCATCGCAAACACTGGGGATGCGAACCAGCTCAATGAGCGCCTTTTTCAATGGCTCATGCTGGGCTGCAAGTTGGGTATCAAAATTTTCATCCATAGCTTTCCTCCGGATGCACCCGTTTATTCATGATTTTTACTAAGCGTGTACATTGTGGGATTTGCCCACAATGTACACGCTATTTAACCGATGCTTCGTAGTATAGATCTAATCTCCCAGCGTGGCGACCATAATCGCCTTGATCGTATGCATGCGGTTCTCTGCCTGGGCAAAGACGATCGAAAACTCGGATTCGAACACCTCTTCAGTCACTTCCAAGGCTTCCAGGCCGGTTTTTTGGAAGATATCCTCACCCACCTTGGTCTCACGGTTATGGAATGCGGGTAGGCAGTGCATGAACTTTACCTTGGGGTTGCCGGTCTTTTTGACCACATCCATGTTGATCTGGTAAGGCTTGAGCATCTTGATACGCTCATCCCAGACTTCCTTGGCTTCACCCATGGAGACCCACACATCAGTGTACAGGTAATCCACGCCCTTGACGCCCTCTTCCACGCTCTCGGTGATGGTCAGCCGAGCGCCGGTCTCTTTAGCGATCTTTTTGCAGGTCTTGACCAATTCAGCTTCAGGCCACAGGGCTTTAGGAGCGCACAAGCGCACATCCATACCCAGCTTGCAGCCCATCACCATCAGCGAATTGCCCATGTTGTTGCGGGCGTCGCCCAGGTAGCAGTAGGCAATCTCATTCAGGTGCTTGTCGCTATGCTCCAGCATGGTCAGCATGTCGCACAGCATCTGGGTAGGATGGAATTGGTCGGTCAGGCCATTCCACACTGGCACACCGGCATACTTGCCCAGGATCTCCACCAATTCCTGGCCAAAACCGCGATATTCGATGCCGTCATACATGTGTCCCAACACCCGGGCAGTATCTTTCATCGATTCTTTATGGCCGATTTGAGAGCCGGTGGGTCCCAGGTAGGTGACCTGAGCACCCTGGTCGAAAGCTGCCACTTCAAAGGCGCAGCGTGTGCGGGTGGAGGTCTTTTCGAAGATCAGGGCAATATTTTTTCCCTTGAGCGTTTGCTGCTCATACCCGCCATATTTGGCTGCTTTGAGGTCGGCCGATAACTTGAGCAGGAACTTTAACTCGTCTGGAGTAAAGTCGAGCTCCTTTAGAAAATTGCGATTGCGTAAATTGAATGCCATTTTTTTATCTCCTTATTAGTTTTTCTTTAACATTTATTTACCGCTCAATTTACTGTAAAACACAACCCTGGCAACTTATCGGGGAAAGCACGATAATCTCGATCATGAGAGCAGCACTCCTCCGGCTAGGACAATAACGGTGAGCACAAGCAACAAGGCCAGCAGGATTGCAACAAACTTTAACCAGACACCGTAACCCACGCGAGCGATTGCCAGACCACCCATCACCACTGCTGAGGTGGGAGTGATCAGATTGACCAAACCGCTGGCAGCCTGGTAAGCGGTCACGACCAGGGCAGGGGATACACCCGCAAAATCAGCCAGGGGAGCCATGATGGGCATGGAGACGGTCGCCAGGCCAGAACTCGAGGGGATCAGGAATGATAGTGGGAGGTAGAGCAAGTAGGTGACAATAATGAAGCCTACACTGCTCAGGTCTGCGACGGCTTGTTCTGCCCAATACAGCACCGTATCGGTAATCAGGCCGTTGTTCATGATCACGGTAATACCGCGTGCCACACCGATGATCAAAGCCACACCTAACATGTCGCGGGCACCATCGACAAAGGTATTCACCAGGTCCTTTTCAGACAGCTTGCCGATGATCCCGATCAGGATACCGAAGAACAGGAAGCAAGCCGTCATCTCGGGGAACCACCACCACCAGGTGGGGATGGCGAAACCTAAGTCTTCCCATGGGATTACGCCGTACACCATCACGACGAAGGCCAGGAAGAAGAACAACAAGATCACTTTATGCCGGGAGGTGAATTTGCCAAAATCGGTGCCCTCACCCTTTCCAGACATGAACTGCTTCTCGTTTTCGGCTTTCATATCATAAATCAGCGATTTGGTTGGATCTTTCTTCACCTTCTCGGCGTAGCGCATGACGAAGAAGATACCAATGACTGTGCCTACGATCAGGAGAACCAGCCGCCCGATCAGCCCATCGCTGAGGGTGGTACCGGCGAAACCGGAGGCAATGCCCGTGGCAAAGGGATTGACGGTGGACCCAAGGCAACCGATCCCAGCTCCCAGCATGATGAGGGCTGCCGCGCTCAATGCATCGTAACCGGCCGCGAGCATCACGGTGATGATCAAGGCGTAAAAAGCGAGCGTTTCTTCGGCCATACCATAGGATGTACCTCCAATGGCAAAGATGGTCATCAGGATGGGGAACATCCATTTTTCTTTGCCTTTGAGTATGCTCACCACCCAGGCGATCCCAGCGTTGATGGCGCCGGTTTTCATTGTCACACCCAGGAAGCCGCCGATGATGAGCACGAACATGGCAACGTCGATGGCGCCGAACAGCTCGCCATAATTCCACACATCGACATTACCAGTCTCATCCTGGATACCATACATCCCGTTGATTGGTCCTTTCAGTGCACTTTTTAACAGTGCCTGTGGGTTGGGCTCCACTTCATGGTACGTGCCTGGGATGGGGGCTCCTTCTGCGTCATAGTCATATGAACCCGCTGGGACGATCCAGGTGGCGAGAGCAATCACGACCAGTAAGAGGAATAAAATCGTGAAAGCGCTTGGAAAGCTGAACTTCTTTTTCGGTTTTTCTTTAGCCATGTTTTTCGCTCCTTATGAATTTTGAATTTTGTGAAAATACTTGTAGGGAACTCCCCGCATGTTGATTGGATGGATCGTTGGGTCCATCATCATAATCAGGTGACAAGTTATAAATCTCAAAGAAGAATTATTTCCCATTTTCCACCCTGATTTGGTCATTATACTTAAATAGGATTTCCAATAGCCATTCCGGTTGATCCCCTTTACTCACAAAGGCGTCTGCACCAGCCTTGATCAGCATGCGGCTGTTTTCAAAATTACTGCTCATGACAATAACGGTCGGTCTGGGCTCTTGTGCGTGTAGCTTAGTAATAAGGTCCTCAACATACATTCCTGGAAGTTCACTATCTAACAGAACCAGGTCTGGGAACTGCTTTTCTGCCAGGTCGAGTAAAGCCGGTGCATCTCCAGCATCTCCAATCAGATCAAATTCTGGATGTTCCTCAAGTAAAATCCTGAGTGCCCAACAAGATTGTACATGATGGTCCGCTAGGATTAAGCGCATTATGTTTGCTCCCGTTGTAAATATATTTTTCCGATTATCTTGTTGATGTGTTCAGGCGCCAAGCGCGCAAAGGAAAGAGTCCACGATTTGATTACACTTTCAATATAGCAAATTCACTCCTTATAAACAACAACATTAAGGGGAGTTCAAGGTCTAGTTTTTTAAGTCAAAAAGATTAGCCGAAAGGATAGGTTTGAGATTTATCAGGAACAATCGGGTACTGGTTGTCTTTTTAACCACCGTGTTTCTGCATAAGTCGCAGCCTTGATGAGACCAAATATTCCCGATTGTCTGGATAGATATGATCAGGTGACCATGTCTGAAACATCGCCGTTTCACTACTGTTGGGTGTCGCTTTTGTCATAGACTGGCTCCACCTCGAAAACATGGTATCCCCACGGGGGTAAATCAAGGTAGAGCCCCAGTCCAGAGAGTTCATCTCCATTCCTTTCGTAAACTACCATGCTCAGCCGGTCTTGAAATCGCCAGGTTCTACCGGCGAGATCGCCCCATGGCATAGTTACATAACACTGACTTTGGTGGCTAGCGTAGTTCACAGCCACCAAGTGGCGGAGTTCCCCCGGTCCATTCCACGCGAAGGCGATGAACGCCTCGTTACTCCCATTCCCTTCCCAGGCAGAGTGGATGTCAAGAAGCTGCCAATCCCCATCACGGAAAGCAGGGTTTTTTAGGACGGCGAGCAGATGATCGTAGAACAAGGAGATCGACATGTTCGGTGCTTCGCCTGGTCCCCGTCTGAGATGCATTGGGATTCGTACTCTTTTCCCCTCTCTCTGTCCCTGATGAAAGAATCGCAACCCTGGTGTCAGGAACGTGATCACTGCTGCAGCAAAGTGGATATCTGGCGCAAAGGTCGCAGCAGTCCGCGGCTCATCGTGGTTCTCCAGAAAACGAGCCATGTGATCCTGGTAATCCAGCCCAGCCAGGAGATGTTCACGGACTGGGCGTGCCTGACCATGTACAAGGCGGTCATACAGTCGTTTATCATACGTGTAGTCGAATCCCTGCTGTTGGAGGGTCCACTCGAGATCCCAGTAGACTTCGGCAAGGAAAATGAAGCTAGGAACCTCAGAACGGATAACTGTAATTGCCCGAGGCCAGAATGGAGATGCAGTAATCCCCCATGTCTTCACGAAGATTTCCGGCAAAACCAGCATCGCCATGTCACAACGGACTCCATCACACTGGTTTGCAATCCGATGCAGCTCTCCAAGCATGGCTTCCTGAAGCGCCGGGTTCCCATAGTTCAGTTGCAAGTGTATCCGACCAGCCAGCAAAGTATGGGTCCCGGCCGTAAGCAAGGATACGGCTCCGATTGGCCATATCAAAGCGCTGGTAATTCTGGGGTTCTGCTATCAGCTGTTCCGGCGTTCCTTCGACGAAGAAGTCCGGGTGTTCATTCACCCAATGGTGATCGGGGGCTACATGGTTGGGGACGAAGTCGAGGACAAGCCGCAACCCGCGCTTGTGCAGGCGTTCGCGCAGGCGGGCGAGGGCGTCATCACCACCAAAGTCTGTATGGACATGATAGTCACTGACTGCGAAGCAGGAACCGGAGACATCATTTTCCTGGAAGTCGGGGAGGAGGCGTTGATATTCCGCCAACCACTCAGGATTCGAGGCTGACACGCGTCGTGCAGCCTCACCGGTCTGCCAGACCCCGAGGAACCAAACCAGGTCAAATCCATCGTGGGCGAGTTGATCCAGCTCTGCATCGGTAATGTCGTCCAGGGTTGCAGGGCGGTCTAGTGAAGCAGACAATTCTGAAAGCCGCACGCGGGTATTTATCTGAAAAAGGGATGGATACTTCGGGGCGGTCATTTTTATTTTTTAGTCTTTCCCCCCACCTGCTCTCGGACGATGCGCGCCTTCGAGGCGTTCCTTCGGTGTTTGCAGCGCATCGGTTGCTTGAACGCGCCCAAATAGATCCAGTAAACGTGCGATAACCCCTGTCCAACCGGTCTGGTGGCTAGCCCCGAGGCCTGCCCCATTCTCTGCATGAAAATACTCGTAAAAGAGGATCAGGTCACGCCAGTGAGGGTCATCCTGGAACTTTGCAGTTCCTCCATACACAGGGCGGAGCCCACTCTGATCCCTCAGAAAGATATTGGCAAGCCGGTTCGAAATCTCTCGCGCAACTTCGAATAGTGTCATATGGTTTCCAGAGCCGGTAGGGCACTCGACGGTAAACTCGTCACCATAGAAAGCGTAAAGGTTCAATAACCCGCGAACGATGAGTGCATTAACAGGCATCCAGACCGGTCCCCTCCAATTTGAGTTACCGCCGAACATGCCATTGTTCAATTCTGCCGGTAGGTAAGACACTTCATAAGTCTGGTCACTGATATGGAAGATGAACGGATGGTCCTGGTGATAGCGGGAGAGAGACCGGATGCCGTAGGGACTCAGAAACTCGTTCTCGTCCAGGAGGTAGCTGAGGACCCGCTCAAGCTGTTTCTGCGAGAGAGGTGAAAGTAACCTTCGTCCAGCATAACCAATATATCCCTCTGAGGACGGGGCGACCTGTGCAATCACCTCAGGGTAGCGCTTGCTGAACAGTGCGATCAGCTCTCTAAACTTGGGGTATTTGGTCAAGGTGTCATACTCGAATATCGTGCTTGCACACAGAGGTAGCAGTCCAACCATGGAACGAACTTTCAGGCGTGTGGCTGAACCGTCTGGCAAGCGAAGGACATCGTAGAAAAATCCATCTTCCTCATCCCACATCTCGTCATGATGCTCACCAATCCGATCCATTGCGTATGCAATCCACATAAAGTGCTGAAGGAAGCTAAATGCATTTTCCTCGTATTCAGGATCATGTTCGGCCAGGATGAGAGCCATCTCTAGCATGTTCTGGCAGTAGAATGCCATCCAGGCAGTCCCGTCTGCCTGTTCCAGCGAGCCTCCGGTAGGAAGCGGTGCACTGCGATCAAAAACGCCAATATTATCGAGACCCAGAAATCCACCTGCAAATACATTGCGTCCCATCGGATCCTTACGGTTCACCCACCAATTGAAATTGAGCGATAGACCGTGGAAAGAACGCTCCAGAAACTTTATATCTTCGCGACCGAGGTTCCGCTCCACCTTATATAGGAAGAGAGTAGCCCAGGCGTGGACAGGTGGGTTCACATCGCTAAAGTTCCACTCGTAGGCTGGTATCTGCCCATTTGGATGAGCGTAGAGGCTCTGCAGCATTAACAGGAGTTGTCCCTTGGCGAAGTCAAAGTCGACCAGCGCGAGTGCGATCGTGTGGAATGCCAAATCCCAGGCAGCGTACCATGGGTACTCCCATTTATCGGGCATGGAAATGACGTCGCCATTGAACATATGGAACCACTCAGCATTCCTTACGCCCTTATTTCCCTTCCCAATGAGCGGATGTGCCTCATGTTCCTTGAGCCAGGAGTCTACATCGAAATAGTAGTACTGTTTCGACCAAAGCATACCTGCGAGAGCTTGTCGATGGACGCGTCTCTCCTCCTCACTCAATGAGGCAGGTGTGATCCGGTTGTAGAATTCATCAGCTTCAGTCTGGCGTGAAATCATCGTTGCAGCATAACCTGCTCCAAACGGTTTGGCTATCGGAGTGGCGGACAAACGCAGCTGGATAACTGCCGAACCAGCGGATGGCACATCGAGAATATAACGGGCAGCGGCTTTTGTACCGGTTTTTCCGGGGTTTACAGCCCCGGTGTTTCCAGCGATGACGTATTGGTGAAAAGCATCTTTCACCCAGGGAGAGGCATTCGGCTGACCCCAAAGCAGCTGCAGGTTGCTCTCGTTCTCAGTGAAAAGTAATTCCGGCGTGCCGTCGCAATAAAGCACATAGTCACCCATCTCGGGGTGCGAAGCATGGATGGAACCTTCATCCTCGCGGAGGCTTGGTTTTGGAATGCCTGCTTTCCATGACCAGGTATTGCGGAACCAAAGTGTTGGAAGCAGCTGTAGCCGGGCAGCTTCCGGTCCACGGTTGTGCACGGTAATCCTGATCAGGATGTCTTCCGGACCTTCTTTGACATACTCGAGAAAGATATCGAAATAGCGATCTTCATCGAAGACACCTGTATCGATCAGCTCATACTCTAATTCCTCCCGCGACCGACCTCGGTTCGTTTCCACGAGGTCCTGGTATGGATACTCTCGCTGTGGATACTTATAAAGGTACTTCATATAAGAGTGGGTGGGTGTCGAGTCAATATAAAAGTAATATTCCTTGACATCCTCACCATGGTTCCCCTCGCTATTGGTGAGCCCAAAAAGGCGTTCCTTGAGAATGGGGTCGTGCTCGTTCCAAAGAGCGAGAGCAAAGCAGAGGCGCTGCCCGTCGTCCGAGAAACCGCCGATACCGTCCTCACCCCAGTGGTATGCCCGCGAGCGGGATTGATCGTGGCTGAAATAATCCCAGGCGTTTCCATCCTGGCTATAGTCTTCTCGAACCGTGCCCCATTGCCGCTCACTCAGGTAGGGTCCCCACTTCTTCCAGGGAATACCTGCCCTCACGGGCTTCATTCAATCGTCTCTGTTCTGTCACATCGATGAAACGAGGTGTATCGGCGATTTCAGTGCCTGCTGCCTTTCGTCCGCCCGTACGCTGGGCGGTTCCCTTCGGATCGGATTGCTTCTTTGCCATTGGACGCTCCTACCATAATAAAATACAGGGTGAGCTATTTGGTGCAGCTCACCCCAGATTAATTTGAATACTTAACACCAAAACGAGATCGATCAGCCAGCCAATAGTTTTTGCTTGGCTGCTGCAAACTCTTCGTCTGTCAGCACGCCTGAAGCATGCAAGTCGGCGAGCTGCTGAAGCTTGGCAGTCAAATCTGGGGCTGGCGCCGCAGGAGCCGCTACTGGTGGAGGCGGCACATATGCCTGTTGCTGGGCTTCCGCGTCAACTGCACCCTGTTGATAAGCCTGATCATATTGTTGCTGCGCGGCTGCCTCTTGTCCTGCGTACTTCTGTTGTTGGTGGTGTTGAACTGCCCCAGCTGTGCCAGCAACGACTGCTGTACCTACAGCAACACGAGCAACACTTCTTCCTACCATTCGTCTTCGCATCATTTTGACCTCCTGGTCAATATTTCAATTGAGAATTAAATTCCTGTCTATCCTTCAGCCTTGGCAAAGATTTCCATTACTTCATTCACTGTCTCGAAGGGGATTCGTTCGTGCATCACCATCCGGCCATTAGCCCTTAGCACAGCTTCTCCGAACTTGATCGCCCACAGGTTTTCGACCATCAATAACGCAGCAGTGGTATTATCTTCCAATTCCTGGCTGATCATCTCGATATCTTCGACCTGGATCATTCCGCTGATTTCGATCTGAAGCGGGTCGAAGATGGCGATCGTTGCAAATCCATCTGCTGCAGCTCGAGTGTCTGATATTTGCCATCCTGAACCATGACGATGACCAGATCGATCACCCGCACGATCTTGTTTTCCACCAACTCTCGCAGAGCTGGGAGGATTTCACCACTGAACTTATTACCCTTGAATTCAAGAGCAAGAAAATCAATTGGACCGTAAGTCATTAGATTTCTCCTTTCGTATAATATTGTCTTTTCTGGATGAGAGGAGATTGGGGTTGGGCAGGTGGTTAAGCCTGCCCATATACCCGGATCTCACAAACAAATTTGTAGCTTTAACTAACTTTGATCTCTATTGTACCCGACTCGGCGACTATTGTCAGTCGGTGTGTTAATCTTCTGGATATTACACAACCGGTTGGGCGGGGGGAGGTGTGTAACCAGGGATGGCACTGCGGTTGTTATAGGCAGTATGGGCATAATGTGAAAGATCAAGGAAGACTGCCAGGATCAACCAGAACCAATCCCAGCCATATATACCTGTTACGCCCCATGACAGGATCACATACATCAGGGTGGTGAAGGGCAGGAAGATGATGCCCAGGATTGCCCACCACCATTTATCGTTGAAGGTATTCATGAATTGGGTTGGGCGAGCGATCCAGATGAAAATATCGGCCAAACGTGGGAACATTCCCGCAAACAGTGCAAATAGACAAGGCATTTTATTTTCTCCTCAAAATAGTTTAGATATGTTTTACTTTTTTGGATGTCAGTCACGCAAGGACGGCATCCCCAATGTCATGGGCACGGCAGCCTAGCGGCCTCAATGAGCCATTTCGTCAATACACACAGCTACTGCCAGGATGAGCACATCATCCTGACCAGGATCGATGGAAACTCCGTAGCTATCACGCAAGCGGAACCACTTCTTGGAGACTTCCGCCACCTTATCGCGCCCTTCACCGATAGTGTACTCGTGATCCAAAATGTTGCCTTTCACCTCTAGATCCGGTCCGCCTTTAATCTTGACAACCCAGCGCTCACGGATGGGAGTGATCAGGGCTTTCTTGACCGTGGCGATGTTCTCGCCGTGTGGTCCTTCGATCTCCATGCTGTCTTTGATACGCAGCATTTTCTCCTGAATCTTGGCCAGCTCATTACCATGCGCATCCTCGAAGATCAGGGTCTGGCGCACACGCAGTGCCTTCCCGTCCACCTTGAAGACTTTCTGACCTTGCTCGTTCTCGATCCAGAAATCGTCACCGATGGACACCATCTTCTGGCGCATCTGGTAGTGGTTGCCACCACCGCCTGGTCGCCCAAGCTGGCGGTCGTCACGCCGTTCTTCTCTTCTACCTCGCATAATGTTTCTCTCCTTTATATTTATGGGGAGCTGACAGGATTGAAATCAGTCAGCTTTTTATTGGAATGGTTACTCCAGGTAAATTGGGAGGCCGCTCATCGCTCCGGCTACGAAGTTGTAGATAACTGCTCCTTGTTGATTTAGTCCTCACTGCCCGTAATGGGAATCAAAATCCATTCCTATTTCATGTCCAATATAACAAATTTTCTCTCCGATAACAACAACATTAAGGGGAGTTCGGGGTCTAGTTTTTTTAGTCCAAAAGATTAGCCGAAAGGATAGGTATGGATATATAGCTTGATGCGTAAAGTCAAAATCTCCCACTCTTTTTGGTTCAGCCGAATCCGGCACCAGCCTTTGGAGGTCGGAATGGAGCAAGGCTTTGATAGCATCGGGTGCCAGCATTGAAGTCTCACGGTCGGATATGGAACAGGCATTTCCATCTTAGTCGCATGGGGGGAATCATGTACTTTTCTTGGTACGTGTAATCGTCCCAGAGCAAATTAATTCGCATGCTAGTAAATAACAATCCGCACCAGAAGGAACAAAACTAATATATTATTGGAACAGTCAGATCCCCGTGATGTAATAAGAATCAAACAGGAGCGCTGATCTAAAGCGCTCCTGTTTGGGTCATCAGCAATTTACTATTACGGAGTAGTCTGATTATAGTATGGGCAGGCAGGGTTGGCAAACTGTCCCAGCCCACTACCGCGCATCCCGCTCCCGTTACCCATCTGACCGCCAGCCATTTGCCCAGCACCATGCTGCTTCATCCAATCAGCTTGTTCCTGGGTAAGTGTGCCATAATTGAAGGCCTGGTCAACCGCCTGGGAGCGAACATCAACCAGCAAGGTGCGGAACTGATCAATCGTCAGGCCTGTGGATAACGCAATCTGCGCCATCGTTTCCCCACTATCGAGGCGGGCTTCCAGATCGGCTACCGGGATGCCCAACCCTTCAGCAAACCCAGCAATCATGTAATCGTGGAGGATTCCTTCACTAGTAACTGTGTTTACACCGACCTCGCCGCCGCGGGAGCCACGTCCGCCCATCCAACCAGTACCAGTACCAGGTGCCTGAGTGGAGGATTGAGCATAAGCAACGTTGAAAGTTCCCAATGCCAGCGCTATTACTGCGATAAATACCATAGTTATTACGAACCTTTTCATTTTATTTCTCCTATTAACTTAGAATTTGTAAGATGTTCCTTACTGTTGCTTGTAATGATACTCAAAGGATTTGAAGAAGTCGTGAATGAGGTGTGAATTTAATATGAATGTTTTGTTGTTTCATTATTTGGTCTTCTCAACTTCAACCTGGAGCGAAGTATTAATGGAAGAGAACTCCATGCGTTCATGGGTGACATGATCCTTGAGCACAGTGGATAGGAATGGAAGTTCGTCACCAATTATGAGCTGAATTACCTCTTCCTGAACTCCCCAGTCAAGTGTATCCTGGAAAGTGGTCTTGCCGGGAATCAGTTTTGTTGGGCTCAACATGGTCGGTGGGCAATGGGGTTGTTATTATTTCATTAGGTAAAACAGCTGTGGCTCCTGTGTCTTGTTAGGCATGGGAAATTTTATTCCAAAGCTGGGTGGATTTCACCCAGTCTCTAACCAGGTGTGTAGATCAGCCACGGAGAACTGCTCGCTCTCCAGGTCTTTGATTGTGATTGTGGCCGGAGTATAAGCCGGCAGGGTGGATAGGGCTAGAATTTCCCCAGGGGTACATTATAAACAGTTGAGATATGGCCCTCGGTCATTGCCTGGCGGGCCAGGAAAGCAGGATTTCTCCATGGGGTGGCTGAGAGCAAACCAATACGTACCGTCGTGGTTTGGGTGGCGAGTGCTGAAAGCATGGTCCAACACTCGTACCAGGGAGCTTTAGGATTGGCAAAATTTACAAAATGGCCAGCCTGCAGGATGCCATCCACCCCAACGGTTTCCAAGTATTGCCAGCGTTTGATCATTTCTGGCCAGGGCACTTCCTGCATGGCGGCTACGATAAAACGAAGTTTTTGTTCCATATTTTTGTATTAACTCCTAACATAATTTGGAAAATGTGGTTGATGAAGATCATTTTGATCATGGCAATTGAAGGGAGGAGATGATGGTCTCACCGGTTAACTGAGGTCTCTCCATCCAGGCTAAAGCCAGGCTCACAATGGCCGATGGTGCTGAAGATGATCCCGAATTCAAGATCGCCACGCGTGATGACAGGCTGATCAAGATTGTCATGATACCAGATTTCAGTGACCTCTCCACCAGGGCAGACCAATAAAACCCTTTGCGAAGGTCGCCCAGCAATATCCAAAGTTCCCTGGGGGATAAATTCACCCTGACCGACACCAGTAGGCCAGAGTGGTGTGTCTTCCCCCACACGGCGGAAGGTCAGGCGGATATTCGCTTTTTCAGGATTAGCCAGTGAGTACAGATTGATTACATGACCTGCCAGCAGGGGGTCGTCTGTAGTGTCCTCATCCACAACCCAAACATCTGGCAGCCTGAGGGAGAAACCATAAGCAGGTTCGGTGTATGTCATCCAATCCGCATAAGAGATTGGATCAACTGGTAAAGCAGTGGGTATTAGGGTTGGAGCTAACGCATTGGAGGTTGGTTCGTGAAACTGGATGCTTTGCAGAAAGCGATTATTAAGCTCCCAGTCTTCCACCGGGTTGGAATGCCCAATGGTAACCAGGTACAATTGTCCATTAATAGCAAAGAAGTATTTGTCATCGGCAAAGGATTGGGGGCTGCGCTCATGGCGAAAGTGGATGGCGGTCGTCCCGGCAATTTGCTCATCCGGCAAGCGTACTTCTCCAAGCAGATAATGATCGGTCAGCCATTGCATCAAATCTACATTTTCGGGCGGACGGAACTCGTCACGATCTCCAGGATGAGCAATGCCCCATGACTCACCCCCCATTTCAGACCCTGAAATATACAAACTCTTCAATGGATCATCGTTTATGGTTACCTGGGTCTCGGGTGGGTACTGAAAACTGTATCCTAGAGTATCATTGGTATATATTTTCCAGCCATTGCTATCATTTTCGGGGGGTACGCTGGGTGTGCAATCCCCACGGTAGTAAGCCCACTCATCACATTCACTGCCATCGGGGAATATGCATACACCTGCCTGGCTGCCATCGGGAGCGGTGCGGATTTCCAGTTTGTATCCCTGCTGTTCACAGAATGCTGAGGCTGGATTGGGCAAAGTCTCGATGGGTGGGTTGGATAGTAGGTGATTCTGGCATCATGACGGCAACAGGCTGGGTGGTGGTCTGCACGCAACCAGTGACCAGGAGGCAAAACAGAACAAGTAGTGAATTTAACTTTCATTTTCAATCCTTTCAACGGTGATGACGGTGATATTGAGATTCCAAAGTTGATCCAGGAAACCACGCAGGGCAGATTGGTCGGTAAAGCAGGCTACCAAAAGGGTTTCACCATTCTCCTGAGGGATGAAGGTCAGATCATCCAACCAATTAGCAAAGTTGGAACCAAGCGTTTCTTTAACCCTGATGCGATATGTGTTTGCTGGTAGTGATTCATGTTGTTCCATCATGCCTCCTTGTACTTTAGCATACTGGTTGCGTTTATTTGCTATGATCATCATAAAATATAGGACTTTAAAAATCAGGCCCTATATAGGGTATTGATAGGGTATTTATAGGATTTTGATAAGGCCACCTTATGGGAACTTCATGACGGTAATGGGTCGCTTTGTAAAACAGATGCACAAGACCCTCGTTTCCTTTAGGTTCCAAGATTTCGCATTTATTGATAATCATAAAACAACCACCTCTGGGTTTTTCAGAGATGGTTATTTGTGAAATTTGTACACCGGTATGTCAAGTCTCTTATCTTTGATCAGACTACGATCATCGACCTGATTTATGCCTTGATTTGTGGCGTCTCTTGACCTGTAGTAGGAACCTTTTTATTGAATCATTGCCAGCAGGAACAGCCCTCCGGCGACAAACATAATTGAAGCCAGCCAATATTCCTGGAATTTCTCAGCCAGGATGAAGTTCAAGATGGCGAGTGCTAAGAAGCCCACTGCCGGGTAGATCGTCCAGCTGGATGGCTGGTCCTTGCGATGTAACCACGGAATCCCAAATGTGGCAGCAAAACCGAGGAACAACACCCAGGTGTAAACACCCCATTCCATAGTAAATGGCGGAGCGATATAGTCCGCATGCGGGACCACGATTTCAAGCAACGCGACCAAACCGATGCTGGCAAAGATACCCGCCGGGATGAATGCCCACCAATTCTTCGTCGACCAGAAGTAGACCGCAAAGAAAGGCAACGAGAAGGTGAACATAACCACCACGCCTTCATAGTCAGAATCTGTGGACATAGATATGATCATTATCATGGTCAGGATGAATGCCGGGATAAGCAGCCAGCGGTTCTTTGGTTTTAAGGCAAAGCCGACGTAAAAAGGCAGGGCGATGCTGGCCAGGATGGGTAAGCCTATCCAGGGAGTATCTTCCATATTATTCATGGACATCCATATGGTTAGTGACATGGCTGCACAAAACAGTATGGGGAAAAGCCAGCCCCACTTCCTGAGGCCGTTCACCAGGTAGCAAACGAAGAAGACAGCACCTGCAACTGCGAAAGCGATGGCTTTGGTCTGGTCGGAAAGTGTATTCCATGCATCACCCAGGATGAAAGCCAGGATGGACAAAACGAACAGGCCTGCAGCTGGATATTTAGCCCAATCTGTGGGTGCGGTCTTTCGGCGCAGCCAGAGGATTCCAAAAGTTGCCGCCAGGCCTAACAAAAGTACACCGCTGAAGATACCAACTCGTGTGTCTAGACTATCCTGGATCAGGAAATCCATGGCGATTACCAACCCAATGCTGGCAAAACTGCCGGCAGGGATGAGCGCCCACCAGCTCTTCTTCGAAACAAAGTACACAACAAAGAAGGGCAGCGCCAGCATGAACATCATACCAGCACCTGAGGAGAACGCTAACAGGAATGACACATTATCTCTCACCACGCAGGATCGAGGGTACGACCAACGTATTAATTTCAGTTTCTACTGCAGCAATGACCAGGATATAAGCCGGGACCAGCAATCCCCAGCGCTTACGATCGATCAGATAGCCGGTAAGAAACCAGAGAGCAACACCGATCATGATGGGTACACCGTTGGGCTGAGACAGGAAGGTGTGGTAGAGCTCAGAACTGAAATCTACCGCCATACCAGCCAAAACAAATGCCGGCAGGAGCCAACCCCATTTATTCGTTCCAGCCAGGAAGTAAGTGACAACGAAGGCTGCACTCGCAACGATCTCTACAATGAACCAGGTCTGATCCGGGATCTCCTGATAATCAATGTTGCCCGCCAGCAAACCTACGCCGGCTAGCAGAAACACGACACCCCAAAAAATATAAATGATTTTCTCTTTCATTTTTTCCTCTATAACTTGTAACACTTTTTATTTGCAGCCTCGAAATGGGTTTCTATTGCCCCATCGGAAGGCTGCCTGGATTGCTTTTGATATGTGTATTTTCTTTTGAATAATTTCTCCATCTATAACCTCCTTTTTCTACTCACATAATGGCCTGAAAGGGTCAAGCTCCGTTTTGTAAGCTGTATATGCATGATAAACTTTTACAATTTAAAAGTCAGGCCCTATATGGGGTATTGATGGGGTATTTTTAAAGAATTGTCTGGTAGACCATTTGTGTAAAAGATGGATGAGTTATGCATGGCTTTCACCCATCCCATTGAGGTGTTCATAGGATGACCATAAAACCCAGGACCAAACTGATGACGAACAGTAAACCTGGGTACCAAAAATCACTCCAGGAGAGGCTATTAACTTCCGTTCGTAAACCCACAGGGATTCTTCGGTAAAGGCTGCGATAGAGGGTGGTGTATATCAGGGCAAGGAGAATCCCGATCGCCCCCATAAAGAGAGGCCGGTAGTATGCCGACAGGATGATTTCATGTGCCACGTAATACTGAACATCAATGGGCGAACCTGGCACGAGATAATATGCAACGGGTATTCCAAGAACCGTGAATAACAGCATACCTATTGGAAGGACGAAGAAAGATTTTCGGTTCTCCGGTGCCAGTCCCAGCAGGGGGAAAAGCGAAACAAGGAAGAAAATCCCACCGATGATGTAGATCAGGCTGAGTAGATAAAAACCTGCCGGTGACCATCCAGTGATGGTCAAAATATTATGGTAATCTCCAGTGTGACCTAAAGTATCAAAAATACCCCCCATCCCATTATAAAGTGCACTCCAGGGGAAGACCAACAGGAAAGGCAGTGTATAAAAAGTGCGACGCTTCCACAATAGTATAAAAATCACTGCTGAAACCAGCAGCTCAAAAATTGTTCCCGAAGCGTGGACCCAGACATTGTAGTAATCGGCCCCCGGTCTGACGTAACCCACAAATGAGAAGGGGTGTGCATATAAAAAGTGGACAGGAACTCCTTCGATCAGGTTGACCAATGCATGGCCCGCTTCATGCAGAAACATATGCATGAAAGTGACCGGAAAAAATAGAAGGAACACCAGCAGCGTGGATTGAAGTGTTGAATTGAGTGCGTGCGAAGTAGTCACATTGACATCAATTCTCGTGCTCGGTAAGCATAAGGATTTCATTTTGGCATCTCCTTTAGCCACTGCTCCAGGGTATTCAGGAACTCTGGCGCAATGGTATAACCATTGCTTTGAGCTGTCTGCATCTGCTGGTTATAACAATCCGTTTCCGCCAGGGTCATGCCGTGGCTGGCGCCAGACACCATGACCACTTTCGAGTACGGATGACCGGTTTTTTCCAACGCCTGCCGGTAGGCGAAATCGCCTTGGATAGGGTCGATCAGTGGATCCTTATCGCCGAAGAAAGCCAGGATCGGGATGGTGGATTGCTGGACTGACTCTACTGGATTCCACCATTGTTCAAAAATGAGATCATTCGCCAACCATGCCTGCTCTGGAATAACTTCAAAACCGCTACCATGTGGTTTTTGAGGGGTTATACCCAGCAAGTTGCTGATGATCTCCCGGTAATGCACATACTCAGCGTAGGTCTGGTAGGTGCGGGTTTGATCCAGCTCGGTAAGCAAACCTTGCAGTTCATTTTCCATCTCCTCAGGCACTCCCTCGCAAATGGCGAACTTCATCGCCTGATAAGTGGATTGGTCCACCCCAGGGTTACCTGGGCAGGAAACGCATACCATAAAGGCGATATCATCGCTAAGTGAGATGGTGCGTGCCATTACATAACCTCCCTGGCTGATGCCTGCCAGCCCGATGCGCTCCGGGTCGATGTCTGAGTGTTTCTTCATCAGCTCGATCGCCTCCAGGACTATTTGGGCACGCTGCTGGAAGACCTGGCTTTCTGGGATGGTGCCGGTCGATTTTCCAGCACCAGGCCCGTCACAGGCGAATACGGCATAACCAGCGTTAAGCATGCGTTCGTATACCGGCAGGTAATTGCCTCGTTCTGTACGGTCCGTTGGGATGCTGCCTTGTACGAGAATAAGAACAGGATATGGGGGTGAGCTGCCTGGCAGCCTCAAATCACAGGCGAGGCTGAACTCACCGGATAGGTAGGTGATCTCATCGATCCTAGGCTCCTGTGGTTGAGGATTACAGGAAGCAAGGAGGAGCAGGATTCCCAACATAAGTGTCACCAACGATGGTGATGGGATTGAATATTATTAGATGTTAAATTGAGATTCATCTTTTCCTCTTTTAGACCTGGGATGTCTCCAAGACCTGCCGGTTTGGGGTTTAGAACTCTTCCCTGCTAATGCGCCAGATAGCCACCCCAACGAACAGCACATACTACAGCAGCGTGGTGATGATTTACAGCACTGTGGGCAGCTTTGCACCTAATGCCAGATATCCAGCCAGAGGTGCTCCACCTATACTCGAAAGCAGCTTCCATGGGAGAATATCCTCCAGCCAGGGGAGATATTTCTCCATCGGTCGAGCAAGAAACTGCAACGGACCTGCCCAGGCGATCAAAATCGAGATGCCCAGCCCAGGAGCCCTTGTATTGATCAGGGTAGCCAGAATCAACGCCAACGTCATATAAAAGAATAGGTTAAGAAAACTCAAGTTTTCACCATATCTAATTCTTAATCGATTTAATCCTTTGTTACATTCTGATAATAAAACCTTTGACCTGAAGAGTCATGCCCTTAACAGGGTATTGATGGGGGACTGGAGTGGGTATTTTTTCTTGGAAAAGAAGCCTATGATGCGACAGAACAACACCTGACTTGTGGGCAGGATTGACTTCACATTTATATGACCGATTAAGATAACCAACAAATAAGGGGTGTCTCAATAAGTATCGACAGGTTTTATAACTGTCAAGAAAAGTATCTATAAAGTCATAAAAAACCAGCTATTTGGGTAATCTAGTTGATTGGCGATGGGTGCATCCAGAGAGCGTGTAATTTATACACTTAGAATAAATAAACACGTGCCTGGAAAAATCAGCTAATCTTGTTAATCAGCTTCTTCATAGGCTGATATTTCAACCCTTCACCGTCAAAACTCCAGCCATTACGGACTCCGGTGGATTTCTTGTATCCAAGGGTTGAATAAAACGGAACCGCGTAGAGGGTGGAGGCAAGGCGGATAACTAAAGAACCATGATTGGCGCACCATTGCTCACAATGTTCCACCAACCTGCGTCCAATCCCCTGATGATGGTGATCACCACGCACGAAAAGGCTTTGCAATCGACCAGGTTTGCATCTCAACACGCCAACAATCTGATCAGCATCTTCTGCGACGAAGATCATATCGGTCCTGAGGACCCGGGTAATCGCTTCTTGAAGCTCAGGATCCGTTGACCCGGCAAAGCGAAATGGTCCCAGTAGTTTTCCCTGTTCATCGGGGGAGGCAAAATTCAGGTTGTACTTACGGTATGTTTCAGCTATAAGCAACCCTACAGCCTGTGAATCGGTATTCTCAGCATAGGAACGGATGACGGTTGGCATTCGTAAGTCCTTCTCATTGTACTATTTCATTACTTTCGGCGCCAGCTGCCTTCTCCGCTCAAGCGAATATCCCGGCTACCAAATCGCAGCCAGGCGAGAACAACCATGACCAGGCTGATCCCCAATAAGGACAAACAACCAGGCTAGATTAAGTTCTTGGAATGACAGGACCGCCTGAAAGTAGTGATACGGAAACAGCCTGGATGCCATCTCCAGTCCTTCATTCAAAAATGAAAGCGATGAAATCAGATAACTGATCACCAGAAATGCCCCGGTGACCATGGCTGCCAGGTTGCGTGAGGGCAGAAGCATGCTCAATAAAAGCGCTAAACACACAAAAACAAGGGTTTGGACGAGCACGGACAAGAAAGGGATTGCCATCTGATCCCAGGTGACACCCAGGCTGGACCGACCCAGCAGAATACAGAATCCTAACCAGCCCAATATCATGATGGATAAAGCTGCACCCAGCAAACCCAGGAATCTACCCCAGAAGAAGGGAGAACGACCCACTGGATGGGCAATGATCAAATCCAAGCGTCCATGCTCTTCGTCGCTAACGATCAAACCACTGCCAGCGATCACTGCAAAGATACCGATAATGATCGGGAACATCGAAAAAGCGTACATTCCGAGAAATCCTGCTGGCGTGATCGGGCTGTTGATGTCTGCACCGAAAAAAGAAAGGAACTCAGGTGGATAGTTGGCGATCATTTCCTGGAATTGTTCCGGCTGTGCCCCTAACGTTTCATACATGGGTACGATCATCAACCCATATAAGGCTAAACCGAGACCCCAACCAATAATCTGCCACCGCAGACTGGAAATTGTGTAGCGGAAAGTCGTCCATAAACTTTTCATGGTTATACTCCTCGTTCAAAACTTACTTTTTGTAGTAGGTCAGAAAAACTTCTTCCAGCGTGGTTTGCTCTGTTTCCAGGTCCAAGACAGGCATACTACCTAAGGCATGGACAAGCAGCTCCATATCACCAGTTACCTGTAACGTGATTTTGGTCTGATCCACCTGTGAGAACACTTCCACTCCTGGCAAACCAACCAGATCATTAAAATCGGTAGGCTTCTTAAAGCGTATGGTAACGCGGCGCAATGTGCTATGGGTTAGGTTGTCGGTGTTGGTGACTTCCACGATCTCACCGGAACGGATGATTGCCACGCGTGCAGCCAGATTTTCTACTTCGCTCATGATGTGCGAGCTGAAGAAAATGGTTGTCCCTGAGCTGTTCGCTTCTCGCAACAGCCTCAACACCTCCTGTTGCATCAAGGGGTCCAGGCCACTGGTAGGCTCATCCAATAGCAGCAGCTCGGGCTGGTGCATCAACGCCTGAATGACTCCCAATTTCTGCTTATTACCTTTGGATAGGTTCTTAATCGGCTGTTTTAAGTCGAGGGACAAACGATCAGCGAGCTGGCGGACATAATCCCAATTGGCGCGGCCACCTCTCATATCGTTGAAGAAACGCAGCTGGCGCTCGGATGTCAGATTGTTGTAGTACTGCATCTCTCCAGGCAGATAGCCAGTTCGAGCCTGGACCGCCACTGGCTCAACTTGAGGATCCATCCCTAAAAGGAGAGCTTTACCTCCATCAGGTCGAATCACATCCAACATACAACGGATGGTGGTCGTCTTACCTGCCCCGTTTGGACCGAGGAAACCGAAGATTTCACCACGCTGAACCTGCAGGTCAATTCCACGCAGGGCACGTACTTTTCCATATGACTTGGTCAATCCTTGAACTTGTATGGCATTTTCGCGGTGGGTGGTGTTGGGATGACTAATATTCATATGATACTCCTTGTTATTTTGCTGGATAAATACCTGGTATACGTTTGCTAAAACAATTTGCGTATTGTCTCACCGGATATAAAAAACTTCACAGGTCTGCAGGCATAACTTCGATGAATTCGATAGATAAGTCAGCCGTATTACAAATCTGTGTTTGATCTTGATAAACGTGAAAAACTGACTCATTCGTGAAAGACACATCCAGATACGTATCTCCGTTCTCCTGTGGGAAGAGAGTCAGGTACCCATACCATTCCTTAAAATAATGTTCGCACATTTCTTTGACCAGGATGCGATACGTGTTATTCATGCTGGATCCTTGTTGCTGCATCGATATACTTTGGAAAATTGTTTCTAGACTGAATGATAAAACACTGCTACATAATAGAGTAAAAAGCAGGAAAATTCAGGCCCTATTAAGGGTATTGATGGGGTATTTCTGGGTGATTGGGAATTAAGCGGGATTTATAACAGTTTCAACTCGCGGGCGATGATTTCCGTGGGGCGGTGGGATTCCAAATTAATGAATATTCTTGTGATATTTGTCGACTGGTTTGCATGCAATCGCCAGGATATTCGTAAATTTCTTGTCAGAGAAACACTATGCACTATGGTCTTTCTACGGAGGGGTTGATCACTGGGCTGATGCTAAAATCCAAACCGAGCGAAGGCTGTTTTGGTAGTTCCCCGGCTCCCGCCACCATTGGGTCATACTGACTGATCAGATTCTCCAATTGGGTCCGGTTTGGGATCTGCGAAACGCCAAAACCAGTCACGCATGCACCACCCATTAGATTGGCATATTTCAGACAAGTTTCGACCGGTGCGTCATGCAGGAAGCCATATAAAAAACCAGCATTGAAGCTATCACCTGCCCCAGTGGTATCCATAACCTTCGGTACATGGATTGCTGGTACTTTGGTCACATTACCCTGAGAATAGGCGATCGATCCTTCCCGCCCGATCTTTATCACTACCAAGGGAGTATATTCAGCAAGAATGCGTACTGATTCTGAGGTATCATGAATACCAGTCAGCCGGTAGGCTTCGCAGCAATTCGGCATAAACAAGTCTACACTACTCAGTGCCTCGATCACACCTGGTGTTTGGAAGGTTACGTCCCGGTACTGGCAATCCATCACCAATGTGATGCCGAGTTTCCGAGCAGAAGCCGCGAAATCAAGGAATGCCGGGCCGTATTCTAATCCACCCACCAGGAAGATACGCGGCCGGTAAGTTTCCAGGATCTCGATCAGGTTCCAGGGCTCGCACGGATCCATATAACTGATAAAGCCTCGGTCGTACTGGAACGAGAATGCCACCGATACAGAGCACAGATGATGATCGTGGATTTTAAAGAAAGTAGTGTCAATGCCCAGTTCTTTGATCTTCTCAAGCACGAACTGGCTGAAATGATCTGATCCAAAGTCTGATACCCAGCCTGTTTTCAATTCCAAACGATGGAGTGCGTAAGTGGTATTGAATGCTCCACCCGGAATCATGTGTAGCTCCGTGCCATAAATTTCAGTGCCCAACTTGGGTAGATCTGCCAAGCCAGCAATAATCAAATCACAAAAATATGGGCCGAGATGGATCACATCATATTGATTAACTGGTTTTTTAATCATCATCTACTTCCATTCTCCAACATATGCAGCGTGAGCTTTGAGATATTCATCGACCAGCCTGCTGGCTCGGGTAAAGGAAAGCACCAGGGGATGAGACATCAACGTTTGAATGGCAAGCCGCGGTGCACAATTATCGCAATTGTACCGCCGCAAAAGGATTCGGCATCATCAGGATGCGCCACAACCACCAGGATGTTTTTATCGCAGACCAAAGGGAACTCGCTCATAGTCTCTAAGTGGGACATCAAAAGAAACAGCTACCCTTTTATCCCGGTAAATGTGATGCCCTGGATGAAGTATCGTTGAGCGAAGAAGAAAATGATGACCATGGGTAGTAACGCAACGATCGAAGCAGCCATTAAATACCCCCAGTGCACGGTATAGGTGCTACGAAAGAAATTTAACCCCAAGGCGATAGTATAGTTTGTCTGTTTGTGTAAGAAAACCAATGGGTACAAGAAATCGTTCCATACCCCTTGAAAGTTAAAAATAGCGATGGCAGCCAATGCCGGTTTAGAAAGAGGCACAATCACCTTCCAAAGAATTTGCAACCGGTTAGCTCCATCGATCAAGGCAGCCTCCTCAAGTTCGAGGGGGATATTCATGAAAAACTGCCTTAATAAAAAGATATAAAATGGACTGCCGAAGAAGGCTGGCACGATGAGTGGCAAGTATAAGTCAATCCATCCAAGCGTGTTGAATTCAATATAGAGAGGAATTATCCGTACTGGTTCTACCAGCATCATAGTCGATAACATGAGGATGAAGAAGAAATTCTTGCCTGGGGCGCGTAAGCGCGCAAAACCATATGCGATGATGGTGCAGGACAAAAGATTTCCACAGAATGGCGAATGCAGCGATAAACAGGGTGTTTAGGGCGAATTGTCCAAAAGGCACATAGGTCAGCGCTTCTGGATAATTTTGCCAACGCAACGGGCTGGGAATCCACTGGGGGGGATATTGCATAACCTGGTAATCCGATTTAAAAGAGGACGATAAAGCCCAAAAAAGTGGCAAGATAAACATCAAAGAACCCATGATTAGCATCAAATAAAAGATAAGGTTCCAGATATTCCTGCGCCAATGGGAAGGCTGTAAATAATCGACGCTCATTAAATGATTTTCTGGAAGCCATCCATCATTCTCCAATACTGCGGTAAAACACCCATTTACCTGAGGTCAGGAAGATCACCAACGTACAGCCCAAAACGATCAGGAAGAGCACCCAGGCCATAGCAGAGGCATAGCCCATTTGAAGGTGCTCAAAAGCTTTGCGATAAAGATAGAGCACATAAAAGAGCGTGGAATCCAAAGGACCACCGTTCGTCGCGACAAAGGCGTTGGTAAAGGTTTGAAAAGTCAGGATAATACCGAAAATCAAGTTGAATAGAAGAGATGGCGTCAGCAGGGGCAAAGTTACTTTCCAGAATTTGTTCCAACGATTCGCGCCATCGATCTCTGCAACTTCATAAAGTACAACAGGAATATCCTGCAACCCAGCAAGGAAGATTATCATACTCCGACCAACGCCCCATAGCGACATCATGATCAGGGCACTCAATGCCCATTTGGGGTCGAGCAACCAGCGGGGTCCTTGGATGCCGACGTAGGATAGAAGCGTGTTGATCAAGCCATGTTGAGGATTGAACATCCACATCCACATTACTACGTAGGCGACCCCGCTCAGCACAGATGGCAAATAATAAACTGTTCTGAATGCCCCGATCCCACGCAATTTTTGATTTAGCAACAGTGCCAACGACAAGCCAAAAATCAAATCCAGAGGTACGTAGACCAGGGTGTACACCAGAGTGACCTTGAAGGATTTCAACGCCAGAGTATCCCGAGTGAACAGGCGCACGTAATTATCCATGCCCACGAACTGAGGGGAGGTCAGCAGATCCCATTCGGTCAGGCTGATATAAAAGGAGGCGATGATGGGACCCAGATAAAACAAGACGAAGCCAATTAGCCAGGGAGAAATGCACAGATAGAATAAGATCGCCTCACGCTGGCGCAACTTCAGCTTGGGGATCCGCAGGCTTGTTCTGTTAGAGGTCGAGTTCATGAGAAGAAGTTGACCGGGTATTCCTTATGGAGATGATTGGGTGTGCCCACGCCCCCGTGGGCACACCCAGATTCGAAGAGGTTATTTCAAGTTTCTCGTCCAATGCAGCTTGAGCCTCCTGGGCGGCTGTTTGCATTACCTGAGTTATATCCGCAGTTGGATCGATCAGAACGGTCTCAAGCGCTTTACGTAACGCAGGGTCACCGGTCTCTCCCCAGAAATCGGTGGAAACATATGCCCGAGGGGCAAGATAATCAAGCCCACGGATCCAAGCGCCTTCAATTGGATCGGTCGTCATACCAGCAGCTTCTGCCACAGCAGCGACAGGTGGGATGGCATGTTGGACCCAGATTTCCGAGCCTTCAGCGCCGGCATAGAACTTCAAAAAGCGCCAGGCAGCTTCAGGATTCTTTGAGCCGCTGAAGATACCAAAGCCTCCCCAGAACAGCACATTGGCTTTTTGATCACAAGCTGGCACCTCCACTGTGCCCAGGTCGACATTCGGGTTGTTGAGTAAACCAGTTTGTGGCCAGCGGCCGAACAGGCGCATGGCAGCTTTCCCAGACTCGAATTCGGGGTTGCCGCCTGCCCATAAGTTGAAATCAGCGGGTGGTGGAGCTACTTTGTACTTGTTATATAAATCGGCATATAACTGCACCGCCTTGATGGTCTCTGGAGAATCCATGTAGCCAACATAGCTCGTACCATCCGGGCTTATCAGCTGGCCACCGGCAGATGCCACCCAGTATTCAAATCCACTGGTCCAATTAGCCGAAAGCTGAGCACCCCAGATGTCGGTCTGACCATCACCATCGACATCCTTGGTCAGTTCTTGGGCAGTTTTCAGGAAATCATCGCAAGTCCAATCATCCGTGGGATAAGCCACGTTATATTCATCGAAAATCATCTTGTTGTAATACACAGCCAGGGGTGAGAAATCCTTGGGCAGGAAATATTGCGAATCCTGGTATTTTCCGGGGTCTAAGGTGCCGGGTAGATAAATGCTGGTATCCAAAGGATAATCCCCGGTAATATAATCATCCAGGGGCAAGAACCCCCCTTTGGAAACAAACATTGGAACGGCATCATCACCGATCTGGATTATATCTGGTGCGTCACCGGCTGCAATTTGGGTCAACAGGCGGGTATAGTAGTCATTCCCCGAGACAGCCTCAAGCTGCACCAGGATATCGGGGTTTGCTTTTTCAAACTCGGCAATGATCTCTTGATGTGGATTTAACCCTTCGCCACTATCACCGGTGCCCACCCTCAATATGATTTTATTACCTTCAGCGGTTGGCTCTGGGGTGGGAGTGACGACGACTTGGTTGATAACTTCCACCATCTGTGTGATGATTTTTTCTACTGGAACTTCCACGGTTTTTTCTATCGTGACGACTTCTGGTGTGGGAAGTGTCGAAGTTTGAGCACACCCCCCGATAAAAGCCGCTAGTATCATGACCACCACAACTATGTAGGTGAAACGTAGGTACTTTTTCACAGCTTTATTCTCCTATTATGAACTATCGTTGAGTTGATTTGGTGAGTTGAAAGAGATAACTTTCAACGAGTATTTCTATCCTGTAATCACCTCCTTTGTCAGATAACCAAAGCTTTGTCAAGTTTGGTCAGCCATACTAATAATAATACATAAAGTGCCTTGTTGCTACCTCCACTTTTCTTTTGGGGTTTGATAGCTGATTATATGGGACTCATGGGGAGAACTGGTAAAGCCGAAAGCTCTTGCATCACAGTCCCACTCACCGGGCTAATCATCCCAAAGCCACTAATGATGAAAATTAACACATTCATCCCCCCATGGGGATATTTCGCTTCTCTACCTGTTAATAAGTCGAGTCAACTGAGATTCAGGAAAGAAGATGGCTTAAATTGCGGCTAATTATTTACACCTATCTAAAGAACATAATTCGGTTAGCTTTCACGAAAATAAATTACAACAGTTTCAACTCACGGGCACGAACGATGGCTTCAGTGCGGCTATGGACGTCCAGCTTATTGTATATATTCTTGAGATGTTTATGGACTGTCTCGCGGGCAATCACTAGGTTCTCGGCGATTTTCTTGTCTGTGCAGCCTTGGGCTAACTGCATGAGAACTTCCATCTCCCGCTCGGAAAGCGGGTCTATTAATTCAATTGGATTTACAACCTCGATAGGCTGGTTGAATACACCCTGCTCGAAAGAAGCCAATAACATAGCGACGTAGTCCGGCATAATTTTGGAAGAATGAGCCTGGCGGAGTAAATTGATTAATCCGGGGTGAAGCTTGGTGAAGGTACGAATATATCCTTCAGGTGCTGCGAGTGTTAGGGCATGCTTAAGCGAGCTTAGCGCCTGGGAGTCCTGTTTTAATCCTTGATAAATCAAAGCTTGCAAGATGAGTGCACGGACAAAATAGTAACCAATCGCTTTTTTTCCCATATCCTCCAGAAGCACCTCAACCAGAAAAAGGGCTTTCGTATATTGTTTTTGGGCAATAAATGATTGAACAATTAGAAACGGAATCATAATACTTTTATAGGAGCTCAGGGGGATTTTGTGGGCTTCTTCACTATCAACATGAAGCAGGTGGAACTGGGCGACTACTGCTTCCAGGTTATCCTGGGCCAGATACCATTCAATCCCTTGTGCAATCGTTATCTCTTCAAACCAGGTGGATGTTCGACGGGCAACCTGCCATGCCTGGTTGTGAATCTTAAACGCTTCATCAATTTCTCCGGCTGAAAACAATGCTGATCCAAGATTATCAAGTGCAAAATGCAGCGCATCTGCTTGCTCCCAATGGCGCGCCAAGTCAACCGCCTCATTTGCGTAATGCAGCGCACCTTCCAGGTCATTCCACTCGCATAGAATAAAACTTAAAGTAGAGTATACATGGCTGAGGGTCGGTAATGGTTGGTGTGAGATAGCAGATTGCGCCAACTGGATTGCTTCCTGACAGGCAGCATAAGCCTCGCGCAACCTGCCTCTCATCGCCAGTGCCCATGCCCAACACCCATGTGCAAAAATGCTAACATGCGAAACACTGCATTCCCTGGCACTACTTAGGGCTTGTTTTAATGCTTGTTCACGGTCATTGTAATTTACTTCAGATAAACCCAGCAGGGTCGCGGCCTGGCAGCGAATTAAGTGCTCTGTTTCCGGCAGCCATTCCAGCGCTGCGCGTGCCGCACTAACAGCGATATCCCGCCTATTCTCGATCCAATTCGTGTATGCTCGGATGGCGGCGATATGCCCACCCAAGGTTTGCAATTCCAATTCATTACTTAAACTACTTATCTCGTATTCTGCCATCCTCAGGATGGGTTCCACGGAATTCAATCGACCCGTATAAGCAGCCAGCCAGGCACGCCCCATTAACAACCAGGGGCGCGCGCTGCTCTTTTCACCCATCAAACTATCGAGCTGCCTTGCTACACTATTTAGTTCATTTTGCTCTAACATGGCGAAAATGTTTGCACTGACCAACCTGACGACGCCTTCCCAATCCTTAGCAGCAAATAGGTGACGGATAGCATCAGCATATAACCCTTGCCCTTCAAACCAGCTACTGGCTCGAGAATGTAAAACCGGTAGCATGTTGGCATTCGTCTGCTGGAGATATCCCCTTAGCAGCTCACCAAATAATGGATGGTAGCGATACCAGCGCTGCTCATTGTCCAGGGGAATGATGAACAAATTGGCATGCTCAAGCTCATCAAGGATGGCAGATGAAGATTGTGGAGGCAAAGATCTGTTCTCCAACTCAAGTATGGCATCACATAAGGGAGCAGTTAATTGCTCAAGGATGGAGGTATAAAGCAGAAAGCGATGAACCTCTGGTGTCTGGTGCATCAGGATTTCTTCAATTAAATAATCGAAAATGTAATGATGCGAACCAGTTAGATTGGTGATGAACCCGGATATATCCACAGCATTTTGCATCGATAAGGCTGCCATCTGCAATCCCGCAATCCAGCCTTCAGTACGCTGGGTAATCCGTGCGACATCCTCGGGTGTAACTTTTAATCCCATGGTGTAGTTAAGAAAATCTGCGGCTTCCCGTTCGATGAACCGCAAGTCAGCTAAACGCAATTCAAGCATGTCAGATCGTGCGCGTAATCTTGCCAGGCGCAGGGGTGGATCCGCACGTGTGGCGATGATAATATGCATTGCAGGTGGACGGTTTTCCAGGAGAAAATTAACTACCTGGTGAATAGTTTGATTTTGAATTGCATGATATTCATCCAAGATCAGGTAAAATGGGTTTTCTAGCTTGTCCAAACCGTTGATTAACTTAGTCAGGTAGGCTTCATTATCCAGCTGGGAATCGAAACCAGATGTACTTTCTATCGGATAACCAATTTTCGGGTCAATCTTTTGTAAAGCAGCTGCTAAATAGGTCAAGAACCGCGTGGGTTCATTATCACTGTCATCGATCGATAGCCAGGTATTTAGGTATTTGGTTTGACTGAGCCAGGAAGTGAGAAGGGTGGTTTTTCCATATCCTGCGGGTGCCGAGATTAATACAAACCCACATTCCAATCCCTGGCTTAGCTTTTGGAGTAAGCGTGGCCGCTGCACCAGCCTGGAACGTAGAGGGGGAATCGATAACTTGGTGGATAGAATCTGCACAGGAACCTAACTTTCCTCAGTAGGTATATCCTATCGTATATTCGTTGCAATGGCAACTGAAAATGGTTTTAACTTATTGACTTACTAGCTTTAATATAAATTCGCATATGATGCTTGTTCCTACAGTATCATAAAGTAACCATGCTGGCATGCTGAATAATCACCTATAAGGATTATTCTGGGGGAGGGTTTGTGCTTTCCATCAAACATTTCTGATACTGTCATTCGCCTTCTCGATATCCCCGGTCAATTTGAATCAACAAGGTCCAGATGACCCTCCGTTTCTTGAAATTATTCTCTTTCATTAGGTGACAAGTCTTCCCTGCGTGGGAACATATTTTTCTATCCTCTTGTGTGGCTAATTAAGAAGTTGCCTCAAGTAAGACCGATGATTACTTTTTATGTATCATCCTGGGGTTGAGTTGTGCGTAGAGGATCCAGTTCAACGTATACTTTGCTAGTTACTTGAGGTCCGAGAATAAAGGATTCACTCTTTCGGTCGATGCTCAGGCTGATATTTCCGTCGAAGGGGGAAACTTCAATTACCTTGATCCGGCTGTGGAGAGATAGACCGATAGAAGAAAGATAGCGGAGCAAGTCAGGATTATCAGTGCTGATACGCACCACGGTTGCCTGGTCTCCGGGTTGTAAATCCGCCAGGCATAACTTCGATTGATGCGGTAAGAAAAGCTCGCGGTTGGGGATCGGATCCCCATGTGGGTCATAATGCGGATCACCTAATGCCAAGGAAATACGTTCCTCTAACTCTTCAGAGATAAAATGTTCAAGCTGATCAGCTTCTTCATGTACCTCATCCCAAGTATATCCAAGCATTTCTTGCAGGAAGGTTTCTATCAACCTGTGATGACGGATAATCTCGAGGGCAATCTGCTCACCCTTAATTGTTAATACTGCACCGCGGTGCTTCTCGTATTGAAGTAGTGGCGGCTGTACGTTAGCCAGCTTTTGGATCATCCCGGTTGCCGAAGCCGGTGAAACACCCATCATCGAGGCGATTTCATTCGTGGATGCCCGATCAGTCCTGCGCGTGATCTGATATATCGATTTCAGATAATCTTCCACTGTCTGGCTGGTTTTAATATTCGTCATAAAGCCTCACTTGATCAATAAACCGGTTACATACAATAAGAGCATTCCGGCAAGGATTCCGGAAAAAACGGTCAGCGGCATAGCTTGCCGGGATGTATCCTTGTGGATCAGCTTAGCAATTTCGTAAACCACCTCAAGCACCGCACCCGTGCCAATGGCCAGGAACAGCACTGCCAAGGTTGGAGAAGGGGAGAGCCCGCCGATCCAAGCGCCGATAATTGCCGGAACTCCTCCCACAAGACCCATCTTAACCAGATTACCCAGCCCAGGACGGTCACGCAACACTGGAGCGATGATACCCAGCCCCTCTGTAATATTTTGAATGATGAAACCAACCACCAGGAAAGCACCCAGGGCAATCTCGCCTGTATTAAAAGATGCGCCTATAGCAAGCCCTTCACCCAAGTTGTGCAGGCCGATACCCACTGCGATCATGTATGCAAGCATCAAGCGTTGAGAGGCTTCATTGCGCCCCACCGCCACCTGGCGCTTGGTAATCGCATCCAACAGGAAAAACGTCCCCACTGTACCGATTCCGATTAAACCAATACCCTGGAAAGGACCTGGCACAGCACCAGCCTGCTCAATCGCCTCAGCCAGGGTGTCCAATCCGAGGAAAACAAGTAACCCGGCAGTGACGGCTAACAGGAAGGTCATCGTATGCTTGCTTAGCTTCCGCAGCGCGGGGAACCAAGCCAAGCCAAGAAAGATGGGGATAACACCTACATACAGCCCAATCAGGGTGTAAGCCAGGAAAGTACTTTGGTTTGGTTCGGGTGTTTCAACCGCCACCGGGATTTCTACATCGAAGGGGATTGCATTCGTCGTAAAAAACCGGATACGATAGGCTTCACCAAAAGCCCAGTCATAATCGAGACGGATAACAGAGGTGCCTAAACGGGGGATAATCGTATCCGATGAAGAGGTGAACGGCCACATGGCGTCGTTGATGATCACTTGTGCAATTTCTAAATCGTTCCGACCAGCGTTTCGTACGTTGATCTCGATTCGGCCTGGTTTCAAAACGGTACGCTCGAAGGATAGCGCCTCAACGGGTATGGGCTCCGTGAGCATGATTAAGCCACCACCTGTGGTCAGGAACAGCCAGATAATGCCACCCAGGACGACCAAAGGTAAGATAAGCAGTACCAGGGTGGTTAGATTAATCCTTCGCCCTGTAGCAGGGGAGACACTATTTTCAGCCATTATCTTGTTCCTTAAGGTGTGACTTCTAATTCCCCGGTCCATCCCAGTTCAGCGAATTCAGTGTTGTGTGCGTGGAACATATAGTGACCAGGGTATTTATACGAAAACTCTAGGATGCCTCGCTGAGCCTGAGTTTGCATGATCGTATCGGTGAACTCGCTGGGAGTCAGGCTCGTTCCGGTGGGGTAGTAGTGGAAGAAATTGGCATGCAGATGAAATGAATTGATCAGGTCGAATTCCAGGATATTTACCAGGTATATGCGCACCGTCTCGCCAACTTTTATTTGGATGGGATGCTGCTGGTAATGAAATGGAATAGCATTCACAGCGTAGAAATCATTCACATCGTCAAAATCTACATCAAAACCACTCATTACCATCACAAGCTCCCGATCGACCGGAGTTCGTCTGTCTTTAGGGTCAATGATAAACGCGCCATACAGACCTTTAGCAATATGCCTGGCCAAAGGAAAGGCGTGGCAATGATACAAGTGCAGACCAAATGGTTCCGCATTAAATTCGTACGTAAAGCTCTCTCCCGGTTCGATCATCCCTGGCGTTCCAGGTACACCATCCATCTCGGCAGCGTGTACCCCATGGAAATGCATCGAGTGAGGGTGGCTGCTCCCGTTATGGAAGTGAATGCGAAGCAAATCGCCTTCTGATGATCGGATTGTTGGACCAGGGATACGCCCGTTGTAGGTCCAGGCGGGGTAACTAATCCCCGGCACGACTTCAATGTCTTTATTCATCACGAAAATTTCATATTCACGCAGCGTGCGACCATCTGGGAGGGTGGAAACAGTCCCATAATCGAAATCTGTCAGAATGTCTGATGGGTTGAAGCCATTGAGCTGATGATCTACTTCACCGACAGGCATAGCCATCGCATCCCCATGTTTATGATCCATTTGTATGATCGGCGCAGCATTCACTGTCTGATTCACTTTACTAAAAGCTGCCACGCCTGCAGTGCTCAGGAGAGTTATCCCTCCCGCTTTAAGAAAATCACGCCTCGATAATTGTTTCATAATGATTCCTGATCAATTCTTATTCCATACACCAGAAGAATTAGTACCTTATAAATAGATATTTAGGATAAACTAAATCTTATTTTAGGCTATTTTTATATAGAAGTCAAGAGGGAATTTGGATAATATTGGTGATAATTGTAAGGAGATATAAAGAGCCAGCCAACAGCCATTACGGAAAACTAGATCATCGATAAAAATGATCTAGCTAACGAAATTACCTCACAGGTTTTAGAAACCTGTGAGGTCAATTATTTATGGGAATTTATTCTCAGAGTGATTCGATAATTGGTCTGATCCAATCCATCGCCTGTTCGATATTCTCGATTGAAGTGGAATAAACCAGGCGCAGGTAACCCTCTCCATACTCTCCAAAAGCAGAGCCCGGTAAGACAGCCACCCCAGCATTTTCCAATATCAGGTCAGCCAGCGCGGAGGAAGTGCGTTTGAAAGACTTAAAGTTGGGGAAGACGTAAAAAGCACCCTGGGGGCGCTGGCAGGTCACCCCGGGTATGGCATTTAACCCATCCACGATGGTATCTCTCCTGCGCTGGTATTCGCTCACCACCAGATCAACCTGGTCTTGGGGTCCGGTGAGTGCTTCGATCCCGGCAACCTGGACAAAATGAGAGCTGCAGCCTACGGAGTGGGTGAGTAGTAATTGGACCTTATTTGCAAGCTCTATGGGCATGATGCCAAATCCCAAGCGCCAGCCAGTCATAGAATATGTCTTGGAGAAGCCATCCACGATGATCGTCCGATCCAACATACCTGGCAGGGAAGCTATGCATGGAACGGTGGCATTGTCGTAAACGATGCGGGCATAGATCTCATCTGACATCACCCAACAGTTATAGCGTTGAGCGGCCCTGGCTATCTGTTCAAGATCAGCCAGCGGAATCACTCCACCGGTGGGGTTGCTGGGCGAATTCAGGATGATCAGCCTGGTATGATCATTCACCAGGTGGTGAAAAGCTTCCAGATCGAATGAAAAATTGTTTTCTTCCAGCAGGGGAACAGGTACCGGGATGCCACCAGCCACACGGATCATGGCTTCATAGGTTGGAAAGCCGGGATCGGGGTAGATCACTTCATCGCCTGGTTCAATCAATGCCAGGGTGGGGAAGAACAGGTTGGGTTTTGCGCCTGGGCTGACCACTACCTGGTCGGGATGGATCACAAACCCGCGCCGGTTACCAGCATCCTCAGCAATCACTTCGCGCAGGGATTTCATCCCACTGGGAGGCGTGTAGCGAGTAAAGCCTTCGTTTATAGCCTTTATCCCAGCCCGCCTGATGTTTTCGAAAGTCTCGAAATCCGGCTGGCCAATTTCAAGGTGAATGATCTCACGGCCGCCTGCTTCCAGAGATTGAGCGCGTGCCATAACCTGGTATGCCCCTTCGGGGATCAGGTGCTGTATCCTGCTGGAATATTTCATAATAATTCCATCAGCTCATCGTATTCATCATCTTTCATGGTGAACCAATGCTCCGGCTGGGGGAAGGTCTTTTCTGATACTTCGGAAACATATAACTTGAGCCCATTCAGAATCACCTCACCAGCGTTTCCAAATACTTTGGCCATGCGCGGCTTGAAGCGTGGATAAAGACCGAACATGTCGTGATAGATCAAAAGCTGGCCGTGAGCATTTGGTCCTGAACCAAGGCTTAGAATGATACAGTTTTCAGCTCGCTCGGTGATGAGCTTGCAAACGCGATCGGGGACCATTTCCAGGAGGATGGCGAAAGCGCCAGCTTGCTCGAGCGCTTTGGCTGAATCGATGATCTTTTTAGCTGATTTGGCTGCCCGTCCCTGCACTTTATGACCACCCAATGCAGATGCGCTTTGAGGGGTTAATCCCAAATGGCCGACAGCAGGGATACCAGCACTTACAATCCCGCGAATGCGGTCAGCCATTTCCTCCCCGCCTTCCAACTTGATCGAATCACATCCGGCTTCAGCCATGAATCGACCCGCGTTGCGAATGGCAGTTTCAACGCTTGGTTGGTAACTCATGTAAGGCATGTCCCCAACGATGAACGTATTGGCTGTCCCACGGCGGACGGCTGCAGCATGGCGGATCATATCGTCCATCGTGGCTGGCAAGGTGGTCTCAAAACCGAGCATGGTCATTGCCAGGCTGTCTCCCACCAGGATCATGTCAAGCTCAGCTTGTTCCATTAAATAGGCTGTGGGATAGTCGTAACAGGTGAGCCATGTGATCGGCTCATTATTTTGGACTTTATTGAACAAGTAAGGCAGGGTTATTTTTTTACGCTCTGTCATTTATACCTCCGGTATATTTACATTGGAAATATGAACTGCTCGAAATACTTTTGTTCCTATGTTTCCCTGCATATATTCTAATTCAATTATAGGTTCAGTAATCAAAATAAACGAATATTTTCTCAACACACTTTGTAAGAGCAGGTGATACATGAATAGGTTTCCCGCCTGCTATAATTAAAGGTAAAATGCTCTGATTATTCGATACTCCGGAGTTTTTATGCATACTGAAACAATTTCTCAATACCAGCATACCCATGTGTTCGGGCAAGATCAAATCAGGTCAGGGGAGAAGCGTACGTTGTTCGTCATCATCATGACTGGAATCATGATGGTCGGTGAAATCGCGGCCGGGATTATTTTCGGATCAATGGCGCTAACCGCAGATGGAATCCATATGGGTTCTCATATGGTTGGGCTTGGAATTACCTTCTTTGCTTATATATATGCGCGGAAGCATGCCCAGGATCAGCGCTTTAGTTTTGGTACAGGGAAGGTGAATGCACTGGCAGGATATTCAAGCGCAATGATCCTGATATTCATCGCACTTTTTATGGCTTATGAGAGTATCATCCGCATCATTGACCCAGTCGAGATTCTTTATAATCAAGCCATCACGGTGGCTGTGATAGGCCTGGTTGTAAATGGTATCAGTATGCTGATCCTTGGGGAAAAGAATCATACCCATGCCCATGGTGATCCCGATCACGGAGTTCATGACCATCACGAGCACGAACATGAAGTTCATGAACACGAAGGTCATAGCCATAGTGACCATGACCTTGCTGATAATAATCATGAACACGCCCATGCTACCTCTGATGTTGACCATAATTTGAAAGCGGCGTATTTGCACGTATTAACCGATGCCATGACTTCGGTTTTAGCAATTATTGCTCTGCTGGCTGCAAAATACTTCGATTTTGTTTGGATGGACCCGGTCATGGGAATTGTGGGTGCGATCATGGTGATTCGCTGGTCCATTGGATTGATTCAAGGGACAACCATCGTGCTGCTGGACCATCAAGGTCCAACCGACGTTCAGAGGAAGATTACCGATATTCTGGAGAGTTATAAAGACACAAAGGTTTCGGACCTGCACATATGGTCCATCGGGCCCGGTATCTATTCATCAGAAATATCCGTGGTAACGAAATATCCTGAATCACCCGATAAATACAAAGCGATGATCCCCGAAGATAGCGGGGTTGTTCACACGACGATTGAAGTTCTCACCTGCCCGGATTAATTTCATCCAATTTTCGTGTCTATGTCTGTTTTGGGTGAATAATTGTGGGTTTTCGCGATTGGTATATCGCTTGCGAAAACCCCAACTTTTTTTGAGACAAATATCTATCAAATGCCGAGGGGTGAAAATAGGTTACTCGGATGCGAGTCGATCTATCACCTAGCTTTAACTCCGCCCGGATTTCGTGCTCTTATTAAAATATGACAAGGATTGTTACAAGGGGATATCAGAGAGCGAAGTCGACCATTCCTGCTTAATCCACTAGCTACCGTAAACCAATGGATCACAGTCCTGGGAAACCCGGAAAGATGACCTTATAATAAAAGAATGAATTGGATCGTTGTACCTGATCACCAACAATCTTAGGCGCCTTATTTGGAGAGACATATGACCGAGACTCATCCCCTCATTCTGCAACTGAAATTTACCCGCAGTGAGTTTAAACGGGCGCTGAAAGGGTTATCAGAGGGTGATGCAGGCAAGCGTTTGCTACCCATGAACTGCATCAGCTGGAATGTGGGGCATTTAGCCTGGCAGGAACAGAAGTATATCCTCTATTATGGGCAAGGACAAATGCCATATCCTGAGGTCGATGAGCTATTTGCTTATGGGGCTCCAGCAAGTACCCCATCGTTGCATGAGATGCTCAAAAACTGGCAGAATATCACAACTACAGGCAATCCCTGGCTGGAGACAATCACGACAGAAAAGCTTCAGGAGCTCGTTGTAAAAACAGACGGAACAAAGTTACAGCGCACCTATGGCTCGTTATTGCAGAGGATGATCTATCACTACTGGTATCATACTGGTGAAAACCTGGCGATCCGGCAAATGCTGGGGCACACCCATTTGCCGCAGTTTGTTGGCAATATCGACCGTCAGGCTCCCTACACCTCGGAATACATCTGCTAAAAAGGAGAAATTATGAAAGTATTATTCATCGGTGGAACTGGGATCATCAGCTCAGCCTGTTCAGAGCTGGCAATTCGACATGGTATTGATCTCTATACGCTGAATCGTGGGCACAGCTTTCGTCCTACGCCGGAGGGTGCAATTTCACTCCATGCTGATATCCGAAAACCTGCTTCTGTTAATAATATATTGGGTGATCTGACGTTTGATGCTGTGGTGAACTGGGTGGCTTTCACCCCGGACCAGGTTAAAACTGACCTGGGGCTGTTTCGTAAACGGACCAGGCAGTATATTTTTATCAGTTCAGCGTCAGCATATCAGAAACCACCCAGATTTTTACCCATCACGGAGAGCACACCCCTGGACAATCCCTTCTGGCAGTACTCGCGTGACAAGGCTGCCTGTGAAGCGCTCCTGGAGCACGCCGGACTGCAGGAAGGTTTCCCTTTCACGATCGTGCGCCCATCTCATACTTACGATCGCACCTTGCTTCCATTCGATGGAGGTTATACAATCGTTGGGCGGATGCGGGCAGGTAAACCGGTGGTCGTGCATGGTGATGGCACTTCACTTTGGACGATGACACACCATCGTGATTTTGCAGTTGGCTTCGTAGGACTGCTTGGTAATCCGCATGCCATTGGCCAAAGTTTCCACATTACTTCCGATGAATCCTTGAGCTGGAATCAAATCTATAGCATTGTTGCCCAGGCTGCAGGGGTAGAGCCGATACTGGTGCATGTTCCATCCGAGCTTATCGCCAGGTATGACCCGGAGTGGGGAGATTCACTACTGGGTGATAAGGCGCATAGCATGATCTTTGATAACCGTAAAATCCGCCAGTTTGTGCCACAATTCTGCCCCACAATCCCATTTTGGCAGGGAGCGCGAGATCATCGCCTGGTACGATGAGGATAGCTCCCGCCAGGTGGTTGATCCACATGTCGATGGACTACAAGATCAGCTGACTGCTGCGATGGAGAGAGCTCTTCCAGAAAAAAAGGAGTGATAACCCCATTTTGGGATAGTTATAATTTAAATACTTGATGTTGACTTTATAAACCGCCTTCCTATCCCTCCAGCTTTCCCCCGATCAGATGGCCAATGCCAAAGGTGACCACAGCTGCAGCCAGACCAAACAACACCTGCCGTAAGCCCGAATAAACCAGGTTGCGACCCGTGAATAGGGTGATGCCCGCACCGATGATGAACAGCCCCACGGCACTGAAGACCATACTAACAGTAACTGCAGTGGTGCCACTCAGGAAGATGTATGGGAGCACAGGAATGATCGCCCCGATGGAGAAGAGAAAGAAGGAGGTCAAAGCAGCCTCCCAGGCTGAGCCACCCAATTCGGATGGATCGACGTTGAGTTCCTCGCGTGATAGGGTTTCAAGTGCAGAGGTCGGATCGCTGATGATGTGCTGTGCCATACGCTGGGCTTCATCCTTGGGCAAGCCACGCGCCTCGTAAATCAAAGCAAGCTCCTCTGCTTCCTCCTCTGGTGCTGCGGCTAATTCCGCCTTCTCAATGCTGATCTGATGCTTGTAGAGCTCCCTGGAGCTCTGCACCGACAGCCACTCACCCAACGCCATCGAGATTGCCCCTGCCAATAACCCGGCGAATCCGGTGATCAGGATGGCTGAGTTGTTCAGCGCAGCTCCAGCCACGCCCATCACCAGGCTTAAGTTTGACACCAATCCATCGTTTGCTCCCAATACAGCCGCTCGCAGGGCATTGCCTCCACCAGCGCGATGCCTGCCTTCCAGTTGAGCCAATGCCCCACCTTCCATTCCGCCTTTCATCGTTGAAGCCACCTGGCTGAACAGCCGGTTGTGGGAAGCTTCATCAGCTCCCATCTCAGCGCCCCCAGGTGTGTGGGCATATTTGCGGGTATCTTTACGCTCATTTCCGATGACGGTCGGTAAAACCGCGCCCTACACCCAGGTGTTTAGCTGCCCATGAAAGGGTACGGCTACGCCAATTGGGTGTAAAACTGGGGATCGCCACATCAGCTTCCTTCAGGCGTTCCACCCAAATAGTCAGCGTGTTTGCGCTCTACGGCTGCCATGCGCCGGTAAACTTCTGCCAGGCGGGGGTCTTTCTCGGCTTTTGACAGGGCATCGTAGAGGTAAGCCCCATTGAGCTCATCGTTCAAACTAGCCAATGCAGTGGATTGCATTTTGGAATCCATAACACCCTCCCGATATCAATTATCCTTCTAGCGAATAGGTTAATCTTATCACTTCTCTTTTAACGATATGTCGATTTCACAATTGTTAAAGCAGAGGAAGGGTTATAACGTGCTCCAAGTCGCATTTGTAGGCTTGTAAGACATGTTTATCCTTGGCCAATCCTACTGATTAAAAAGAAAAGTGTTCTTAAGCCTTCCAGATTTAGTCTTATAGAAGGCGTTTAGGGTCTTTGTTTTCAACCTCAAGTACCCCAGTAAGGCATAAGATAACTAGTAGTACCAATCAGTTTAAACCCGTCATTTTATTAATGTTTGATGAGATAGGGGAAATTCGCTTGACAATGTATAGGTATTGTATATAATTAGAAAAAATATGTACAAAATATGTACAAAATCCTAAAGGAGATAACCATGAAACGTTTATCATTTTTTACCCTGTTTGTTTTGTTGAGTGCTTCGATTGTTTTAGCTGCATGTTCACCAGCTTCAACCCCCGCCCCCACGCAGCCACCTGCCCCGGCGGAAACTCAAATGCCTCCCGCACCAGCCTTGTCCGACATCGTTGATACGGCTGTAGCGGATGGCCGTTTTACGACCCTGGTAGCGGCGGTGCAGGCCGCTGGATTAGTAGATACGCTTAAGGGTGAAGGTCCTTTCACCGTGTTTGCCCCCACCGACGATGCTTTTACCAAGCTTCCCGCTGGAACAGTAGAAGACCTTCTCAAGCCCGAGAATCTCGAAACCCTCAAAAATATATTGCTCTACCATGTTGTTGGTGGAAAAGTGATGGCTGCGGATGTAATTCCGCTTGATGGTCAAAAGGTTGATACTGCCCTGGAAGGCGAGCAGGCGATGATCTCTGTGAAAGATGGCAAGGTTTATTTGAACGATAATGTTCAGGTAATCATCACCGATATAGAAACCTCAAATGGTGTTATCCATGTTCTTGATGGAGTTCTGCTTCCGCCTGAAAAGTTATCCGACATTGTTGACACTGCTGTTGCAGATGGTCGCTTCACCACCCTCGTGGCTGCGGTTCAGGCTGCAGGATTAGTTGAAACCCTCAAAGGCGAAGGTCCCTTTACGGTTTTTGCACCAACCGACGAGGCTTTTGCTAAACTGCCTGCCGGCACCGTAGAAAACCTGCTCAAACCTGAGAACCTGGAGACTCTTAAGAATATCCTGCTCTACCATGTTATTTCCGGTAAGGTGATGGCTGAGGATGTGACCATGTTGGAAAGCGCCAAGACTGTTCTAGGTGAGTCCGTTAGTATCAAAGAAGACATGGGAAATGTCAACATCAATGATGCAAAGGTAATCCTGACAGATGTCGAGACCTCGAATGGTGTGATCCATGTAATTGACTCTGTGCTGCTTCCTCCAGAAAAGCTGTCTGACCTCGTTGATACTGCTATAGCAGATGGCCGCTTCACGACTTTGGTGGCTGCATTGGAAGCCGCTGGGTTAGTTGATACTCTAAAAAGCGAAGGTCCGTTTACCGTCTTTGCCCCCACTGATGAGGCATTCGCCAAGCTTCCTGCTGGAACCGTGGAGAACTTGCTGAAACCCGAAAACCTGGAAACCTTAAAGAGCATTTTGCTCTACCATGTGGTCAGTGGAAAAGTGATGGCTGAGGATGTGGTTATGCTTGATGGGCAAAAGGTTGATACCGCCCTGGAAGGCAAGCAAGTCATGATCACCGTGAAAGATGGTAAGGTGTATTTGAACGACGATGTTGAGATCATCATCACCGATATCGAAACAGCGAACGGCGTGATCCATGTAATTGATGCAGTCCTGATCCCGCCTGAGTAGATCCTTAACCCTATAATTATTCTCCTCCAATTTGCAAACAACGGGAGCCAAATAAATTGACTCCCGTTGTTCTTTTTGAGTTTGTCCAAGGGTCGGTTTGCCCAATTGGCCATCAAAAACCAAGCTAAATTGCCTTAACCCAGGAGATCATTCCCCATGCCCTGCCGACAAGGGTGGTTAAACTTATATTCTCTAATGGCGGTAGATAAATTCCCTGTAATAATTTTGGGAGTATACTTATAGACCGAAATCAGGAAAGCTAGATTGCCATGATCACGCCTGTAAATTCCTAAAAGCCCATCTGAGCAAGGGGGGATGGTTGATTTACCTGCCAGGATCACCAGGGCAGGCAGTAAGCAGACATATTATACGTTCCGTCTTCTAACAGATCGGGATCGTGTGCAAGACGCTTTCCGGTCTTACGCCTACTACCGCTGGCTGGACGATCTTCTTGACTGTAGTACGGGCACGAAGCAGGAAAAGTTTGCTTTAATTCAACGTCAACAGGCACTTCTGGAAGCTTGTTATCAGGGAAAGCAGCCTGATGCTGTGAGCCCTGAGGAACAGATGTTGGTGGATTTGGTCCAAAATGACAAGCAAGAGCACAGTGGATTGCAAATCTATCTCCGCAGCATGATGGCAGTGATGTCCTTTGATGTGGAACGCTGTGGTCGGGTGATATCAGATGCAGAAATAGCCGAGTACACGCGTCTGCTCTCCACAGCGGTGACAGAGCTGTTGTTTTACTTTATTGGTCACGAGACTCACTATACAGGAATTGATAACCGTTATCACGCAGTGAGTGGTGCACACGTGGTGCATATGCTGCGTGATATGGTGGAAGATATATCCACGGGGTACTACAATGTCCCCGGAGAATACATCAAGGATCAGCATATATCATTAGAAGAGTTACACAGCCTCACTTTCCGTAGGTGGGTTTTTGGGAGGGTGAAACTTGCTCGCCAGTATTTCAAGGCTGGCAGGGTGTATATCGCCCAGGTGAATAACTTCCGCACTCGTCTGGCAGGTTTTGCTTATCTTGCTCGCTTCGAATGGATGCTGAGATTGATTGAAAAGGATGGATATTGCCTTCGTGCTGATTACCCCGAACGCAAAAGCTTCCGGGCTGGCTTGTGGATGACCTGGAGGACATTAATTTCAGTATTTAATATACCCTGGTTGAGATTGGACCCTGGTGCTCAGGTGGCGCTTGCTGATCAATGTGAGGAAGGATGAAATCGAAATCGGTTGTTATTATTGGTGCAGGGATAGGTGGGATATGTTCGGCAATCCACCTGGCACATCAAGGTATGCATGTTACCGTTTTTGAGAAAAATCCCAATCCGGGCGGGCGCTGTGATTGGATCGAGCGTGATGGTCACCACTTCGACACCGGTCCGACCCTGATGGTCATGCAGCGTGTCTACGAGGCGGAATTTTCCGCCTTGGGCGGTTCTTTGAAGAGTTCACTCAGCCTGCAAAAGGTGGATCCATCCTATCGCCTGGTATTTGATGATGGCAGCCAGCTGGCGCTTACCTCAGACATGCGATCCATGCGCGATCAATTGGAATCGATCGAGCATGGTGCATACCAAGGATTCATGCGCTATCATGAAGAAGGTGAAAGGCATTATCGATTGGGGATGGAAAAACTGGTGAACCGTGATTTTCGCCGATTTTCTGACTTTTTCACATTGGGCAATATTCCGCTGGTATATCAGTTGAAGCCCCTGGTAAATCATTATGCACATATGTCCAGGTTTTTCAAGCATCCTCGCCTGAAGGCGGCTTTCACCTTCCAGGATGTATATATGGGGCTGAGCCCCTTTGAAGCTCCTGCCACATTTTCCTTAATGCCATACACCGAGATGGAGCATGGGGTGTGGTATCCAAAAGGGGGTATGTTCAGTATCGTGGAAGCGCTCATATCGCTGGCACGTGAGGCTGGAGTGGAATTTGCTTTCGATACAACTGTGGAACAAATCATTGTAAAAGACAATCGTGTAAAAGAGTTAGTTCTTGAACATGACAAACGATCAATGGCAGATGTGATCCTGGCAAATGCAGATCTACCTTATGTTTATCAGGATCTCCTACCGAAGCGATAATCTTGCTGAAAGGTTATCCCGTAAACACTATTCCTGTTCGGTGATCAGCTTCTTTTGGGGTGTCGATAAACCCTATCATGTCCTAGGTCCGCATACTCTCTTCCTGGCAGATGATTACCGGGCGAATTTTGATTCGATCATAAAAGAGCTTAGTCTGCCTGCCAATCCCAGCCTTTACATCCACGCGCCTACCCAGCTTGACCCCAGCATGGCTCCAGCAGGCGAAGATACCCTGATCGGGGTTGTGCCTGTAGGGCACCTATCTGAGAATGGATACCAGGATTGGGACGCTTTAACAGACCAGGCACGCAGGCATGTGTTTCGTCGGCTGGCATTGGTGGGGATCACTGATCTTGAAGCCCATATCAAGTTTGAAATCTCCTTTACACCGCTCTCCTGGCGGAAACGATATAACCTGGTAAAGGGTTCTACGCATGGTTTGTCGCATAACCTGACCCAGCTGGCATATTTCCGGCCATCCAACCGACACCCGCGCTATCATAATTTATACTTTGTAGGCGCTAGCACGCACCCTGGCACAGGTATCCCGACTGTTATGATCTCTGCCCGTTTGGTGGCAAAACGGATTTTGGATGAGCTTGAGTAGTTGGAATAAGTATCACATTGTAATTCTCCGTTATATTTTCGAGAATCGCTGATAAAAAAATCAGTTTTATGTTGATAGACGCCAAGAGAGAAATCATTAATCTGGATAAATGATGAAACTTCTACGGGTTGTCTGTAGAGTTACCCGGATGCAAATTTGAGCAGGCCATTTTATATAATCCTGCTGCTTCACTACTACGAAAGCGGGATGGAGAACAATTAACTTGTAGGTCCATTGAACCATGGGGCGAATTTCATTAAAATTAATCAAATATTAATCTAATTAGCCTTGTTTAAAACTATACAATATATTATTATTATATATACATAATATATACAAATGTTATATTCATCCTACTCTCCCATATAGAAGCCAATAGTGATCTATTAATGGGAAAAAATAAAAAAAATGGAGATAAAAATGGACGACGAAAAGAAATATAAGGGATTAAGACGTTTCAATCTGAGCATGGGTTTCTTGCACCTGATCCAGGGTATCCTGATGATCGTGTTGAGCAATGATACTGCGTATCCAATCTACACAAACTTCCTGAAGTTTGATACCACCAAACTGGCATTGGTTCCTGACCCAAAACTGGCAGCTGAATTACCCTTTGGACCTGCGGTGGCGGTTTTTCTGCTGCTCTCGGCTGTGGCACACTTTTTCCTGGCAACCGTTGGTTATAAGCTTTATGTTTCCAACCTGAAGAAGGGCATGAACCCGGTTCAGGTTTTATGAATATGCACTTTCTTCATCGGTGATGATCGTGCTCATTGGCATGCTGGTTGGTATTTATGACCTGGGTGCCATCATTCTGATCTTTGGCATCAATGCCATGATGAACCTGTTTGGGATCATGATGGAGTACCACAATCAGAATACGCAGAAGACCAATTGGACCTCATTCATCTTTGGATCTATCGCTGGGATCATTCCCTGGATCGTGATCGTAATGTATTTCGTAGGATCACTGGCAGGTGAAGGTGGTGAGCCACCCGCATTCGTTTACGCCATCATCCCGACCTTGTTCGTCTTCTTCAACATCTTTGCGGTGAACATGGTACTGCAGTATAAGAAGGTCGGTCCGTGGAAAGATTATCTATTTGGTGAGCGGGTTTATATCATCCTCAGCCTTACAGCTAAGACCGTGTTGGCCTGGATCATCTTTGCAGGTACCCTGGCTCCAGTCTAATTTCCATGTGATTTTGTCCACCAGGCAACCATCAAAACGAATTATGATATTCGTCAATGGGAAAAGGAATTGGAATGGCAGATAATACTCCTCTCTATAACCTAAAAGCAGTGATCAATGAAGTTGGTTTAAATCCGGCGACATTACGAGCCTGGGAACGGAGATATGATTTGCTCAAACCCAGACGGTCGCCTGGTGGTCACCGGCTCTACTCCAGACAAGATATTGAGATGCTTAAATGGCTGATCGAGAGGCAAGAAGAAGGATTGAGCATCAGCAGCGCAGTAGAGATGTGGAAAAGCCAGCAGGAAGATTATCAGGAAATCTCACAACGAATCCAAACACCCGTGCCTGATATCTGGCATGGGTGAAACCACACTGGATGTACTTACGTGAGCAATGGCTTTCTGCCTGTCTAGTTTTTGATGACCAGGCTGCCAATCGGACTCTTGACCAGGCATTTGCTAGTTGCTGCCCCAGAAATGATCTTATCAGAAGTCTTACAGAAGGGGCTGGCACAGGATTGGAGAGCATTGGTATACCGGATCCGTCACTGTTCAGCAGGAACACTTTGCAACCTGCAATCGCCATTCGCCGTGTAAATGCACTTATGGCTGCCACTGCCACACCCACCCGCTCAGGGCATATCCTGGCGGCTTGCCCACCCGGTGAGGAGCACGATTTTGTCCTGTTGATGATCTCTTACCTACTTCGAAGGCGCGGCTGGGATGTGGTTTATCTTGGATCCAATGTACCTCTAATAGATCTGGATACAACCATCCGATCCACATCGCCAATTCTAATCATCTCATCTGCACAGACGCTCAAGACTGCCGCTTCCCTCCGGAATCTATCTGAATACATAGGTACGCAGGGTGTTCCTTTGGCATATGGAGGTGGAATCTTTAACCAGATTCCTGCAGCCACCCAGTATATCTCAGGTTATTTCCTCGGCACCAATGTGGCGAATGTTCCTCAGGAGGTTGAACGATTGATGACCACACCTCCTCCCATGCACTACTGCGCTACCAGTTCCTCTCGAATACACCCAGACATTGACAAGATTCCTGCAAAATGAAGCCGCCATCGTTACCCATGTAACCTCTATTCTGCAATCAGAACTGGATAAGCCAGTTAAATTGGACTTATGCCAATGCTGAATCTCACCCAGCTTCATTGCATCAGCACTTTCATTAGGCGACATCAATTTATTAAATCAGTCCATCATCTGGCTGAATGGTTTGTTAAATAATTCAGGACTCTCCGTTTCATGGGTGAAGCGATACTACGCCACATATCGTCAGGCAGTCGAACGCTACCTTGGTGAGGATGGCGCTATTATCCAGAACCAACTGGAGAAGTGCGAATTATCCTTATAGACATATGGTTGTCTGGCAGATATCACTAAAGGATTCACGATGAAAAATTCCCGCTTGATGACCATATTTCTGATTGTTTTTATCGACCTGCTGGGTTTTAGTTTAATCCTGCCCCTATTACCCTATTATGCTGAAACTTATGGGGCGACACCGACCATTGTCGGTTTGCTGGTGGCATCCTATGCAGCCGCTCAGCTCATTGGTGCCCCTTTGCTTGGCCGATTATCAGACCGCATTGGTCGCAGGCCAGTCTTATTGATAAGCGTAATTGGTACGGGTATTGGTTTCCTGCTGCTTGGATTTGCTGATCCAATTGGTCACCTACTAGCCAGATTGGATAGCCCCACAAGCTGCCAATGCATTTATTATTGGTGTTTTGTTCTTCAGCCGCATCCTGGATGGGTTGACTGGAGGTAACATCACTGTAGCACAGGCGTATATCACGGATGTCACGGATGATCAAAACCGGGCTAAGGGCTTGGGACTGATCGGTGCGGCTTTCGGATTGGGTTTCATCATTGGTCCGGCGGTAGGTGGATGCGCTCAGCCAGTGGGGATACAGCTTGCCTGCATTTGTGGCTGCTTCTGTGTCATTCATTAACGTGCTTATGATCATCTTCTTCCTACCAGAATCACTTCCTGCTGAGCGAAGAAGTGCATGCATCCAGGCAAAGTCGTCCACCGTTCACTTTTAATGCTCTTAAAGAGGCGCTCAACCGTCCCAAAGTTGGTCCCTTGCTACAGGTACAGATTCTTCTTTGCCTTAGCATTTGCCATATTTCAAACCATATTTGCTCTTTATGCTCAATCCATTGGTCTTAAGCTCACAAACCACCTGGTATTTTACTGGCTTATGTCGGTATCCTTTCCGTGGTAACCCAGGCAGGGTTGATCGGTTTTCTGACACGTCGCTTCCGTGAAAATACCTTGATGATCACCGGGCTTTGGGTCATGGCTGGTGCATTGCTGGCCTGGGCTTTTACCACACAGCTATGGATTCCTGGTGGTGTTGATCCTGCCCCTGGCAGTTGCCGGTGGGGTATCGAATACCATCATTCAAAGTGCCACCACAAAATCCGTCACCAGGCAGGAAGTGGGAGGCATTCTTGGCATAACCGCCTCTCTCGAAGCAGTGACCCGAGTAATTGCACCGATCGCAGGTGGGTACCTTCTGCAAAACCTGGGTGTGTGGGCACCAGGCATTTTTAGTGTCATCCTGATGGGCTGGACGATTGTTCTAGCTTATTGGCGAATCATCCGGCCAGCCAGGCGCGAGAAACTGGCTGAAGAGAGCAGCCTGATGAAGACAGCAATTTGGTGGATCCGCCGTGATTTACGGTTGAGTGACAACCAGGCATTAGCTGCTGCCCTCCATCAGGCAGAAGTGGTCATTCCTGTATTTATCCTAGACCCAAAATTGTTAGAATCGCCACTCGTCAGCCAGCAGCGTTTGGCTTTTCTGTTTGACGGCTTACGCATTGCTTGATTTAGAACTTCATACGCGGGGAAGCAAGCTCATCGTTCGGAAGGGTGAACCTCTCGAGGTGTTGCACACTTTACTCAGTGAGACTAAGGCGGAAGGTATCTTTGCTGAGGCAGATATTTCGCCATACGCACGTGAACGTGATGCACGGGTGGGGCTTGAATTGCCACTGAGGCTTACCCCTGGGCTCACGGTCCACCCTGCAGATAAGCTGCTTAAACCCAATGGATCACCTTATAGCATATTCACACCCTTCAGCCGGATGTGGCATAGTTTACCCTTTCCTGGCAAACCACTGCCTGCCCCGGAGAGACTATCCCCGCTGCCTAATCTTATCAGTTATGGTGTGCCTGATCTGCCAAAGCATTCGCTAAATACCATATTCCCCGCTGGGGAGATTGAAGCTCAGCGCCGATTGGCAAAGTTTACCGATTCATTCATTGACCGCTATGCTGAAGACCGAAACCGCATGGATCTGGGATGGCACGTCAGGTTTATCGCCATACCTGCGCTTTGGGATGCTTTCAGCCAGACAGGCAGCCTGGGCAGCACGTGAAGCCGATGAGTTAGCAATAGACACAAAGGCGCAGCTGGGTGCAGAAACCTGGCTGAACGAGCTGATCTGGCGTGAGTTTTATGCTGCCATTCTGTATCATTTTCCATATGTGCGCCAGACTGCCTTCCGTCCTGAGCTGCGTAATATCCCTTGGCGGGATGATCTGGATGGGTTTAATGCCTGGGTTGAGGGACGAACGGGTTACCCAGTTGTGGACGCTGCCATGCGCCAGCTGAATACCACCGGTTGGATGCACAACCGGGCGCGAATGATCACGGCATCGTTCCTGACGAAGGATTTGCTGATCGACTGGCGGCAGGGAGAGCGTTATTTCATGCAGCACCTGCTCGATGGGGACCCGGCAGCAAACAACGGCGGCTGGCAATGGACAGCCGGCACCGGCACCGATGCAGCACCATACTTCAGGGTGTTCAACCCTGTGCTGCAGGGAAAAAAGTTCGACCCACAGGGAGCCTATGTGCGCCATTGGGTGCCTGAGCTATCCAGGGTTTCGGATGCATTCATCCATACGCCGTGGGAGATGCCCACCAGCATGCAGGCTCAGGTTGGTTGTGTGATTGGAAAAAATTATCCCACCCCAATCGTTGACCATGCGATGGCACGGCAGCGTGTATTGGCAGCTTATCGTGAAGGAGTAAAATGAGAAAAATGTACACAGCATTTGAAAAACAAAAATATCTTAACCTGGAGACCTTCCGAAAGAGTGGTGATGGGGGTAAAAACACCGGTGTGGTTTGTTCAGGATGGCGATGTGTTATTTGTTCGAACAATTGCTGATTCGGGTAAGGTGAAGCGCATCCGCAATAATTCACTGGTAAACATTGCGCCGTGCAGAATGGATGGCGCGCTGCTTGGCGATTGGATCCAAGCAGAAGCACGTGAAGTTTCGGAGCAGGAAATTGACCACAAGGTTGATAAACTATTGGGTAAGAAATACGGATTGATGAAAAAAATATTTTCGATGACCGCCAGTCGGGAAGGTCGAAAAAATACTATATTAGAATTAAAAGTGAGAGACTAAAATGAAAGATATCACTACGGCAAATTTCAGTGGCTTTAACGATCCTTGCTACCATCGTGGTTAATGTGCTAGCGAATGCCCTACCCATCAACGGGCAAAACACCGGGGCAATCTCCGACCGTTTCCAGGTTTATTTTGTGCCTGCGGGTTACGTATTTTCCATCTGGGGGGTGATTTATATCGGTTTAATCGCCCTTGCGGTATTTCAAGCGCTGCCCTCCCAACGGGAGAACCCCCGCTTGCGCTCCACCGGCTGGTGGATCGTGCTCGGAGGGCTGGCAAACATCGCCTGGATTTTCTTGTGGCACTATGAGCAGTTCCCTTTGACCCTGGTCGCTATGCTGGTTCTGCTCGGCACACTTATCATCACTTACCTGCGCCTGGGCACAGGTCGGTCATCAGTCTCCCAAGCGGAGACATGGACCGTACGGGTGCCCATCAGCATCTACCTGGGTTGGATAACAGTGGCGACCGTTGCCAATGTAACCTCCTTGCTCAATTTCCTGAATTGGGATGGATTCGGCATTGCCCCAGAAGTCTGGATGTGGATCGTTTTGGCAGCGGTGTTGGTGATTGCCGTACTGATGAACTTTACCCGGCGAGATATTGCTTTTGCTGCGGTGATCCTGTGGGCTTTGGCTGGGATATCGATCAAACATGCGGATGTCCCTGCGGTTGCCATACCCACATGGATCACATTTGGGTTGGTGGCGATTACATTGGTTATTGCATATCTTCAGCCACGAAGAGTTCCTTCAGCTCAGTCAGATCAATAAGAAGAGGATTAGATATGCCGCGTTCATTAAAACACCGTGGATTTCTTGTTTTAGCAGGCGGGTTGGCCGTTTTGTTTGTTGGTCCATTGCTTATTCCAATAAAACCGCTCAAAGATACCTTCCCTCCCCAGGCATTGGGGGATGCTGAGTCCCAATTCATTGAGATCAATGGACAGAAAATCCATATAAAAAAGATGGGGCAGGGCAAACCGGTATTCCTGCTCTTGCATGGTTTTGCTTCCAGCTTATACTCATGGCAGGCAGTCATGGAGCCACTCAGCCAGCTCGGCATGGTGATCGCCTATGACCGCACAGGATTTGGTCTTTCTGAGCGTCCACTCACCTGGCAGGGGCAAAACCCTTACAGTTCAGAGACACAGGTGGAGCTGGTCATTGGGTTATTGGATCACTTTGGAGTCGAGCAGGCAACTCTGATCGGCAACTCAGCCGGTGGTACTGTTTCCATGCAAGTGGCACTGGGGCATCCAGAGCGGGTATCTGCGTTGATCCTGGTGGACCCGGCAGTATATAATGGTGGTGGACCACCGCAATGGGTGCTGCCCATCCTTGCCAGCCCACAAATGCGCCGCCTGGGACCATTATTTGCCCGACAAATCCTGGCACGCGGTCCAGACTTGTTAAAACTAGCCTGGCACGATCCTGCTCTTATACCCCCGGAGATTCTGGAGCAATACCAAGAGCCCTTTAAGGTTGAGAATTGGGATAAGGCCCTTTGGGAATTCACCCTTGCCAGCCGACCTGCTGGGTTAAGTATGCGATTCAATGAGCTTACGCTTCCCATATTGGTTGTTACTGGGGACCACGACCGAATCGTGCCCACCAAAGACAGCATCCGGCTAGCAGGCGAGCTGCCCAATGCCAACCTGGAAGTGATAACCAATGCCGGGCATGTACCCCATGAGGAACAACCTCAGCAATTTATGAAAGTAGTCACCAATTATTTAAGGAAAATCCAACCATAGGAGAATAGCAATGCCAAGAGTATCGATAAACACCCCAGCTCCCGATTTTACCCTGGAAAATTTCCGGGGTGAAGCCGTTAGATTGTCTGATTACCGCGGTACATCGGCTGTGCTGCTGGTTTTCAACCGTGGTTTCACCTGACCATTCTGCCAGCGGCATATGGCGCAGTTGCGCCAGGATTACCAGGAATTTGTAAAAAGGCAGACCCAGGTGATCGTGGTGGGCCCTGAGGATGCCAAAGCCTTTTCAGCATACTGGAAGAAAAATAAGTTGCCTTTCGTTGGTTTACCGGATCCCAAAGCGAGTGTCCTCAAGCTGTACGGGCAGGAAGTCAACCTGTTCAAGCTTGGTCGTATGCCTGCCCAGGTAATCATCGATATGGAAGGCATTGCACGCTATGTGCATTATGGTCATGATATGACTGATATTCCTTCCAATGCTGAGGTTTTATCATTATTAGAAGATATGGTTCTGATTTATACATAACTATAGAAACATCAACAATATAGTTATCAATCAAGATGTATGTTCTTAATACCTAGCGAGTGATATAAAACCTCCTAGCAAAATCGCTAGGAGGTTTCGTTAGCTGCTATTCTGTTTGGTTCTCAAATACCGGTCACCAACTGGACAAATCTCCAAAAGGTTTTGGAAAAAATCTCCAATCGTGCCTCGATAAATACAGAGTGTAAATCTCAGTTTATAACTTGTTTTCTATTTGGATACCATTTGGTGACCACGTTTTTAGGAAAGACGATTCCCAAACCATGGTTTAGTTATGTTCATCTATCACTTTTGGCCGAAATTAGATCCGAAAGGCTGTAAGAACTCAATGGTTTACTATCGGTCCAATCCGAAATGCTATAGTAAGGAAAGGGCTGATTTTTGATCGAATCAGAGCCATCTGAATTTAATTTCTGGGAAACATCATACGGATGGTGATTGAGGAATTCTGAGCTTTCTAATTTCAACTTCTGGGTGACATCAAACGGATGGTGATTGAGGAATTCTGAGCTTTCTAATTTCAACTTCAGTGTAACGTCAAACGGATGGTGATTGAGAAAATCTGAGCTGACCTTTGCTATCGGTATGGCAAGTGATGCTGCTTGACGCTGGAAGAAATCCGTCCCGCTATCCCCTATCGGTTTGGCAAGTAATGCTGCTTGACGCTGGAAGAAATCCGACCCGCTATCCCCTATCGGTAGAGCAAGTGCAGCTGCTTGACGTTGGAAGAAATCCGACCCGTTATAGGACAGTTGCGGAGCGATCGAGCGCGGATAACGCTGGTTGAGGTAAACAGGCACCGCTAGATTTGAAGTAACTGCCAGATCCTCTTTGGTTGTAGAAGATGCGAAAATGCGAGGGACATAGTTCACGCCCAGAAAGGCTAGTAATATCGCCAGGATTCCAAAAGCGACTACGAACTTGATTAAAGATTTGCTAGACATTTTATACTCCTTTGTATTTCTTTTTATTGATGAGCAGGTATTGTTTTATCATACCTGATTATATTGGACTAATACGACCATTTATATATGAATTATACCATAAATGATAATATATATATGATAGTTGTATGAATGTTTTCTTGAAATTCGACGCTGATTTGGGTAACTATTTTATGGAATTATATGGAAATTTATACCTTTTCTGGGCAATAAGGAATGATTCTATAACCTGACACTACGCAAATCTATGTAATTCAATTTCCACCCGGCATTTTTTGTGTTTTTGGTCGTGAAATTTAAAATGTGATCCTGATTATTTATACAAACCAGCCTTCATTTCAAAGGCTGGCTTGTTTTTAATTCTTTCCAAGTTCTATCTTATTTTACATGTGGACCTGATCCTGCAGGCTGAGTCATATGGCAGACTGTACATTCGCTTAATGTACCCGTATGCTCCTGAAGCTGCATAAACTTTATCGCATCATTCGGTTCGCGGCTGGTTGCGATGGCATGCGTGCTGTCGTGGCAGGCTTCACAATAAACGCCCCCATGTCCTTTTGAGAAACGGTACAGGGGCTGGTCCTGGTTGTATTGTCTTGTGTCTGTTTCTGTATGGCAGGTATCGCAGCGTGGTTCATTCAACCATGGATCATTGTTTTGGGCAACCAATGCCATACCACCGTGACAGTCTATACAATCCATCGTTCTGCCTGGTTCTATCGGGGAGGGAACCTTGAGGAACATCGCGTCACGCAGGCACTTTGTCGTTGGACCTGGATGGCAGGCATAACAGCCATCTAATGTATCTGGAATTTCTTCAGTGTGCTTTTCATGCATGGCATTTGACAGGCTGGGAACTCCAATGACGCCCGGTTCGCTTAATGCATTGGAGCTGTGGCACCTGGCGCATAATACTGGGCGGCTGTTGAGCAGATTTGTGCTTTCTTCTTCATCATGTAAAGCAAGGATATTCAGCTCAACCCGTGGCTGGTCTCCACCAGGTTCCTGACCGGTCGCATGGCAAGTGTCACAATGCATTTCTGTTGAGACGGGTGCGACCACGGTAAGGGTGGCAAGGATTGAGCCTGAGGCGATGTCCTTGGCAGTTAATTCTGCCAACTGGTATGGATAAGGCGTGCTCAGATTACTATCACTGAATTCAGTAAGGGGTATGCCTTCAGCCACAAAATAATCAGCTTTCACGTCCATGACATCGGCCATACCCTTCCCTTTTAATCCTACATTATTGGGTAATTGGACATTAAACAGTTGTGGTGCGTAGGTCCAAAAATTTGTCTTATTGGAGGATGTTTTATTGTCGGGGAATGAATACTGCACCCGAATGCCTTCTGTTACGATCTGGGGTGGATCACCGCGTTTGATCACCTGTGCCCACAGTGTGTTGTATGGGGGGAGGACAGCCAGGTCCTGGAAATCGTGATTGTAACAATGCATACCCAAGTCATTCCAGCCGAAAAGGACATAATTTCTTGGGGCCATTTTTTCAACCAGGGGGAGAAAACTATGCGTTGATAAGGCAGCCTGGCCGGTAACATCAGTGTAGGTGTGAGAATCAACAAGATGACGAATAGAAGGCTCCGATCCAAACCGCCTTATGTTGGAAAAAGAACTTTAATTGCGCTGAGATCTGTTGTCTATCCATACTGTTTCCTTAATTTTATAGCTCCTCGGAATAACTTGTATCCTATTTGATAATCACCCCAACCGAAAAGTAAATTGGTTACATTAGTATAACATTAATAAATATAACTGAGAAATAAAATCTGAATAGTAAGGGCGGAATTGAAATCCGTCCAATTTACCGTTATTATGGATTGGTGACCGCCTGAACTTACGACCGGTAAAGCAATTCCACACCATCCGTGCTGGTGATACGACCGGTAAAGCTCCAGGCTGGTACGAGCATGCGGTAAGCCAGGTCACGTGCTATATCGGGCGATATATCATTCAGCTCAGGCGCCAGGTATACCAGGTTCACCTTGTCGACCACACCTGTGCCTGGCTGATGTTAGGGGGCATCTGACCTTCAGCCGCCGGGTGTTATTCTAGAGGGTTATGGATATTTTAAGATTTCTCATGAAAGAGAAGCGTTAAGTGGATTCATGGACCGGAACATCCAAGTCCAACCTCGTACACATTCATCTTTTGCGAGGCTGCAAATAAAGTCATATGCCATGATTTGTAAATCCGAAATCCTTCTTGAGAACCACCCATTTGGGATTTGTGTTAGGGAAGAAATCAGGATGGGTTACTCAGCCATCCTTTGGCAAGGATTTAACAAAACTCAGCAACCCCTGGCTTTCCTGCAGCCAGAGCATGGGATTGGTAGTGCTCTTCATATAACGGATCACGCCGTTATGATCAATCACCACGGAGGCGGTGCGCTGGATGAATATCATTGCCTTCTCCAGCCCATACCTGTGATATACACTACGTTCAGGGTCTGCCAGGACGGGGAATGGCAAATGCAGGCTATCGGCATAGCGCCTGGCTTTTTCCAGGGGGTCCCCCAGAATCAGCAAAATCTCACAACTTGCAGCCTGGAATTCTGCGTATAGCCGCCCCAACTGGGCGGAATGGCTCCGGCACTGCATTCAGTTAAATTCACGCACAAAGAACAGGTAAACATTATTTTTGGAGCGGAAATCAACCAGCGCAATCTCGGTCCCGGTGCTGGCGGGGAGGCTGAATTCGGGGGCTAGAGAGCCGATGGTTAAATTAGATGTGTTGGCCATGTTCCTCGTATTTTCAAATTAATATTCATTATATCAAGTTCCCTTCATAGATTGGGTAAGCTGTGAGAGTGATCGGACAACCAGGCTGATAATTATATGTAATCGCATATGTAAAGGTTAAAGTTCATGAGGATATTCAATACCAGGTTCACTCATGGCCAGGGTATCGGCACCGGATCGGCATAGCCGTGCTTCTCGACGGTATATAACAGACCATTTGAATCTTGTGAGCAGGTCGTCTCATCCATGAAAGTATAGAAATTATCCATGGTTGCCACAGCCATCCAGACCAGGTTGCCATTCTGGCACACGTTGGCTTCGATCATGTAACCGTGGTCGTCGTCTACGGTCATGTTGACCTTTTGCCAGGAGACGGTCACCGAATTGCCATCGCGCACGGCAGTGACGTTGTCGGGCGGACCATACAGGACAGAATGTGGCAATCGTACGGGTGCAACACGCAGGATGGAGACATCCCCCTGAATCTCGACGGTTGAAGCAGCGATCCAGCACTGGTATTCGATATTATCGGGCTGGATCCACAGCCAGGTCCCTGAATAATTACGACCCCAGACCGTACCGGTATCACCCGGATACATGCCCCAGGCGTACAGGTAAGCTTTGGCAGGACCGTAACGGCAGTTCGCCTGCATCAACACGGTGATCGTGGGAAGGCTATAGGTTGGGGTGGGGGTGATCGTTGGTGTGGAAGAGGCGGTGGGAGTAAGGGATTGGGTTGGGGACGCTGTTTTCGTGGGGGTGCGGGTTGATGTGGAGGTGACAGTCGAGGTGGGTGTGGTTGTGGGAGGGGGTGTCAGAGTATGTGTGGGCTCAAGGGTGGGTTTTGAGGCTGCAGGAAATATTTCAGTCGTAAGTGGGGAGGTTGGGTTGTTTGAAGGGTTACATGCCGATAGAACCAGGATACATATGAGGTATAAAATCGTGGAATGAAGGCGCCGATCCATATAACCTCCGTATTGTTTATCATACGGGGAAGCCTGCGAAAAGCCAACCCGGAGGACGAGAGGCTTAGCAGGTGATATGGAACAGACCGATTGTCTGCCCTTTGGCTTTGTTCCAACGTTCCATGGCTTCAGGTGTGGGTAGCAAATCAACCTGGCAATTCTTTTGCTTGAAGAATTCCACAGCCTCATCCGAAAGACTTGCCATGCCTGATTGGCCTGTCCCGATAATGATTTTCTCTGCACCCTCTTCGTATAACGTATTCCACTTCTGCCAGGGAAATGGTGTGTGATGTACCGTAGACTTCTTTGGATAGTTTCTTCTGACGTTTTTCCACTTTTTTATCCAGACGGATCAGGATATCGTAATCGTATTTTTTTCCATCAATGATAATTAAGCCAAATTTTGTTTTATCGATTTTGGGTTTCATTCTTTCCTCACCAAGGCAGATTTTAGAGTGGTTCTTGAAAAATTCGTGAACTAAGAAGGTGACCTGTTATCAGCATACAGGATAATAATATAAAAATCAAGACCCAACGGTCTCCGACAAGAGTTCAAATAGATTTGGTTATAATTATGCAAGGTAGCATCCCGTTTATGGGAGGGTGTCATCCAGTATATCCTTATGTATGCAGTATTGAGTATGGTTGCATGAAGAGGAATCAATGAGATTTTCTCTCCGTAATTATCAGACTGAACATGATTTTTGGCGCATCCGGAATTTCCTGCGCGAGGTCTTTATGTTGAATATGCGCCGTATGTTAAGCTGGCCAGTTGCCCGATGGGATTACTGGCGTTGGCATGGCATCCTGAACCTGGGTGATGGTAAGCTGGAAGAGCATGTATTTTTTTGGGAGACCGAAGAACACCGAATTCGGCGCAGTTTTGAACCGTGAAGGTGCTGGGCAAGCATTTTTACAGGTTCACCCTAAATTCAAAACTACTGGACTTGAAGAAGAACTGATCATTCGGGCGGAAGAAACCTTACGTGCTCCATGCCGGAAGGGTGGCATGTATCTATGGATCTGGTCTGATGTGGGGGATAGCCAGCGACAGGAGATCCTGCGAAGCCGAGGATTTACCCACATTGCTGATGCCGATGAACATCAATGGCTGCGGGACCTGGAGAAATCCATACCTGATCACCCAGTGAGAGAGGGTTATGTGATTCGATCGCTGGGCGACGCATCAGAGCTGCCTTCGCGTAGCTTGGCATCCTGGAGAGCTTTCCACCCTGAGGAGCCGGACGAGAAATATGATGGGGATTGGTCATGGTATCAGAATATTCAATCTGCACCGCTTTATCGACGTGACCTGGACCTGGTCGCCATCGCTCCATCTGGTGAAGTGGCTGCTTTTACCACCACCTGGTACGACGACGTAACCCGCTGTGGGTATTTTGAGCCAGTGGGGACGGTGCCGGAGCACCAGCGTTGTGGCCTGGCTCGCTCGCTGCTATCTGAAGGGATGAGAAGGTTAAAGCAGCTGGGTGCCACCCAGGCAATGACGATTGGTGGAGAACCGCCAGCCAACGCCTGTACGAATCGGTATTAGAATCCGATCCATGATTTAAGCCAGCCATGGGAAAAAAGATGGCTTGATTAAAGCGTGATCTGAGGATTGGAAACAAAGAAATTTGATTATTTGTCCATTGGTTTTTATATGAGTGGAGGTAATTATATGGAAATCATGATACGTCAGTTGGAGGGCGATGAATTATTGGAATCCCTGTATGCTTTGAACTCTTATTCCTTGCACGCATCACCACCATTCCAAAACAAGGAGGAGTGGATGGAGATCGTACGGGAGCGCCAGGGTATGACCTGCTTTGCTATTTTTGATGGTGAGACACCAGTTTCGATCGTGGTCAGCACACCTAGACGCAGAATATGCGTGGAAAGTTATACCCCGCATCCGGGGTTTGGGGAGTGTCTACAGCACCTTCAGCACGGCGAAAGGGCTATTGCCGGCATGCAATGGCAAGGCTATTCTCTGCGGACCGGGAATTGGGAAAAGCATTTTCAAATCTCTATCCATTCAGGGAGTCGTTTTACGAAAGGATGGGTTATGTTTCTTTTCCTTTAACAAAGATTGCCAGGCTGGCAACGCAATCATTAGCTCCATTATTGAAAATGGACCTGGATGGTGAACTCAAAGTACAGTATATCAGCGAAGCATACGACACCTATCGGGAATACCTTGCAGAGATGCGCCAGCACAGGCATGGGATGGCATTCTTCGATTTTGGTGACCGTGGTCGCGCCAATCAAAACACGATGTGGACTGCCCTGGCGATGTTCGAGGGGAAGATCGAAGGGCTGATGCTTTTCCGCATCCTGGGTGAGGAAGTGACAAAATATAATTTTGCCGCCTATCGCTTTTATTATCAAACCAGCCGGGCACGATACCTGATGCTCCAGTGGATCGCCCGTCATATTGATCAGGCTGATCGAGCTGAAATTTGGCTTAGCGATGATGAATATCCAGAAACATGGCTGACGGATCTACAAGTGAAGCTTGAAGCCACGATTTGCCCGGGGATGAACCGTATCTTGGATATTGAAAAAATGGGTGGAATGAGGGGTGGGCAATGGCATCCTTTCTGCACAGATCATTGATCCGCTGTGCCCGTGGAACGAGGGTGGCTGGAGATTTGAAGCGGACGACGGTAAACTCGCTGTATCGAGAACAGAGAAGGTGGATTGCGAGTTGACCATCCAGGGATTATCAGCTTTGGTAAACGGAATATACGACCCCCAGGATTTCCCTCTGCGTAATTGGGGAGTCCGGATGCCAGGGTCCAGGCTATCCTGCGTGAAATGTTTCCACGGATGAGTCCCTTTATGCATGAAATGTTTTAATGAAAACTAGAAGGTACTAATAATTTAGGCGCATTTGAAGAATTCAGTTAAATCTCTAAGGAGCAGCCTCGATGATTACCGATGAGGACCGAATTGCTGTCGAACAAACCATTCATGCTACGATCGGCTGGGCACTGACCAAGGATTTTGATCGATTGTACTCAGCAGTAGCTCAAGACGAGGACTTTATCTTCCATCCTGATTTAAAAAGCACGATCATCGGATTTAAGGCATTTAAGAACCTGAGCGAACGCGGTGGAGGACGGATGCCTTCAAAGCTACAGACTATAAGATCAAGGAATTAAGGATCACTTTCGCAGAATTGGGAAATGTGGCCTGGTATTCATGTTTTCTTGACGACCATGGGGAATGGAACGGCAAACCTACCGGATGGGATAACTGTCGATGGACGGGTGTAGTGGAAAAGCGTGGGAATTGATGGGTCACTGTCCAGATGCATTTCTCTTTTCCAAAAGACAATTGAGTCCTATCGCTACGATCAATACTGCATCTTGCGTTATGTTGAAATACCTGTTTA
>CAVZSS010000032.1:0-108526 GCA_963777965.1 uncultured Chloroflexia bacterium | reverse complement strand
TGATCCTTTAACCAACCCTTTCAGCATTGACCAGGTTTCATTTGAAGTCGTATCGGCATATTCAACGACAGGTTTGTCACTGGGCATTACGGCAGGGTTGAACACAATTGGTCGCCTAATCATCATTTTCACCATGTTCGCAGGCCGTCTAGGAGCAATCACGATCATGATCTCCTTGTTGGGGCGCGACAAGGGTAAGAAATTGGTCGATTATCCGGAAGAAACCATATTAATAGGGTGATCATTAAGAAATATGAACACTATCAAACCTGAAAAGAACAACCTGAGTTCCGATTTACTTGCGGGGTTGACCTTTGCCCTGGTAAATGTTCCTCAAGCCATGGCGCACGCCTTACTGGCAACTGTGAATCCGGTATTTGGCTTGTACACCCTGATGCTGGCAACACCCGTTGGGGCACTCTTCACCAGCGCAATCTTCATGAATATCTCAACCACCAGCGCCTTGGCAGTGGCAGCTGGTGACACATTGATCACCTATCCGGATAGTTTACGGGGCACAGCCCTGGTAACCCTGGTGTTATTAATTGGAATTTTCCAATTAATCTTGGGAGTGTTTCGCCTGGGCTGGGTAACTCGCTTTATCCCTTTCTCGGTAATGACCGGCTTCATGACCGGGGTAGCCGTGATGATCATTATTGGTCAGCTGGGAGATTTGACCGGTTTTTACAGCTCATATTCAGGCAAAATTGCCCAGGCGGCGGATTTGGTGGTAAACCGGCAATCCATACTTTGGGCGACTCTAGCGATTGGTTTGCTTACGATTGTACTGATTTATGGGCTAGCAAAGACGCGCCTATCAAAATTTTCACTTATTTTAGCCCTCGTGCTGTCTTCCGGGTTAGCCTACTTGTTAAATTATTTCTTCACCACCGATATTAAATTAGTGAGAGATATTGCTGAAGTGCCGCGTTCCCTTCCCAGCCTTGTGCTACCCGATTTATCGCTTATCTCCCCGTTGATCATCCCAGCGATTGCCCTGGCGATTATTGGTTTAGTACAGGGTGCAGGTGTTAGCCAGTCCTTTCCGAATCCAGATGGAAAATTTTCGAATGTTTCACGGGATTTTTTCGCTTAAGGTGCTGCCAATGTGGCAGCCGGTTTCTTTGGAGGCATCCCGGCCGGTGGATCAAGCTCAGGTACGGCCCTCATGGTAAGCGCAGGAGCGCGTTCACGCTGGGCAAATATTTTTGGTGGTATCACTGTTGCCCTGGTGGTTTTATTGTTTGCCAATCTGGTTGAGCTGGTTGCAATGCCAGCCCTGGCTGGTCTGATAATTGTTGCTGGCGTTCAGATGATCAACAAGGATGCTGTTCAGACCGTATGGCAGACGAACACGATATCACGTGCTATTATGTTGGTAACTTTTGGCTCCACACTGGTCATGCCGCTCCAGTACGCTGTGTTACTAGGAGTCGCTATATCAATCCTACTTATGGTTTTTCAACAGTCGAATACGATCCGGGTCATGGAATGGGTTGTTGGTGAGAGCGGTTGGCCGGTCGAACGTCCTGCGCCTAAGAAGATAAAATCTGGAAAAGTAACGGTGCTATATATTTACGGCAACCTTTTCTATGCTGCCGCGGATAGCTTTGAAAAAAGCTTACCCGCTGTTGAAGATGCACGTCGGTCAGCAGTGATCTTGCTTTTACGCGGCTATGAAGATGTAGGCAGCACGGTGAGCGAGGTACTACGCCGGTACACCCAAGCCTTGCAAGCCAATCATGGAAAACTCATCCTGGCTGGCATTTCTCCTGCATTACGTGCCCAGCTCCAACGCACCGGGATGCTGGATTTGATCGGCAAGGAGAATATATTCCCGGCGACCAAAACGATTGGCGAAGCAGGCAATGCTGCACTGCGTGCTGCAACGGATTGGCTGGCGGAAGCCTCAAGAGAACAAGCTGCTCCGGAGCATCTGCAGGAGACAAAGGAATAGATCGATGGGTAATTTACAATCCATCAGGACCTTTATTCAAGAAATTTACCAAATCTGGGTCTTACGAAAAACCCAATCAATTAGCGGCCGCACTGGCATATTTTGGGATGTTTTCCTTTGCCGCGATCATATACATCGCCTTTCGATTAGCCGGGATTTTTATTAACCAGGTAGCTGCTGGGGAGCGTTTGTATACGCGTGTTGAGGCGGTCCTGGGAGCAGAAACAGCAGCTTTTATCCAGGATTCAGTTGCGGCCATTTCGGCTGCCAATACGGGTGGGTCATGGTTTGTGTCAGCAGTTAGCTTGATTTCACTTCTATTGGCAGCCATGGGTCTATTCCTTCAGCTCAAGTATGCACTTAATAGGATTTGGGGTGTTCCGCTTGTACAGACGGGACAGAAACTCGCCCTTGTCCGGCGATATTTATTTGCATTTCTCATGATCATCGCGTTCGGATTATTGATCATTCTGGCTACGGTGATCAATGTCGCCTTTGCCTGGTTCGGGTCCATCATCCAAGATTATTTATAGAGGGAGCAACATAATAGCTGCTCTCAATGTTCTTGCTCTATTAGGTGTCATCGTCCTGGCAAATGCTTTCATTAATAAAGTTTTACCCGATGTAAAGCTTTCATGGCGTGACGTCTGGCCAGGAGCAATCATCACTACCATTTTAATGGCTGTTGGCGGGCTGGTGATCGGGCTATATTTTAAGTTGGGTGGAATCAGCTCAGCTTTCGAGGCGGCTGGTGCGTTTGCTGTCCTGATGATCGCGATTTATTATTTTGCCCAGATATTTCTAGTTGGTGCACTAATTACCCGGGTTTATGCTCATCGGTATGGCTCGATGCGTGAGACCGGATAATTATTCAAGTCCATCTTTATCAAAATCATATACCAAATTATCCTGGTATCAAGCCTGATTATCAATCCCATCGAGGGGCATCCGTACCATGAACGTATGGTCCCCTTAATTAAAAGCACTTATGCATAGACATGCCTAGCTGTCATCATTGATGATGCAGTTGGATTTCTAGTCGCATGTGAAAATACTACACTATGGAGAATGGAATTTTGTTATCTGCTGTTTTCCCTAGGCTCAGTGTATTTTCTCCAGGTATGATCCAGCATTTGCAAGATTTTAACAATCACATAAGTATTTAGAGGTTTCATGTTTCTTCAGTTTGGGTATGCAAGAAATACTAGTAATATTTTCAAGCTGACCGAGGGGGTCTAGCTCAACAGGAATAATATAAGCATAATATTTACCTCTTGACATGGCATTTTTAATTTGCTATAATGTTATCGATAACGGGAACGATAACGGGAACGATAACATCAGGAGAATTAGCTGTGCATCTAAAGTCTTCTGGGCGAGCAACCATCAAGGAAGTTGCCTTTGCAGCGGGTGTATCCACCCAGACAGTATCCCGCGTAATCAATGACAGGCCAGATGTTTCTCCTGAAACCCGAAAACGCATTCAAAATATTATCGACCAATTAGGCTATCAACCCAGTGCGCTGGCGCGAAGCTTGATCAACCAGCGTAGTTATACTTTGGGGGTAGTTACTGCTGGATTGAAGTTGTTAGGACCATCACGCACTCTGAGTGGTATAACCCAGGCGGCAGAAGGAGCTGGCTACTCCTTGTTATTAAAAGAGCTTTCCAACTTCGACGTCAATAATATCATTCCTATTATTCAAACCCTCATCTCTCATCATGTGGATGGAATCATCTGGGCTGTCCCCGAAGTTGGGGAGAATCGAAATTGGGTGAACAAGCTCTCGCTGGATTTAGATATCCCGATCGTTTATTTGACGATGAAATCACAAGAAAAAATCTATGTAGTCTCCATCGATAACTATCTTGGCGGGCAACTAGCCATGACCCATTTATTGGAACAGGGATATCGCCATATTGGGCATATATCAGGACCACTGGATTGGTGGGAGGCTCGCGAGCGTAAGGCTGCCTGGAACGATATGTTGAGAGAAACCAATCTTGAAGTCAGAGATGAATATTGGGTGGAGGGCAATTGGTCCTCATCAAGTGGTGCGCTGGGCATCGAAAAACTTATTGCTGATTACCCTGAAATGGATGCGGTTTTTGTTGCCAACGATCAAATGGCATTGGGTGTGATGCAATATGCCTGTCGGAATGGATTACAAATCCCAGATGACTTTGGAATTGTTGGCTTCGATGATATCCCCGAATCGGCATATTTCTGGCCCCCCCTGACAACCATAAACCAGGATCAACAGAATGTGGGTGAAGTTGCCGTCGAAGAAATTATCAAAATCATTGAATCAGGCTGGCAGGAACATAAGCCAGCTCGGCCTAAGTCTATTTTGGTGGCACCGAATTTAATAGTCCGTAAAAGCTCATTACGTAATAAACCGGGAAAAGGAGGTGGGTTAGGAAAACAATAGTTATGCTGTAAATAAAAAGGAAGCGCCTGCTCAGTATTTGAAATCTCCAGGCACGCACTTCCAGGCGCGCGACGATACCATTGATATTTTTTAATTTCCGTCGCACGACCGATTTAGTCAGTGTAAAAAAACCATTCAAATCTACTAAGGAGAGAAGTAAATGTTACATTATAAAAAAGTTGTTTTTCTGTTCATGGTTGCTGTAATGGTTCTGGCAGGATGCGCACAAGCAACGGAAACAGCCGCACCTGTTGTAGAGGTTCCAACTGCCGTCCCAGTTCCAACTGAACCAACATTGCCAAAGTTAGCCTGTGCGCCTAATTGCCAGTATTCCGATCTGGTGGTAGGTTTCCTCCAGACCGGCTCAGAAGGTGGCTGGCGGGCTGCCAATACCTCATCCTTTAAAGAGACTGCGGAACAATTAGGGCTTACGCTGAAATTTTACGACTCGCAAAATGACCTGGCAAAACAGGTTGCAGGGTTCCGCCAGTTCATTCAAGATCCTGAAGTGAATGCGATTGTCCTGGCTGCCCTCGAGACAACCGGCTGGGAAGAGGTACTGCAGGAAGCCAGAGATGCGGGTAAAGTCGTCGTAATCGAAGATCGCCGCATCGATGCACCGGAAGATTTGTTTGCCACCTACATTGGCTCAGACTTTGCTGAGGAAGGGCGTAAATCTGCTGCGGAAATGTGCGCACTACTCGAAGGTTCGGAAAGCAAGAAAGTCTGGGAGTTGGTTGGAAATGTTGGATCCTCCGCGGCCAAAGACCGTGGTCAGGGTTTCCGTGAGGGAATGGTGGCATGTGGGATCGAGATCACCAATAGCCAGACTGGCAACTGGAGTACTACCGAAGGCAAGCAAGTGACTGAAGCCTGGTTAAAAGAGAGCACGGATGTGCAAGGTATCTTTGCGCAAAATGATGAAATGGGCTTTGGTGCGATTGAAGCGCTAAAAGAAGCCGGATTAATTCCAGCCGAAGATGTAAAAGTCCTCTCCGTTGATGCAACTGGAAATGCTTTTAAGGCGATGCTTGATGGCCTGCTCAATGTTACAGTGGAATGCAACCCCTTACTTGCACCCCAGGTGTATGAAGCAGTGCTTAAGTCTGCGAATGGTGAAGAGCTTCCAAAATGGGTGCCCTCACAGGAAGGCGTATTTCGCATGACGGACCCCAATCTGGAAGAGATTGCTGCCGGTCGAACCTATTAATTGCTCTGTACCGATGTACAGACTATCACCAATGTAGTTCATTCAAATCTGTTCAAACGGATGGGAAGCGGTGTTGTCCACCGCTTCCCATCAGAATAAAATTTCTTCAAAAGGTAGGCGATCATGTCAGAAGCGGATCATGACCTGCTTGTGATGACAGCTATCAGTAAGACTTTCCCCGGTGTGCATGCCCTTGATAATGTAGACTTTTCCTTGAAAAGAGGCGAGATTCACTGCTTGATTGGAGAAAACGGCGCAGGGAAGTCTACTCTGATAAAGGTTCTCACAGGGGTGGATCGGCAAGATTCGGGGACGATCACCCTGGACGGTAAAGAAATTCATGTTAGATCGCCACAACATGCTCAAGAGCTGGGGATTAGCACAGTCTACCAAGAAATTAATCTGTGTATGAATCTAAGTATTGCAGAAAATATTCTCCTCGGTCGAGAGCCCCACAATAGAATAGGTGGTATTGATCTGCGAAAAATGAATATGGAAGCAGCCGAAGTACTTAACCGCCTGTTAGGAATTCGTATTGATGTTACCCAGCGCTTGGATACCTATACTGTTGCAATTCAACAGATGGTGGCAATTGCCCGGGCTCTTTATATTGCCTCTGTGAGGATTCTCATCCTGGACGAGCCCACGTCCAGCTTGGACGCCATCGAAACCCAACAATTATTTAAAGTGATGAGAAAACTAAAGGACGACGGGGTTGGAATTATTTTTATTACCCATTTTATCAGTCAGGTATTTGAGATATCAGATCGGATCACTGTATTGCGTAATGGGAAGCTGGTTGGCACTTTCGATACCGCTTCGTTATCAAGAATAGAATTAATCACGAAAATGATCGGCCGGACCCTGGTTGAATTTGATGAGATGACCAAGACCAAATTGACAAGCGGACGTCCGCTTGAAAGTGAAGCGATTTTAAAAGCCAAAGGGTTGGGTCGTGCAAACGCTATTTCACCATTTGATCTCGATTTATATAGTGGGGAGGTGGTTGGATTAGCTGGGCTGCTCGGATCAGGACGCACTGAGCTGGCAAGTCTGTTGTTTGGTAGTGATAAACCAGATACAGGCTCTATTATGGTGAATGATAAGCTTGTAGATGATCATTCTCCACTCGGCTCCATTAAGCGTGGAGTTGCATTATGCCCGGAGGATCGTAAAGCTGCTGGAATCCTGGATGATCTCACAATTCGAGAAAATATTATTTTAGCGATGCAAGCCAGCAAAGGCTGGTTTAAATTTCTGAGCCTTCAAGAACAGTACGATATTGCGGACAAATACATCGAAATGTTGAATATCGTTACTCCTTCACCCGATCAACCGGTTAAAAACTTGAGTGGAGGTAACCAGCAGAAGGTTATTTTGGCGCGCTGGTTGGCAACTAACCCACAGGTCTTAATCCTCGACGAACCCACGCGTGGTATCGATGTGGGAACCAAAGCTGAGATTCAAAAACTGGTGCTCGCACTTGCCAATGAGGGTAAAGCCTGTGTTTTCATCTCCTCAGAGCTGGAAGAAGTCTTACGCGTAAGTCACCGGATTGATGTGCTGCGAGAGCGAGAGAAGGTAGCGGAATTTAAAGGAGATGTGGACGAAAGTACGATTATGAATGCTATAGCAGGGAGTGAATCATGAAGAAAACCAAGTCCTCCTTCACTTGGAGAAAGGTTACCGAAAGTAGATTGTTTTTTCCGCTCCTGGCGCTTGTACTCATCCTGCTCGCTGATTTGATTTTGATTCCTGGTTTTTTTAAATTCCAAATCAGAGGTAATAATCTTTATGGGAGCTTAATTGATATTTTTAGGAACGGGTCAACGGTTGCACTGTTGGCAATTGGTATGACACTGGTTATTGCAACAGGTGGAATTGACCTCTCCGTAGGCGCGGTAATGGCGATAGCAGCCTCTGTGGCAGCCCTTTTGATGAATCCATACGTTTTAGGCAAAGAATTATCGCCCCAATTACAGGCATTAATCAGAGATCCAAACTTCACCTGGCAACCTTTATGGGTTGTGCTTATCATAACCTTACTGGTAGCCGTTTTCTGCGGACTTTGGAATGGTATTTTAGTAGCATATGCCAAGATTCAACCCATGGTCGCTACATTAATATTAATGATCGCAGGAAGGGGTATTGCTCAGTTAATTACGAATGGTGTTCGGATCCAGATCTTCTATGAGCCATATGCGTTTATCGGCCAGGGTTGGGAAATCCTCCCATTCTGTCTATATCTTGTGGCTATTATATATACACTGACCTGGCTTTTTACACGCAAAACTGCTGTGGGGATGTTCATTGAATCGGTTGGCATCAATGCCCGATCCAGTTTCTTTAGTGGGATTAGCGAACGAAAAATAAAGTTATTAGTCTACACATTCTGTGGTTTCTGTGCTGGGATCGCCGGTTTGGTTGCGAGTTCAAATATCAAGACGTCAGACGCCAATAACATTGGCTGGAGTCTTGAACTGGATGCAATCCTGGCAGTCGTGATTGGCGGCACATCGATGGCGGGAGGGCGGTTCTCACTGCTTGCCAGTATTATCGGTGCTATGGTAATGCAAGCGGTGACTACTTCTATGTATGCAATTGGTGTCCCGGCTTTTGCTCTTCTGGCGATTAAAGGCGTTTTTGTGATCCTTGTGGTGATGCTAAATTCGAAACAAGTGCGAGGGCTATTCCAAAAACTTGCTGCTGATCGAAAAGGGACATAATATGCCACAGAGAATAAATAGCCTACTGAGTAAATATCGGAGATTTATACCTCTAAGCGTTACCGCTCTTTTGGTCTTTGTTGCCTATGGAATAGGCGCTATTTTATATCCCGCTATGCGGAATCCACAGGTATTTTTTAATTTATTCCAGAATAATTCCTATTTGTTAATAAGCGCGATTGGGATGACATTTGTCATACTTACTGGCGGCATAGACCTTTCTGTGAGTGGTGTGGTTGCACTGACGACGGTTGCCTCTGCTGCATTATTGAGAGAAGGGTGGAATGCCTGGGTTGTGATCCTGCTCATGTTGATCATGGGGATGACCTTAGGTGCAACGATGGGCAGTATTATTGCATTTATGAAAGTACAACCATTTATCGCCACCCTGGCAGGCATGTGGTTTGCCCGTGGAATGTGCTTTTTTATTAGCGACGATGCCATTGCTATCGACAATCAGATCTTTCACTTATTGGGTAAGACAAAAATATTAATCCCTGGACTTACAGAGCTAGCCATCAAACAAGGCAACACACCCCCCTATGCATCTATTTTCGTAGTTATTTCTTTTCTCCTCCTTGGGGTGGCGATTTATATTGCTCATTTTAGGCGCTTTGGTCGTACCGTATACTCCATCGGAGGTTATGAAGGTCGGAATGAACAATCTGCCCGATTAATGGGACTCCCGGTGAATACAACCAAGGTATTGGTTTATACCTTTAATGGATTTTGTTCCGGGTTGGCAGGGATTGCCCTGGCAATATTTGTTTCATCGGGGCATGGTCTCTATGCAACTGGGTTTGAGCTGGATGTCATCGCCTCCGTGGTGATCGGCGGCACGATGCTCACGGGTGGCGAAGGATACGTATTTGGAACACTCTTCGGTGTAATGGTCATTGGGATCACTCAAATACTGATCCAATTCACCGGATCGCTCAGTTCTTGGTGGACAAAAATTGTTATCGGCTTACTTATGCTCGTATTCATTGGCATTCAAAGTTTTATAGCAACCCGAAAAGGTGGACGACCACAGAAACAATGGATGCATACTTTACTCGCCACACGTCAGCGCAGATGGGCTCTGATTATCAGCTTTGGGGCACTTGTCGTAATTACCATACTTGCGATCAATTTCGCTCCCTCAGTTCTAGGTTCTGGGGATGTAGCTGCCACAGGAACTGGTCAATGCAATGTTCAACCATACCGAAAAGACGAAGTCGCAAACCTGGTCGATAATGGGGCGATTATTGCTTATCATCGCGCAGGTGGAACACGTTGTGTAGACGAATTGTATGCAGTATATCCAGATGGAAGTGTCGTCGCCAAGAGTGGTGAACAGGAACTTCAAGGACAAGTCGATCCGAATGAAGTCGAAAAAATTCTCATCGCGATCAGTGATGATTATGGGTGGTTTACTGAAAAAATGTACAGCACATACCACAATCCTTGTGGAACGTGTTATACACACTATCTCACGATTTCCCATGACGGACAGGAAAAAACTGTAACAGCCGTGGATGGTGGTGTAGATATGCAACCGGAATATGGTTACACACTTTCAATTATCAGGCCGATTTTGCCGAAGTTTAATCCATAACCTGGGAAGAGTTTTTCTTTGCAACATGGGATACCAAAAGAGCATCTTGAAATTCTAGCTTTATGAACCGAATACCTTTATGAGATCTGAGGATTTGATTACCAAGATAATCGTTGCTGGTTGGTAAACCGGTAAAAACAGACAAACATCAAGGAAAATAATAGATGAGTATGAGGAAAGCTTTTGTACCAATCCTTCTCGCTTACGCAATAATTAGTCTGGCATGTGTTTATATCGTATTACCCGAAGGGTATGAAACATCCAGAGAGAACCGTGATGGATCAACCGGTTGGAGCGCAGTGGCTACAAATATTGGAAAATCTGAAAGTGGGGATTTACGTATTGATATCACCATACGAAATGAAACGGGTGATTGGAGTGCCATGAATTCGATGGAGGATAAACCAGCTTTGCTTACCAATAGTGGGAAAAGTATAAGCTGTGACAAGGTCTTTGTTAGCACAGGAGGCCATCGATTGGCTCCAGGATTCCAAATGAGGGGATATACTGCAGGGACAACGGCTGAGCCTGAGACTCAACTTATCTATGTGGAGTGTGCAGGTGGAGAAGCTACAGGAGACTCCACACTGACAATACCTTATTCTTATGTTACCGGTCAATATAATTATTATGAACAGGATAAGAATCAGGTTGAAGCGGATTTAGAGATGAATTTAGATGAAGTAAAAACAGACTTGGTATATCCAATCGCAGAACAGATCGATGGTTTAATTCAACAATCTGATATTGAGATCGTTGCAATCAACAAAGTTATTCTTACCCTTACGGATGTAGAGCGTACCGAAAGTAATCTACAATTCGACTGGAAGACATCTAACCCCGGCGAATACCCAACCTATGTGCACATCGGAAATCCGCCGGTGATTGGTGATGACGGGATACTATATGGATACTACCAAACACCCGATATTATATCTGTCCCGATTACACCAGCAGGTGGTACAGCAGAATGGACAACCGAAGTATCGGTTCCTCAAAATGTCGATGGTTTCTATATCATGCTCAGTGTGGAGACTGGAAAAGCCAGGTTATTTGCAAATTATGCTATCGATATCACCAGTGAATAGCTTTCCTAGAAATATGAGAAATAACGCTCGATCTTTTTTCAATCGAAGTGTTTCATAGCAAGCGAGACTTTTTTCATTGATAAGTTGCATGGGTGAATTATGAGAGTTGTCCGCCTACATTCCCAGGGAAAGTTTCTTTTACATGATGAGCCGCTCCCCACTCCATCCCACGGTGAAACGCTGATCCGTGTGAAGGCGGTCGGCATCTGCGGTTCGGACATTCACTGGTTCGCAGAAGGCGGGATTGGTAATGCAGTGTTGGAACACTCTCTCGTGCTAGGACATGAATTTGCTGCAGAACTTAAAGATGGTCAGAGGGTGGCAGTCGACCCAGCCATCCCCTGCAGGCAGTGTGAATTCTGCCTGCATGGTCACCCAAACCTGTGTCCCACAGTTCGTTTTGCCGGGCACGGCGATATTGATGGTGCCCTGTGCGAGGTTATGGCATGGAACGAGAATTGCCTGTTCCCCATTCCTGATTCTTTGACATATGCTGACGGAGCCATGTTGGAGCCACTCGGGGTGGCGCTTCATGCGGTTGACCTGGCACATCTCAGAGTCGGGATGACTGTGGGGGTATTCGGGTGTGGTCCGATTGGGCTGCTCATCGTCCAACTCGCAAAGCTTACGGGTGCGAAACAAATCATCGCCACGGATAAACTCACCCACCGCCTGGAAGCAGCAGGAACCTATGGAGCGAACCAGGCTCTGTTAGCAGGAGACGTCTACACGCGTGAAGAGCTCCTGGCAGCAACCGGGGGGCGAGGAGTCGATGTGGCATTTGAAGTCGCTGGCGATCAAGGTGCGGTGGATGATGCTATTACCTCTGTCATCCCTGGTGGGAAGGTGATCCTAGTGGGGATTCCTGGCAATGACAATACGTCATTTACAGCATCTGTGGCTCGACACAAGGGTCTCACCATCAAGCTGGTGCATCGGATGAAACACACATACCCGCGTGCGATTGCACTGGTCTCACAAAGGTTGGTGGATGTGAGTACACTCGTAACCCATCGATTCCCCCTTGCTCAGGCTGCTGAGGCATTTTCTATGGCTGAGCGACGGGAAGGCTTGAAGGTGATCGTGGAATGCTAATTGCTCAAACCACCGAAAGTTTGAAATCACGAATTCAAATCATGGGAGCAGAACATGAATCAGAACGACATCCAAAAAGCAATTGAGAGCGGAAAGACCGCTCTTGGCATCGAGTTCGGCTCGACGCGCATCAAGGCGGTGCTGATCGGCGAGGATCATACGCCGATCGCCTCGGGAAGCCATGAGTGGGAAAACCGCTACGAAAACGGCGTCTGGACCTACAGCCTCGAAGATGTTTGGACAGGCTTGCAGGAGAGCTATCGGAAGCTCAGCAACGAGGTTCTTGAGAAGTACAACACCCCGCTCCAGACCATTGGCGCCATCGGCTTCAGCGCCATGATGCACGGCTACATGGCATTCGACAAGGACGGCAACCTGCTCGTCCCGTTTCGCACCTGGCGCAACACCATGACCGGACAGGCGGCAGAGAAACTCACCGATCTGTTCCAATTCAACATCCCCCAGCGCTGGAGCATTGCGCACCTCTACCAGGCGATCTTGAACAAGGAACCCCATGTCAAGGACATTCAGCCATCTGACCACGCTGGCAGGCTATGTCCATTGGAAGCTGACCGGGCAAAAGGTGCTGGGCGTTGGCGAAGCCTCGGGCATGTTCCCCATCGACAGCAAGACCAACGACTACGATGCACGCATGATCGAACTGTTCAACGAACGGCTCGAAGCGGAAAAGATCCCGTGGAAGCTCCAGGACATCCTGCCCAAGGTCCTGGTGCGCGGGAGATGCCGCAGGCGTTCTCACCGAAGAAGGCGCAAGGCTGCTCGATCCCACGGGACAACTGCAGGCGGGCATCCCGCTCTGCCCGCCCGAGGGCGACGCAGGCACCGGCATGGTCGCGACCAACAGCGTGGCCGAGCGAACCGGCAATGTCTCCGCAGGCACATCCGTCTTTGCCATGATCGTTCTGGAAAAGGCGCTGTCGAAGGTATACCCCGAGATCGACATGGTGACGACGCCCACCGGCAAGCCGGTCGCCATGGTGCACAGCAACAACTGCACCTCCGACCTCAATGCCTGGGTCGACCTGTTCCAGGAATTCACCCAGGCGCTTGGCGTGGAGATCGAGTCAATCCAGGCTGTTTGAAATGCTGTATCAAAAGGCGCTCGACGGGCGATGCGGATGGCGGCGGGCTGCTGGCCTACAATTATGTTTCGGGCGAGCACATCACGCACCTTGAGGAAGGACGTCCGCTGTTCGTCCGCACACCCGAAAGCCGTTTCACGCTGGCGAACTTCATGCGCGTGCATCTGTTCTCGGCGCTCGGCGCATTGAAGATCGGATTGGACATCCTCTTTGAACAGGAGCAGGTGAAGATCGACCAGATCCTCGGTCACGGTGGCTTCTTCAAGACAAAGGAAGTGGGTCAAAAGATCATGGCGGCGGCGATGAATGTCCCCGTTTCCGTGATGGAGACCGCCGGCGAGGGCGGCGCCTGGGGCATTGCCTTGCTGGCCGCCTATATGCTCCATAAGGCAACGAATGAACCCTTGGAAGCCTATCTCTCCAACAAGGTCTTTGCAGGGGAAAATGGCACGACGATCGCGCCCGATCCGAGGGATGTCGAGGGCTTTGCGGCGTTCATGGAACGCTACAAAAAGGGACTGGTCATCGAAAGAGCTGCCGTGGATGGCGCTGAAAGATGATAGACGAGGAGGAAGAAGATGCTTGAAAAATTAAAAGAAGAACTGGTCCAATTGCACCTTGAATTACCCAAGAATAATCTGGTCAAGTGGACAGGTGGCAATATCAGTGGGCGGGATCCGGAAACCGGTTTGGTGGCCATCAAACCATCGGGCGTCCGCTATGAAGATTTACGACCTGAACACATGGTCGTGCTTGACTTGCAAGGCAAAGTCGTGGAAGGAGACCTAAAGCCATCGTCTGATACAGCCAGCCATTTGTATATCTACCGTCATCGCCCAGATGTTGGCGGTGTGGTTCACACTCATTCGCGTTATGCCACAGCCTTTGCTGCGGTTAGGAAAGCCTATTCCATGTGTGCTGACAGCCATCGCTGATGAATTTGGTGGCTCCATTCCTTGCGGAGGTTTTGCGCTCATCGGGGATGACGCGATCGGTAAGGTAGTGATCGAAAGTATTGGCAAATCTCCGGCAGTTTTACTTAAAAATCACGGAGTTTTCACAATCGGTAAGAATGCCAATGCGGCCGTAAAGGCTGCGGTGATGACTGAGGATGTTGCTGCAACAGTTTGGATAGCCATGCAAATCGGCCAACCAGATGAAATCCCAGCTGAAGATGTTGCCAAACTTCATCACCGTTATATGAATGTTTATGGACAATAATTATTTAGGAGATTTTTTATGATTGACTTAAAACAATACGAAGTCTGGTTTGTTACAGGCAGTCAGCATCTTGTATGGTCCAAAAACGCTAGAGACAGTAGCTGAACATTCCCGCGTAATCGCAAATTTTTTGAACAATTCGACACACATTCCGGTGCAGATTGTCTTCAAACCAGTGTTGACAACGCCTGAAGCCATCCGTGACCTTTGTTTGGAAGCCAACTCTGCTAAAAATTGCGTAGGTCTGATTACCTGGATGCATACCTTTTCTCCAGCCAAGATGTGGATTGCGGGATTGTCCCTGCTCAAGAAACCATTCCTGCATTTGCATACCCAATATAACCGCGAAATCCCCTGGGCTGAGATCGATATGGATTTCATGAATCTGAATCAGGCTGCCCATGGGGACCGGGAATTTGGTTTCATTTGCAGCCGTTTGCGCTTGAACCGTAAGGTGGTTGTCGGTTTCTGGCAGGAAGAGGACATCCAAATTGAGATTGGCACCTGGGCACGGGCAGCCTGCGCCTGGGCAGACTGGCAAGGGGCTAAGATAGCCCGCTTTGGTGACAATATGCGCGATGTGGCTGTCACCGAGGGAGATAAAGTTGAAGCTCAAATCCGGCTCGGCTACGATGTGTATGGCTATGGAGTGGGAGATTTGGTCAGGGCTGTTAATCAAGCCTCCGCTGGAGACATTCAGAAGATTATAGAAGCCTATCTCGATGAATATGAAGTGATGCCAGACCTCCAGCCTGGTGGAGAAAGATATGAATCGCTTGTAGAAAGCGCCCGAATTGAAGCAGGAATGCGTAATTTCCTCGAAGCGGGGTCCTTCAAGGCCTTCACAACCACTTTTGAAGACTTACATGGATTGGCACAGTTACCGGGACTGTCAGTGCAACGCTTGATGCGGGATGGCTATGGTTTCGGCGCGGAGGGGGATTGGAAAACTGCTGCGCTGGTACGCGCCATGAAGGTCATGAGTGCCGGGCTAAAAGGTGGGGTCAGCTTCATGGAAGACTACACCTATCATTTCAGTGCCTCAGGCGATAAGGTTTTAGGTGCCCATATGCTTGAAATTTGCGAATCGATTGCCGCAACCAAACCTAAGCTGGAAATACTGCCGCTCTCGATCGGCGGAAAAGCCGACCCTGTGCGTTTAATCTTTGATGCCAATACCGGACCTGCAGTTGGCGCATCCATTCTGGATATGGGCCAACGTTTTCGGATGGTCGTGAATAAGGTAGATGTTGTCTCAACCGAATTCCCCCTACCAAAGCTGCCAGTAGCGCGTGCATTGTGGCTGCCGCGTCCCAACTCTGAAGATCGCGGCCGCCGCGTGGATTTACGCGGGAGGTGCTCATCATACCAGTTTCAGTTATTCCGTTACTGCCGAGCATTTACGCGATTTTGCCGACATGGCTGAAATTGAATTCCTGCTGATTGACGAAAATACGGATCTGGGCGAGTTCAAGAAAGAGCTGCGTTGGAATGATTTGTATTACCAATTGAGTAAAAACTAATGAACACGAGCGGGAAAAAAGCGAAAGCAGGGGTTTAAATGCAATAACCTGCCTACTGGCAGGTCATTCATTATATCCAAACCACTTTAATTTACTCGTGGAGCGGCTCGAGCGCTCAACGGACGGCATCTAGGATAGCGCCGTAAAAACGTTTCTCCTAGAATAAAACTATATTCTTGTCGATATAGAAATTAAGCAGACTTCATATACATATCCAGGAAATCGAGTACCTTATTTACATTTTCCGGGATTTCAAACCTGGGATCAGCATGTTCGGCATCCTGGATCAAATCTAATCGAACCTGGTTTTCTCCAAGTATTTTTGACAACTTGGCAGCAAAATTTATGGATTGCTGGACTGGGACAACAGGATCTCTGGTCCCATGTTGCAAGAAAAATGGGGGAGCACCTGGTCGAATATAAGTCTCAGGATTTGCCGCGCTGACTCTTTCAGGTATCTCGGTTATTTTTTGACCAAGCAGGAGGGATTCAGGCGAATTCACACCATTATGGAGTTGATCCTCTGATGGAGTTAACCCGCTTTCAGCCAGCTGTTCGTCCATCTTGAGAAAATCTGTCGGTCCAAACCAAGAGACAACCGCCTGAACATTGCAGGGTTGTTCTGAATTTCCCATATTCAGGTCTTCCAACTCTGAAATGCCATTAGAGGTTCCCAGCATGGAGGCAAGGTAACCCCCGGCTGAGCCTCCCCAGGCAGCTATTCTTTGTGAGTCTAACTCATAGAGAGATGCGTTCGCCCGTATCCAACGCACAGCAGCTTTGACATCCTGGACTAAAGCCGGAAATTTAGCCTCCCAGCTTAATCGATAATTGACTGCAACAACCGCATATCCCCTTTTCAATCCTTCCAGCATGGGCATGACTTGCATATCTGATTTGTCACAGCCCATGAATGCTCCACCGTGAATCGATACAATGACCGGGAAAGGGCCAGGAATATCATCTGGAAAATAGAGATCAAGCTTCTGCGCAGGAGACTGGTTCGCGTAGGGAAGGTCCAGGATTTTCCTTTTTATATGGTCCGTAGTTCGCAAGAGGATGAATAGCCTGGATCGCGTAGTGAGGTCCATGAAATGGATCATTCCGATCTATCATTCGGCTTCATTTCCTTTATTTGTTATTGCCTGTGAAATAAAATTTCGTGCCGGCTTGTTTTTCTGATCACTATCGACAACCATGATCGATTTATTACACCTTTATCCACATCTGTAAAATCATAGGCTATTTCCACCTTCGATTTTCCTTTAACTGTTCAAAATAGCCTTACCTGTACTTAATAAACCATTGCGATACATCGTATTGACAATTATTTCAGAATTTTATTGACAAATGGCTCAAAGTTTGGTATTCTAACATAGTATTATACTATAAAACCCATTTTCACCAGCCGGTACTACTTAACATGTTTGAACTGCGGCACTTCATGATGCCGCTCATTAACAGAAATCATAGCTTCGATATCTTCACAGCAAATCTCAAATCGAAGGAGGCGAGATGTCAGAAACATATAATCTAGTTGATGCAACGATGAAAGTCATCCAGGATCGCCGCAGTATCCGGGAATATACCGACGAACCGGTTTCTGAAAAAGACCTGGATATGATCCTGGAAGCTGCTCGCCAGGCTCCATCCGGTGAAAATGCCCAGCCCTGGCGCTTTATTATCGTGACAAATGCCGAGACTCGGAAGAAACTGGGAGCCCTGGCAGGTGGAGGCAGCGGCCGGCGGTTCACTTCAGAATTTGTCACCAAGCAAATGCAGGAACGTTTCGCCAGCCTTCAAGATGAAGAAAAGAAAAAAGCAGCCTTTGAAAAATTGACTTCCGGCAAGGTGTCCGCTTTCCTGGCTGATGCCCCTGTGGATTTAGTGATTTGCGGAAAGAAAAATGTCTGGGATATGCCGTTCGATACTTCTGCAGCGATTGAAAATATTTTACTGATGGTCACCGCCTTGAACCTTGGAGCCTGCTGGGTGATTGCCCCTTGCATTGACATTCGCGATGAAGAAAGGGTCAAAGAGTTACTTGGAATACCAGAAGAATACAAGGCTGTCAGTATTATTTCGATTGGTCATCCCACCCGACCTCACCGACCCCGACCACGCCTACCCATTAAGGACCTGGTGTTTACAGAAAAATGGGGAGATGCATACTATAAGGAACAGCCATGAACAATAAAAAGACAATTCCCCTGGATTATGCCAATGGTGTGATGTACGAGCTCGAAAAAGCTTTCTGGGATGAGCGTGGGCACGGGGCGCGCTTCCGTTTGACAACTGTTGGCCGAAAATATTACCAGGACCAGGTTCGTCCCCTCCTGCAATCTAATGAGCTGGAGCATATTCTAAAAACAGTCCAGGAGCTCCTTCAGAAAGATGGAATTACTGGTCAGGTCACTTATGATCGAGATGGTCGATTACTACGTGTGACTGTGGATAACTGTATTCATCGGCAGGTTGAAGAAAGGATGACTAAACACGGCATTGAGCCTTTCACTTGTGTACCGGCGAACTTGATTGTATTGGCGATCGAGGAAAAACTCGACCGACCAGTGGAATTAGCAGAAATCAAGTTTGATCAAAGCGGGTGCCATCTACTGCTTGTGCTTTTTGACCAGCGACCAACGCTCGATTAGGATTTTTATGACCAAGTTATCTACTCTAACAGAAGCAGTAGCTTCCATTCCATCGGGAGCGCACCTAGCCTTATCCGGCTTTGCCATCACCCGCTGCACGATGGCATTTGCGCGCGAGGTTATCCGTCAGGGAATCACAAACCTGACCATCTCGCAGTGTGTCGGTGCGATGGATGCGGATATGTTGGTCGGTGCAGGCACGGTCACGCGCTTGATCTATGGGGGTGGTTCGTTGGATCGTTTTGGACGCCTGAACTGTGTGAACCGTGGAATAGAGGAAGGGACCCTGGCAGCCGAAGAATATAGCAGTCTTTCGGTGGCATTCCGGTATTTAGCTGGCTCCCTTGGAATCCCATTCATGCCCATCCGTTCACTACGAGGATCTGACCTGATGGCTCAACTTAAAGAAAAATCAGGTTCGAACCTGGCAAATATTACCGACCCTTTCACGGGGGAGGACTGGCCAGTGCTTAGACCTCTGCTGCCTGATGTTGCAGTCGTGCAGGTTCAGGTTGCCGATCAGGAAGGAAATGCCTGGATCATGGGTCCCCGCTGGGATAATTCTGAGCAGGTGAGGGCAAGCAAGCGCACGATTGTTATTGCCGAACGAATTGTCACCGACGAGACAATCCGCCAGAATCCAGAGCGGACGATGATCCCTGGATTGTTTGTCTCGCATGTGGTCGAGCTGCCCTTTGCCGCCCATCCAACTTCTGTCTACCGCGTCTATGATTACGATGCTGAGCAGATCCAGGCCTATGTGGAAGCCACACGCACTCCAGAATCCTTCCGAGCTTATCTTGATCATTATGTGTTTGGCGTCAGAGACCACTGGGAATATCTTGAACGGGTCGGCGGATTAAAACGTTTAAACAGCCTCCAGGCTGACCCGGTATTGGGATACTAGGAGGAAGGATGGACTTTGATTACACCCCCTCCGAATTAATGGCGGTTGCCGGAGCACGTGAGTTACAAGATAAGGAGGTAGTCGCAGTTGGGCTTGGACTACCTGTTGTCGCATCTTTTCTCGCCAAACAGACGCATGCCCCCAATATGACCATCCTTTTTGAGTTGGGTGTGATCGACCCCCAGCCTGTGGACTGCGGGGTTGGCCTGGCAGACCCGCGGGTCTGGTACCGGGCAAATGTGTTGAGCAGTTTTGTGGATATCCTTGGTGAGGTACTACACAGAGGACGGGTCGATGTGGGTTTCTTGGGCGGCCTTGAAGTGGACCAATACGGAAACTTGAACACTTCCTTACTTGGAGAACCGAAGGGGAAATTCCGTCACATGATTGGGAGTGGTGGTGCGAATGATATTGCCTCCTGTGCAAAGCGCACCATCATTATTATGAGACATGAAGAACGCAAGCTCAAAAAAGCGATTTCATTCATCACAAGCCCTGGATTTATCACGGGTGGCGATAGCCGTGCTAAGGTCGGGTTGGCAGGTGGACCCAGCCGGGTCATCACAGACAAAGCAATTTTTGGCTTCCATCCGGATACAAAGCAGATGATGCTGATCTCCATCCATCCAGGCATCACCCTGGATGATGTGTTAGGGAATATGGGTTTTTCCCCGGTCCTTCCGAAACAAGTCCCCTACACTGAGCCACCTACTCAGGAACAGGTGCGATTAATCCGTGAGGTGATTGATCCGCAGCGTATGTATATGGGTAAAGATTGATTTTTACAATTCAGAAGAGAGAATTCTATGCCATACGTTGTGACTGATCAATGCATCTCGTGCGGTGTCTGCGTGGCAGGATGTGAGACAGGTGCAATCACCGAAGGTGATACACAGTCTCATATCGATATTACCGTTTGTATTGAGTGTGGTAACTGCCAGATCAACTGCCCCTCGGATGCAATCATCTTTGTGGAGGAAACGGAGACCGCTGTTCAGCCTGTCTCAAAAGAAAAAACCTAAAGAGCACTCTCAACCGCGAGCTATTGAAGACCCTCGTCACCAGGCAAGGGCAGATAAAGCATCCTCCGGTAGACAATTCCAGTTAGAAACCTAAGACAGTCCCAGCGATACCTAACTCCTTGCCCAGGGCTTGGAGTGCCTTTTGTACACCCAGTGTGATCTCCACGCCCTCTGCTTGATTTCGCAACGTATTGAAGTATTCCTTCTCCCCTGCAGTGTAGATACGGGGTTGGTCGGCTGATTTATGTGAGGAACGCAATTCCCGCATCATATTGCCTGTAATGTGTTTAAAATCTTCCAGGGGGATAAAATGTTCCACATTAATTGCCAGGAAGAAATGACCAATGCGTAAGAATTGTGTATTGCCTTCATGGTCTGTATCGTGCAGCATGGAAAGATAAGCCCCGTTCTGAAAGGCAGCCGAAAAGATTTCGACGAAGGCTGATAATCCATAACCTTTATGACCTCCCATCAATTCACCTATTCCACCAAGGGGAAGCAACGCCACATTGCCCTTGTTCATTTCCTCAATGATTGAGCTGCTGTCAGTTACCGATACTCCTTCCTGGTTGATCACCCATCCCTCAGGGATGGGTTTGCTAGCTCGAGCAGCGACTTCAATCTTTCCGCGTGGTATGACTGAGGTGGCTGCATCGTACATGTATGGAAAAGCTTCATCGGTTGGCGCAGCTACTGCAATTGGGTTGGTTCCCAACATCGGCTCGGTACCAAAGGTCGGTGCAGTGGATGGATGCGCATTGGTGACGCTCAGCCCCACCAATCCTTCCTTAACTGCCATCAGGGGATAATAGCCTGCCACACCGTAATGACTGGAGTTGCGGACTGCAACTGCCCCCAACCCAAACTCCTTAGCCTTCCGGATGGCTAATTGCATAGCATGCGTCCCAACCACCATGCCCATCCCATTTCCACCATCTACAACCGCGGTTGTGGGTGTCTCTTTAACCACCTTCCAATTTGTGACCGGAAGCTGAAGGCCTTCTTTTATCCGTTCGTGATACATTTTTAAATGCGCCACCCCATGTGACCGGACCCCCCACAAATCGGAGGTGATCAAGACATCGGAAATGATCCTGGCGTCCTCGGTAGGTACACCCATTTTTTGAAGGGCGACAATCATAAATTCGACCAGGTCTTTGACAGGGACACGAATGCTTTGTTCTGACATAATATGCTCCAAATTGGATTTCATTCAGGGAACATTTTCCCGGGGTTCAGGATATTCAACGGATCGAGGGCATGTTTAATATTCCGCTGAATCTCAATCGATACCGAGCCGAGGGCACGTTCCAGATAGGGTCGTTTGAGCACTCCAACGCCATGCTCACCCGAAAGCGTTCCCCCCAAGGAGAGCGAGGCATCAAATATTTCTCCAACCATCTGCTCGACCTTTGCCCACTGCTCAGGTTGACGTTTATCAAAGAGGATATTCGGGTGCAGGTTCCCATCGCCCGCATGGCCGAAGATCACGATCGGCAAGCCATATTTCTCGCTGATGCGCCGAATGCGCTGTACAATTTCAGGGATGGCACTGCGTGGGACGGTGATATCCTCCCCAAGCTTATTGGGGGCTTTGCGTGCCAGTGAAGGAGCCATGGACCGCCGCGCTTTCCAGAGTGCGTTCCGCTCAGCCTCACTTTGGGCCATCTTCACCGAACTGGCACCGCTTTTCTGACAAATGCCAGCGCAGGCTTCAATTTCACGGATGACAGTCTGTTCATCGTTTCCATCCGTCTCGATGATCAAGGATGCCTCAATTTCTGTGTTCAAACCCAAATGCATCGCCTCTTCGATGCACCGTATGGCTGTCTGGTCCATCAGTTCGAGGCTGGCAGGTACAATTCCAGCTGCAAGGATGGCATTGACCGTTCGAGACGCATCAACCAGCGACCCAAACTCCGCTAATGCAGTTTTATAGTACTGCGGCTTTGTAATCAAGCGCAATAACACCTCAGTCACAATGCCAAGTGTCCCTTCTGATCCGGTGAAGAGCCCCGTGAGATCATAACCGGTGACGTCCTTGATCGGTTTTCCACCGGTCTTCAATATCCTGCCATCAGCCAGCACAACCGTCAAACCCAGGACATAATCGCCCGTTACCCCATATTTGAGGCAGCGTGGTCCACCCGCATTGCAAGCAACGTTGCCACCGATGGTCGAATGACGAATACTGGAAGGGTCAGGTGGGTAGAATAATCCAAGTTTTTCTACAGCCGATTGCAGGTCTGCTGTTACAACACCCGCTTCAACCAGAACGGTTGAATTTTCGGTGTCGATCTCTAAAATATGGTTCATGCGGGTCAGGCAAAGCACAATCCCGCCCGCAGGAAACGGAACGGAAGCAGCTGCCAGCCCAGACCCCATGCCGCGCGGCACAATTGGATTGCGCGCATCAGCTGCCAGCTTAACAATCTGGCTGACCTGCTCTGTCGTCTCTGGAAGCACCACGATATCGGGTTGTGCTTCAATGAATGTCCCATCGTAACCATAGACTGCCAGATCTTCTGGCGTATGCAGGAGGCCCTTGTTTCCTAGTATTTTGTGTAATTCATCCAATAATCTTGTCTGCATTTTCTGCCTCATAAGCCTCGTCTAAAAGTGTAACCGGGTGAACAACCCGCACTTCCAGCCCGCGCCGATGAATTGCGGTGTTCAGCTGCATCTGGCATCCCGGGCATCCCGATGCGATAATCTGGGCTCCCGTGCTGACGAGATTATCCAGTTTGCGGTCCATGACCTTTGTGGAGGTTTCGTAATGGGTGATGAGCTGGCTGCCAGCTGAACCGCAGCACCAATCGGCTTCTGGCAGCTCGATATAGTCAAGCCCGTCGATCAGAGAGAGCAAATCACGCGGCTGCTGCCACACTTTCTGGCCCCGGCGTAAATGACAGGGATCATGATAGGTGACACGTGCTTCAACCTTTCCTCCTGGTTTTTCCAGTGGAATTTCGGCCAGGAACTCACTGATATCCCGCACGCGCGCGCTGAAATGCCCGTGCCCTGGCTGCCCATTCTGCTTCATCCTGGAGCAGCTCTCGGTAATCCTTCAGTGTGGAACCGCACGTGGCACAGTCAGTTATGACAATGTCTACATTCGCTTTCTCAAAGGTGGCAATATTATGTTTCGCTTGAGCGCGTACCAAGTCCAAGCCGGCCGAAGCCTCGAGCAGGCATACCGCAGCATTGGACATCCATGGGAGTGATGACCGTACAACCATTGCGCCTCAGGACACGGACGGTCGCTTTACTTTCCTCGGCGAAGAGGAGATTTTGTGCACAACCTAAAAAGAATCCAACTCGATAGCGGCTCTCACCGTAGGGTTCCGTCTTTTCGGGTAACACCTGCCGGAGTGGGCGCTGAGGGAGGTGAGGCAACATGGCTTCCAGGTCACGTATCTGGGATGGCAGTATTCGCAGTAATCCAAATTTATAAATCAGCTTGCGGATCCCCGAGCCTTCATACAGTCGCAGTGGTAAGGTGGCAGTTTCCATCCGACCCGGATGCGAGATCAAGCCACCGAACAGCCTTTGTTTCCAATCCGTTGGCTTGATCTGTTCCTGTACATAGCGCATAGCAAGGGTTAGTTCAGCTGGACGTATGCCTACCGGGCAAATCTCATTACACGCCAGGCAGGCAAAACAGGCATTCATTTGCTCTATGAGATTGGGAGAAAGTTCAAGCTCCCCTTCCATACTTTTACGCGCTAAGGCTACCCGACCGCGAGGCCCAGAAATTTCGTTCAAATACTCCCGATAGGTAGGGCAGACTGCCAGGCACAATCCACACCGGATACAGTTTAAATAATCTGTTTCACCTGGCTTTTCAATATTAGGTAGTACGTCCATATGAATTAAGCCTTCTTACCGATAAAATTATTCCCAGGTAGATGCATCCAGGATGACTTTGAGGATGTTTTCTTCATGACGCTCATACAGGGTAAAGGCTTTTGCAGCATCCTTGATGGGCAGGCGGTGGGTGATCATCCAGTCTAATTCTTTGTGGTAGGTGACGAAAAGGTCACGCGCCCTGGCCAGGTAATCGTTCCAATCGGGTGTAACCACCGCGACCAGGTGGGTGTTCTTGCGGAAAAATGTCTCATATTCGATAGGATAAACAGGCTGGTCGGGAACGCCAAATGATAGGACCGTACCCCCTTTCCGCACCAACTCAAAGCAATCGTTGATCGTTTCTGTTTGGTGACCAACCGCTTCGATGCAAATGTCGATCGGTCGCCATTGATCCGCTTCCAATCGGGAAGTATGCACAACCTCAACGCTGCGTTTAGAGGCTGTCTTGCTGGCTCCCAGCTTTTCTGCTACCTGGCAACGAAATCGATTGGGGTCAATACCCAGGATATGCCCAGCCCCTCGCTTCTTTAACAGCCAACAGAAGAATAAACCAATTGATCCCAATCCAACCACGGCGACAGATTTTCCCTGAAGCTCTCCAAGCTGTTCCACCGCATTTAAAACAGTAGAGAGTGGTTGGATGAGACAGCTATCCTCGCCTCTAGTAAGATCATCTGGCAATTGGATCGCTTTACAAGCCTGGGCAACATAATATTCCGCCAACCCCTGGTCACCTTCCGGGATAGCAAGCACCAGGTCCCCTGGCTTGAATTCTGTTGACTGGCTTTCTACCACTTGCCCAACATTTTCATGGTTGGGAACACCTGGTGCAAGTGGGTATGTAATATAGCGTTTGTTCCCATTAAAAAATGAGATGTCGCTGCCACACAGCGAAGCCCACCTTGTCCTTACCAGAATACGTTCTGAACCATCGATATCCATAACCGGGACGGGTACATCTACCATTTCAAAGCTGCGCGGTTGGATAAGTTGTAATGCCTTCATGATGGAACTCTATTTTTACTCATTCCAATCACGGGTAGAGTCAATAATGCATGGGGAACAATTAACACCTGGCATTCTGACCCAAGTTGGCTTGATGCTATGGTCAAATGCCTCGTCCATGGTGGCCGCCGGGATCATTTTACATGCAGCAACCAACTCCGGGCACTCACTCCCAACCATAATCACTTGATTTTGTTCCAGCACTTTGGCCATCACAAAAGCGCGTTGCTGACCAGGTGGATATCCGTTGCGCCGCGCATCATCCAGTATATATTGAATATCAGGTGCATCTCGCATGGCGCTCAAGAAGCGTTGCTCTCCTACTCCATCACCGGCTCCTTCTTCACAGCGAGCAGGAATGATAAAGTATCCTCCCGGGCGCACCACTGGAACTGGAGCAAAAAACAGGTACGATGGCGCCCGGCTTGCCTGATACAGGTTGGAATCCTTTGGATAACCAACCCCACCGATCACAATATCATATTGGTTTGGAAGTGGCACTTCGTAGACTGACCTGGCAAATGCCACCAGGTCCTGGTATGCCATTACAGGGTCACCTGCTCTAACTCTCAATACACGCTTATCATCATCCAAAACAACATTTACAATAAAGCGCAGGCCAGCACGCACTGCCGCTTCAGTCACAGCCTCCTGGAATGGATTACCTTCAATCTTTCCCAGGCGTGTGTTGGGGTCATCAATAAAAGCCGGTCCATGAGTGTAGGCAATTAACGCCTCACCAGCTGCACCCACCGCCAGGGTCTTGCTTCCACCAGAATAACCTGCATATTGGTGCGGTTCAACAATACCTGTGGCGATGAGCAGGTCAGCTTCAATTGCGGCGCGATGGACCTGGACTGGTACCCCGGCCTGAGTTACTCCCAGATCCACTAACGCGGCCGGATTTTGAGGCTCATTATCGATGACACGATAACGATCCACGATATCAGCACCCAGCTTGGCAATTTTCTCTGCCGGTGTGGATTTCCGATGCATACCAATCCCACACAACAGAGTAATATCTTTATCCTTTACTCCCGCTCTTTCTAGCTCATTCAGGATTGCTGGTACCAACAGGTGGTCAGGGCTGGCACGCGTGCTGTCTGTAAACACGATACAGGCTTTCTCCCCTGGCTTGGCGAGTTCTCGAAGCGGAAGGGTACCGATGGGATGTGCAAGTGCATCCTGGATGGCTTGGGGTACATCCCTTATATATTCAATTGGCTGCGAAACAGCTATAGCTGCATTCATCCGGGGAGGAAGTTGAAACTCGAGGGATGACTTGCTATATGGGACCCGATACAGTATTCCAGTCATGATCTATCCATTTTACTAGCTGCTTGATTGTAATCTCGTTCAAGGGATTATTAATTATCAATCCTGCGCATAATTTGGTTTCGTCTAGTGAAATAGAGTTTCATTATTAAGGATAACATCACTATGTACACGAGTCAAGTTACAAACATCATGCGGTGATTATGCAAGAGAGTGACAAAGAAACGTTGTTCCGCTCTATGGAATTGATTGACATCAGGTGAAACTTCTGCTATACTTTTAAATGAAACCCGGTTCTATTACGCGAAACAACGAGGCAACCGAGTTCTATATGGAGAGCGAGACATGTCTGTGTCTGTACGTGCAGTAGAAAGAGCCCTGGATATCCTGCTGTGTTTTACGATGGATAGACCAACCCTCTCACTCACAGAAATAGCAGAACAAGTCGGCATGCACAAGAGCACAATCCACAGGCTATTAGCCACCCTGGAGAGCAAGCGGTTCATAACCAGGGATAAGACAACCGGGATGTACCAGCTGGGCTTTCTCTTCTTCGAACTTTCTTCGATCATGCTCCATGATTTGGATATCCATCGCTGGGCAATACCTTACCTGCAGCGGCTATCACAGCAATGTGGGGAAACGGTTGACCTGGCGATCCTTGATAACGGCCATGTTGTCTACTTACAAGTGGTTGAAAGTACCCAGCGCGTCAAGATCGCTGCTGCAGCAGGAGAGCAACTGCCTGCCTTTTGCACCGCAACCGGTAAGGCTTTCCTGGCTTATCTACCCGAAAAACAGGTCCGCCAAATTCTTGCCCAGGGTATGAACAAATACACAGAAAACACCCTGGTCTCTCCGGAGGATTTATTCAAGAACTTGCGCCAAACCCGTGAACGAGGTTTTGCAATTTCCGAGCAAGAATATGAAAAGGATATCAACGCAGTTGCAGCCCCAATCATGGATGCCAATGACTGCCCAATTGCAGTTATTGCCATTGTTGGACCTTCCTACCGCATGTCCCATGACCGCATGTTGGAACTTGGTCAATTAATCCTTGAAACCGCTGAAGCAATCGCTATAGACGTAGGTGTGACTGCCTTGCCAGTAATCCTACCCAGGTCAATTAGTCCTTGTCCAGCTGAAAATATTAACTAAAGAGGCGTGATGATGATTGATAAGCTACCATTCGTTAAAGCTGCAGATGTCGAGGGGGAATATCGTATTCCTCCAAGGGTCTCCAAGCTCTTGCTGGCTCCCAAGTATGGAGGAGTCAACAATGTATCCATGGGAATGAATATCACCGAGGTCGGCAGCATGATCCCGGATCATAAACATGATGAATCAGAAGAAGTTCTGTTTCTCATAAGCGGGCGTGCCAAAATCGTGATTGATGGCGAAGGCGAATGGGAGATTGGTCCCGAGACAGCCTTTTATTCTCCGCTTGGCAAGACCCACCGTGTTGAAAATATCGGCGATGAGCCACTCAGGATTGTCTGGGTGTATTGCCCTGCCCCTCCCGGCTCATCGTGGTTAAACCAAAATCATTTCATACTTAGGAGCTAATAAAATGTTTGAAGAAACCCGGAAATACCTAAAGAAGCTTGGATTGCCTACTGGTGACCTGTTTGACATGCCTTCTTCAGCTTTGCGCTTTCCTGATGGGGCAGCCTTTCGGATCGAGGTCCCCACGGTCAACTCGGCTGAGGCAGTTGCAGCTTTGCTGGAAACAGCTACCAAAAACGGCATCACCATCAACCGTGTCACTGAAACCTATGGCATGTTCCGCCATACACGTGAGGAGATCAAAGAATACTGCCGACTATGCAATGAATATGGTGCTGAACTGCTGATGTCCACCGGCCCACGCGCAACCTATGATACCGGCGCCACCGTCCTTTCCCCGCAAGGTGTCAGGATCAGCTACCGCTTGCGCGGCATGGAGCAGGTGCTACGCGCGGTTGAGGATGTTAAACGCGGTTATGACCTGGGTGTGCGTGGTTTCCTCATCTATGACGAAGGCATGTTATGGCTCGTTGGTCAGATGCGTAAGGATGGTGCCTTGCCAAAGGACATCTCTGTTCAAGACATCCGCCCACCTTGGACAGTGCAATCCCTGTTCGTTCAAACTATTGGAAAGTTTGGGTGCAGACAGCATCAACCCGGTGCGTGACCTGCAGATCCCCATGATCGCTGCGTTGCGTGCAGCCGTTCAGGTTCCCCTGGATGTACATACCGATAATCCCCCAGGTTCAGGTGGCTTCATCCGTGTCTACGAAGCGCCGGAAATCGTCCGAGTAGCTGCTCCATTACATTGCAAGACCGGCAATTCGGTTGTCAGCGGGCATGGCGAGATGACGTCCGCTGCAGATGGAAAGAGAATGGCGGACCAGGCAGCCATTGTCGTTGAAATGGTCAATAAATACTATCCTGAGCTAAAGCAATCAGCAAAACGATCGAGCGATTTACGCCTACCGATGGTTTAAACAAGCTTGAAAAAACTTTTTTAGCATCGAGTAAAGGAGGCGAAATTATGGGAACATGGCAGTTTCCCCCTGAGTATGGGCATATGGAACGCCCAAGTGGTGTGTACTACCAAACCATGAACATGACCGAGATCAATGCTCGGCTTAAAAAGAATGACCTGATCATCATCCCGGTCGGCAGCACGGAATGTCATGGTGCAGCTCAGCCACTTGGCGAAGATACTTTTCTGGTCTCCCGCATGGCAGAGCAGGTGGCACTAAGTACAGGCTGTACAGTCGCAGAACCAATCTGGTACGGTTCGCACCCATACAACCATCTGGGAATGCCTGGTACTGTAGTCGTCCCTGAAGATGCCTTTTTAGCCAATCTGCGCGCGGTTATTGCAGGCTTTTGGAATACTGGATTCCGTAAGCAAATCTTTCTCAATGGCCACGGTCAGGAAGAAGTAATCCCCCTGGCCTTGCACCAATTTGCCAAGAAATATCAGGTGCCTTGCATCCTGATTTCGCTCCACTGGCCAACAGTGATCCATGATTATCCTCAAAGACAAAGCTCATGGTGGCCCCTTCGAGACACCATTCCAGCACGCCTGCGAGGTTGAAGCTTCCTATTCGTTGGCTTTGTTCCCTGAATTCATGCACATGGAGCTGGCTGTGGATACCAAGCCGGAAGGATTTCTACCACCAGGCTATGTGGATAAAGGTGGTGAGGTTTACCACGCACCAATCAAGGGGCATGAGCATGTTGGGTTGGGTGGAACCGAGGTGATGGTCTATCCCGAAGGTGTGATCGGACGCCCAACGCTGGCTGATCCAGAAAAAGCCAAACCAGGCCTGGAAGCTCTGTGTGATTTTATGGTCAGGTTGATCAACGATATCCTGACCCGCTTCCCAGCTGGTGAGCTTCCCCCAGTGGAGAAAGTCACCCAACGCGACCGTGAAGAGATCGAAGCCTTGCTTAAAGGTCCTTTGAACGGCGGTAAGCATATCTATACCGTTGCTTATCCACCATAAATACCATTTATTCATATTGCCATGAGCGCTTTGCACTCAATTTCTGATGGCAGCTTACGCTCGAGTTCGTTGATTGCACGTTACTAGATTTTTGCAACGAGGATCAGGTATGAAACTGCTTCGCGTGGACATGAATCAGTCACAAGTAAGATGGGAACCAGTTCCGCCGGTATATGAACGCTTGGGGGGTCGAGCCCTGATTGCCAAATTGCTGCTCGAGGAAGTGCCCCCGGCATGCGAGCCATTGGGTCCATTGAACAAATTGATCTTTGCACCTGGTCTTCTGGGAGGATGCAGTGTGACCACCGCTGGGCGTTTATCTGTTGGGGGGAAAAGCCCTCTGACCAAAGGTGCAAAGGAAGCTAATGCGGGTGGCACTGCTGGTGATACTTTGGGTAAGCTGGATATCAAGGCAATCGTCGTTGAAGGTCGCACACCCAAAGGTAAATGGTTTATTTTACGGATCCATGGGGATTCTGCAGAATTGTTACCGGCTGAAGGTTTATCCGGTTTAGGCACCTACGCCACTTCTGATTTGCTTCAGGAACGATATGGAGCTGGCAGCACAGTGATTTCCATTGGTCAGGCGGGAGAAATGCGCTTGGGTGGAGCTGGCATCTGCGTAACCGGGGAAGGTGGACAACGCAGCAACCATGCAGCACGCGGTGGTCTGGGTGCTGTAATGGGCAGCAAAAGCCTGAAAGCCATTGTGATTGACAAACCAGTGGGGAAGAGTATCCCATCGGCTGATGCTGATCTTCTTCGGACAGCAGCCCGAACATTTGCCCAAAAACTCATCAACGATCCGAAGCTGGGTTCCAAAGGTGCGCAACATCTTTATGGTACTTCCTCGATCGTAGCAGCCGTCAACGAAATGGGGTCTCTTCCCACGCGAAATTTCAGCAGCGGTAATTTTGAAGGTTCGGGAACACTGCGCGGTGAATACCTGCGCGAAGTTAATTTGTCGCGTGGTGGCGAGGCAGGCACGCGCTGTATGCCCGGTTGTGTGATTGCCTGCCGGAATGTTTATGTGGATGAAAACGGCAAACCGATCGTTGGCACGCTGCAATTTGAAACGATTGCCTTGCTTGGGTCAAACCTAGGCCTTGGCAACCTGGACGAGGTGGCCCAATTAAACCGGATGTGTAACGATTTCGGCTTGGATACCATCGAGACAGGCGCGGCGCTTGGCGTGGCACTTGAAGCAGGTCTGGGTAAATTCGGTGATTTTGAATCTATCCGCCTGTTATTAGCCCAGGTTGGTGAAGGGACTGTGCTGGGACGATTAATTGGTAATGGTGCAGTGGTAACCGGGCGTGTATTAGGAATCAAGCGGATTCCTGCTGCAGTTGGTCAGGGAATGCCTGGGTACGATCCGCGCAGCCTGAAAGGCAATGGTGTTACCTACGCCACCTCTCCCCAAGGTGCAGACCATACTGCCGGGAATGCATTTGGCGCACGCAACGAGGTTAATCCGTTGGGTATCCAAGGCCAAAAGGAACTTTCGCTAAAATTACAGATCATCGCTGCCATGTTGGATAGCACCGGATTATGCCTGTTTGCCCGGCCTCCAATTATCTCTAACCCACAGCTGATGGTGGATATGCTTAATGGGCGTTATGGGTGGGGTTGGACGGTAGAAGATTATGACCGCGCCAACCGTGAGGTTTTACGCACAGAGCTAGAGTTTAACCGGCGTGCGGTCTCACACAGCACGGACTGACACCGCAGATTATCGTATCCCTGAATTTATGTGCGATGAGCCATTACCACCGCACAATGTAACTTTTGATGTACCCAATTCTGACCTGGATTCTGTCTTTGAGACCTTGTAGGTGATTGGTGAAAATATCTGTTGAGCTCTTTGGTCAGTTATCTCCTCCTGCTCCTCGGCGGCAAACCCTGGACCTGGCTCTGATGGCCACGGTCCAGGACGCTGCGGAGCTGTTGGGGTTAAATTCAGAAGAAATTGGGATGATTACCATCGATGGGGTTCAGAGTGAAATGCAAGCCCCCTTGACTCCAGATTGCCGCCTGTGTTTCTTCCCTTATCTTTCTGGTGGATAAGGCGATAAGCAACTAGCTTGGTTTGAAAAATTGTGTTTAAATAAGGAGAGGTTTGTGGATTTTAACCTTAATGGTTTAAGCGAGAGTAGCCATATAATATTTTTATGACCTCAAGTAATCAACATTCGTTCTATTGAAGACACAAAGATTTTTGCAGTCCTGGGTAGTTTTCTTTTCTTTAGGTACGTAAGTACAATATCGCTTTCGATGACTTCATCTAGGGGAATTGCAATAACATCGGGCGTTTTATAATAATCAAATAATTTCTCAGGCATCAGGGCAACGCCAATATTCGAGGCTACCAGTCCAAGGATGCTCTCAATACGAATACTGGCATAGAATACAATTGGTTTAAAGCCAACCTGCCTGCATGCTTCTAATATCACTTCGTGTAGAATAGCAGCTTTGTCAAACATGATGAAGTTTTCATTTGAAAGTTCCGTAAGCGCTATGGATTTTCTATTTGCAAAGCGATGACTGTTTGATACAACTACCGTCAGCTTATCTTTGCAGATCTCGATACATACACACTGATCTTTATCAATGTAATTATCACGAATAAAGGCGAGATCATATTCCTGGCTTTTAAAGCTGGCAAAATACTCGCCCCCTCTCTTTCTTCTAAAGCAAAGTGGATATTCGGATACGTGCTCTTGAAATGAGCAATATAACCGGTTATTCCATACTGTGCGATCACTGGAATGGCAACAATAGAAAATGATTCTATCTTTGCTTTGAATTCTTCAAGATCTGCCCACATGGTTTTATAAATATCATCAAGCCCAATTGCGTGCTTCATGAATGTCTCTCCAGCATTGGTAAGGGAGATTTTGCGTTTACTTCGATCGAAAAGTTGGCAACCTAATTCATTTTCCAGCGCAATGATTTGTTTTGATAGCGAAGATTGAGAGATGTAGAGTTTCTCAGCTGCAGATAAAAAGCTACCTCTTTCCACGATTAATAGAAAATATTGCACCTGTAAAATTTTCATAATATTTCTGTTGATCTATTCCATTATAGAATAGATTGTATCATGGAATGAATTGATACAAGACATATGGATATGTTATTCTAAACAACAATATTGGTTTGTGATTTTCACATATACGAAGGTTTAATGCTTAAAAATGGAGGCTCTAAATAAAAAAATATTATCTTTTACCTGGTAGCTATGATAATGTTTGTATCTGGATATAAGCCTTCACCGGAGACAGCTATAAAAGAGGTATTAGCTCCCACCCCAACCGAAACGGAAGCAGTTACTCCGACACCAACCGAAACAAAAAGAAACTCAAACCCGTGGTTAATCTGCCAGATCTGGACAATCCACCAGTGATTGGATTCCAGTTGGTGGTGAATTGAGGATAGACATGCATATACTCAGCGTTGAACAGCTATGTAAGGCGTTTGGGGGACTGAAGGCTATCAACAACCTGGATTTTCATGTTGATGAGGGTGAGATTGTCGGCATTATCGGCCCTAACGGTTCAGGGAAGACGACTGCACTCAACCTCATAACAGGATTCCTGAAGCCAAACACAGGAAAGGTCATTTTTCAAGGAGAGGATATTACTGGTCTACCACGCTACAAGATAAACAACAAGGGAATCGCCAGGACATTCCAACTTTGCAAGCCTTTTCTGGATTTTACTGCCCTTCAGAACGTGATGGTGGGGAGAGTATACGGTCAGGATCCGTGTGCGAATATGAAAGTTGCCGCCAGTGAATCTGAAGAGATACTGGATAAAGTTGGCTTGCTCAGCAAAGCTCAAATAATGGTCAAAGACCTGACGGTTATGGAACGCAAAAGGTTGGAATTAGCCAGGGCACTTGCTACGAAACCAGATATGCTGCTCCTGGATGAGCTCATGGCTGGTTTAAACCTGGCTGAGGCTGATGATGTCTGCCAATTAATTTCACGTATCCGAGATACCAGGGTAACCATCATCATGGTTGAACACATCGTGAAAGCCGTCACTTGTATCTCAAATCGTATCATTGTACTGAACATGGGCGAGAAGATCGCCGAAGGCCCTCCAGAAGAAATTATCCGCCATCCAAAAGTCATTGAAGTCTATCTCGGAAAATCCCATGCTTAACCTAGAAAAGATTGATGTATTTTATAAAGAGCTCCAGGCTTTATGGGAAATCTCGCTTGATGTGAATGAAGGAGAGATTATCGCCCTCATCGGACCAAATGGAGCTGGTAAGACGACCACCTTAAACACGATCAGCGGGCTGCTTAAACCGGCAAGGGGAGATATCCGCTTTCAAGGCAAGTCAATCGTTAAAGAACCAGTCAATAAAATCGTGGAGTTGGGAATATCCCAGGTGCCCGAAAGCGGAAAAATATTTACCGGGATGAGTGTTTTTGAAAATTTAGAGCTTGGTGCATTTGTTCCTAAAGCCAGAAAAGAAAAAAAGCAAAGCCTGGAACGGGTTTACGAGATTTTTCCTCGCCTCTCAGAAAGGCAAAATCAACAAGCCGGAACATTATCAGGGGGAGAGCGCCAGATGCTGGCCATCGGCAGAGCTTTGATGTCTAAACCCGGGCTTTTAATGCTGGATGAGCCATCATTTGGTCTGGCACCCATCCTTGTTGAACAAATGTTTGAGATGATCAAGAAGATAAATCAACAGGGAGTAACCATCCTGTTGGTGGAACAAAATATTCAAGCCGCACTCGATCTGGCTCATAGAGCTTATTTACTTGAGAATGGACGGATAGTGGGACAGGGTACTGCTAAGGACCTATTATCCTTTGAGTCGGTGCGGAGTTCTTATCTGGGATAGCGAGAGCAGAGAGGAAAGCGAGGCGTTTATGCTTGGTCAGATCCTGGTATTCGGAATACTCGTGGGTGCCTTGTATGGATTGGTTGCATTGGGGCTTTCCCTGGTCTTTGGGGTCACAAAGATTCTCAATGTAGCCCATGGTGAGCTGGTCATGATTGGCGGGTATGCAAGTTTCTGGGCATTTTCACAATTGGGATTAGATCCGTACCTGACCATCGTTATTTCTTTTATTTTTCTTTTCTTGATTGGGGCTTTCCTATATAAGCTTATCTTTTCGCGAACGGTAAAGCTGCCAGAGGAAACCAAGATAAAAAATACCCTGCTGGTTGCCTTTGGTTTATCAATTATCCTTCAAAACCTGGCTCTCCGTTTTTGGACAGCTGATGAACGAGGAATTACAACCTCCTATCTTGGAACCGCCTTTACAGTTCTTGGGGTGCGCTTCCCCGTTGTACGACTGGCTAATTTAGCTGTAGCAGTTTTCTTCCTGGTCGCCCTCCAGCTCTTTCTGCGAAAGACCTATACAGGCAAAGCCATACGGGCAACTGTGCAAAATTGGGAAGCGGCCTCCTTGATGGGGATAAGCATTCATAAAGTATATCTAATATCCTTTGCCATAGGAGCAGCCCTGGCTGGAGTAGCAGGGACTTTAGTGGCCGTAAATTATTCAATCCAGCCATCCATGGGACTTACCTGGACTCTAAAAGCGCTCATTGTGATGGTCCTGGGAGGCTTGGGCAGCATCCCAGGCACCCTTGTGGGAGGTCTAATTCTAGGAGTAACTGAATCGGCCACATCCTATTTTATTGATAGCAATTATTCAGCGGTAGCTGGGTTGGTTCTTTTCCTCCTGGTATTGATATTCAGACCGCAAGGATTATTTGGGGCAAAAGAAGGCTAGCTGATGAACAAAAAACGAACAATCTCCATTGTCCTTCTCATGATTGCCATAATCGGTCTGGCTCTATTCCCTTTGCTGATAAAGAAAGATAGCACCATTAATCTGGTCATCCTGATTCTTCTCTATATGAGCCTGGCATCAAGCTGGAATATCCTAGGCGGGTATACCGGGCAAACCAACCTTGGACATGCTGCTTTCTTTGGCATTGGATCTTTGGCTACCCGCTTGTTGTGGACTGGTGGTTTCCCCTTCCTGCCCTCTTTTCTGGTAGGAGGTCTTATTGCCGTAGCATTAGCTCTGTTGATTGGAATTCCTGCCTTCAAACTCAGAGGCGTATATTTCGCCATCGGTACATTGGCCCTGGCGCAGATACTCAACATCACTGTCGGTAACCTCTTTCCGGAGATGTCCTACAACCCTGACATTTCTAATTATCAGCTTTTACCTCGATACTATTTATTCCTTGTATTGGTTATCCTGACAATTGGCTCAGCTTATATCCTGGTCAATTCAAAGTGGGGGTTGGGAATGATGGCTGTTCGTGAGGGAGAGGATGCAGCCGAATCCCTTGGGATAAGCGCATTAAGACACAAACTTCTTGCGCTTATTGTTAGCGCTTTCTTTGCTGGTTTGGTCGGAGGCGCTTTCGCCTACTACCACGTCAGCTATTACCTTGAATATGCCATTCGGCCCTGAATGGACTTTTGACCCCATGATGATGGCATATATCGGGGGGACAGGTACCATTATTGGCCCTATCATCGGATCAATATTTTTTGTCGGCCTCAAGCAGCTCTTAGTTTGGAACGTGGGTGAATATCATTTGATCATCTTCGGCACTCTGTTCATCCTGATTGTTCTATTTCTTCCTGGTGGGCTGGTGGAATTTTGGAAGAAGGCTCAAACCTACCTGCGAAGGGGACCAAATCAGAAAAATACACCGACGCCAGAGGTCGCTAAAACTTGAAAACATTCAGATCAGGCAAATCACCAAAGAAAGGAGATGATTATTGACCGGATTAATACAATCATAATTCACAATGTTTTTTTCAAATATCAAATTGATGGAGGATGAATCATGAAAACTAAGATATTAGGTACGATTGCCCTTGTGTTGTTCTTAAGTTTGCTGGTTGTCGGATGTGCAGCTGATACAGCAACAGTAGAACCGACAGTAGCGCCTACAACAGCCCCAGAAGTACCTGCAACAGGCGCCATTGAAGGCAAAAAAGTATGCTACCTCATCCCAGAATCTGGGAATGCCTTCCTATCAGGTCTGACTGAAGGAGTCAAGCAAAAATTTACCGCGGATGGCGTAGAGGTTCTGATATACGGCGCTGAAGGAAATGCTACCACCCAGTACAACCAGATTGAGAGCTGCATCTCCCAAGGCGTCAGCGGAATGGTGGTCATGGCGGCTATCGAACCCGAAGGTGTGGCAGCTGCTGTTGAAGAAGCCAAAGCAGCTGGCATTAAGGTCATGGGCGTGCCCGTTGATAAGCAGGGTCCTTATGATGCCATCATGCACACCGACCAGAAAGAAATCGGTACCAAAATGGCTACAATGGCCTGTGACTGGATCGACGCTACTTATCCGGATGCTGCAGATGACAGTGTAGAAGTTGCAGTGATTGGTACTAAAGGTACTGAAAATATCAGGCTGCGCTCTGAAGGCATGGAAACTGTGGATGCATGCGCCAAAGCCAAACTGGTGCAATTTGTTGACGTGCCTGAAGCAACAATATCTGAGGCTGTCAGCGCAACCGAGAATATTTTCACAGCCAATCCGAATGTAAAAGTAGTCCTTGTTGTTGGGGATTCTGGCGCCCAGGGCGTTGCCCAGGCCATGGCAGCATATGCTCCGGATAATCAGGATCAATACGCCGTGTTCTCCGGTGATGTCAGTCCAGATACTCAGGAAAAACTCCCGAAATGTGAGGCAGGGGCCTATCGTGGTGCTGTCGGTATCGGTGGTAGCCTTGATGATCTGATCCAGAGTACCTATTCGATCATGAAGGGGATGATCAGTGGGGGAGATTATCCTGCAGAAACATTAGACCCCTTGACCACATTTGAATGCGCACCAACTCCAGTTGAAGCAGTGGTCAAGCCCGCAGCGCCGGAATGTATCGATTTTGGCGCATCAATCCCTCTGACCGGAAAATTTGGCTCGCTGGGCAGCCAGGTAAAGGTGGGTTATGACTACGCCATCGATGCCATCAATGCCAATGGCGGTGTTTATGTCGAAGAATATGGTACAAAGGTCCCACTGTGCTTGACAGCCTATGATGATGAATCTGACCCCACCAAAGCAGTCAGCAACCTGGAAAAAGTTTTCTCCGAGCAAAATGTGGTGGCTTATCTGGGTGGTGCAGCCAGCGGAATGCATGCAGCCACTACGGCGATCGCTGAGAAGAACCAGGTGCCGTATTGCGGTGTATCCTTTGCCTGGTGGAACATCCACCAGCGTGGATACAAGTACCTGTTCTCGCCATTCCCCAAATCACCCGATCAGGCCAGGGATGTGTATGCAGCTCTAAACGAGATGATCCCTGCCGATCAGCGACCGACCAAAGTAGCAATCTTCCAGGAGAAGACTGACTGGGGAAATGAGCTGGGTGGCTTGTTCAAGGCAGATGCCAAACCAGCTGGGTATGATGTAGTCTATTATGCTGAATATGCTCCTGGTACAACCGATTTCTCTACCCTGATCCTGGATGCCCAGGCGGCCGGTGCAGAGATCCTGCTCGGAATGCCCAGTACCCCGGATGGAATCGCGATAATGAAGCAATTGAGTGAATTGGGCTGGACCCCTAAATTCACCATGTTGGTCAGGGCTCCAGACGCCGCAACATGGGGTGAAACGCTTGGTACGGTCGGTGATTACGTTACTATGTTCCCCGGCTGGCATAATGCCGAGACATTCCCAGGCGTAGCGGAGATCAATGCCAAGCACGAGACTGATTTTAGCCGTCCGGCAGACGTTCTGGTTGGCCCGGCTTATGCTTGCGTCCAGTTATTCGCTGATGCAATTGAGCGAGCAGGGACACTTGACCGCGACACAATCCGCGATGCCATGGCAGACTCTGACATGATGACAGTCATCGGTCCAGTAACCTTCAATGCGGATGGCACGGGTAATGTGTTGAATCCCATGACTCAGTGGCTCAATGGAAAGATGGAACTGGTCTGGCCGACGGACCAGAAGTCAGCCGACTTCGGTTTCCCCGCTCCGGCATTTAATGAGCGATAGTTGAAAGGTCTCAGCTAAGAAATACAATGGCCAGAATCTGGCGATGGCTCGCCTTGATATCCATGAACGATAGGGAGCCGTCGCCAGAGTTCTAGAGGTGTCAATTCTGACATCTCCCAATGGTAACGATGGATGAACCACGAGTAAAAGTGGTAAAAGCGTAATCGCCACCTTAAAGTCTGCCCGTGGAATAATCCAACAGCCTGGGGACTTCATGCAGCTAACTAGATGGTATTGAGGTCAGAGATCATGGAATTTGCAGTTGAAATGAAGGGTATTTGCAAAAGTTTTGGGGGAATCCAGGCGCTTAAGTATGTTGACTTGGAGTTAAGACAAGGTGAAATCATGGGGATTGTCGGGGACAACGGTGCTGGTAAATCCACGCTGATGAAGATTCTCTCCGGCGCCTACCAGGCAGATGAAGGTGAGATATATATTTTTGGAAAGCAAGCAGAGATTAACAATCCCCTGGATTCGTTCAAACTAGGGATCAGTATGATCTACCAGGATCTTGCATTATTCAACAATCTAGACGTAGCCAATAATATATTCGCTGGAAGAGAGCTGGTCTGGGGACCGCTGGGGATGACCCTGAATAAAAAAGGTATGTACAGGCGAGCAGAGGAATTGATCAAAGACCTGCGAGTTGACATCAAATCCCCCAAATTGAATGTGGCCAGGATGTCCGGCGGACAGCGGCAGATGGTAGCCTGTGCTCGGGCGATTGCATTTCAGTCGAAGATCATGATTTTGGATGAACCGACCGCTGCCTTGGGAGTTACCGAAGCTAATAAATTATTGGGTTTGATCAAAAACTTGAAAAACCTGGGATTGTCAATATTACTCATAACACAGCGAATTCCGGACATATTGGCAATTGCTGATCGTGTTTTCGTTTTAAAAGGAGGGGTAAGGCAGGAGATTCTCAATGTTAAGGACGCAACACTGGATGATGTTGTGACCTTGATTGTGAAGGGAAGAAGACGGCAACATAGAAATAGCAGATGATATTGAATACAAATCTTTTGGGTAACTGCTGGCTTGGCTGATTAGTTTATAAATACTATTTATAAAACTAGAAAATATCCGTTCAAGAGCACAGGAGCACAGGAACACGGTAATGAAATATAAACCATCACTGATTAAGAATCTGTCTGGGTATATTGAAATTATCTTCAAGTAAATACACACCTTTATTGATATTGCTGGTGACGATAGTGATTTTTTCTTTCATAGCCCCCAATTTCCTTTCATTGGGTAACTTCAGATTAATGCTGAGGCAAATGTCCTTTGTGACAATCAGCGCAACCGGGCTGATGTTTGTGATGGTTGGCGGGGGGATTGACCTGTCTGTTGGTTCCCAGATTATTCTCACGAATATCGTGCTCTCCCTCATGATATCGAATACCTATGGTTATGGAATTGATCCCCTGATTGCCATACCCGTTTGCATTGCGCTGGGAACGTTTTTGGGGATGACAAATGGATTTCTCAGCAATATCCTAAAGGTCCATCCATTGATCATCACACTGGGCACAGCTTTTATTTACAAAGGAATTGGTTACATTATTGCGGGAGGGCGAAACATCGACGGTTTGCCTGATTCGTTCCGGGTGTATGGACAAGGTTACTTTGGTCCAATACCGGTTCCTATCATCATCATGGTTATTGTGGTAATTATCGGAGCGTATTTCTTACACAGTACGAATTTTGGAAGTCGTGTTTATGCAATGGGAGGCAACCAGGAAGCGGCGCGCCTTGTGGGAATAAATATCAAACAAAAAAAAGTGGTTGTCTTTGCTATTTGCGGCTTTGCTTCTGGAATTACCGCAGTGGTACTGCTTTCCAGGGTTTTTAATGGACAGGTTACCACGGGAGCAGGCATAGAGTTCGATGCCTTGACTGCTGCACTTTTGGGAGGGGTCAGCTTCGCCGGTGGTGAAGGTACAATTTTTGGCCTTATCACCGGGGTCATGATCATTGCCGTCCTAAATAACGGGATGCAGCTATTTGGACTCCCAGATTTTTACCAAAACATCATAAAAGGTGCATTACTCCTGGCTGCGGTTGGTTATGACCAATATCAGAAAAATAGAAGGGCAAAAGAGACAGTTGCAAGAGCAGCAGCTTAATTTAATGGTTCATTATTAGTTGGGAAACCTGAATAAATTGAAACAATCGATCTTTAAAAACATATCTAAGGAGGTAAATTTGACAGGATACCCTCAGAATCGTTCATTGATGGTTGGGTAGAAATGCGTGGAATCACTCCAAATTTGCATGGGGCTCCATTCATCCAGATTCAAATATTACGTTGTTCAAGCTAGTTAATAATTAAGGAGAGAAAATGATGAAAAAGAAGATTTCAATAATGTTCTCAGTTTTAATGATCATCGGTCTATTGCTGTCTGCCTGTCAAGCACAAGAAACTGAAACAGCTGTGACGGAGCCGGAAGTGGTTGAACCGGCAGCGACTGAACCGGAAGTAGTTGCCCCTGCGTCGACAGAAGCTGCACCGGCAGCAAAACCCATCCTGGTAGTAAGCCTGCCTGCCTTGGATAACCCGCTGATGCTGGCCTTCCAGGATGCCTTCACTGGGGCTTTTGGCAATGACTTCGATGTTCAAGTCTCCAGCGCGGATGGGAATGCCAATACTCAGGCGACGCAGATCGAGAACTACACTGCCATGCTTCCAAAATTTCTGTTTGTCATGGCGGTTGAACCGACCAGCCTGGTACCCAAGCTGATCGCGGCTCGGGAGGCTGGGACTGAAGTTTTGTTTGCTGGGGGTGATCCCGGTGACGAGAACGCCTATGATGCTGTTATGAAAATGAATCAATTCCTGTCTGGCGAATATGCCGCCCTGATGGCCAAGCAATGGGTTGATAAGACTTATCCTGATGCTGCTCCAGGCTCGATCGAAACAGCCATATTCGAGTCAACATTGAATCCAGAGGCTGTTGCACGCTCCCAGGGACTCAAGATGATCAGTGAGCCCTATCTGAAAGATGAGACCGGCGCTTACATAGATGCCACTGGAATAGTGGTCGATGAAGCGAATAAAGTTGAGAACCCTGCCTACAGTCCGGCAGTGAAAGTCGTTCAAACCGTTCAGGCGGAAATGTTCCAGGCCGGCCAGACCGCCATGCAGAATGTTTTAACCACCAATCCTAATGTGAAGCTTGTTTTGGCTTATGCTGGAGATGGTGGCATGGGTGCCTCACAGGCAATTATGGATGAATTCGCCAAGGGAGCTAGTACGAGCGTCATTGAAGACTTGGCGAAAGTCGCGGTCTTCAGCGTGGGCATGATCGGTGCAGAAGGACCTGCTGTAGCAGATTCTTCCACAGGCAACGGCGTTTTCCGAGGCACAATTCGATTTGGTGGGGATCTCATCGGAAGAACGATGGAATATGCCGGGAAAATGCTGAACGGTCAGGAATTTCCTAAGATAATTTGGGATGCACTCGATATGGTAACCGCAGAAAACGGGCAACTCATGTATGTTCCGGTTGAGAGTGCTACTGTGCTTACAGTTCCGACAGCTGAGCCAATGCCTTTAGAACTACCGCCTGGTCCTCCGTAAACTGGCGAATAGCAACCTGTCATCTATGACATATCTTGCATTTTGATCTTAAACTAATATTGCTGATAAAAAATGCAATGATAGATATAGAATAAAGAATGTGGGCTGGGGATAAAGAACAAAGGGACCTCCCCAGCCCGTCGATTGTGTTCTCCTGCAAAGGAGACTTCTCCTTCTGATATGTTTATATCATTCAGATATTATAAGAACCTGCTAAAGTGATGTTATAAGAATGGGTAGACAATTTGTGAAACAAAGCATCAGAATAATTATTCCATCGTGAAGTAATTCTATTGAGATTTCAAGCAGTTTGGTGAGAGTATTTATGGTAAACCCGTGTCCAATAATTTGTGTCTTCAGTTGTTATTGACAAATTATCGATGAGGTTTTATGAATACAGAATATATCGTTGAGATGAAGGGGATATGTAAGAGTTTCGGTGGTGTCCAGGCGCTCAGAAGTGTAGATCTGGAGCTGAGGCGTGGCGAGATTATGGGTATGGTAGGCGACAACGGCGCCGGGAAATCCACATTAATGAAAATCCTTTCAGGGGCGTATCAAGCGGATGAGGGTGAGATTTATATTGATGGAATAAAGGCCCACATTCAAAATCCGCATGATGCCTTTAACCTGGGTGTTGGTATGATATACCAGGATCTGGCCTTATTCAACAACCTGGATGTTGCCAGAAATATCTTCATCGGTAGGGAACTTGTCCGTGGACCGTTTAATATATTCATGGACAAGAAAAGAATGTACAAGAGAGCAGAAGAGGTGATCCGCGATCTGCGTGTCGATATCAAATCACCAAAGTTTGAATGTAGCGCGCATGTCCGGTGGTCAACGCCAGATGGTTGCCTGTGCCCGCGCCATTGCGTTCCAATCCAAGGTCCTGATCATGGATGAACCCACCGCTGCCTTGGGGGTCACTGAAGCTAATAAATTACTAGGTCTGATCAGGAACCTGAAAGATATGGGGCTTTCGATCTTGCTCATCACCCAGCGCATCCCGGATATCCTTTCAATTGCCGATCGTGTGTTTGTCTTGAAAGGTGGGCACAGGCAAGACATCCTGGAGGTCAGTAAAGTCACTCTCGACGATGTGGTGACGATGATCGTGAAGGGAAAGGATCGCGATGGGAATCATACCCCTGAGGTCGAATACAAATCTTTCGGATAATGATTAGTGGATTTCATACGAAATAAGTATAGAGGTTGAGTGTATGGATCAGAACCAGCGTTCTTTAGCAGAGAAAGAAAAATTATCAAAGATTGATTTGAGTAGACTGAAAAAATATACGGTCATGTTCGTCCTTTTTGTTCTTATGGTTCTCTTTTCTTTTACAAGTCCTTATTTTCTAACAGGCGTAACCTGACCAATATCATCATCCAGAATTCCTATTTTATCATTGTAGCAATTGGTTTGTCATTTGTAATGATCGGGGGCGGTATTGATCTGTCAGTTGGCTATCAGATGTCATTGGTTGGCGTTGTCACAGCCATGCTGATGATGGTTTACCACCTACCGGCATGGCTGGCAGTCCTGATTGGAATACTGCTGGGAACCACTTTGGGTTTAATCAACGGTTTGATAGTCACCAGTATTAGAATCTTTCCACTTGATTGCCACCTTGGCAACTGCTACCGTTTTTCAAGGGATTTCATATTTGATTTCCAAAGCCAATACATTTCGCGGTTATCCGGATGAATTTCTCTTTCTGACAAAATAAAGGATTCTCGGAATACCATTTGATGTCTTCCTTGCCTTTTTAATTGCAATTCTTGTGAGTATTGTCTACACCGAAACGGTTTTTGGCTTCAGGTTGCTCGCCCTGGGCGGAAATGAAGAAGCTTCCAGGCTAGCAGGCATCAATACCCGTAAAATGAAAATCGCGATTTACACGATTTGTGGTTTTTTTACCGCCATTGCTACCATGGTGATGATTTCCAAGTCTAATACCACTAACTCCTCATTTGGACCTGGAACAGAATTCATCGCCCTCACAGCCGCAATTGTAGGTGGGGTCAGCTTTATGGGTGGGGAAGGTAGTATCCAATCCCTTATTGCAGGCGTGTTGCTCCTGGCAGTCCTGGGAAATGGAATGCAATTAGCAGGTTGGGGAACTTACGCTCAATTTATTGTCCGCGGATTAATCCTGCTCGGGGCGGTAGCATTTGACCAATTCCAAAGAAACGCAAAAAAGATGATCCGAGTCAAGGGTTAGGATAAGTACACCAGAACAGTTAAACGACTTTATATACAAGGAAATGGCATGAACTTCCATCATAAACCCGAACACGTGAAAGAGTCATTTTTCCAGATTTCACAGGCGGATATATCCCAAATTAAACGGAAATGGCTGGATATAACTTATTCCAATATTTCCGCTGCTCAAAAACTAGATATCTATTTACCTGATGAAGGTGATGGACCTTTCCCTGTGATTTTAAATATCCATGGGGGAGCCTTTGCTATTGGCGACAAGCGGGACATCCACCTTATGGCTTTTTTGAAGGGTCTAGAACGAAATTATGCGGTGGTGAGTGTCAATTATCGTCTCAGCAGTGAGGCGATTTTCCCGGCTGGATTACAAGATTTAAAAGCTTCGATCCGGTGGATTAGGGCAAATCAGGTGAAGTATCAACTCGATGGAAATAGAATTGCTGCGTGTGGTGGTTCCGCCGGGGGAAATTATGCTGCCATGCTATGCCTGACAGCCAGTGTAACCGAGTTGGATGATTTATGCCTCAGCAATCTGGAATATCCTTGCCATATCCAAGCAGCGGTGGATTGGTTTGGACCAACTAATTTCCTGGAAATGGACGAACAACTGGCAGAAAATGGCTATGGCTCTGGTGACCATGCTGGTGCAGATTCTCCCGAATCGAGGTATTTAGGTGCAAAACTTTCCGATGTACCCCTTAAAGTTGAGCTTGCTAATCCAATGACCTATATACATAAACATATGCCCCCGATATTGATCCAGCATGGACGCCTAGACACTATGGTACCAGTGCAACAATCCATAATGTTCGTGGAAAAATTGGAAAAGTACGCAAGCCATGATCGATTCGAATTTGACATTATAGAAGGGGCTGGTCACGGCGATCCATTATTTGAAACACAGGAAAATATGAACCGGGTGTTTTCCTTTTTAGACAAATATTTAAAAAGGTTAGCATGATCATTCCAATGCGAATTGGATGGTGAACATCCGATGAAAGTATTCCTTATTTCTTTATTAAAAGGAATAAAAATTTCGCTCTCCATTTCCGAAAGAGGGGTCCTTTTATTATAAAAGCATTAATCCATATTGTTGATAATCGCATCGCCAAACTCTGAACATGTGAGAAGCGTTGCACCCTCCATCAGGCGTTCAAAGTCATAGGTGACAGTCTTTGCCCCGATGGCACCTTCCATCCCCTTGAGGATCAAGTCAGCAGCCTTCGTCCACCTCATGTAACGGAACATCATTTCACCGGATAAAATGACTGAGCCCGGATTGACCTTATCCAGATCGGTATATTTAGGCGCTGTACCATGGGTTGCCTCAAAGATTGCGTGACCGGTGACATAGTTGATATTGGCACCCGGCGCAATGCCAATCCCACCTACCAGGGCAGCAATCTCGTCGGATATATAATCGCCATTCAGATTCATGGTGGCAATAACATCAAAATCTAATGGGTTGGTAAGCACGGTGTTTATCGCTAAATCAGCGAAGGAATCCTTGATAAGCAGTTTATCCTTCCATTGGCCATTTCCATGTGTATCCCACAAGTTCAAAGCATCCTCAACTTCAAGCCTGGCATCTCTCTTCTGAGCATCAGACATCAACGAGTAGCCGTAGTTTATCATGATGGCAATATCTTCCACCGATAATTCCGGATCCGCTTCTTTTTTTCCCAGGATCCACGTTTCGCGCTCGGTGACAATCTGGTTGCGGAACTCGCGCTTGGCCAGGGCATATCCCCATTCCACGAAGGCACCTTCGGTGTAGATCATGATATTACCTTTGTGCACAAAAGTTACGCTCTTATGTTTATTGTCCAACGCCCACTGGATCGCCGCCCTTACCAGGCGTTCAGTACCTTCAACCGAAACAGGCTTAATACTCAACCCAGAAGTTTCTGGAAAGCGGATCGTATTATATTCAGTACTGAAGCCTTTCTTGAACAGCTGCATGAACTTTTTATGTTCTTCCGTGCCATATTGAAATTCAATCCCGGTGTAGATATCTTCGGTGTTTTCACGAAAGATAACGATATCCACATCTTGCGGCCGCTTCATTGGGGAGGGTACACCATTAAAATAGCGGACCGGGCGAAGGCATACATACAAATCGAGCAACTGGCGTAATGCTACATTTAAAGAGCGAATCCCGCCACCGATGGGGGTCGTTAGTGGACCTTTGATCCCCACTAAAAATTCTTTAAATGCCGCTGTGGTTTCGTCGGGCAGCCAACTTTGGAACATTTGATATGCTTTCTCTCCAGCATAGACTTCCATCCAGTGAATCTTGCGTTTACCGCCATAGGCTTTCTCAACCGCCGCATCGAATACTCTGACGGAAGCCCTCCATATATCACGCCCCGTGCCATCGCCTTCAACAAATGGGATGATTGGATTATCAGGAACCTGTAGTTTTCCGTCCTTGATCGTAATCTTCGACCCATATGTGGGGACTACAACATTTTTATACGCCATATTCGTTCTCCATCAGAATTAGGGATGGTTGTATAACTAGAAAAGAAGTGATTGACCGGCAGGAATAATATACCTATTCTTTATTTGCCAATAAATCAGGAACAACAGAAGTGGAATTTACCAGAGGAATTGCCGTCATCCTAATTTCCTGGTTGATCTCCCTGGTTGTGGCAACAACAACCGGACCGATTTCCATCATACGCTCCCGTGTTAGCCGATACGCAGGCCCAGCGACAGCAATCGAGGCGATGGGATGATTCTCCTGGTCAAATATCGGTGCAGCTACGGCGTTGATCTGTTCCTCTAATTCTTGCTCAGATACTGAAAAACCAAGTTCCCTGACAGATTTAAGGTCGTCAAATAAAATATCCGCTGAGTTTAGTGTATATGGAGTTAATTTAGGCATTCCTCGATCCAGGATCCGCTGCACCAATTCTTCGGGCATAAATCCAAGGATTGCTTTACCAGAAGCAGTAGCAAATGCTGGAAGTCGCTGCCCTATGGCCGCTGCTAATTTGACTCGCCGCGGTCCTTCGAGAATGTTGACAAATACTACATCTGTATCATCCAATACAGCAAAATCGATATTCTCTTCATACAAATCACATAAGCGATGCATAAACGGCACTGCCAATCGACGCAGGTCGTTTTGTTCCAATGTTAAATATGCCATCTGAAGCAGGCGAATACCGAGACGATAAATACCCGTATCTTGGTCTCGCTGGATGAAGCGCTTATTCTCTAATGTGGCTAATAATCTGTGCGCGGTACTCTTGTGAATCCCCACTTGCTCGGCAATTTGGGTCATCGTTAATTCAGGAGTCTGGTTGGTGAAGCACAAGAGGACATCCAAAGCCCGTTCAACAGCACGCACCGATTCGCTCATATTTAATTTTCCTCAGCTCTATAAAGTAGGTGTAAAAATTGTATAGAAATTCCGTGAACAGATAGCACAGAAGGAATATGCTTTCAAGCTGACAATTAAACACCTATTGTAATCCTGGATTCTATTTCGTGGTGATGTTAATTCAATTTTTCTGCTTTTCCGAGATGAACGTATTGAACGTTCACATATTTAATCTTTTTATGGGGAACTAAACGCAAAAAACCTACTGGTAAACAAGCCTTGGTGAGAGAAAAATGCTGTAATGAGGGGGTTAGTCCTTTTTGAGAAATTTATGTGAGCGTGGAGCGGCTCAAACGCGCGACCAATGCTTGCTATTTTTGCCCGAGTCCATTGGATAATAGCAAAGCAAGTACATTGGATGTGGTTTGTAAAGCCCGGTTGCACTTAGGGATCACAAGAATTCCCAGGATTCAACATCGCTGGGCTTGATCATCTGACCTCAAGCAAAAATGCCGCACTTACGCAAGAGCCTTTTATAACCAATTGCAAATAATTGAGCATGGAGAACATCGATCCGGGTCATTCGTTATGGCTGGCGATCTCACGCACGGAGCCAGTGTTTCTGCTGCCATGAATCCAAATATCTGGGTTCCGGCCAGTATAACCCCGGAATGAAGTCTGAACATTCCACGGGGAATATGCGCCCACCACGGTTTGGCTGTGACCAGCCAAATTCAATCTCCCGATCGCAGTTTGCACAATTCACATAAAACTCGTCACTTTCCGGGTTGTTCTCCGTTTCGAATATTTCATATTCTTCCGGTTCAGAAGTAGAGTCATCTTCTGCAAATTCACCGAAATCCCCCAGCTCAGCTTCTTTGTCTGGTTTTTCCTCCACCCTTTCTTTAAACTCGAAACGCCAGCGATGGTCAGCTTCAAGTGGTCCCCATTCCTGCCAGCGTTCACTGACGGGACCTGCAAGGATGGTCCAAATGCGAGTGACGATCAATTTATGATCGCCACATTTTTTACAGGTGAACTCCCAGGGTGGTTTATCATTCATGGCTATCCTCCTTCTGTCAATCATGAATACGATCAGAAACATCGGTTACGGACTAATAGGAACAACCTGACCCCTTGGTAATGTGGGTCAGGTCACTTTGAAATCGAATTTTTTTGGTCTGTGGTTATCTCTTCTGCTTTCAAACCACCAGGCTGTTGAAGTAGGAGCGGTAGCGCTGCAAGGCTTTGCGGAGATCTTCAGTAGAGACATCATTGCCATGATTCCACTGACCCTCCAGCGACCTATGTTCGTTGGCATAAGTCTGGGTGATAAGCTCGATCACTTCAGACACCAGCGTATCCGCCTGTTCAACAGCAGCGCGCGGATCATCCACAAACTTACCCTGAATCTCATTCCAGCGCGTGCGAAAATGCTCTGATTCCTCAAGGTTAAGTAGGGAAGCTGATAATCCAGCATTCGAGTTGCGGTAGGGGTCTTCGTGGGATAATCGTCTCGCCTATCGGCATCTCTTCGACAATCATCTCGTCCTTCAAAGTCTCGTGGATATCTGTCTCGCCCATCGGCGTATCATGGATAAGATCAGTATCCACTGGGACTTTGTTGGTAAAAGAATCCGAATTTACATCTGGACTGCTCATGTCATTATAGGTTCTCTCAACCATATCTGGGTTATCATATTGATCATTCATACCTTTTTCTCCTCTCCAATGACCGACTCTGTTTTGAGTAGTTCCTCGAATAGAGACCGGTAATAAATCATTGCCTTTCTTAATTCTTCTGTATTTGCCTGTTGCTGCTTATTTTTGTCCGCAATCTCCCGCGCACCGCGGTAATTACTCACCAAAGCAGGATATTTGACCGAGATATCAGCCGCTCGCTGCTCAAAATCAGATACTGGATAGCCACGAAGCTGCATGACTTCCATGATTAAGCGGTCGGCATCTACGATCGCCTGTCCCGGTTCGTCAACAAATTTGGATTGGACAGCAGTCCAATCAGCTAGATAACGATCGCGCTCGCTAACCGTAAGTGGACGAATATCCAAAGCCTCAACATGCTTCTGCCGTTCATTCAGCTCTGTTTGTGCTTTCTTCTCGTCACCCATGGTCTGCACGGTGCGATCATACTCAGGTCCGAATTTTTCATGGAGCTGCTCCGAACGTCTCCGCCGAGAAAAAACCAGTCCTAATATGATCCCTGCTATCACCACTACCAAAACAGCGATAATAATTGTAGTTGTGTTATCCATAAAACGCCTCCTAATAAATGATATGTTGGAAGCCACTTGGTCTGATGTCCGAGTGGCAATTGACCTGACAGATCAACAAGAGGATCATCTCTTGTGACCATACGAAACACTTACGTCTTGCTCTCAATTAATAGTAGTATAGAGGTATAGCGTCTCAAAAGCGTCACAAAACGCCGCCCGGTTGTGTTTATTAGTTCACCATTCAAACTACGATCTGGCGCAGCCTCACCATCTTACCAGCTTCTGTTTGATACATAGTCATCAACAGGCACTCCCTGAAATCCCCAGACCCTGGCCAGGATAGCCCCGCCAGGATGCCTGCAAAGCCGGCAGTGCTCAGGGATTTGACAATCCCCAAGAGCATAGTAAGCAAAGCCATGCAAATAAACACTTTTACCCGTGCTAATGGATATGCCACTGCTATATCATCCTACCGGTCCGTTGTTACCAGCCCAATGTAATTAATTGGTTCAAGCAGGCTGATGAGCAACTACCAAAACCACACTATTGTTGGGATTAACGGGATGTGGTCAGGTTAGACCAGGAGAAGCGAGGAGACGCATAGTCCAGCATACTACGATCCAACATAGGAGAAAGCTGTCGAAAAGTGCTACCGTTTACCCAGCAGGTTCTAAATGCACTCAATTGACAGTTTTCAATCCGATAGGAATCTTTTACGTTCAGCCTCAATCACCAAAGCCTTTTCCATTTGACCACCCAATTTATAAGCCCGGCTAAGCTGCGTATACAGGTCCCGCAAATCTGCCTCATCTGGCATTTCTGGCAGGAACTGCCTCCCGCACGAACTGGCGGGCGTGCTCAAAGTGGACGACAGCCTCACTCACCGCCGAGAGACGCAGTGCTTCTCGCCCGGCAGCCAGGCTGTAGTGGAAAGCAGACTGTCCCAGCCCGGCGGCCAGCGCATGGTGGGCGAGCACTGCCGCTGACTCCCCACCCGTTTCGAGGACTTCCAACGCCCGCTGGTGAAAAAGCCGCCGCCGTGCATCCCCGGCTTCGGTGTACACCACGTCACGCAGCATATCGTTGGTAAATGTGTAAGCACTGGTCACACCCGGTTGGGTTGTTTCTAGCAAGAGCCGGCCGCTGATCAATTCATCCAGGGCGGGTAATGCCTGATCTACGTCAATGTTGGAGATGGCGCACATGCGCTCAAAGGTGATCCGATGCTCAAGCACAGATCCACTTGCTAACAGGCTGAAGGCGTTCGGGCTGAGTCGATTCAAGCGTGAGCGGATCACCGCATGCACGGTAGACGGGACGCGCACCGCCTGCCCAAGATCGTGATCAGCGTCCACTGAGAAGGTCCATTGGCCCTCCGCCCGCCGTTTCGGGTGCAGCACACGCCGTTCGAGCAAATCCTTGAGGGTCTCAATCAAATAGAAGGGTTGTCCATGTGTTTCATCGTACAACCATTGGGCAAAGCCAGCATCGGGCGGCGACAGGATGGATAGCATCATTTGCACTGTCTCATGTTCCCCGAGTGGTTCCAGCTCGATATGAACCGGCGTCAATGCGCGCACCATGCCTTCCAGCCATTGGCTCAAACCCTGCGGGCTGCCTCCTGGCTGGGGTTGGGTCATGGGGTGTAAGGCTTCTGACCGCAGGCTGGCCAAAAACAAGATCCGGGCTGCGTTGTCTTGCCAGCGCCGGCTGGCATATTGCAGCAGGTCTAATGTGGCGCTATCTGCCCACTGCAAATCATCCATAAACAACACCAACGGCGCCTTCTTAGCCAGAGCCAGCATACATTGCACCAGAGGTTCGTACAACTGCGCCTGTTTTACATCTGCTTCCAAGTGAGGAAGCTCCATAGGTGCGGGGGATAAATTCGGAAAGTGTTGGCCCAATTCTGGTAACAACTGGCTGAGCGGCGACAACCAAATTTTATCGATTAAATTTAATAACGAACTTTCACCCTCGAGCCGCAGCCGGAGCGCCTCCACCAGCGGCTGAAACGGCAAATGGCTGCCACTCTCAAAGGCGCTCCCCAACAGAAACTCTGCCCCCTGGGCATTGGCCCAATGGATGAATTTCCTGGCCAGGCGAGTCTTGCCAATCCCAACCTCCCCGCGCAACACCACAAACTGGGGCTGGCCTTCGGCTGCGCGTTCATAACATTTTACAAGTTCCTGGTACTCGCGGTTGCGCCCGGTAAACAGGTTTCCCAGGAAAGTTGACCGATGTATCTGGTCGCTTGTGGCCGAGGAGTGGCTTTACGGTCGTAAGGACGTTTAAGGGATGGCTGTGTGCGAATACGCTCAGCAAGCGCAGTTGTATCCGGTTCTGGCTCGATGCCCAATTCAGCTGCTAAAATGGTCCGACAGGCCTCATAGGTCTCCAGTGCTTGCCCGCGCTCGCCAGCCGCGAAGTGCGCCCGCATCTTGCGGCGATAGGCAATTTCGTTCAGCGCATCCAGGGCAATCCAATGCGAAGCAGTCTCTGTGGCACCAGTAAAGTCTCCCTGCGCAAATTGGATCTCGGATAGGCGGTCGAGGATCAGACCCAGGCGGCGATGCCAGACTTCGCGCTGAATGGCTGCCCAATCGTCAAAGTCAGGCGCATCGCCCAGCGAAAATCCAGCCAAAAAATCACCTCGCTGGCAGGCTGCCGCCGATTGTAATAACGGCAGGCTTCCTGAACCCTCCGGCACTGTCCGGCTTGAACGTTCGGCGCGTGCCAGCGCATAAGCGCGTTCTACCGTTCGCAGGTCAAAGTCGATATCAGCGTCTGGATTCAGGCTCAGCGAATTATGTGTGACAGAAAGATAGGAGGTTTGGGCTTGACCACTCGCCTGGCGTAAGGCTGTATGCAAGTGATCGAGGGTATTGCGCAGCGATGCATGGCTGCGCTCAGGGCTGGCTTCTGGCCACAGCAAGGTTGCCAGAGCCTCGCGTGGTTGTGGCCTTGACTCTATCGCCAGGTAGATCAGGAGCGCCAGTGTCTTGCGCGTGGGAAACGTCACCAGGTTTTCACCCAGGCGCACTTCGGGGGGTCCCAATGCATAGAGATGTAATGGTAAGTTACTTGGTCAGCCACTGCACGGTCTCCTTGTGACGCTTTTGAGACGCTTCATCATTATACTCAGGCTAAAGACTAATGGATAGATATTGAATTCTGCTTAATCGAGTGATGTACCATGGAAGAAGGCCGACGATGTCTGGTATTGTTCTTACATTCCCCATCCTGAACGGTAAGGTGGAAGCCTGGCGGCGATTTTGCCAGGAGTTATGCGGCTCTCAGCGAAAGCCTTACGAAGCCTCGCGCCAACGGCTGGGTATCACGCGCGAACGGTTGGCTTTGGTGGAAACTGCTTTTGGGGCAACGGCTGTGACCACGTTGGAAGCTCCCGATGTGGCTCAGGCTTTGGGGCAGATCATCGCCTCTGATCTCCCGTTTGACGTCTGGTATCGGGAGAAGCTGCAGGAGCTGCACGGTGTCAACCTGGCCGGGTATGAGCAATTCGCGCAGCCAACACCACTTCCACCCAACCAGGAATTACTGTTTGAGTGGACGTTGAATCCCAGCAACACCAAGAAGAGATAAATCCTCTTATCGAAAGGTCATGCGAATAAGTTCGTCCCATCGGATGACATCAAATAAAGATATCAAAAACAAAAGAAACGGAGTAAAGAATGACAATATTATCCTGGATTGTGGTTGGTTTGATCGCTGGTTTTTTGGCCGGAGTGGTCGTTAAAGGCGGAGGCTTCGGGTTGATTGGCGATATCATCGTTGGAGTGATTGGCGGATTGTTGGGAGGCTGGATTTCTGTCAATTTACTGCATTTAGGCGATATGACAGGGATCAACCTGGAGTCGATCCTGATTGCGTTCGTCGGAGCAGTAATTTTGCTTCTGGTATTGCGCCTAATAAGAAGAAGATGAAACGTATGTAAAAAAAGCAATTACTTCGTTAAGTGTACTTACTAATCTTGTAAGCCAGCATCTCCGCTTCTGTCGCGAGGATTGCGTCAAGCTTGGATTATGTCCTGCTCGGGAGTTCCCCTGTAGCATTGGAAGCTGCTAGATAAGGAGGATACTTATGGATGAAAAAGAAACTGTCCCATCCGATGCAAAACCTGAAACCCGTCCCCAAAAGTCCATGCGGGGTACCCTGCGATGGCTGCTGGTGGTGCTGTTGGCATTTGGATTAGGCGCCTTGTTAATCGCCTTTTTGTTCTACATCCCAACACGGCAGGAGCTCGTTAAAGCCAACTCCGACCTGGAACATGCCAACACAACCATCACAAGCCAAACCGATCAGATCACCTCGTTGCAGACGGGTAACGAAACCCTGCAAAAGGATCTGGATTCCGCCATCCTGCATAGTTATGTGCTCAAGGCGTTGTCAGGTGTGCGTGGAGCCAGCCAGGCAGTGGTTGCTGATGATTATGCTGGAGTGCGCCTGTCGTTGGTCCAGGCCTCCGCTGCGCTGGATATCCTGTCCGGTTTGCTGGGACCGGATCAAAAAGACGTGCTCAGCGCCATGCAACAGAGTGCGGCTCAGGCATTGACCAAGGTGAAGACCAACCTCACTTCAGCGCAGCCAGAGCTGGATCAGTTGACCAATAACTTGGTTCAGCTGGAGGATAACCTGTTTCCCAACCCATAGGATGGGTGGAGGATCCAAATCCACCCATGATAGAAGGGAACGCGATAGTTGGCTGGCGCGCTACATTGCCCGGAGCGCCGGCGTATAAAGCAGGGGCAGCATATTCAAAGGATACGAGGAGCTCAAAATGAATAAGGATATTTTAGAAGGCAAGTGGAAGGAAATGCACGGCCAGATGAAAGAGTGGTGGGGCAAGCTCACCGACGATGAGCTGGAACAGGCTGGCGGTAATGCCGAACAAATCGTTGGATTACTCCAACAGAAGTATGGCTACACCCGTGAAGCCGCCGAGGAGGAATTCAATCGGCGGATAAATGATGTTGAGAAGAAAGTTAAGAGTGCTTGAGGCACCCTGAACACACCCATGGCAAAAGCCAGAAAGGAAATAGAAAATGAACGATATGGAATTTGAAAACAAAGTTAACCAGGACGTTGAGAACGCAAAAAATGATATGGCTACATTGGGGGATGATGGCATCACCGGGTTGACCAGGAAATTTGAACAATTGACAGATGACACAAAGAAAACGGTAGATGTGGCAGTAAAGAATGTTAATAAGGCTGTTGAACAAGGATTAAGTGAATACAATGCGAAAGTCCAGGATGTTGCAGACAGAGTTCCGGGTGACTTCGCCAAGAAAGTTGCAGGATACCCTTGGGTATCGATCACGATATCCCTGGCTGTGGGTCTGCTGCTGGGGGTAATACTCAAACCAAGCCGGCAACATCTTGGGTAGCTGTAAAATGGTAAGCTCGATAAAATAATCGAGTTGTTCCATGAGAAGAAAATCCAGGGTTGTGAAACAGCTCTGAAAGGAGAAAGAAATGGAACTGATTAAATTCATTTTGTGGCTCAGTGCTGGGGCTGTTATTGGCTGGTTTGCCAGAGGGATCGTCACGACAGAAGATGGGTGGACCCACAAACAAGTACCTGCCAAGGTTTCCAGCTCTGAGGAGAGCTAAGCCAGCTTGTTGAAACGGTCATGCAAAGGGTGTACACCCTTTGCATGACGCCAATCGAAAAACATGATGCACAAGAAAGTGAGAATAGAATGGGAATACTATCCTGGATTGTGGTTGGCTTAATCGCTGGTTTTTTTGCTGGATTGGTCGTGAAAGGGGGCGGCTATGGTTGTATTGGTGACGTCATCGTAGGCGTGGTAGGCGGATTATTGGGAGGCTTTATTGCTTCCTATTTCTTCCACTACGGTGACCCGATGACGGGGATCAACCTCCCGTCGATCCTGATTGCGTTTGCTGGGGCGGTGGTATTGCTCCTTATCATTCGATTATTTGTTGGGAGAAGAAGGAGAACCTAACACGAAACGAACCAACTGCTTCTACCAAGGCTGTTTGTAAACCGACAAAATCTTTGCTGGTGTTTGCGGCGAAGCTGAAGGATGAATAACACGACGACATTCGAAAACCACATCAATAAGAAGGGAAAATTTGATGAAAAGATTCACAAAAAACATCGGCATGCTTTTACTGGCCATCTGGCTCATCCTGACTGGGCTGATTGCGTTGTTCAGCTTGAGCTTTGATGGCCTGGGTGTGATCATGGGGTTGCTCGCCATCGCGGCAGGTATCTTCATTTTACTAGGACGTTAGACAAACAGTCACTTGATCAAACAACACCAGGTGACTGCCAATAAATTATAAGATCATTCAACAAAGGAGAAATCTCATGTTGTGGGCACTCATAATAATTCTGGTAATTCTATGGGCTCTTGGCTTTTTCGGTCGGAACATAAGCTCGAGCTTCCCAAAGACTGGCGGTTGGATCCACACGCTGATCGTTATCGCCATCATACTCATCATATTGAACCTCCTTGGTGTGATATAACCACTCGCGATTCAACGATTGGAGCGGGTCTGTCGAAGCAATTTGAAATCATCATTTTGCTTAACCGCAATGCCACATGCCACCCAGTTGATCAATTGGGTGGCAAATGGTACGGGTTTTCCAACCCCCGCAGCGTTGAACGGTGAGCCATCCCGCGGCCTCGGGGAATTGCGTATATGACTCTTCGATTACCCGAAAATTAAAGGAGTAAAACCTTATGTTACCCATTGGTGATGACGATTCCGCTCGCAGAACTGTCCCGATAGTCACGTATGGCTTGATCGTTCTGAACGTCCTGTTTTTCCTTGTAGAGCTGAGTGGTGGTGATGCATTTATTGAGAAATGGGCTTTCGTCCCTAACCGTTTCCTTGCCAATCCCCTGGCTGATTTTCTAACCCTCTTCACTGCCATGTTCATGCATGCTGGGTGGGTTCACCTGGCAGGTAACATGCTTTACTTATGGATCTTCGGTGACAATGTGGAAGACCGCTTCGGGCATATCAAGTTCTTAATTTTCTACCTGATCTGTGGGCTTGCTGCAACTTTTGCTCAGTTGGCGGTTAGCTCCGGATCAGATGTGCCAAATTTGGGTGCCTCTGGGGCGATTGCGGGAGTGCTTGGGGCTTACATTTTACTGTTCCCTCAAGGAAAGGTCAGAGTATTACAAGGCCAACGAGAGATCCAGGTACCCGCACTGATTGTCATTGGGATCTGGATCGTCCTACAGTTTTTTGTCTACTTCGGTTCCATTTCCAGCGCCGCGCAGACAGGTGGTGTCGCATATATGGCACACATTGGCGGATTTGTGGTTGGGTTTTTATTGACCTTTTTGTTTCGCGGGAATCGTGGACGGCCGGCGTTAACTACGTGAGCATAGATCTGGCTGGTCATCATGACGGGTATGGGATTTTTCAAGATGTACCGAAGGGTTAAATAAATCATGGCACTCCTTCCACCTTCACAATCCTACCAATGGACATTTCGCCGCGTCATGGGGGCGACTCTCGTGCTCGGTTTTGTGGCCTTTGGCTTCTGGCTTCTCTATCGATTTAACCAGGTCGTTTTCATCTTATTCATCGCCATAGTTATGGGCACGGTGATTAGACCAGCCGTCACCTGGTTGTACCGGCGAGGGCTCCCCCGGATAGCAGGAGTTATCCTTATTTACCTTATCGTGTTCGCCCTGCTCATCGGCTTCGTGCTGTTATTATTCCCCTTGCTTGTCGAGCAAGGCACAACGATTGCAGCCTCTGTGCCAGGTTATTATCAAAGCCTGCGTGATTGGATGGTAAATTATCCCAATCAAACGATTATACGCTTAAGTGAGTTCCTCCCTCTGACACTTCCAAGCCTGCAGCCGTTAGAGCAAACGGCACAACAGATGCTGGCTACTGCCGGGCAGGCGCTGGATTATGTATCTCTGGTGGCAAAGGCCATCTTTATCGCCATAGTTATCCTACTATTGGCATTTCACTGGACGCTCGATGGGCCGCGCATCATTCAATCCATGTTACCGCTGGTTTCAAAGGATCAGCGTGAGGTGATTAGTGAACTGATTACGGCCATGGAAACCAAGATCAGCTCCTACCTTGCCGGGCAAGGCATCCTCTGCCTGATCATCGGCAGCATGGCGCTGGTTGCCTATCTGCTGATTGGTTTACCCAATGCCCTGGTTCTGGCACTTGTAGCGGGCGTATTGGAGGCAGTACCGATTAATTGGACCGCTGCTTGGTGCTATCCCTGCAGCGGTAATTGCCTTATCCATAGCGCCTTCCAAGCTGATCTGGGTGATCGTAGCTACAGTAGTTATTCAACAGATAGAAAACAGTTTCCTGGTGCCACGCGTCATGCGGAAGGCGGTGGGGATCAATCCATTCGTCTCACTGCTATCGCTTTTTGCTTTTAGCTCTTTATTCGGCATCGCCGGTGCGCTCATGGCAATCCCCATAGCGGCCATTATTCAGCTCCTCCTTGATCGCTTTGTCTTTCAAACAGGATCGATAGAAGCGGAAGTCTCGACCGGGCGCGACCTTGCCAGCCGGCTACGTTATGAAGCCCTGGATCTTGCCCAAGACTTACGCAAGCAGGCTCGACTCAAAAAAGGAGGCACGGATCTAAGGGTCAAGCAGGTTGATCAGGTGTTGGATGAAATTGAGACCATAACAACCGACCTTGACTCTCTGTTGGCTCAAGTCAGTAGTTCAGGCACACCATGACGAAGAAACTGGTAGTATTCGGAATGGCAGTAATGACCACGTTGCTGGCACTGGTGGTATTGTGGCAGTTCCGCACGGTCGTCCTTTACGTTTTAATCTCCCTTATGCTTGCAGCAGCTATTCGCCCATTATTTAACCGCTTGGCTGAACGAAGGCTGGTAGTGCGCCTGGCTTGGATCCTACTGTACCTGGTGGTATTGGGCAGCCTCGGATTCTTACTCTTTCTAACCACTGAGGCTGCGATCCAAGAGATTCAACAATTAGCTCATACCGTGTCCGTGCAGGATAAATGGGTGCTTCCGGTATGGTTGGAGGGCAGCTCATTCCAACAGGTTCTGTTAACCCGACTGCCACCGCCAAGTAAGCTCTTCGAAGCCGTTACCGGCAGCCAGGGGCAGCTCGTGCTGCCAGCAATACTCGGATTCACGCAGGGCATTGGCAGCATCCTGAGTGGCGTGATCGTCATCCTGTTCTTGAGCATCTACTGGAGCATTAATCAAATTCATTTTGAACGACTCTGGCTTTCATTGCTTCCATCTGGTCAGCGTAAACAGGCACGTGGTATTTGGCGAACCGTTGAGCCCGATATCGGCGCTTACATACGCGGCGAGTTAATCCAAAGTCTCCTGGCCGGGCTACTAATTGGCCTTGGTTGCTGGCTGCTTGGGTCTCCATTCCCGGCGCTATTGGCGTTGATCAGCGCTTTGGCATGCCTGATACCCGTGGTTGGGGTAGCTATCGCGGTAGTTACCGTGCTTCTGGTGGGGCTGCTGACCAGCGTTCCGCTAAGCCTTATTACAGCTCTCTATGTGCTTGTCGTAATGATTGCCTTGGGTGTTTGGGTGATGCCACGACTTTTTACCCATAGATGGGATAACCCCATTCTAACCGTAGTGCTGCTCATTGCCCTGGCAGATGCCTTTGGCCTTGTGGGTATCATCATTGCACCACCTTTATCCGTTGTATGCCAAATCCTGTGGAGCCGCCTGGTTAACCACCGTGCTGTGATTAGCGCCTCAGCCCGGATATCAGATCTCAAGGAACGGCAAGCATTGGTGTGGGCTGCAATCAAGGCGATGGACGAACCACCGCTGCCACTGGTTACCAGCAGCATGGAGCGCCTCACCCACCTGATTGAGAAAGCTGAGCCACTTCTGCAGGCCGAACCTTCCGGACCATTCCCCTCACCCCAGCCTGCCCTCTGGTGAAGGTGGACCAGCAGTATCCTTAAAATCCTAAAAAACAGACAATGACCATACCTCGAATGGCTAAGACCATGGCACAGCTTTGGCAGATGGGTATCTTGAGCCACACCTGGGTTTGAACTATAATCCGTGTGCAAGGAGTTACACCATTGATTGACAAAACAAACAAAAAAAAGAAGATAAGAAGATTATCCAAAGGGCAGCGCACACACGTGCGACGGCAGAAGCAAGAGGCGGGTAAGACCAACCCCGTTCACAAGTAGACTTCTCTATCTAGATCATCCTCTCAAGATCATCAGAGAGTTGATTTGGTCACAAAACTTTGTAACCAAGTCAGCTTTCCATGTCGTGCAGCGCTGTTCGCGGCATTGCTGATACAATGGAGGCTGGCTGGTTTGATTTTTTCTCTCTAACCTGCTGCAGCCTATCACCCGCGCTGAGCGAGTTCAAGACGATGGACAGCGATGGGCTGCGTGGAACAACAACCAAGCCCACACTGCCCCTCTTTAATCTTTCTAGATTGGAAGGAGTTACCATCATGTTTACCCGAATCCTAGTGCCATTAGATGGATCACCACTCGCTGAAGGATCGATACCTCATGCCGAGCTGTTTGCGCGAATCTTTGGGTCAAGCATCATCCTTCTACAGGTTCTTGACCCAACTTCCTACCATGAAATGCCAAATGCCATTGATCCATTACGCTGGCAACTACGTAAAGCCGAGGCAGATGCATATATGCAAGGGATCGCACATAGGATTCGGAAAAATTTGGGTGAAGAATCCCTGATGGGTGTGAATGAAAAAAGGAGCCGGGTTGATTATTCTGTCCGAGAAGGAAAAGCTGCGGAAAACATTGTCGACTTTGCCCATACCGAGAATATCGACCTGTTGGTTATCAGCACGCATGGCTCAAGCGGATTAAGTCGTTGGAACATCAGCAGTGTCACCCATAAAGTGATCAATATGATTTATCTGCCAGTACTGATCGTGCGTGCCTTCAACCAATCCATCACAGGTGATCGCACAATTCGATACCACCGAATTCTCATCCCGATTGACTGCTCACGCCGAGCTGAGTGTTCTCTCTCTGCCGGGATTAAGCTGGCACAAGGAGAAACCCCAACCGGTAGCACAGCAGAAGCCGCAGGTGAAAGATCAACACTCTTCTTAGCGGCAGTGATTCGACCACCCGAACTGCCTATTCCAGAACCATTCCCAGTCGAAATCAGCCAGCTTTCGGAAAAATTGTTACAGCTCAGCCACCAGGCTGTTGAACGGTACCTTTACGAGATGAAAGAGCGTTTACCGGTAAATTGTGATACCTGTGTGGTTGAGAGTACGAGTGTGCCTTCCACAATACTGGAATTAGCCGAGCATGAAGATATCGACATTGTTGTACTTTGTGCCCATGGTTATTCTGGGCAAGTTTCCTGGCCTTATGGGACTGTTACCCGCAATTACATTGAGCATGGCACCAAACCCGTTCTGGTTATTCAAGATGTGCCGCGTTCTCAAGTGAGGCCGACCGCGGCGGAGGTTGCCGCAGAAAAATCCGGGAGACGTTAAGTATGTCGGATGACCAAGGTAATAAAATCCGAGAACCAGATTTTCCTGGCTCGGAAAATTCATTTTCATCAAAAACCGAACAAATGCAAGACCTGGTCAATTTTCTGGTAAGTAATTATCAGGAAATAAGCCGGGGTCCTATGGATCCCAGCAAGACAACAGTAATAGGGGGACGCGACCTTACAGTGTATGAAGATTGGCTGGAGAAGGTACACACCTATTTTCGGGAGGCTTTGAATCAGGACCTAACGCTTACACTTGCCGCAGAATGGGTGCTGGACAATTACTACATCATCCGGCAAACCCTGAAGCAAATTGATGAAGATTTACCCCCTGGTTTTTATAAGCAGTTGCCTAAACTGGCAAGCGGACCTTTGAAAGGCCTGCCGCGCATCTATGCAATTGGGCGAGCTGTACTTTCCTTCCAAAATTTTTTATTGAATACGATCGACTTGCAAGCCATCCTGATCCAGGTGCAGGAACATATACCGCTGACAATGGGCGAATTATGGGCTTTCCCGATTTTCCTACGCTACAGCCTGATAGAAACCCTGGCACACGCACTCGAATGGATCATCCGCCCCCAACCCTTCCCTGATCTACCTGTCTTCCCTCCACAGCTTATTGGGGCTGGTAATCCTTTTTCGGAAAACCATACTTCTTCAGGTGATACATTAACGGGTGGGGTGGTGGCTAATATAATCCTTAGCTTGCGTACCATTTCCGAACAAAACTGGAACGACTTTTTTGAGGCAGTTAGCAGCCTGGAGCGGACCCTGCGTAAAGACCCAGCGGGAATATATCCATTAATGGACTTTACAACCCGCGATTATTACCGAAAAGAAATCGAGTCACTATCATTTAAAAGTGGTCAGGAAGAAAATGAGCTTGCTAAAATCACGCTCGACCTAGCCCGCGAAAGCAGGGAAGGAAAACCCGATTCTGCTGGAATATTTCCAGGAGCAAATGGGCATAAAAGTCCACTCACCGATCCTCTCCCGCATATAGGCGAATATTTGCTTGGGAAAGGCCGTATCAGACTGGAACAGAAGATTGGTTATCATCCAGATGCTAAAACATCGCTTACTCGGTGGGGGGCGCAGCATGCCAGTGCCTTGTACCTTGGAAGTATCTTTTTCCTTAGCTTGCTGATCTTGGGGCTCCTCTCACTTGTAATCAATCTGTGGGAGATATATCAGTCCGGCTCTCCGTTGCAATGGATCTCGGTTCTGGTGTTGTCGATTGCATTATTGGTTCCCGTATTGGTAGTTTCTACCAGCCTGGTCAATTGGGTGATCACACTGAATGTAAGACCACGCGTCCTTCCTAAACTTGACTTCATTGAAGGGATTCCAGCCCCATTCCGGACCCTGGTAGTTATCCCCGCCTTGATCACTAACCATAGGGAAATTGACAACCTGACTCGCCAGCTTGAGATGAATTTTCTACGCAACCAGGAGCCAGGGCTGCTTTTTGCTTTACTGACAGATTTTGGTGACGCAGAGGACGAAAACCTGCCTGAAGATGAAGAAATGATAAGGTACACTTCCGCTGCTATTGAAAATCTGAATGCCAAATATGGACATGCGGTCCCTGATAGCGACATAGCCTCTGATAGCACTACTGTCCAACTGAATGAGACTGTTGATTTTACACATGATGAAAAAATTGAACCCCCGATCGTTGAAGGGGAACAATTATTTTATTTGTTTCACCGAAAACGGTTATGGAACCAATCTGAAGCAAGGTGGATGGGCTGGGAACGTAAACGTGGCAAACTCCATGAACTGAACTGCCTGTTGCGCGGCAGTAAGGATACCTCCTTTGTACCCGTCACCAGCGAGACGACACGCTGGGCAGAATTACAACGTGTGCGTTTCGTGATCACCCTGGATGCAGATACCATCCTGCCGCGTGGGGCAGCCAGACGTTTGGTTGGCACATTAGCCCATCCATTAAACCATGCCAGGTTCAATGACAAAACTGGCCAGGTGCATTCCGGATACACGATACTCCAGCCTCGCATGGAAATCCATCCCAGAAGCATTAATACTTCGTGGTTTACCCGAATTTTTGCTGGAGATACCGGTCTGGATCTGTACACACGGGCGGTCTCCGACGCCTATCAGGACCTGTTCGGGGAAGGAAGTTACGTTGGCAAAGGAATTTATGATATAGACGCATTTGAGCGTAGCGTAGAGAAACATATTCCAGAAAACTTTGTGCTCAGTCACGACTTGTTGGAGGGGATCATGGGTCGCGCTGGGCTGGTTACCGATATCACCATGATCGAGGATTACCCTTCGAACTATTATGTCCAGGCTAAACGCCAACAGCGATGGATTCGCGGAGATTGGCAGCTCCTACCCTGGCTGTTTCAACCGGGGAAATTCGGAAATAAATTCTCGTTGATCGATCGTTGGAAAATGCTCGACAATCTGCTCCGGTCAATGCTATCTCCCAGCCTCCTGCTGATCTTCTTTATAGGCTTAACTTTCATGCCTGATCTCATAGGATTTTGGATGGCAATTGTCCTGCTTTCTTTGGGCATCCCGGTTCTTACAAGTATGGCCAGGAGTGCATTACAAACATTGGGTGGTGAAAGTATTGGCGCAGCATTCCATCCTTTGAAATGGGCTCTCATAAGGTGGTTATTGGCAATAGTCTTCCTGCCTTATGAAGCATATAACGCTCTGGATGCCATCCTGACCACCCTCTACCGCCTGATGATCAGTCATCGCAACCTATTACAGTGGACCACTGCTGCCCAAACCGCCCGTCTTTTTGGCTTACAAGTTTATAGGAATACTGTCTGGCTGAGGATGATTATTTCGACGCTTATGGCGCTGATTCTGGCCAGTGGAATCCAGCTCGTTTATCTTATTACCGGGAATGGTGGGATTGCCCCGTCCTTGCTCTTTGCCACACCCATGCTGCTACTTTGGATGTTTTCGCCTGTAATTGACCAATGGATCAGCCAGCCCATTACACAACGTATGATTCCACTGAGCGAAGAACAAGTAGGTCTCTTTCGTCAAGTCGCCCGGCGTACCTGGGGCTTCTTTGAACGCTTCGTTGGCCCTGAAGATCACTGGCTACCTCCCGATCACTTCCAGGAGGCACCCGTTGGGATCATTGCACACCACACCTCACCAACCAATATTGGCTTGATGTTCACCTCAACTCTGGCAGCTTATGACCTTGGTTACCTGGACCAACTAGGACTGGCAACCCGCCTCTCTTTAACGATGGATACGCTGGACAAGTTGGAACGTTTCCGGGGGCATTTTTTAAACTGGTACGACACGCTGACTTTACAACCACTCACCCCTCGCTACATTTCTGCTGTAGACAGTGGAAACCTGGCTGCCAGCCTGATTGTAACTGCTCAGGCTTGCCAGAGTATGCCGAAAGTACGCATTTTTCGCTGGAACCTCTGGCAAGGTTACCTGGATACCCTTTCCAATCTAACCGAGATATTAGCAGGGATGCGAAAGCCTGAATTTGACCGCCAGGTTGAAGAAATCAATCACCTAATAACTGGGGTGAAAGATAAAATCCTGGGGGTACAAACGGTGCCTGACCGGTGGTATGCAATCTTTCAGACCGTAAATGGGCAATTTTGGCCGGATCTCTCTAAACGCCTGATCGAGCTGGTTAAGGTAGGCCGGTCTGCTTTCGATCTGGAAGCGCTTCGCAAGCTAGAAGAAGTCGCAGCCCAGGTTGAACGCCATCATCAGGGCATACAGCGAACACTGACCGAATTGGTGCCTTGGATTCACTTGCTGGAGCAGGTACCTGTTCTTTTCAATGAGACTCAATTTGTGCAAGGATTAAGCACATTGAGAGCCAATTTACCTTACAACCCACGCCTAGGGCAAATACGCACCCACGCCACGGCTGGTCTCACCAGCACCGCCGAATTACGAAATCTTTTACCATGAAAACCAACTCATTCCCGTTCCTGATCCTGGTCAGGAACGTAATGCGTTGGAATGGTTGGATGCAATGGACCTGGCTTTAGCTCAGGCAGTAGCAAATACCGATGCGTTAATGAGTATATACTGCTCAGAGTGCGGACCACGCTGAGCAATTGGTGATGGAGATGGATTTCCAATTCCTTTATCACCCTCAGCGGCGAGTGTTTCACAATGGTTTTAACCTGGATACCGGTCAGCTGGACAATAATTGCTACGATCTCCTGGCTTCAGAGGCACGGATCGCATCGATCATTGCCCTGGCAAAAGGAGAGGTGCCCCAATCCCACTGGCTGCAGCTTAGCCGGCCATTAACCAGGATAGAAGGATTGTATGTCCTACTGTCCTGGAGTGCAACCATGTTTGAATACCTGATGCCGCCACTTTTCTTGCGTTCCTACCCGGGCACGCTGTTGGCAGATAGTGCACAAGGCGCAGTCCTCCATCAAATTGCTTACGGAAAAGCGAAGGGTGTCCCGTGGGGTATCTCCGAATCCGGCTTTTACTTATTTGATGCCAATCAAAATTACCAATATCGCGCTTTTGGGGTTCCAGGTCTGGGTTTTAAGCGAGGATTGGGAGACGACCTGGTTGTTGCGCCTTATGCATCCCTTATGGCGATCGGTTATAACCCCCACGCGGTAGCCAAAAATCTGATCAGCCTGATGGAGCATAATAGCTTTGGAGTATACGGCCTGTATGAGTCAATTGACTTTACTAAAAGCCGGGTACCTGTGGGTGATACATCAAGGGTGGTACACGAGTATATGACTCACCACCAGGGCATGATCTTAATGGCCTTGGTCAATTATTTCCATAAAGATATTATGATACGCCGGATGCACAGTGACCCACGCATCCAGAGTGTCGAGCTGCTTTTACAGGAGCAGATACCCGCAGGCAGCTCCACTACAAAATCCTTATGCTGAGGATGTTAAAGGAGCTCTACGCTTAACAGCAGCCCCAGTTGGAATAAATCCTTGGAGCGTACCGGTTCAGACCGCTATCCCCATGGTAAATCTGCTCTCAAATGGTAATTATGGAGTTCTGCTTTCCAATATGGGTGGTGGGTACAGCACCTGGCGAGGTATAGACCTGACCCGTTGGCAGGCTGACGGGGTACTCGACTCATGGGGAACATGGATTTACATCCAGGATATGGATCTCACACAGAGGGAGGACGGAGCTGCTCGTTCGCTTTGGTCGGTAGGGTTCCAACCTATTCCTGCCAAAGCAGAAAATATGCAGGTGACATTCTTCGCCCATATGGCGGTTTTCCACCGCGTTGAGAATGATATTACATCTACCATGGAAGTCACTGTGAGTCCCGATGACCCGGTAGAGATCCGCCGTATCCATTTGCACAATACGGACAGCCTAGCCGCACCAACTGCGTTTGACTTCCTATGGGGAAGTGATCCTCACGCAGCAGGCTGCAGACAACCGCCATCCCGCTTTCAACAAGCTGTTTATCGAGAGTGAATTTGTATCCTGAGCTAAGTTTGCAAATCTTCACCCGGCGCCCCCGCTCCAGTGAGGAATTACCCATCTTCCTGGGCCACATGCTGGTAGTCGATAATAAAGAGGAATTTCGGGTGAGCCAGCCAACGGCATATCATGAAGCAGACCGGAATCGCTTCATTGGCCGAGGTCGTACACTCCGCAACCCGGTTGCGCTTAATTCTGAGCAGTACCTCACAGGAGCAACAGGTGCCACACTTGACCCGATCTTTGCACTTGGGCAGGGAGTCCACCTTAATCCACACGAAAGTGCTGAACTGGCATATTTGACCTTCGCAGGAGATAGTCGGGAAGCGATCCTGGCATTAGCACAGCGTTATTCCAGCTGGTCTTTGATTGATCGTTCCTTTCATCAAGCTGATATATCCGCCCAGGCCTGGCTGGGGAAGCAAAACTATGATTCTCGGGTTTTCAAAGATACCTTACAGGTGCTTTCGGCACTACTATATCCGTTCAAAGTGGTGCGCGCTTTGCCTGAAACGATCGCTGCAAACCGGCTTGGTCAGTCCGGATTATGGCGTTTTGGTATTTCAGGTGATTTTCCCATTTTACTGGTAGAACTCGAGCATCCCAAACAGATCGACCTGGTTCGTGAGGTTTTACGGGTACATGAATTCTTGCGTAGCCGCGACTTTATGGTGGATGTCGTCATTCTCAACCATCAGCAGACAGATTACGGCGCCGAGTTGAACGGGATACTATATCGCCTGGTCAATCGTTTAAATTGTGAGCAGTGGTTGAATAAACGCGGTGGCATTTTCATCCTTTATGGAGACCAGATCAATTCTGAGGAGCATACTTTACTGCAAACCGCAGCCCGCTTTCTATTCATGGGAGAGCGTGGACATCTGGATGAACAGATGCCAGCCTACCCAATCCCAGTTCATCATCTACCCGAATTTATTCCAACCCGATCCTCTGAAGGCACTCCTCATTCCGAATGAGAAGGATTCCCTACCTTCAATTGAACCCTTGCAGTTTTTTAATGGTTATGGTGGTTTCAATAAGGATGGACGCGAATATATCATCGAGCTGCCCCCGGGCAGGTTTACTCCTTCCCCGTGGGTCAACGTAATCGGTTATCCTAATTTTGGTTTTATGGTCAGCGAAACCGGCAGCCAGAGCACCTGGGCAGTGAACAGTGGTGAAAACCGCCTCACTCCCTGGTCTAACGACCCGGTCCGTGACCCAACGGGTGAAGCACTATACCTTCGAGATGAAGAAAACGGCGATGTTTGGACCCCCACGCCTCTCCCTGCCGGAGCAAGCCAACCCTATCGGGTTACACATGGCGCGGGTTACACCATCTTCGAGCATAATTCCCACGGTCTCCACCAGCGACTGACACTCTTCGCCAGCCCAGAGGACCCGGTTAAAATTATTCACCTGCGGGTAAAAAACATCTGGAACCACAATCGCCGGATTACGGCCACCCAGTACATCGAATGGGTGCTGGGTACAACCCATGCCGCTTCCATGCCATATATCATTCCAGAGTATGACGCGGCTGAGGCCTGCCTGCTGGCTACCAACCCCTACAATGCTGAATTTGGTGACCGAGCTGCTTTCCTCATCGCCAGCAAACCGATCCACGGGCTGACGGCTGATCGGATCGAGTTCCTGGGACGGGGTGGGACACTTGCCTATCCGGTTGCTTTGCGCCGTATCGGGCTGGAAACACGCCTTTCACCTGGTGAGGATCCATGCGCTGTCCTCCAGTTGCACCTAGATCTTCTCCCCGGTGGGGTTGAAGAGATATACTTTGTTCTTGGACAGGGAAGCAATAAGGAACAAGCCCTTGAGTTGGCCAGGAAATATCATGACTCCGCATATGTAGGGGCTGCTCTGGAGCGTACTCGGGTGTTCTGGGATCATCTGCTAGGTACAGTGCAGGTGCATACTCCTGAACCAGCTACCGATTTGATCCTCAACCGATGGATGCTCTACCAAAGCCTCTCTTGCCGGATCTGGGGTCGGTCAGCTTTTTATCAGCCCAGTGGGGCATTTGGCTTCCGTGACCAGCTGCAGGATGTTCTGGCATTGCTTGCGATCGACCCGGTAATTTCGCGCGGCCAGATACTCAATGCTGCCCAATTCCAGTTCTCTGAAGGCGACGTTATGCATTGGTGGCACCCGCCTTCCGGTCGTGGTGTACGAACGCGTATCTCAGACGACCTGCTGTGGCTCCCTTATGTGACTGCCTTGTACGTCGAAACCACAGGCGACGTGAGTCTTCTTGAAGAAAAAATTCCCTTCCTGGAGGCACCACCATTGGGTAGGGATGAAGACGAACGCTATAACGAATATCCAAGAACCAAAGAAAGCTATACTTTATTAGAACATTGCCATCGGGCTATCGAAAAAGGAGCCACCCGCGGTTCGCATGGCCTGCCTTTGATCGGTGCTGGCGATTGGAATGACGCTTTAAACCGGGTGGGGGAAGAAGGCATAGGGGAAAGTGTGTGGCTGGCATGGTTTCTATGTGACGTCCTTGAGCGTTTTGCAAGCATCTGTGATCAGCGGGGAGATAATGATACAGCTAGAAATTACCGTTCACGATCCAAGGATTATGCTACTGCCATTGAACAAACAGCCTGGGATGGAGCATGGTATCGTCGCGCTTATTATGATGATGGATCACCACTTGGCTCGATCCAGGACACGGAATGCCAGATTGACGGAATTGCCCAGTCATGGGCCGTTTTGAGTGGTGCTGGCGATCCCATACGGAGTCAAAAGGCGATGCAGTCGGTGTTGGAACGGCTGGTTCTCCCGCAGGACCGGTTGTCTCTGCTCTTCACTCCACCTTTTGACAAAAGTGAGCATAATCCAGGTTATATAAAGGGTTATTTTCCAGGTACTCGCGAAAACGGCGGACAGTACACACACGCGGCCATCTGGACAGCCTGGGCTCTCGCCCAGTTGGGTGATGGAAAGCAAGCAGGAGAACTCTTCGATGTGCTTAATCCCATCTTCCATTCTGATACAGAGCAGAAGGCGGCTGAATATCGCGTTGAGCCATATGTGATCAGTGCAGATATCTACAGCAAGCCTCCGTACTTGCATCGTGGCGGTTGGACCTGGTACACCGGTTCGGCTGCATGGATGTACCGGCTCGGCCTGACAGCGCTCCTGGGCTTCAAGAAAACCGGTGACACCCTCCGCATCGACCCTGTCATTCCCCCAACCTGGGACGGGTTCGAGATTAAGTATAAATTCGGGGCGACAAGTTATCAAATAAAGGTGAACAACCCCAAGCACCTTGCCCACAATGTTCAGCTTGTGAAATTGGATGGGAAAATGCTGGACGATCGAACTATTCCCCTGGTTGACGATGGAGAGGAACACAGTATTGAGGTGATGATGGGAGACCAGGTTGAGAGTTGACCTCTATCTAAAAAATACCATCAAAAAAAACACTTGATACACGGTTCAGAAAATTGCTATGCAAGCAAGCGATCTTTACCGACAAGCCTGCGGTGAAGGTTATCAGAAATAAATCCAACATCAATAACTGGATAGAGTAATAAAAATATGAGCTTCCCGTCAACGGTGGGTACAGCTATCTATTCAAGTTGGACCATTAGAGGCGACTCATCTGCGGGCGCGGATATACCTGCCAGACTTTTTCGGGTGAAACATCCTTTGCCCAAACGCCTGAATGTTTCCAGATACTGGTGTCCAGGTCATGCTCACCTTGCTATTCACGCCGTCTTGTGCCCCTCCAATTTATGTTCTTTCACGAACCACAGCGGGATCGCCGCCAGTAGAGTTGCGATACCCGCCACCTGGAACAGTAGCGGCGTTGGGACGATGGCTGCTTGCCCATCAATCACGGTCTTGATCCCGTAAGTGCTGCTGAGCCAGCCACCGGTCAGTGGGCCAAGGATCATCGGTAACATCACCCAGAAGAACAGGTAGAACCCGGCAAACTGGCCGCGCTTATCTTCGGGGAACAAGTCCTTGCTCCAGGTGCTGGTGGCGATGGTCCATGCCGTGAATGGGGCAAGCCAAAGAATGCCGGTAATGATCAATGGGATAAGGGATTTCGTCAGCGAGAACAGGATCAGCCCGACCGTCTCCGCTGCGACCGCTGTCAGTGCCATTGGCTTTCTTCCCCATCGGTCCACCAACAAGCCGAATGGCCATGCCAGAATGATCCCGCCAATAAGAATGATGACTGCAATGGCGATGGTAGAGCTCATAAGATCAAGCTGCAGGTAATGCTGTAGATAGATGATGATATAAGGGAAGAAAATATTGAATGCAATCTGCCAAAGCATGATCGCGATCATGACCAGGAAGAATTCTCGGTTGGCGATAAGGTTTTTCCACTGAAAACTTTCAGCCAGCTGGCGCCAATAAGTTCCCTGTGGGTTTATCCGCCAGCGGTTGTTCGTGGATGAACATGCTTCCAATCAATCCCAGCAGGAATACCAGCCCACCTATAAAATAGAAAAATGTGTAATATCCTAGGCTGTCAATGATCAGACCAGCACCACCATATACAATCAGTATCGCCACCCAGGTGAGGATTTCCACCACGCCAATCACGCGGCCGCGATTCTCGATGGTGGTTACATCCGTAATGTAAGCATTGAGTGCTGCATCATTTGCCGTGGAACCGAAGAAAGTCATCACGCAGTCGAGCAGGATCGCCATAAAAATCGCCAGCCCAACTGGTTCGAAAAATGACGCCGACGGATAAAGTGCGGTCATCACACCCCAGGCAATATAGCCGAATAAGATGAAAGGCTTGCGCCGTCCAAAGCGGCCGCGGGTCCGGTCGGAAAGTGTTCCCATCAGGATGGTAGTCACCGTGGCTGTAACCGCGGAGGCTGCCACCATCCAGGAGATTGGACGCGGGTCAGGGATGATATTGTTGTACATGAAGGTATTGAAGAACTGGTTCTCCACACCCCAGGCCAGCTGACCGGCAAAGCTGAGCAGGATGATCGCTACCCAGATCTTTTTGGTAAGGGTTGAATTGGAAGTCATGCTTTGCTCCTGATAAGGTTTAGATATTCACCCACACGTCATCTGTAATTCGCCACGGTTGGCCCACAGGTGATACGGGATGAAAGTCAACGCCTGGCCATCCACCGTCTGTCCGCGTAGGATGGTGATGCCACCGAGCAGTTCTGGTGCAGGTTCACTTTGCAGGCTGGTTGTGTCGAGCCGCGTGGAGAAGATATCCACATCGGGGTTGTCGATGCTCTCGAGGCAGTAAACCAATGGCCCACGCGTGACTGCAACCTTGTTGCGATACCCCTTGACCTTGGGATGTGCATGGTGCAGGGTGACCGGCATGTCGAAATCCATTTCGAGTCTATCGCCTGCTGACCAGTGACGCTGGATGGGCAGAAAGCAGCTCTGGCGTGGATCATATCCCTGGGCGGTGGGCTCGAGAGGCCGTGGCAATAATGTTGGAGATAGATGATCAGAAGTTAGGGGCTCTCCATTGATTTTAAATGATCGAAGATACGATAGGCATTTGAAATCCAGGAAGGAATGCGTAAATGGAGGGTGAATTCGGTTGCCTGTGATGGCTCAACCTTGATCCTGACCTTCCCGTTCCAGGGTAGGTTTGATTCCATTTCAATATTCACCCCCTGAGCCTGCCCGGAGGGTTGCCCTGCTCCCAATATATTGATGGATCCAGATGGCTTCCTTGTCTGTAAGAATAAATGTATCTGCCCAGGTCTGCCCAGGTGCGGGAGAGATTGGACGGGCAGCAGGGCACGCTGTACCATGCTTTGCGGGTCACCCCGTTTTTACAGGTCAGTGGATTGTTGTAAAGGTAGTTCTGCGCCGCTCAACCCCATACCGACCGCAGCAGCATTGTAGAGCTGCCACTCGAAGAGGTCACTGTACCTGGCTTCAGCCGGTAATCAGTGCCATTTCCCAATTCCAGAACAGGCTGGCCAGGGCTGCGCAGGTCTCGGCGTAGGCATACTCCGGGTCAAGCTCGTAGTCGTTGCCGAAGCCTTCCAGCGCGGGCAACGCGCCAATCCCGCCCGTAACGTACATGCGCTGTGTCACCATCCGTTCCCAGGCCTTTTCCATTGGCTGGGAGGAGAGACTTGTCCCCTTCGATGCGATGAGCATGGCCTGGCTGTCTCCAGGTACCCAAACCGCACCGAGTGTCCAACCGGAACAGTCTGCTTGCGGATGGGTGTATGCTGCTGGAGGTATTTCCCGGTCAGTGAACTAAATAACCAGCGCAAGGTGGAATTGGGTGCTGATTTGGCGAAATTATTGGGTGGGAGCTTGTTTGGAGAGTAGCCTGGATGCAGGCTGAAGGTACTTCTGCCGTTGCTTGCGAACGAATGCTCTGCGTGATGCCACCGATCTAAGCTGGCGTATGAGGGAAACAGCAAATATTGGTTGGGATCTTCGTCCACGCTGCTCGAGGAACTGGCGCGCCATTTCGAGATATGGCCCGTGATCTGTGACCTGGTACAACCGCAACAGGGCGATCTCGATCTCCTCGTGGCCAGGCGTATACGCGGACCTTTGCCGAGAAAGTCCGCAACAACCCGGTCGGCGGCTTTCCGAGCAATATCGAGCATGCTGGTTTTGTCCGGTTGCCAGGTAATGCGAAACCCCCGCCTCGATCAGGTGGCCATGGCAGTAGAGCTCATGCTCAATCATCAAATTGACCCAGCGTGTGCCGGGAAAGTGGATCTGGTTGTAGGTGAAGATATAGCCATCCGCGTCCTGTGCGCGCCCGAGCAGGGCAATCAACCCATCCATGAGAGCTTAAAGATCCGGCATCAGGATGCGTAGCTATAGATACGGGCAGCTGCGTCCAGCCACTTGTAGGCATCCGAGTCGCAAAGAACCAGCCTTCGCGAAAACCATCCATTTCCCCTGCTGCAATGCGGAAGTTATCGATGCAACCGCTGGCTTCCAGCTGTTCCCATTGGTGAAAAATGGCATGGCGGGAATTAACCTCCAGCCGTGGTGACCAAAATGGGTCGCTGATGGTCACTTGCCGGGTAGATAGTTCTTCCATGGCTTCCTCCGCGAAGATTCGAGTTTAGTGCAATTGACAGGCGATGTCAACGAAAGACATGCTCATTTCGATCTGACTTCTCTCCGCACCTCGGACTTGCATCGGAGCCATGATCAGCATACTTTCTGGTCTATGAATTGTAAAAAACTCGAAATTGCATAATCATCATCCGGGATTTTTTCTCCCCAGGTGGACTTGATTGACAATCGTCCCTGCTGCACTATAATACTCTCCATGTATGTTGCCTCGAACCGTTCAACCATCCCCATCTCGTTGTGAGGCCATCCCATGGATCAAAAACTTACCCTTGGCAGCAAATTCCGGTACGGTCTGGCCGACCTGGGCTTTGCCCTGATCACCTCGGCCATGCAGTTCTTCCTGCTCTTCTACTACACCGACGTGGCCGGGATCAACCCTGCCCTGGCCGGACTGGCCCTGATGGTCGGCAAGCTGACCTGGGATGCGATCAACGATCCGCTCTTCGGCTACTGGTCGGACCGCACCCGCTCGCGCTTTGGTCGGCGGCGGATCTACATGCTGATCGGCGCCGTGCCGCTGGGCATCGCCGCCTGGATCATGTTCTCGCTGCCCAAGGGCTTGACCGGCGTGGCTGCCTTCCTGGCCGTGCTGCTCAGCTTCTGGCTGGTGGACACTTTCCACACCATGACCACCACCCCCTACTACGCCCTGACCCCCGAACTGACCCGTGATTACAACGAACGCGCCAGCCTGACCTCGATCCGCATGGTCTTCAGCGTTTTCGGTTACATCCTGGGCGCAGCGCTGACCACCATCCTGGCTGGCATCTTCCAGGGCGCCGGGTTGAACCTGCAGCAGGCCTGGAGCGCCACCGGGGCAGTCTTCGGGGCGATCGCCATCACCACCACCCTGATTACCACCTTCTCGATCAAGGAACGACCTGAACTGGCCGGAGAGCCGTCCAAGCTGCCGCCGGTCAAGGCAATCTTGACCTCTTTCAAGAACAAGCCGTTCGTCATCCTGATGATCGCCTTCATCCTGAGCAGTTTCAGCTTCACCGTGCTGACCGCCCTGGTGCCTTACTTCATCCAGTATCAACTGGATATGGGAGACCAGGTTTCCTTTGTGCTGCTGGTGATGCTGGTGATGATCGGCATCTTCCTCATCCCTGCCAAGCTGATCTCGGACAAGATCAACAAAGGCCCGGCCTATGCGCTGGGGTTGTTCATCGCCTCGCGTGGCGGTCATGTCCAGTTTCTTCTTCCCGCACGGGCCAACCGCCATTGATCTATGTTGTGGCTGCTGTTGCCGGGATGGGCTTCTCAGCTCAGTGGGTCTGCCCGTGGAGCATGCTGCCGGATGTGGTCGAATACGATGAAAAAATGACCGGCGAACGGCGCGAAGGCATCTACTACGGCCTGTGGGCTTTCCTGACCAAGTTCACCAGCGCCCTCGGTGTGGCCGTCAGCGGGTGGGCGCTGGGCTTGTTCGGTTATGTACCGAACGTGGAGCAAACGACCCGGGCCCTGTTTGGCATCCGGCTCTTCTTTGCCATCGTGCCGGCCGTGGTCATCCTGATCAGCCTGCCGTTCCTGATCTGGTATCCGATCACCCGCGAGAAGCATGCCGAACTGGTCAGGGAATTGGCTGAGCGGAAAGCCGCCAAAAGCCAGGAGGCAGCATGAAAATCATCATCATCGGTTCAGGCATGTCCGGTCTGACGGCAGGGGCGTACCTGGCCAAAGCCGGGCACACCGTCACCATCTTCGAGCAGTTTCCAGCCCCCGGTGGGGTGACCGCCACCGTCCGGCAGGATGGCTTCGGCTGGGACATCGGCCCGCTCCTGCTGGAGGGCTTCGCCCCGGGCGACAAAGGGCGGCTCATCCTGGAGGAACTGGGGGTCAGCGATCAGGTCCCGGCTGTGCACGAGGACCGCGGACTGTCCATGCCCGAGTTTGCCCTGTGGAAGCCGAAGGAATACGAAGGTCCTTACTGGAGGCGGGAACGGCTGAAAGCAACTTTTCCCAGCTGAAAGCGACGCCCTGGACCGCTATTACCGTTTCTATGACCAGATGATCAGGCTGATGGGTCTGGCACGCCGGGCGGAGACCGCCCGCGGCCTGGCTGCCCTGTGGCTCAAACTGCGCATGTTGCTGGCCTTCCAGCCGGTCAAGAGCAAGGTCAACTGGAGCGGCGGCCAGTTGATGGATCACTACTTCAAATCGCCGGTGCTGAAAACCTTCTTCCTGGGCATCGTGGCTGATTTCGTTACCGCCCCGAGCGAGTTCCCCGGATTGGGCGTGCCATCCATCCACCTGGAGACTGCCTTCGACAAGCGCATCCCGACCTATCCCGGCACAAAGAGCGCCCAGACTGCCTACACCTACATCCTCGGTGGTTGCCAGACGCTGGTGGATGCGGTCATGGGCGTGGTGCTGGAAAACGGCGGGAAAGTGTTGACGAACACCGCGGTCAAGCGCATCGTCATCGAGAACGGACGGGCAACTGGCGTGGAACTGGCTGACGGGCGCATCGAACCCGCCGACCTGGTGCTGGCCTCGGGTGGGATGAAGGAAGTCTTCTTCGACCTGGTCGGGCGTGAGCACCTGCCCGCAGAACTGGTCAAGCAGATCGAATCCAACCGCCTGATGGAATCAGTGCTGATGGTGCAGTTGGGTATCGACTTCGATCCCACTCCCTACCAGCCGGCGGCCCTGTGTTATTACTACAAGACCCAGGACCTGGAGGGGGCGGTCAAACGCCTGCGCACCGGCGATTACCACGAAGGCAAGGAAGGTTTCCTGATCTATGTCCCTTCACTGCATTCCCCCTCCCTGGCTCCAAGCGGGAAATACGCCGTGACCATCTATACCGTCGCGCCGGATACCCTGGCCAGAGGGGACCTGGTCCAGCCGCAAGGAAGAACTGGCGGACAAACTGGTGGCGGAAGCCGAAGAATATATCCCAGGCCTGCGTGAACACACACGTAACACGCCTGATCCTCACCCCTGAAGATTACCGCAAGCGCACCCACCAGAAGCATCACTCCTTCGGTGGGGTGCCGCCGGTGATGGGCAACAAGCCGCCAGCCCACAAGACACCCATCCAAGGGTTGTGGTTTATCGGCGCCCAGAGCGAGAGCAGCGGTGGGGTGTTGAACGTGATGGTTGGCGCCCAGAAGGTGGCCAGGCGAATTTTGAAAGGTGAGTAAATATTTATAAAACAGGAATGCCGAGTTCTTGGAATGAGGAGCTTGGCACCGGATTTGTCTCCGTGAATAGAGCATCAAAAGTATTTATTTCCAGACGATTCTTTCTGGCAGCGATTCAGTTGAGTATCTATACGCATTCAACGATGACTTGTTGATCATTCTATTGTTGTAAGTCCGATAGGCCTGGATCCCCTTATATCCGATCCTATCTGCCCACCCAGGCAAAGCTGTCTTGTAAATGCCTGCTTATTCTTGAGCGACCATTTTGCACACAGGTAGCTGATCCATTGTGGAAAGGTGCTCCAATCAATCCGTACCAGACATTCTCAAATAGATTGTATTCTGGATGCGATAATAATCCCAATCCAGCGCATTCTCTGACTTCATAACACTGACAGCCAATCCAAATGGTCAGCGCTATTGTTCAGCCATAATCTGCCGACGGTAAGGCAGAGTGTGCTTCTCCAATCTATAACATTAACGCCTTGAAAAGTGGATGATGATTTTCCACCAAAGAATTATTCCCAGTCTCTACCTGGGCATTATTCCACAGAAACAAAGGTAATATCGTTAGATTTAGCAATAACGATGGCTTGGGCTGAGCCAGCCAATCCGGTTGTGACTGCATGATTGAGACATCATTTTTTTAAACCCAATGAGCGCTAATCAGTTGCTCGTTTTCCTTCTCATTGATGGTGATATATCTATTCTATTTCTACAGCACATTTGTGCCATTAATAAATGGGAGGAATGTGTCTGTCGTTATCGGTATTTAATGGTCGGTTTGGCACATCCAAATTAGGCTAAATCAACGATGTGTAATTACTGGTTTTCTAATAAAGTATGTATGCGAAAAAGAAGGATATTTTATGAGCATATTCAATACTGATATTAGTGTCGAGAGCTAGAGTGCCCAATGTATACAACTTCAGACAGACGCAGTAAACCAAGAATTTGTTGCGATTATCCTGCAACTATTGTGGGTTTTGATAATCAAGGGAAAAAATATACAGATAAAGCCACTCTAGAAAATCTAAGTGGAAGTGGGTTGTACATGTTGGTAAATCGATATATTGAAAATGGCTCAAAGTTAACTGTAACTGTACGTCTGGCCAACGCATTATTAAAAGACGAAGAAACACCCCATTTAGCTGCGAAAGGTATCGTTGTACGAACTATGCCTCAAGCAAATGGTATTTGTGGTATTGCTATTAAATTCAATCATTATCGATTTCTATGATTTGTCTGAATTTATATGGACAGGTAGATCATCTGGACTGTAAATATATTGATCATAAATAGGTTTTTTGGTTAGGTGTCAGGGGAAGAGCAGATGTTTATTATTAAAAGCTCTGCAATTCCAAACTCGTTGCGAAAATGTAAGTTGGCTGAGACACAAATAACAGGTTCGGATGTAACCCTGGCAAAGGAAATATACCGACTGTTTCTATTATTATTTCTTATTCCGATATAAAATTTCTTGTCGGTATGGTGGAACCTGAGTGTTTTCGAACTCAAAATATCCGATACAGCTTGAGTGAAGGTAAATGAAATAAATGATCAGCAACATATATTGTAGTAAGACCAGCCACACAAAGAACCCTCAGGATACGATTGAGGAGAAAAGGAAGCTCTTGGACCTTCGACAATATTTTCAATTAGAATGCATCGAATTTGGATTATCGTTGGCACCCTTTTGGTGACCATAGCCTTCGTAATAGCTGGAACACTCATGGTAACAGCGGTGTATTCGGCATCTACGATCATCCGGATTGTGACCCCAGCAGGTACAACAACAAGCTATACAGCAAATATGTAAATGGTTAGTAACAAAACAGTAATGACTTCGTTCTATAACAGAATATGGCTTTTTTCAATTTCTCGTATGAAAAAAGGAGATTAAATTTATGAAACGTCCGTTTTTACCAATCATCATCATCTTAAGTATACTTTTTTCCTTAACTGGATCGATCATTCCCGTTCAGGCAAGCAGTCCTTTTCCGTCGCTGGACCGGGATCAGGATGGCATCGATAACAGTCTGGAGACGACGGGCTGGTACAACCTTACCGGTGGACCTTATCAGACCGATCCCAACCTAACCGACAGTGACGGGGATGGCCTGACCGATGCCGAGGAAAAGCTTTTTAACACCAACCCAGTCGATTCAACCAACCCCGGCATCGCGGTGAAGTATGATAACGCGTTCAAAACCCGGGAATATTTCAGCACCAGTGACCCGAAATACATCTCCATGGTGCAGGGGGGAAACCAGTATCTATTGAAGGAAGCCCTGGTGGTACGGCGTGGAACGACCTTTAAAATCGCCGCGGTAAATGCAGAATTCTGCCACACTAACCCTCAGTGGAAGTGGTATGAGTGCAGTTACCATCGCGAATGGAAGGATAACCCGTGATCGGGCGCGTGGGGGATGGAATGTATCTCTTCCGGCAGATGGGACGGTAGGAGAATATACTGCTACCATCACCAACGGGGCTTGCCTACCCCAAAGATTTCCCCATCTATGTCATTTTTGAGCTACCCGCCGGGCTGACCCAGGCGCAAATCGATGCCTACTTGTATGATGATGACCCGGCGAATAAACGCGACGAAGTAGCTGTCTGGTGGCGAGCCAGGGACTATAAATATTATTACTATAACGGCCAAGTCTCAGAAACCCCTCCCGGTCCTACCGATTGCTTGAGCCGATTCCCCAGGCGACTGTTCCAATGACCAGTACCATCTGAACATCGGTTATGCCCAGGCCTTCTGGACCGAACAGTTCACCAAAAAGGTCTTGCTGAACTTTACCCTGCCAACCATCCAGGGGGAAACCACGCAATATAATGCTGCCGAACTTATCAGCCATAAAGCCGACCAGTCCGTGCGGGTCAATTACGCAAGCCAATTGAACAGCTTTTCCAGCGCAACCACGTATTATGTCGATCCTGTACTTGGCTACCACATGACGGGTGGTGCTTGCGAAACCAATGCCGGTGTCTTCACCTCCATGCTCCGCTCGGTGGGGATCGCCTCCCGGCCTGTTCAACCTGGATTACAACAAGACCCCTGGCCATGGGGAATTGGGTAATTTTGGCGTACGAATACGATCATGCCGTCATGATGTGGGTGAGAGGTCCAGGTGATGCTGCAAATCGGTGGTATGCCGACCGGACATCTGTGACTAGGACGAAGCTGAATATCAAACCATGACTCCCCCCGTTTGGGAAGGTGGGACGACCGGCATGCGTCCCCTCGACGAGGTCGGCATTTATGATCCTGCTCATCCTACCGTGGGATTTGGGAAGTTCCGGGATATTTACGCTGACCTGATCCAATCAGTCAATGAGGGCTGGGATTTTCAGAACGGCAGCCTGGGCGGAGGCATGGTCAATACCGTCTGGCCTATACCGGACTGCTGAATTTGACAATCCTGCCAGCACGGATCCTTTTCTCAATCGCGATTACAAATGGGATAGTTTCCAACCGTTAAAGATGAACTATCAATCTCCGTATATCGATATTTTCAACTGCCAACTGTGGCACGGGGATACCTGGGCTCCCGGTGAATGGTACGATCCGGGTGACCCGACCGCTGATCCCCCTGTCCCTGCCGATCCGCGCTATTACAGCAACCCCCTCGGTCGCACAGCCACAAGCACCTACAGGCTATGGGAGTTTCCGGATCCACGTACATTCCCGATCCAGCCAACCCGTTAGAGAATTGGCCGTATAATCCCAAGCCGATTCAGTGCAGTCCTTCATCGGTGGATGATCCAGCTTGTACTCCTGCCTTCAAGAGTGGGTCGCTCACCTGTACCCCGCTGCCCGGGCAGACCTTCGCCAGTCTACCACGTTCCAGCCCTCCAGTCCCCCAGTACCCCGATGCCAGCTGTTAACACCACGATCCAGCTGGGCAAGATTCGTCAGCGAAGCAGGCATAGATGAGAATGGTGATGGCCGCTTCGATAAATTGGTCGTTACCGTTGAGCTGACCAGCTCAGTGGCCGGCCAGTACCAGCTGGGTGGTTTACTGCTTGCGGGTGAAAAGGAGATCCGGGCTGACAACAACGAGGTGAGCCTGGTATCCGGGTCCCAGACTGTCCAGGTTTCCTTCGACGGTCAGCTGATCGGGGATAACCAGGTTGATGGACCATACCTGGTGGAAGCCCTCTGGATTGCCCCGGCTGATCAAGCAGTTGACCAGTTCGTGCTGCCAGAAGAGATGGCTGCCTACCAGGAATATACCTACTCCACCCAGGCTTATTCAGCAAATGACTTTATCATGCGCTCAGCTTACATCGCAGATAATTTTACCTACTCCACTTCAGACCAGAATACCAACGGGTTAGTGGATGCCATCAGCATCTCCGTCCCACTCCATATTTCCATCCCGGGCAGCTTCACCCTCCAGGGTGACCTGTATGATGGGCAGGGAGAATTTGTTGGTCAGGCCGAATGGACAGGCAGCGACCCGGTAGCCACACTGGAATACCAGCTCGACCAGACACAACCTCCTTACTCACTGGAGCACCTGAACCTCTACGGTGCCAAGGGTGAGATGCTGGATGCACGCTACGCACCAGTCTACACGATCGACAACCTGGCTGGTAATGTGGAGCAACGGAATATTACACCCACGGACAGCTCAACCGGGCTCAGCCCCCAGGCTGTTACCCCCCCAAGTAGCTACACCCTCACACCAGTCGATTCCAACGGCAACGGTAAGTACGACCAGCTGGTCGTCTCCGCGAAAGTGGACGTTACCGGCACAGGTGGTACCTACCGGATAGAGGGCTTGCTGGTGGATGATCGCAACCTGCCCGCAGCCTGGAGTGTCAGCGCCTCTCAAACCCTGCCGGTGGGTCCAAACCAGACCCTCCAGCTGGCCTTTGATGCCCGCTTGCTCTACGAGATGCCGTTTGAGAAGCTGGCGGATCTGCTGGCCAGAAATTCACGCTTGGTGGCGGTCAAGATCTTCAGCGGCAACCTGAGTCCAGCCACACTGGAGGCTAATGTGCCTGTGACCGGCTTCAGCACCCCCATCCTATACCCGCGCACAGCTGGAGCCTTCCAGCCTGTACACGTTATTCGAGGATGACATGGCGAGCGCGACGGGGAAGTGGAACACCTCCGGATCGCTGGCATGGAGTCATTCCAACGAACATCTGGCACAGCTGGTCGCATGCCTGGACAGTCAGTGGATCTACCAACAAGAGTGGAACCCTGACGGTGGCGAACCCGATCAATCTAACGGATTATGCCAGCCCCTGGCTTCGCTTCAACACAGCCTACCAGCTCGCTGGTGCAGACTCGCTCAAGCTGGAGGCGTCCACGGATGGCACCACCTGGACTGCCCTGAAAACCTATCCAGTTGGATCAACCTCCTACTGGTCGAGCGAGATCGTCGATCTGAGCGCATACACCAAGACCAATGGCTTACGGCTGCGCTTTAATGGGGACATGAAGACTGGGCATAACTGGTTAGTCGATCTGGATGACGTCTTCCTGTTTGCTGGACCAGCGGTCAAATCGGCCTCCTTCACCTATTCTACACCGGTGAATGTCATGACAGATGTCACCTTTACCGCGAACTATGACTCGATCAATAAAACCCTGCCAGTAACCTACAAATGGGACTTCTGCGGGGTGACTCGGGAGGTTACTACACCCACAATCGTGTACCAATTCCCGACCCCGGGAAATTGCCAGGTGAAACTGACCGTGGACAATGTCTACGATAGTGCTGCTGCAGCTCCCCAGACGGTCTTGGTGATAAGGCTGCTCCGACTCCTCAATATTAATCCAAGTCCTGGTGGGGAGGCTCCCAGTCACCTTAAACGCATCTGCCACACTCACTAGTGCCTATAATCCGACCGGCTCGATCACCTTCAAGCTTTACGCTCCGGCGGATGGGACCTGCTCAGGCACTCCAGCCTATTCCGAAACCGTACCGCTCAGCGGGTCTTCCGCCAGCACCATAACCGGATACCTGGCTGATATTGTCGGAACCTGGCATTGGGTCTCATCCTATCCGGGTGATGCGAATAATAGCCCGGCGGCACAGTAGCTGCGAGAGTGGAGCAGTCACGGTTGGTAAACAATGATAAAAATTTACCTTCCAATAACCACCAAGCGCTAACAGCTGTAAGGGGGTGTGCATGCAATCACATTACATGCACACCCCCGCTAACAGCACCAGTTATAAACGAAATGTAGATAATGTTGATGAATGAAGTAAGTGACAGGACAAATATTCTTTATTACGAGTTCAATTATCCATCACCCAGGAATGGGTCAGGGTTTCATTAGCTAGATCTACCCAGCCTGGGAAAAAGTGAATGTAAGAAGTAATTGTACCGGGTTTCTGCTTTTTGTCGCATACAGGGAGACTATCTTGATCCAGTCATGCCCAAAGGGAAATGTGTCGGGTATGCTGGAAGAATGGAGAATGCATCTACAAAAATGAGGTCAAAATGAAGAAAATACGTTTTCGAGTCATTATCCTTATTCTTTGGTTTATATCATTTTATTTGTTTGACCGTTTGCTAGATCCCATCGCATTTAGCAACCTTGCGATCGTTCTCGTGATTGCAGTGGCGAGTATTCAATATAGCCTTCCCGCGCCTATCGGGTGTTCCAAAATGGGCTAGTATTTTTATTCCAATTATTCTATTACTTGGGATCAAGTTCGTGACGGGAGAACTCTTCGGGGATCAGAATTTGCTCTTGGCTGTCCTTGAAGTATCGGCGATTGCGATAACAACTGTACTGGTTCGTTGGGTAAGTCTGCCTTTAGTAGAATTTGAAAAAGTTGTTACCCAGATCACCTACGGTCAACCAGAGAAAGCAACTGAACCGATATTTACAGGGCACGAAACCATCTATCGCGAAGTGCGTCGCGCACGGAACCATCAGCGCCCCCTGGCTTTAATCTCAGTAGGGATCGACGAAAAGTCAATTGTGATGGATGGAGAGCAAAACGCACAAGAAATCCAATTTTATATGATAAAGAAGCTTAAGCTCAGTGGATTATCAAAAATACTGTGTAGAGAGTTGGAGGACTGCGCGATTATCGTAAAAGAGAATAATCATTTTCTAGCGGTTTTACCAGAAACAATGCCCGATGAGACACTGGTTGTCATGGAGAGGTTGCGCCAGAAGGCCTCTGTTGAGCTTGGCGTTGAAATCAAACTTGGAAAGGCAACCCTCCCACAAGACAGCTATACTTTCGAAGGGCTCGTTGACCAGGCTAATCGAGAAATGAAAACTGATCGCGAACCAATGCCCTATGTCGTATTAGACCAGCATCCAGCAGCGCAACCGGTCAAAGAATGTTAGTCCTTGCTGAGGTGGAGAAAATTTTATGGAACTGATAATCGTAAATCAACCACGGGTATATCCACGGCGGCGAGAGTATCAAAATGCCAAGCGCCTGGTGGATCTTGTTTTATGCCTCTTCTTATTCCCGGTCGTTATACCTGTCCTGCTGCTCTGCGCACTAGCTATTTTTTTCGATTCCGGTCGACCGATAGTCTTTCTGCAAGAGCGGATTGGTAAGGGAGGCAGGCGCATCTGCATTTATAAATTCCGCACAATGAAAGCAAACCTCGATCAGAGCAATAATCGAGAGTTTATGAAGGCATATGTCCGTGGAGAAATTACACATAACAAACCCGGCAATGGGACTTTTAAACCCCAAACGGATAATCAAATTACACGTGTAGGGCGTTTCCTCCGCAAGACAAGCCTGGATGAATTACCTCAGATGATCAACGTCCTGAAAGGCGAAATGAGCATCGTTGGTCCACGCCCAAATGTCCCTTGGGAAGTCGACGAATACTGCCCTTGGCATTTCGAACGTTTGGAAGTATTACCAGGGATCACCGGTCTGGCTCAGGTGCAGGGCAGAAGCAGCATCTCTTTTAATTCCATTGTGAGGTATGATATAAATTATATCGAACGGCAAAATCTTACCTTAGATCTTAAAATATTATGGTGGACCCTGAAATCCGTGTTTCTCAGCAAAGGTGCAGAATAATCTTATGAAAACAATTACTGATACCCCGCCCTTTGTGGATGACATTACTATAAATTACCCGATTATTCAGCAAAACATGGAATTTAAGATATTTCTGCGGGTGCTCCTAAAAAGATGGTGGATTATCTTGTTATTACCTGTAGTAACCATAGCGAGTACATTAATTTTTACTGCTTATCAAACTCCAATTTACTCCTCTTCCGCCACATACGTTGTATCTCCGTCCCCTGAGATCTTGAACGGAACTAGCTTTTTAAGTGGCTTATCTGTCCTTGGCGGACAACCAACCGTGGCGAATACCTATGCAAGCATCGCCACAAGTTCATCCGTGAAACAAAAAGCCAGCGAAGCACTGGGGTTGAATCCAGCTCAGACAAATGACCTCAGTGTAGACAGCCGAGTTCAAAATGGCACCAATGTAATTGAAATCTCAGTGGAGGGGGCGAACCCACTACTCGTCCAGGCCTTTGCCAATAAAATTGGTGATAGCACGATTGAGTATATCGGTGATCTTTCTGGGGTGTATGAGATGAAAGTTTTAGATAGTGCGAAATCACCGAATTCACCCATTCGACCTAACAAAATGCTAAATCTGGCTCTGGGCGCTGCCCTGGGTCTGGCTTTGGGTGTTGGCTTAGCTTTTCTAATTGGCCTGAACGAATATTAGTCAAGGAAATACACCATTCAATGATGGATGTTAAAGAGTCGAAATAAATATGGCTGTTCCTCAAACTGAAACAGCCAGCCAGACCATCCCGGAAGTAGATATCGCGAATACGAAACCTCTTGCTGACCAAACTTTTCAGCAAAGCATCCTCTTCACTGCCAAAGGCGGTAGTATTTCATTTGCAGGGAGAATATTTGAATACGTTATCCGGTTTGGTTTCAGCATCCTTGTCGCACGTGCGATTGGCGCTGAACAGTACGGCCTGTACACGCTGGGGTTGACAATTGTGCCAATCGCATCGATGCTAGCCTTGTTGGGGCTTCAGACTGGCGTCGTAGCCTATCTTGCCCCAGCTATCCGGCAAAGGGACGAAACGCGTATCTGGGGGATCATCCAGGTGTGCGCTGGACTGCCAGCAGTATTGAGTATCCTTTTTGGTGTTCTATTATTTGTGCTGGCAGAACCAGTCGCGATCTTGGGATTTCATGAGCCACAGTTGATTCCGATATTACGGATTGTGAGCCTATGTATCCCATTAGAAGCAATCGGTTTTATTGCCTACCAGATTATTATTAGCTACAAAAAACCCAAGTACAGCGTTCTTGCAAATAATGTAGTTTTACCCCTCGCAAAATTACTCCTCACATTTGGGTTTCTGCTGCTCGGTGTGGAGGTCTTAGGAGTTGTTACAGCCCACGTCATCGCATCAGCCATAGCTCTAGCCCTGATGATTTACTATGTTAACAAGCTCTTTCCTTTAAATCGTCCCATACGAGCAGCAAAACGGAATACCAGACAGCTGCTCCGCTATTCGCTCCCAGTTCATTTGGGATGGGTATTAAACACAGTCCGGGGTACTCTAGAAACTTTAGTATTGGGTTTTGTCGGTTTAACCACCGGGGTAGGTATCTTTGCTGTTGCCGGACGGTTAAGCACCCTCGGTACAATGTTCTTCCTAGCGATTGGAAATATTTCAACTCCAATCATTGCAGATTTTCACAACCGGGGGGAAACTGGTCAACTAAAAAAACTATATCAAACAACCACCAAATGGGTGGTGATGTTCAACATACCCCTTTTCCTCTTTTTGGTCCTCTTTTCGAAGCCGCTTCTATCAATATTTGGCAGCGATTTCACATACGGTGCGCCAGCCTTAATCGTTCTGGCGATTGGCAACCTGGTATATACTGGGACAGGACTAGGCGCCAATATTTTGGATATGACCAACCATACAAAAGTTAACAGCGCTAACTCGGCCATTTTGGTTATCGTCACCATTACGTCGGACTTGCTGCTTATTCCACGCTGGGGTGTGATCGGAGCCGCTGCTGCTTCTGCATTTTCGACTGTTATTGTGAATGTTGTGTGTTTGATTGAAGTCTACGTACTGTTAAAAATGCAACCATATGAACTCACTATCCTCAAACCTATCCTGGCAGGACTGATCGCGGCAGCAACAACCTTATTGCTCAATCATTATTTTGTTTTGCCGTCTCTGTTGCTTTTATTCGTTGGAGGGACAGTCCTGTGGGGCATCTATGCACTGGTATTAATCATTGTTGGATTTTCAGAAGAAGAGATGCTTGTCATCAACGCCTTCCGTGCCCGTCTAAAATTGTTGATGCCGTTGATTAAGTCCGTCCCAAAGTAGATCGATGTCAACCTAATATTTTATTGTTTCAGTGAAAGATACCTGATGTATAGTGCTAAAACTGCGGCTCACATATAATTCTATAAACGGGAATACAGCGAAATCTAGCTGGATTCGGATAACATTGCTAGTCTGGCTCGGGATGATGCTCGGGGTAATGGAAGCCTATCTCATCACCCAAGGCAATTGGTTTATAGCTTTCGCTGTGGTTATCCTTGTCCCTTTGGTTTTTTTGCTGAGCGCACATCCATTTTCAGGTGTGATAATCTGGTTACTGGTTATGCCATTTATTTCGGTGCTTCCGAACGCGGGTCTGGTATACTGGATAATTTATCGGGTATTGCCGCCTTTTCTTTTATGCTTGGCAGTACTTTCCCGCATGCTCAAGAGGCGTGAGCACCCACCAGCATGGCTTGGACCACCCGAGCTGTCAATGGTCATCCTTGTAATTATCGTTCCCAGTTCCATCCTCTTATTCCAGACCGATCCAAATTTGGCTCTCATTCGCTTTACTGATCGAATAATATTGCCTTTTTGCATGTATTTCGTTATCCGCCTGATGGCACCACGGACAAGGGAATTCATCCAATTGCAATGGGTGGCTCTTTTTATTGCGTTTAGCCAGTCGTTCATCGGATTTCTATCCTGGTTCGCACCGCAGGTCTTACCGGAACCTTGGCACTATCTACAGGGGTATCGTACAACTGGTTCTCTAAAAGATCCAGATCTGTACGCATTAATGCTAACCTTTAGCGCTGTTATCCTTATTCATGGAGCGGTAAATCGAAAATCCGGCATGATTAGATTTATATTTTATATCGCCATTGGTCTGTGTGCAATTTTTGTTTTTCTATCTTTAGAACGGGCTGCGTGGCTGGGTGGAATACTTGTAACCATCGGACTCGTGATCTTATATCCAAAAGTTATGGTACGGCTCATTGTCATTGGTTCCATCGTTATGGCGATCTTGGGAACCGGAATACTTTCGACCCATATTTCATTATCAGTCAAGCGATTTTCTGAGACTAGCCAGGTATATGATCGAATTGTTATATTCGATGCTATGTCTCAAATGTTTCAACAAAAACCCATATTGGGTTGGGGATATGAAACCCTTGACCAGAATATACAGCACTTTTACCGTCGGGTAGGCGAAGCTTCCATTACAACGAGTGTTGTCACTTCACACAATACCTACATGACAGTTCTCACCGAACTCGGATTAATAGGGTTCACGTTGTACATGTTTCCTGTTATCTGGTGGTTGGTATTATCTTTCAAAGTATGGCCCCGGATGCCAAAAGAGGGACTGTGGAGTAGGTCATTACTGGCCGGCTTATGGTTGGTAATGTTGTTTAACTTCACAGTCAGCAACTTCATGGACATGCGTTGGTTCGAGACTGGCATAACACTCTGGTGGATGATTCTCGGTCTGATTGCCAATATGGTCTATCCATATTTGAAAGGGAGATCCATCGAAGAACCAAATCTGGTTAGGGTGAGGTAACTCGTGGGGGAAAAAATACGGGTAGCTATGCTTGGTAGCGTATCCGATAAATTCGGCTAATATTACGGGGTGGAGTACAAGCTGCCTATGCATATCTGGTGAAGGGATTACTCCAGCAAGATGATCTAGATATCCATATCCTAACATTCGGATCACAAGTTTCGTTGGAGACTGGCAAAGTTGAGCAAAAGAACTTAACCTTCCATTTCCTTTCTGCTTATCCTCACCTTGAGCGGTTGCGTAATTATCGAACATATCAATCGATCATCAACAGTATATTGGGGCAAATTCAACCTGATGTGGTTCATGCTCAAGATGCTGCCGAGGATGCCTTAGTGGCTTTGAGATCTGGTTTCCCAGCGGTAATCACTGTGCATGGGATTCGTTGGGAAGACGGAAAGCACTACAGCTCGTTAAACAAACGGTTACATACACTATTTGACAGCCTGGTAACTGAGCGGTATGTCATGCGCCATGCAAGCCATTTGATCGCAATTAGCCGTTATGTTACCCACTACTTCAAGGATCTCCTGAGACCGGATATCAAGATTTATTATATTCCAAATGCGATTGATGACCGTTTCTTTAATTTGGCTAGGAACCCGGATAAGCCGGTTGTTTTGTTTGCCGGACGCGTCATTCCTCGCAAACGGGTCATGGACCTTGTCCATTCCTTTGCCCAGGTCCATGACCAATTCCCAGATGCGCATTTGCATATTGCCGGTGAGACTCATACGGAACCTGCTTACGTGGAATCAATACACCGATGGATAAATCAATCAAAACTCCACGATTACGTTCACTTCCTGGGTAGTCTGCCTGAAGAGTCAATTTTCCAAGAATTTTCGAACTGTAGTGCACTGGTCCTGCCATCTGCTCAAGAAACTGCTCCTATGGTGATTGCTCAGGCCATGGCTGCCGGTAAACCGGTGGTCGCAACCCGTGTGGGCGGTGTTGGCGAAATGGTTGGTGAGGATACTTCACGGGGTTTCCTGGTAAATGTAGGGGATATTAATGCTTTAGCTACAGCGGTAACTTGCCTCCTGCAGAATCCGGATTTGCAAGCAAAGATGGGACAGAACGGAAGGGCATTTGCCCAGGAGAATTACCACCTTGAGAGTGTTGCCCGGCATACAAACGAGGTTTACCACCGCATCGTATACCAGGAGCAAGAGGCTGATGTCTAATCCACTATTGATTGCCACAAAAGGGAAGGGTTTTCTTCCCATGTTAGCTCGAGGCAGGGTGATTACCAGCCGGTATGGACTGACTCCGGGGAAAATAGAAAGATCATTAGCAGCGTTGGTGAATACATTAAACCAATATGCCTGTTCTGCCACCATTCCGGTTACCGCATCTGCCCTGGCCTCAAATCCTAAAGCAGCAAAGAAGGATTCGTTTCAAAGCCTGGAACTGGCGATTCATGGAATGCACCACGTAGATTACTCCATGCTCAGTCTTGAAAATCAGCTCGAGCATTTGCACCAAGCCCGGGTCATCTTTAAACAATTGGGTATACAGATCACTGGCTTCCGGTGTCCATATCTCCGCTGGAACGCAGATACCCTGACAGCTTTGAAAGAATGCAATTTTACCTACGACAGCAGCCAGGCGTTGGCCTGGGATGTAGTGGGAAAATTCTCAACGGATGCATATACCCGCGCCCTTGATTTCTATCGGGCGCAGTCAGTGAAGGAGTATCCTGCCTTGCCCAGCTGGTCTGACAATTTGATCCGCATCCCTTACTGCTTGCCTGATGATGAAGCCCTGGTTGATCGTCTTCACTTATCCGATCCTGACGCCATGGCAGAGATCTGGCTGGAAATGTTAACTTGCACCTACCAGGCGGGGGAGTTGCTTACGCTGGGTTTGCACCCTGAGCGGATTCACCTCTGCCAGGCAGCCCTTCAGGCAGTTCTGGAAAGAGCGCGCTCGCTCTCTCCGTGCGTGTGGATTGCACGCCTGGATGAGATTGCCGCCTGGTATCTTGCCCTCGGGAAAACAACTTTTGAAATTTACCAGGAATCAGGTGATCTCTATCATGTAAAAATCAATGCCCCAACCAGGGCGACTATCCTGGTCCGGTCTTTGGGAGTCTTAACCGCTACCCAGCCCTGGGTGCATGGTTATCATTCGGTTCTGACGAATGATTTCACCTTCCGGAGCAACAAGCGACCACTGATCGGTGTCTCTCCCGATGCCCCGGTCGCATTAGAACGTTCCTACGCCACCAGGGATACCTGGTTGAGATCAGTCCTGAATCCCAGGCGTACACTTACTATATCAATCGCAGTTCCTTTAATCCAGAAGATGAAAAGCCATTGTTAACCGAGCTAGAACGAGGTGATTGGCCTTTAGTGCGCTTATCCCGCTGGCCAGATGCAGCTTATTGCGGGTTAGCTATCACGGGGGATGTGGACGCTTTTACAATTTGGGATTATGGAAGGCGCATCCTGGCAAATTAATAATAGATAACCCATCCAAGGTATTTCCACTGATTATACTGATCAATTACTAACAAATAGACATAAGAAAGGCATATGATGTCTGGTTTTGCCGTACTGGTAGCACCTGATTTACCTCCTCAAGACCTCGAAAACAATTTCTCGGAATTACTCAAACTAACCGCTAAGTACAAGCAGCTAAGAAAACCATTCACGCTAGCTAAAGGTACAGGATGTATGGCGGTTAAGTTCGATTCCGATGCTTCCATCCATCCTGGAATCTTGCGAGATGATCGAACTGGATCGTGGATTCTGGCGGCTGGTACCGTGGTTGCGCTCAAAGGTAATAACCATCCCAATGTGCTACTTATTCGCTTGCTGCAAGAATACATTGCTGACGGTACAAGAGCGTTGGATGGGTACGACGGTCAATTTGCTCTCGTGATTTACAACGGCGTAGAAGGAAGCTTGTCGGTGGTGTCCGATACTATTGGCCTATATGCGATCTTTTATGGACAGCAAAACAATCAGCTTTATATTTCGAGTTCGGCATCTTGCAGTCGAGGCTCAAACTACAATCCCATCCAGATATTTTGGCCATGGAGCATTTTCTACGAATGGGGAGGTTGGATGCAGACAAAACGCTTTGGCAGGATGTAAAACGAATGCTTGGAGGGATGGTATTGTTTGCCAGCAATGGGCAGGTCAAGAAAACCGAGTATTGGTCACCAACCTACGATAATACTACTGCTCATATGCCATTTAATCAGGCGTTAGACCAGGCAGTCGACTTGTTAACCCACGCATTTTCTTGTACCTTAACTCGAGAAGTGAAGACCTGGGTTGATCTGACCGGTGGATTTGATTCACGCTTAGCAGCAATGATGGTTGCGAAAATTAATGTACCATTCTGTGCATATTGCATGGGACCGGAAGATCATCCAGATGTCCAGCTTTCAAGGAAAATTGGTGAGGTAATGGGATGGGAACATATACATACACAGTTACCAGAACAATGGGAACTCGCACAAAATTCATGGTTCGAAACTGCCCTCGGTTGTGGAGATGGACGGGCGAGTGCCCTGAAACTGGCCTATACTTTACGTGGCTTTATGGACAGAAATACTACCATAAAGACAAATGTTATGGGTGTAGGCGGAGAGAACTTTAGGGGATATCGTTGGCAGATCGAAGGTTTAAATATCGGGAAAACCTCTACCGTAAATTATGATGCTTGGCTTGATAACATAATTACTTCTGCTATTCCATTGAATGTTATGAAGTACGACCGGACAAAGGAAGTCAGAAATGAGCTGTATAGTTATATAATCCATTTGTGTTCGCAATACTCAGGGTTACCCAATACAGTTCAAATCGATCGTTTCGAATTTCATCGAGATTCTGGACATGCGGGTGCCTATCTGTCAGCTGTCGCTGGAATAGAACGCTCACTGGTACCTTTTTTTTTCAAAGCATTGGTCAATTTTGCTTTCTCATTAAATTACCGCTGGAAGTATCCGCGTCATAATCTCTTTGCACGGACATTACTGGAACGAGAAAATAAACATCTAGCTAATCTGGATACGACAACAGGTGGGCCTGCCATCCCAATTCGTTTAACAAATATTCCATCAATTCTGGCCTCTTTGGCAAGGCTTAGCCAACCGAGCCGTTGCAATCGGTAGCAAGAAAATCCTGGGAAAAACCGTGCAGCTATTGCCCCAACCAACACATCCAGAGTATCCCTTACCAGCCTGGAGGACGGCCTTTCGTAAGTATGCCCAATCAGAAGGCTTGCTCACATTTGAAAATATGTGCTCCGGTGGGCTATATAAAGGTGGGGAATTTAATGCATATATCGAGCATGCTGAGCATGGTTCGCTGCATAGCAGTGAATTCGTAGACCGCGTTATCAGCCTAGAAATGGCAATGCGAGCAGTTGGTACAAGTATAGATTAATCATCTAGTCGAATTATGAATAATACTCTTGCATCCACGCGAAGTCAAAACCCATCAGCTGGTATATGTGGTTGGAACATATCCAGGCCTACGGATACATTTATTGATCAGCAGATAGAAGCATTGAGGCGTTTGGGTAAATATGAGGTACGAACCCTATCTCTCCGCTATCCCAAGACGATAAAGTCTTTTTCTTCAGAACAAGAGGCAGCCTTAACAAAAACACTTTATATAGTACCATCCCGCTGGTCAAATTTTGATTTCACTGCATTTATCCAAGCAAATCTGCATTTTATGGTATCTCGCCCCTTCGTCTATTTTCAGACATTCCTGTATATTATTAACACGCCCCCATCCAAATATCCATATCAGGGTCAAGACCTTTATTCATATCTTAATGGGTATATATGCTGCTTATCGATTACACCATGAAGAAATCGATCATATACACGCTCATTTTATTGACCGGACTGTGGTAGTAGCTTTAGTGATCAGTCGTTTACTCGGTAAATCCTATTCTCTAACGGCACACGCTGTTGATATTTATACAAAAGCAATCCTCATTCCCGAGAAGATCGCCAATCCGCGTTTTGTCATCACTGTATCTCAGTACAATAAAGAATACTTACTAAGGACCTACCCGGGGATCGATCCTGACAAGGTTCATATTCTTCATCCTTGGGTCGATGTGTCTGATTTTACCCACTCCTCCAATCGACCAGTACATGCTCGTTTTCAAATTCTCTCGGTAGGTCGTTTGGTTGAAAAGAAGGGGCATTCCGATTTAATCGATGCCTGCCACCTTTTGCAGGAACAAGGATTTGATTTTGAAACCCGGATTGTCGGAGAAGGCCCTCTCCGAACAGATTTAGAAGGCCGCATCGCCCATTACACCTTACAAGATCGGGTGCATCTGATGGGGGGGCAGTCACCGGATCTGGTGCGAGAACTACTATCTGACTGGGCTGATGTATTTACACTTCCATGTGTCATTGCCAGCAATGGAGATCGAGATGGAATTCCAGTTTCCCTGGCAGAGGCAATGGCAATGGAGCTGCCTGTGATCTCAACGGATATTATTGGAATTAGTGAATTGGTACAACCCGATACAGGGATTCTAATACCACCTCATAATCCGGCCGCCTTGGCAGAAGCAATACGAACCATCAGCATGCAGGACCATTCCACCCGGAGGATAATGGGATTGAAGGGGCGAGCAGTTGTAGAAGCAGAGTTCAACTTACTCAAAGGTACTCAGGAATTGGCTGATCTATTCTGTACTTCCATTGCCGAGAATACATGTGAAGGTAGTGAATGAACACTGTGGAGAAATTCAATTGCAAATCGTTATTCATCGTCTTGGGCACCCCCGATCAAGGAACCCACAGCAAAGTTTTGGCAGCGAAACTCGACATTGATGTCCATTTTATCCAAACAAACATACCCGGGGTACTTTGTATACCTGGATTAAATATCCAATTCAGACGATAAAAACAATTTGGTTGTTATGGCATAAGAAGCCGCGGATTATATTTATACAGGATCCACCACCACTGGCAGTTATCTGTGCCGGATTTACTGTGCATTAGGAAAAGGGGGATATATTGTTGATGCTCATAGTACAGCCTTTTCAAATCAAAGGTGGGTGGCTCCACCATTATGGATTAAAAAAATACTCTCCAGGCATGCCATCGCTACAATTGTGACGAATGATCATTGGAAACAATTAATTCGTGATTGGGTGGAAAAGCGGTCATTACCCGGGATATCCCTGCAACTTTTCCTGTCGGGGAGAATATCCTACAAACAGAAATTTTAATATCGCCTTCATCAATACTTTCTCTGAGGGATCTCAAACTGTTATTATTGAGGCCATGGCTTGTGGTATCCCTGTTGTTGCTTCTGAAGTTGGAGGGAGTCGGGGAGTTAGTAACTCCCGAAACCGGCATCCTGGTAAATCCGGGTAATCCCAAGCTTCAATACGAGGCATTATTACAGGCAAAAGCACGAAACTGGAATAGAAATGCCATCCGCCAGGAAGTGGAAAATAATTATGAGTCGGAGAAATGGACGGAAGTGATATTACATCTCATTTGCTCTTCTCGAGGACAGCAAGCTGTGTTACGTTGATAGCCTCGTTAGACTCTAATTGTGCTCATATGATTTGTTCTAGATCAGAAATTAAACAAGAAAGATAAATTATTTTGGCTGGTTTTGCGCTACTCATTGATTCAATAGAACCACCTACTGCCCAATCTCCGGCTTGGATTGATTTTCTCGATTCGGTTGGGAACTTTAAATACTTGGACCGAGTAGGCGGCCAGATCGAAGGGAACTCTTATGTGGTTGCTAAGTTTGATGCTCCATGTAGTCTGCATCAGGGTGTTACCTTGGATGCTCAGACAGGCTCATGGTTGGTAGCAGTTGGAACAATAATTGACCGAGTAGAAATGTGCTCAGACGGAAGCTTAGTTAAGTTGTTAAGGGATTATGTAGAAAACGGCGTCCAGGTATTTTCCCGGTTAGAAGGACAGTTTGCTCTCATTGCTTTTCACGCAATTGAAAACTGCCTTTGTATCGTCACCGACCCTTTTGGCTTTATTCCAATTTATTATGGTCAAGATAAAAGCCGGTTATATATTGCAACCTCAGCACTTGCGGTAGCAAAAGCAGTGCGATCAAAACCCAGTGATATCGAGCTGCGTACGTTCTTACTCTATGGAGACACACTCGAAGGGAGCCTGTGGAAGGATGTCCAAACGCTAAAGCCCGCGACGGTTTTAACTATCACTCCAGAAAAAAATAAAGAATTTACCTACTGGTCATTCACTCAAGATCCAGCTGTTGCTAGTCTATCTTTAGATCAGTCGGTTGAGTGCATCATCGAGAGTTTATCGCAAACGATTAAAGAATTTTTCACCCAAGAGAGCAAATTCTGGCTCAGCCTGACAGGTGGCCTGGACTCGCGTACCCTGGCGGCTTTAGCTCATTACGACAAGGTTTCCTTTAAAACATACTGTCATGGACCTTCTGACTCGAGGGATGTCCGCCTCGCGGCAACCATCAGCCAACAGCTGGGATGGGAGCATGAGTATTTTACACTCCCAACAGATTGGGGATGCCGACCGCGTTGATTGGTTGCCCCGTGCTGTAGGGCAAACCGATGGGCATATGAATGTCCTGAAGATCAGCCGGATTATCCGAGAACAAACTATTAAAGCACATCAGATGAAAGTTTCACTCTGGGGATACGGCGGAGAAATCTATCGTGGATATTATTGGAAACAGGAATTTTGGAAGACTGGGAAAACCTCGAAGGTTGATTATGAGCGTTTACTCGATTTCCGAATTATCCCATCAGATGCTTCAATCCTTCAAGATAAGAAACGCTGGCAGTACATAATACGGGAAGCAAAAAAAAACCGGTTGCAGGCTATTGGTGAGCAGCATCCGGATTTGCCAAATACAGTGAAGCTGGACTTGATCGGCCAGTACTTGGAGCGCCATTCTGGAGGTAACACAATCGCAGGTGTTCTCGGTCAGCAACAAGTCTTGCTACCTTATTATTCAAAAGATAGTATTAATCGGATCCTCTCAACAAATTACCAATGGCGTATGCACAGTCGTATCTTCCGGCATATTCTGGAATGGATCAATCCGAAATTAGCAGGCATCGAAACGGCGGATGGAGGACCAGCACTGCCAATGCGTTTAGCAAATATCTACAAATTTATTCCTTATTGGATGGATACAGGTGAAAAGCTTCTTTGGAGATATGGATATAAGTTCTTGAAGAAATCGATAAGAAATCGACGAGACGCAGGACCATATGGAAAAGCCTATCCAACTGGGATGTGGCTTCAAGAAACAATCACACAGCTCCGTGATCAGGAATTACTAATACCAAACAAGATGCATTCAGTTAACTTATATGATGAAAATCACTTACAAGCGCTTCTGGATGGCTCATTGCGAGAAAACCAAGTGGATGAGACTATGATAGGCAGGGTTTTAACCATTGAGTTGGCTTTGACGCGCAGTTGGAGGGAGTATTTAGTTGGATGATGCCGTATACTCAAATGTATAAAAGAGTTGGATTGTCATTTCGAAACAGTTGTTTATTGAAATAGGTTTGCTGGTTAAGAATGAACATATTAGAAAAGGTGAATTCACAAGCGTTATTTATCGTTTGGGGACCGCCCGATCAAGGACTTCGCAGCAAGGTTTTGGCAGGGGAAACTCGGTATCGATATCCATTTTATCCAAACAAACCTTCCTAGGGGAGCTTTATACGCCTGGATTAAATATCCAATTCAGGCGATAAAGACAATTTGGTTATTATTGCACAAGAAGCCATGGATTATATTTGTTCAGGAGCCTCCTCCACTGGCGGTCACCTGTGTCTGGATTTTCTATGCATTCGGAAAAGCGGGATACATTGTTGATGCTCATAGTGGTGCCTTTTCTAATCAAAGGTGGGTTGCTCCACCATAATGGGACGCAAAGGTCGAGAAGTCGTGGAAAAGGAGTTCAATCTGCTTAAAGGTACTCAAGAGCTTGCTGTATTGTTCTGCCAAGCAGTTGGGAAAGGCAATGCTACCGGCGAGGAAAAGATCAGATATGGTTCCAACTAAATCATCGATTTCGGACACGAGTAAAGTTAAAACACTTCAAATATGCAGTGATCTCGCCGGTGAAGGACGAAGCAGCCTTCATCGAAGCAACAATAAACTCGATGATTAACCAATCGATCCAGCCAGCCGTCTGGGTCATTGTTAACGACGGTTCTCGAGATACAACTGCATCGATCGTCCAGAAGTATGCGCAAGAACATAGCTGGATCAGTCTGGTTAACCGGCAAGACACAGGAATTCGCAAACGCGGTAAGGGTGTTGTGGAAGCTTTTTATGCTGGATATAAAACCCTTATTGAACCATACGATTTTATTGTTAAACTGGATGGTGACGTATCTTTTGAGCCGGATTACTTCGAGTCGCTGTTCAATAAATTCTCTACTGATCCCCAGCTAGGTATTGCTGGTGGAGGACTGTACGAGAAACCGGATGGGAAGACATGGGTTCTGTACACGACGAGAGACCATGTCCGCGGCTGCACAAAAGTATACCGACGGGAGTGTTTTGAAGCGATAGGAGGCCTGGTTGCTTCAATGGGTTGGGACGGTATCGATGAATGGAAAGCTCTCGCAAAGGGATGGAAGGTCCAGAGCTTTCTCGATTTGAAGATTTATCACTATCGCTTCACCGGAGCTGCCACGGGATTTATCAAAAGCTACATCGAACAGGGCAATGGTGCTTACCGCATGGGATATCACCCCCTGTTCATGATCGCTCGCGGTATCCGGCGAATGATCGATCAAGCCATATCTGGTTGGGGGAGCCGCGATGATTGGCGCTTATTTCATCGCCTGGATACAAAAACAGGAACTGCTGGCAGATCCTTCGGTTGTGCAGTACATTCGCCGAATCGCAAATGAAAATGCTGGTTGGCCTGATCTCGGGAAGACCGATTCATCGAAACATCTCACTAAGGAATAAGAACTAACGAGGGTCGTATTTGCTTACCACAATTCATCTCGAGCGTTATTCGGAGGATAAATGGCTGAAAAAGCGAATTCCATACACTGTTGCATGATCGTATACGCCCCCTACCCTCTTCGGGGAGACCCGCGTACAAAGGGAGGCGGAGATCCTCGCAAAGTCCGGTTATGCGGTTGATTTCATTTGCTTGCGGTTACCAGGCGGTCATTATCCGGGATATCCCAGCAACTTTTCCTATCAGCGGAGAATATCCAACAAACGAAATTTCAATATCGCCTTCATCAATACCTTGTCTGAGGATGAGCCTCTTGAAAATTTTCTGGAAGCCGCTTGCGAATTACCGGATGTTCACATGTACATGACCGGAAAAATTAAACCCAAATATGTTCCCATGGTCTCCAACGCGTCTTTCAATGTTCATTTCACAAACTTCTTAAGCGATGAAACCTATTATGCCCTGCTTCGTTCCGTAGATGCTGTAATGTGCTTGACCGCCCGAGATAACTGCAGCGCGGTGCCTGCGAAGCGCTTTCGTAAACCGATTACTTCCAATGGTGTTAAAGCAATACTTCAGAAAGGAACGATATACGTTGATAATTCCGCCGGAATTCGTCTGGGGATTCTCCAATTGATAGACAGCATAACTGGCATAAAACTGGCATCGAGGAGCTCCAGGAGGAGCATCAGATCGAGTGGAATGAAAATATACACCTTTTAAAAAATCTAATTGAACGATATCTATCGAAAGAGTGATCTATGTAAGTTCACCGCAATTGGGTCTTGGTACTACCTATTTATTAATTGGAGCTAACTATGAAAATTAGTGTATTTGGTTTGGGCTACGTTGGTACAGTATCAGCTGCATGCCTGGCCAGCATAGGTCATGAAGTAGTTGGTGTTGATATAAATCCCTCCAAAGTGGAGATGATTAATAGCGGGCAGAGTCCAATAATTGAGAAAGGGCTTGAAACCCTCCTTAAGGAAAATGTACAGGCAGGTAGACTCCGGGCAATCACAAACTCCGTGGAGGCTGTTATTGGAACGGATCTTTCATTGGTATGTGTTGGTACACCAAGCGCTGGAAATGGTAATTTAGATTTGAGCTATATTGAGCGTGTATCTCGAGAGATCGGGGAAGCGCTATCCAATAAAACTGACTTCCATACAGTTGTCATACGGAGCACTGTATTACCTGGGAGTATCGAAAATCGAATCATTCCCATAATAGAAACAGCTTCTGGTTATCGTGCAGGAATAGGTTTTGGTATCGTATCCAATCCGGAATTTCTACGAGAAGGAACAGCCGTGGATGATTTCTATCATCCCCCATTTACCGTAATTGGCCAATACGAGCAGCGTGGAACTGATGTTGCGAAAAAGCTTTATGTAGGCATTGAGGCTCCGCTATTTGTGGTCCCAATTAAGGTGGCAGAGATGGTAAAGTATGCAAATAATTCGTTTCATGGTCTCAAGGTAGCTTTTGCGAACGAGATCGGGAATATTTGTAAGCAGCAGGGCATCGATAGCCACCAAGTCATGGACATTTTTTGCCAGGATCACAAGCTAAACCTATCTCCATACTACCTTAATCCGGGGTTTGCGTTTGGCGGCTCTTGCCTCCCGAAGGACATCCGGGCATTGTTATACACGGCTCATCGCTTGGACTTGCGTGTTCCTGTCCTTGAATCAATTTTGCCCAGTAATGAGCTTCAGGTGCGCAAAGCTTTTCAGATGATTCAGGAGACGGGTTATAAAAATATTGGTTTATTGGGATTCAGCTTTAAGGCAGGAACGGATGATTTGCGTGAAAGCCCTATGGTAGAACTTATTGAAATGTTACTTGGCAAAGGCTACCATATTAAAATCTACGATAAAAATGTCTCCCTGGCTCGTTTGTATGGGGCCAACAAAGCCTATATAGAAAATACCATCCCCCACATAGCTGAATTGATGTGTAACTCAATAGATGAAGTCTTATCGAATAGTGAGGTGTTGGTAATTGGAAACCGGGCATCAGAATTTACCTCTGTATTGCACCAGGTGCGAAATGGTCAGACAATAATTGATCTTGTAAGGGTACAAAAAGATATTAGAATCGTTAAGAAAATCGTATCAAGGGATATGTTGGTAGTTGGTGTGTTAGTAATTGACCTAACTTGCAACAGATGCATCCTTCTATGAAATCAAGTTTTATATAGATTTTATAGGCATACGCAATGAATAATCCTTTAGATCCAAACAATAGTGCAGATCAAATCCATATATGTATGGTCGTTCATGCCCGTTATCCTATCGGTGAAACACGTGTAGAACGGGAAGCGCTTGCATTAGTTGATTGTGGTTACCTGGTAGATACAATCTGTTTGCAAGAGAAAAATGATCCCATACAAGAGACCGTAGATGGGGTTAATGTTTATCGTTTACCGGTAAAGCGGCATCAGGGGAGTGGGTTTATTAATCAGCTATTTGAATACTTGGTTTTTTTTATCCTTGCCTTTTATAAAATAATCAATCTGCATCGTCAACGGCATTACAAGGTAGTACATATACACAACATTCCCGATCTCTTGGTATTTGTTGGTCTGATCCCAAAACTAACCGGTGCCCAAATAATATTAGATCTTCACGACCTGATGCCTGAATTTTATGCAGCTCGGTTCAATCGCAGCTTGGATAGTTGGCCGGTACGATTAATAATTTTGGCGGAACGGCTTTCTTGTAGATTCGCTGATCAGGTAATCACGGTTACGAATGGATGGCGAGATGTTCTCATAAAAAGGGGAGTTCCAACTAACAAGCTGAATGTGGTAATGAATGTTCCCGATGAACGGATATTTCATTCCTCTAGTGAATCAAGGACAAACTAGAATTAATGCGAATCGTTTTCAACTTTTGTATCATGGCAACCTGACCCGACGTTATGGTATCGATTTAGCAATTCAAGCGGTTAGCATTCTTCGGGAGCAAATTCCGAATATCCACCTGTATATACATGGTGGAGGCGATTATCGCAGAGCTTTAATTGAAATGACGAATGAATTGGGCTTAACTAATTTTGTCGGCTTCAACCCCCATCCAATTTTGACTTCAGAATTGCCAGATTTGATCAAGGGAGCAGATGTTTGCTTAGTGCCATATAGGAGCGATGTATTCACAGATGGAATTCTACCAACCAAATTAATGGAATATGCTGCATTAGAAATGCCAGTAATTGCTGCTCGTACTACTGCAATCCAAGCATATTTCACCGATGCGATGGTTGAGTTTTTTGAGCCTGGCGATTTAGATGGTCTGGTGGGTTGTATCCAAAAGTTATATCGAAATCCATCTCGTCTTTCAGATCTAAAACGAGGAATTCATTCGTTTATGCAAGTATATAACTGGGTAAAAATAAGCAGAGAATATGTTGCCTTGGTTAACAGGTTATGTGGCAAGGTGGAAACCGAAAGGAATTTAGCGGTCCTATAAAATTTCTCATGCTCGAATTAGTTTAGGAACCTTGGACATAAATTAATGGCATTGACTATTGTAAACACACTAGATGTGTTACTATGGCACGACTTTGTCGATCAACATCCCCAGGGAACATCTTTCAGACCCCGGAGATGTTCCAGGTCTTCTCGCGAGCCAAGGGGTATCGGCCAGAGCTGCAGGCTGCAGTGTCTGAAGAAGGCCAGGTACTGGCGCTCCTGTTGCCAGTCCAAGTTACTTTGAAAGGTGGCCTATTGCGTCGCCTGACAACACGGTCGATTGCTTACGGAAGCGTTTTATGTGCACCAGGCGCAGCAGGCAGTGAAGCGCTGACTACCCTACTGCGTACTTACAGTAAAAAAGCTGGCCGGGAAGCACTCTTTACCGAGCTGCGCCATCAATCTGACCAGAGCGTTTACCAACCAGTGTTTGCCCAGTGCAGGTTTGCATATCAGGATCACCTGAATTATCTGATTGATTTGGATTGCTCGACAGAAGAGTTATTCAATCGGATTGGTCCCCGGACACGTAAGCATATCCGTCGAGAACTAAACCGAGGCCAGGTCGTTGTTGATCAGGTGAATGAGGCCAATCAGATTGGGGCCTGGTATGAGGTAATCAAAAAAACATATTTAGCGGCTCAAGTCCCGATTGCAGACATTTCTCTATTTGAAGCTGCTTTCGATGTACTTTACCCTCGCAATATGATCAAGTTCTGGTTGGTTCGAATAGGTGAAGATTACGTCGCATCATCCGTTGAATTGATATACAAAGATGTCATTTATGGCTGGTATGGCGGCGTCGACCGGGCATTCTCTAAATTCACTCCCAGCGAAGTTTTAACCTGGCATATTTTAAAATGGGGTGCAGAAAACGGCTATCGGGTCTATGATTTCGGGGGGGCAGGAAATCCGGATGAGAAATACGGGGTTCGAGATTTCAAATCGAAGTTCGGGGGAAAGTTGGTATGTTATGGACGAAACACCTGGATTCCACATTATTCAATCTATTACTTGAGTAAAGTAGGATACGGGTTCTTACGTAGATTTTCATAGACATTTGTGTATTGAATCTACGTCCAGAATCAGGGCATATTCTAACATTTCTATTCAATATTTATATTCAAAAGGCTATTATTGCATTAAGGTTCACACAAGGATGTGACTCCATGAAACAACATATATCTTACAAGGTGATTTGTATGGGTATCTAATGCATTTTGTTGATATCTCCATATTAGTAGCGATATGTGGCACATTTGTGTTATTAATATTTAGCAAATTTTCAGTACCGTACAGGGGATCAAATTCAAACCAAAATTCAGACGATGATATAAAACCAGGGTGTACAATACTATGTTAAAGATTCTTCGTGTTTTCTCAATACTACTTATCCTTTCAATGATGTTCTCTGTATTTTCCCCGTTTCTGCCAGTCCAAGCGGAGGTGGATACATTCCGCTGCCTGACAGAGACAGCGATGGGCTGGCCAACTTCATCCAAGATGCCTATACCCTGACGGTGAACTCGACTCATGGGACGGTAACGAAAGTACCTGACCAGCCAACCTATGCTAGTGGGACGAGTGTAGTCCTGACAATAGGTGTGGTTGATCCTGGCTGGACCTTCACTGGCTGGAGTGGTGGTGAGTGCACGGGGACAGACCCGTGCACAGTGGTGATGAATGCAGACACGACCGTGACAGCCAACTTCACCCAAGATGCCTATACCCTGACGGTGAACTCGGCTCATGGGACGGTAACGAAAGTACCTGACCAGTCGACCTATGATAGTGGGATGAGTGTGCTTCTAACGATGGGGACTGTTTATGCGGGATGGACCTTCACGGGCTGGAGTGGTGGTGAGTGCACGGGGACAGACCCGTGCACAGTGGTGATGAATGCAGACACGACCGTGACAGCCAACTTCACCCAAGATGCCTATACCCTGACGGTGAACTCGGCTCATGGGACGGTAACGAAAGTACCTGACCAGCCGACCTATGCTTATGGGACGAGTGTAGTTCTGACAATGGGTGTGGTTGATCCCGGCTGGACCTTTACGGACTGGAGCGGGGGCGGGTGTACTGGGACAGCCCCATGCACAGTGGTGATGAATGCAGACACGACCGTGACAGCCAACTTCACCCAAAACGCCTATACCCTGACGGTGAACTCGGCGCATGGGACGGTAACGAAGGTACCTGACCAGCCGACCTATGCTTATGGGACGAGTGTGCTTCTAACGATGGGGACTGTTGATCCGGGATGGACCTTCACGGGCTGGAGTGGTGGTGGGTGCACTGGGACAGCACCTTGCACAGTGGTGATGAATGCAAACACGACTGTGACAGCCAACTTCACCCAAAATGCCTATACCCTGACGGTGAACTCGGCGCATGGGACGGTAACGAAAGTACCTGACCAGCCATCCTATTCTTATGGGACGAGTGTAGTCCTGACAATGGGTGTGGTTGATTCCGGCTGGATATTCACTGGCTGGAGTGGTGGTGGGTGCACTGGGACAGCTCCGTGCACAGTGGTGATGAATGCAAACACGACCGTGACAGCCAACTTCGCCAAAAATGCCAATACCCTGACGGTGAACTCGGCTCATGGGACGGTAACGAAGGCACCCGACCAGCCGACCTATGCTTATGGGACGAGTGTAGTCCTGACAATGGGTGTGGTTGAAACCGGTTGGACATTCACTGGCTGGAGTGGGGGTGGGTGTACTGGGACAGCCCCGTGCACAGTGGTGATGATTGCAGACACGACTGTGACAGCCAACTTCACTAGGAATACCTACACTCTGACAGTGACAACGATCGGTAATGGAAGTGTGAACCGCAATAACCCCGGCCCTTACCACTATGGTGATGTCGTTCAATTAACTGCTACACCGGATATTGATTGGAGCTTTTTCACCTGGAGTGGTGACTTAATCGGTATTACGACTCCGGCTTCGATTACCATCGATGGGAATAAGTCTGTCACGGCCACATTTACAGAAGGCATTACCTTGACCCTACCACAGAACCTTATAAGTTCGAATGGTTCTCGCGAGAGCGCCGTCCTCTTCACCTTTGACGATGGATTCGGTTCTTTGTATACCCACGCTTATGCATTCATGCAGGCTCGAAATGTACGTGGAACTGGATATATCACCACCGATTGGGTAGGTGGTGGAAACCAAGTGTCATGGGCACAGCTGCAGGAGATGTATGGCGATGGATGGACAATCGGTAATCACACAAAAGCACATATCAATCTATCAACACTTTCGCTATCTGATCAAATGTCAGCGCTGCTCGGTGGTAGGAATGCTCTCATCGCTCATGGCATGAGCACTGTTGATTATGTAGCCTATCCGTACGGTGTATACAACGCGGATACACTTACAGCGATGTCTAATATAGGAATGCGAAATGGTCGGACATTACTGAACTACAACAATGTCTTGCCTCTCGTGAGCCCATTCGAAATTGCTCAACACTCAGTCTATCAAGGGACATCCCTGGCGACAGTCCAAGGATGGGTGAACACTGCTATGGCCCAACAGGAAATACTGGTCTTAACCTTTCATGATATCAGTGCATATCCAATAGATAACGGCTGGTATATTGACCTCCTCCAGAGTTTGGTGAAATACTGCATCCAACAGGAGATTCCGATCATCACCATGGATGACCTGTATCGATTGCAATCCAGTCCAATCACTATCCCCGTCGCCAACTTCACCCCGAGTGCCTACACCCTGACGGTGAATTCGGCTCACGGACCGGTAAGCAAAGTACCAAACAAGCTGAACTATGCCTATGGGACACGTGTGCTTCTAACGATGGGGACAGTTGATACGGGTTGGATCTTTACAGGTTGGAGTGGTGGTGGATGCAGCGGCACTGCCTCCTGCACCGTTACAATGAATTTGGACATAACTGTCACAGCCAACTTTACCCCAAGAAACTATACCCTGGATGTGAGCAAGACAGGGACCGGGTCTGGCACAGTGACCAGTAATCCTACCGGCATCAACTGTGGCCTGGACTGTTCGGAGGCTTATGTCTACAACACGTCTGTAACCCTCAGTGCGTCAGCTGGTACTGGTTCGACCTTTTCCGGCTGGAGTGGGGCTTGCACAGGCACAGGGACATGTCAGGTGACGATGAATGCGGACAAGTCTGCCACGGCTAACTTCACCCCGAGTATCTATACCCTGGATGTGAGCAAGGCTGGGGCCGGGGCTGGCACAGTGACCAGTAATCCTGCCGGTATCAACTGTGGTTCGGACTGTTCGGAGACTTATGGCTACAACACACCTGTAACCCTCAGCGCGTTACCTGGTACCGGTTCGACCTTCACCGGCTGGAGTGGGGCTTGCACAGGCATTGGGACCTGTCAGGTGACGATGGATGCGGACAGGTCTATCACGGCTAATTTCACCCGGAACACAAATATGCTGGATGTGAGCAAGACTGGGACCGGGACTGGCACAGTGGCCAGTAATCCTGCCGGCATCAATTGTGGCCCGGACTGTTCGGAGGCTTATGTCTACAACACGTCCGTAACCCTCAGTGCGTCAGCTGGTACTGGTTCGAACTTCACCGGCTGGACCGGAGCTTGCACAGGTACAGGGATATGTCAGGTGATGATGGATGCGGACAAATCTGTCACAGCCAATTTCAACCCGAGTACCTATACCCTGGACGTGAGCAAGACAGGGACTGGGGCTGGTACAGTGACCAGTAATCCTGCCGGTATCAACTGTGGTTCGGACTGTTCGGAGGCTTGTGGCTACAACACACCTGTAACCCTCAGCGCATCACCTGGTTCCAATTCGATTTTTTCTGGCTGGAGTGGAGCTTGCACAGGCATTGGGATATGTCAGGTGACGATGGATGCGGACAAGTCTGTCACAGCCAATTTCACCATATTGATCAAGATTTTCATTCCTTTGATTTTACAATAGAACCACTCAAAATATATATAAAAGGTAATCAAGTAAACCGCTAATAAAATAAATACTGAAGCATGAAGCCATGTCATCCTTGCTAAGGACCCTAAACGGGCAGTACGTTTGAAGACGATCTGTTTTCCTGGATTCGTCAGGAAATATCAATGGAACGAGTAAGATGTATCAAAAGTCATGGGATTCTCGGCCTGAATGATTTTCAACATTGATAGATTGATCTACTCCTCTTCAATGGAATTGTGATTTTCGATCTAAAGAAGAGCCTTTTGGATGAATAAAGGATTCGACGATTTTACGATGGGAAAGAATAATAGATAGAAACACCTATTTGAGCTGTCTGCAGGGTGGAGGGGTAAGTTATAGTAAATGTATGTAATGCATGTGGGCTTGGTGCTTCTATACCTCAGGAGTGGGACAATTAGGCTATTCACGCAATGATTTCGATAACCAGTGAGCCTTTATGGCTTCCTAATTGA
>CAVZSS010000031.1:0-342624 GCA_963777965.1 uncultured Chloroflexia bacterium | reverse complement strand
GTACCCCACCCTTTAGGGGTGTGTCCAGTTTTACCGATCCACTACAGTTGGGTTTGTCATAACAAATCGGTGAGTAATTACATTAGGATTAGTAGGGTATAATTACTCACCGACCATCTATTATTACCATCACCTGCAAGTATTTGAGGTGGTAATATCCGGATGGGTGAGTAATTACATTGAGTTGTAATTAATCACTGCTCCGCACTTTCACATCACCTGTATATATTTAAAGGATCCTTATCGGGATGGGCGAGTAATTACATATAATAGCAATAACCTCGCCACCCATGCACCTTACCAACCGAAAAACACCCTTCTGTCAGATGATGTTCGTTTCGATTCGTGTTAATAATGAATGACCTGTCTTGGTAACCTCCTACCCACACCGATCGAGTCGTGTGGATGACGAATTGAATGTATTTGAATTTTTTGATACAAATCCCCACCCTATCCATCTCTCCCCGGGTATAATTACCCAGCATTTTATTCTCACGGAGCTCCCTATGATCCCCAACCAATGGTATGTCGTCCTCGAATCCAAGGAAGTTCGCAAAGGGAAACCGGTGGGTGTTACCCGCATGGGTGAGAAAATGGTCTTCTGGCGCGATACCCAGGGCAAGATCGCCTGTGCGGTTGACCAATGCCCACACCGTGGTGTAGCCCTCAGTGCTGGTAAGTTGGTTGGCGATTGCATCCAGTGCCCCTTCCACGGTTTCGAGTTCGATTCCACCGGTCGCTGCACGCTCATCCCTGCCAACGGGCGCGCGGCTGAGGTTCCCAGGGTCTTCAAGGCCAAAGCCTACCCGGTGCGTGAGATGTACGGCTTCATCTATCTCTGGTGGGGTGAGCCGCGTGAAGAATACCCTCCCCTGCCCGACTTTGACTACATGCGTGACCCAAACCTGGTCTACAGCACTGCCACCGATGTGTGGAATGCGCACTATTCGCGTGTCATCGAGAACCAGCTGGACGTGGTCCATGTGCCCATTCGTGCATTACAACACCATCGGACGGGGCAACAAGACCGTGGTGCAGGGTCCACAGATCAAAGTCGATGAGTTCCCCAACGGCGCTGACATGATCAACATATGGACCCAAAACGAAGTCGAGCAGGGACAGATCCCGCTCAAGCCGAATGATATGCCTCCCATCGACCAGGCACCCACAGCTCCAATTCCGCTTCCCCAACATCTGGCATAACTGGATTGGAGATACATTCCACCTGTTCCTGGGCTTTGCTCCCATCGATGGCGAGCACACCAAGCTCTACCTGCGCACCTACCATAATGTAAAAATCCCCATTCTGCGCCAGATCGTCAATCTATCTTCGGCAACCAGAGTAATATTTATATCGAGCGCCAGGATCGGCGGGTGGTTGTTACTCAACGACCCTTCCGTTCCGACCTGAAAATCGGTGAAAAGCTCATCCCGGGCGATGCCCCAGTGATCGAGTACCGCCGGCGCAGGCAAGCGCTGATCGAGGGCAAGGCATAAGTCACTTCTATTACTGCCATCTATTTAGAACTGGCGTAGTCTATACCAAAATCCTTTTTTAACTGTTGTCATTCAAAGACTTGATGTTTCACGCTGAAAGCTGATCGCTGTCAGCGGTAGCTGATTTTCTAGCACACATCTTGCATCTTCCTGCCTGGACCTCAGGAGTGCTCCTTGATGCCAGGGGATAGAGGAGCATCCTGTGGTCGAATCCATGTGAGGAATTTTGCTATATAAATGGAATGGAAAAATAGTCTTACCTCCCACGCCCGCTTTGAAGACCTTCCCGGTTGGAACATATTGGAGAAAGCCACGGATCAGGTTGCTTCTGCCCATATCGTCCTAATGGCGGGATTAAACTGGATATTCATGTTGGGCATTCAATCCGAGATGCCTTTTTACCAAAATAGAAACCTGGCCATGATCAACCGGGTATCATTCACTAGCCTTTTACTGGCTTTGCCAGGCTCATTTTTATTGATGTTGGCAGGTTTCGAACACACCGTCAGCCTGTTGGTGAGCGGAGTACTGATATTCAGCCTCATTCTTACACTCAACTATACCCGCCAGGTTCAGTATACGCAGGCGATCTTCGCTTTTTCACCAGCCACTATTATCCTGATCTATTCCTTAACAGAGTTATCATCCGGTGGATTTTCCAACCCTCTGACATACATTCTGGCGCGCCAGGGATTCTGCCTGGCTTTACTGCTGCCGATACTGATTTATGGTTATGAGCGCCGTCAAGGATGGATGATATTAGGTTTCTGCGTGATCCTTTTCCTGGGCTTTGATCTGCTCAGCGCTCGCCTGAGCGGTACACGCATCAGCGATGCTATCGGGATCAGCTTTGGACTATTTTCAGTTTTGTCGGTCGTCCAGGTGGTTGGATTGTCAGCATGCCTGCTCTATTTGCAGGGTTTTACCATGAAGCATGAGCAAAAGATGCGCCAATCTCACGAAAAACTGCAGGGCATGGTTATCCGAGACGGCATGACTGGGCTTTTCAACCATACTTTCATGGAGCAGTTGATCAGTGATGCCATCAACCGCTCAAATCGCTCAAAAGATCCCCTCTCTCTCCTGATGATCGACGTGGATTCCTTCAAGCGGATCAACGATACCCACGGTCACAATGCCGGGGATGAGGTCTTAAAGCGGCTGGCAAAACTACTGGAAGGAAGCAAGCGATCCACCGATTACCTGGGCAGGTGGGGTGGGGATGAGCTGGTGATGCTGCTCACCGATACCCAATTACAGGGTGCAGCTAACCTGGCGGAGAAACTGCGCAACCTGGTAGATAACCATACCTTCCCTAACCAGCAACACCTTACCATCAGCCTGGGAGTCAGTGAGTATCATAACCAGGAGGATGTGGCGGGGTTCATTGGACGGGCAGATGCAGCCATGTACCGGGCAAAAAGAGGGGGAAGGAACCGGGTAGGAAGGCAAAAAAGCAACAATTAGCTATTTGCTGTTAGCTGTTAGTTTGTCAAGTCCTGAAATATTAATAGCTAAAAATTAGGCTCTTATATTATCATTACTTCCCAGATGGGAAATTATCTTCTGCATGCTTATAATATAGGTCTGGGTAATATCCTGGGAGTGAATAGCATTGCTAATTAGCCGGGTGAAACGTCCAAAAAGCGCAGCCAAACTGGCATACGACCGCCTAAGCCCCATTTATGATGGATTGGCTGGCTCAAGTGAGTCACAGTTCATACACGAAGGCTTGGATCTGTTAAAGATTGAAATAGGGGAAGCAATCCTGGAAATCGGTTGTGGCACCGGGAAAGCGCTACTGGAGCTTTGCCGTCTGACTGGTAATGAGGGAAAGGTGAATGCTATCGACCTTTCACGTGGCATGCTAAACAAGTCAGCTGCCAGGTTGATGAGCGGTGGAATACAGGCAGGGGTATATTTGGTGGAGGGAGATGGCGCCACGTTGCCCTATCAAAGTGGAATTTTCAATGCAGTTTTTATCAGCTTCACATTAGAATTATTTGATACACCTGAGATCCCTCTTGTTCTTGCGGAATGCCACCGGGTGCTCCAACCAGGCGGTCAGTTAGGTCTGGTGTGCATGTTGAAAACCGATCCGCCCGGAACGATTGAACGGCTATACGAATGGTTGCACGACAAGCTGCCTGCCTATGTGGATTGCCGCCCGATCGTTGCTCATGAGGTGGTCCAGGCAGCAGGATTTTCAGTCCTCACTCAGCGAGTCAAGAGCATGTGGGGGCTGCTGGTAGAGCTGGTTGTGGCTAGCAAGGAATAATAGGCTACTTACGTCACTGCCAGGCGATCCTCCGGGTAGTGCAGGTAGCGCTTTTCTTCCACCACGCGGCGGATACGCTCGACCCCTTGATAAATATCCTCAAAACTTATATACAGCGGCGCGATCCCCAGGCGGATATTATCGGGTTCACGAAAATCAGGGATCAGGTCCATTTCCTCAATCAGGGCGCGGTTGATGCGGTAGCCTTGCGGGTGGCGGATGGAGACATGAGAGCCGCGTAGGTTCGGATTGCGCGGGGTACCGAGGGTGAAATCCCAATGAGGCGAGCTCGGAATCGAATAGATTGATGAGGTAACTGGTTTGGGTGATCGATTTACGCCTGATACGCTGGATGCCGGCCTGTAACAGCACATCCAATGATGTCTCCATTGCCAGAGCAGACAGGATGGGTGGGCTGCTTACCATAAAGTGTGTCATGCCTGGGGCAGGAGAAAAATCCAAATCGAAGGTAAAGGGTGAACGTTGAGCAAACCAACCCCAGATGGGTTGGTGTAACTGCTCCTGAAGGTCAGTGCGCACGTAAAGGAATGCCGGGGAACCGGGTCCACCGTTGAGGTACTTATATGTACAACCCACTGCCAGGTCTGCACCCCAGGCATCCAGCTCAACCGGCACTGCTCCCACCGAATGGCATAAATCCCAGAGCATCAGCGCGCCAGAATTATGGGCGAGCCGGGTGACTTCTTGTCCATCGTACATGAAGCCAGATTTGAAAGCCACGTGTGACAGGCTCACAAGTGCTGTCTGATTGTCGATAGCTGATTCTAGATCGTCTGGATGGATGCTGACCCCATCCCGGGAGCGCACCAAGTGTAAGGTGTGCCCTCTCCCCAATAAGCTAATGCAGGATTGCAGGATATACAGGTCGGAGGGGAAGTTAAACTCGTCACTGACAATCTTCATCCGCCCGGGATTCTTTGCTAGTGCGGCCATAACCAGCTTGAATAGATTGATGGAAGTAGTATCGGTAACCACAACCTGCCCAGTACCCGCACCAATCAACCTGGCAATCTTCTCGCCGATGCGTATAGGGGCTTCGAACCAATCCGTATTCCATCCACGGATGAGCTCATCACCCCAATCCGCAACAACCACATGCTGCAGCCGTTCAGCAGTCGCCTTGGGCAGGCGCCCAAGCGAGTTTCCATCCAAGTAGATCAGTCGCGGATCTGGGATGACAAATTGATCTCGAAATTCTGCCAATTCATCGATGAATGAGGTAGGGTCAGGGATGGATTTAGGTGTCATTATTAAGCTCTCCAATTTTTATAGCATTATGAGTCTATCGATTATATCTTCATCACATCATTACGACTAAGGTTGTAGAAAGGAATATCATAATAGGCGCGTAACAAAAAACAGGTAAAATTATCTCATAAATACTGAAGGCTTACCTTCTGCTGACAAGGTGAAGAATGGAAATACTACTGGCACTATATGCTCTTAGTGGGTTGCTACTGGCAGGCTTATCCGTCCCACTGATCCTGCATAAAATCCCACCGAACGGCTTATATGGTTTTCGCATTCCGTCCACGCTTGAGAACCCGGAACTGTGGTACAAGGTAAATGCATATGCAGGCCGGCGTTTCCTGGTTGTGGGTCTGGGTACAGCGGTTGGATCGATCATCCTTTACTTTACCTCCCCGCCGAACGTGGATATCTATGCCCTGAGCTGCCTGGGCTGTGTTCCTGGCTTTGTTCCTGTGGGGCATCATCACCAGCTACCTGTACCTGAAAGAAATCCAGCGAGAACAGCTGATTAAGGCAGCCAGGCACTTTGAAAATTTCCCCCCGAATAGACTTTAATCAAATCCAGTAACTCTTCCAATGCCTGGTGGACATCAGCTTCACCACCCTCATGCTGCGCTTCGATGGTGAACAGTGCCCGGGTTGTATCCTCCCTGGCAGCACTCTCATCACTCTGCCGATGGCACCAGCGCCTGGCAATAACCAGACCAGTCTCATCGGCGAAGATGACCTCGCCGGGGATGGGATGTTCTACGACTGACTCACCCAGCGGAAGGTAGCGTTCAGAACCATTTGCAACACGCACCGTGATGGGTAGCTCCAGGTAGCGCAAGTCAAAAGCCGCAACCGGCAAGGCATACTGGATGCTGACCTTGTTTGCCACATCCACCAGGGTATTGATGCATGGGATATCGCCTTTCTTGGTGAGACGACGCAACAATGCTTCAATTGAAGAGCGGTATTGGGTGGGGTCGACTCCAAATTTTCGGAATGCTGCACGCCAACCTGCCAGAGAGGTAATCTCGCTGAGGGGTGTCTGCCCGATACGCTTGAGTACGGCTTTTTGCTCCTGAATAAACAAATCTCGTAAAGCCTGCTGGGCTGGGTGAATTTTTCAATCCCTCTGCCAGGATGACCCCGGCATGCAGGGATGGAAATTGTGAAAGAATGTCGGGGTGGTAACAAAAGACATGATTCATACGGGTATTATAAACGAGTATCGAACAGATTATCGGGTAAAAATATTCTACCCCCTTCAAAATTTTTGTAGTAGAATACTTGTCATGAACAAAACCGAATTCCTACTCAACCTACAAAACGGACGCCGCCAATGGCAGCAAACATGGAAAGGTATTGATCTATTTGGCACATCAAGACCCCGCACACCGGGAGAGATGAGCCTGCGCGATATCCTCTTTCATGTCGCCTGGTATGAACGCGAGATGGTGGAGCTGATCCAGCTGCGCGCCCTGGTTGGTTCTCCATGGTGGTCATTACCCGTCGATGAGCGAAACGCACATTCAAGACCGAAGGAGAGAATTTTTCCTTACTACAGTCATGGAGGCTGGAGCAGGAAGTATACACCGAGCTGCTGGCACAGGTGCAAACCCTACGAGACGAGGAGCTAGAAGATGCCCGGTTTTTCCAGGAAATGCCCAATGACTGGAAACCATGGGAGGTAATTGCCAGCAATACCTATGAGCATTACGGTGAACATTTTTCCGGCATTTATTAAGGCAGGAATTCTTAACATTTCCAGTTTATACCTGAGGGATTTTCATTCAGCCCTCAGGTTTTTTTTATAATTACCGCCCAGGTGCTCCGGCAGCAGTTGTGCGATATGCTGCATGATAATTTGCCCCGCAAAACAGTCACGCTCATCGGCTGAATGGATATCCGGGAGTTCCAAGTGGTATGGCGATCCATATTTCAGGTAGACACGACCCACCTCCGTCCAAATACCCACGGGCAGAATTAGTGGGCAATATTGGCTCAGAAGATGGATAAATCTCCCCACACCCGGAGGAAGTGTACCCAAAATTCCACCGCTGGTATCTGCACCTTCCGGAGCCAATCCAATCACGGGTTGTGGGGTTTCCCTGGCATATTTGAGCACCGCACGGACTGCGATTGCCCGTTTTTCAATTTCATCCGGATCAGGTGGCATGGCGGGCATGGGAGTGAATCCGAATAACCTTGCCGTCACGTGGAAAAAGCCAATGGGTTGAGCTCACTGAGCCAGCCCGAATTTGTCCAACCAGCAGTCATCACCCAGTGAATTTCTAGGGGTAAAAACGCACTGATGAGGGTTGCAATCCACCAGGAGTGAAAGTCAGGGGAAGAATAATGATTGACGGTGACCAGCACCCCCTGCCTGGAGGCTCGCCCGGTCCAGGATGGCGGGTAAGGACGCCACCGCAGAGAGATTCACTTGTGGTGTGGGACGTAAAGTATGGACGAGCAAACGGGCGATGGGATGGAATGGGATCGGCATTCTGAATATGACCGCATTATTATAATGTCAACTTTACGGGCTTGCAATTCAAGCCCTGCCATTTTACAATTACACCACAGCAATCATCAATTTTATTGATTGAAAGGGAAGAGTATGCGACCGGAATGGGATATCTACTTCATGAAAATTGCGCATGTGGTAGCACTACGCAGCACATGTGATCGGGCATTTGTAGGTACCGTGATCGTATTGGAAAAGCGCATCTTGACCACCGGCTTCAATGGCTCACCTGCGGGACTGCCCCACTGTGATGAGACCGGTCACCTGATGGTGGATGGTCATTGCGTGCGCACCATCCATGCCGAAGCCAACGCCATCATCCAGGCGGCTTTACACGGAGTGAGCACCAAGGGATCCACCTGCTACGTGACTCACTTTCCGTGCATCCAATGTGCCAAGATGCTGATCAATGCAGGCATCGTGCGCATCGTCTATGACCAGGAATACCGCATCGATGAGAACACGCTCGAGTTCCTGCGCATGGCAAATGTCGAACTGGTGCGGGTGAATGGAGAAGAATAAATGGTAAAACACCTCAAGCTGTTTACCCCCGGACCGGGAGACGTGGATGAGGATGTGCTGGCAAGCCTGGCGACCCCGGTCATACGCCACTATGGACCCGAGTGGATGGAAATATATAACGAAACGCAGGGAATGCTCAAGCAGGTATTCAAAACAAACAATGAGTTTTTCTTCGTACCAGGAGCAGCTTCCTCCTTGATGGATATGGCGATTGGCAGCCTGTTTGCCACGGGAGAAAAGATCATCGTGGGAGATAATGGCTTCTTCGGTGAGCGCCTGGCCCTGATTGCCAGGGGCTACGGTTTGCAAACCATAAGCTTAAATGCCCCCTTGGGTAAACCACTTGACCCAGATGCTTTGCGTGCCCTTCTAAAACAGCATCCGGATGCCAAAGTGGTGGCATTGGTTCACCATGAGACCGGCACCACTGTCATGAACCCGCTGCGCGAGCTGGCAAGGATAGCGAGTGAGGCTGGGAAGGCTGTGGTGGTGGATGCAGTTTCCTCCCTGGGTGGGACGGATGTGCGCGTGGATGAATGGGGGATCGACATCTGCGTGACCACCCCCAACAAGTGCCTGGAAGCCCTGCCCGGGATTGGTTTTATCTGTGTATCCCCGCGCGCCTGGGAGCTGGTGGACACCCATGCCCAGGTCAATCATGGCTGGTATTTAAACTTAAAGACCTGGCGCCAATACGCCACAGAATGGGGCACCTGGCACCCAACCCCCGTGACCCTACCCACCAACATCATCCTGGCAGTGCATACCAGCCTGCAGAAGATCATCGGTATGGGTCTGGAAGCGCATTTCGAAAAGTACAGGTGGGCAAGCCAGGCAGTGCGGCAGGGATTGCGCAACCTGGGATTTGAAATGTTCGTGGATGATGCATACGCCTCCCCGATCGTCACCGGGGTGAGGCGGCGCTCAGAGTTCGAGGTGGTAGAAATGAGCAAGTGGCTGGTGGAGCAACGCGGTATTGCAGTCGGTGGAGGCTTGGGCGAGCTATCGGGCAAGATCTTCCGCGTGGGTCACCTGGGTAAAGCATCTTCCCGCGAGTACCTGGTGGACTTCCTGTATGCCATGGAAGAATACCTTCGCCAGAAGGGTATCCCCGTCACTGTGGGTGCCAGCCTGGTTGGATTGTAGAAGGGATGATGGCGTGACTGGCCTGACTTATTCAATTTCTAAAGAGATTTTTGATAGATACCCAGGCTATTGCCGGGGTGTCGTCATGGCATTCGATGTTCACAATGGACCATCGCCAGAACAGCTGGTACAGATGCTGCGAGAGGCAGAATCATGCGTTCGACGACAAACCACGATCGAGAACATCGCCGAGCACCCGCGCATCAAGTCCTGGAGGGAAGCTTATAAGGCCTTTGGTGCTAAACCCAGCGAATACCGTTCGTCCGTGGAGGCCATGGCGCGCCGGGCACTGCGCGGCGACCCACTACCCAGCATCAATACGCTGGTGGATATCGGGAACATCATCTCGCTTGAGCACCTGGTGCCGGTGGGCGGGCATTCCCTGGATGAATTGACCCAAGATATTGCCCTGCGGTTCGCCACTGGTGAAGAAAATTTCATCCCATTCGGCTCCACCGAACTTGAACATCCCCTACCAGGAGAGGTTATCTTTACCGAAGGCCTCACCGTCCTCACACGTCGCTGGACCTGGCGGCAGGCAAACCATACCCTCACCCTGCCGGAGACGCGGGCCATCGAGTTCAACATCGACCGCCTGCCTCCGGTGGAGCTGGAGGAGGTGCATACCATCGCCAACCAGGTGATGGGATTGGTGAGTGAGTTTTGTGGGGGGAGGTTGAGGTATGAGATTCTTGAGTGCTGAGAACAGGGAGATGAAGTTGGAGTAGCTTAATATTTCTCAGAGACTAATAAGTAATCATCTTATTGAATGAAAGAGGCGTGTAAATAACTGCAAAGGTGATGCATAGACCACCAAACTGGCTTTCTCATCTTCGCATATTGTTTTTCTAACTCCATTCTTTCTACATCAATTTTCGCTCTTCAAAGCATCCAATGCAGAGAGTAGACTGCGTTTCACTTCCTGGGGGAATCCCAGCATGGATGCTTTCGTCTTTTCATCCACCACGCTGAACATCACTTCGGGGTCCTGGATGCTGACCAGCACGCCATCACTTTCCTGCATCAGCACGACATTGCAGGGAAGCAGCAGTCCGATCGAATCGTCGGCTGATAATGCCCGATAAGCAAAGCGGGGATTGCAAGCGCCCAATATCTGATAAGGCTTGAAATCCACATCGATCTTCTGCTTGAGGGTCTTCTGGACGTCGATCTCAGTGAGGACCCCAAAACCCTGTGATTTTAATGCTTCCAAGACCCTGGGTTTTACTTCTTCCAGCGTGCCACTAACTATTTTACTCATTCCATATAGTTGCCATCATCATATTCTCCTTTTGATTTATTAGGTTAGATGTAATTAAACCTGAAAAGTGACAGTCAAATTGGTCCCTTTTCCAGGTGACCGGACTGAATTTGTCAGGTCGCCCTAATCAGCTCTGCCTGTTCATGCAATCCTCACATTGACCAACAGATTTATCATTGATAATATTGACCAGCCAAGAAAATACCGCAGGGATATCACGAAGGTCGTATGGTTCAAAGTGGAAATACCGCATATGACACCTAATACGATGACAGTGTTAATGACCTTTCTTCTGGCTAAAAAGTAATACGGTTCTTAATACGATTGAAAGCGATATCTTTATGAAAGGATAATGAATTATTAATGGCGACAAATTTACAACAGGCAATCGGTCATTTGGATAAATATTTCCTGAAGATACAGGCAAAAAACCAAAATAAGCCTATTCAAATCAAGGTGTTTTCTCAAAAACTTGGGTTGGATTACACCTACCCACATGGTTCTTCCAACCAGCCTTATCCATGTGGCGAGCATCGGTAAAATGTTTACCGCCACTCTGGTGCAGATGCTGGCAGAAAGAGGGCTCCTCGGGGTGAAGGATCTTATTGCCCACCATCTACCTCCAACGACTCTGGAGAAGTTATTCCTCTATCAGGGGATCGATTACGCCGAGCAGGTGACCATCGAGCAATTGTTAGGTCACACCTCGGGTGTTGCCGACTATTTTGAGGGAGGTACAACCAGCGGTAAATCATTCATGGAAGAAGTCCTTCCAATCCCCAATATCATTGGACACCTCAGAAACTACTTGACTTTACCAGGGAGCACCAAACCGCAGTAGGAATTCCTGGCACGGTGTTTAATTACTCAGATACCGGATATATCCTGCTTGGATTGCTCATTGAAAAAGTCACCGGGAAATCCTTCGCAGAAAACCTGGTGAGATGAATTCTTCCTGCCTCTGGAGATGAATGACTCCTACCTGATGTTCTACTCCGAGCCAAAAAACACCCCAAAAAAGGATATCGAAAAAATTTGGTTCGACAAACTGGAGGTCAGTGGATATGAAAGCCTTAGCTGTGACTGGTCGGGAGGGGGAATCGTTTCCACCACTGCGGACCTGCTTAAATTCAACCAGGCATTGCGAGATGGACGGCTGATTCAGGGTAGTACATTAGCAACCATGGATATCTGCACCCACAAATTCCAGCCAGGCATCTACTACGGTTTAGGGATGATGGAAATCCGCTTCAAGGAATTTTTCTTCTTGTTGGGGAAACTGCCAAAGATCAAAGGGCATATTGGAATTCTGTCCACGCATCTGTTTTATCGACGCATCCAGGGATGCCCACATCATCATGAATTTTGGCTCCAATACCAGGATGGTGGAAAGCTTTAAGGCGCTTGATCGAGATTGAGAATACGATTCAGAGGATTGGATAGGTTCAACCGATTCGGATTCAGAACTGTCAACCTAAAGAACAATACCTTTGCAGCAATTCCTGCCAGATGCATATAAAGGTAGTTGCCCCAGATAGTAGGCGTTTACCTCCAGTCAGGCTGTAGCATTGACCTCCGCCCGGATTGCAATCTGGCCTAAAGTAATCGGTGAGTCATCCATTCTGTGGCCTCACCCTGGTAGGAGCTGCTGTTCTGGATGACGTTTTGAGCCCACAGGGCAGTCTCACGCCCACCGCGCCATGAGCCATAATAATTCGACCAGGTGTTCTCACTGATGGATAAAATGCAGCCTGCCCCCGCACCGGCTTCTTCCGCCAAGGCCTGGGCTTTCTCACCAGCAGCATTCATCGCCAGCGCACGCGCCTGGTCGCGATATTTGCGCAGCTCGCTGGAATAAAACTGCACGTCCAGGACCTCATTCGCACCTGATTTCAAAGCCGTGATAATGGCATCATCGACCAGGTTGATATCCCGCAAGGTGATGGAAACCGTATTGTCAATACGATAACCCTTAATCACGAGCGAGGAGTAATCATCGTAGATGGGATAAACAAGATAGTAGTCCGTGGCGATATCTTTCTGCTGCACACCGAGGGCGCTGATCGCCTGGACTACCTTTTGTATATCATGAGCATTCTCACTTCTGACGCCATCCGGGGTGGTACCGTTGGATTGGACCCCGAGCTGGAGCAACACACGATCGGGGGTCACATAGACAACCGCTGCGCCTGAGACATTGACTGAGCGACTGCTATCGCAAGTTTCGTCAGTGAGTCACAACTGGCGAGGCAGATGCAGACGCCTGGGGATGCAGGTTTTCCAACCCCAGGACAATCAAAACAGCCACAATAACAAGATTCCAATAATTCGTTGAAAGTTTCATCGGATCATCCTCCTAAGGATCAAATTGCTGAGGGTAAATCACCCTCAACTTCCTTAATAGGATACCCAATTTCCAAGGCAGGATGAAGTCAAAATGGAGGTAATAGAGTGCCAGTTATGGGTCGGGTTTCAGGATCGGGAGCCAAAAGGTTATGGTTGTGCCCTGTCCCTCAATACTGCTCGCAGCAATGCGCCCGCCGTGGGCAACTACCAGACCGCGTGCGATCGACAATCCCAAACCGCTCCCCCCTTCGCCACGCCCGCGTGCCTGGTTTACCCGGTAAAAACGCTCAAATATAAAAGGAAGGTGTTCGGAGGGGATCCCAGGACCCTCATCGGTGACCCGGCAGGCTACCTGGTCTGCATCCCAGTCAAGCGACACCCTCACCTCACCACCCGGAGGTGAATAGCGAATGGCATTGTCCAACAGGTTATCCAACACCTGGGCGATACGATCGGAGTCAATAAATATCAGAGATAGAGTCCTGCTCAGCCGAGGGGGAATTTTCCACAATGCGTAGATCTACCTGGCGCAGTTTGGCAACCCGTTCAAAGTGCTCGCAGCGTGAGCGCACCAATTCCCCCAGATCCACCAAAACTAATTGCAAATTCAAAGCGCCGGCATCCGCGCGTGTCAACACCAACAGGTCATTCACCAATTTTATCAGCCGCTCGGTTTCCCGAGCCATGGAGCTCAGTAACGGACCACGCCCGGCATGATCGTCCAAGGCACCATCCTGGAGTGTTTCGATGGTCCCTTTGATCACGGTGAGAGGTGTGCGCAGCTCATGGCTGACATCGGAGATAAAAGCGGTTTTCGCCTGATCAGCCTGGCGCAGGCTGGCAGTCATCGCATTAAACGCCCGTCCAAGCATACCCAGCTCTGTAATATTGAGGTCTTCGGGCACCGTCTGACCTAAATCTCCAGAAGCAACGGCATGAGTGGCTTCCGCCATCCGTTCGAGCGGACGGGAGATACGTTTTGCCAGCAACAGCCCCGCACAAGCCTGCCAACAAGATAGATATCAGGATCACGACCCCAATTTGCCAGCGCACAGTGACCGGGAAGGCACTCCACTGTGTATCGGGGAGGGGCGTGGCCAGATACACAATTTGCAGGACACTTCCATCAACAGATAGCACCGGCACAGCTGCATAAAGCACCCGTCGTCCTTCAGCCAAATCCACGCGACGTATGGCTGTTGCCGGCTGACCCAAGCGTGCCTGGGCAATCTCAGGACGACTAACCAACTCCTCAGGGGTCACTATGCCCGAGGCATTTTGAGCCAAGCGGGGTAAAGTCAGATCGGCTGAGCCCTAAAGATCCCTCATCAGCGGTCAGGTCAATCACCACTGCACCGAGAGGATCGATCACCCGGGTGTGGATGCCTGGAAGCACATTGGTGACCTGTGAATATTGGTCGGCAGTGGTGGCTGGAAGAACCTCGCTGCCCAGAGTGGCTGCCACCAGCTGCGCCTGTGCCAATAAGTTTTCCTTTTGTGTGTTGAGGTATAGGCGCTCAACGGTAAGCCAGGCAAACGGAATGACAATGCCCATGCCAATCAGTATCACTGCCAGGTAGCTCAACGTTAAGTGGGTGCTCAAAGATAATTTCAAGATTTACTCCCAATAAACTTGTAACCCAAACCACGCACAGCCTGGATGTTATCAGCTTGTGCATCAATTGAACGTAAGCGGGCTCGCAGGCGTTTAACGGCGCTGTCCACCGCCCGTGTATCACCAACAAAGTCATATCCCCAAACCTCTTCCAATAACCGCTCGCGGGTCAGCACCCGGTTTGCGTTGAGCATGAGCATATAGCAGCAGGTCAAATTCCAGGCGGGTAAGGTCGATGGGAACATCCCCAACGGTCACCTGGCGGCATTCCACATCCAGCCGCAACCCACCCGGACCAGTTAATATCGGGGTGATCTCCATCACATCGGGTTTAGCCCGGCGTAGCACAGCTTTGATGCGTGCCATCAATTCTCGCACACTGAATGGCTTGCAGATATAATCGTCAGCCCCCAATTCCAGGCCGACCACCCTGTCCACTTCTTCACCACGGGCAGTGATCATGATGATCGGCACCTTGGAAGTATGGCGAAGCTCCCGGCACACATCCAGACCGTCCACCTCGGGCAACATCAGGTCCAGCAAGATCAGGTCAGGTTCAGCCTGACGCGCCAGCTGCAACGCCTGGGAACCATTAACAGCAGTCAACACATCATAGTGGGCTTTACGCAGATTATAAACAAGCAAATCCAGCACTGCCTGCTCGTCATCAACAACCAGAATTCGAGGTGCTGCACTTTTCATATTTTCAGTATACCAAAGGATTATGGCAGAATAATGTCAATGAAATGTCGGATGACTTGCCTCATAATATTGTAGGGCTTCCTAAGATCGAAAATACATTCGTTTTTCCCAATTGGCGCTTACTCAGATTTTCCCTGCTCCCGACAGTTCAACAAGATATTGGATGGATTCTTCAAAAACAGACAAGTATCCCCGGTAGTCTTCTGAGCGAGTCAGGTTGATCTGTATCCATTCACGCATTTTTGGCTTTCCCAATGGCATGAAAGGTACCACATTTGGGTCCGTTTCCAACAACTTTTTCGCAGACACTTCTGGAAGCTTGACCCCCACACCTTGCTCATACAGGCAGATACATAGTTTCTTGCCCACGTAATAGGCGGGAAAGCCAAACATCTTTCCGGGTCGTACATGCGGGTGACCCAGAAGCATTTCATCGAGAATGGATTTATGTTCAGGATTGAAAATAGCCATGACGGTGCTCCATATTACTAGTAAATGAAGGGTTCAAACACTCAGAGGTATATTGATTACGAAGTTTCAGCACTCCGATAAATCCTCAACAACAAACTTGTTCCCCAGGCCAACCTGTAAGCCGCATTCTGTGCACGCAGGTTGCCCCGCGCCGATGACCATCTCTCTAGGGCGTGAGTTACCTCACACCTCATGCAGTCTACCCGAGGCTGCGGACCTCTCGATCCAGGTGACGAGCCGCCACCTCCCAATAGGGATTGCCTCTGCTTGACCTTGCTCCAGGTGGGGGTTGCCTGGCCGCAGACGTTACCGCCCGCGCCGGTGGTCTCTTACACCACCTTTTCACCCTTGCACCCACCCATAGGGGGGATGCGGTCTGTTTCTGTGGCCCGATCCGTCAGGTTGCCCCGTCCCGGGAATTACCCGGCACCTTGCCCTATTGGAGTGCGGACTTTCCTCGATGGCATAACACCACCGCGGTCATCCGGTCAGCCTGGGGACATTCATAATACCATAATATTATTTTGAATTGCAAAAGGATCTATGCCGGTGATTTGAAGCAGTTAATGGTCAACATTGGAACCCGACAAGACTGAATGGCGTCTATGAAGAGCGAAAAGCCCGTAGAATGCATGCCTTATGATCCATTAACAACCTTAATGTAGATTTAAGGCATAAATTCATCTGCATTTCATATTACATAATGGATAGATAGTATAATCCGCCCGATATAGTCCAGGAGATGATCATGTTTAGAATAAATCACTTTTATCGTTGCCATATCGTTCGTATCCGTATTGGTGTTATCGTCGTGCAACCTGCCCAACCCGGAAGAAATCAACACTCAAGCGCCTGAATCAGCCAGCAATATCATCCAAAATACCCCCACACCGGTTCCATCGCTGTGTACCAACCTTTATTTTCCCAACACTCCCGGTGATACCTGGGAGTACACAGGGAACACGTCTGCCACGGGTAGCTATACCCGCAACGACACCGATCACCAATTCTGGTAATACCAGTCCTTCAGTGTGCAAAGTACCGTATCGGGGGTCAGCTACCCTGTGGAATACACCTGTACAGAGGCAGGCCTGGTGGCGGTAAACCCGATCCAGCAATATTTAGGGGCAATCCTGACCAGCTTAAACGGTCAGATCCAGCTCAATCTGGTCTCCAACTCTGGTATTAGTCTACCGAACCAGGTCAATCCAGGTGATAGCTGGCAGCAGATCGTTGAATGGGAAGGCTCAGCCCAGGGATTATCCACCAATGGAAGGCTCGTTTTTGATTACAGCGCAGCCGGATATGAGACTGTTACCGTCCCATCCGGTACATATGATGCCCTGCGTGTGAACACGTCCATCCGGATTGAGATCAGTGATTTCAGGATCCAGTACGGCACGTATGACATAACCACCTGGATGGCACCGAATGTTGGGATCATTAAAAGCCAGGGCACAAGCAATGTCCCCAACGTCAGTTTTTCTGACAGCCTGGAATTGACCAGGTTCACACCATCACCGTAACATATTTATTCAGAGAGGTTAGTTAAATAACCCAAGGGTTTTTCAATCAACAAATCAGCTTTGTGATCGTTCTAACCAATCGATAATCTTACCCCTACCTGCCCCAGGCGTAGCTCATCCCCTTGCGTGATGACCACTGGGGCAGTCACTATTTCACCGTTCAGGTAGGTGCCATTTGTGGATGCCATATCTTCCACCCACCACTGGCTCTGGCGGTAGGATAACCGAGCATGTCGTGATGATACTGTCTGGTCATCCAATTAGAAAATCACAGCCTGGTTCACGTCCCAGGACGATCTCAGACTTGGTGAATCGCTCGGAGGAAGTGAGGCTAGTCTGCAAGGCTGGTAATCGTAAGTGGGAGTGGGCTGCCGGGCTGCCAACAATTGACCCTGCTGTTTCATATCCCGCCACAGCGTATAAAAAGCCAGCCCAAGGAATCCATAAAGCACGGCAACAAGAAGTATTCGTAAAACCAGAAATATGATTGCACTCACAAGGATATTTTACCCTTATAAAACTTCCAGTGCAGGTGGATCCGCTGGTATCTCACGGGTATATCCCACTTCAAAAGACATTTCCTGCCCATATACTAACGGCACACCAGCCAGAAGGATGACATCCCCTGGATGAAGAACATGGCTGGAGACAGCCATCCCATTTACAAAGGTTCCCAGCCTGGATTCCAGGTCAAAGATAACGAAGTGGCCTGAGATGCAACGAAGCTGGGCATGTGTTAGTGAAACATTCGGATCATCCAATAGCAGGTGATTGGCAGGGTCAGAGCCAATATTGATCACTGGCTGGGTGAGTTGAAAGGTCGACAATCCATTCACAATTAAAAATGCGCTGGGTATCTTTTCATCCGCTGGTAATCCCGACGGGAATGGCTTTCCATCTATCTCAGTGGTGTACGAATCACCGATCCCAGGATGACTGTAATCAGCCAGTATGTGCAACTGCTCCAAATTTGGATCCGGCACTACACGCAGCATGGGTGAACCTGCCATTTGAAGGTTAGCTTTGGCTGCTGATTTTTCCATTTTTTGCGCCAGTGCATCCAGCGCGCCTGGATGACTTATTAGTATGTTTGCCTGATTTATTGGTAAAACGATGGTGTAAACATCAGGGGCAATCAATGGTTTTCCACTCAAATTAGATCCCGGGTTGCCTTTTTTTGCGTTTACCTGCATGGCTCGCAGCAATGCATTCAAAAGCTGGTTGTGCAATTTTCGCGGGATACCACCTCTGGATAGTATCCCCTTCAAAAGCGCTTCGCAACCGGGCTTCCAGGTGGGTCAGTGATGTTTCAATTCGTGTCATTTCCATAATTTAACCACATTCGAGATCAGAATCGAGGATCAGGTATGGCGAACAAGATTAGAAATTCAATAAAATTACTCATGATTCCATCAGTAAATGAGAGTATAAAAATACGGTATACTCTTTAGACGTATGTCGACTGCATTTGGTTTCCGAGAGAATCAACACACAGCGGACTGGGAGCTTGAAGTCTGGGCGGCCTGACTTCCCCAGCCTGCTGGAGCAATCTGCACGCGGAATGTACACACTATCCGGAATGCGGCTGCAGGTTGGATCACGCCAGAGCGCGTACAATTAAATTACATGGAGATGATGCAGAAAGCCTGCTGGTGGGCTTTCTCACCGAGTTGCTCTGGCTCGAACAGGAGGAAGGGATTGGCTTTTGATAGCTTTAGCATCAACGTCAGACCAGCAATATAACCTGCAAGCTGAGCTGGTGGGTTCTGCCATCTGCAAACCTGGACAAGGAAATTAAAGGCTGTCACCTATCATAATCTGGCAGTTCAGACCACGGATCTGGGGCTGCGAGTGATAATCGTGTTTGACGTGTGAATCAGGAATTCAGTCATGGTCACCTTACAAGACTTAAAACGTATCAATGATTATGAGTGGGAAATTCCCAAAAAGCTTCCGTGAAGATATGCGTGTTCCGGTGCGGCTGTTTGCGACACGGCGCTATGCTGGAAGATGTGATGAAAGATAAATCCCTCGAGCAGGCAGTCAATGCCGCCACGCTGCCAGGGTTGGTTGGGCACGTGATCGTGATGCCCGATATGCACCAGGGGTATGGCTTTCCCATCGGTGCAGTGGCTGCCACTCGCCTTCCAGACGGGGTTATCTCGCCTGGTGGTATTGGTTATGATATAAACTGTGGCGTGCGTTTGCTGGGATCGCAAATCAGCCTGGATTCAGCCCGTCCACATCTGGATGCCCTGGCAACTGCCCTCAACCATTTCTGCCCAAGCGGTGTGGGTCGAGAAGGGCGCAGTGAGAACCTCGGAAGCTGAGTTAATCGCCGTTTGCCGACAGGGTTCACGCTGGGCACTCAAGCAGGGTTTCGCCAGTGAAGCTGACCTGCGCCGTACGGAAGAAGAAGGCTGCGTCGATGGTGCTGATCCTGATAAAGTATCCGTACGGGCACGCGGAACGCGGGCGACCCCAGCTTGGTTCACTCGGCGCTGGGAACCATTTCATCGAGATCGACCTGGTCGAGCAGGTTTTCGATACCACGGCTGCCTCAGTGATGGGATTGGAACAGGGCAATCTGGCGGTGCAGATCCATTGTGGATCACGTGGTTTTGGTCACCAGATATGCACCGATTACGTGGAAGAATTCCAGGGAGCAGCGCGGCGGTTCGGGATCCACCTGGTGGACCGTGAATTGGTATGTGCTCCGCTCGATTCTCGTGAAGGTCAGGATTACCTGGCAGCAATGCGTTGTGCTGCTAACTATGCTTTTGCTAACCGGCAGATCCTGGCGCATAATGCCCGTAAAGCCTTCGAGCAGGTGCTGGCGGGCAAGGTGAAAGATTGGCACCTGCACCAGGTGTATGATATCTGCCATAATATGGGTAAGATCGAGATGCATATCATCGATGGAGAGCGCATGAAGGTCCTCGTCCACCGTAAAGGCGCTACGCGCGCTTTTGGTCCTGGTTCACCTGAGCTGCCGGAGGAATATCAAGCCAATTGGGCAGCCGGTACTCGTCCCGGGAAGTATGGGCACAGCTTCGTGGGTGCTGATTGGCACTGAAACCAGCATGACGCAATCCTTTGGCTCCACATGCCATGGGGCTGGTCGCTTGATGAGCCGCCATGAAGCCAAGCGTGCTGTGCGTGGCGAGAAACTGCGTCAGGATTTGGAATCGGATGGTATTCACATTCGTGCTGGTTCTTTGGCAGGCTTGGCTGAGGAAGCCCCCCAGGCATACAAGGATGTAGACCAGGTGGTCCAGGCTGTAGTAGGAGGGGGTATTGCCCGCAAGGTTGCCCGTTTAGTACCTTTGGCTGTAATTAAAGGATAAGGAACTCTTAGCATATAAATATACGTCCATAACAATGATACTTGGAGGCATTTATGAGATTGAAATTTTTTGCATCCTTATTGGTGATTTCTGTACTATTGGCTGCATGTGGAGGTGCCACAACGACACCAACAGAAAATCCCTTGGTGACGGAGAAGGCAGAACTTCCAACCGCATACCCGCAGCCAGTCCCATTCACGATTGAACCCCTCCCATATCCAGAACCAGGTGACGAAGTTATACCCACCAATTCCGCTTACCCCGAGCCTGGCTCGTCAGTCGCTGGCACACTAGTGATCCCGCCATCCGGTTATGAACCCCAACCCGGGGATGAAAACCTGAAGCGTGACCCGGTGTTCCTCGACCTTGCCAGCAGCCAATTCGTCCTAAACTATCCCCACTCTAGCTCGATTAGTGAGGTGATCGTTGTCTTGCAGGGAAATTTACCCGATCCATGCCACCGCTTACGCGTGGTGGTCACACCACCCGATGCTCAGAATGTGATCAATCTCGACGTTTATTCCGTAGTAGACCCGGCTGTTGCCTGCATCACCGTGCTCAAGCCTTTCACTGCCAGCATTCCCCTGGGTAGTTATTCCGATGAGCAATATACTGTGATGGTGAACGGTGAAAAGCTGGGTGAGTTTAGTGAAGCAGGCGGAATTGCTCCGGCTGTACCAGTAACTCCGTGATCCCCTTGTGAGAAGCTAGCTAAATTTTGTACAGTATACCGATCACAGCCCGGGGTTGAACAATTGACACATGGAGAGCTATTCTTAGATAAGATATGAATGCCAACAAGGATGATCCAGTGGTTTGAGGATGGTACTTTTCAGGAGATTGTCTGTCAATGAATTATGACCTGACCAACCAATTCCCGCATGTGCTCCATCAATGGAGGATCAAATGAAAGTGATATTCACACCCCTCATAATAAGTATGCTCATCGTTTCTCTTGCCGGATGCAGCCCGCTTACTACGGTTGACAATAAACCCACACCTATACCGCCCACGCCTGCCATTCCCCCTTCCGGTTATGAGCCCCAACCCGGGGATTCAAAACTAAAGCGCGATAATGTATTTTTGGAAATTGAAAACAGCAGCTTGCTAGTCATGGAAAGTTATCCCATCCAGGTGAATACCATCCTGAATGGTACACTTTCTGACCCCTGCCATCAGCTGCGCGTGGTGGTAGAACCTGCAAACAATGATAATCAAATCAACCTGGAAGTGTATTCGGTGGTCGATCCCAGCACGGCTTGCATCATGGTTATTGAGCCATTCAGCGCTACCATTCCCCTGGGCAGCTTTACGGATGGGCACTATACCGTATATGCGAACGGTGAACTACTAGGTGAGTTTGATGCCTGATCTGCCAGGCTGACCGAAACCTACCAACTTTTATTTCAGGAAGTGGGTGGAATGTTCAACCTGCTCCTGATAGCAGGAGGTTATTGTGAAATTAAAATCCATCTTCCCCATCCCAGGACTGATTATCCTCATATCCCTGGTTAGTTGCAGCTCTCCTTCCGCTAACCTTCCCGCAACTACCACGCTCACCCCCATTCCACCGACTGAGACTGTTCTTCCATCTGCCACGGCCATGCCACCCACGGAAACGCCTACATCTTTACCTCCGACACCCACTATTACACCAATAAACCCCATCCAACACTTCCCAGCTGGGCAGGATTTCACGGTTACTTCGATCCATATGATCGACGCCAACCTCGGTTGGGCGATCGGAGGTTTGCCTGATCCCGGTGATCACGTGTTGACTACTTCGGATGGCGGTTTGACCTGGAAAGACGTCACCCCCCCAGAGGAGATCGCACCTGCAGATGATCATAAAACTGCCACTGGTTACTTCCAGGATGCCAATATCGGCTGGGTGATCTACTCTTACACAAGCGGTATCACCCCTGCACAATCCGTTGTGTGGCACACCCAGGATGCCGGCACCACCTGGAAGGTAAGCCAACCCCTGGATATAACCGATCTGAGCGAGTTTTACAATCCATCTGAACTGCAGTTCGTTGATGGTAATACCGGATGGCTGATGGTGCACGTGGGAGTGGGCATGAACCACGATTACATCGTCCTCTACCGCAGCAGCGATGGCGGTGTCACCTGGGAACGCCTGCTTGATCCATATGAATGACTCCAGCGGTATCATGAGCTGCAGCAAGACTGGTTTGCTGTTCACCGATGCCACCCACGGCTGGCTGACGGGTGACTGCCATGGTGTGGCTGCAGGAGTGCAGCTGTTCAGGAGCAGCGATGGCGGTGCTACCTGGACAACTGTCACATTGCCCGAACCAAGTAGCTGCTCCGGGATTGTTCACGAACTTTGAGGCTGCTTGCGGTTCCTATGACCCATTCTTCTTCAGCAACGATCTGGGTCACCTGGCGGTGAACTGCATGGATTACACCCAGGATCCCCCCACCTACCAATATTACGTCTATACCACGCTGAACGGCGGTTTGAATTGGAATTCCTCCACCTACCCGGGGGAATCGCTGTACTTTTTCTCAGAAGGATACCGGATGGGCATCTGGCCAGGAAGATCCATCGCACCACCGATGGTGGATTCACCTGGAAAGCCATCGCGAATGTCAATTGGGATGTTGAGGTGGACTTCGTCAGTGAATACCTCGGTTGGGGAGTTGCCCGGGAAATTAACGAGCTGGCGTTGGTAAAAACCGTGGATGGCGGGGCGAAGTGGGCAATGCTGGAGCCGAGGGTGGGAAAGTAGGCTGGTCATCTACGAATACGAGCTGTTCAACTATCAATAAGGCGATCATGCTTGTGGGTGGGGTGGCAATGCTGCTATTCATCCATTTTAAAATCGGGTGGGTTGAAGGCAAAGGTTTAATTGAGAGTATCCACGAAAAACAATATAAATTATAGCTAAGATCTCACAGCAGGTGTGGGAAAAGCATTCTCCTTGCTGAGTAGTCTGGAATACTAGCGTGAAAATTTACTCGCAGTTTTTTTGATTAACATATTCAACAACGAAGGTGGTATTTTCTTTTCAGCATTTATCAAAAACAATATAATTATGCATAAGGATGTAAATCGTTGAAATTCATATCTTTCTTTGTTGTGGTTACTATCCTGCTGATATCCTGCTCAACCGTTACTGCAGATGAACGTTCGCAGGCCGCTGTTTTTGTTACACAAGTCTTACTACCCACACGAGCTCCCCTCCCCAGCCCAACAACCGCATCAACTCAACCTCCTACCCCAACCATCACCCCTTCGCCAACGATAAGGGTCAATCCAACCATTCCCTCCACCCCAACCGAGGAATATTCCTTTTCCGATATCGCTGCCTGTCTTCCAGAAGGTACCTAGTATCATCTAGGTTTTGTTACAGAGATCATTGATGGGGATACAATCATTATCCGTATCGAGAATGGAGATATTTTTAGCGTCAGGTACATTGGCATGGATGCACCTGAAAGAGACCAGCCATTCTTCACTGAAGCATACAACGCAAATGCAAACCTGGTACTGCAAAAATCGGTAATCCTGATCCAGGACGTATCTGAAACCGACCCGTATGATCGTCTGCTCAGGTATGTGATCGTAGATGACATTTTTGTCAATTTAGGAATTGGTCAGGATGGGATTACGCAAAAGCTGTAACTTTCCCCCCGGATACCGCCTGTGCAGATCAATTTTCATGCCGCCGAACAAGAAGCCCTGCGCAAACGATCCCAGGTGGGGATATGGGAAGCTACCCAAACACCAGGAACTTCTGCTTCACAGGTAATTATCCTTTCAGTGGATAAAGAAAGATGAATATGTTGATATCCAGAACATGGGTAGCTCCGATGTGGATTTGGCAGGTTGGAACCTGGTTTCTGAAAGGGGGCACCAGGAATGTTACCTTTCAGGTATTACTCAAGGCCAGTGAAATATTGACGGATCTGGTCAGGCGACTCTCAAAGAGATAGGATTTAGTTGTGGTTATAACAGCCCGATATGGAATAACTCGGAACCGGATCCGGCTGTTCTGTACAATGCCCAAGGTGTTGAGGTGAGCAGGAAGTGAGAGCTGATGGAATTAAAGGAACTTCAATTGGGATAAAACTCCTTGTTGAAGCAAACTCTCCCCGCCTCGCATAAATTGCTGTATTTTCAGGAAGGCGTAAGAACCGCTCATTCTCCCCAACCAGTGTCCATCATCCATTTGGTTCGATTTCGCAAACGATGCTCAACCCAACCAATAAGAGCTGACAATGAATAATTAGGGGGAGTCTGACATATATAATCTCTGTTTGGATTTGCATTTATAAAAAACATGTCCCCAGTGATTACACTTGATTTTCGCAGTATTTGGATATATATTATATACACTAAAATATTCAATACTACATTGTAAGAGCATAATCTATTGAAACAAAAAATATTGGGGGTAAATCTGATCAGTCATTAATTTGAGAAAGGAGGTCCATCCAGCGAAATTTATAGTATTCCAAAATTCCTTAACATTTCGTGAAGTAAGTAAATAGCAATGGGGTGTACTCATTGTCCCGTCCAACCAAATAACAAAGGAGGTCGGCTGGATATGAAAACTGTCTTTGTCCATCCAGAGCGCTGCATTGGTTGCAAGCAATGCGAAATTGCCTGTGCAGTTGCTCACTCTCAGACGAAAAACCTGTTCCTGGCCGTATTCGAGTCCCCAGCCTCCAAGCCACGCATTCATGCTGAGCCTGGTCTGGTACTCAACACCGCCTTCCCCAACAAATGCCGGCACTGCAATCCGGCTCCGTGCCAGATGGCATGCCCCACAGCAGCCATCTCACGCCCGGCAGATCACCCCGAAATCGTCTACCTCAGCCCACATAAATGCATCGCCTGTGGCATGTGTGCCATCGTGTGCCCATTCGATGTGATCACCTACTACGCAACGACCTCCGCACCTGGTCGCCCGGCTGTGGCGATCAAGTGCGACCACTGCATTGAACGACAGCGACAAGGGGAGATCCCTGCCTGTGTGGAAGCCTGCAAAGTGGGAGCACTGGAATGGGGTGAAATCAACGAACTGGTGAAGACCGCTCGCACACGCTATTCCGAGGCTGTCTCGGTGGCAGTCGGGCAGGTTTCAGGGGAGATGATAGCTATCCCCGCCAATGTGGAAGCCTGGCATGCCTATGGAGCTGAGCTCAGCCAGCTGAATGCCAGTGGTGAGAAAGGAGCATAAGCCATGACACCGTTCAGTGGAAACGGATACAAGAAAAATAGTATTAATGCCGATGCTCAGGCGATGATGGATATCGCCCATCGCGAAGGCATCGAGACGGTGTGGGATCGTCTCGCCAAGCAAGAACCACAGTGTGGATATTGCCAACTGGGCACCAGCTGCCGCATCTGCGCCATGGGACCCTGCCGGGTGGACCCATTTGGAGATGGTCCTCAAAAAGGTGTGTGCGGTGCAGATGCAGATATCATCGTGGCACGCAACCTGGCACGAATGGTAGCTGCTGGCGCATCATCGCACAGCGATCATGGGCGCGACATCCTCGAGACGCTGCACCTGGTGGGTGAGGGGAATACGGATGTCTACAAGATCAGCGATTCTGCCAAATTACGGCGGTTGGCAGCCGAATATGGCATCGTTGCCGAAGGGAAAAGTGACCAGGAGGTGGCAAAGGCGCTTGCCTGGCAAATGATGGAAGATTACGGCATGCGCAAGGCAGGTCTGCCGATGGCTAAACGCGCCCCTCAGGCACGTCAGGATATCTGGCAAAAGACGGGTACCTACCCACGGGGCATCGACCGGGAAAATGTCGAGATGCTCCACCGCACCCATATGGGCGTGGATAACGATTGGGTCAATATCCTGCTGCAGGCTGTTCGCACAGCCTTGAGCGATGGCTGGGGCGGCTCGATGCTGGCCACCGAGCTTTCCGATGTGCTGTTTGGTGTACCCACTCCCAAGATGTCACAGATGAACCTGGGTGTGCTCAAAGCCGACCAGGTCAACATCATCCTGCACGGGCACAACCCAATGCTATCCGAGGTCATCGTGGCTGCCTCGCAGGATCCCGAGCTGCTCGAGCTGGCAAAATCCAAGGGAGCGCAGGGCATCAACCTGGCAGGATTGTGCTGCACCGGCAATGAAGTGCTGATGCGCAAGGGCATCCCCATGGCAGGCAATCACCTGATGCAGGAGCTTGTGCATCATCACCGGTGCGGTGGAAATGATGGTGGTGGATTACCAATGCATCATGCCAGCTGTGGCTGAGACAGCCAAGTGCTTCCACACCAAGGTCATCAGCACTTTTGATAAGGCTAAATTCCCAGGCGTGGAGCACATCAGCTTTGATCCGCAGCACGGTCTGGCGATCGGCAAGCAGATCGTGAAAATGGCGGTTGACAATTACGCCAACCGCATCCAATCAAGGGTGCGCATCCCGGTCAGCCCGGTGCCGATGATGACCGGATTCTCCATCGAAGCGATCCTATCTGCACTGGGTGGCACACCCAAACCACTCATCGATGCCATCGTGGCAGGCAGCATCCGTGGGGCAGTGGGAGTGGTCGGGTGCAACAATCCCAAGATCACGCAGGACCTGGGTCACACCGAGCTGACCAAACGCCTGATCGAGAATGACATCCTGGTGCTGGTCACCGGATGCGCCACCGTGGCGGATGGAAAAGCTGGTTTGATGGTGCCTGAAGCAGCGGAACTGGCTGGACCCGGCTTGAAAGCGGTCTGCAAGGCATTGGGCATCCCACCGGTGCTGCACGTGGGCAGCTGTGTGGATAACAGCCGCATCATCGCCCTGGCAGCAGCCCTGGCGAATACCCTGGGGGTGGATATCAGTGCGCTGCCCCTGGCAGGAGCTGCACCGGAATGGTATTCCGAGAAAGCAGTCGCCATCGGTGTGTATGTGGTTGCATCGGGTATCTTCACCGTGCTGGGGATCGCCCCACCTGTGTTTGGCAGCCCGAACATTGTCAAGCTACTCACCGAAGGGCTGGAGGGTGTCTTTGGAGCCACATTCGCGGTCGAGCCAGACCCGAACCGGGCTGCAGTGCTCATCCGTCGGCACATCGAGAAGAAGCGCCAGGGGTTGGGCATCCCCGCCATTGAACCGGCAAGCATCCTCATGCCGGAACCTGAGCTGCAAGTGGTTTAGTAAGGGCACGATCAATCGTGCCCCTACCGGAGGGCTATATGAAAATTATCATCATTGGTGCCGGACCTGCCGGTGTGACTGCCGCGGAAACGGTGCGTACCTTCGACCGTCAGGCAGAACTGACCATGCTCACCGATGAGCCTTATCCACCGTATTCCCCCCCTGCGATGGCGGACCACTTTATTAATGGATCTGACCTCCATTTGTGGCGTCCAGCCGATTGGGCAAAGCAAACGGGTGTGGATTACCGCAGTGGGGTCCGTGTGATAGCCATTGAGCCAGAAGCGCACCGCATCCGGTCTGGCAGGTGGTGAGCAGTTAGGCTATGACCAGCTGCTCATCGCAACCGGGGCGCGCCTGTATGCCCCGCTGGCGGGTGCGGATTTACCTGGTATCTATAACTTCAAATCGCTCAGCGCGGCCGAGAACCTGGTGGGTAAGGTACGCTTGGGGCAGGCAAAATCAGCACTCATCGTGGGTGCCGGCTTTATCGGCATGGAGATCGCACTGCTATTGAGTGAGCTAGGTGTGAAAGTAACCCAAATTGAGATGCTTGACCAGGTGATGGCGACCATGCTGGATGCTGAGACAGCCTGCCATTGCCGCCGACCTGATGCGCTCCCATGGTGTGGATTTACGCTTAAAAACCAAGGCCACAGCCTTTGTCGGAAATGACAGTGCGAGTTGGAGTCAGGCTTGAGTCTGGTGAGATATTACAGGCTGACCTGCTTGTCGCTGCCACGGGAGTCAAACCCAACCTTGACCTGCTGGAAGGAAGTGGGATTACCTACCAACGTGGCATCCGCGTGGATAGTCACCTGCAAACCAATGTCCCTGATGTATTATGCTGCCGGTGATTGCATTGAAACCCCCGACCTTGTGACGGGTGAGACGTTCCTGCATGCCATTTTCCCCAACGCCATCGAACAGGGACGAGTAGCAGGAATGAACATGGTCGGTTACTCAGTGGAATATGAAGGTGCTGAACGCATGAACAGCCTGAAACACCTGGGATTGCCCATCATGGCGGCTGGTGAAAAGCAGGGAGATCACATCCTGCGGGATGGACATAACAGCAATCTGCGCACCATCTACCTGCAGGAGAATCGCGTGGTGGGTTTCCAACTGGTGGGAGATATACGATGCGGCAGGAATATTGCATGCCTTGATGATACAAAAGAGTGATGTCAGTAACATCCATTCCCATCTGCTTGATCCGAACTTCGGTGAGGGAATGCTTGCATGGAGATCAATATCAGCTTATTTCATAGTTGGTTACAATAGATTGAGCTATAACCCCTGCCGGGTGGTACCATCCGGCAGGGTTTTCATATCTATGAGATTTTTTCTACCTTCGCAACTCCATGATTCAACTATGATTTGTAAATTACCTTGCAGAACTGATAATAACTACCAATATTATTTTTCATTATAATTTATTTATAATTCGCAGACTAATGATCCGTGGATGCCCTATCATTCATAGGTGCATAATAATGGTTATCTAGTGCTTGGTATTGGTTTAATAGTTGCATCCTCTTGAGGTGGAAGTTATCGAATGCAACATAAATTGGTAACATACAATCTACCAACAAAAAAAGGCAGCCGTTCCTCTGGTGAGGGAAATAAGCCATTCAGCAAACGACAAAAAGTTGATGCTGCGGTCGAGTTGCGTTACCGCGCAATTCTTGAGCAAATTCCAGCCATCATCTATACAGACGCAATAGGTGACATAAATCACACCCTGTATATAAATCCTCAAGTGGAGACGATCACAGGCTACACACCAGAAGAGTGGATGGCGGATGACCTGCTGTGGTTCAATATCATTCACAAAGAAGACCAGGAACGCGTTTGGGAAGAAAACAAACGCACCGAGCAAACTGGTGAAGACCTATAAAGTAGAATATCGACTTCATACACGCTCCGGGCAGATCAAATGGGTACACGATGAATCCTGGCTGATCCGGGATTCATCTGGCAAACCATTATTCTGGCAGGGCTTCATCATCGACATCACGGAACGCAAGCAAATTGAAATGGAGTTAGGGCAACGTGCTGCTGAGCTTTCAGCCTTGCAAGAAACGGTGCTCAACCTGACCTCGCGCCATTCATTACCTGAGTTGTTAAACCTGATCGTTGAACGCGCAACAAATCTTCTGAATGCCGATAGCGGAAAGTTATACCTGGATAATAATGACGAACAGATGGTCACCTGTGTTGTTAGTTACAATACTCCAATCGATTATTCAGGAACGATCTTACGCTATGGTGAGGGGGCTGCGGGTGAGGTTGTTAAAACTGGTAAGCCTTTGATGATTAAGAATTACTCGAAGTGGTCCGGACGATCCAGGCTGTTCGATGACGAAGAAATACCCTTGCAGGCAGTGATCAGCGTACCATTGATCTGGCAGGGACAGGTTAAAGGTGTGCTGCAAGTGCGTAGAGCAGACCCATTTACCAGGAAAGACTTAGACCAATTAACCATGTTAGCCAACCATGCAGCTGTGGCAGTTGAGAATGCACGCCTGCATGAATCAGTTGCACAAGAACTTGAAGAACGAAAACGGGCTGAGACCGCCTTGCGCGAATCCATCTCCATTTACAGGCAGGCGATTGAATCGACCGGTGGTGTCCCATATTATCAATCGTATTCAGAGAATGGAGAAATCGTACACTACGATTTCATCGGGGAAGGAATCCAAGAGCTCACAGGTTATGGACCCGGTGAATTTGATGCATGATATCTGGGATTCATTGATTCAGGAAGCTCATGTTAGACGGAGATTTAACAGGATATTCGTGGAGAGAAGCTATCCGTGCAACACGCTCTGGGGAGAATCCGATATCCACCTGGAAATGCGAGTATCGGATTAAGGCACGTGATGGAAAAATCCACTGGGTATTCGATTCGGCTGTCGAGCTAAGGGATGAACACGGAGTCTCGCACGGATCGATCGGTTTATACCGAGATATTACAGAATCCAAACGGGCAGAGCAGGTCCAACAAGCGATCTACAGGATATCCCAGGCAGTTGTGACTACAGCCAGCCTGGACGAACTATATCATTCAATTCACCATGTCCTGGGTGAGCTGATGCCCGTCGAAAACTTCTACATTGCACTCTACGATCCAAAGAATGACCTGCTGAGCTTTCCGTATTATGTTGACCAGTACGACCAACCACCCCCACCGGCTAAACCAGAACGTGGACTTACCGAGTATGTCATGCGCACGAAAAAACCTCTTTGGGCGCCTGAGGAAGTGTTTCAAACGCTAGTACAAGATGGAGAGGTTGAAGTAGTCGGCTCGGATTCATTTGACTGGATCGGTGTACCACTGAAATTGGAAGAGCGTGTAACGGGGGTGATGGTTGCACAAAGTTATACACCTGGGGTTCTATACAGCCAGGAAGACCTCGACCTGATGGAGTTCGTATCGACACAGGTTGCGGTTTCCATTGAACGCAAGAAAGCGGAAGACGCACTGCGGGTAAGCCTGGTTGAAACACGCAAGCATGCAGAACGCCTGGCATTGCTCAACCGGATAGCACGCGCAATAAGCACGACACTAGACCTGGATGCCTTATTGGAAATTGTCTACCAGGAAATCACCACGGTAGTTCCAGCTGACTCTTTCTTTATTGGGCTCTATGACCATCAAACTAACCAGATCGAGTTCCGAATCCGGGTGGATGGTGAAATTCATGAGGCACCGCATGTACGTCCACTTGGGAATGCCCTGACCGCACGAGTGGTGAACGGAAAGAAGTGCCTGCTGATCCGGGATTATGACCTTGAAAAGGATCATCTTCCACTGATGTCCTTATGGGGCACCGGGAATCCATCGCGATCGTGGTTGGGTGCGCCGATGCTTTTAGGAGAAGATGTACTGGGTGTGATTTCTGTCCAATCCTACAGCCCGAATGCGTTCGGGGAGCGTGAACAGGAATTACTTTCCACGGTAGCGGATACGGTCGCCATCGCGATCGAAAATGCACGCCTGTATGAGGCAGAAAAGCGGCGCGCAGCCCACTTAACCCAGATCGTGAAACTAGGTACCGAACTTGCCACCCTGCGTAAGGAGAATGAAGTCCTGGATACCCTTGTCAGACGTGTGGCCGATATCATGGATAGTACCACCTGTACCGTGATGCTTATTGATTATGACAAAAATGAAGCCGTGCTTACAGCTCAAATTGGTTTGTCATCGGATACTGGCAACCTGCGCGTCCCACTCACCCTGCCTGCCATCCGGAAGTTGATTGATTCTGGAGAGCCTCTCATCCTGGCAGATATTGACCGTCAAGAGCCATCCATTCGACAGGTGCTTGTCCGTCCGGATATCAATGCATTTTTTGCTTACCCGATGGTCCGCAAGGAAAATGTGATTGGGGTTATCACGATGAGCAACCTTAAACCCTATCATCCTTCCGTTGAAGAAATCTCTGCTTGCCGCTTGCTGGCAGAACGGGCAGCAGCTGCTTTGGAGAACGCACGCTTATTCGAACGGACTGAACGGCACCTGCATCAGGTGCAGGCACTGAGAACGATTGATGCAGCCATCGCCTCCAGTTTTGATTTAAAAGCCATTTTAAACATCATCCTCTACCAAATCGTGACCCAACTGAACGTAGATGCTGCCGATATTCTTCTGCTTAATCCCCACAGCTATGCAATGGAGTATTATGTTGGACGAGGCTTTGTTACCACGTCTATTGAAAGATCACACTTTTTACTTGGCGAAGGTGTGGTTGGCCAGCAGATCATGGAACGCCGAACGATTAATATACCGGATTTGAATTCAGTGCTCCAAACTTTATTGCGAGCGGATATTTTTTCAAGCGAAGGATTTGCCACATATTCTGCAGCACCGCTGATTGCCAAAGGTGAAGTTAAAGGTGTGCTTGAAGTTTACAACCGGAAAATTTGCCTCCGTGATAGCGATTGGGTGGATTTTTTGGAAACACTTGCCGGGCAGGTGGCGATCGCGATCGACAATTCACAATTATTTGCCAATCTGCAGCGCTCGAATCTTGAACTTAGCATGGCGTATGACGCCACTATCGAAGGTTGGTCGCGTGCGATGGATATGCGCGATAGTATTACGGAAGGCCATACCAAGAGAGTCACAGATATTGCCATGCTCCTGGCTCGGACTATGGGGATGGGGGAGTCTGACCTGGTGCATATGCGCCGCGGTATCATGCTGCATGACATGGGCAAAATGGGTATTCCAGACACCGTTTTGCTTAAACCAGGTCCGCTAACTGAAGATGAATGGAAGGTAATGCGCATGCATCCACAGTATGCGTATGAGATGCTGGCGCCGATTTCGTACCTGCGCCCTGCGCTGGATATCCCCGGCAGTCACCATGAGAAATGGGATGGAACAGGTTACCCACGTGGGTTGAAAGGCGAGCAAATTCCACTGGCAGCCCGGATATTTACGGTGGTGGATGTATATGATGCGCTAACCTCGGATCGCCCGTATCGAAAGGCATGGTCAAAGGAAAAAGCGATTGAATATATCCTGGAAGAAAAGGAAAAATTCTTCGACCCACGGGTTGTGGATGTATTCATGTCGCTCAAGCATGAGATAGGCCTGACCAATAAAAGCGATCATAAATAGCCGATAGAAAAACAAACTAACCATAAAACCTCATAGTTTAAAAAAAACCTTTGAGGTATGGGAAAACCAATAATTTTTTTAGTAGATTATTACCTTCAACTGACTGAGAGAATCCCAAGATATCATGGGGAGGTATTAAAATATTTTTGAACAACTCCAGCTCAGGGGAGAGCTTGGAAATTTGTAAGCCAATAACTTAAACCTGTCCCCGTAGAGCATCAGAATCAACTTCCACTGTAAGAGTAATTGCAGCCTTTTTGTTTTCTTCGGGCAAATCACCCGCCTGCCAGACAAGCTGGTCTCCGATGACTGCCGCTGGTAGGAGGACTTCCACAAAAATATAACCAATTGGAAGGCATTCTGGATGGAGTCTAGCCTCCAGTAGAAATGATCAATCCTTCATCCAGTCCAATCTCTCAGGCAATATCAGTCACTAATCTACGGTAGCCACCATCAACTCTGTACCACGATTAGTAAAGAGATTATGAAACATCATTCGTTCAATTCGTCTCGAATTCGACGGGCGATGTCCGTACGGACTCTTTTCAATCTGCCATCCCGTTCTAAGCGGATGTTATCAACATAAAACCAGAGTTGAAGGATCGTTGCATCGCTATCAAATCGCTTGAAGGTAACTTTTGGATTCTTCCAGGATTCGGGCAGGATGCGGTATTCGGTCTTTAACCAATTGACCATCGAGAGAGCCATATCGTCCAGGCGCATTTCTGTCGGGTCTTCTGGCTTGATCATCATTTCGCGCAACTCATTCCAGCGATTTCCCAAGCGTTCATCCCTGCGCTCCCAGATTTGATAGACGACATCGTGTTCGATTGTTGAAGCATAAGGATCGCGTACCTGGCGCCACGATTCGGCAGCCGAAATTAAAGCCTGATAAGCTGCGTGTGTAGGAGCCAGGAATACCTCTTTGATCTCTCGTTTTTCATCCGTGGAGTAGCCCTGCACTTCGCGTTCTTTTAATGCATATGCTAATTTCTCCAGATTGCTAATAAAGTTAACCAGTGTCTGGTTAAATTCACGCTCCTTCTCCAATTTATCAATTGAGCCACGATAATGACTGATCTCCTCCTCTAGGGCGTGATGCAAGGCAAGATCTTGAACTGTTTCGGAGGAGAGTTCCTCCACCTCCAGCAGGCGCTGCCGAACCAAATCGATTTTTCGTTGAAGATCATGCACCAGCACACCTGGGACACTGGCTGCGATCTGAATGAGTTTAGTCTCAATCGCTGCCATACTGGTTTTAAAAGGAAGCCTGAACTCGATGGAGTCACGCTGCTCAACGGTAGGCTTGGTGATGTTGATGATGGTCATATTCGCCAGGCTCTTATTGGGCATATAGAGTGTGCAGTGTGAGTCGAGCGAATACATGCGGGTGGTGCGTAAGCCCATCTCCTCCACCTCACAAACGCTGCCATCTGCCAATTGGAGCAGGTCGCCGATCCGGTATGCCGCCTCTATCACCAGGCTCATCCCGCTGAATAGATTGGAGAGGCTATCCTGAAGAGCCAGGCCAAGGATCAGGCCGATCACACCCGCACCCACCAGAGCAGAGCTGATATCCAGACCCCACATGGGCAATACCATCAACACCCCGATGACCAGAATCACCAGCGGACCAAAGATATTCAAAATGGGGATCAGGTTGTCATCGATCTTGCTCTCCGTTTTTCGAGCCCATCCCATGCCATAATAAACAACCACATCCTTGATTAAGCGCCAGATCAGGTAAAGTACGACCAAAATCAAACTGGTCTGGAGAACTTTTTCCAGGAACGCCTGGATGCTCGGAGTTAGGGGTAGCGTCTCCAGCGTATTGACCAATCCGAAAGACGCAATCAGGAAGATGGTGGGTTTACGGATGATGCTCAGCAGGGTGTCTTCGACCTCACCAGGCAGGCGGCGTGCAACCGCTTTCAAGACATAGGTGAGCACAATATAAACCAGGAATCCTACAATGGTCCAGGCTAGGGCGGTGAGGAGGAAAGTTGCAAAGGTAGGATCAAGGCGGTTGAGGGGTGGAGGAAGAACGATAGGATAACCAAAAATGTAGACCATACCGGTAATACTCCTGACCATAAAAGTGTTTATTGAATTATAAGGGTTGTACAGCAGAATGGGAATGATGTATTGGATGTAGAATCCTTCCAGAGTTGCAATATCCGTTACCTATACATCAACACTGATCTTTTCGAGCTGGGCTTTGACTAACAATACGAACGCATCGACCGGTAAACGGATGTTCAGCCCGCGCTGCCCACCGGAGATATGGATCTCCTGAAAACTTTCTGCGCTGGAATCCAATACCACCTGGAATCCCTGGTTGATCAAAGCCAGGGGCGAGATGCCACCAGCCTGCAGACCGGTAATCTGCTCTGCCTCGTGTTCGGTGGCCAGGTAAAGCTTCTTCTCTCCCAGGGCTTTTGCCAACCGTTTTAAATCAACTTCTGATGTTCCTTGAACAATCGCCAGGATCGGCTTCCCTTTTCCTTCCCGCTTCACCACGATGGTCTTGAATACCTGCTCCAGGGTCACGCCAAGAAAACGAGCAGTCTCGATAGCCCCTAGTTTTTCTGCAGGAAGATCGAATGCAGCGTAAGGGATTTTTTTGGCATCCAGCATACGGGTTATATTATTGGTAGGCATACGATTGACTTTCTTGTGTGATTCCTGTATATTAATATCAGAGTAATATAAAGGTGGCTATCTTTTATTGAATTTTTATCTCTTCCATATTTATTGATTGATTCTACTGTACAAACTGAACATTGAGCATCATTCCGTTGTTAAACCGTGGCCACAATGATTTATCGTCTCACAATGATCACCGATCCGTGTCCCCGATTTTTTATCAGCCGATCACCAGCCAAGAGTGAGGCTGTATACCACACAAGGAGGAGAAGATGGCAGATAAACCCTGGTTAGAGCATTACGATCAAGGTGTGCCAAAAACCTTGAAACCCTATCCCGAAATCACCTTGATTGATACCCTGCGCGAAATTGTACAAATTAAACCCGAATTCCCGGTACTGTGGTTCAAGGGGGCTCCGATGTGCGCCATGGACCTGGAGAAATTAAGCAATGTCATGGCGGCGGCCTTGATCGCTAAAGGTGTGAAGAAAGGCGATCGGGTCGCATTGATCCTCCCTAACAGCCCCCAGAGTTTTATAGGATTATTCGGCATCTGGAAAGCAGGCGGTATCGCTGTACCGATCAATCCATTGTATACAGAGAGTGAGTTGGATTTCGCCTTGCAGGAATGCGGCGCTTCTGTAGTTATCGTTCTCTCTTCATTTTATTACAAGATCAAATCCATACAGGTGCATAGCAAGGTAGGATGGGTGGTTGCCACGAATATTAAGGAGTACCTGCCACCTATACTGCGCTTACTTTTCACCCTGGTAAAAGAGAAGAAGGAGGGCTACCGGGTGACACTTCAATCAGGCGATGTATGGCTGAACGCCTTGCTGGATCAGTACAGCTCTGCCAAAAAACCAGACGTGCAGGTTAAACCGGATGATCCAGCGATATTCCTGTTCTCGGGTGGCACTACCGGGACTCCTAAGTGTGCTATCGGTTCACACCAGGGGCTGGTCATGTCGGGAATGCAGATAAACAGCTGGTTCCGGCTCAATTCGAATGAGTGGCAAGGTTCCATCATGCAGAATATGCCGCTGTTCCACGTTTATGGGCTGGCTGGGGTGATGCCTACTGGCCTGGTTGGACACAATACCCTGGTGCTGGTTCCAAATCCGCGCGATATGAAAGATTTACTCGAAACCATACACAAGGTAAAACCGAGCTTCTTGCCCGGGGTTCCAACTTTGTTCATCGCCTTGATAAACCAACCGGATATCCAATCCGGCAAGGTGAGCCTGAAGTCGATCAAAAATTGTATTTCGGGTGCCGCACCGCTGATGTTTGAGACGAAACAGCGCTTTGAAGCGCTGACCGGTGGGAATATCGTTGAGGGCTATGCAATGACAGAATCGATGATGGCAACCGTGATCACGCCAGTAGCAGGGACATATAAACCTGGCTCAACCGGGCTACCGGTGCCGGATGTAGAACTTCGCATCGTGGATGCGGAGACCGGCCAGGTGGAGATGCCAACCAAAGAGGTTGGAGAGATAACCATGCGCTGCCCACAAATCATGCTGGGTTATTACCAACACCCCACCGAGACTGCCAACTCCATCCGGGATGGTTGGTTGTTTACAGGAGACCTGGGATATATGGATGAAGATGGTTACCTATTCATCGTCGACCGTAAGAAAGACGTGATTAAACCAGGTGGATTCCAGGTTTGGCCGCGTGATGTGGAAGAAGTGATCGCATCCCACCCAGCCGTGGCAGAGGTTGGCGTGGCGGGTATCCCGGATGCATACTCAGGCGAAGCGGTTAAAGCCTGGGTGGTTATACGCCAGGATCAACAGGTAAGCGAAGAAGAACTACGTGAGTTCTGTCACTCCAAGCTGGTTGGGTATAAAGTTCCTAAGTACTTTGAGTTCCGAGATTCGCTACCCAAGTCGATGATTGGCAAGGTATTAAGGCGCGAGCTGGTACGCCAGGAAACATCCGGCGAAATGTAAGCTTTATTCGATGAACAAATCCCTGGGCACAATCCTCTACCCGGAGGATTGTGCCCAGCTTTTTTCCACACTACTCCCATGATACACTTAACCAATGGAGAGATTTTGGTGCCAGCCAATCTCGTAGGAGCTTTTCTCGCCCTCGTTTCCGCTGCTTTTTGGGGCAGTGGCGATTTTAGCGGTGGAATGGCAGCTCGTAAAAGCCACCAGTACCAGGTGCTTTTACTGGCAGCACTTTTCGGGATATTTGTGCTAATTGCCTGCGTTGTGTTATGGGGGGAAGGACTCCCTTCGCGATCAAGTGTCCTGTGGGGAGCCCTGGCAGGTTCAGCGGGTGCCCTGGGTATGGCGGCGCTCTACCACGCCTTATCCATGGGAAATGCTGCCAGTGTCGCCCCGACCTCTGCCATCATCTGTGCGGCGTTACCCGTGCTGGTAGGTGTAATCACAGCTGGTCTTCCAAATCCCACCCAGCTGGCAGGTTTCGCGTTGGCCTTTATAGGAATATGGTTTTTGAGCAAATCACCGTCTGCGGGTGAAAAGACTTTCAAAGAAGGGATGCTGCTGGCTTTTCTTTCTGGGATTGGGTTTGGTGGTTTCTTCGTTTTTATCGCCCAGGTGGACAAGGGGCAGGTTTTCGCCCCGATTTTAGTTGCCCGTACAGTAACACTCTGCATCGCATTCTTAATGCTCAGGCTGCGCCATATTCCGCTCCCTGGGCTTGCATCCAATCCTTTCGCTATCTTCGCGGGCGTGTTGGATACCGGTGGGAATGTCTTTTATTTGCTGGCGACCCATTATACCGCGGCTGGATGTGGCGGCTGTGCTCTCCTCTCTCTACCCGGCTGGAACGGTCTTGTTGGCGACAACGATCCTGAAAGAGAAGGTTTCGCCGGCTCAATGGGCTGGGGTCTGCCTGTGCCTGCTGGCGGTGGTTTTAATCACTTTGTAGAATGGAGTGGGATCATGCATATCGAACATATCGCCCTATGGACGGGTCGGCTTGAAGGACTTAAAGGCTTTTATGAGAAGTATTTTCAGGCAAGGACTGGGGAAAAGTATCAAAACCTGTCCAATGGGTTTGAATCATACTTTTTGAGCTTCTCAACGGGTACACGGATTGAAATAATGAGCCAGGCTGACCTCCAGGACAGTGACATCCATCCTGGCTACAATCACACCGGCTATGCGCATATCTCTTTTGCTGCCGGAAGTGAACACGCAGTGGACGAACTCACCGACAGACTACGGCGGGATGGATATACAGTAATAAGTGACCCACGCCATACCGGGGATGGGTATTATGAAAGCGTGATAGCGGACCCTGATGGAAACCATGTCGAGATAACAGCCTGAGTCCTAGGTTTGACGCAGCAGGTGAAATGCTGTATAGTGCAGCAGTAGCTAAATGATATTGCACCAAGCCCGGTTCAATCAACACCAACACCAAAACTATGTGGACTTACTTGTTCCGTTAATTTATTTTTTGAAAGGATAATAGCTTTTGGACCAGACCTTGAACACACCCCCCGATAATACCAGCTTCTATAATTCGCAATTGCATCCACAATTATCCATCGGCGATTGGGAAGCACTTTATCAAACTGCCTCCCAATGGCTTCATTCAGAACCCGAACATCCAGTGGCAACCTTCATCCAAAACATTGCCTGTTTATACATCAATCCACCTGCCATCATACGGAACAAAAAGTATCTGGAAAGCGTGGGGAACAAGGATTGGAAAGCGGTGTTAAATTGGTATAAGGAATTCTGCAGCCTGCAGGACCTGCATAATCCATATTTTCATGGGATCGATTTCATCCTCCAACCTTCGTCCAAGAAGAAAGACAGCATCGAGACCGCTCTCCGGGAGCACCCAGACAATGCCGAGTTATTATTCCTGCAATCCATATCTTTACGAGACCATAACATCTCGATCGAAAAACTAAAATTAGCCGTTGAGAACAAGCCTCAATTTCCCGCCGCCTTATATCTGCTGGGAATCTTCTCCCTCGAGCTGAACCAGGTTGTAGCTGCTGAAGGTTACCTGAAACAGGCAATCTCGCAGGCACCCGACTTCCTGGAAGCACATTACCAGTTAGGTTCATTGTACACCTTATACATCCCCGACGCTCGCGAAAAGGCCTCGCTACACCTCCAAAAAGTGATCGAGCTAGAACCGGAAGGTGGAGCCGCCAGGGATGCCAGAAAAGTACTCGAGAACAACGCGAAACCTCATTATGGACAGCGAGTGGTTGGCAGTTCTACGCAACGTCGTGGAGGGATGTCCATGCTTACTATCTTGGGTATCTCCTTGCTGATGGCGTGGCTGTTTTCCGGCCCGATCGCCAAGGCATTCCATATCAACACCCCGGTAATTGGGATTGCGGCGGGATTGTTCGTATTTTTCGGGCTCTACTTAGCATGGGGACGGAAGTAGTGCAGGCTTCAGCTTATGGAGGAGTAGCTTATGACATGGCAGAGCCAACTCAAGGGTGATTCAATCAGCTGGTTGCTCGAAAGTGAAAACCCGGGCGTGCGTTACCTGGCATTACGTGATTTACTTGATCAGCAAGAAGATGACCCAGATTTGATTATCCGCACGGCAGGGTGCCCACGCACTAGGTCCCATCCAAACCATCCTGGCAGCCATGCAACCAGAGGGATATTGGGTTGAGAAAGGTCCAGGGTACAATCCAAAATACCGCTCGACGGTCTGGTCGATCACGCTGCTGGCTCAATTAGGAGCGTCATCCCGTGAAGATGAGCGCATCCAGCGCGCCTGTGCATACCTGCTCGAGCATAACCTAACCGCTGGAGGTCAGTTCGGCATCAATGGCACACCATCAGGGACGATCGACTGCCTGCAGGGAAATTTGTGCTGGGCTTTGCTCGAGTTGGGTTATGATGACCCCCGCTTGGAGGCAGCCTTCGAATGGATGGCACGCACCGTCACGGGTGAAGGCATGGCATCCAAGGGCGAAAAGAACGCTGAACGCAGGTATTACGCCTATAAATGTGGACCCTTGTTCGCCTGTGGAGGAAATTACAACCTGCCCTGCGCTTGGGGTGCAGCCAAGGTGATGATGGCATTCGGCGAGCTCCCTGAAACCCGGAGGACAGCCTTGATCAATAACGCGATCCGAACAGGGTGTGGATTTTCTGCTCAGGACTGATCCAGTTAAGGCAGATTGGCCTTCCGGTGGGGCAGACAAACCCAGCACAAATTGGTGGAAGTTTGGCTTTCCGGTCTTCTACGTCACTGACATTTTGCAGGTAGTTGAGGCATTGGTCGGATTGGGATATGCGAATGACCCGCGCCTGGCCAATTCCCTCGACTACATTCGCCAAAAACAGGATGACCAGGGTCAGGTGGACGCTGGAATATGATTATCGCGGTAAGACCTGGGTGGATTTTGGTGACAAGAAACAACCCAACAAGTGGGTCACGCTGCGAGCGTTGAGGGTGTTGAAGAAGATAGAATAAAGTTACATTGGCAGCGTCAACGTGAACAATGCCCCGCCTGAAGCGTGGTTGGTGGCAGTTAAGTCACCTCCATGGGCACGCGCCAGGTTGCGGGCAATTGCCAGCCCGAGTCCGCTACCGCCCTCCATGCGCGAGCGGGATTTATCCGCCCGGTAGAAACGCTCAAATATGAACGGTAAAGCATCCGTCGGGATTCCCAGACCACTATCTCGAACCGTCAGGCAGGCGAATTTTGGGACCTGGTTAATCGCAACATCAATCTGCCCACCCTGCGGTGTATAGCGGAGCGCGTTCGACAGCAGGTTGGTGAGCATCTGCTCCAGGCGGATGGGATCAAGGGAGAGGGGCGGTAAAGCATTGGCAGGTGGTGAGAAGCCAAGCTTGATTTGATGTGAAGCAGCTTGAGGCTGGAAATTTTCCACCACACGCTCTGCCAGAGATACAAGATCAGTGGGGGTACGCTCCAGCTCAATCTGCCCGGCATCTGCCAATGCCAGGGTGCGTAAATCTTCCACCAGGTGAGTGAGCAGGTAATTCTGCTCGATTACCGGTGAGAGATTTTCTACAGTGAGTGGGTAGACGCCATCCTGTAGGGCTTCGAGGTTGGCGCGCTGCACTGCCAGGGGGGTGCGCAGCTCATGGGCAATATCAGCAGTCATTAGGCGGCGTGATTCCTGCGCCTGCTGGAGGGAGTCTGCCATCTGGTTGAAGGTGGAGCCTAGTTCTGCCAGCTCATCGTTGCCATGGATCACCACGCGTTGGGTCAGGTCACCATCTGCAAGCTTCTGCGAAGCAACGGTCAGGTCGTGGACAGGACGAAGCAACGTGTATGCAAGCGCAAAGGCAAGTAACAAACCCAATGCCCCTGCTACCAACCCCGCCACCAGGACGCCGCGATTGAGTCGATTCAAAAGAGCTTGCTGACTGGCAGCAGTTATACCCATCCCACCTGAAGCGAACAAGTAGCCCACAGTCTCTCCATTCACGTTTAAGGGAATGGCAATGGCTAGCTCTGACTGAGTCAGATTATTTCCGGTATCCGATCCCCTTGGGTCTAGGATCACCGTACCGGAAGCATCGGCCAGCAGGAGACGCTGGTTCATCATGCCTCCCATCCCTTGACCACCGTGGGTAGAATTGAAAATAGGCTGGACGCCCTGCCAGGTGCCACTTTCTTGATAATAGTCCTCCAGGCCGGTGGCAAGGTCATTCAAACCAACCATCCCGCCGCGGTACATGAATAACCGCACTTCATTTACTGCTCCACGCCTGGCAATGATTGCCACCAGTGAGACGGAGACGAGGACAATCAGTGTAAACGAAAGGAACAATTTCAAGCGCATAAGATCACCTAATCAGATATCTCTAGATCATTCTCGGGTGAAGCGATAACCAACCCCGAAAACAGTCTCAATGTACCTGGGCTTTTTTGAGTCAAGCTCAATCTTGGCGCGCAGATTCTTGATATGGGCATCAATGGTGCGCTCATAGCCTTCATAAGCAACCCCCTGGGAGGCTTCGAGGAGCTGCAGGCGGCTGAAAGCGCGCCCGGGTTGCCCGGCAAGCGTGACGAGCAGGCTGAACTCTGTGGGGGTCAGCTCAATGGTTTTTCCTGCGCGTGTCAGGGTGTGTGCTTCCTGGTCGATCTCCAGGTCTGCGATGTGAAGTTGCTGGTTGGGTGACCTGACAGCCTCCGAACGGCGCAGCAAGGCTTTCACCCGGGCGACGACGATGCGGGGTGAAAAGGGCTTGGGGATGTAATCATCCGCACCCAGCTCCAAGCCAAGCAGCTGATCCAGCTCGTCAATGCGGGCGGTGAGCATGATAATGGGGGTGCGCTGGGTTTCGTGTTGGCGGATGTGGCGTGCTACATCCAGCCCATCCATGCCGGGCAGGTTCAGGTCCAGGATGACCAGGTCGGGATGCTTCTCCTCCCAGGTGCTGAGGCCGGTATCGCCGCGAGTCGCGGTGAACACGCTAGTATCCAGCCTGTTCCAGGTAGGATTGTAAAACGCGCACCAACTCGGGTTCGTCTTCGATGATGAGTAGTGTAGGCATGGGGAGAGTATACCGCGATGTAGGATACAGATAAAAGAGGAAAGAACAACACAAAGGACGCAATGGACACGAAGAAAGTTTATGTCAATGCAAAGTAGAATATCCCATGTTAACCCAAAATCGAAATATCTCTGTCAAGACAAAGCAGAGATGTCGTCTGCAAACAAAGTAGAGATGTCCCCATTACCAATAGCAATCACAATCGCGAATCGCTTGACGGTTTATGGATTCACTGGTACACTACGACCCTGTAGGAAAGCCAGAAAGTTCTCGTTGGAAGAAGTAGAAAGTAGACGGTCCAAGGCTCGCTCCTTGGGCTGTTTTATTTTGACTGCTCCGATGGATTTGAAGGCGCACCACATATCCTTTTTTATACCTTACGGAGGTAAATTAAATGTCTGAAAGAATTATCGGCACAGTCAAATGGTTCAACGGGAGCAAGGGGTACGGATTCTTGTCTCAGCCTGATGGCGCGGATGTATTCGTACACTACTCGGCGATCCAATCTGACGGCTATCGCACGCTCCAGGAAGGCCAGAAGGTGGAGTTCTCCATCGAGAAAGGCCCTAAGGGACTGCAAGCTGCCAACGTCATCCCAATGTAATTAATCCTTTTACTATGTCGCACAGACCTGCCGGAGTACGGCAGGTCTGTGTTTTAAATTCAGGTACAGGATATGTGTGCAGGAATTTGTGTTAAGCTCCAGGATTTTATTAAGTTGACTTATAAAAAAGTAAGAGATAAAGTACGCTACTCCCTTTGTTGCAGTTATAATTTGCTTAATGATGCCCATCTTCCAATACCCGAATAAAGTAATTCGGGCGCTCGCGAACACCGGTTTGCTTTTTGCACTCTCCGCCTGCACCATCCTGGGTGGAGCGCCTGACAAGCCTACTCCCACACCGGCACCGACCTCCAGCGTCCCCGGGTTGGTGGTTATCTCACCTCAAGCATGCCAGGTGGGTGAGCAAGCGATGATTCGCGTAGAAAATCCCCAGGGGGACCTGATCGCCTGGTCACCGGTTGCAAACACCGTAGCGTACATCGCCTCCACCCAGGGATCAAGCTGGAATGTGGGGGAGTTGAACATGATCGGAGAACCTTTATTTGATAATCCTGAAAAGCTGGCAGTGCAAGTTGCTGGCGAGCTGGACTGGTCTCCAAACGGGGACACTCTGGCTTACCTGGGATTGCGCCGTAGTGATAACTTGTATACGGTTGGCTTGGCTTATCCGGATAGGCGCCCTCAAAAGATCTGTTTCCGGGTGAAGCTGCCCGGACAGATGATTATTCTAGTCAGAAAGCCATCAGCGAATGGATCGATGATGGGCGCCTGAGGGTGTACAAATCGTGCGGTGTTGACTGTATGCAGGGATTGATTTTTGACGTGATCACGGGATTATCTACCCAGGCAGGTGCCCCAACCCAACGAGATTTTGGATTATGGTCAGTTCATACCAGCCAGCCCAAGGACAACCTTGTTGAATACACTGACTTACCGGGTCAATTGAACTGGTCACCGGATGAAAGGCAAATTGCCTATATTGATGAAAATGGTTACCTATGGATAATAAATGTCGTCACCGGCAACCTTTATCCCCTGGATATTGGCATATATGGTACCGCTTCCGAAACAGATTGGTCTTATGACAGTCAGTATCTTGCAGTCCATGTTGACCAGAACTTGAAGATTTTCTCTTTCGACTGCCCGTAACCGAGGAGTTCATATGACGAATATACGGCTTGAACATGATCTATTGGGTGAACGTCAGGTTCCGAATGAACATTATTACGGCATCCAGACACTTCGGGCAGTGGAAAACTTCAATATCACCGGAATTCCCATTTCACACTACCCAAGACTGGTGCATTCCCTGGCTTATATCAAAAAAGCTGCTGCATTGACCAACTTGGAACTTGGTTTATTAACTGCTCAGATTGCCCAGGCAATCACGAAAGCCTGTGATGACATCCTGCGTGGTGAGCTGCTCACCGAATTTGTCGTGGATGTTATCCAGGGTGGGGCGGGTACCTCAACGAATATGAACGCCAATGAAGTCATCGCCAACCGGGCATTGGAGCATCTGGGTTACCCGAAAGGCAGTTACGACGTGCTGCATCCGCTTAACCATGTCAACTTATCTCAATCAACCAATGATGTTTACCCCACCGCTTTGCGCCTGACCTTGAGTATGAAGCTGGATGGGCTGGTTGTTGAGATGCAGGCGCTTCAAAATGCATTGGCTGAGAAGGGGGTTGAATTTTCGGATGTGATCAAGATGGGCCGCACGCAGCTGCAGGATGCCGTACCGATGACATTAGGCCAGGAATTCGAAGCCTGGGGCGTGATGGTTGGGGAAGATATATCCCGGGTACGGGAAGCACAGGCCTTGATCCGCGAGATAAATCTGGGGGCTACTGCGATCGGGACTGGCTTGAATGCGCCACCCAAATATGCCGAGCTTGTCACGGCAAAATTACGGGAAATTTGCGGCGTTCCGGTGGTCCAGTCCCAGAACCTGGTGGAGGCAACCCAGGATGCCGGGGCATATGTCCAGCTTTCTGGAGTGCTGAAGCGTGTCGCAGTGAAGCTTTCAAAAATCAGCAACGACCTGCGCCTGCTCTCATCAGGACCGCGGGCTGGATTAGGCGAGATAAACCTGCCACCCATGGCACCCGGTTCATCCATCATGCCAGGCAAGGTAAATCCAATCATCCCCGAGGTTGTTAACCAGGTTGCTTTTGAGGTGATTGGCAATGACCTGACGGTGACCATGGCGGCCGAAGCAGGACAGCTGGAGTTGAATGCCATGGAGCCAGTGATCGCCTACAACTTATTCACATCACTGGATATGCTTGGGCGCGCATGTCGCACACTTGTGGAGCGCTGCATTCGGGGTATCACTGCCAACCGTGATCATTGCCGCCAGATGGTGGAAAATAGCATTGGTTTAGTGACTGCCCTTAATCCAATTTTGGGGTACGAGAAAGCCAGCCAAATTGCTGAAGAAGCTTTGCGGACCGGGAAATCTGTGGTTGAAGTGGTGCTCGATAAGGGCTATATGAGCCGCGCGGAGTTGGAGCAGGTACTTGCGCCTCATAAAATGATCCGGTGAAGCAGATTCTAAATACCGTAGACCTGCCAGTTATATTAATTACAGCCGGGTCTTATTTCAATCCTGAGTAAATCTTGGTGTCAAACTGGGTTGTGCTTTATCAATGCTAAAGCGATGCGCCTGCACTGAAGATTTCAATCGGCAGTTCAATGTTATTAATGGCGAATTTCTCTGCGAATTTTGGTCTCAACCCGCTGGATTTCAATGAACCGATAACACGCCCATTTTGGATCCCGGTCTGGTCAAAGAGGAATAAGTCCTGCATCAAGATCGTATCGCCTTCCATGCCTTGTACCTCTGCCACATGGACTACTTTACGGGTGCCATCCCGCATCCGCTCCATGTGGATGATCAGCTCGATCGCGGATGAGACTTGTTCGCGGATCGCCTTCAGGGGCAATTCCAGGCCGGCCATTAATACCATGGTTTCAATACGGCGCAGTGTATCCCGTGGGCTGTTGGAGTGGATGGTTGTCATCGAACCATCATGACCGGTGTTCATCGCCTGGAGCATGTCCAGGGCTTCGCCACCGCGGGCTTCGCCGACGATAATTCGATCAGGGCGCATACGCAGGGAGTTGATCACCAGTTGACGGATGGTTACCTCACCTTTGCCTTCAACATTGGAAGGTCTTTTCTCCAGGCGCCCCACGTGTTCTTGTTTTAATTGCAGCTCGGCAATATCTTCAATGGTAATGATACGCTCATTAGTGGGGATGAAAGCCGAGACAACATTTAACAAGGTGGTCTTCCCTGAGCCAGTCCCACCTGATATGACAATATTCACCCTGGCTTCCACACATGCCTTGAGGAAGTTGACCAGGTTGGTTGTGATCGTTCCATTGGCTACAAGATCCTGGGCAGTAAAAGGGGTTTGTGCAAATTTTCGGATGGTCAGCATCGGACCAATCAGCGAAAGGGGTGGGATGATTACGTTGACACGGTATCCATTGGGTAGGCGTGCATCCACCATGGGCGATGATTTATCCACCCGTCTCCCCAACGGTGCCACGATGCGGTCAATGATGCGCATGAGATGAGCTTCATTTTCGAAGCTTACCCTGGTTTTCTCCACTTTACCAAACCGCTCAATGTATACGTTATCAAAACCATTCACCATCACTTCAGTGATGCTGGCCTCCTGTAATAGTGGCTCCAGCGGACCAAATCCAAGGATATCAGCGATCACCCAATCCAGTAACCGACCTCTAACTGCCCGTGTATATAGTAGATTTTCATCCACAAGCACCCGGTTGAATAGTGTTTCGATCATTTGATGCATCTGTGGGATGTGGGATAGATCGACTTCACCATCCGCTTCTGCCAACAACCTGCGTTGAACCCGATCACGGATCATATATGCATCTGCTGAGATTTGTTCAGTGCCTGCAATCGATTGGGCTTCAGCTAAAATATCGTATTCACTTTGGGCGATCGTGCGCCCATTCTTTGCGGGTCTGTTGGTAAACATTCAATAATCTCCGGTAAATAATTAGGGAAGGGTTGGAATAATTAGTTGGGTATTCGGGGTCAGGCGCGGCTGGTTGCTCATCTCGTTTGCAGATAGGATGGCTGCCACGGTCGTGTTATAGCGGTGCGCAAGCATCGTGATATAGTCACCGCTTTTCACCGTGACGATGGTAGTATTGTCATATGCTTCCACTCTCTTCCGAAGGAGTTTTTGGTATGCATAAAATGCGCTTTTATAGTCTCCTACATTGGAGCTATATTCTGCTTAGAGTGAGTGTTTCCGTTAGCGGACTTTGTAGTGCAAAGATTCGTTCACGCAAACCTATCTTGTTCAATGCATCCTGGTAAATGAGAACCGCGTCCTGGAAGTGATTTAACAATCCCTGGGATTCGGCTATCATGGTTTGGGCTTCAAAAGATAAAGTATTCTGAATCAGGAAGTTGCTGCGCCAAAATAGCAGCCCGTTGGAAATCTTCCAACGCCATCGAATATTCACCCGCTGCTATATAATCTGTACCCCGTGCGATATAAGCGTCATATAAGGTCTGAACAGCAGTCCCATTTGCATATCCTGCTTGCTGTTCAACGACGTATTCGAGCTGGGTAATCACCGAATCCCATTTGCTGCCGGCAAAGTTATTTACAGCCTGAATATACGCGCTGAGCCAGTTGAAATTGGGTCATTATGTCCGGGTCGTTGGGTCGAATAGAAAGAGCCAGTCCTAAATACTCCCCGGCAAGCTGTTGGGCGTCCATGGAATCAGGGGCACTTGCCAGGGTTGCCTGTGCCTGGCTTAGATAATCACCGATCATGCTGTCTTCGATGACCAGGCGAACCTGGGTGCGTGCCGCAAGCGCTTCACGATCTAATGGACGTAGCGCCAGGGCTTTGCTGAAATAATCATCGATCTTTTTAAGCGCATCAAGTGATGGCTACCGGGGCTTCTAATAGTGCTTGAGCTGCTTGAATATAGCTATGAAATAAATTTTCTTCTACGAAGCATGGTTTGAAAGCTCGAATCCATCAGTCGAATGGATTCGTACCCCGACAGAGCGTCTTCGTAACGTCCTTCTGCATATGCCAGATCGGCTTGTTGCATTAAAGAGGTCATCTCAGTTTGAGACTGCAGTTTCTTGACCTGAAATGATACATCTCGATAATTGGGCATAATCTGGTCAATCTCCTGCAGGATAGAGAGCGCTTGAGCTGAATCACCCAGCTGGAGCAGGTCCATTGCCTGGGTATATTGCTCTTCAACCTCTTTCAGATCCTGTGCCTGGGAAATAGCATCTGATAACCCTGGGAAGTCAGGGTTTTTGAGTTTGATATTTTCATATACAGATAATGCTTCATCCGATTTTCCGGCGGTTATCAATTGCTGCCCATTCCGAAATTCGACCGCAAGTTGTGCCTGCAGCAAATTCTCGGATAGATCAGATTGTGCACTGGCTGATCTGTCCCTGTATCCAACCTGAATAAGTGGAGATTGCAAAAAAACCTGCCAGCGCAATTACCAGGACTACCAAAAACTTGATTCCATTTTTAGTAATCTGATTTCGCCTACGGTGATTATTTTCTTCAATCTCGTATTCACTGATCCGTGCCCGTACTTCCATCTCCTGGCGCAGGGTTCGTAAATCAGGTTCTATGGGAAAAGATTTTTGGAGTTCACTCAGCTTGGTGAATCCTTCATCCCATTTTCCCACCTGAAAATGACCCATCGCATCCAAAAAAAGTGGAGATTTTAAGTAAGATTCTGCTGCGTTCGAACTCATGCTACCTCCAAAAATCCTTCACTGATCACAATAAAAACACCTTCATTTTCACAGAGAATTAAATACTTCTCTTAAAATTGGTAAAGCAGGTCCGAGGATCACTGCCAATAAGGCAGGGAATATCAACAACGCCATTGGGATGAGCATTTTGACGGGTGCTTTCTGAGCCTGTTCCTGGGCACGGAATCGCCGTTCAATCCTCATTTGTTCTGCTTGTGCGTGCAGCGTGTCGCTAATACTCATACCCAGCTGCTCGGTTTGCAGGATCAATGCCACAAAACTGGCTATCTCACGAATATCCAGCCTGTCTGACAGGTTCCGCAAGGCTTCCCGGCGCGATAAGCCCATTTCCATTTCATTGATCACTCGCCCAAACTCATGTCCAATCGGGGTGTCCCAATACTCGCTTACCCGCTGGAGTGATTGATCAAACCCCAATCCTGCAGTCGCACATACGCTCAGCATATCCATGGCGTCCGGTAAGCCTCTTTTGACACTTTTTTGCCTTTGGCTGATCCGGTTATTTATCCAAACTTTTGGGAATGAATAGAAGAAAATCAGGACTAATATGCTCAGAGCGATGTTTATGGTTTCTGTTCCGCGTCGGTAGATAACGAAAGCCAGGTAAACCCCGAGTAATGCACTGGCCAGGCTGATACCATAAAACTCCCTTGCTCCTAATCCCAGGGGATAGCCTGCGACGAGCAGTTTATGAGCCAGGTTATCGATCGCCCCACTAGGAGTGATCCGGCCAAAGAAACTTCCAACCGCTTTAATGGCTGGGGTAATCGTGCGGTTGACAAACGAACCAGTGATTACCCTGGATTGGGTGCGTGATGTATTTGCCTGGTTACGGTTGGTATTCAAAGGTACGGCAACATATTGGTTCAGGCGTTTAGACATTGTATTGGAGCTCAACCAACGGGCGCCTAGGACCAGGACGACCAGCCCAGCGATCCCTAAAGCCAAACTCAAGCTGATTTGGGTGAACATTTGCATAGATCTTACCTCATACCTCAATCTTGGCTAAACGGCGAACGGCAAAGTTCCCGAATATAACCATGAATACAGCGCCAATTGGGATGCATATGATCGAGGGGTCAAATAAACGCATCATGTAGGTTGGATTCAGAAAAAACATGGCAGCTAACATGCCAATGGGCATGAAGGTGAGGATATAACTGCCAAACCTCTGCTGTGATGTGAGCACCCGCACCTCACTGAATAAACGTATCCGTTCACGGATGGTATCCGTGACAGCTCCCAACATGGTGACGATATTGCCACCCACCTGTGAATTGATGTTGATGGCCGTGACAACCAGGTATAGGTCATCATTTTCCATCCTGGCAACCAGGTTATTCAAAGCCTGGCTGAGTGATAGCCCAAGGCCAATTTCATGCCGCACCCGGCGAAATTCCTCGGATACAGGTGCTTTCATTTCCTTGCTCACCACTTCAATCGCTTGCGGCAGGCTGTATCCAGCCCGGACCGCGCCGGTCATCAGGACCAAAACATCCACCAACTGGCTGGCAAAATTCGTCCTTCTTTGGGATATCGCCCGTTTCAAGAGCAGATCAGGGATGAAGTAGGCGATGACCGCCAAACCAACCCCCGATACGAACATCTTGGAAACCGTCCAACCTGGACCGAAAACTAGAACTTCACTTCCCGATACGAATATCTTGGATATTATCCACCCCAGCCCGAATCCCAGGATAACTCCCCCATACCGGATGATGATATATTCTGTTTCTGTGACTGGCCAGTTGGCGCTGATCAGCTGCAGGTTCAGTTTCTCGGATGCAAGTCCAGACAGCATATTGTTCAGTCGCAAGCGCCATCGAATCAAGCTGGTGCGGCGCTTTTGGCCATCGATGCGCTGGGATGATTCCACGGGCAGGCTTACATACGTCTCGAGGCGCGATCCGATATCCTGGCCAGCGAAAAATACATCCCGCAATCCAAAGATCACCAATCCATAGGCGACCAGGATGATAAGGACGATTACGGAAACAATTGCGATGAGGATGGTAAAAGAGGGCATTCAACCAGTTCCTTATTGATAAAAAACTACCCTAGATGGCTGGATGCCATCAACATATCGTGCCCGGCCTTCTCGCCTTGTACCCCTACACCTTCATGCCCCATTTCCCTCAGCGAAATGGAGATTAGATTACGGGCAAGCTGCTGGACTGATTTACTGGCTTGACTGCGGGGGTAATTGACTAAATATGGAATACCCCGGTTGATACTGCGCAACACATTCGCCGGGTCACTTGGTATTTGATGGTAAACCTGGTTGTGCAAAACCGATTCAATGTCACGTAATTTAATTCCACCTTCGATCCCTGCTTTATTGAGCACCATCAAAATTTTTTCCGCCGGATATGCAAGCGAGCGGCTTAATTGAAGGAAACGGCTGGTATCGTGCAGGGCAGCCAGGTCTGGTGTCGTAACCAGCAGGACGCGGTCTGCCGCATCCATCAACGTCACCGAGATGTCATTGAGAGGACCACCAGCATCAACAACTATATAATCATAATAGCGTGATACGCCCATATACACGTTATAAATATCTTCAGCCCGAATCCCCTGGGCGATTTGAACATTACTCGGTGCCAGTAGCACATGGATCCCGGATGGATGGGGTGTTACAACATCTCGCACCAATCCTTCATCCATGTTGGTGGCGTGAGGGATCAAGTCGGATATCGAATTTTGCACCCGTAAATTCAGAATGACTTCCAGGTGTCCGAAAAACACCTTGCCCTCAAACAGGAGAACATTTTTACCAGTTTCTTCGGCCAGAGCGATGGCGGTATTGGCCGCGATCGAAGTCACACCAGTTCCACCACGCGGGCTGTAGATTGTGACCGAGCGCAAAGGTCGGGTCGCCTCCGGCGTGGCGGATGGGATGTATGTTTTGGTTTGCTGCCGTCGACCCTCCAGCTCTGATACACGGCGGAGTGTGCTCATCAAATTTATCTGTGAGAAGGGCGTGATCAGGAATGCACGCGCTCCAGCCAGCATAACTTGCTGGGCAGTCAAGGGATCATTCGTTGGCAGGATCGCGACCAGGGATGCGTTGGGGAATTGTAATGCCAGGTCATCGATAATATCCAGGGTCGATTCACCTTCAAGTTGGGAATCCACCAGCAGGATATCTGGTTCAAGTGACCTTAATTGCTTAACCAACATCTCCTTGGTAGGTAGGATATCCACCAGTGTGAATTCTTTTTGTGTATTTAATGCTTCTGTAATTTGCTGTTGGGTGGCACCCGGGTCGCAAATGCTGACCACACGGATTTGTTTGTTGGCTGGATTCATACTAAAACACCTCTATTCAGGACTGATCTAGCTATATACAAATATTTTTTGTATTCTTCCATTTTATTTATTTTGGTATTTGCAGCTCATAGCGCTGTATTAAATATTCCTCGGTGACTGGGCTGACTTCGAAGAGCAGATTGGATGTGGGCGAGCGCAACACGATATCGAATACCGCTCCCTCATCGCGCATATTCTTTAATACCAGCGCATCCTGCGGACCTAAAGCAAGCAGGTAAGCCCTGACCTTGACGTCGGATGGATTCGGTGTGGGCTGAGCTTCGCCCTCAGTACGTTGATTCGGATTCTTTCACAACCTCCGCAACGATGGCACTGATCTGAACGCGTTGGAAAGCATCAAAGGTAAATAAACGGGCAATTTTTTCCGCTTGTTCTGTGGTTGTTCCGGGGACCGGCGCAATGGTTGTCGGGCTGACCTCCACGGTCATTGAGGCGAAGATGTCAACCACATCTCCGCGCTGCAGCACGCCCAAGCCACTCATTAGATCATTGGCCGGGAATGCCATCAACACCTGGTCGTCGGCGATGATATAGCCAATATCATGAGAGACATTGGTGGGATCCGCCAGGTGGTGCTGAAGAACCATCTCCCCCTGGATCAGGTGGACGGTTGCGATCTTGCCCAGGGCAGCTTCGATGGAAATCAGGGCATCACGTGGCACCAAATTCACGGGAATGGAGGCGGTCTGGATATCTTCCCGGTTGATCACCGAGCCGATTGACAGGTCGTGGGTGGTGATGACAATATCTGTGGTTGCTTCCACGACCGGGGTTGGCTGCGCGGGTGGCGCGAAACTTTGCTTCAACACCGAGTTAATCGCCAGCACTCCGAGCACGATTAAACCGATTCCTACGACTGCAATAATGATTCCGATGAGAACACGTCGATTCAAGGTGGTCCTCCAAGTTAAGAAGTATTAGATAATGGATTATACATCCGTATCTGATGCATTTTGCATACCAGATATGTAATTAAATTTTAATAATATGGTTTTCGAATTTATATTATATGAAGATTACCATTTAACGAACGAGGACAACGGTAAAAGTACCTGTATCAAACCAGTCACCAGGTCCACCATAACCACCCAGGTCGACTTCTTTTGAAATAACCTTCAATCGTCTTATCATTGTCATCAATAGAACCAACCATTATATCTTTGACAGGCATCATCATGACCATTACAGTTTTTCTTAGGATTATCAAAATCATAATCCAGTTTCCGCTGTCACTTTATTCTTACCGGTTTGCACACAGGTTACATGGAACTCGGCAAATGTGATGATATGAAAATTAAAGGTTGATCTCGTGGCATAGATTCGATCATCATCAGGACCATATTCGCATTGGTGCGGGAGTGTCAGCTAATCCGGGTCTACATTCAAATGTCTGGGGTACCATCACAAACATTTTTAAACACCGGCAGGATCACATCTTTCACCCACTACATCAGCTGCAGCAGTGTGGAAGATGCTGGTTGCTACACCACTTTCTTCGGGGATCCATTTATGTGGTGGGATAGCATCTGGGAATCCATTTTCGATCCAATCTGATAGTTCACTTGCCCCACCACCCCCACCATCCAGGTCAAGCCAGCTGCGTGCACCGCCAGTCATCAGCTCATCGATACAATCATTATTTAAATCACAATCAATTGTATCTCGTTGATAACTTCCGTACAAGTTGGAGCATCAAGGTGAGCACTGCATTCAAGATCTTTTTGATCTTCAAGGTCTGTGCAATAACTGCAATCTAGGGGATCCGTTATATATGGATCGCAATAGCAATATTTCTTATCACATGGATCTGTTTGTTCAGGATCACACTTTCCACCCCTATTATTATCCTTTACTTTTACTGAATCCATTAGAATATAAGTACAACCTATATCTTCGTAACCATAGGGTTCACCAGTCACAATCATCGATTGTTTTTTGAGCACAATCTACACCTGGCACTACAACTCCACTCCCGACTACTGTATCACGGCAAGCCCAAGCCACTGGCAGCACACCCATCCCTACCGGTGTTTTACACGCGGCTTCTGCAACCGCAACAGGTGATACCTGTGGGAAGCCGATCACACCCGCAAAAAAGGTATCTTTCGTGACTGTGGCAGTTACCTGCACAGTAGCATTACTCAAGCTTGCTACAACCTGGGGCTCAGGATCTTCATCTGCTCCATTCGAAACAGCATAAGATATGGCAGCTGCGACTCCAGCATCCACACTTTTTGTTTTACACATCGTTGTTGCACCTGCTAACGCCCCGGCGTCCGCGGCATTTTGTGCCTGCCGTTTGGATGCGTATGCCATACCACCATCCAATACAAGCGCTAAGATGGCGACGAATGCAACTAATCCCAAGGCGAGTAACACCAGGCTTTGACCTCTTTCAGAAGTAGTTTTATACGTGTTCATACATCCTCCCAATCGCTTACAACTCAATTTAGCGATAGTATTCCGTCCGCATAATTGCATTTCCAGTTAATAAAATCACACCACCATCCAGGAAATTTGCAACCAGCGGTGTCGCTGGGGTAAAGGTGTAGTTTATCGTTAATCTCACGGTGGGGTTTGCGTAACTGTTTACGATCTCATCTGGACCCCATCCAGCGTAGGAGACATCCGCAGCAGTTAAGCCTAATCCGACCGCGAAATTTCGTGCGGTAGCCCTCATACCGGACCAATCCTCTTTATTCACGCTTCCATAACGTGCCCCCTCACGGGCTGCATTATGGATGGCACTATAATAATATACTCCTCTTCCCAGGTCAAAGATCACCACCGCTAATAATAAGAATATCGGGATGATCATGGCGAATTCAACCAGCGATTGTCCTCGCTGTGGTGAACGTAATAGTTTTTTCACGGAACCATCATTTCCGCTGATCTTACCAGCATCAGGGGTTGGGAGAAGAAAAATTGTAGAATAAGGTCAAATCTATAGGTCACTGTCACGCGTACCGGTTGATCTGAAGGGCAGGTCATGAAACCATTCGCATCTGTGGGTACGGATGCCTAATGGATTTCCGCATTCAATCACGCGCGAGACAATATTACCAACATCAACCACTGGCGAAGTTCCAATCTCTGTGTTTACCGCGCTGATGACATCCGAAATTTTGGTTTTTCCCGGCCAAAACGTGACTACCCTGGCACCTTCGCGGGCAGCATTTGTGATCGCAATGTATGAAAAGAATGCTCGACCCAGTTCAAATACACCGATAATAAAAAGCACAAACAACGGCAAGATCAATGCAAATTCCACCAGACTCTGCCCTGGATGGTGCAGCCAACGTTCATTTTTATTTAGCCAAGAGTTCTTACCGATCGTTTCATCATTCTCCGAACAGATCTAACACATTCAAATTCTGCCCCTGTTTTGAGATCGTAAGACATTTATCCTCGATGAATTTGCCTGAGTAATCAGTTACGCTTTCCTACCTCAAGAGGGCAATAATAAATCCGATTGAAACCACAAAAATTATATCATTTTTATATTAACATCCATGCTGACAGAAATGATAGGAATTTAAGAAAATGATGTGTCGTTATGAATGAGGAAGTATTGTAAAATAGTACTAATATATGAAAAGATATAATCAATATTAAAACGCACCTAATGGTATTTTGTTACGAAAATGATCAGGAAAGGAAGGAATCATGTTCTCATTCGATAGCCATAAAGAGCTCGTGGATGCTGTCTGGCGCATGGCATACATTGCGGAATATCGCGAAGGTGGTAATGCCTCCCATCTAGAACGCATCAAAGGATATGTCCAGGTGCTTGGACGGGGTTTAGGCTTGACCCAAAACGAAGTGCAGATCCTCTCAACTGCCTGCCAGCTGCATGATATTGGTAAGGCCGGGCTGTCCGAGGCATTACTGCTCCAACAGGGACAATATTCCGAAGCTGAATTGAAAAAGATCAAAAGCCATACCATCATCGGTGCTGAAATCTTAAGTAACTCAAATTCTGCCCTCCTACAGGCCGGCGAAATGGTCGCATTGAATCACCACGAGCGCTGGGATGGCTCGGGCTACCCAAACGGGATCAGCGGTGAAGAAATTCCGCTTAGCGCCCGCTTATGTGCCGTCGCGGATGTCTTTGATGCCCTCACCACCCCACGCTCATATAAGAAAGAGATCTCGGTTGATGACGCCTTACGCCTGATTGTTGGTGCCAGCGGAACATTATTTGATCCCCAGATCGTGCAAGTTTTCCAGGATGAATTTCAAAATATCCTGAAAGTAAAAAGAACGATCGAAAAAACTCAGGGGTAAGCGGTCTTCCCCGACTTTTATGGAGTGGGGCTTGGTGCCTCATCTTCACTTGTACGGCGCGTGACCAGGTACCAATTGGTGGCATGATTAAATCGGTCTGGTATGTCAAAGATCGGACCGATGCTTACCCCCTGCACATCGCTGCTTACCGCATAAGTGTATACTGGATAGAATAAGGGGATTGCCGGCAACTCCTGGCTCCAGCGCACCTGGAAATTATTGTACAAGCGGGAACGTTCATCCAGGTCTGTGGTGATGCGCGCCTGTTCCAGGTATTCGCTGGCCTGTCGGTCATCCCACTTGGAATAATTTTGACCGCTGGTAATCTGGGTCTGATGCCAAAATGGATAAGGGTCAGGGTCAGGAGAGCGGGAGAGGTTCAAGTCCACCAGGGCTGCCTGGTAATTGCGGGTTTCCAGGTGCTCTGAAATAAGCTGCTCGTAGGGTAAGGCGGTCAAAGACACCCTGATTCCCAGCGATGCCCAATCGCGTTGGATAGCACTTGCCAGAGCTGCATGTTGCTCATCATCTGCATATAAAAGCTCAAAAGATAACCCTGTTCCATCTTCGCTTGTACGAATATCTCCACCGGAAGCTGGCAGTGTGAAGCCTGCTTCGCGTAACAATGAAATTGCCTGGTTTGGGTTATAGGTATAATGGTCGATGCCATCATAATATGCCCAGGTTCCGGGGAAGATCGGTCCGTCTGCCAGGATAGCCTGTCCGTCCAGCATATTATCGACCATCGCCTGGCGGTTAAGGCCTTGCATGAGTGCCTTGCGAATATTTACATCCTGAAAAAAGGTGACTTGTGGATCATCCAGGTTTAAGTACAGCAAGCTCATTTCAGGCAGGCGGGTGGTATATAGGTTAAGTCCCTGCTCCTTCAGCACTTCCGGCTAATATTTCCTGGGTCACATCGGCCAGCCCTGCTATTTCTCCTGCCTTATAAGCCTCATAGGTAGCTTCACTATCCGGGTAATAGCGAAAAGCTATTTGGTCGATATATGCACCCTGGGAGTAATATTCTTTAAAGGCCTTAAGCACGACACCGGTAATTTGACCTTCTTCTGTAATCAGGTGGTCAAATTGATAGGGACCAGTACCGACAGGTTGGAGGTTATAAGGACTGTTGATGATTTCAGTAATGGTGAGGTCACCCAGTAAGTGGGACGGAAGTAAGCCAAAAGTCAGGTAATCTAAAAAGGGTGCGAATGGTTCGGGAAGCTTGAACTGCAGGGTTTTCTCATCCAGGCGATTGACTTCTACCTGCTGCCAGAATTGGCGGATATCATCCGGGACGGGTGAATCATCTGCAGACATCATCTGAATGGTGAAGATAACGTCATCACTGGTTACGGGTTGCCCATCATGCCAGATCGCCTCGGGATTGATCGAAAAGTTATAGATCAACCCATCACGCGAGATCCCCCACGAATTAGCCAGATCTGGTTGAGGTAAGCCACGATCATCGATTCGCAGCATCCCATTAAATATTAGCCGATCGACGCTGCGGTCTGCCTCATTGTAGTAATCCAATAATGGATTTAATCGCATAAATGAGCCGATTAAACCTTCCAAATATATACCCCCTTCAGCGGGTTGAACGACCGGTTCATCGATGGGCTGCAGGCTATCCGTTTTTTGGGAGAAAAGCAGGATGGAAATGGCTGCCAAAGCCAGGATGGCGATCAACAATGGCCAGCGAAGTTTTTTCATTGGGTCAATATTATCATGAATTAAAAACAAAGAGCGCTTCAGGTTGCCTGCCAACCCCCCAATGGATTGTATTGCGGGGGAGGCTCTTTAGCGCTCGAAGGTGAAAGCTTATGATACTTTTACTGAAAGGATTGCCAGGGTAAAGAAGAGTACACTGAGAACGATGGTTACATAAAACAGGGTCTTTTCCACGCCTCTCCGTGCGGTGAAAATGCCACCCGTATCAGCCCCGGTAAGACCACCCAAACCAGCTCCCTTACTTTGTAAAATCACGCTCGCAATAAGGGCGACTGAGATAATGATTAATGAGATATCAATTGCGTAGACCACAACCTGCCTCCATAAAATACGAAACTGCTTGTAAATCTTGAAAAATTGCCATCGGATTTCCGAGCTTGCGGATTATACCCAAGGTTTAGTAAATCGTCAAACCCAATTCTTGTTGTTCCGTCACCTTTCGGATAAAACTCCGCTCGGGTTGAATAAAGATGTTTACCCTGAGCCCGGTTAAGCAATTCCCTATCGATTATTTACCAATGGATGCAAAATATCTATGATATACCTCAGCTATAATATATGGATATTCACTTGAGAGAGAATCCATGCACGAAATCATCATAAACTTGCATATGCATACCCGCTATTCAGACGGCACTGGCTCGCATAAAGACATTGCAACAGCTGCAATGAAAACAGGTTTGGATGCAGTCATTGTCACAGACCATAACCTCTGGGTTAATGGACCTGCAGGATACTATAAAGATGGGGATAAACGTGTGCTCCTGATGGTGGGGGAGGAGATACACGACCAGGCACGCCAGCCGCAAAAGAACCATTTGCTCGTCTTTGGGGCGAATCGCGAGCTGGCAACTTACGCTTCTGATCCACAGCTGCTGCTGGATGCTGTTGGTACGGCAGGCGGTCTGGCATTTGTCGCCCATCCGGTTGATCTTGCTGCACCGTCTGTTAATGAAGGTGATATCTCTTGGGTAGATTGGGATGTGCATGGTTTTACAGGTCTTGAGCTCTGGAATGGCTTTTCAGAATTTAAACCTCGCATTAAGTCAAAGCTTCATGCTGTCTTCTATGCATATTTTCCGAAACGAATCGCCCAAGGAGCTTTGCCCGAAACCATCAGCAGGTGGGACGACCTATTAGCCTCTGGAAATAAAGTAGTTGCGATCGGTGGCTCAGATGCCCACTCTTTCTCTATGCATCTGGGACCTTTAAAGCGGACAATATTTCCCTATGATTTCCATTTTCGCACCATCAATACACACGTCCTTCTCCCTCGCCCGCTTGGTAACGACGCGGAGTCGGATTCAACCTTGATTCTGGATGCACTCCGCCAAGGACATTGTTTCATTGGTTACGACCTTCCTGCCCCGACACGTGGATTCTCTATGACTGCACATGGGATGCAGGGGACTGCCTTGATGGGGGATGGACTTGATAGCAAGGGAGGCGTGACCTTCAAGATACGCCTGCCCAGGCGTACGGAATGCATTTTATTAAGGGATGGTAAACCTGTCCGCGCATGGCGCAATCATGATCTGTGTACCTATATCACCTCTGAACCGGGTGTATATCGGTTGGAGGTATTTATTAATTACCTGGGAAGCAAGCGCGGGTGGATATACAGCAATCCAGTGTATGTCCATTGATTTTTAAACCCCTAGAACCCTTGTTCTAATTACAACTTGGGAGTATGATTATCTTTCTGCTTCTCGATTCCATTCACCCAACCTATTCGAGGACTCCATGGATTTCAAACTCCAAGCCCCATTCCACCCCACCGGTGACCAGCCGGAAGCTATCCGCCAATTGGTGGATGGCATTAATAAAGGCTACAAGCACCAGGTGTTGCTGGGTGCCACCGGCACCGGTAAAACCTACACCATGGCGCAGGTCATCACCCAGGTTCAGCGCCCGGCCTTGGTGATGGCGCATAACAAGACCCTGGCCGCCCAGCTGTACGCTGAGTTCAAGGAATTCTTCCCTGAGAACGCCGTGGAATACTTCGTCAGCTATTATGATTACTATCAGCCTGAAGCTTACGTACCCCGTCACGACCTGTACATTGAGAAAGAGACTGAGCGAAACGAGGAAATCGAGCGTTTACGCCTGGCTGCAACGACCTCCCTCATGTCACGCCAGGATGTCATCATTGTCGCCTCGGTTTCGTGCATCTACGGACTCGGCAATCCGGCAGAGTATGGTCGCGTGGTGATCAACATCGAGAAGGGTAAAATCTACCGCCGCAATGCCTTGCTGCGTGACCTGATCGAGAGCCAGTATGAGCGCAACGACATGGAGCTGAAGCCTGCCACATTCCGCGTGCGTGGTGACACCCTCGAAGTTATCCCTGCCTACCAGGACCGGTTTGGTTATCGCGTTACATATTTCGGTGATGAAGTCGAGCGCATCGTTGAGTTCGATGCCCTCACGGGTGAGCTGCGCAACCAGCTGGAAACCATCGCCATCTACCCGGCCAAGCACTACATCGCAGCCGAGGATAAGCTCAAGCAAGCTATCCAGGATATTGAAGACGAGCTCCAAGAGCGGGTAAAATTCTATCGCTCGCAGGAGAAAATTTTGGAAGCCCAACGCATCGAGCAGCGCACGAATTATGACCTCGAAATGCTGCGTGAGATCGGCACCTGTGCCGGAATTGAGAATTATTCGCGCCACCTCGACCAACGTGGGGAGGGCACTCCACCCTGGACGCTTATCGATTACCTTCCTCACGATTACCTGCTCATCATTGACGAGTCCCACATGTCCGTTCCGCAAATTCGGGGCATGTACAACGGTGACCGAAGCCGCAAGGAAACCCTGGTGGAATACGGTTTTCGGCTGCCCTCCGCCCTGGATAACCGCCCGCTCAAATTCAAGGAGTTTGAATCTCATATGGGTTACACTATCTACACTTCAGCCACTCCCGGTCCATATGAAATGGAGCGTGCCGAGCAGGTGGTGGAGCAGATCATCCGCCCAACCGGATTGGTGGACCCGCAAGTGGAGGTCCGTCCGATCGAAGGGCAGGTGGATAATCTGCTCGCTGAGATCCGCAAGCGGGTGGAAGTGGGGCAGCGCACACTGGTGACCACCCTCACCAAGCGTATGGCGGAAAAGCTTGCCGATTACTTGATGGAGTTGGGCATCAAAGTCCACTACCTGCACTCGGAAGTCGAGACTCTCGAGCGTATCGGCATCCTGCGTGACCTACGCCTGGGGGTGTTTGACGTGGTGGTAGGCATCAACTTGCTCCGTGAAGGGCTGGACCTGCCGGAAGTATCGCTGGTGGCGATCCTGGACGCAGATAAGCAAGGTTTCCTGCGCTCAGGGACTGCTCTCATCCAGACCATTGGACGAGCTGCCCGGCATGTGGACGGTATGGTCATCATGTATGCTGATAAGATGACCGATGCGATAAATTTTGCGATTAGTGAAACAAACCGCCGCCGGGCAAAGCAAGAGGCATTTAATAAAGAACATGGTATCGAGCCTGTCAGCATTGTCAAGGCGGTGCGGGACCTCACCGACCAGCTCGGTGGAAAAGCCCAGGCTGCTGCCCGAGGTGAACGCCCTGTCAGCCCGACCCAGATGCCCAAGGATGAGCTCAAACGTCTTATCACGGAGCTTGAAGCGCAGATGAAATTAGCTGCCAAGGAGCTGGAGTTCGAGAAAGCAGCCGTCCTGCGGGATGAGATTTTTGAGCTGCGCGGCATCCTGGCGGAGGTGAGCCATACCCCACCCTGGGAGAAGATCCGCTACCTGGCAGGAGAGGAATAATTCATATATAATCCGTCACTAATCCCTGTTTTAAGGATTTTGTGAAGCGGGATGGGGTAATTCTTTTACTAACAGTCAATTACTTACTGCTAACCGCTGATTTCTTCATAATTCCTTCACAACTATCGATTAAACTATCTATGTCATTGCGAAGAGGGTGATCTGTGCCCGATAAAGCAATCTCCACCTTGTATATGTGAGATTAATTCACAGTGACGAATCAATTATAAAAGGAGACTGTAATGAAAAAAGTTTTAATTATCGGTTTAATCGTTGCATTAGCATTCATCATCATTGGTGGAGCTGGAGTTGTCTATGCTCGCGTGAGTGATACTGATAATAATAGGGCACTCACCCTTACACGCTATACCAGTGGTGATGAGGTTGTACGTCTGTATAGTTATTCTCCGGGTAGCGTGTTTTTCCCCGGTTGTTCTGGTAACGATGAGCAAGGCTATGGTCCTGGCGGCATGATGCAAGGGTACGGTCCAGGTGGCATGATGCAAGGTCTATGGCAATAGTCGAGGCGGCATGATGCAGGGTTACAATTCCGGTTGCGAGGCTCAAGGATACGGTCCCGGGGGCATGATGGGTCGACTTGGTCGGGGCATCGCCCGCGGAGAGGGTCCAATGCATGAATTTATGATTTCAGCCTATGCTGATGCAGTTGACCTTACAGCTAATGAATTTGAAACTCGCTTGGAAGATGGTGAAACACTCAAAGAGATCGCGCTTGCTCAGGGTGTTACCGAGGACGAATTTCCAGACCTGGTTGTCCAGGTACGCCAGGCTGCCCTGGATGCAGCTGTCGCGGATGGCGTCATTACCCAGGCTCAGGCTGAGAGTATGCTTGAACACATGAATAATTATCAAGGTAAGGGATTTGGTCCCGGTTTCATGCAGGGCTTGGATGGCTGTCCGATGTTGGATGGCGACGACGAGTAAAAACCTCGATCCAATCGTTAAATACACAAAAGAGACGCGGATTCGCCCGCGTCTCTTTTTATTGTAAGCAAACTCCTTGCAGCTGATGGATCACCAGCCTTTGTTCTTCTCCTTGTAGCAACCAGATTCCACTCTCCTTGAGCTGCTCTCGGGTAGGTAAATCTATCGTAAGGGAAGCTCGATAGATATTAAGGAGATGTTCGGCCAGGTCATCAGCAGCGATCCGGTTGATCGATAACTTACCGCACTGCCAACAGCGATGGATGAGCATCAGCTCACCATCGTTCCCGTTTCCATACTTGTTTTGTCTTTGCTTCACCGTTAATCCAACTGGCTCCATGCCGGCTTTACAGGCTGATAATCTGTCCCCTGCCTTGAGCAGGTCAACATGGCGCGACCATAGGCAATACGGGCAGTGATTTCGATTCTTCACCCCGGAAAGCATTGATTGGGTATACACCAGCGCCTTGCACTGCTTGCACCTGAAAACATCCTCGGACATGGTTCTTCCATAGCGATACGCCGGGTGGTTTTTAACCGGGTTACAGATTTCTGGATACATCGGCCAGCTCCTTGTTCAATATCAGAAAGCTCTGGTAACGGCGTGGGCTGACCTTCCCGTCCATTACCGCCGTACGGATGGCACAGCCTGGTTCTTCATCGTGCTGACAATCCACACCAAAGCGGCACTTTCCCACCAACGGGCGCATCTCCGGGAACAAGAGTGCCAGGTCGTCTTCGAATTGCCATAAACCAAACTCGCGTGTCCCAGGTGTATCCACAATGGCGCCACCGCCCTCCAGCGGGAACATTTCCAGGTTGGTGGTGGTATGCTTGCCCTTGCCCGTCACCTGGTTAACTTCCTTTACCCGTAAGCCCAGTCCTGGCTGGAGCGCATTCAATAAGGCGGTCTTTCCCACACCCGACTTGCCCACCAGCACCGAAGTGCGTCCGTTGAGTGCTTTCTTCAAATCATCAATACCCTCTTGGGTATACGAGCTGGTAAGCACGCTTGGGTAACCTATGTGATGGTATTCATCCAGTTCGGCCAATAACTCGTCCTGGGTCCCGTTCACCAGGTCCAGTTTGGTGATGCAGATAAGCGACCTGATCCCGGCCGTCTCTGCTGATGCCAGGTAGCGGTCAAGCAGGTTCCACTTGGGGTCGGGCTGGGCAGCCGCGATCACCGGCACCACCTGGTCCACATTGGTCACGATGATCTGCTCGAATGGATGCGCCCCATGGTGCAGTGGTTTCGGGACCGCGCTCCGACGGGTTAGCTTATTTCGTCGCGGTAGCAATTCCACGATCAAACCCTTGCCGTCTTCCGCCTGGATGTAGCGTACCTCGTCACCCACCGCAATGGGGTCCATGTGCTCAAGCTCCACCACCTTTTGCACCCGGTGGCGTAAAGAGCCCACATCAGCCGTTGGGTAGATCAGCTGTTTGCGGATACGGTTGGAAAGCTCGCAAACCACTACCTGCCCTGCGCAGTGGACGGTGTAATTGCCGATTGTTTTTTTGTAAACCACACCGGTGAAGGTGGGTCTTCCGTCGTACATTGTTGTTATACTGATGTGCATTGTCTTTAATCCTAATAAAAAAAGCCAGCCACATATTGATCCCGTGGCTGGCTTGATAAAAAAACTTGCTCATTTCCTGTTGGCTGTCAGGTTCGAGCTATCTCTGCCGGTTGGCAGGTTAGATCGATCCCTGGTCGCTGATTAAAATAAAAGCCACGGGGCATGGACGCTCCCGTGGCAGGTTAACCTGATAATTACTGTCTGGTCTTACCTGGCAGCGGAGGCGCGTCCATGTAATTGGATGACAACTACCGAGATCCTATTCGACATGAAACGCACTCCTTTCTCTAAGATTAGATTAAAACGGGATGAGTTTACCACCGGAAAAAAATGCTGTCAAGGGGACATTTCTACTTTGCATTGACAGGGACATTTCTACTTTGCATTGACAGGGATATCTCTACTTTGCATTGACAGAGGACATTTCTACTTTGCATTGACAGCGATTCGCGTTAGGTTCACGTTAGGGCGATTGTGGAGAAAAAAGTTGGAATATTTGATGATAATGAAATTCACCAAAGAGACCACCCCTCCAAATATAAAGGGGCAAAGCTAAGACTACGGAGAAACATTAAGTATTCGTGTTAGCTCAATAAACTCGGTGTTCTCAGTTGTAAATATCACAATCAGATTTATATCAAGTCGATAAAATCCAGAAAAGTACGATATTGAACATCCGACACCACCCCACCTCCTTGGGCAAGCCTTGCATCTCCACCCCCGCGGCCTTGGATACTGGCTAATTGCGAGGTGAGAAGCAGGCGTGCATCTTTACCCGTAGCCTCGCCGCAAGTGACGATGAGTGATACCTTCTGCCCATCATAGGTAGCCAGGTAGCTGACCAATCCCGGTAACAGCTTGAGTGTTTCCGCCATCAGACGCAGCTCACCCAACGGGCGGCCTTCAAAGCACTGCCGCACCAGTCGGATCCCTGCATGGTCTTCTGCCTTCTCAGACAATTCACGGGCTTCATTTTTGACACTTGCACTCTTTAAATCCTGAAATTCCTTCTGGAGTGAACTTAATTGTTCTGCCTGTTTGCTTACCACTCCAGGGATATCCTGCCAGCTGATGCTCATCTGGTTAGCCAGGCTGCTGAAAGTAGCATACATTTGCGAGAAGAAATCCAACGCTTGCAATCCAGCAATGAAATAGATGCGTAACTTTTCATTCTGCCGCTCTGCTCTGAGCACCTTGAGTAGCCCGATACTGCCGGTGTGGTATACATGGGTCCCACCACAGGGGGAATAATCATAACCATCAATTTCTACGATGCGGATGTTCTCAATAACCTTGGGAGGCCGGCGCAGTGGAATGGACTGCAGCTCCTCTGGTGAAACGAAATAAGTTTTAACAACCTTATCTTCATAGATGAGCCGGTTAGCATGGAGTTCTGCCTGATCAAGATCGATCATACTGATTTGGGTTGCCATAATATCCAGTGTGGAGGGGGAATACCCGTTGATGTTGGCGGAGACGGTCTCATAACCTGTCTGGCGCAGCAGGCACTGGGTGAGCAGGTGCTGGGCGGTGTGGTGCTGCATGTGACGCAAGCGGCGCTCTAGCATCAATACTGGCTTTTACCATGCCCAGAGCGACTTCGCCTTCCACCACGTGCACTAATCGTGGATTTTCATCGTCCTTGAAGACATCCACCACATTGGCAGAACCTATCTTGCCGGTGTCGTGTTCCTGCCCTCCCCCAGTGGGGTAAAAGTAGGTTCGGTCGAGCACGGCACCCTTGCGACCATCCGGCAGGGCAAGTATTTCGACCACACTTGCATCAAATTCCAATATTAATAAATCATCCTGATATAAGAACTGAGAATCCATGCAGCCGATTATAACTCACTGCGCTGAAGTGAAAAAAAACCGTTTTGGCATGCTATACAGGTTCTTTTTCAGACCCTTTTATATATATTGAGCTATTATTCTCCAAGGCTGCCAAAAAAAGCCTTGAGGGGTGGCGCCATGTTCTCTGGAATATTTTCTCCCCATGCGTTACCCTCGACTGTTGCCCCAGTAGGTTTCCCATCTGCGTCCAGGGCATAGAAAATTGGGATGGCATCAAAATCCCACCCTTCAGGTGGAAAACCCCACCAGTCAACATTTACCTGGATTATATAAGTACCTTTATACGCATCCACCATCAATGGGTTTTGTTTTCGAATGCTCACGGCAATCGCCTGACAACACGGTCACCATGGGGCGTCGAACTCGACCACAGGTCTATAGCCTATCGCGTAGGCCTTCTGCGCTTCCTCCGCAAGCAGTGTCGATAGAATGCCACTGTTGGGGGGGAGACGTACAATTTCGAAGGGCAGATCCACGGTGGGTGTTGGAATGATGGGTGTGCCAGTCGTAGTGGAAGGGTTGGAGCGATTGCTAAATGGTACCGGGGTATCGGAGGGTTTAATTGTTGTGAAGGTGACGCTGGGTAATGCGGTTACTGGCTGGGTGGTGGCTTTCCCGTTGCAACCCATTGTCAAGGTAAACATCGCTAAAAATAAAAATTCAGGTTTCCATAGTAATCTGAATATATTCCCTCCTAAATATTTACATCGTCAGATCCACATTATTTTACCGGTAGCCGCATATCCACTAACAATCCAACCACCGGCTTGTGACAACCGCGTGGCGTGCATACCATATAGGTGATGAGCACCTGATCGTCAACAAACCCTCCCTTCCCTTCTGGCAACAGGACAGGAAGACGTAAGGTAACCGGACCAATGGGATATACAGGCAAGGCTGGCAGGTCTGGAGCGACAGCGTCTTCTATTGCAGACACGCTTTCTTGCAGCTCGCCTGCCACTTGCATGTGTGCCCCGACTGGCAGCTCGATCAGCGTAGGTCTGCCCAACCCTTCGACACCTTCCCTGGGCAGCTCCTTGCTATAGAGATGAGCATCAGTCTCAATTGGAGAAAAAGTCGCCAGCACGACTGCCTCCGATGCTTCACCTGGCTCCAGCGAAATGGTAACTTTTACATAGCTCTCGGTGAACTCAGCTAAGACCATGCTGGTAGTCGCAGGATTTGACGAGGAAAATGAACAGGATGCCAGCATCAGCACCAGGGAACCATAGACCAACCACAAGCCGGTCTTTTTTAGCATTTATCCGATCTCAAAATCCCTGATCAAATTTTTCTACACATCAAAATATAAGCTCATCTCATATGGATGAGGTCGGTTGCGTACCTGGTAGTATTCCTCATTGCGCTTGAAGTCCACCCACTGCTTGATCAGCAGCTCACTGAACACCTCCCCTGCCAGCAGGAACTCATGGTCCTGTTCCAGGGCGACCAGGGCAGCATTGAGTGAATCAGGCAGACTCTTGATGTGGGTGCGTTGTTCATCGCTCCAGGCGAAGATGTTGGCATCGATGGGTCCAAAACCTGCCTCGGTGGGGTCAATCTTCTTCCGGATGCCGTCCATACCCGCCAGCAGCTGGGCTGCCAATGCCAGATAGACATTGCAGGTGGCATCTGGGGGGCGGAACTCCATGCGAGCCTCGCTAGCCTGGGTGGCATACTTGGGGATGCGGACGGCGGCGCTGCGATTGCCCAGCGAGAAGAAGGCATTCACAGGCGCTTCATATCCGGGGACCAATCGGCTATACGAATTAGTGCTCGGGTTGGTCAGGGCAAGCAAGGCTGGTCCATGCGTGAGCAGCCCACCAATGTAATACAACGCGGTTTGGCTCAGGCAGCCATACCCGGCAGGGTCATAAAATACATTCGCTCCCTGCTTAAATAAATGCTGATGAAAGTGCATCCCTGAGCCAGCCTCACCAAACAACGGCTTGGGCATGAAGGTGACCGTTTTCCCATGGGCTTGTGCAGTCATCTTGCTGACATACTTGATGATCATGGTGGCATCACCTGCTTGAAGCAACCCCATCATGGGGGTTTCGATCTCCGATTGACCTGGTCCTCCCACTTCATGGTGGTGGTACTTAACCGGCACTCCCATCTCCTGCAGGCGCAGGCTCATCTCGGTGCGCAGGTTAAAGAACTGGTCCTTGGGCGGGATGGCATGGTAGCCTCCATGCACCGGAATGTAATGCCCGTGACCGCTCTCCACACTGGTCCAATCGGCTTCCTGGCAATCCACACGATAACTGGCACGGTTTACACCATACTCATATGAGACACTATCGAAGATGTAAAATTCAAACTCCGGACCCCAACGGCTCTCATCAGCAATGCCAGTTGAACGCAGGTATTCCTCGGAACGTATGGCAATATTGCGCGGGTCATTGGTGAAAACCAGGTGGGTGTCCGCTTCCAAGGTGGTGCAGATGAAGCTGAGCGTACGTGCCTCCCAAAAAGGGTCGCGAATGCCGGTGGATAAATCGGGTACCAAGACCATATCGCCAGCCTTCACACTCTTTAAACCCACCGCAGAGCCATCGAATCCAATGCCTTGTTCAAGCAGCTGGGGAGTGAATTGAGATGCAGGAACTGTCAGGTGATGCCAGCGTCCCCACAGGTCGGTGAACTTCATGTCCACCATCTGGATTTGCTGCTCATCGAGGAAGCTTCTTACCTGCTCGAAGGTCTTGAACATGGAATCTCCTTGTAAAAGTCATTTACCGGTAGGGTTACGATCATCCTCCAGGTTAACCGCATCCTTTCGGATGTCCACATCCATTCGGATGTTTAATATCGAACCCATACCAATATGCTGGTTGTCCACTCATCCGGTGACTTTCGTTCCGCAGTCCGGGCAGAACTTGGTACCCGGTTGCAACTTGACACCGCAGTTGGTGCAATGCAATTCGCTCTCAATCTTAGCCCCGCATTCCGGGCAGAACTTCACCTTACCTTCCAGGGGTTTACCACAGCTCGGGCAAGTAGCTCGCACACCTTCACGCCATTCCTTCTCCTTGAGCATGGCAAGGTCCTCTTCAGCCACCTTGGAATGTGCCCAGATCTCCTCGGTAGTGCGGCTGGCCTGAGCGGCCGCCATCTCCACGCCCAGGTCGGGGGCGCATTGCTTGCATAAGCCACGCTTCTCATTCCAACAGGTTTTCCGGCACACCCAGCTGGTGCAGCGCGGGCATTGGATAAAGTCAGGTTTAATTTCCTCTACCGCTTTCAGAAAAGCATCGTCGTGCGCCTTTTCCCAGGAAGCTGAACGCACGCTCTCGCCAGCATTGGACAAGCTATGAAACATACCCCCAAAGATGTTGCTGGCAGTTTCCAATGCGGTGGCGGCTGTTCCAAGTGCAGAACCCTGGAAGCGGGTGCGGTAACCTGTTCCACAACGGTCACATTTAAATTCAAATTGAAAACCCTGATTGGTACTCAGATCTGAATAATTGCGTGTAAATTCTATTCTCTCACTCATGATCCTTATCTCCAATAAAAAAATATCCATCTCCGAGATTATAGCACTCGTAGTTTTGCTAAACCATCCTGGAAAACATGATGAGTTAATCCTTCGATGATTTTGGCCTGGTCTGAATTACTGGTCCAGCGTTACGCATGGGTGACTCGTTGAAACGTTCTAGCCAGCTCTCTGCTTTTAACAAATGTCTAAATCCCGCATATTTTATATATAGGTCATGCGCATCGCGTGTGTTTAGCAGGATTCTACGCAAGCCTTTGATATCCGGATGCTCCATCATGCTCTCGACAAGCCATCTTCCAAGTCCAGCACCCTGATGAGAGGGGAGGATAAACATGTCGCATATCCATCCAACCGTAGCACTATCCGACACGATACGGGCAAAGCCAACCTGTTTATCATCATCGTAAACCCCAAAACAAAGCGAATTCTCGATCGATTTACGGACAACGCTCATCGGACGACCCACTGCCCAATGAGCCGTAGTGTACAGGTAGTGATGGATCATCTGTACATCTAATTTTGCTTTTTCATTGCTAATGCTGTATTGTTCTCTCTGCCACTCCATAGGTCCCTCGTTGATTTGGATTTTCGGTTTCCTTGATAATGATCACACCTTTATAAACTTCCGTTGAACATCATCAGGTTTTGGAATCCCGGTTGATGTTTAGTTTAGGTCTAAAAATGACAGCCAAGTCCAACCGAGCTGGTATCGAAAATAATAAAAGACCATCTTCTTGTACTCATCTCTTACAAAATTGCGCGAATCATCGTCCTCCCACCACTGCTGTGAAAAGGGAGTCAGATCAAATGGAACAGGTTGCATGATAATGTTCATGCCCTTCCCAAAAACCATCCTATTTGTCCAACGGACGCGGCGCATATGAAATGGATCGCTGACTACGATGATGGATTGAGCCGGGGGTTGCAATGTATCCAGGTATTTTTGTAATAAGAGCGTCTCATCATAAGTGCTCATGACGGTTGAATCATCATAGACGATATCATCTTGCGGGACGCCTGCATCAAGAGCCAACTGCATTCCATGTTCACCGTGAAAATACCCATGCTGGCTGCACCAACCACCGGTGAAAAATATTTTGCTTGCAAAACCTTGCTGGTAGAGCTGAATAGCGTACTCAGTACGGTAATCAGCTCCGGCAATGACATGGATCATGTCCGCTGGATATAAATTATCCTGGACGACTAGGAATTTCCCAATACCAGTTTTTATTTGTTTACTGAATATCACAGATGCGGATAATAATAAGCACACAATTACAATGAAGAAGAAGAACGTTAGCATGCGCCGTAAACAAGACATTCGATGATCCTAAACCAGGCATTCAAGATTATGTAGCATAAGCCGAGTAAAAAGTATACTGTATAATCCTTGTTTATTGTAGCTTGAAGGATATATGGTAATTTTGTCCATCTTTCGGTGGTAATACGAATCATCAACTGGTAATCGCAAAGGTATAACTATCACCAGGTACCTTTTGGCGGTTGTACGGGTGAGTATGGCATCACAAAATAACCCCGTACCTCCTTATAAAATACCCCTCCCACGATTTGAGTAGATTTCATACCTGCTACAGGTTTTGAGCCCGATGGATCTGCTACCTCACCCAGCATGATTGGCTCGGAATGTATAACGACATCATCCCTGCCAGGCAGGTTGGGATCATAGATGTTGATAATCACCACACCCGATTCATCCCGATGGTATGCATAGGCAAGCACCTGGTGGTTCCCGAAAATACGCCTGGAAAGCTCCTTCACCGAGGAGGCATGCTCAAAAATGAGCGCCAGGATGATCGGATTTCTTTCATCGAGCTTCTGGTGAAGCTGATTGAACTCATCCGCAGTGCGCCGTTGAGTGCCCACAAGTGTATCATCGGGCAGGCTAGTCCATTGTGCCACCTTGACCACCTCCTGACCCAATCCGCCCAAGGAATCAATCTGACGCCGGAAAAGGTAACGGTGCAGGCGGGAGCCCCGATGTGGCACTTCCTCACTCTGCGGAATGTTTTTTTTCGCCAGGGTAAAATCATAAGCCGCCGAGCACATCCCCCCACACAGACCATAGGTTGAGGATATCTTGCGTGACCTCATGAAAACAGGTGGGGTATAGGGTAAGAAGTAACCCGGGAAGCTATTTCGAAACATGAAACCATTCCTGGAGGGGAGAAATTCCATGGGCGGATTAAGCGGCAGGTGGAATTTAGTCTGCAAGACACCCAACGAAGTGATGTGCGTACAAACATGACCATTAAAAGTATAATTAAATTGAAGATAAGGGAGATAGAAATCGCCCAAATCTGGCATACGCAGTGCGCTTTTTTTCCCATCAACATTAATAGGAAGCTTATGTAAGCTAGGGATTTGGATTGCGTGATAATCTAGGAAACGGAGAGGTTCGTAAACGAGGTCAAATCGCCCTTGTTCATTAGAAAGACCAGGGATTACTGTCAGATCATCATCCTGCTTGCCAGTGGCGTCTTTATCAAAAATACGCACATCCACATTCGATATAGGATCACCATTTGCATAATGGATACTGCCAGAGAATTTAACCTGCATGATATCGCTCCATTTCATTCAATTATAGCAAAAACAGTACGATTGAACTTACCATCCAAATGATGGGAATCGTTTAAGGAGCCACATGTCTGAAATAATCATCTTGAATTCACTCTCCAAACACTTCAAAGTGCCGGTACGCGAAAGTGGTTTAAAAGCCTCTCTTGGCAGCCTATTCAAGCGAGAGTACCGTACGATAAAAGCAGTTGATGAAATCTCCTTCCAGATCGATCAAGGGGAAGTGGTTGGATTTTTAGGTCCCAACGGCGCCGGTAAGACCACGACCCTCAAGATGCTTTCTGGTTTGCTGTACCCCACCAGTGGGAAAGGCACCGTTTTGGGTTTTGTACCTTCACAGCGCCAGTCGCAATTTCTATCACAAATCACCCTGGTAATGGGTAATCGACAACAACTGGTATGGGATTTACCCGCCCTTGATTCATTTGACCTGATGCGTTCCATTTACTCAATCCCCACCCAAGAGTTCATCCGTACCCGCGATGAATTCATCGACTTGCTGGAGCTCAAGGAGCTGGTGAATAAACCTGTTCGAAATCTCTCGCTGGGTGAGCGCATGAAGATGGAAATCGCCGGATCTCTGCTGCATCGCCCAAAGGTGCTATTCCTGGATGAACCCACCCTGGGTTTGGATGTAACCATGCAGCGCCGCATCCGTGCTTTTATTACAGAATACAACCAGCGCTATGGTGCCACCGTCTTACTCACCTCCCATTACATGGCAGATGTAGAGGTGCTCTGCAAGCGTGTCATCGTCATCCATCAAGGCAAGCTGCTTTTCGATGGTGAGTTGAATTCGCTTGTGGAGCAGTTTGCAGCATTCAAAACCATCGGTGTGACACTTCAAATTGAGAATGCAGATTTACGCAAATATGGCCAGGTGATCAGCCAGGATGGCACCCGTCATCTTTTACGGGTGCCAAAAGCTGATACTGCCCAGGTAACTGCACGATTACTGGCAGATTTGCCAGTAGACGACCTGAATGTTGAGGACCCACCTATTGAAGACGTGATCGAGCAGGTTTTTGCTGGGGGCACGCCAGGGGAGATGACAGTATGAAGCACATGTTTGATTACTACCTGACCACTATCAAAATCGCCATTCAAACCCAATTCCAATACAGAGTGATGCAATATTTTTACATGATTGGCATGATCGCTGAACCGGTCATCTACCTGGTGGTTTGGTCGACCATAGCAGTTGAGCAGGGCGGCTCGGTGGGTGGATATACCCCTCGAACATTCGCAGCTTATTACCTGGTGTGGACCTTAGTACGAAATATGAATATCGTCTTCACACCATATGGCTGGGAGAACCGAATCCGAAGTGGCTGGTTTTCAATGGATCTCCTACGGCCGATCCACCCACTGAATAATGATGTGGCCTTTTTTGCTGGGATGAAGGTTGTGGTGATCATCTTGTGGATCCCACTGGGGTTGATCCTCTCCCTATGGTTCAAGCCTGATCTACACCCAGCCTGGTATCAGGTCATTGGGTTCTTCTTCGCCATCTGGGGAGCATATCTCATCCGGACAATGCTGCTTTCGGTGTTGGGGATGATCACTTTTTTCACCACACGGGTGGGTGCGATCTTCGAGCTGTTTTTTGCCTTTGAGCTTGTGTTTTCCGGGCGACTGGTGCCAATGACACTCATGCCACCCATGGTGCAGAAAGTGGCAGCTTTCCTGCCCTTCCAGTGGACGTTTTATTTTCCAATCGAAGTCCTGGTGGCACCCATGACCCTCCAGGTGATGCTGCGTGGGTTGGGGATCCAACTGCTGTGGTTCTTCCTTGGTTGGGTGGCTGCGAGAATTATGTGGCGGTTCAGCGTGCGCCAATTCTCGGCGGTGGGTGGATAAATATATCCGCGGATATCTGCAATAATCTGCGGTTAAAAAATATTTGGAGCGTAAACATGTTATATCTGGCGATCAATTATTTTCGAATAGGCATACAAAATGAGCTTCAGTACCGGGTTAATTTCTTTGTCCAGCTCGGTCAATCCGCTATTTCACTTGCCACAGGGCTGATCGGTTTGTGGCTTGTTTTCTCACAGACGAACGAATTGAATGGCTGGACTCAACCTGAGCTTATCATGGTGATGGGTATATTCATCTTAATGGGTGGGGTGATCAATTCCCTCATCCAACCCAACATGACCCGTCTGCTCGAGGAGATCCAAATGGGCACGCTCGATTTCCTGCTCACCAAACCCATGGATGCCCAGGGGCTGATCAGTATCCGTGAATTCCGCCTATGGTCACTTAGCGATGTTTTTGTGGGTATGCTGGTACTTTCGTATGGGGTTTATCACTATCAGGGCACTGTCGGGGTCACCCAATCCCTGGCGTTCATGCTTACACTGCTATTAGGCAGTATTATCATTTATTGCTTTTGGCTGATCATTACCTCCACCGCCTTCTGGATCGTGCGGGTGGATGAGATCGTCAACCTGTTTCAGGGTGTGTATGCTGCTGGTCGTTGGCCAGTAAGCATTTACCCACAATGGCTGAGGGTGGGGTTGACTTTCATCATCCCAGTGGCATTTGCAGTCACTATTCCAGCAAATGCCCTCACCTCGCGCCTGACACCACTCATCCTGGTTGGCACTATTGTACTCACGATATTCTTCGTTATCCTGGCACGCTTTATATGGCGCCGGGGGTTAAAAAATTACTCCGGGGCATCTGCCTGATTAAACCAGGTTATCCATCGGCCTGATAATCAAACATTCCAGGTTTCTCCCACCCCATGTAATAAACGTGGGTTGAGGATCTTAAAAGCTTCTGCGTGCGTACAGCCAGGTGTGGTGCAATTCTCGGCATGCATACGCTCTTTTATCTCCACCGACATGTGCAGCAGTTGAAAATCATCAGTTGTAAACTGGGCTTTATATGCATCCATTGCCCGGTGCTTCTTTTCGCGCATGTGGGTGATATCGAAGTAAGTGTTGGGCACCCAGCTGTGGTAGAAGGCAATCCCCATTATCGCGTGAGGTTTGTACGCTTCATCCACCTCTGGCTCAGTCGGTAGGCGGGTAAAGCCGTATAGAATAGCCGCCTCAGCAACCACCAACCCGGTGCGGATATGATCCGTGTGGGCTTCATAAGGCGTCCAGGGATCGACCGTAAAGATAAAATCTGGTGACAGCATGCGGATGTGCTGGATGATTTTCCGCCGCACTTCAAAATGGTCAAAGGGTCCCGCATCGGGGTACCCCAGCCTATACTGCCCCTTCACCCCAATCACGGCACCAGCTTCAGCCTGTTCGCCTTCGAGCTGGAGGGTGGCTTCCTGTGGGGTCAGCGACTCATCCAGCACCCCCACCAGGTCATTCGTGACGGTCAGGTAATACACGTCTGCCCCGGCTTCAGCCAGAGCAGCCAAGGTACCACCTGCACCAATATCATTATCATCATAATGCGGCTGCACAGCCAGGATGACCCTGGCGGCGTACAGGTCGGGTTTGGGTAAGAGTTGTTCGAGATTCATCGCTGGCTCCTGTAATCGTTCATACAATTGTCCAATAAGATACCAAAGGGGTGAAGAAATAATGGTATAGGTAATTCATTATAACAATGGAACTCGAGAATCTTTGTTCTGGTATTCTGACGGTGGTAAGATTATGCATATCTGGAAATCGGTCCTGATGGAGGTAGGTAAATCGTATGACGTCGGCTGATCATCCTCTCCTAAGAGCCCATATCACCCTGGACACCCTTGGCTGGCTGATTGAAGAGGCCTTTGACGGTGGATCCCAGTCCCTGATGGCGAACCTGAAGAATATCCGTGGCGAAGACTGGACGGCAATCCCACCCGGAGGCGGTCGTTCGGTTACGGATATATTGGAACATGTCGGCTGGTGCAAGTGGATGTATGAGGATTATGCCTTCGGCGCTGCCAGCTTGCAGGGTGATCAGCCTCCCCTCATCCCGCCAAATGGGGCTCGCGCTCGCCCTGAGGCTGAGCTGCTGGAATGGCTCAAGGCAGGTCACCAGAAGTGGCTGGCATCCGTACGCCTGCTCGAGGATGATACGGAGTTGGAACGTGAACGGCTGACAAACTGGGGCGAAAGTCTGCCAACCCGTACCATCATCCGCATCATGATCGAACACGACATCTACCATGCCGGTGAGATCAACCACTTGCGCTCTTTATTACAGGGGACCGACCACTGGGAGTACGAGTAAAGTAAATACACTGGACCGTGATTTCGTAAGCAGGCACAAAAATTCATCAAAATTGACCATAACACCAGGATGAGAGGCGGATAATCAAAATGAAAGACACACCAGCAAACATCGACTTCACCTGGGGATTGAAAATTCCCATGCGCGATGGGATTCAGCTCAATGCCACCCTGTATCAACCGAAAGACGGGAGACCAGCGCCGGTTGTCTTCACCCTGACCCCCTACGTGGCTGATGGCGCCCACCTACGCGGGATATACTTCGCTCAACATGGGTACGTTTACGCAGCCATCAATTCACGCGGGCGGGGCAACTCGGAGGGCATTTTTGAGCCTTTCGCCAACGAAGCTAAGGATGGGCATGATATCGTCGAATGGTTGGCAGCCCAGCCCTGGTGCGATGGGCAGGTGGCAATGTGGGGCGGCAGCTATGGCGGGTACGTGCAGTGGATGGCGCTCAGGGAAGCTCCACCCCATCTCAAGACGATCGTCCCGACCGCTTCAGCTGCGGCAGGAGTGGATTTTCCGTTCTATAAGAACATTTTTACGCCGTATGAGATCCAATGGCAGACCTATATCAGCGGGGTCACGCGCAACATGACCATCATGAACGACCCCGATTTTTGGATTTCAAAATTCCAGGAAATGTACCAGGGACATCTGCCATACAAAGCGCTGGATCGAATTGTTGGTAATACTTCGACCTATTTCCAAACCTGGATCTCCCACCCACATCCGGACGAATATTGGGATACGATGTCTTTTCCAAAGCAACAATATGACCAGGTGAGCATACCCATCCTGACCATCACCGGCCATTATGATGATGACCAACCCGGGGCATTGGAGTATTACCGCAAGCATATGGCTTCAAACTCCCCAAGTAAAACCGATCATTACCTGGTCATTGGCCCATGGGACCATGCCGGGACACGCGACCCGAAGACGCAAGTAGGTGGATTAAATTTCTCAGAAGCTGCCATCCTGGATATGAATAAGCTACACAAGGAATGGTATGACTGGAGGATGAAGGGAGGAAAAAAACCGGCTTTTCTCAAGCAGCGGGTAGCATATTATGTCATGGGGGAGGAAAAGTGGAAATATGCAGATAGCCTCGATGCCATCCCGGTTGAGCTGAAAAAGATGTATCTCAGCTCATCCGATGGCGCTAATGACGTATTCCACTCGGGTTCACTAGGGGATGATCCACCCAAGGGTAAATCCTCTGATGCGTATACTTACAATCCATTAGACAGGCGATTTGGAGAGCTGGAACAAAAATTTAATGAAGAGTATCTAACCGACCAGACCTACGACCTGAACCTGTTCGGTAATGGGCTGGTTTTTCATTCAGAGCATTTCCCAAAAAACACAGAGATCACCGGCTGGGTAAAACTTTCTGCCTGGATTTCCTTGGATGTACTGGATACAGATTTTACTGCCAGCCTGTCAGAAGTACTCCCCAACGGAAAGGTCATCAAGCTGACCCAGGACTTATTACGAGCACGTTACCGGGAATCCAAGCGGGTTGAGAAGCTGGTGACGCCTGGGGAAATCAATCTGTTCACATTCGACGGGTTCACTTTCTTCTCAAGGCGCATCGCCAGGGGAAGCCGCTTGCGCCTCATCATCAGCTGCCCCAATACCATCTACCTGGAGAAAAATTATAACAGCGGGGGTGTCGTGGCGGAAGAATCAGGCAAGGATGGGCACACTGCTCATGTGACGCTCTACCACGATAAAGACCACCCAAGTTGTCTGGAGTTGCCGTTGGTTAAATAAAGCCTAAAAAGCCTTAAAAGGACGAATTCTTACTCTCTCTTAAGTGAGAACCGATACACATTCGTCTTGCGCAGCTCGAAGCCCATGCGCTCGTATAGCCGGTTGGCAGATGACCTGCCAGGGTTGGAGGTCAGCATGACCTGGGGGGCACCAGCTTTTTCTGCCTGATCAAGGCAAGACCGGGTTAAGGCTTCACCGATGCGCCTGCCGCGCGCCCTCTCATCCACCACGAGATCTTCGATATATCCCCGCAATCCGGTCGGAACGTGGTAGAGCACCAGGGTTGCCATCCCAATGATTTCATCAACAAAATCCGGGTCCTTCGCCAGATATAAAAATGAAGAAGGGGATGCCAGCATTTGAGCCAGCTTCTCCCTGGTGGGAGGCGGATTATTGTGGGTAAGTTGAGGTACCAAACGCTGGCAAGCCTCATACAGCTCCTCGGTCAGCTCGGTTGCGTGGGTTATCTCAATTTCAAGGCTTGGGTCCGGCATGCTTATCTCCGTACAGAGGGGTATATACAGGTGTGAGGCTGATATCATACCACGCAGGCACCAATCCAATTATTGGTTAAGAGATGTGGAAATAAAAAACCTTGATCATTTTTCAGGGAAAGGCCAGGTGCCGTTCATGAAATCCTTGGCGATCGCTCGTAACTCGTCAAAATCCGCCTCATAGATAAAGGTTGTGACATTCCGGTATTGGTCATAGGTCACATTAGCAGTGAACATATCCTGTGGAATAGATTCAGCCTGGATATTTTCCTTTGTCACTGCCTGGACAAGGCAGATCAAGCTGTTGATATCACTCAGGCTTAGATCAGTCTGTACCGAACCGATGAAGCGCGCCATTAATCCTGGTAATTGTGGGATCAATTCAGGGCTGAGTAATTTTTCCCGCAGGGCACTGAGGATCATCCTTTGGTTTTTCATGCGTGTGAACGTGTTTGGAATGCGGTTGGTTGCCAGGAGCAGGGCAGTCTCACCATCCAGATGGCGGGTACCCTCCCCAAGGGATAGCTTCGGGTCGGGAGTGTTCTTTGGATTGTTCAGGTTGATGGGTGAATCCACTTTAACGTCCACACCACCCAGCGTGTCAATCAACCTGACAAATGTCTGCATGTCTAGAGCCAGATAATGATCCACCCGTAAGCCGAAATTGTGATCCAAGGTGCGTGCCAACAATCCCGGGCCTTCCCCCGGACCATCATAATAACCCATACCCGGATTTCCGAACAAGTATGCCTGGTTGATCTTCCCATGGGTGATGCCATGGTGGTCTGAGATGCCCGGTATCTCCACCCACAGGTCACGCGGAAAATCGATCACCATTATTTTTGGAACCGTGAAGTCTATGTTAGCAACGTAAATCGAATCCGCCAGACCATAGAGATAGCTTGTACCGCGCTGGTCAGATCCAATCGCCAGGAAAGTCATGCTCGCTGGACCATTGCATACAGGCTGGCGGGTGGCTGTTAATGATGGTTGTGGAGTGGCCAGCGCGCCTATGTTAGATGGCTGGGTGGACGAAACAGCAGAATTGGAGCTGGAGGTCTCTTTACCTGAGGTGGTCGGAACAATCGCGCTTGAAAACTGGGAGGTCGAGCTGGCAGTTAAGGTTGGATATCCCAGGCTGGGGCCTAACGGCTTGTTCCACCTGTATAAAACGACCAACGACAAGGTCAATCCCCCGCAGGCGATGACCAGTATTACCCACAGTGCAAAATTTTGTTTGCGCATATGTCACAATAGTCATTTGAATTCTACTCCAATACCCGCTGCCTTGTATCAACATTTTTGATAGGTTCCCCCGTTTTTTTACATAGAAAAGCAAACAAGGGGTAGTATCCTTGTTCGGAAGGATTTCAATTGTCGCATATATTCGTCAGGCTTTGGTGAATTTGACTAACCCTGGTCTGTTGGCCAGGTGCCGTTCATGAAATCTGCAAGATAGTCACGGAAAAGATCCACATCCACCGATAATGTAAAGGTGTTGACCTGGCGATAAGGGTCGTAAGTACTCCCAGAGACGAACATCTCTTCTGGAAACGCCACAATCTCCGTATTTTCTTCGGTCAATGCCTTTCCTACGCAGATCAGCTGATTGATGTCGCTCGGGCTCAGATCGGTCTGAACCGATCCAGCAAATTGGGTAACGAGCTGAGGCAATTCCGAAAGCATGGATGGATTTAACAGCTTCGCCTGCAGGGACTTCAAGACAATATTCTGGTACCTTGCGCGTTGAAAAATGGATGGAAAGCGGTTAACAGCCAGTTTTAATGCCATGTCACCATCCAGGTGATGATAGCCAGGATCTAAAACCAGGCTAGGATTTGCACCATCCTGGCCTTGGTTCATATCCACCTGGGAGTTTAGCTGGATATCAATGCCTCCTATGGCATTGATACCTTCCATAAAGGTCGCCCTATCCAGTGCCAGGTAGTGATCCACCTTTAATCCATAATTTTGGTCCAGCGTCCTGGCAAGCAGACCAGGTCCTTCACCGGGACCATCATAATATCCCATGCCAGGGTTCCCAAAGAAATATGCCTGGTTGAGTTTTCCTTGCATAATCCCATAATGATCGGAGATGCCAGGGATATCGACCCACAAATCGCGCGGGATATCCAGGATCATTATCCCAGGTGTGGTGAAGTCAATCCGGACAATGCGGATGGAATCTGCCAGTCCATACAAGTAATCATTTCCCCTTTCATCGGAACCAACTACCAGGAGAGTCATCACGGATGGACCACCACACAACGGCTTGCTGCCCTCGTTTGGGCTCTTTAGAATCGTTGCAATTTGAGCCAAGAGAGAGGGTGAGGTCGGTGCAGGTTCAGGTAATAATCCGAGGACTTTCACCATCAGGTGCATTTCCGGATGAATTCTCCGGAAGTTCACCCACCTGGTTAGCCATCGCCAGGCTTGGACCAAGAGGCTTGTGCCAGTAAGCTGATAAGATATAAGCCAAGGCCAATCCACCAATTAGCACTTCAAGGGTAAATAATTAACACTAATAATTTTTTATGCATAATTTTCTCTTCTGTAGATATACCTGTTAAACGTAAGCCCCCTTAAGTTGGTTCCCGGATTCTAGAGCAAATTAGATTTTTGGATTCGCCAGGAATGCCTTGATAAGCTCCATGGCCTGGTTGAACCCATCCTCAGGCTGAATTTTTCCCCCAACTCCGGAGCTTTTTGTTTCAGATCAGGTTCATTCACCATGCAATCGATTAAAGTGGACCCCATTGTCAATACAATAAACGACTGATCTTTAGGTTAAATTTTCCTCCTTTAAGATGAAATCGGCAAGTATTAGGTTCCGCCTACCACCCGTATACCCAGCCAGATGCAGCACTAACAGAGTTAGAACCATATGTCTCAAAATATTATTACAGCATTGTGAAGGCTTACTCACTCCTGTTCGTTGGTTCGAATCCCATTACTTATACGATGTTTTTCACTTCTGTTAATTCTGCGTAGCCCATAACAGAATTCAAATCTTACTATATTGAAGATGCACAAAGCCATTTTCAAATTTTCGCAAATCCACCAGCTTAAGCTTGCTTTTAACGTCTTTAGGTAACCAATAATTGCCACTGCCTATTAGTTGGGGAACAATGATTTGATGATACTCGTCGACAATACCGGCCTTTATTGCTTCAGCCGCTAAATGCGGGCCGCCAATGTCAAAATCTTTATCTGACTCTGCCACTAATTTTTGTATGGTGCTTGGGTCAAAAGACCGCTCAATCGTCGCATTAGCTATTGTGACATCAGAAAGCGAAGTGGAATAGACTATCTTCTTTGCAGCTCGCCAAATTTTAGCGTAGTCATTCATAGCTTCACTTGGCCCGTCCATTGGTCCACTTGTCCCTTCTGTTGGAATTGTATCCCATACCTTCATAGTCTCGTACATGTTGCGTCCAAGTAGAGACGTACCTACATTACGTACAATGTCATTTACGAAAGCATGTACTTCTTCACTTGGCATAGCCCATTCAAAATTACCATTTTTATCAGCCACAAAGCCATCTAACGATGTCGTTATTAAGTATATTAATTTACCCATTTTTATATTAAAGATTGTCAAGGTCAGATATTCCACAGTCCGCCTGGTGAATGGGACAGGGCACGGTCCTGCTCCTAGGCGGTGTACATGGTGCTCGGTTTTTTTGCAGACCCAATCCCAGCGCCAGGTATGGCTGGACATCACCGCGTGATCCAAAAGCTGCAAGAGACAGTTTCATTATAATATCAATGGTTCCTTATATCAATCTCCTGGAACGGACCACTTAATGAAATTCACCAATTCTTCTTTTAGCTTCCCCAGAGAAGGTATGTGGATATACATCATATGCCCGGCTTCGAAGTAACCCATACGCAGGTTGCCCTGCAAGGACTTTTCCAGGCTTAGATGATTAAATGTATATTGAGTGGCAAGGTAAGGTGTCGCCAGATCATAATAACCATTGGCAATGTATACCTTCAGATGAGGATTGGTGGTCATCGCCTTGCGCAGGGTTTCAGCTACGTTTACATATTCATTTTCAAACTCGGCAAAGCTCCAGGGATGCACTCGTTCAGTCAGGATTTCGTATGGCAAGTCTGATTCAAATTTTAGTTCACCACGAAGGTAGTCATTTAACGTGGCGGTATACGGACCGATGATATTGTTCAGGCTTGGGTCAGATTCAAAAGCCTCTCCTGCAGAATCGCGATCGATGCCTGTGAAGCGGCTATCCAGCCTGCCCACGCTACGCCTTTCATGGCGAAGCAATTCCTTGGTAAACCTGAAGATTTCAATGCGCAGGTTAGTTCGCTCGATGTATTCGTTGGAAAGACCTGTATAACGTGCCAGTTTACGGATGACCAGCAACCGCTCCTCGTCGTGAAGGTCATCCCCTTGCATCAAGGCGCGTGAGTAATCACCCAAGGCGAACACTTCAACTTCTCCGAGGGCGGAATGTAAATCCTTCTCTAAATCGTCACTCAGGCGGTGATGGTACCAGGCGGTAGCACAATATGTGGGCAGGAACAGGATATATGGCAGATCGTTCCCTGGATGGAAGTCGGCTGTTTGAAAGTTCAAGATCGAGGAGATAAGCATAATGCCGTTCAGATACATCCCGTGCCTATCTTGCAAGTAACCGGAAAGGCCTGCCGCCCGGGTTGTTCCATAACTCTCACCGATCAGGAACTTGGGGGAACTCCAGCGTTGATAGCGGGTAGTATACAAGCGGATAAAATCACCCACCGACTCGATATCCTTCTTAAAACCATGGAACTGCTTGGGTTTCTCACCCGGTACTGCCCGGCTAAAACCAGTACTCACCGGATCGATGAATACAAGGTCAGTCTGGTCAAGTAATGAAAAATCATTATCCACCAATTTATATGGCGGAGGGAAAGCAAATCCATCATCGTCCAGGAGTACCCGGCGCGGACCTAGCAAGCCCAGGTGCAGCCAAACTGATGATGAACCGGGACCACCATTGAAGGAAAAGGTGATCGGTCTGTTAGAATTATCTTTAATTGCATCCCGGGTGTATGCCACAAAAAAGATCGATGCACGTGGTTTCTCACCCTCCGACTCACCTTCCTTCTCACCTTTCTTCTCGCCTTCATCCTTTAACACCATTGTTCCACAGGTGACGGTGTAACGGATTTCATGCCCATCGATGGTGATACTATGCTTGGTCTCCACCAACACATCCTTGGGTACAGGTGGGTGGATTTCTTCGGTTTTAGGGGCTTGCTTATCCTGATCGGTCATCGCTATACACTCCTGTTCTTTTCACTAACATGTGATCTAAAATGCATCACTTATCTTGTAAAGCTTTCATTTTTCGCCGGATTGCCAGGGGATGGATCATCTGGATTGCCCATGTATAGTGCTCGCAGGTATTTCCAGCTATCCATGTTATCAGAGGAAGCTTCCCTGTCCAAGGGTACACCCCTAGCAGCAGCATTTCTGCTTCAGGAATCTCCTCAATCACGTCCATTATCTGTTGGTAGGATGTATGGAAATCAGAAATGACATCATCCAATGGGCGGTTTATGAACTTTTGGCGATATTTTTCATTCAACTGACCCATCTGTCGCCAGTTATAACCCGGTTCTGGTGTCACCACGGTTTCTCCGTGCTTACCTGTTTCATACCAGCTGATCCAACGCTGTTCCCAATCCACCAGATGCTGCAAAATATCCTTGACAGACCATTCGCCCATTGAACCAGGATATACCATCTCTGCCTCGGTCAGCCCATGGATTTTCTGCTCCAGTTTCATGCGTGCAGCCTTGATTAATTTAATCAACTCGGCTTTACTATGCGGGTGCATATGAACCTCCAGGATGATTTTACCACCTGGTTTGGAAGCAGATATAAAGATAACTACAATATGCAGTTAGTCAGGAGATTAACGCTTCAATTTCCCGGCGACCTTTATGAGCGCATGCCTTGGCAATCGCGCCCCAAATGATGTGCCACAGCAGATCATCCCCCATCCGCATGGATAAGGCTGCCAGAGAAGCAGCGAACTTTTTCAGGCTGATACACCCAACGGGTGGAAGTGATCGAAAATAATCGATCGTATTGCAAAACCCAGCCCAATGAGAAATGGTATGCGCAGACGTTTAATAATTGAGATAACTTGCTGCCACATTTCTTGGAAACCAGATCTGGACGCCTGGAATACTCCCGCCCAGCCCACCAACCAGATCACTCCAATCGAGAGATTGTCGGTCAGGTTCACCATCTGACTGGCGATAAGCCTGGATGAGAACAGCGAGAGTAGCAGGTGTAAAAATACAATCCCCCGTAAAATCAGCAAGTAGATAAGAACCGAAGGGGATATTTTCTTCAACATTGATAATACCATCTACTCATAATCACCCAAGCGTTGAGCATCCACCGGCCTCATTTCGAATGATTTGCTCAATCTACCTGGGCACCCAACTATAAGTCACTATCCTACCAAAGCATACTCCCTAAACATCTCCGGGATGATCACATTAACTTGCGGTAGCGCTTGCTGAGCCAGCCTGGCCAATTTTGACAAATTCATCCTGCCTGGCCGTGTGAACATGTGTATCGGCTTATCCAATGGTCGCAGAAAATTATCCCAATGGATAGGCACGATGGTACGCGGATGAGCACCCTGGAATAATCTTTGATAATAATCCTGCGATTCCTGGGCAACCATAAACAATACATCGGCTGGCTGAGGTTTTGCCGCGCACAACAAGACCCGGGTATCACACACCCCGATTCGATAGCCCAGGCAGACATCCATGCGATAATCCTGCAGACGCAGCGGAGGCTGTAGGCCAGGTGGAAGCGCGCCATTCAAAAACCTGCTGAATGGGATCCAGCTGTGTTGGCCTTCGATGACATCCACCTCGTAGGCTCCAAGAGATAGCCTATCACCCACCCGAACCTCTTGCACCTGAAATTCAGGCACGCCTTGAAGGCGCAGCAGTTGGCAGGTGTTTGCAGAACCATGGGCAATCGCTCCGGTTCTGCGTAACACATCTGGCACGTCCATTAAGTGATCCCAGTGTGAGTGGGTTACCAAGACGGCCTGGCACAGCGCTAATTTTTCGGAGATGAGCCGGGTATCGGGAATAACCGGTTTTAGAAAACCCATGATGGATGGACGGGTGAAAAATGGATCGATCACCAACACTTGGCCGCCTGCATTCAGCTCCACGCCAGCGACACCCAACCAACGGAAAGTCAGGCTCACTTTTCCTCCGGTGGCTTGATAGCCTTGAAGCCTCTCCAAATCAGCACGTCATACACGATCTTTAAGCTTCCCGCTATAACGAAAGGGGCACCCATCAGGCTCGTAACTGCCAGGAGCTGACCGGTGATGGCAGGCGACAGCATTGCCCCCACAGACCGGGCGATACTCGTCACCCCCATGGCAGCGGAACGTTCATCCGGGTTGACAACTGCCATGGTGTAGGACTGGCGGGTGGGTACATCCATCTGGGAGATGCTGAAACGCAGCAGGAGTGTAATGACAGCCAGGGGTAACGTTGGCATGAAGGGGACCATGATCAGCAGGATATTGGAAGGGATGTGGGTGTATACCATGGTGTTGATAAGCCCGATCCGCGTGGCGATCCAGGCAGCCGAGAGGGCTGAGATACCCGCCAGGATATTGGCAGCAAAGAAAATGCTACCTAAAACTGCAGGCTGAACGCCGAACTTCACATTAAACCAGTAAGCTACCATGCTTTGCACAACCAGCGCACCAGCGAAGGCATCCAAGGCAAACAGGCTGGAGAGCTTGAATACCACTTTCTTCGACTTGTGCAATCCAAACCGGCGTTGGATCGAGATCGCCTCTACCGACCTGGGAGCTTCGACGGATTGCGATAGCAGCAGGAACAGTCCAATCAGCACGATGCCAATGAGGGTATAACCCATCAACACCGCCTGGTAGGAGTTTACAGGAGTATACCCGGCGTTTTGCAGCAATTGAGCTAACACACCACCAACCAGGGCACCCATAGCAGTGGCAAATGAACCCACCAGGTTGTACCAGGCAAAGGTTTGGGTACGCTTTTCATCCGGCATAAGCTGTGACAGCGATGCCTGCTCGATCGAAAGGAACGGGCCTATCTCATTTCCCGAGGGGCTGATCACCCCAATAATGGCAGTTACTACCAGTAGAATATAATTCCCGGTCAAGGTGAAGATAAGCCCAGCGATGACCATCAAGCCTGCACCTAAAATCAACATCCTGCGCCTGCCCAGCCTGTCGGCAGAGGTGGTAATCGCCAAAGTTATAGCCGCATCACCCGCCAGGGTAAGGGTGAGTAATAAGCCGATCTCCCCTTCGCTTATGCCACGCTGAGCCAGGTAAAGTACCAGCACCACCGACAGGAATCCATAGCCAAACATGCGGATCAGGCGCGTGATGAACAGGAGCGGGACATCTCTTTTTGCTCGAAGGCTCATGACAGGGTATTGAGAATCCTATGACTTGGGTGAGTATTTAAGTGCAATTATGATACACAATAAGGATGCCTCTGAACTTTACCCGGACAATTCACCGGGTCTTCTTTTTCTCCTCAGGCTGCCAAAGTATCAGCGTGCGTAATTCAGCCAATATATGGAAGACCATGGCTGGCACTAAGCTGCCGCTCAGGACGAATACGATCGAAAAGCTGAAGCCTGTCAGGGTAGTTTGCAAGATACCTTTCCATCCTTGATAAGCACGGCTTAATCCATAAATGATACCGGATACGATCGCCACCAGGAGCCAATCCAGGAAAGGGAAAGTGGCAGGCAAGTAGCGCATTAAGAAACCACGGTAAAGCAGCTCTTCACAGATCCCGGCTGTGATAGCGGTGGCAGCATACCATTTTCGTTCGATTGGTGTTACAGGTAGCAAGAGTGCAGATGCTTCCAGGCTGCGCTGCATGGAAGCCATGGCTCCCGGGTTGCGCCTGAGCAGCACGACAGATAAGCCAATCCCCAACAGCAGTGCAAGTGTGATGAGCCATCCGATCTGGTTGGGAAGGGTAAGACCCAAGTAAGCCAGTGGACGATCCGCCGGTGCTGCAATCAATACCAACACCACCACCCAGCTCCACTCCCACAGCACCTGGGTGCGGTAAAACAGGAGCCGGGCGGACGAAGAAATACTCAGCTGCTTCTTCAATCTCCGGTAAAAGTTTATGCGCAGGAAGGGTTCGACCAGGACGGTGTAGGCAAAAAGCATCTGTGAGAGCAGGAAAGAAAACAAGTTCATGGTTGGCTCACTGTATATAAGATGTAGGTTAAATAGCATAACCTACTAATTTTACACCCACCCATCTCCTATTACCTCATCCTTACCTATCCTTAATATCCCAGTGATATAATCTGCCAACAAAAAAAGCAGAAATAGCCCGGTAGAATCAGTCGTTCAATTTCGCTGGCAGTTATTATATTGCATGACAGAGATCAACCATCTCAGATCCACATTTTTTTTATAGGAGATTTACCATGAAAGCATGTTTAGAATTCCCACAAGATTATCACCCACTGCTCGGATTTCGCCAGACGGAACAAGCCATCCGCCAGATCAAGGAGTTCTTCCAGACCAACCTGGCCTTCGAGCTGAACCTGATCCGCGTCACCGCGCCGTTGTTCGTGCTCTCGGGCACCGGCATCAACGATGACCTGAACGGCATCGAGCGCCCGGTGGCATTCCCGGTCAAGTCGCATGCAGGATAGCCGCGCCGAGATCGTCCAGTCGCTGGCCAAGTGGAAGCGCCTGCAGCTGGCAGATTTCGGCATGCAAGCCCGGCGAGGGCCTGTACACCGACATGAATGCCATCCGCCCGGACGAGGATGCTGGACAACCTGCACTCCATCTACGTGGACCAGTGGGACTGGGAACGCGTGATGCGCAAGGAGGAGCGCAACGTCGAATTTCTCAAGGAGGTCGTGAGGCAGATTTACTCCGTGATCCGTGCGAACCGAGCGCTACATGGGCTACCTGTACCCGGAGATTGAACCCATACTGCCGGATGAGATCACCTTCATCCACAGCGAGGACCTTGAACGGCACCATCCCGACCTGTCGCCGAAGGAACGCGAGAAGCTTGCCTGCCAGGAGCATGGGGCGGTCTTCGTGATCGGCATCGGCGGCGAGCTGGCGGGCGGCGAGCCGCACGACGGGCGTGCCCCCGATTATGACGACTGGTCCACCCCCTACCTATAATGGCTATAAAGGCCTGAACGGTGACATCATTGTGAATTACCCGCTTGCTCGACTGCGCCTATGAGCTCTCGTCGATGGGCATCCGGGTGGACCCAGCCTGCCTTGCTACGCCAGCTGGAATTCCGCGGTGCGATGCAGCGCAAGGACCTGTACTTCCACCGGCGCTTGCTGAATGATGAGCTGCCCCTCTCCATCGGCGGTGGGATTGGCCAATCGCGCCTGTGCATGTTCTATTTGCGAAAAGCGCACATCGGCGAGATCCAGTCCAGCCTGTGGCCTGCAGAGATGGTGGACGAGTGCCGAGCGCATAACATCACGCTATTGTAATTAAAACATTTCGTACGCTGAGATCGCCGAGCGCGCAGAGTATGATTAAATTCTCTGCGTGCTTTGGATTGGAGGGCGATCTTTTTGCGCACCTCGGTGGTGGAAGGTTTTACTCTGACTTTTCGCCTTGTAATCCTCCCTATCAACCTAACAATTCTGTCATTTACTTTTTTTTGGAAGTTGCTATAATCATTTCATAAGTGATTATTATTTTAGATAATTTTTATTCAGAAATTTCTTGGGTTATTGATACAAAAGTTCTTGAGGAGGTGTTCCCGATTTCATGTTCATTCTACTGTTTGCTTTGATCGAATTACGAAAGGAGGCGCCGTCTAAGCTAATAACAATGTCTGAAGCAGCCAAATTGAATAGGGGATTTTACATCGATTGATCAAAGACCTAAACAGGTCACCAAACTGGAGAAAAATTCCAACTAAAACAATAAAAATACGTACCACAGAAACCGGCTGCTCAGCCGGTTTCTTGGTTGATATAAAATACTGAGAACCAACAAGGTCATTTTATTGCTGCAACAGATCATTGCGATTGGTTCGTGTACCTTATCCAATGAGCTTTGTAAGGCAGCACAATTGGAGCGAGTTTTGACAAAGTGCCTGCATGGATTACGATGCCGAGCAAGCCCTGCGACAAATTTTAACAAAATGCATCACGCACCAGCGGATTGACACCACGTAAAGGACACAGTTGAGCTTGTGAGTGAAAATCATTGTGGTTTTAACTTCTTTATGCCCAAACAATAACCAAATCACACAGATGTGATACCAGGCATCCATTAGACAGTGGTAGAAGAAGAGAAATATGAATGACTACCTAACTTTTCGGGAATACCCTGGCTATGTTATAGAAAAATTATGATAATATACCCATTTTGAATAAATCTCCAAACAGACTATCTACGGAATTTTCCCGGATACATATCGTTGGGTAGTTCTTGATCCAAAAGCAACACGCGAAAGAAGGAAAATAGCATGTCAAAAGTGGTTGTAGGAATGACAATATCTCTGGATGGATTTGTCAATGACAGTAGCGGTAGCGTCGCATCTTTATATCCTGATTTCGAAACACTTCGAGAATTTTGAATCCCTTAAGAGAAGCCATACAAAAAACAGGCGCAGTAGTTATGGGTAAGAATGCTTTTGCTAATGTCTGAAGACCCTGATTTGTACGCGGATGATTACGAATTCCAGGTTCCAATTTTCGTTGTTACCACATGAGGTTCCAAACAAACAACCAAAGGAAACTGACAAATTATCTTTTACTTTCGTTATTGACGGTGTTGAAAGCGCCATCAAACAGGCGAAATTAGCCGCAGGCAATAAAGATGTTACCAGTTATTGGTGGCGCAAGCACCATAAGACAATGTATAAAGGCAGGAGTTGCAGATGAACTCCACATTGACGTCATGCCAATTTTGCTTTGCGGCGGTCTCAGGCTATTTGAAGATTTTGGCATTACACCTATTCAATTGGAAAGATTAAACGTGGTAAATTTGCCTATTGGCAGAACGCATTTCAAATTCCGCGTTGTAAAGTAGGTAACTGTCAATATTCGATTTTTATTCTAAAATTTAATCAAGTTGGCGGTAGTGTCTTTTTTTCAACCAACAAATCTTGCGCAACATAAAAACGCCTATCAAAGCGTGCCCGGACAGGTGGGATCCGTGGCCATTTTTAAGAGTTTTTCCCTGGCCTTGCCCGCCAGGGCAGGCTGGCAAGGAGATAAAATGAGAACCGGTTGGGATCAAGAGGTTGATTTGCTCGTGGTTGGCTCCGGCGGTGGCGGCATGACCGCAGCCCTGGTAGCAAAGCACAAGGGATTGGATGTGCTCGTCATCGAAAAGACAGAGTTCTTCGGTGGATCCACTGCCCGATCCGGAGGTGGCCTTGTGGATTCCCAATAATTATCTCCTGGAACGAGATGGCGTTGATGATTCCTTTGAAATGGCTCGTCAATATATGCAACATACGGTCGGGGAGCGTGTTGCGCAAAATTGCAGGATGCCTACCTGACCCATTCTCCACGCATGATCATATGGCTGCGCGATAACACCTGCGTTCAGTTTCAGCGCACACCGGGCTACTGCTGATTACTATCCTGAACGTCCTGGCGGTGTGGCTGCCAGTCGCAGCCTGGAACCGGTACCCTTTAACGGGAAAAAGCTGGGGCCGGAACTCGCGTAGTTTACGCAAACCGATGGCTGAAGCGCCGTGGCGGACTGGCCTTTACCGCGTCGGATTATCAAAAGATTGGCATGCTTCACCTCCACCTGGACCGGCAAAACGACCGCTTTTAATGCCGACCCTGCGCTGGGTTGCGCAATCTCGCTCACCGGCGTGCGCTGCCTGACCATGGGACAGGCCTTGAGCGCACGATTGCGCTTTGCCATGCAGCAAGCCAATATCCCATTGTGGCTCAATACTGTCTTTCAAGAATTGATTGTAGATGATGAGCGAGTAGTGGGTATCGTCGCACAAAAGGAAGATCGATCAATCCGAATTCTGGCTAGAAAAGGCGTCATTCTGGCTGACGGTGGGTTCCCACACAACCTGGAGATGCGGAAAAAATATCTCCCAGAACCGGCATCCACCCAGTGGACGGTGGCTTCTACGGGCAACACTGGCGACGCCATCCAGGCGGGAATCCAATTGGGTGCCGCAACCGACCTGATGGACGATGCCTGGTGGGACCGTCATCCCGCCCGCCGAACGAAGAATCTTTTTTTCATGTTGGGGAACGCGGCTATCGAGGCGGCCTGATGGTTAACGGTGCTGGACAGCGTTTTGTCAACGAGTTTGCGCCTTATATCGATGTGGTACACAGCATGTACTCACAACACAGCGAAGAAACGCCTCACATACCCGCGTACTTCATTTTTGACCAGCGGTACCGAAACAAATATATTTTTGGACTGTTTTTTCCCATGCTGCCCATCCCTAGGCGCTACTTCTCAATGGTTACATTTGTCGATCCGCCACATATTACATCCATTGGCTCATCAGATCGGTGTTAAACTGAAATAGACCCTGGTAAGCACGGTCGAACGCTTTAACGAATTTGCCCGTAACGGCAAAGACCTTGATTTCGGCCGTGGCGAAAGCGCTCATCACAACTACTATGGCGACCCTACTATACGGCCGAATCCCAACCTGGCAGCATTGCAAAAACCACCTTTTTATGCGATCAAAATGTGGCCTGGCGATCTCGGCACCAAGGGCGGACTGGTTACCGATGAATGGGCGCGGTAATGCGCCCAGATAGTACTACCATCGAAGGCTTGTACGCCGTCGGTAACAGCATGTCATCGGTGATGGGCAATAGCTATCCCGGCGCTGGTGCCACCATCGGTCCAGCGATGACATTTGGCTATCTAGCCGCCTACCATGTTGCCGGAGATTGGTTATCCAATCCATCGAATCTTTAGCATCCTCATTTATAATCTAATCCAATACAGACATAACCCACACCCGGACAAACAAAGAAACTCAAATCAGGGCTAGTTTCCTGCGGATTATTATCAAACGAGGGTTATCATAATGAAAGAATATGATGTCATCATTGTCGGCGGTGCAGTAGCAGGCCCAGTGGCTGCCAAGTTCTGCGCCTAGCAGAATCTTAAGTACCTTGCTGATCGAAAAAGCGAAAGTACCCAGAGATAAACCCTGTTCAGGCATTCAATTTCCGTATTTCGAGAAAATCATCGATGAAACGATCCCAGCCGACAGGCTTTGCCATAATTCACTTACAAGCGTTGAGTTGCATTTCCCAAACGGCAGAGTATTCTCAATCAAGTTTCCCATGCTCAACTTCATGAGGAAGACTTTCGATGAATGGCTTTGCCTGCTGGCACAAAGCTATGGGGCTGAATTCCGGGATTGTTGCACTTTCAAGGATTTTGATGAAACCGAGGACAACATTATTGTGCAAATCGATTTGGATGGAGGCGTTGAAAGGATAAAAGCAAGGTTTGTTATCGATGCAACCGGAATGCGACCCGCAATCAGACGACAACTCAACAGCGAGAGTGGATTTCAAAAGCATTGTACCGGCGCCACCCTTAATTATTACTTTACCGCGGACGGGAAATCTTGAATTTGACAAACTCTATCAATTCTGGAACATTGAGTACAACAACTCGATGTTTGCCTGGGTCTATAACAAAACCCTTGATGATGGAAATGACTACTGGGTTGTTGGAACAGGCTACGACAATGACATTCACCGACGTTTGGAGTGTTTTTTTGATCACATCAAAGACCTCTACCACCTGAAAAACGTGCAGATTGTCAAGAAAGAAGGGTATAGTAGCTCCATGTCTTTGATGGATAACGAGAGAATATGGCTCGGTGAACGGAATTTTCTCATGGTAGGTGATGCCGCAGGGCTGATTGATCTCACCCGGGGCGTCGGCATGGATGCGGCTGCGTTAAGTGGAAGGCTGGCAGCCAAGGCAATTGGACTTTCCCGAGCTGGTGGCGAGCCTGTTAGTAGCGTTTATGCAAAATTAATGAAAAACCTCGTCAATCAAACCCGCCGAAATCAGCAACGCGGCATTATTTCACTTAAAACAAACGAAGAACTTCAGTCATATCTTGATAAAGGATCAATCAAGCTGGGGCTGAACTTGCCTTACCAGAATTTTCTCAACAGATTTCGGAGTGGCGAACGGCAGGTTTTGCTGCCGTAAATGGCTTTAGGTAGTATTCAGAAAACCAATGGGATTTGGGACCATGAAAAGCCAATCGCTGCATGCCCGGGTAGCGTTCAATTCAGAATCCCAAGCCTCATCCACCCCTCCAATTGACCAATCCCACGAACTATGGCATAATCCGGCACAATCGAACCTAAAAAAGCGATGATGGAAACGAGTAAGCCTGGTAATTCCTACCAGCGACCCCGGGATGGTGTGAGCCGGGTGAGTGAGACAGGCTGAAAATCCTTCCGGAGCTGCAATCTGAAAAGCGATGGTCGTAAGTAGGAAAGCCGGATTTGCCAGACGTTAGCCCGGGCACGTGGATTGTTATCTAACTCGATAACTGCCCACGTAGCGGAGGTGCTTGCCCCAGACCGGGCAGGAACCAGGGTGGTACCGCGGGAGTATGGATGTATGCGCTCTCGTCCCTGATGAGGGATGGGAGTTTTTAATTTACAAAGCTGTCATCGGGTATCGCGAATGCTTTTTGAGCGATATGCGAGGGCATCAGCCCGAAGCAATCTTATTCATTATCAATAATGTAGATTGCTTCTAACAGATATCACAAATTATCATTGATTCAAGATCAATGTTGTTGGATGTTTTCTAGAAAGGGATCTTCCATTGTTAGTTGAAGATTGCTTCGGGTAAAAACCGCCCTTCGCAATGACAGAAAAAGATCGGAGTAAATATGCCATTTCAAGAAGTCCCCAAAAAAGTCGATTTTTCAGCCCAGGAGCTGGAGATACTCAAGTTCTGGAAGGAAAGCCACGCCTTTGAAAAGATGGTCGACATTCACAAGGGGCAGCCCAGAGTGGTCGTTCATCGATGGACCCATCACTGCCAACAACCCGATGGGCGTGCACCACGGCTGGGGACGCACCTACAAGGACCTGATGCTGCGCTTCCGCACCATGCAGGGGCATGAATTACGCTACCAGAACGGCTTCGACTGCCAGGGCTTGTGGGTGGAGGTCAACGTCGAGCGCGACCTGGGCTTCAAATCCAAGCTGGATATCGAAGACTACGGTCTGGCGAAGTTCGTGCTCAAGTGCAAGGAGCGTGTCTTGCGTTACGCAGCCGTGCAGACCGATCAATCCATCCGCCTGGGCTACTGGATGGACTGGAATGACCCGGAGTTTTTAAACGACCTGGCGGATAAACTGATGCAGGACCCTTCCCAGGTCATCACCGTGCCTGGACCGGAGGGTCCGTTCACCGGCACGGTCGAGCAGGTGGTGGCTCACCTGGGTCTGCCTGAGCTGGGTGGCTCGTACTTTACCTTCTCCAACGAGAACAACTACAACATCTGGGCATTCCTGAAAAAATGCTGGAACAACGGCTGGCTGTATAAGGGTGATGACGTTATGCCCTGGTGCCCACGCTGTGCCACGGGCATCAGCCAGCACGAGATCGCCACCGAAGGCTACCAGGAGCTGACCCACCGCACGATCACCTTGCGCTTCCCACTGCTTGGCAGAGACAAGGAATCCCTGCTGGTATGGACCACCACCCCCTGGACACTCACCAGTAACGTGGCTGCGGCAGTTGGTCCCGAGCTGACCTATGTCAAGGTGAAGCAGGGGAAGATGAGGTGTATACCTATCTAAAGAAACCCTCTCCATGCTCCATGGACCTTATGAAGTCCTGGCAGAGCTCAAGGGTGCCGAGATGGAAGGTTGGGCTTATTCCGGTCCATTTGACGACCTGGAACCTGCCCAAAACCCGGGTGGCTACACCTACCTGGCACAGCTGATCCGCGATGTCAAGCAAAATGCCAGTCCAGGCCCATCGGGTCATCCTGTGGGAGGCGGTCGGTGAGCAGGAAGGCACCGGTATCGTGCACATCGCTCCAGGCTGCGGTGCGGAGGACTTCCAGCTGGGCAAGGAATACCACATGCCGCTCATCGCCCCTCTGAACGAAGAAGGTGAATTCCTGGAAGGTTTTGGCTGGCTGAGCGGTATGCACGTCTCAGAGGTGGCTGACCCGATCTTTGAGGACCTGCACCAAAAAGGTCTGCTCTACAGAGTAGCACCTTATACCCACCGCTACCCGGTCTGCTGGCGCTGCAGTACCGAGCTAGTCTTCCGCCTGGTGGACGAGTGGTTCATCAGCATGGGCAAAAGCTACGACAAACCGCGTGAGCAGCTGACCGCCGAGGAGAAAGCCAGCTCCCTGCGCTACCAGATCATGGATGTGGTCGAGCAGATCAAGTGGATCCCCGAGTTCGGTTTCTCACGCGAGATGGACTGGCTGCGTAACATGCATGACTGGCTGATCAGCAAGAAACGCTATTGGGGGCTGGCACTGCCCATCTGGGAATGCGCCGAGTGCGGTAATTTCGAGGTCATCGGAAGTGACGACGAGCTGAAGCAGCGGGCCACCAGTGGTCTGGATGTGCTGGATGACCATACCCCCCACCGCCCATACATCGACGCAGTAAAAATCGCCTGCTTGAAGTGTGGGGCTGAGATGAGTCGTGTGCGCGACGTGGGCAACCCCTGGTTAGATGCCGGCATCGTGTCCTTCAGCACGCTCAGCTATCGCAATGACCCAGATTATTGGCGCAAGTGGTACCCGGCTGATTGGATCAGCGAATTATTCCCCGGACAGTTCCGCAACTGGTTCTACTCACTGCTGGCTATGGCGACTGTCATGGATGGCACGCCGCCTTTCCTGGAGAATTTTGGTTATGCCATGCTGCTAGGTCCGGATGGGCGCCCCATGCATAAGAGCTGGGGCAACGCCATCGAGTTCAATGAAGCCGCCGACAAGATGGGTGTGGACGTGATGCGCTGGTTATTTTCAACCCATAAACCTGAGAATGACTTGATCTTCGCTTACGATAAGCCCGAACAGAAACCTGAAAATGACCTGGTATCTGGCTTTCGCACCGGAGAAGATGTACGGAAACAATTCATCATCCCACTGTGGAATGTGTACAGCTTCTTCGCAACGTATGCCCGCCTGGATGGCTGGCAGCCTGGGAATGGCGAATCAGGGAGTTTTGATCCCCAATACCCCGAAGGTGACACCCCACAAAGTGATAACCTGCTGGACCGTTGGATTTTGGCACGCCTGAACCAGCTGGTTGAGGGTGTAGGTAATTACCTTTCAGAATCCGACTTCATGAATGCCAGCATGTCTGCCGAAGCCTTCCTGGAAGATCTGACCAACTGGTACGTGCGGCGTTCAAGGCGGCGCTATTGGAAATCGGAGCATGATGCGGATAAAAACACTGCCTATGCCACCCTGTACCACGTGCTGGTTAAATTCGCCAAAACCCTCGCCCCCTTTGTACCCTTCGTCACCGAGGTGATGTACCAGAACCTGGTTCGCACGGTGAGACCGGAAGCCTATGAAAGTGTCCATCACACTGCCTGGCCTGTAGTCGATCAGATTTCCATCGATGAAGCCTTGATCGAGCAGATGTCGCTTGCCCGGAGGGTGGCATCCCTGGGTCTGAGTGCGCGCAAGAATGCCAATCTCAAGGTGCGCCAACCGCTCAGCAAGGTGCTGGTGTATGCCGGTAAAGCCGTGCTGCGCCAGGAGCTGGTGGACATCGTCGAGGATGAGCTCAACGTCAAGGCATTTGAGTTCGTCGAGCAGGAAGGTGCATTGGTGCAGTACAAGGTGCTGCCGGATAATAAGTTACTGGGTCCGAAATTTGGAGCACGCTTCCCACTAGTCAAGGCTGCACTGGCTCAGGCTGATCCAAACAAGGTGGCTGCCACCGTTCGGGCAGGATCGCCAGTATCCCTTGAAGTAGCGGGTGAGACAGTCGAGCTTGATCCCGAAACCATCCTGGTGAGCACCGAGCCCCTGCCTGGCCTGGCAGTGGCAGCCGACAAATATATCACTGTTGGCATCGATGCCGCCCTCACCCCTGAGCTCAAAGCCGAGGGCCTGGCACGCGAGATCGTACGCCGGGTGCAGGAGATGCGCAAGAATGCCGGCTTCAACATCGAGGACCGCATCACCACCTGCTACCAGGCAGAAGGGCAACTGGTGGAAGTGTTTGCAACCTGGGGCGAGTACATCGCCTCCGAGACGCTCACCACCAACCTGCTGAACACCCCTCCGGTTGAGGGTGCCTATGTGGAAGAGCACGAGTTGGAAGGTGAGAAGCTCATCCTGGCAGTGAAGCAGAATAGATAGCAGAGCAGCAAATAACAGTTAGTTATTAGCAATTAGCCCTCTCCCGGATCTCTTCTATTAAAAAAATCATTCGGGACCTAATTCTCAAAACCAAAATGGGAGAGAAATTATTTAAACGCCTCCACCGGCTATTCCACATTATATGGGAATGATCGACCTGCATAAAAAATTACTTCCCCCCGATGTATGATCGGGGGGAAGTTTGTTATATTTATTTCGAGCGTGCTCCTGGGTTGACTAACTATTTACAGGAGAATGCAGGAGATTTGGTTTTATTGTGCTGGAGCGGCCTTCAGAATGATGGGCAGGTAGAATTCGTATAAGCTGACTTGTAAGGTGGTTTCTGCTTCAAACATTTTCCCATTGTAGTCCAACACAGCAGTATTGGTAATCTCACCCGCCTTAGCCGTCACTACCGCATCGAAGGAGATGGTCACGATACCTGGCCAGGCTGTCTGTCCATATCCCTCAACCATCCAGTTACCGATAAAGCTCGGACCTGCGTCGTCAATTAACATCCATGTACCTGTTCCAGGAGGTGGTACGGGATAATTCGTAGGAGGTGGGGTAACTTCCCAATCTGCATACCAGGAACGATGCTGTGGGACCGTGGTATCCAATGCCGCTGGAAAATAACTTGTCCCAGGTTTCTTGAGTGCTACCACCCCGATCATCACATCGCCTGGGCCATCCAGCACAACCGGCGGGATGGCATAACCATTCCAGGCTGATTGTTTAATGACTGTGGTTGGGAATGCTGCCACGAAGTCAGCGCCATTGCTCGGGTCACTATCTGGATCCTGGTAGATAACCAAGACGATCGGATCACCTACCAACACGGAGGCGTGTACAAAGGGCACCCAAATCTCATCCAACTGGATCGGGTAAAGTCCTGGATCCACGGTGAAAGTGTTGATAAATCCAAACTCCCAGGTACCACCAATACCGACTGCGCTATTGGGAGAGCCATCGTCAAGCACCATCTCAAGCGGCGCACCATCCGGGGTTGCTCCACCCAAGGTGAAGTTCTCTGGCAGGTTCGCAGCTTCCAGTGCCAGGCTCAGACCGCGTACCTGACCAGCCGGGTTAACCGCTTGGACAGTACCCGCCGGTAAACCCTTCTCCCAGTAAACGGCATTATCCACGTCGTCATACCAGGCTGTGCCAAAGGTCGATGTCAGCGTGCTGGTGATGATCTCGATACCCGCTGGTAGCGTATCCGTCAGCGAAGCCGTTCCCGACAGGTCTGCGCCGAAATCGATCGTGATATCGTAGTGGATGGTTTCACCCGGGTGGGCTATCTCAGGACCAGTCTTGGACATTCGTGCCCCCAGGAAGTCCAGATTGACGTTGACAGAGCCCAGGTTTCGCGGGTGGGTCGGATCAGTGCCGAGGGCGAACTGGCCATACCAGTAATCGCCACCCATCATGCTCGGCTCGTCCCAGTTGACGTTCAGGTCAAAGGGTTCGCCACCAGGTACCGAAGTGGGACCGGTCACGGTCATGTTGCCGGCATCTACCGGTCCAACCATCGCTGTGACTGCCACGATGCGGTCCGGCTGGTCAGCAGAACCTTCCCAGTTCTGCACCAACACCCAATAATCGCCTCCAACCGGCTTGTCAAGGTTGCAGTATTCATTCCATACACCCGTAGCACTGGTACACACGATGGTGCCTAAACTGGGGGTAGTTCCGGTACCAACGTACAGGTCCACATCTGGAGCTTCCGAGATCACGACTTCCGCGACCAGGCGCAAAGTACCGGCTGGGACGTTAAAGGTGGTCCAGAAGACTTCGCTTAAGTTATTGAAAGCATCTGTGTTGGTTGGATCTTCGTTTACCGCTATACTCGTGGCGCTCACCCAGACCCAGGCCTGCTACCTCTGCCGTCAGGGTAACGACATCACTTATCACCTGAACATCGGAAATGGTCTTTGTGCCAGTGCGCTCATCGGTAACGATATTCACAAGGTCTGGTAAAGAGGCTGTCGCTGGAGCTACCACTACCGGCATGTGACCCACTGATGCATCAGAAGGTTCCGTGGGGGTCAGGATAATATCACCGAAGTAAACCTCACCCACCAGGCCAGTTGTTACATTGGCGGTGATGACGATCGTCTGACTGGCACCTGGAGCGAGTGTGAAGACCAATGGTGACGCATCCAGTGGTATGTTTGGGTCAGCGTCGAAGCTTACTGTCCATGCCTGGGCACCGGGCAGTGTACTCTTAATTGTGCGCTCCCAGGAGCAGGAACCCACACAGGTATAATCTACCATGCTAGGCTGGTTGAGTGTGTTTGGCTGGCCATTCAAGCTGGGGTTTGCTGCTACATAATTAGCCGTGGTTTCATTCAGGACAAAGCCGGCATAAGCCGCTGCCGACAGGTTGATGCGTCCTGAACCATCATCGAAGGGATCAGCCGGGGTAACACCATCTGAATCTAAAACGGTCTGGCTAGCCGTGCTGGCGATCGCCGACTTAATCTCCGCCGGACTCCAGGTTGGGCGCAGCGCCATCATCAGCGCAGCTGCTCCTGCACCATGCGGTGAGGACATCGAGGTGCCCTGGAGGAATCCGTACTGCACCGGGTCTGCACCCGAAGCTGCCACTGCAGCCAGGATGTTGACACCCGGGGCAGTGTAATCAGGCTTGAGCAGCTCCCACTGGCTTGGGCCGCGCGAGCTGAAGCCAGCCATGATATCCTGCCAGTCTGTGTTATATACAAATCCCTGGGCTATATACATGGTCGCCTGGGCTGTTGGGTCATCTTCGATCAGGTCTACTATATCCAGACCATCACCCAATGAGACCATCATTGAGGGCACGGTTGTAAGTTCCAGACCACCCATCACGATCGCCGGGCCGCCTGCATTATTATAGACCAATGCACCCACCGCACCGGCGGCAACCAGGTTATTCACCTTGACAGCGAAGGTGCAGGTGCCACGTTGGACCATACCAATCGCGCCGGTAAACGATCCAGCTGGCCAGGCCGTACAGCCGTTGATGTTCGATGGATTAATATCACCACCCCAAATGATCGTGTCAGTGAAATCAGCTGATAATGCCGGACCAGTGCCTTCAACTGCCCCTAAACCTAGCAGCGAACTAGCCGTTCCGACCACATCCAGCGCATGGGCAATAATGCGGCTATGCGTACTGGCTGCAACTGCAGCGTTCCATGGTCCAGTCTTGGCAACTGTGCCCGCCGCCGGACCATCGTTGCCAGCCGAGGCCGAGACGAAGATGCCGGCTGTAAAGGCATCCAGGAAAGCCAGATCCACTGGATCATTCCATGGATCATCCCCGCCAGAGATTGAGAAGTTCAAGACATCCACATCATCGGTAATCGCCAGATCTACTGCCGCTACACTGGCTGTTCCAGGGCAGCCTGGATTGCAGACCTTGTAGGCAATGATGTTGGCATGCGGGGCAACGCCCGAGATGGTTACATCGAAGGTGCCGCCCGCACCATCGTCAATTTCGACATCGGTAAAGTTGCCACCAGCTGTGCTGGCGGTGTGGCTGCCGTGCCCGTCAGTATCTTCCGGACTGCCACCAACTGGGTTCAAACCATACGCGCCGATCAGTTTGTCGTTACAAAAGGTCGGGTTCGTCTCACACCAGCCAACATAGATACCCGAACCGTAGGGATTTGTATGATTGTAAGCATCACCGCCTAGATCAGCGAAGGAGGGGTGGGCGTGATTGATACCCGAATCGATCATACCGATAATGATGCCTTCACCGTGTGTTTCCAGATCTCCTTGGGTGTCACCGGTCCAAATGCTCGGGGCACCGATCAGGGTCGGACCAATATCAGTATCTAACTCACGCAGCGTGTCAGGATAAACAGTGCGCACACCAGCCAGGCTTAAGGCTTGGACGGCTTCATCTTGGCTGATACGCACTGCCACTGCATTCAGTACATTCTTATATTGAAAAGCCACTTCAACGGGACGTCCAAAAGCTGCTTCCATATTATCCAACAACTCTGCTTGTTGAACATCCAGATAATTTACATAAGCATGACTTTCAGGAGTGCTTGTATCCAAACGACGTGTGCCAGTTACCTCGGGGCTAGTTGCAGCGAGTCCATCAATTCCACCTTGATAAGTTGCCAACGAAGGATCACTGAGCTGTACAATATATAGCCCGGTTTCGCTGATACCAATTTTGGTTCTATTCGCAGTGCTTGGAGTGACTGGTTTTGTTGCTGTTGTCGATGTGTCAGTCTCGGGACCAACAACAGCCGCCGTTGGGGCTACATTTATCGAAGCCAACATCATTAGCATAACAACGAATAATGTAGTCAGCTGGAATATTCTAGATCTCATGTGTAATCTCCTCTTTATGGTATGGGTGAGAAAAAATGATTTTTATTTTTATATCCACTCGAATTCATGATCAAATAATAAATATTTCCTCCTTTCAAATGGCCGGGGAAGCCGCATTTCTTGAGAAAATTATACCTGGAAATATAGCGATATAAATGCACAGGATATTCTTTGATTTCCGGGGTCATTTACCCAAAGATACCAACAAAACGCAGTGAATTTGGAATATTGGAATAAATTATACGAACGGTAGAGTGATAAATTGATAAATCGATACTATCTGTCAAAACTTTAAGACGCATTATTCCGGATGAACTCCCTTCTTTATCTTTCTCAACCAAGTAAATGAAAGCGCCCGCTTCTCAAAATCAGTTCTATACTAGCTAAGCAAATATGTATTGTGTTTATAGATAAATATAGTTATATATATCTTATTTATATTTTATCATACACTTTTATCATCTATCAACTGAAATTCCTGGAATCATTTTAATCCCTCCGGATGGATTGGATACATGAAAAGTCAAAACGCTATTCAGTAATAGACTGGAGAAAAGGTACAGAAGTTATACAGTATCGCAATAACCCAGAAGGGTTTAAATTGGAAGTTTTGGAGAAGGGGGCAGAGAAGAACAAAGATATTTTATTGGCACGAATATTTCCCGCTTCCTTGGGTTGGTAAAATTATGAATTAACAATATACATAATTTCAATTTGCCTGATCCGATATAAATAATCGCTCACGAATTACTGCTTCTCCTGTTTCTTCTCCAATACCTGCTGCTCCTGCTTATCTGAGATTCGTTTCTTTTCCTGGTCTTGTTCCAGCAGCAACCGTTCTGCTTGTTGCGGTTTATATTTATCATCCTGCTTTTGCTCCAGCTGTTGGCGCTCCTGCTGATCTACGATCCGTTTCTTTTCCTGATCCTGTTCCAGCTGCTGGCGTTCCTCTTGTTGCGGTTTATATTTATCATCCTGCTTTTGCTCCAGCTGTTGGCGCTCCTGCTGATCTACGATCCGTTGCTGTTCCTGTTGCTTTTCCAGCAGCTGACGTTCCTCTTGTTGCGGTTTATATTTAACATCCTGCTGTTGCTCCAGTTGTTGGCGTTCCTGCATCTGTAGGATGCGTTTCTTCTCCTGCTCTTTTTCAAGCTGCTGCCGCTCCTGCATCTGTAGGATGCGTTTCTTCTCCTGCTCTTTTTCAAGCTGCTGCTGCTCCAGCTGGCGTTTTTTTCTATCTTCTTCCTGTTGTTTCTCCAGTTCAAGCTGCTTCTTTTTCCGCTGCTCGAACTGCTCTATGCTCATCCGATTTTTGGTCCGTTGTCATCTTGTTTTCCTCTATACTTATAAGTATAGCCTAAATTCACCCCTTGGAAGAATGTCCATCCACAAATCGATAATCTACATCACCTTGTTCGTACCATCGTTAAACCACGCAGGTTGAAAAATATCGAGGCACAAAATATTGGGATCGAGAATCCTGCTGCAGCGCTCTGAATTGAAACCAATAATGATTTGTTAGGTATCAAACTAATAATGATTGTACCAACGAGCCTGCCATCTGCTACCATGCAGGCGAATATCCCGATCAGGAAAAAAGCCATCCCAACCTGGATATATTCCTGGGGGGTGGAATTTCTTTTCTTGAGCGCCATTTTAACCTCCATCATCCATTTATTTATTAACCAACAGCCATTACGCATGCGTGTAACCTGATTAATGCGTCATGCGGTAGTAGATCATGACTGCCACCTTGGTAATAAGCATCGCTAGTAAGATAATGATCAGGTCCATCCGAAGTGTATCATTGACAATAAATTCATAATTCACCCAGATAGCCATTAAAACCACTCCTACAATTACCGCCCAGCGGGTGGAAATATAGCGGTGCATTACAAAGCGTTCATCAACGGCAAACCACTTGGAAAATAGATTATTAAACATGTTAGTCCTCCTGATTGAGCTTAAAAAGTTCATCCGTTGAACAATGAAAATATTGAGCAAAGCGCAAGGCCAGGTTGAGGCTGGGGGTATAACGGCCACGTTCAATCGAGATGATACTCTGGCGTGATACTCCTACAGCCTGAGCCAGCTCATCCTGTGTGAGGCCACGCTCCACACGGTAGTCTCGGATTCGGTTAAATACTTCTTCGCCCATAAGCCCTCTTCATTGTAAAGTGTACTTTACATTATTATACATCAAATGATTTAAATGTCAAGTATGCTTTACATTAAGGATGGAATGGGAGGTAAAACTTTAAATGGAGGTGTGGCAACTCCTAGCGGAAGACAAAGGGTGGCTTTTTTGGTTAGGCTTTCAGGAATCTATCCAGCCATGCATAGGCCAGGGTTCTGGCAAACCTTGGGAATGAATGATCATTCCCGTGCATAAAATAAGCGAATTGATTTTGCTTGCCGAATAATTTATAAACTTGATTGAGTTGAACCCCAACCGCTGCCAGAAATTCTTGATTCCCAAGGGTTTTATCGTAATATGCCGATATATTCAGCCAGGGTCTGGGTGCAATCAAGGCGGCTACTTCATTGAATATCAAATGGAAGCTCCTCTCCTGCCAGCAAATATTTTCTCAGCCCTGGGAAGTAGATATATCCCTCTTCCAATGACCATTCCAGGCGTTTTTCCTCCTCGGAGATCACCGACATCCCGCAATTACTGACCCCGACGGCAACCCGCTCATCCATGGCCATGCCAAAAATGGTGTTGCTTCCCCCATGGGAATGGCCGATCATGCCAATTTTATTGCGATCAACGAAGTCAAATGTACACAGCACATCCATCGCAGCCATCGAATCCTCAATATCCTTGCCCACCATCGACCAACCTGGATATTTCTCATAAAATGGGACTGTGTCAAACCGTTCCTTTCCCGGGAACACCCTTTCCCCCATGCTAAGATAATCAGGCGCCAGGACCACATAGCCACGCTCCGTAAGCTCATGGCCATAGGCATAATCCTTGTTTCCGTATAATCCGGCAACTTCGTCCTTCCCGTAATTGTTCATTTGATGCATGGCCAAGATTGCCGGAGCTGGACCGATTAACCCATGCGGAATAAATAGGTACGCCCGTACCTCTTCTCTCTCACCGACCCAATAGCGCAATTTACTGCGCGTATAGCTTTCACATTGTGTGATATCAATGGTTTCAATATCGCTCGGTTTCCTGGGAAATTCCGGTTTTCCAATATTATCCAGGAAACGGATTTTTATCTCCTCCCTTTTTTCAATCCATTGATCAAGTACATCCATCCCATCCTTGGGTTCCGGGAGTAATGTTTTTATCGTCATGAATACTCCTCATCCAGCCAATCTTGATTCACGAATAATCTGCCTCTGGTACAGGAACTTTAAATTGATCAAGAAAAATTGGGGAAAAAGCAGGGACTTGTATTCAGCTGGGATGGTGATTTTCTCCAGCTCAGCCTGGTCGCCACCTTTTTTGATAACTTCACCAGCAAGGGAATTCAGGCAATTGATATAGCCATCCATCCAGTCCAGCTGGGAGGCATCCCCGACCGGCCCATGCCCGGGGATATACCATTTTGCTCCAAGCTTTTTAGCTTCCGCCAGTGCCTGCAGGATGTTTTCCGGGTTGCCTTCCTCCAAATATGGGTGGAAACCGCTGAATAGGATATCTTCCATAAAAACAACCCCGTCATCAGGCAGGTACAGGATGGCATCATTGCCACAGTGCACGTTATCATAGGTCAAAATCCTGGCCGAGCGTTTTGATCCTTCAAAGGTCAAATCCCCGCTGAAAGTGATGTTCGGTAGGCGGATTTCAAGGATGGGCAGGCTGGCGTTGATCGCTTGATAGTAGGCGAGATGGAGTTTCAGATCATTCAACTCAAATTGACCATCTGCATGCATAATTTGTGTCTCAGTATTCTCCAGGCGCTGCTGAATCACTTCCTTGCATCCCTGGATCTCCTTGGGGCCTTCGGTCAGGATCAGCTCACGCGTCTTTGCAGTGGAGAGTATATCCGTCTCAGTTGAAAATGCCTGGTTGCCCCAGATATGGTCGTTATGGTAGTGGCTATCGACTACTGCATGCACCGGGCGATTGGTCAGGTGTTCCGCGGCTGCCCTCAGGTCGCTGGCAGCCTGGGGAGAAATAAAAGCATCATATACAATAGTGCGGTCGCCCAGGTTGATGATCCCGGCATTACAAATTGCCCAGCCATCCTTGGAATTGATTGCTGCATATACCCCATCGGCGAGTTGTTCAAGGTCGAAATGCCTTGACCGGAATGTATCTACTCTAGCCATTTTCCCCTCCGATATTGCAAATTTTCCGCTGACTAAACCTATTTTACTGCTGAACCATTATAGCAAAAATGCCTGGATTAACTATACTATGATTTCCAGGTGTGCATTGCCTGGAGATTTTCGGGTACAATAATCGAAACTTCCATTAGATACAGGATAACCATGGACTCACATCCCATTCTGGCAATTATCGGCGGTTCCGGGCTGTACTCCATACCCGGGCTTAAAGACGTCTTTGAGCATGACCTCAGCACCCCTTTCGGCAAGCCCAGTGCCCCCATCGTCACCGGCATTCTGGAAGGCATGGAGGTGGCATTCCTCGCCCGGCATGGCATCGGTCACCACATTCACCCGACCGAGGTCAACTACTGCGCCAATATCTTTGCGCTTAAGTCGCTGGGGGTTGAGCGCGTCATCAGCATCAGCGCATGCGGTTCACTGCGTGAGGATTACGTCCCAGGTGACCTGGTCATCCCAGACCAGGTCTTTGACCTGACCCGTGACCGGCGACGCTCCTTCTTCGGTGATGGACTTGTAGCTCACATCGGTGTTGCCGATCCCTTCTGCCCAGACCTTTCAGACCAGCTTCTACATGCCGTCGAGGCCACTGGGGCGCACCGTGCACAGCGGAGGCATATTCTTGACCGTAGAAGGACCACGCTTCTCCACCAAGGCTGAATCGAATGTTTACCGCTCCTGGGGCATGTCATTGATCGGTATGACCACCTCACCGGAAGCCTTCCTGGCGCGTGAAGCAGAACTCTGCTATGCCGTCATGGCACACGTCACCGATTACGACGTCTGGCACCTGGAACAGGAACCGGTCAGCGTGGAGGCAGTCATCGCGGTACTCAACCGCAACACGCAAGTTGCCCAACAGGCGATCGCCAACCTGGCAAAACAGCTAAACCCTGAACGATCTTGTGATTGCCGTAATGCCCTGGCTACTGCCCTAATCACCCAGCCGGACCGCATCCCTGCTGAGACACGCCAAAAGCTGGACCTATTGGTAAGAAAATACCTGAAATAAAACCCAGCTTGTCTTCCCACCTGATTTCCGCAATCGACCAGACTGAACGGCGCTTGCTTGTCCTGGCAAGCGTGTTCCTGGGGCTTTATTCATTAGCGCTCACCCTATCCAATGCGGTGCGGCTGCGATCCTGGCAGGTGGAATATCGCTGGTACCACTGGTTGGGTTTCGTAATTTGGATTGGATTTGCCTGGCTGTTGCAAAGGGAGCTTTCCCGCCGGCTGCCAACGCGTGACGCGTTCCTTTTCCCCATTACAGCCTTGCTCACCGGCTGGGGTTTACTCACCATCTGGCGTTTATCCAACAATCTTGGCCTGCGCCAGTCTGCCTGGCTGGTGGTGGCCGGAGCTGTATTCATCCTGGCGATGCGGTTTGATGGCTTGTCACCAGGGAACAGGTTATTGACCTACCTGCGGAAATTCAAGTACATATGGCTGACATCCGGTTTGCTACTCACAGCCGTAACCTTGATCCTGGGGACCAACCCAATGGGTGCAGGACCTCGCCTTCTGGCTGGGCTGCTGCGGTTTTTACTTCCAACCCTCCGAACTGCTCAAGCTGCTGCTCATCGTTTACCTGGCTGCATATCTGGCTGATCGGCCCGCTCAATCATCCCCGCCCTCCAGGTTGCTTCCTTTACTCATCCCCACCCTCATCCTGACCGGCCTGGCATTGCTGCTGCTCATCTTCCAACGCGATCTGGGGACTGCCGCGATCTTTCTGTTTCTGTATGCCATTATCGTCTATTCCGGGACCGGGGATCAACGGGTGCTGATTTTCAGCCTCCTGGTGCTGGTACTGGCTGCCATTGTAGGCTATGCCTTATTCGATGTTGTTGACCTGCCGCGTGGACGCATGGCTCAACCCCTGGCTGGACCCTTCCGGGCGCTCTTACCAGATCGTGCAGTCCCTGCTGGCGGTCGCAAATGGTGGCCTGATCGGTCGTGGACCCGGCCTGGGAAGCCCGGGGCTTGTTCCCATTGCCCAGTCCGATTTCATCTTCTCTGCCATCAGCGAAGAAAGTGGGCTGCTCGGAGCGTTTGCCATATTAAGCTTGCTGGCCTTGTTTGTCGAGCCGCAGCATCCGAATTGCATTCGTTCCACCGACACCTTCCAGCGATTGCTATCGATTGGCCTGGGAGTGCACCTGGTCGGGCAGAGCATCCTGATCATTGGCGGCAACCTGCGCCTGCTGCCCCTCACGGGTGTCACCCTACCATTCGTTTCGTACGGCGGGTCTTCACTGGTGGTGTCCATCTTTGAGCTCCTGTGCCTGCTGATCATCAGCTCCCGCCAGGAAGTGTCGTATGCGCTCCAACCTGAAAAAGTAAAAATCCAGACCCGCATCAACTTCCTGCTCTCGGGCGGATTGTTATTGGGATTGGCAGCTCTCACAGCGGTTGCCGGATGGTGGGGTTTCGTGCGTGGACCGGACCTGCTCAACCGCACCGATAATCCACGCCGGACCATTTCGGATCGCTACGTTAAGCGTGGGTCGATCCTTGATCGCCATGAGCGCCCATTGGCTGAATCCACCGGTCAGCCTGGAGATTTCTTACGCCAGTATCCCTACCCAGCCCTTGGTCCAATACTCGGGTACACCCACCCGGTCTATGGGCAGGCAGGTTTGGAAGCCGGTTTGGACTCGTATCTTAAGGGGTTGAAAGGGTATCCTGGGCTCACCTTATGGTGGGAACACCTGCTCTATGGCCAACCCCCGCCGGGCCTGGATGTTCGCCTGAGCATTGACCAGAACCTACAAACCAAAGCGGATGAGCTGTTGGCGGGCGACCCTGGGGCGGCGGTTTTACTGAATGCTGACAGTGGAGAAATTCTTGCCATGGCCTCCAGCCCCAGCTTTGACGCCAACACCTTGGAAGCCAGCTGGGAAAACCTGGTGAATGATCTCTCCTCACCCCTCTATGACCGGGCAGGCATGGGATTGTACCCACCCGGGAAAACCATGGGTGCATTCCTGCTGGCTGCCAGCCAACAGGCTGGTTCCGAGCAATTGGATGGTTCAGAATTCCAGGATTGTGCATTGAAACCCGCTGGGTCAACCTGGCAGGCCGCAGTAGCAGCCGGCTGCGCCGAGCCATTCAGGCAACTGGCGCAACAATTCAATGGTCAGGAGCTCATCACCCTGCTGGAGAAGCTCGGACTATTCACTGCCCCGATCATTACCCATCGAAACACTCAGCTCTTCCAAACCTGATTCCCTGACAGATACAACCAGTTATATGTTGGGTTTGCCCGATCCTGGTACTGGAGCATTCTTGAAGGTCAGCCCCCTGCAGATGGCACTGGCAGCCTCAGGGCTGAGCAACGGTGGTATAAGACCTGCTGCTCGCCTGGTTATGGCGGTCGAATACACCCCAATCTGGCTGGGTGATGCTACCCGGGACCTCCGAACCCGAAGAGATGCTATCAGGCTCAGACGCCAATAACACTGCCAATGCCCTGGCAGATGATGAGCTGCCTATCTGGCAGGTGGTATCGACTGGAGATGAGGGGGTTGGAAAATCCTGGGAAGAAAAACCTGGATATTCATGGTTCATCGGGGGGACACTACCAGAATGGCCTGGGGTGCCCCTGGCGATTGCGGTCCTTCTTGAAGAAGAAGACCCACAGCGAGTGCTGGAGATGGGGCAAACCTTACTCCAGTCTGCCATGCAGCCATAAGGAATAAGCAAATAAATTACACTTAAATATTCTAATATTATTATTCTTGACATACTGTATATAATACAGTATAATGCAACAAAGGATAGTTGATATGGAAATACCAATCAATCGAAAACCTAATATTGGAAATGCGGCGTGGGGTGATCGTCCTGGCAGTGCTAAGCCAGTGCAACCAGGAACAGTATGGCTACTCGCTGATGAAGTCCCTATCGGAGAAAGGCCTGGAAATTGACCAGGGCACGCTCTACCCCCTGCTGCGACGGTTGGAAACGCAAGGCTTGCTCAGCTCAAGCTGGCGCCTGGAAGATGCCCGTCCACGCCGGTATTACTTGATCAGTTCGACGGGGCTGGAGATCCTACCCAGGCTGGTCAAGGAATGGGAAAGCATGGTCCTAATGATGAGAAATATGCTGGATTAATCATGAGGAGAAATCAAATGGATACAATAAACAAGGATACTATTGTCGATCGCTACCTCGCTGCAGTCAGTGATCTCCTGCCAGCCAGATTACGCAAGGATACCGTCACCGAAATTCACTCACTGATCCAGGATGCACTGGATGATCGCAGTAAGGCTGAAGGTCGTGTTCCGGACGATGAAATGATGGTCGCCGTGCTCAAAGAGTTCGGCTCTCCAGAGAAGATCGTCGCCCCTTACCTGCCTGAGAAATACCTGATCGGTCCACGCCTGTATCCCACCTTCATCCTGGTATTGAAGATCGCCCTACCCATCATTGCAGTTTTAATGCTGGTGGTAACCTGGATCGGGGCGAATCCGTTCGCAGGCATGACAACCAGTGAATTCTTCACTGACCTGATCAAATCGCTGGCAAATACACTCTCAGTTGTGGTCCAGGCATTTGGGAATATCGTCTTGATTTTCGCCATCCTGCAGTGGGCAATTCCAGAGTTCAGGGTTACACCGAAGGATAAAGATTGGGATCCGCATAGCCTGAAAGCCATCAGCAAACCCGATAAGATCAAACGCGGTGATTTGATCGCTGAGATCGTTTTCACCTTTATTGCTTTGATCATTTTCAATTTCTACTTTGACCGGGTCGGAATTTACAACAATTTCAATGGAGAGTGGACTTTCATACCCATTCTCACCGATGCCTTCAAGGCTTATATCCCCTGGTTGAGTATGCTATGGATCTTGACCATCCTGTTGGACATCCTCATACTCCGCAAAGGAGCCTGGCAGACCGGTACGCGTTTGTTCTCTATCCTGGTGAGCTCCCTGAACATCATCATCGCTGTAAGCCTGATGAGAAACATCTCGCTCCTGTATACACTCGAAGGCGCGATGGGTAATTGGGGTGCAATTGGAATCCTGAAATCACTGCTGAACCAATTCTTGATCATCGCGCTCAGCAATTTCAATCATCGTATCTGCGGTAAAGATCGTGCAAATGGTGTTGAATATCGTTAGAATTAAGGTTTCCCTTCCTAAATAAGCGTGCTGATAATAATCAGCGGTCGGTAAACATATACCGGCCGCTGATTGAATTAAATATATTCCCAGATAAATAGGTATAAAATTTTCCCGATAGGTTTTTTTGAGGGTTGCCTATTCGCGGTAAGCATGATTTCAGTTTCTGTTATACAAATAATCATCTATAATCAAAACAGAAGGAGAATAAGTACAGCCATGAAAAACCTGTATTCCATTTTCCAGCAATCCATTCGTCGTTATATTCCCATCCTGCTTATATCCATACTCGCAACCAGTGGATTTCAATCACATGTCCAGGCTACCCCTGCTATCGGCATGCCCGTGCTTAAGTGGCAACGGGGTGGTTGTTATTCTTCGTGGTGTGAGACAGGGTGGTACTCCTCCCCTGCCACGGCAGATTTGGATAACGATGGCCAGGTCGAGGTCATCGCGTCTGCTTACTCCATCTTCGTGCTGAATGGGTCAACCGGAGCGTTGGAGTGGAAAATGTCTTCTGGGCACGATCGAAGCGAACCAGGCGCTTCAAACGTTGGACGTACATGGCCAGGCATTGTCATCGCGGATATTGACGCAGATGAGGCAGTGGAAATTGTGACCGCTCACAGCGGTGGCTGGGTTTCGGTATACAATGCACAAGGATACTTCGAGCCTGGATGGCCTAAACATCCCACAAGCAATGAGCTGCGCGGTCTGTTGGTCAGCGACCTGGATGGTGATGATACGATGGAAGTGATTGTCACCGGTGCGGTTTATGGGGCAGTCAACACCTGGGTATTCGAGCATGATGGAACCTTGCGACCCGGATGGCCGCAATTAAGCAATGACAGCGGGTATGCCTATGGAGTTTTTAATGCCAATGCTTCCGCAGGAAATTTAGATGGCGATGCTGCCAATGAAATTGTGGTGCCATCCGATGTGCACTACATCTGCGCCTATGAAGCCAATGGAACCCAGATACCTGCCAACCCAATGTATGGCAGGTAAAGGCTGGGGTAAAGTGGGCGTGTGGGAAAGCCTGGCGACCGAGCTGCGCGGTTGGGGGGCATGCGATGGAGAACGTGAAGAAAGCTACCGCACCAACTTTGCCCACGGGCCAAGTGTCATTGTGGATATGAATGGGGATGGAGCAAATGGAGGTGGTGGTCACTGGCAACACATACGATTGCAGTGCGGATCCTTATGCGAGCAAATACAATGGTGTTTATGTGTTTAACGCTGACCGTAGTCGGTTCAACGATGATGGCTTTGATTGGCGAACTGTGCCGCTTGACACGGGTGCTCCACTAACCGAGGATTATAAGGTCATTGAAAATAACCAACCAAACCCGGCAGTAGCTGACCTGGATGGGGATGGACGGATGGAAATCATCTATGCCTCCTATGATGGGCGAGTGCACGCATTCTGGCTGGATAAAACTGAGCATGGAAATTGGCCATTTTCCGTATACAAACCAGCAGAGGGATTTTTCCGCTTTGCCTCCGAACCAGTCATAGCTGACCTGGATGATAATGGTTATGCAGAGGTTATTTTTACATCCTGGGCGCAAAAAGGCAGCCATCACACCGGAAAGCTGCACATATTGGATTATCTCGGAAATGTGATCTACGAAGTCAGCCTGCCAGATGCTTTTGGTGGAGGAAGACTGGAATGGCGCATTACCCGCTCCAACCCTGGCAAATATTGATTCTGACCCCGATTTAGAAGTAGTCCTGCTGACTGCCAGCTCGGGTGTTGTGGCTTATGATCTACCAGGCACGGCCAACGCGTCGATCTTATGGGGCACCGGGCGCGGAGATTACCAGCGTGATGGGAACCTGTCCAATGCCATCCAACCGACATTGAGAGATTCGGTCAAAACCTCCAGCCTTTCACAGGCAAATCCGGGTGACTTATTAACCTTTACCGTCACATTACATAATCCCAGTCGAACGTTAAACAATGCCAGTATGACTGACCCGTTACCACCTGAGCTGGATTTCGCCGGCAACCTGTGGGCGTCCTCTGGCACTGCCAGCTACACCAATGGAACTGTGAGCTGGAATGGAGCAGTCAGCTCATCCGTGGATGTGGTCATTCGTTTTGATGCCACCGTGGATGCGGGAATATAGCTCCCCGACGGTGATATCATAATACGGCTACGATTACGGACGGAGCTGGTCACACCTGGCAACGGCAAGTCACGCGTTTACGTGCTGACCATCCCATCATTCCTGCCCATGGTGGAGCGTTAGCTGATCCGATATTCGTCTTTTCCTGGAGAAATCCGATGAGCCATCCATTCGAGCAGCTTAATCCAAAGTATGAGAAAAAATATTTCATCTTCCTGCTCATCATGACCATCGTGATCATGGCCAGCATGAATATCATTGGCTCGCCATTAACAACCTCAAGCGCTCCGTATGGCATCATCTCTTTTGAGTTTGCCTTTTCCCCTGCCCACGCACAAGAGATAATCAACTCGTGGGGAATGGAGGCGCAACTCAGAGCAGCTTTTATCCAGGGATTGGATTTCCTATTCCCGTTGGTGTACAGTGCTGCCCTCGGTTTGGGTTGTATCCTCACAGCTGATGTGCTACGAAGAAGAGCCAAACCACTTGCGCGGGCAGGCGCTCCCTTAGCATGGGGGCTGGTACTGGCAGCATTATGCGATTATATTGAGAACATTGCCCTGGTCGCCATATTATTTGGCCGGGTTCAATCCCCGTTCCCCGAGATTGCTGGCGTATGTGCGGTGATCAAATTCTCGATTATTTTCGTTGCAATCGGTTATATCCTGTATGGATTGGTAATAAGGCTGATCTCAAGTTCGTCCACGCAATCTGCAACCTGAACTTCGAAAATCCGTATATTAATACAGAAATCAAAATATGGAGGATATGATGAACAAAAATATGAGCTTAATCGCTATCGTCGTTCTGGTACTTGCCAGCCTGGCATGTACCGTAAATATTAACCTACCGGACTTGCAAGCAAAAACTGGACCAACCGAGACAGATGCGATCTATGTGCCCCTACCTGTGGATACAACGGCAATTGCTGATGTCTCAATCAATTTCGGGGCGGGCAATCTCACCTTACAACCCGGTGCTCAAGATGCTTTGGTAGATGGCACAGCCGCTTATAATGTCCCGGATTTCAAACCCACGGTCACCATTGATGGTGAGAATATTCTCATTGACCAGGGGAACCTGGAGATGGGTGGGATTCCAAACTTCAACAATGATATTGTCAATGATTGGAATTTGAACTTAGGAAACAGCCCGATGAGCCTGTTCATAAAGGCTGGTGCGTATCTGGGTGATTATGAATTGGGAGGGTTATCCATTGAGCGCCTAAATATTGGGGATGGTGCTGCCAAAGCAACATTGAACTTCTCCGCTCCCAACCAGGTCCAGATGAGCTCACTGGAATATACCACAGGCGCTTCGGATGTCTCCCTTGAGGGACTTGCAAATGCAAATACCACGGATATGACCTTCCGCAGCGGGGCTGGAAATTACACTTTGGATTTTTCTGGTGAATTACGCAACAATATGAATGTGAATATTGAATCAGGCGTGAGCTCAGTAACCGTGATCATCCCAAGAGGGACGAATGCCGAGGTTATCACGGATAGCGGATTGATGACCATCAGCACAAAAGGCGACTGGCAACAAAGCGGAGATACCTACCAGTTGTCCGGTGACGGAAATACGATCACCATCCACGTAAAAATGGGAGCCGGCAGCTTGAAGCTTGAGGTGGGCAACAGCAAGACGAAATAACTAAAAAGCTGGCGGAGCATTCCGCCAGCTTTCATCTAAATATAATCAGTAAAACATATCTATCGGGGTGCCCGTAGTTCGAACCGGGCAGCCCGATATTATTTTTTATTCATTTGCCTTATAACCAGGACCCTTGGTGAAAAAATCATAATTTAACTGGATATCCTTGGTCAGGTCAACCACTTCACCAGCCGTTAAGGTACGCACGGTGTTCAGGCTAACGGGACGACCATGATGATCAACCCCCTCGAAATGACCCGTTAATCCTACCAGGTTTATCATTTCACCACCTTTGGCTTTGTATGCTGCCGGAACTTCATCCTCAGGGAAGATAGCCTCAAATGGACATTCCGGTATGCAAGCACCGCAATCTATGCAGGTATCGGGATCGATATAAAACATTGGATAATCGTCAACTGGTTTACCACCCACGATGCATTCCACAGGGCAAACGTCAGCACATCCAGAGTCACGCAGGCACAAACTTGTAATGATATGGGTCATGATTGGATCCTCCTTTAGGATTCTATCAGTATCGGTTTCCTTCTCTATTGCAGAGAAGAATTATGAATATTGAACTAGAAAATTTTATTCCCCACTACCCCCTTTGTCAAGCAAATTCTGGTTTCGTACTTCCCTGGTTTTTTTATATAACGTATTTAATAAAGACACATATATCGCTTAAAATAGCCTTTGAATTAAAGCGAAATAGAGCTAGAAAATCTAGATTAATCTACAATCGGAATTATTAATGTGCTTGAAAGCGCAATTGCTTGACAAGATAAGTCAATCTCATTATTATCGTTGTATAACCACAAACACCCGTAGAAATCCAGGAGGATATATGATTTACCAAATTTTTAACAAAATTGACCAGAAAGTAAATATCGAAAGCGTAAAAGCCCATTGTGACATCCCATGTGGGATTTATGACCCGATCATTGCCCAGATCAGCGCGCTGACGGTGGTACGCATGCTGGATTTAATGACCGAATTTGAGGCCAAAACCCCCGACCGGAATAAAGACTACATGAACAGCATGTCCCGCTATATCACAGTTAAAGAAGAACATGCTGAGCGTGCTAAGGCTGAAATTCGGGTCATTTGGGGTGATTATTTAAAAGCCCAACATCTTGAAAAATATCCCAATGCCCATGCACTGGTCCATAAGATCATGCAGTTGGGCTCAAAAGTCCGCCAAACCACCGATCGTGAGCAGGCCACACAGCTTGTGGAAGCAATCAACGAATTTGCCCAGATCTTCTGGGAGACAAAAGGAATTGCCACCAAGCGTGCCAAAGCTCCCTATGCCCCCGCATTGGAGCTGGTGTACCCCGCTCTTTAATGCTGAAGCTGTTAAAAATCTCGGGGGAAAGCTTAACTCCTGAATATCAAAATGGGGATTTTGTCATGATCAGCAAAATCCCCTTTTTATTCGTACCACCCTCTCCCGGTGATATCATTGCGTTCCACCAGCCGGGATACGGGTTGTTGATCAAGCGCATTCAGCAAATTACCCCGGATGGGGAAGTGAGCGTCATCGGCTCCCATGCCTGACAGTGTCGATAGCCGCGTATTTGGTCTCGTAAAAAAGGAAAATATCTTGGGAAAAGTCTTCTGGCACATCCAAAAAAGCTGATTTTCCCGGTTTCCCATCAGTATTTGGAAAATCTCGCCTATAATTGACCTTTGCTGATGAACTCTTCCAAACGCCCGCCTATCCCACCCATTCTTGCCATCCTATTTGGTATCCTGGCTGTCTCAACTGCATCGATTTTTATCCGCTTTGCCCAGGAGGAGGTTCCATCGCTGGTCATCGCAGCCTGGCGTTTGACCATCGCATCATTGATCCTGGTCCCAATCGCGGCAACCAGGCATAAAAAAGAACTTCTGGGACTCAACCGAAAAGGCTTTGTCCTGGCTCTTTTGTCCGGGATTCTTCCTTGCACTCCATTTTGCCACCTGGATTACCTCATTACAATATACCAGCGTCGCTAGCTCGGTAGTATTGGTCAGCACCATCCCACTTTGGGTCGCCCTGCTCTCCCCAATCACCATAAAAGAGCCAATCGGAAAGACTGTTTTCATCGGGTTGATATTTACCCTTCTGGGAGTGTTTATCATCGCCATCAGCGATACCTGTACTATCACAATGGGGAGGATAAGCTGTCCGAACATTTCAGATTTCATGCAAGGGAAGGCGTTTCTGGGAGATATCCTGGCTATCTGCGGGGCTATCGCGGGTGCCGGGTATCTTCTCATTGGCCGGAAGCTGAGAGCAAACATGTCGTTGGTCAGTTACATATCACTGGTGTATGGAATGGCTGCCGTTGTGCTGATCATCTTTATGTTTGGGGCAGGGTTGAAACCCTTTGGATACTCTCCCCAAAGCTACGTATGGCTCATCTTGCTTGCCATCATCCCTCAGCTGATTGGACACTCGACTTTCAATTGGGCATTGGGCTATCTCTCAGCTGCATTCGTGTCAATCACTTTATTAGGTGAACCCATCGGCTCAACCATCCTGGCTTATGTCGTCCTGCAGGAAAAGCCAGGTCTGATCAAGCTCATCGGGGGTGGACTGATCCTGGTGGGCATCTATATCGCCTCCAGGTCTGAAACGAATACAACCTCCTGAATTACCAGATTGATTCTAAGATTATTATGGTACACCCATGCCAATATTAGGTGTTAATATAGCCATCATACAGGATGGTAAGGTCTTACTCACCAAACGTAGAGATTTTGAAGTCTGGTGCCTGCCGGGGGGAGAAGTGGAAAGCGGTGAAACCCTGGTGGAAGCTGCAAAACGGGAAGCTCTTGAAGAGTTGGGGCTTGAGGTACAGCTCGAGCGCCTGGTCGGGATTCATTCTCGACCCCAATGGCTCTCCACTGGCAGCCATGTAGTCGTATTTTCAGCGAGCATTGTCGGGGGCATGCTTTCTATTCAAAATAACGAGGTGATGGAAGCACAATTTTTCGCCATGGATGAGCTGCCAGATGAGATGCTCCTGGGTCATCAGCAGCAAATCCTGGACGTTTTCAATGGCGTGTGTGGTGCGGTTTGGACGCATGAAAGCGAGTGGGATTTTAAACCAGGTCTCACCCGCCAGGAGCTGTACCAGCTACGCGACCAGTCAGGCTTATCACCTGCCAAGTTTTATCAACAACGCATTGGAAAGGTCCTCCCCGATGGTGACCGCCTGGAGGTGCAGGGAAAAGTTGATGTATACTAAGTGGAATCACCCGATCGAATACCTGGGGAGCCTGAAAAAACTATTGGAAACCCAATGACCAGTAACAAGGGGAAAGACCCTTCAAGGCAGGTAAAACAGCCTACCGAGGATCAGGAATATGACAGCCTTATCCAGCATGGGGTAGGATTGCTCAGCCGTTTCCAGCGCTTCGGCCTGGACTTCTTGGGCGTGTTGTTGTTTGCATCTGCTTTACTCACCTTACTCGCATTGACTCTGCCTGAACTCACTGGAGGTACTTTGGTTATCCTGTGGCGGGATTTTATCCGCCACGCTTTCGGATACGGTGCCTACCTGGTCGTGATTGCAAGTGTTGTGGCTGGATTAGTAGTATTACGGGCACGGTCATACCAGCTTAAACCACTTGGAGAAGCCTCGGGAAATCTACCTTCTAAAGTTCCTTGGGCACGGATCATAGCCCTTGAAGTGGCTGCGTTCTCCATTTTAGCGATATTAGCGGTTTTCGGAGATAGATCGATAGAAAACGCTGAGGCAGGTATTGATGGCGGTTTTGTTGGTTGGGGATTAGCTGAATTGGTGTCAATGATCCTCAGCCGTATCGGTCTGACCAGCAACATTTGGATATCCGTGATCTTCGGAATGACCTTGTTGGTTTGCCTGGTGTATGGATTAGGACTGGTAGCACCGCTTACCAGAGGTCTGCAAAAAATATCCATTCAAAAGCCTCCCAAGCCGATCATAGATGAACCAGTCGTCAGTGTAGCCCCTGCGGGTTCTCAGGCTGGGGTGAGCCATTCCTGGAACCGATAAAAAGAAACGCCGTCCGAATGTTCCGCCTGAATTTCGAAAACGTTTGACCAATTCAAGTGAGCAACCCAAGAACCTTCCACTCCCACCCCGGGGTGAACACCTTCCACCCCTCGACCTGCTGGTCAATGATCAGCTGGACCGCCCCGATGAGCGCAACATCAACCAAACCGCCGGGATGATTGAAAAATCCCTGGCTGAGTTTGGTATCCCTGCCAAGGTGGTTGGATATCGTGTTGGCCCGACCGTGACACAATTTGCAGTGGAACCAGGTTTCGTGGAAAAAGGTGGCTCAGAAGAGGAACAAGCGAACCGGATTAAAGTACGCGTCGCTCAGATTGCCGGTTTACGCCGCGACCTGGCACTGGCACTTTCTGCTGAACGCCTGCGCATTGAAGCACCCGTCCCGGGACGCCCGTATGTCGGGATTGAAGTACCCAATACACGTACCAGCATGGTGCGGTTACGGCCTATCCTGGAAACTGAAGCATTTTACAAGGTTGGTTCACCACTGGCAGTTGCACTTGGGCGCGATGTCTCGGGTTTGCCTGTGGTAGCAGATCTAAGCACCATGCCGCACCTGTTAATTGCCGGGACAACCGGTTCTGGTAAATCCGTTTGTATAGCAGCCATCACTGTCTGCCTGGTGATGAACAACGCACCGGAAGATTTGCGCCTGGTGATGATCGACCCAAAGATGGTGGAGCTGGTTCGTTTCAATGGACTGCCTCATTTATTGGGTAAAGTTGAGACTGACATCCAGCGAATCCTGGGTGTCCTGCGCTGGGTAGTCACAGAGATGGACCGGCGTTACAAGCTCCTTGAAGAAATGCATGCCAGGAATATCGACTCGTTTAATCGAAAAGCACGCCGCCATCGAGGTTATGAACCGCTTCCACGCATCGTGGTCTTGTTGGATGAGCTGGCTGACTTGATGATGACAGCCCCTGACCAAACTGAACCGATGCTGATCCGCCTGGCTCAGCTGGCACGTGCCACGGGTATCCACCTGGTGGTAGCAACCCAACGACCCAGCACCGATGTTGTCACAGGGCTGATTAAAGCCAACTTCCCAGCCCGCGTCTCGTTTGCCGTGGCATCCTCCGTGGATTCTCGCGTGATCCTTGACACGGGCGGCGCAGAAAGCCTGTTGGGACATGGAGACATGTTATTCATGCCTCCAGAGGTAGCGGCTCCGGTTCGTGTGCAAGGCGTCATGATTTCGGATGCAGAAGTGGATAAGATCATCCTGTATTGGCAAAACATGCATCCTCAAGTGCCGAATGCCACTCCACCCTGGGAAGAATTTTTAAAGGAAGATGCGATCATGGCAGACCGGGACGAGCTGGTCAAAAAAGCTATCGATATGCTGAAGGGTGAGAAACATGCCAGCGCCTCGATGCTTCAGCGCCGCTTGCGGATCGGATATCCACGCGCCGCCCGATTGATGGACGAGCTGGAGGAGATGGGGGTGGTGGGGCCTGCCCAAACCGGTGGGCGTGAACGTGATGTGCTTTTGGATGATGAGGTTGAGGGGGAAGAAGAAGAATAGAACCGCGTGATAATTATCCATCTTGACATCCATCACCGCTTGCGATAGCATACGGCATTCTTAATCATTGACTCGAAAGGTGGAACGGGCATTCAAGTGGATCAAACAAACCAGCAAAAGCAAAAAATAACATTATCAGATCGTGCACGCGTGGCTTTCAAGGGGGTTCTGGACCCGATTGGGGCATTCTTCAATCGATTAGGCATCTTCCCAAATACCATGACACTCCTAGGGCTGGCAGGCAATGTGGTTGGAGCCATCCTGATCGCCCTTGGGTATTTGACCGTTGGAGGCATTGTCGTGCTGGTCATGGGATTGGTTGACACGTTGGATGGAACCATGGCCCGCCTGCGTGGCATGCCATCTGAATTCGGGGCATTTGTAGACTCAGTCACTGATCGTTACTCTGAGCTGTTTATCTTCGGAGGCTTATTATATTACTTCCTTAATAAAGGGGATTGGCTGTCTGTCCTGGCGATTTACATCGCAGCCAGCGGCTCAGTCGTAGTTTCGTACGTTCGGGCACGGGCTGCCTCTGTGGGGATGGATACCAAGATAGGTTTCCTGGGTCGTTTTGAGCGTTACCTGGTTCTCTCTCCCACTTTGATCCTTCGCATACCGATGGTAGGCGTATGGATTATTGCCATATTTGCTAATATCACTGCCATACAACGAATTCTCGATGTACGCAGACAGGCACTCGAACAGAATAAAATTCTTCTGAAACGGCCAAATCAATAGAGGTACCCCATGCCAACTGGATTTTATATTGGACCCATCTATATACGCTTTTACGGCATCATCCTCATGCTTGGCGCAATCGCGGCAGCATTTCTGGCTGAACGTCTGGCTCGACGAAAAGGATTAAAGAGTGAATTTGTCTGGGATGCGCTGATCTGGGTATTAATTGGAGGCATCATTGGGGCGCGTTTATGGCACGTCTTCACGCCGCCTCCATCCATGGTCGAAGCTGGGTATACCACCATGTACTATTTGACTCATCCACTTGACCTGATCAATACCCGTGCAGGTGGTTTAGGTATCCCTGGAGCAGTGATCGGAGGTGGGCTGGCTTTATACCTGTTTTGCAGGCGGAAGAAGATGAGTTTCCTGCTTTGGGCAGATATTGCAGCCCCTGGGTTGGCATTAGCCCAGGCAATCGGGCGCTGGGGGAACTTTGTGAACCAGGAATTATATGGAAAGCCAACCAGCCTGCCCTGGGCGATTAAGATTGAACCCAGAAACCGCGTGCCTGGATATGAAAGCTATTCCACCTTCCATCCTCTTTTCTTGTATGAATCAATCTGGAATCTTATGCTCATGGGATTTTTGCTATGGATGGATAATAGATTCGCTAACAAGTTGAAAGAGGGTGATATTTTCCTGGCATATCTGATTGGATACTCTACTGGTAGATTTTTCCTTGAATTCCTGCGCCTGGATGCACCACTCGTTGGGACGATCAATTTCAACCAGGCATTTATGCTCGGTGTGGCAGTGGTTTCTGGTTTTATCATCTTTTGGCGGCATCGGAAAGATAATTCAGCCAGCACACAGACAAACACTCCTGAAAGCTAACATCACCCATATATACCAAACCTGGTTCGTCACGCCGGGTACTCTGCTTTACTGGTATTCATGATTCAAACAGAAAATCTAAGCAAAAATTTCGGCGATTTCCTGGCAGTTGACCGCGTAAGCCTGCAGGTTAACGCGGGGGAAGTGCTTGCCCTGCTCGGTCCAAATGGTGCGGGTAAAACCACCACCATGCGGATGCTCACCTCGGTGCTACGTCCATCCTCAGGCTGGGCACGCATAGCAGGATTTGATGTCCTTACTCAGGCAGAAGGTGTCCGCGCTTCGGTAGGAATTCTCACCGAGCAGCATGGCTTATATGGACGCATGTCAGCAGAAGAATACCTGGATTTCTTCGGTCAGGTCTATCGCATGCCGGCTGATTTACGCCGTAAACGCACGAAGGAACTTCTGGAGCAGTACGGTCTTGGAGGTGATGCAAAGAGAAAAATCGGTGAATTCTCCAAAGGGATGCGGCAAAAATTAGCACTGGCGCGCACCCTCTACCATAATCCCCCAGTCCTTTTAATGGATGAACCTACTTCTGCCATGGATCCTGAGAGTGCCCGGCTGGTCAGGGATGCGATACACGGTTTACGCTCCGCCAACCGTGCGATCATCATTTGCACTCACAATCTTGCCGAAGCTGAAGAGCTGGCGGGGAAAATCGCCATCATCCACCTGGGGAAAATTATCATCGCAGGTGATGTTCAGAAAATAAAGCTCAAATTATTGGGTGCACCACAATTTGAAGTTCGGCTAGGGGTTGGTAGCTGTGATTTGAAGGATACCCTGCCAAATGATGCCTGGCTTATAGCCCAAGGCGAGGGTTGGTTCCAATTCCAAACGGATAATCCGATAGAGATCAATCCATTGGTGATCCAGGCGTTGGTCAACCAGAAAATTCCCGTCATCGGGTTATCTGAAGTCTCCCGCAGCCTGGAAAAGGTCTACCTCCAGGCAATTACTGACGCCCAGGTAAATGGGAATAGCATGAAGATGAGTGGTGACATGCCAACCGATTTAGAAATCCAAAATGCTGGATAACTTCCGCCCTGCCCTAATCATCACCCGCCGCGAGCTGCGTGACCAGCAAAGAGACTGGCGCATCATCTTGCCGATACTGATGCTTACCCTATTATTCCCATTCCTGGCGAACTTTACCACACAACGGGTATTGGGGTTTGTTGAAAAATATGGCGCGAATATCATTGCAGAGCGTTTTATCCCCTTCCTGTTCATGATCGTAGGATTCTTCCCCATCACAATCTCACTCGTGATTGCCCTGGAGAGCTTTGCGGGTGAGACTGAACGGCGAAGTATAGAACCGTTACTAAGCAGCCCATTGACCGACACCCAGCTTTACCTCGGCAAGCTGCTGGCATCTGTCCTTTTTCCCCTGGCTGCTGCCTACCTGGGTATGAGTGTTTACCTAATTGGCGTATACAGGTCGACCAGTTGGAGAGCAGAGCCCATGTTCCTGGTGATGATCGGTTTGTTGACTGCAGTGCAAGCCCTGGTGATGGTGAGCGGGGCGGTGGTCATATCCACGCAAACGACCTCGGTTCGGGCAGCAAACCTGCTGGCTTCATTTATCATCATTCCGATGGCCATATTGATCCAGGCTGAGTCGGTGATGATGCTCTGGGCAGATTATCAAATTTTATGGTGGGTAATTTTAGCCCTGGTGATTCTAGCGGTTCTGCTGGTGCGCATGGGTATCACCCACTTCAACCGCGAGAACCTTTTAGGACGAGAAATCGACTCTCTCAACCTGCGCTGGATGTGGCATGTTTTTCGTGATGAATTTAAGGGAGAAGCCCGAACTGTGGGGGAGTGGTTGCGTTGGGAAATACCCCGTTCGGTCAAACGCATGTCCATCCCTATCGTCTGGATGACCATCTTGCTTGCAGCTGGAACATATTTAGGTGCCGTGTTGGTGAAATCCATCGGCATAACCCCGAGTTTTTTCTCCTTGGAGAGCTTGAACTCAATTAATACAAAGGTACTCGATCAATTCCGCCAATTCGGGTATTTCGAAACCAGCGGTGTGCTTATGATCTGGTGGCATAACTTGCGTGCGATCGCAATAGCAATCCTTTTAGGATCTTTCACATTAGGTGTGGCTGGGGCGATTATTTTAATGCTGCCCATGATCATCATTGGTTTTTTCACTGGTTTGGTTGCTCAGACGGGCTTTCACCCCCTGACTATTCTGACTGCTGTCGTCATGCCGCATGGCTTATTGGAAATCCCTGCCTTGATCCTGGCAGGAGCATCCATCCTGCAGGTTGGTGCGAGCCTGGTTACACCACACAGGAAACAAACCATCGGTGAAGGTTTGGTGAGTTCCTTAGCAGAATGTGCAAAAATCACCCTTGCTTTGGTCGTACCACTATGCCTGGGAGCTGCCATCCTGGAAGTATTTTTTAGCCCATTGGTTTTAGTAAGATTGCTAGGCTTGGAATAGTAGAATAAATTTAAGGGGGTTACCAACCGCTTATAAAAGGCAGCCATTCCTGATTTTCACGTAAATGACGGGCAAACAGGTAGGAAGCCGAAGCAGGTGGCCTGGAAGGTATTCTTAACAGGTGCATTTGGGCTTGATCAATAGTTCGCCCGCCTTTACGATGATTACAATGCGGACAGGCTGCAACCAGATTGGTCCAGGCATGCTCTCCCCCAAGATGGCGAGGAAGGACATGGTCTACAGTCAGGGACGAGAAATGTTCTCCACAGTACTGGCAAGTGTAGTTATCACGCCGTAATACCTCCCGTTTGGTTAGCTTGACCTGCGGATGTGGGCGATGGATCATCTTTTCCAATCGGATGATGGAAGGGCGCGGGTATACCTGTCTTACCGTTTTGATCTCACCGCGTCCATTCAAGATCAAAGTAGCTTTTCCGTCTATAACGAGGGTGATGGCACGGCGGGTGTTGCAGATATTGATTGGCTCAAAATTAGCGTTTAGAACCAAAACCGGGGCTTGCATTTCTGCCTCCAATGCCCGGAATTATAGCACAGTCATTAGCCGTAAAAAAATTGTTCCTTCAAGTGACTGTACACGAGAAATTCAAATCATTAAGGGGTTCTACTCAGCCTTTTCGGGCTTGATTAATCTCTCTTCAATGTGGTCAGCGTGATCCATCTCGTGCGAAATGAATATCTTTAAAACGCTGGCGATGGAACACAAATCGCCCCAGGGAGATTGAAACTTCTGGGCACGCATTTCCGTGGGCATCGCATGCAGCTCCTGGAGTACTTCCACCCGTGCCTCATCGTAAGCCTTTCGCGAACTCTCTAAAGATAAGTCCTTCCGAGCAATAATAGACTCTTTGTTAAACCGGTCAATCCCTCGGTCGGCTAACATTTCCGGTGTTTCACCCCTGGAATGAGCGCGGAATGATGCCGCTAACAGCTCATCCCATCCAGTGATATGATCCAATAATTGCTTGAGGCTCCAGGCAGGATAAATTTCTGCATGGGGAGTCACTTTCTCAATTGCGATATTCAGTCGGTTTCGAGCACTTTCCATTTTTACAATCAAATCATCTATTCTTATGGCCATATCCAATCCTTGAAGATTCATAATGGTATAATCAGCGCATGAAAAATTGCTGTTCTGGAGATTATTATACATGGGAATAATATTCACCTGTGGTGAGTAAGACGCGTCCTCCCACAGAGGGCGCTTTTTTTTGATGGATACATGACTATAAAGTATGGCTGGTAACAAGGAGGCAAGGATGGACCCAATGAAAATGAGCATCGATGAGCAGGTGGAATTCCTGATGCAGGGCACGGAATATGGCGACGAGGCTTTGAAGCAAGCCATGGCAAATGAGCTTAGGCTGCGTCTGATCGAAGCCAAACAGGAAGGACGACCACTCAGGGTGTACTGCGGTTATGACCCTACCAAGCCTGACCTGCACCTGGGGCACACCATCACCATGCGCAAGCTTGCCCAATTCCAGCAGCTAGGCCACGAAGTAACCTTCCTGATTGGCAACTATACTTCATTGATCGGTGACCCGTCTGACAAGGATAAATTGCGACCAATCCTCTCACCGGATGAAGTGGCCAATAACTCCCGCACTTATGCCGACCAGGTATTTCATGTATTGGACCGTGAAAAAACGATCGTGCGGTACAATGCCGAATGGCTCTCCAAGCTGACTTTTGAAGATTTGATCAAGCTATGCTCCAATTTCACCGTCCAGCAGTTCATCACACGCGAGAATTTTAAATTGCGCTGGGAAAAGAATGAGCCTATCTTTGTGCATGAGTTCTTCTACTCCATCATGCAGGGCTATGATGCCTACTCCATGCGCAGCGATGTACAGGTGGGTGGTACCGACCAGCTGTTCAATATCGTCACTGCAGCCCGGAAAATCATGACCTACCTGGGTGAAAAACCCAATATCGCCGTCATCATGGGTATCTTGCCAGGGACGGATGGCGAGGTGCGGATGAGTAAAACCATGGGGAATTACATCCCCATCGACACCACCGCAGAGGATATGTACGGTAAATTGATGAGTGTGCCCGATAAAGCCATGCCCACTTATTTCCGCCTGGTAACCCGCTGGACAGTTTTAGAGATTGAAGCATTAGAAAAGGACATCGCATCAGGGACAATTCACCCAATGATTGCAAAAAAGAAAATGGCGCGTGAGGTAACCGAAATTTTCCACGGTGCTGACGCTGCCCAACGCGCTGAAGAATTCTTTAAAACTGTTCATCAGGATGGTGACCTTCCGGATGATATTCCCACCTTCAAGCTGCGAGCAGGCCAAACCGTTTTAGAAGTTCTAATCGAGGGAAAGCTGGTAGCCACAAAAAGTGAAGGACGACGGTTATTTGAACAAAATGGTATCCGTCTGGATGGAGAGACGTTGACTAATCCCAACCAGGTCTTTCCGCACCCAGGGAAATTACAGGCTGGAAAACGGCGATTCCTTAGAATACTGGATTGACCACGTAATTATCTTATTCAAAGGGCACATCGTGGAAAATTCTGATGTGCCCTTAATGTATTAATAAGCAACTATTTATCACATCAGACGTATAATTACCACAGCCGTTAGATAAGGAGGCGTTTATGACCGATAATAATCAAAATCAGAATAATTCCCGCAACGATGATATTGGGGAACAACTGAATGAGCTCGGGAAAAACTTGCGCGAAAGCCTGCGAACAGCCTGGGAAAGTGATGATCGACGGAAGCTTCAGCAGGAAATCGAATTTGGTCTGACTAATTTGCGTGATTCACTAAACCAGGCAGCCAGTGATTTCTCAAACAGCCAGGCCGGGCAGAATCTAAAAGAAGATGTGAAAGACCTGCATGAACGCTGGCAAACAGGTGAAGTGGGATCAAAAGTTCGATCGGAGATCGCTGATGCACTTCGAACGGTCAACAAGGAATTACAAAAAACATACCAAAAATCCCAACCTCCACCCCCTGAGAAACCCCAGGAGTAAGGAGAACATATGTCAGTCATAGAGACAGAAATAAGATCAGGGGAGACTCGGCAGGTAGGAAATTTTCAGCTAACCCCCTTGACGCGGGTACTCAAGGTCAAGACCCCTGGGAATCATGCCGGGTTTATATGGAATCGCCCCAAGGCTGTCATCGTCAGGACGCTTGATGGTAAGGAACAGGTCCTTCCGGTTACCGATGTTACCCGGATGGCCATCTGGTTGATGCTAGCAGGTGGGCTGCTGGGTGCGATCATGATTAGAATATTATTCTGGAACAGATAACTTTCGAGTAGACAGGAGTGAAAGCAATGACAGATGAAATTATTACCAATCAACCGACGGAGTCTAGTTTGGATGTGATTCAGGAAACCATGGATGGATTCCTGGCAGCAGCAGATGTTCGCGCAGTTTATGGCGAACCAATCCAGCATGATGACACCACCATCATCCCAACAGCTGAGATTTTGTCCGCTTTGGGTTTTGGGATTGGCAGCGGGAGTGGTAACGGTGTTGGAACTGAGCAAAATCCCGATAAACCATGGCAGGGAACGGGCGGTGGAGGTGGTGGAGGAGGGCGTGTCTTGTCTCGCCCGGTAGCTATCATAGTAGCCTCACCGGAGGGTGTGCGCGTTGAGCCTGTTATTGATATCACCAAGATTGCCCTGGCAGGTCTGACTGCCTTGGGATTTATGGTCGGGATGATGTTCCGAATGAGCAGCCGAAACCGTTCTTTACCTGCTATCGAGGATTAAATTCAAAGCCAAAGCCTATAACGTCATTTTTTCAATTATCAGCAGGATGACGATCTAATAGTCCTACCAGAATCATCGGTGATAGTTTGTGTTCATAATTAGTTAGAGCCTGATAATATCCAGGAATATAAGGCCTATTCAATAAGTGGTTTACCCAAAATTACTGCGTGCCGTATGGTATACGGATCAAACCATAGGAACGAGAAATTGTTGCAATCTGGTAAAATAATATGGCTCTCCTATGATTTTTGAATAATATCTGGGTTAGCTGTTGCGGTGACAACCATACTTTCATAAGGTTATGGAGGATTTGATGGAAATTCAAACAGACTGATTTTAAGCGTTGCACTGTGATCAAAACCAGTGGTCGAATCGATGGATCCAACGCTCCACAGCTGTCTCAAGCTTTAAAAACGATCATTGCCAGTGGCGTTAAAAATATTGTCTTCGATATGAGCGATGTAGTATTCATGGCAAGCGCTGGATGGTGGGTGCTCATCGATACACAAAAGGCTTGCAAGCCAGCTGGAGAGCTGGTACTTGCTAAAATCGACGAGGGGATCAAGGATTCCCTTAACCTCGTAGGCATGGGATCTTACTTCACAACCTTTGAAGACGTCACGTCTGCAGTAGGAAATTTTTAACCGATCCGATGCCAACGAAAAGATTTACATGTAGTTTTCACAATCTTGAGAAGATTGGTGACTACGTTACCCATTATGCCAAGCAAGCTGGCCTCAATGAAACCGACGTATATGCAGTCCAGCTTGCTGTGGATGAGGCTTCCACGAACATCATTGAACATGGTTATGGATTGGAATGTCCCAACCGGATAGACATCACCTGCTATATCCAGAAGGATGGATTGAAGGTGGTAATTTATGACGATGCCGAACCATTCGATCTAAATTCAATCCCAGAACCCGATTTAAATGTGCCTTTGGAAGAACTCAAGCCGCGCGGTCTGGGTATTTTTCTAATGCGGCAGATGATGGATGAAGTACATTACCAATCCAGCCCTGATAAGGGAAATACCCTTACGATGATCAAACATCGTTCCAAGTGATATTGAATAAATCAATAAAAATTGCCTGCCTTATCGACCCGGCAGGCAATTTGTGTTTATAAATTATTTCTACCCAAGATTACCATGGTTATATCGTCGAAGCGAGGGGAATCCCCAACAAAGCGATGCACCTTGTCAAGGATCAATCTGTAACAACCCCTCGGGTGGTTTATCAATATTATTCTGTGCAGTGAGTGCCAGCATTTTCCTATCAATAAATTCGCCACTGCTGTTTTGTGCATCAGTCACACCATCCGTATACAGAAGGAGCATCTCTCCTGGTGCAATGGACACTTCATCCTGACTCCAGATGTTCTCTTCATCAATCCCAAGTGGCATACCAGTATTACTCAAGGTCTTAATTCCAATATCAGGTCCAAATAGATAGGGAGGGTTGTGGCCTGCATTGGCATAGCACAGCAAGCCTGAGATTGGGTCTAAAACACCAAAGAATACGGTTACAAACAGGTTGGCCCTTGCATTCATTAGAATTTGTTGGTTTACAATTTTCAGGACGGTAGCTGGGTCCGTGGGATGTTCAATAGCAAAAATACGAATCAGGGTGTTACTCAGCGCCATATAAAGTGCAGCACCTAACCCCTTATCTGCAACGTCGGCAATCACGATGCCTAATTTGCCATCTGGCAGGTAAATAAAATCATAAAAATCACCCGCGATCTGCCGGGCGGGTTCAAGAACAGCTGATAATTGCCAACCAGGCAGATTTGGCACCGATTCAGGTAAAAAGCTATCTTGTATCGTCTGAGCTAGAGATAATTCCTGATGGGTTCTTTGCATTGCCAGAGTCTCTGCATATACACTCGCCTGGTGAAGAGCAGAAGCGATATGCGCACCTAGAGATTGCACAGCAGGAAGCAACCTGCGAACTGAGTGGGTTTCCCATGGGATATTCATGGTTTGAAGTTCAAGGAAAATTTCTCCAATTGGCTTGCCATTCTCAACATCGATGATCGGGCACAGTAGAGTCGGACCCAGGTAAGATAGATCAGGATTCCAGTCGAGTTTGCCCCTGGGTGTGGATATTGATGGATCGTTCCTTTTCTGCAGCCATTTCCAGGCTTGTTCCCAGTCAAATGTTAATGTTGGTGGCTCATGGAGTAGAATGCCCTTGGATTCTGTCCAGATCAAGATGCCCCGGGAGGCGAACATGGGTGCAACATGCGCCTGCAGCAATTCCGAAAGATTCGATGCATCCGGCGGCGCATCCAGAATGGCTCTGCCCAGCATATCCAATTGTTCAAGCTGGTTCGACTGCTGGCGAGAGTGTTCAGCTGCCTGGCTGAATTGCCTGGCGAGCAGAGCGGTCAACAGTAATCCAATCATAATAAATATAAACTCCAGCAGCCCTTCCCTGGCATATACCCCTGCCGCTAGAATACCATAAGGATTCGCCAGTGCAGGTAAGGTCAGCGCGATGATAAAGAATTTAATCGCCGGACGCGGTGGGGTATGCAGGATATTCTTTAAAGACCAAACCAGGTAAGCGATATATCCAGAATAAACCACAAATACTCCAATATACTGGATTATTATTGCTAATAATGCTGGTGCGATCGAGTTAATCGAAAAATCCTTGATCGGGATTTGTCCACCCACCCAGGCATATACCGTTAATGCAACCAGGGCAGGTAATACATCTGCAGCAATATCGGATGTGAACAACCTTCCACGGTTCCAATAGTCCATGGTCGATCTATCGTGCAAAAATGAGCCGAGGAAGGAAAGAACATCCCAAAGGACTTTTATCCATAACGCAGTCGGACCAAGCAGCAAAACAGCTGCCCATACAGCGATTCCATCCAAAGCGCCATCCGAGTTGGCATACCCCCCTGCCCTGATTTCAGTGATGAAGAAAAATCTTAGGCGATTAAATAATACAAGGAGCACCCCCATGAGCAGGTATACAATCCAAAATTGTCGAATGGAATCCCAATTCGATACGCGCACCAGCCAGAACAACCCAATGCCTGCCAGAGGTAGTGTATATAGCAAGGTCAGGACATCTGCAGTGCCACTTATGCGTTGCTGCCCCAGCAAGGTTTCCAGGTCGGGACGTATTTTTTTTGCCAACATGTAAACGATATCGTTCATCTAACAGATCGGGGGAGAATTAGACAATCCTTGAATAAAGTTTTATCTTCTTCGATATCAATATCATAAATAGAAACTCGTATACGGGTAATATCCTGCACACAGCGTATTATAACTGAATCACTTTAATATTAGGTTCGCTGACATGAATCGTTGGATGAGCATGTTCGACTATGAAAACAATTGAAAAAAGTCCCAGCATTTATCATCAACAAGAGCCTCTATATATTGGGTCATGCCTTTTCCAGGACGCATGAAATTGATGACGATATCCATCCTGTTTTCTATTCACCAAAATATTACCGAGCAATTATGCATTTCTGATTAAAAATCCCGGCTCAAATGAACCGGGAAGAATTAGACAGCAAATATGAATCAATCTGCCTAGAAAATGGTAAGCACTGCTTTGGATGCCAGGTTGAGCAGTGGCTCGGCTGCCAGGCTTAATACGACTACCAAAACCGCGGCTGCAGCTGCCGTAAACCGCACCCAAAATTCCTTGCGCGCATCAGGCTCACCATCTTTCATGTACATGATAACAATCACACGTAAATAGTAGTAAGCAGATATCAACGAGGTGAATACTCCAATCAACGCAAGACCCATGTATCCACCTTCGATCACAGTTCGGAACAAGTAAAACTTACCCATGAAGCCCAGTGTTGGGGGTATCCCCGTGAATGAAAGCATGAATACAGCCATGCATGCGGCCAGAAGTGGGTATTTACGTCCCAACCCGGCGTAATCATTCAGGGACAATCCGCCACCCTCTGCTTTTTCCAGGGCTATCACCACCGCCCAGGCACCGAAACTGGTAAGTGCATATGCCACCAAATAAAAAAGAGACGCGCTGACGATCTCTGGACTGACTGCCTGGTTTCCAAAAGGTACCAAGGCCATCATGATATATCCCGCATGAGCTATGCTTGAATAAGCAAGCATGCGTTTAATATTTCCTTGAGCAATAGCAACCACATTCCCAAGGAACATGGTCAGCGCGGCAATCGCCCAAAAGATCATGGTTAATTCGGATGCCAGACTGGGGAGGGCTGTGATGAAGATGCGCAACAATGCCGCAAAACCAGCCGCTTTTGCCCCGACTGACATGAATGCCGACACTGCTGATGGAGCACCCTGGTAGACATCGGGGGTCCACATGTGAAATGGAACAACAGCAACTTTGAAACCCATCCCAACCAGGATCAAGGCTGCCCCTATTGTAAGCAGCTGAATATTGGCGAGGTTGGTGTTGACAGCAGTTACGATTGCCCCGAGATTGGTCGTACCGGTTGCACCAAAGACGAGAGCCACCCCGAATACGACAAACCCACCCGCAAACGCCCCCATCAGGAAATATTTGAGCGCGGCCTCCTCCGACTCTACTTTCGGACGGGCAATGCCTGATAGAACATATAACGGGATGGATAGGAGCTCTAACGCCAGGAAAACTACGATGAGATCGTTGGCTTGAGACATCAATATCATCCCGCTAATTGAGAAGAGCAGCAGGATGTAGTACTCAGAATGGTTGATATCCATCCGTTTGAGATAGTCAAATGCCACATGCAATCCCCGCTAATCCGCTGCCCAAGAATAAAATGGTCAGGAAAAATGAGAAGCCATCATAGACAACCATACCGTTGAAACCGGATGAAAACCATCCCGCCTGCGAAATAGTTATCCCCAGGCAAACAATCAATCCTAGCGCAGCCAGCAAAGCCGTCCAGCTTTTTCGTCCCTTTGGGATGAACAGGTCCACCAATAGCAGGATACAGCTCCAAACAACGAGGACCGTCATTGGAAGGATCACTTTTATATTTAACATCATATCGGATAAAGTCATTCCTCAGTCTCCTGCCTGCCACCCGTAGCCAATGGATTGGAACAGAATGGGTGGGGCATCTTTACGACGAAAAATAAAAGTCGTCAGTTGCATTCCAATTATGGCAATCCTGCACTGGCTGTCGCTTGAATAATGGTTACCAGCTTTTCAACTGCCGGACCCATGATGGTAAAGAATGGCTTGGGATAAAGGCCGATAAAGAAAATAAAGATCAACAATGGCACCAGAGTGAGGATTTCGCGCCAATTAATGTCTTTAAGGATTTTGTTCTCTTCCTTATCCAAAGGTCCAAGGAATAGTTTCTGGAACATAAACAGCATGTAAATTGCGGCCAGGATGATACCTATGGATGAAATCGCAGCAAACCACGGAGAGATATACTCCGATCCGAAAGCGCCCAGCAGGATGGTGAACTCGCCCACAAACCCATTCAAACCTGGCAGACCCATCGATGACAAAGTGACAATCAACGTCAGTGCGCCATAAATGGGCATGATTTTCCAAAGCCCTCCGAATGCATCCATATCACGGGTGTGCCTGCGCTCGTATATCATGCCAACAATAAGGAACAATGCCCCCGTGCTTAAACCATGGTTGACCATCTGGAGTATGCCACCCTCAATGCCCTGAGCGTTCAAGGCAAACAAACCCAGCATGACAAAACCCAGGTGGCTTACCGAGGAATAAGCCACCAGCTTTTTAACATCTTTTTGTGCATACGAGACTGCGGCACCATACAAAATGCCAATGGTTGCCAACCCCGCAATCCATGGAGCCAGCTCCACCGCAGCACTGGGGAACAGAGATAGATTAAAACGGAGGAAACCATACGTACCCATTTTCAGCAAAACAGCTGCCAGGATCACAGAACCTGCTGTCGGGGCCTCAACATGTGCATCAGGCAACCAAGAATGGAGCGGCCACATTGGCACTTTGATGGCAAAAGCTGCTGCAAAGGCAATAAACAACCAAAACTGGATATCGGCAGGTATGTTCCCGCGGGCGATTAATTCCGTGACTGAGAAAGTGCCCTGATTAATTCCGAGCCAAAGGATTGCCAGCAGCATCAGGATTGATCCAGCCATCGTATACAAGAAGAATTTAACCGCGGCATACATGCGCCTAGGACCACCCCACACGCCAATCAGGAAATACATGGGTACGAGGGTAAATTCCCAGAAGATATAGAATAAGAACAGGTCGAGAGCAACAAAGACACCCACCATGCCCACTTCGAGAAGAAGGAAGAATATCATAAAGTCCTTAACCCGGTCTTGAACCGCCGTCCAGGTTGAAAGGATGGAGATGGGGATCAAAAGCGTGGTGAGCATAACCAATAAGATACTCAAACCATCCACACCCAAGTGGTAATAGATTGTCCAATTTACGAATTGGAACCAGGGTGTGTTGATTTCCATTTGGATATCCGGATTGCCGGTTTGGAAGTAAGTCAGCATGACCACCGATACAGCGAATGTAACTGCGGTGGTTATTAGTGCGACCCAGCGAATGGCATTTTTCCATTCAGACTTTAAAAACAGGATCACCAGGATGCCCACCAATGGCAGGAAGGTTGTGAGAGTAAGTGGATGGAGTAACAAGTTCATGTCTGTTCCTCGTTTACAGAGTAGCATTCCGCGATTTGTAATTAGCCGCGGTCTATCCTAAACGTATGATCAAATACCCAATAATGAAAACTACACCAATAAAAATTGAAAGTGCATAATTACGCACAAAACCAGTTTGTAACTTTCGCGTTTGAGCTGCCAGCTCTTTGAATCCGTCACCCAGGAAATTAGCGATACCATCGATAATCCCCAAATCGACAGGACCGGATAGAAAACGGGTGATGGCATTAAAGGAGCGTAGAAGGATCCTATCGTGGAAGAAATCATGCCAAAATGCCCAGTCAATTTTCTCTGCCAGGAATTTGGAGAGCCACTGGTAAGGTTTTATGATGATATAGCCATATAGTTCATCGACCCAGTATTTGTTTTCCAAGAGGGTGAAGACTGGACCTAAAATTGAGCGGAGCGGATCATCGGCGCGCTTATTGGCGGGTAATTGCTTCATACCTTCATTTCGGCGGATATACAAATACCAGGCGAGCGTAATTCCTAACAATGCCAGCACAGCTGGAAATGATGATTACGATCCAGTTGAATTCGCTGCCTGCGGCTGCATGTTCTCCAAGAGCTTCACCTGCGACCTGGATGGTGTGCTCGAGCCAGGTGCCAAAAGTGAGGGTCGTGGGGAAATTCAGGAAACCACCAACGATGGAGAGAAATGCCAGGATGATCAACGGGATGGTCATCACTGCCGGGCTTTCCTTGGCATGTGTAGCAGGCTCTGAGCGTGATTCTCCAAAGAAAACCATTAATACCTGGCGTCCCATGTAAAACGCTGTGAAGAATGCTGCAACTACCAATATCCAATAAATGGTAGGATTAAGTATGGATGCCTCAGCCAGGATCTCATCCTTAGACCAGAAACCTGCCAGAGGGAAAATCCCAGCCAATGCCAGGGCTCCAATCAAATATACCCAGAAGGTGGTCTTCATCTTGTGGCGCACACCACCCATATTGCGCATATCCTGGGGATCAAAATGTAGTTTCATGCTTCATCTTTTTATGCAGGACCGGGTCGTGTTCCACATGATGCTGACCACGTTCCAATCCCTGGATCACCGAACCGGATGAGAGGAAAAGCAGAGCTTTGAAAAAGGCATGCATCACCAGGTGGAACATCCCGGCAACAAAAGCTCCCATCCCAACGGCTGCCACCATGAAACCCAGCTGACTGATGGTGGAATATGCCAGCACTTTCTTGATATCGAATTGAGCAACGGCGATGGTTGCTGCGAATAAGGCAGTCACCGCGCCAATAATCGCCACCCAATTTTGAGCAACCGGCACAAGAGAATACAATGCGTATGAACGTGCTACCAGGTAGACACCTGCTGTGACCATCGTGGCGGCATGGATCAAGGCAGACACTGGCGTGGGACCAGCCATTGCATCTGGTAACCACACATAGAGCGGAAGCTGAGCTGACTTGCCTGTCACTCCCAACAGCATGAAGAGCGTGATTGCCAGGATAACCGAAGGTGCCACCTGGGGAGCAATGCTGGCGACTGAATCAAAGTCAAAGGAAAATACACCATTTTCTGCCAGGGGTTGAAAGAACTTGAACATAAGGAAGGCAGCGATCAGGAACCCAAAGTCACCAATACGATTAGTTATGAAGGCTTTCTTTCCTGCCTGAGCGTTCCCAATACCATCCTTGCCTTTCTCGTACCAAAATCCGATCAGCAAGTAGGAACATAATCCTACACCTTCCCAACCAACAAACAACATAATGTAATTATTGGCACTTACCAGCACCATCATGGCGGCGATGAAAAGGTTGAAATAGATAAAAAAGCGGCTGAAACGCCCCGGGTCGCTATTGTGGCGCACATCTTCATGCATATAACCCACTGCGTAGATGTGGATCAATGTCCCCACCCCTCCGACCACTAGCATCATGGTCACTGAGAGTGTATCCACCCGGAATGCCCAATCCAGTTGCAGGTTGCCCAGGGTGATCCAATCCAGGTAAGGAACAACCAATCCTTCAGGTCTTCCGATCAGAGCAATCCCAAGCAAAACAGCAACAACAAAGGAAAGACCAGAAGCCAGACAGGCAACCGTCCCAGTGACTTTTTCACCCAGTTTCCCACCAATAACCATGTTGATCAATAAACCTATGATCGGGAAGAAGACCACAAAAGGCACAAGGTAGAAAAATCCTCCCGTTGTTGCTTCATTCAATACCATGGTAAATCTCCCTTTACCTTATTACCCTTTTAATGAATTCATCTGGTCAACATCGATGCTGGCTTTAGACCGGAAGATGGTTACGATCAACGCCAGGCCGATTGCCACCTCTGCTGCTGCCACGGTCATGATGAAGAAAACAAAAATCTGGCCGTTCATTGACTGCCAATAACGCGCAAAAGCCACAAAAGCCAGGTTGGCTGCGTTCAACATCAGCTCAACAGACATAAAAACTATGATTGCATTTCGCCGGATGAGCACTCCCAAAGCGCCGATCGTGAACAGAATGATTGCCAGACCAAGATAATAATTAATTGAAACCATAACCTTTCTCCGTTACTTCTTCTCGTTCTTCGTGAGCACGATTGCGCCAATCATGGCAACCAGTAAGAGCACCGACGTCACTTCAAATGGCAGCAGGTAAGTACTGAATAACACCTTTCCAACCTGGGCAGGACTACCAAATCCGGGCGGTAAAGCACCCGTCACAATGGGGGCGACACCGCGCTGACTATAGAGGATAAATCCTGCTTCCAGCAATAATACAAGCGCCAGAGCAATGGCCAGTGGACGCTGCCATGGTATGGATTGGATTTGCCCAGCCCGTTCAGCCCCAAGCAACATGATAACGAACAAGAACAAAACCATGATTGCCCCTGCGTATACACTTACCTGTGCAACAGCAATAAAAGGAGCATTCAATAATAAGAAAAATACTGCCACGGTGGCAAAATTCAACACCAGGAATAGTGCTGAATAGATCGCATTACGGTTGATTAGCATCCCCAGGGCAGAAGTGATGGCGACTAAGGCTAAAACAAGGAAAAGGAACAGTTGTAGGCTCATAATCAATTTTTTCTCTCGGGAATCAGTCCTTTGGATTTTCCATCACTGGTATCGATCGGTTAAAAGTACCTGGTTCCACTTTTTGGGGCGTTGGCTTGCCTCCAGCTGGAACTGGGTTCAGTAACATTTCCTTGGTATAAATCGCCTGGCGCCGGTCGGTGAAAGACAACTCATAGTTATCACCCAGGATAATCGCCTCTGTCGGGCAGGCATCTTCACAATACCCACAAAAAATACAGCGCAGCATATTGATCTCATAAGTACTGGCATATCGTTCACCAGGTGAATATCGTTCCTCATCGGTGTTTTCCGCAGCCTCCACAAAAATTGCATCCGCAGGGCAGGTGGCTGCACACAGGGCACATCCAATGCATTTTTCCAAGCCATTCTCATATCGATGAAGGTTATGGCGACCTTTAAAACGTGTTTGTACAGGACGTTTTACTTCCGGATACTGGATCGTAACCGGTTTCTCGAACATCATGCGGAGTGTGGTCCACAAGCCTCGTCCAAGTTCCACAATGAACATACCACTAACCTCCTACCAGCACGGTTATGACCGCGGCAATGAATACATTCAGCAATGCCAGTGGCAACAGCACTTTCCATCCAAATGCCATCAGGCGGTCATACCTGAAGCGCGGGAGTGTCGCCCGCACCCAAATGAATACGAAGATCATGATCATAGTCTTAATAAATAAATATACCGGTCCAAGCCAAGGAAGCTGATCCAGGAAAGGTCCCATATAGCCACCTAGAAAAAGCGTGGCTGCGATCATACTGACTGCAATGATCTTGATATACTCTGCCATGAAAAACAAGGCAAATTTCATTCCTGAATATTCAACATGATACCCGGCAGTCAGCTCTTGTTCAGCTTCTGGCATATCAAAGGGAGAGCGGTTTGTTTCTGCCATCCCGGCGATAAGAAAGATTATAAAAGCCAGGGGTTGTGAAAGGTTCCACACAATCCAGCCCAGGATCCCGTTGGCACCCTGCGCTTCGACAATATCCACCAGGCTCATCGAACCCGCAAGCAAGGTCACGCTGACAAAAGTCAGTCCGAGCGCCAGTTCATAGGAAATCATCTGAGCTGTCGAACGCAGTCCACCCATCATGGCGTACTTGTTGTTGGAAGACCAACCTGCCAGCACGATGCCGTACACGGCAATGGATGCCACAGCACCCAGGTAAAGGATACCCACATTGACATCTGCCAGGTAAAGGTTGATCTCTCGACCGAATAATGTGATCGATCGCCCCCAGGGAATCACAGCAGTGATGATCAGGGCAGGGATGACGGTGATCACGGGAGCCAGGATAAAAAGCAGCTTATCTGCTTTGCCCGGGATCATCTCTTCCTTGAATATCAGCTTGACCGCATCAGCAATGGGCTGAATGATCCCCCATGGACCAGCGCGGTTAGGTCCGATACGTGACTGGATACGCGCCAATGCCTTCCGTTCATAATAAGTCACGTAAGCAAACCCCAGAGTCATCCCAATCAGGATGATCCCAGATTTCATAATATATTCGATGAATAAGCCAACCGTCATGCAAACCTCGTCCTATAAGGGTCTTGGATGATGCCTAAGCCTTAACCTCTGACATTACCTGTAGTTCGATAACTACTGGTGCACTGATCGGCATCCCCAGGCTGCGCGGCACAAGTGCCACTCCCAAGGGAACCTGTTCTGAACTATGTAATATAGTTTCTACCAACACACCATCTACTGTAAATTTGACCAATGTTCCATCGGGAATATTAAACTGTTGAGCAATATCTGGATGAACAGCAATATGCGCAGGGGGAGTCCTTTGGTGGAGCAGCTGGCTTTGGTGGATTGTTTGACCGCGATCATATAACAGGGTGATCGGCACAGCAAGTAATGAACCCTCGGGCAAATTCACCTCAGGTGCCTGCGGCCATGCAAGGGGTGGTACCTGGGTAGGAAGGGATAAATGCATGCCCAACCCCTGGGCGTTTTCATAAGATGAACCACCGTAATACAAGTCATTGCGCCCAATTATCGGCCACTGCTCTCCTACCTGGGCAAGCTGCCTATAGCTCAGGCCTTTAAAGGCCGGTACTTTTTCAGCTATCCGGTTGAAGATAAGTAGCGGTGCCTCCTCTAATAATAAACCTGCAAGCTTACCAATGGCTGCAGTGATGGCATAGTCGGGTTTATGCTCGGAATTCAGCATCGCTGGGTAGAAGCGTTGGACCCGTCGTTCTCCAGATGTCAGAGTTCCATCCCGCTCTGTAAATGGCTGGGCAGGTAACACAACATCTGCTAGTTTGGCTGTTTCTGTCAGGAACAGGTCCTGGACGACCACAAATTCAGCCTGTTTGACTGCATCGGTTAGCGAGGGATCATCCCCCACAGGGTCTGCCGCAACAATATATATGGCTTCATGTTTCTGCAATACGTCCTTCAGATCGGTTATGGGTGTGTATCCCATTTCCCAGGCACCCTGGTCATTTGCACGAGGCCAAACTGGAATCAAACCATTGTTTACTTTATGTGTATGGTTGGTGACAATCAACAAGTTCGCGCACGCCTGTGCCAACGCCTGTGAGGCATCCAATCCCATCCCTTCACTGCCATAAAATACAATCAGGTTTACTGCACCAGTGAGGGTTTCAGCAGCGGTTCTTATTGCCTCCCCACCAGATTGGAATTTGGGTGCCTTGGGGAAGTTTTGTTTGGCAGATAAGGTATTGATCATCGCCAGAATGGTCGTTGTTTCAGAACCGTAAGGATAGCGTACCACCTGGTGAGCATAGCGATCGAGCTTGGTTTGGCGTGGATTGGCAACAATCAGCGTGGCACCCCGCTCGGTAGCCTGCTTCACACGCAGCCACCAAATAGGAGCCTCCTCTTCCAAATCAGAAGCAACTACCAGGATCACTGAATCTTTACCAAGTTCAGATAAATTAGTCCCTGCACCCACACCCACTTGAGATACCAGGTCACCCCCACCCATGTGAGTGTACAATGCAGATTTTCCACCCAGCCCATCGGAGAGCTCTTTCAAGTTGAATAAGTCTTCATTGGATAGCCGGCCACTCCCAAGGGATAAAAGTTTTTTACCCGCATGGATGAAATTTTCAGCCACATAACTGAGTACTTCATCCCATCCAATGGCTTCAAGTTCCCCTTCACGACGCACTAAAGGCTGGGTTATCCGTTGTTTGCTTTCAGTAAAGTGATAACCGAAGCGACCTTTATCGCAGATCCATATCTCGTTAACCGCTTCATTCTGGCGTGGCAGGATGCGTTTAATCACCAAATCACCATTCGCAGCAGGCTTCACGGCGTAAATTGATGGTCAGGTTGCAGCCTACCGGGCAATGTGTGCAGATGGAAGCAGTCGAACACAGTTCCCAAGGACGGGCTTGAAAACGAAAATCTGCTGTAGTCAGTGCACCAACCGGGCAGATATCGGTGGTATTGCCAGAGAAATATGAATCAAATCCCGGTTCTGAGTTAGTTATGATCTGCGATGGAACGACCACGGCTATAGAAACCAATCACCGGATCATCCACAATGCATGCCTGGAAACGCACACAGCGCCCACATTGGATACATCGCTCACGATCCAGGTAAATTAACTCGCCCAGCGGGTAATGCTTAGCCAGGTGCATCTTTTCATCATAATTAAACCTGGATTGACCCGGTCCATAACGCAATGTCAGGTTCTGCAGCGGGCATTCACCACCCTTGTCACAGATAGGGCAATCCAATGGGTGTGAGGTGAGCAGGAATTCCAGGATATCCTTTCGCCCTTTGGCTGCTTTTTCAGAGGTTCCAATGACAACCATTCCCTCTGAGACGGGTGTGGTGCAGGCAGTCTCAAGCTTGGCACCAAATTGGATCTTTGGCTGTCCATCATCTTCCAAAACAGGTTGGCCTGTTGCCCGGTCGATCACCGTGCGACCCACCTCCACCAGGCATTGGCGGCACATACCCACCGGTTCCATCTTGGGGTGGTAGCAGAATACCGGGATATCAATACCAATCTTCTTGGCAGCATTTACGATCAATGTGCCTGCTGGAACGGTCACTTGTATTCCATCAATTGTCAGACTAACCAATTTTTCCATGTGCATCTCGACAATAAAGGTTCTATGAGTTAGATTTTGCTGTGACGGCCTCAAAATCTGCCGGGAAGCGTTCAATTCCTGTCAGCACGGCTTCAATGGAAAACTCTCCCAGCGCGCACAGGCACTTGCCTTTCAACTGATTGGCTACATCTTGCAAGAGCATTACATCATTCATCGTTCCTTCGCCCTTGCTGATCCTTTCCGTCAGATGCATCATCCAGTAGGTGCCTTCACGGCAGGGTGTGCATTTTCCGCACGATTCATGCTTAAAGAAATGGATCGTCTTGTTGAGCAGCCAGGGGATGCTGACCGAATCATCAATGACAATTACTGAAGCGGAACCGAGCTGTGCCCCAATCTTGGGAACACTCTCATAATCCATGGGAGTTGCCAATGCTTCATCATTGGCGATGATCATGGAGGAAGAAGCTCCAGCCGGCATGATTGCCTTGATCTTGCGCCCTTCAGGGATACCTCGTCCATGGTCGAAAATCAGCTCACGAAAACTGGTGCCAAGCGGTAGCTCATAATTTCCGGGACGGTTAACACAACCTGACAGGCTGAATATTTTCGGTCCGGGGCTTTTTTCAGTGCCGATGCTTTTATACCAGTCAGCACCTCGCGAGATAATGAGTGGCAGGTTGGTTAAAGTTTCAACGTTATTGACGATGGTCGGTTTTCCATATATTCCAAACGCGGGGGGGAATGGTGGTCGTAAGCGCGGCTGACCCAGCTTGCCCTCGATGGATTCAAGCAGCGCAGTTTCTTCTCCACAAATATATGCCCCTGCACCAAGATGGGTGTGAAGGTGCAAGCTGAAATTGGTTCCAAATAACTTTTCACCCAAAACACCAGCAGCTTTCATCTCGGCAATACAATTATCGAGCTTGTGGGCAATCTGCCAGAATTCACCTCGCAAGTATATGTAGGCATCCATTGCCTTGACAGCATAGGCACAGATCGCCACTCCCTCCAGGAATTGGTAGGGGTTGGATTCCATGATCTCTCGGTCTTTGAATGTGCCTGGTTCAGATTCATCTGCATTGGCAACCACATAATGCGGCCAGTTCTGTCCATCAATGAACGACCATTTCAATCCTGTCGGGAATCCCGCACCCCCACGGCCACGCAAGCCTGAAGCCTTGACCTCAGTGGTCACGTCATCCGGATCCATCTTGGTGACGATTTTTTTCCAGGCTTCAAATCCACCATTCTGGCGGTAAGTTTGTATCTGGTCCAATCCAGGAATATCACGATGGCGAAGAAGGATGTGTTCTGCCATGTCTGTCATCCTTGCCTCAGTTTATTGATTAGTTCGAGTGCACTATCCACAGTCTGGTTCTCATGGTATTCGAGTCCTTCCGGGCCTTGAACCTGGAACATGGGAGCTTTATCACAGCCTGCCAGACACATAACCGCTTCTACTTTTATCATTCCATCGGGTGTGGTTTCACCGACCTTTATACCCAGGTTCTCGCACAGCTTTTCCAGGAAATCTTCTGCTCCGCGTAAAGCACAAGGCAAATCCGTGCAGACTTGTATCCGGTATTTTCCAGAAGGCTGGTCATAATAGAGCGAGTAAAACCCGATAATGGAGGCCACTTCAGTGTCAGTGATCTCACATAATTCAGCAATTTCGCGGATGGCTTCCTTGGTGATGTATCCTTGATCATGCTGGGACAAGATACAATAAGGGCATAACCGCCGAGCGTTTGCCGGCTTTATCCGCGGGGTATTTAGCCAGGATAACCTGGATTTCATCGGCATGTTTTTCTAACAAAGCGTTCACCGGTCACAATCTCCCAAGACGATATCGATGCTGCCTATGATGCCTACAAGGTCTGCTACAAGATGACCTTTGCACATAAACGGTAAAGCTTGTAGATGAACAAATGACGGTGTACGCATATGCACACGGTATGGCTTGTTTCCGCCATTGCTCTCAAGGTAATAGCCTAACTCACCCTTAGGCGATTCAACAGGTTGATAAACTGCCCCTTTCGGGATGTTAAAGCCCTCCGTCCACAACTTGAAGTGGTGAATAACAGCTTCCATACTGGTGCCTAACTCAGCCCGAGGGGGCGGAACATATTTACGATTATTCGAACGAAACGGTCCGTAGGGAAGTTTATCCAAAGCTTGCTGAATGATACGCAATGATTGGCGCATTTCTTCCATCCGCACCAGGTAGCGATCGTAGACATCGCCATGGGTGCCGGTGGGGACGACAAAATCATATTGTTCATATCCAGAATACGGCTGTGCTTTGCGTACATCGTACGCTACCCCTGAACCACGCAGCACGGGACCCGTGCACGAGAGGTTGATTGCATCCTGTGCTGAGATTTTGCCAATATTGCGGGTGCGATCCAGCCAGATTGGATTTTTCTTCAATAAGGCATCATATTGCTTGATCCGACTGGGGAACATACGGACAAATCGACGTACTGCAATCTCAAAATCTGCCGGAATATCGCGCCATAAACCACCCGGCCGGAAATAGGTGGTCATCATGCGCTGACCTGAGCACATCTCTTTAATATCCAGGATGGACTCGCGTTCACGGAAACAATACAGGAACATTGACATCGCTGCCAGGTCAAGGGCATGGGTGCCCAACCAAACCAGGTGATTGGATATACGTTCCAATTCGACCAAAATGACCCGCACAGCCTGTGCGCGGGGTGGGACATCCAATTCTGCCAGCCTCTCAATGGCAAGGCAGTATGCCAGATTATTGCCTGTGGTGTTCAGATAATCCGTCCGGTCCGTCATCACCTCTGCCATTTCCCAGCGCTTGGATTCCATGTTTTTCTCAATCCCCGTGTGGAGGAAACCAATATCCGGGATACAGTTGATAATCACCTCTCCATCCAGCTCAAGTAGTAAACGTAAAACACCATGTGTACTTGGGTGCTGAGGACCCATGTTCAAGAGAACGGTATCACCTTGTAATGCCCGTTCTGAGACCAGATGCTTAAGCTCTTGATAATTAACTTCTACAGGTTCCTGCATAGGAGTTAAGCCTCTTCATAGCGGGCATGATGCTTCCGTTGATCAATTTCATCATAATTAAAGGTGAACTGGGGTTCTTCATATCCCAACGGGTAATCCTTGCGAAGTGGATGACCTTCCCAATCGTGGGGCATGATGATTCGGCGTAGATCGGAGTGCCCAGTAATATTTATCCCGAACATATCCCATAATTCACGTTCGTGCCAGTTAGCACCCCGGTATATTCCTTCCACTGTTGGCAAAGTAGGCTGATCTCCGCCGAGCGGAACTCTGACTGCCATGCGAACGTTGTTTTCATGCGAATAAAACCCGTATATTACGTTGAAACGTGGCGCTTCCTCAGGCCAATAATCCACGGCGGTGAGCTCACATAAGAAGTTGAATCCAAATTCGTCCCGCAGTGCCTGGCAAATTTCAACTATTTTCTCAGGCTCCGCTTCCAAAGTCGGTGGATATCGCATAAGCTGAGATTCTTTCAGGCCAAAGCGTTCTTTTATTGCTTTAAGAGTTAGCTTGAGGTGCTCTTCGGACATTTTATATTTCCTCTATGCCCATGTAGTGATTTTTTCCTTGCGAACCTTATCATATAAAGTCAAAATGCCATGGATAAGCGATTCAGGGCGAGGCGGACAACCAGCAACGTATACATCGACGGGTACAACTTCATCAACACCCTGAACAAGAGCATAATTATTGAATACGCCGCTGCACGAGGCACAATCGCCCATGGATACCACCCACTTTGGATCTGGCAGCTGATCGTAAAGTCTGCGTAACACCGGGGCCATTTTTCGCGAAACACGCCCAGCGACAATCATCAGGTCAGATTGCCGTGGGCTGGCACGCATTAATTCCATCCCAAAACGGCTCATATCATAATGAGAAGCTTGAGCGCTCATCATCTCGATGGCACAACATGCCAAGCCAAAAAGCATCGGCCACATGGCGTTCGTGCGTGCCCAATTGACCGCTTGTTCGAGGCCAACAGTGACGACGCCCAAATTTCCAGCTTTTTGTTCTATTCCCATTCTAAGGCTCCCTTCTTCCATGCATACACAAGGCCCACCAATAAAATAACAATAAAAATAGCCATCTCAATGAGAGCAAAGACCCCCAAGCCTGCTTTTACAAAGTCCTTAAGAATGACAGCCCAGGGGATTATAAAGATGATTTCAATATCGAATAGGATAAACAAAACAGCAACCAGATAGAACCGGACAGGGGACCGGCGAGTACCCGGTCCGATCGGGTTCATTCCTGATTCATATGGCATTAGTTTGCGGGGGGTCTTACGTCTGGGTCCAAAAACGTGACCAAGTCCCACGATCAAGAACCCGAAGGCAATGGCAAGAACGACAATGACAGCAATTGGAATATATGGAGCCAGCATAACACCTCAGCAGTCAATATAGCTACAAATATATATGAGAGTCGGGGGTTAACCCTTATCTCAGCAACTCAATATAGGGAACTTAGACTATTCATTATAGGCAGAATACACCATCATGACAAGGTGATAAAGTGCCATACAAGCGTGAAGTTTATCACATGCCATTCCGCGTGTCAATTTTCACAATTTCTCATTCACCCTGGCAGGCGGTGATTGACTAGCATTCCTGATATGTAGTAAGCAATCCGAAAAAATGTAGAATTTTTCTCAGCCTGATCTAGCAAAGTAACGCTATAACACGAAAAAAATTCCAGCCTATATCAGAAAATCACGCAAGTGCCGGCTGCGGGTTGGATGACGTAGTTTACGCAATGCTTTGGCTTCAATTTGACGTATCCGCTCACGGGTCACATTGAACGCCTGGCCTACTTCCTCCAGGGTGTGATCCTTTCCATCTAGCAATCCAAAACGCATCTCCAACACCTCCCGCTCTCGTTCTGAAAGGACTGCAAGAGTATTCTTTATCTGCTCTCTCAGCATCTCGCGGGCTGCGGCATCGATGGGTTCTTGGGCATCCACATCTTCGATAAAATCTCCGAGCATACTGTTGTCTTCACTGCCCACGGGACTCTCGAGAGATATAGGCTCTTCTGCCGCCCGGAGTACCTGGTTCACTTTGGCAGCTGCATGGTTCCAGCGCATACGGACGTCGGGGGTTAACAGGTTGGGATTTTTATTCACTTTCAAGATAATCTGCTTATCCTGGGGTTCCACAAAGTCAGCTTCCAAAGCCAATTCCTCCGGGGTAGGTAATCGACCTAAGGTTTGTGTAAGCTGGCGCTGGGCTTGCATTAAATGATTGAAGGTTTCAAAGATATGTACAGGGATACGGATGGTTCGTGCTTGGTCTGCTATCGAACGGCTGATCGACTGCCTGATCCACCAGGTGGCATAGGTGCTAAATTTGTAGCCACGTGAAGGATCAAACTTTGAGACTGCACGTAGCAAGCCGAGGTTCCCTTCCTGTATGAGGTCAAGGAAGGAGCTTCCACGCCCAAGATAGTGCTTGGCTACACTTACTACTAATCGCAAATTGGAACGGATCAGTATCTGCCTGGATTCCTGAGCCCGATATTCCGCATTCTCCAGTTCAGACCGCAAGTTATCTTCATCTGGGAGATGGACAATCACCGACTCCTGTCGCGTATTGCCTTCTTCCGGTAACTGATCATTTTTTTGAATCTGGATCAACCTGTCCTCTTCCAACTGCTGGTTCGTTAATGAAGACGACGAAGGTATCGTCTGTCCCTTGGAAAATAATATCTCAAGCTCATCGGCCGTCTCTTCGGGAAGGATGGATAGGTAGATAAAAACGGTCAATGCATTACCAGCTACTCCATCCCACAGGTGATCGATTCCCCAACGCCCATTATCAAGGTAACTTCGTAAATAGGAAGGTGATTCACGCACCCATGTTTTCCGCAGCATCCTGGCTTCTGTAAGGATTAAAGATATATCCGGACTTTTGTATCCCAACCGTTGGGTATCCTCCACCAACCGTTTCCACGCAGTGGCTAACTCGTCGAACAAGGCTTGATAGATACTTGTAGAATACAGGCGACCACCACGTGCCAAGGGATGCCCGCGATTAAGCACGTCCACTCTGCGGGCAGCTTCTATCCGCGTCGCCAACCAAAACTCATGATCAGCATTTAATAACTCAATTTCACCAATTTCTCGCAGGTATAACCGGACCGGGTCCTCACCCAGCTCGAGATCCGCAGATGGTTTTAGCAAGCCAAGAGATTCTTCATCCGGCAGGTCAATTATTTCTTCAGCTTCCTTTACCAGCAACATCTCATCGGGCTCATCGATGACGACCTCCGCATCCATATCTGCCAGCAAATCATCCACATTATCGGTATCCTGAGAGGTAGGATGATTTTCGTCATCAAAGCCATTTCTCTCATCTGGTGAGATATCTGCTTGAACAGCTGCCTTCTTCGTTTTGTTAACCATGTTTCAATTATCCACGAAATCTTTGTTTTTAGCGAATCTTGAGAGAAATTTCCCTTTTATTAGTCGCGGTTTACCAAAAACGATTCTGATGATATTAAACGTTATGATCTCAACTGCAATCAGGATCTCTCCACATGAACCACGCTGGAATGCCAAGGATTTCCTTCTCCGCGATCACCTTGAAAGCAAACCGCTTGTAGAATGCAAGATTATTCGGGTTAGCATTTTCCAGGTAACAACCCACACACATTTCGTCTGCTTTACCGATAAGGTGTTGCATGAGTGCGGATCCAAATGATTTGCCCTGGAGCAGTGGTTCGACCCCGATATATTCCAGGTAGTAATGCGGTTTTTTGGGGTGAATCTTTTCCACTTCGTCCAGCCAGCGTATCCAATCCCGGATATCATAAAATCCATTCTTGATAAAGGATTTTATAAGCAGCAACCATTGGCTGGCTCCAGGTAATGGGTATGCACTCGGTGGATAGATCACCGCAGCTGCATTGACCTTTCCAGCTTCACTGACGTGGAGTGGGTATCCCTTTTGGAGGCATAATAAAATTTCATCCGAAAAATCATTTGTCAATGCCCGGATACGCCCTTCCAGTGTAAATTTCTTTAATACCGCCACAGACACTGGTTCATCAGCGAAGGCGCGCCCGAGTACCTGAGCTGCCTGCCGGTAGGATTGCCGTGTTGTTGGTAGGACTTCTTTTTGCATTACCTGACCGATTTTGATTTTTCCAGGTGATTTAGCATTGATTATTTCTCAGCTGCTGCTCGATTTGTAAAATTCTCGCGTGCCTGGTGGATATTGCGGAGCATTCGGGAGCATTTGGCTATCCTTTCTTCATATTCCTTGGTGCGAATATCACCCGCTATGGTAGCTTCGTCCATCTGAAACCTGACCTGGTTTATCTCCTCGGATACTTGGCGCCGACGGATTTCCAATAAAGCCCGCATTACGTCTTCAAGGACGCGGTCATCTTTGGGATCCAGCTTTTCTGTACGCTCGAGCAGATTATCCACAATTTCCATCAAGGGTAGAGACAGCCCGTTCAGCACGTAATGCATTGGCTCTGATTGGTCCTGGCTGATGGATGCCTGAACTAACTCAAAAATTGCCTGGTACTCGGCCAGCTCAAAATCCAGCCGCGAAATGTGCATTAAATGGGATTCATGCAACGCTCGGTCAACATAGAAAACCATCTCAGGCCGGCGTACCAATATCCCAAGGATATGAGCTTCCAACAATGCATTTCCAGCCAGAAAGGTGATTTCTGGTTTATGATCCGCTACCTTGGCCTGAGAAGGTCTTGGTCGCCTGCGTTTCGTACTACCGGTTAACTCGCCACCTGTGAGCAGGCGTTCATCCACCTTTATTAATCGGGCCAACCTTTGCCGGTATGTTTCACGTTCGATTGGATCCGGAACTTCATTGATGAGGGGGAGTACCTGCCCGGCGATCTCGGATCTGGTCTTGGGATCATCCACATTCCGCCCGGATACCAGGGTTTCCATTACGTGGATGACCACCGGTTTAGCATTTTCCAGGATACTTTGCCAAGCGGTAGGATCGGCATTAACCACGTCATCCGGGTCCATCCCGGCGGGTAAAGTAGTGACGCGGATATCGGCCTGTAAGCGCGTTTCGTGCGCCAGCAATCCACGTGAATCGAAAACAGGCTCAGACTCTCGATCCATCGTCTGGCGGGCAATCTGCAAGCCGCGTAAGGTGGCTTTATCACCCGCTGCATCAGGGTCAAGTGCCAGGATGAAGCGATGCGTGAGCCTCTTTAACATTCGTAGCTGCTGCTCGGTTAGGGCAGTACCCATCGGTGAAACGGTATTGGTGAAACCAGCCTGGTGTAAGGCGATCACATCCAGGTAACCTTCCACGATGACCACCTGGTCAAGGGCACGGATGGGCGTGCGGGCATGCTCCAGACCATACAACAGGGCACTCTTATCAAACACAGCCGTCTGAGGTGAATTGAGGAATTTCGGGATATCATCGGGATTCAATACTCGTCCACCAAAACCCGCCATTCGCCCGCGGGAATCCCTGATTGGAAAAATGATGCGGTGGCGGAATTTATCATAAATACTTCCATCATCCCGTTCAGAAACCAATCCAACTTCCTTTAGATTCGTATCCGAGCGTCCCTTGTTTTTAAAGTAGCGGATGATCCCTTCATGCGAGTTGGGTGCATATCCCAATCCAAAAGTTTCGATGATCTCATCGCTCAATCCACGGCCCTTTAAATAGGCAAGCGCTTTTTGACCTTCGGGTGTGTTTCGCAATTGGTAGTGATAATAGGAGGCGGCTTCCTCCAGGATCGCCCGCAGCTGACCATGCTCTTCCTCCGCCACCAGCTCTTCGGGAGTTGGAGGTTTAAGCTGGACACCTGCTCTCTCTGCCAGATATTTTAGTGTTTCCTGAAAATCCCAGTTTTGCTTCTTCATCACGAAGCTGAAGATATCCCCACCTTCGTTGCATTGACCAAAACAACGCCAGGTACCCGTGGAAGGAAAGACAACGAAGGAGGGCGTGCGCGTATTCGGATGGAAGGGGCAGAATCCTGTGTGATTCTTGCCTGTCCGGCGCAGCTGAACCGTCTCTGAGACCAGATCTACAATATCAAGGCGGGATTTAATCTCATCAATCGATGACATAATCTATCCAATACGAATTCTATGCAAACTAGCTGAATAAATTATACCAGCCCCTCACTAAGCCCATTTATTAGACAAATGAACAGGCTTACCTGCAACAGAAATCATTTTCATCCATCCACCCTTGACACATGATACAACCCGTGTATAATTAATTCGATAATTATCTATTTAATTAGATGATAACAGGACATTATTATGAACACGAATAATCACCCAAACGACGAACAGCTACTGACCTTCTTTAAGGCATTGGCAGATGCGAACCGCCTGAAGATTGTCGGCCTTGCTGTCCCAACACGAATACTCGGTGGAACAGCTTGCAGCCCTGCTCAATCTGCGCCCACCCACCGTCTCCCACCACTTGAGGCAGCTCTCAGAGGCGGGCCTGGTCAGCGCACGCGCTGAAAGCTACTATAATTTTTACCAGCTCGAATCTGGGGTGCTGGAGCAGATCGCCAGGCAGCTTGCCGAACAAGACAAGCTGCCCAGGATGGCAGCCCAGGTAGATATGGGAGCGTATGACCGGAAAGTTTTACGGGATTTCCTGCTGCCAGATGGCAGATTGAAGGTCATCCCTGCGCAACGAAAAAAACGTGAGATCATCCTGTGTCATATCCTAAAGGAATTTCAACCGGGGATCCATTACACCGAGATACAGGTCAACGAAGTGCTTGCTCGCTTCCATGAGGACACAGCCACCCTGCGACGGGAGCTGATCTCGTATAAGTTAATGAAGCGAGTCGAAGGAGAATATTGGAGAATTGATGGTGAAACACCATCCTGAAGGAAAAAGAAGATGAACACGATCACGATGAAAGATGATGAATTGGTAAGTTTTATGAAGTCGCTGGCGGATGCCGAGCGATTGAAAATAGCTGGATTGTTGAGCGTGGAAGCCTTATCAGCAACCCAAGTCGCCGAACGTTTGGGAATGAAACCGGTCGAGGTTCAGCGGCATCTGGAACAGCTTGCTGCGGCTGGATTGGCGCACCAAGAAGGTGGGCTTATACCGAGTGGATAGCCAGTTAATCGAGAAGTTTACCCACCAGGTGCTTGCCCAATCCCGCCCGCCTGCTCCAGATTACGAAGGCGATGAATTTGAGGTTAAAACTCTACGCGCGTATCTCTCGCCAGATGGAAGCCTGAAAGCCATCCCCACCCAGCATAAAAAGCTGATGGTCATCCTGAGCCACCTGGTCAAGAACTTTGAACCGGGTGTGAAATATCCGGAAAGCCAGGTCAACCAGGTATTAAGGCGTTTTCACGAAGATACCGCCGCTTTACGCAGGTACATGGTGGACAATAAGCTGCTGAGCCGTGAGAAAGGTATATACTGGAGAACCGAAGTCCAGGTTTAGAAATTCTAGCGATCCACCAAATAAAAACGACATGAACAAGCCTCACAATGCAAAGTGCGGCTTGTTTTTCTTATAAATTAATAATGCCTTGAGGGATTGTGAATTTACTTTTTTTCCATCAAGTAGAGAATGCGAGGAGAATCCTGGAGGGCAACTTTCTCGTGGATAGTAAAGTAAACTCCAAAGGCAGCTTCGAAGCCTTCCTGGTGGTATCCAGAAAAGATGTCCTGCCGGCTGGCCAGCAGCTTTTGCACCTGGGAATCTTCCTTGGGAACCCACTCAATGATCAGCCAATGACCCAGGTCAGATAAAAATTCCGCCAAGCAGCGGAAGCGGGACATTATTGGAAATTGCCAGGTGATGGATGAGTGCCAGCGCCAGAAGCGCATCCGCAGGGGCGCGCTCAAGCAGGGAGTGGCGCTCCTGGTTGTGCCAGCCTAATGCATGGTGAGGGGTTGGTAAAGTCCATCACCAGGGGCAGCATCAGGGTATCCTTATTCTTTTTTACCTGCAGGTAGTTTTGTTCCACCGCGGCCGGGTCGATATCAAAGGCAACCGTATAGCTGCCCATTCTGGCTGCCAGCCGGCTGAACTCGCCCGTGTTTGCTCCCAAATCCCAGGTGACTGGCGGGTTGGATGCGTTCAAGGAATTTACTGACGACCTGTTTTTTATGCTCAAAGGCAGAAGCAGAGTAATGACTGGATGAGGCAGTGTAATAATCACCCCACTCGGTGCCGGATGGTTTCCAGTTCAGTTTGCGGGTGGTGCTTTCCAGGCTATCCATCAATCCCATGAACTGCAGCTTGCTCATCTTGCGGGTGGATCTGCTCCTTTGCAACCGGCTTATCGGCATATCGTTTTTGGGCTGCAGCGTGCAGGTGGATATGGGTTGCCAGACCTAAACCAAAACGGGTGCGCCTGGGCAGCAGGCGTGCAGGCCAGGTCCAATGGTATCCCATCGATATACACCCGCAGCAGCTGGCTGAGGCGCACATCGGTATGAGCCATCAATGCCAGGGGTGCCAGAAAGTGCTGGCAAAACTGGCGGTATGCCACCCATGGCTCACCTTCATGATAGATCTCGAATGAAAGTGTATCGATCAATACTGGCTTGCCATGATGGAACTGGATGTTATAAGCGCTGGCATCCTTAAGCACCATGCCTGATTCCAGGGCAAGCTTCTGGATAGTCAAGGGTTGCCAGGGCAGCATCCTTCAGCTGGCTGAAGCTCCACTCATATGGGTAGGAAATAAACCGCACAGGGTTCTGGTTTGATGATCTTGTATGCCAGGGTTTGCTCTTCAGGCTCAACACTCACTTCCTCATGCGGGATAAGCAGCCTGGCATCCAATCAACCTGGCATACAGCTTGGAGCTCATCAACCGGTCATAATGTTCTGCATAGATTTGGTTTACCTGGCGATATAGAACCCCCTGCCGGTGAGAACAGGAAGCCGCTCGGATCGCGAAAGGATGCCCCCAGGCGCCGGTCACTGCTGGACATCGCTGTCATCTTCTTTATTCGAGTCTGAGCGGGTGAACAATCCTTTGATCTTCTTCCAATACGCTTTGATGAGAAAACCAGCACCCACCAACCCAGCGATCAACAACTGGACCAGAAAACTGCCTGAGCCAGGATCGAGATAAGCATGCGGGCGCAGGATGGGTGCAAAAATGATAAATAACTGAAAATGCATTTTTTACCTTCCAAATATGAAATTAGATTGGGGAGATTATACTACCTGTTTAAGAGCCGATCGATTTCTCTTGCTTCTGCCAGGCGAACCAGGAATGCACCATGAATGGCACCCACCACCAACCCGGTGAGGAGCAGGACACCCGCCATAAACAGGATCATCCATGGCAAGTCCACTCCAGTCTTTTGGGCTGTATCAATGCCCCAAAAGATGATCGGCATACCAACCATCCAGGCAAGCATATTGGCAGGAATCCACAGGGAGGCACGGGCAACCTTTTTCCGCATGGTGAGCCACTGGGCAAAGGATAACACCGCTCCCCCAACAAGACCTAACCCGGCTGCCAGCAAGCAGGACAATCCATTGCGCCGGTTCTGCCAGCCGGTGCCTGGGTTTGAGCGGCTTGCTCACCCAGGCTCATCAAAGTGGAGGGCAGGTAACCCATCACGTATGCCAGCAGTGCCCCAACCAGGGTGGCAAACCACCAGGCACGGCGAGTGATCATGGGGAACCAGGGATGCATCGCCCACCACTGTGCCAGACCAACCAGGGTGGCCTCGATGGCACCGCTGGCCACCGCCACCAGGAAAGATATCAGGATGGCTGACACACTTTCCTGGTCACCCAGGCTGGAGATGACAGCTGCCCCTACTGCAAATGTCAGCCCAAGGCCAAACATCTCTCCTAGACCATTGACTGCCACCCAACGCAGCCATAGTGTTCGTTTGTCATGTCGAATTCATCGAATTGGTCTCCGCTGTAATCCAAATGATTCTTGTCCAGCCAGAAATCCTTGCAAGGGAAGTGCATTCAATGACATCACGCGGCTATTGGCAAAGTAAGCAAAATCGAATCCAGTCGGGTCACCCGCTTTTTTACCCGGGATGGGCATCAGGCGGGCAGTCAGTGGTTTATCCAAGCGCAAGGATAAGCTTGCCAGGTCCAGCAAGACCGCGGAAAGCTGCTCAGCACTGGTATCGCCAGGCAGCGGGATGGTATCCAAACCGGTGCCGCAGACAGCAGAATAGAGCAGCAGGTCCATCACACCCAGGCTCCCTTCAGCCGCACGCCTGGCCAGGGTGGCATCTTCGAGCACGGGCAGGAACAAGCCGCTGAACCCAGCTCGTATAAACTCAGCCTGGTCGATCGTATCCGCCAGGATGGCAGCTGCAGCCAGCGAGCCATGAGCTCCGAGCACCGGCACGCCCAAACGCTCCATGGCTGTGCCGAGGGAGAGCTCTTCGGATGGGGAAGGGGCCAGTGAAAAATCGATCCCGCCAAACCTCACCCCAGATTGCTTCTCCACCTGCATGGGCAATGTCTGTCAGGTTGCGGGCATGGGCTTCCATCGCATCTGACCAGGTTCCTGCGCGCTTCCTCCAGGCTGGTCGCCTGGCTGAAATGCCGTCACCGCCAGGTCAGCGGCTTCGGTTGCCAGGGCAAAGGTAGGCTGCTCCACCCTGGTGATACGCAGCCGGGAAGAAAGGTGACCCGGCAGGGACATTGGCCAGGGCAGCAAAACGCAGGTTGGCAAAACCATCCGGTGAGATAGTGCTGGCGCGTTGGATGACCTGTGCACACTCCCGGATGGCTGGAAGTGATACCTTACCATCTGCGGTGGTCATCAATCCGGAGAAAAAGGCGTTCTGGGTGGCTGCCAGTGCTTCTGGGATGGATCCATAGCTCTCGGGCAGCTCGGGCAGGGCAGGTCCCAACGACACATAAGCATATCCCAAGCGTCTGCTGCAGCTGCCTCCAGTTCCTGCGCCAGCCGGGCAAGCTCACCCGGTTTACCCACAGGCAGCAGGTTGGGGAATGGCACCGTCGCCAGGCGGGCGGATTGCACCTCATAACCAGCTTCAACGAATGCGGGTTGGGCAATCTGCAGGAATTCTCCTGCGTTTTTTAATTTCTGCTCCTTCAAGTGGATAGGATGGGTCAATAAAACAGGTGATCGAGCGGATTTTCATGGTGCAAATTCTATCAGGCTTGGGAGGGAAGGGCAAGAATAAAATTATCAATCCTGATGAAAGATCATTCACGAACCTGGATATTCAGATTGAATACAAAAGCAGGCTGACGCAGCTGCCAATCTATTTTACTAAATGGTAGTGGTGCAGGTTGGATTCTGTAACACACCTGGCAGCCTTTTGCACAGTAAACTCAACTACCTGTTAACTCAGATCTATAAAGGTGTGTCCACTTACCTGATTATTCAGGCGGTTGTCCGGGTTGCTCCGGTCCAATACGGATAGGGACGCATCATCTCGTTATCCTCGTGCTCGACGATGTGGCAGTGCCAGACGAACTGGCCAGGGGTAAGGAACTGCGCCCGGATGCGACGTCACCTGACCAGGATAAGCAATCACCGTATCCTTGAAACCCGTCTCCCAGGTTCAGGCCGGCAGTTGGGCACTGATCCTGGAACAACCTGGACCACCTGCTCAGCCTCATTCACGAAGATATCCTGGCGGTTAACCACTTCAAAGACCACCTCATGCACGTGCATGGGGTGGGCATCGGCGGTGGCATTGTAGAATTCCCAAACCTCGGTATGCACCTACTGTTGGGTTCTCAGTGATTGGATCCATCCACATACGCTGGTCCATGACGCCAGGAACCAGGTTGGGGTCCCTGCCACGGTACCAAGAGGCTTCTGCCGGAGCATCCGCAAAGTACATCGACATCTCTTCGATCAACGCCAGTGGGCGAGTGTCAGTCGCAGGCGGCAGCGGCAGGATGGCTGGCAGCTGCAGGAATTGCGGTGGGGTGGTCGGATCTGGAGCCAGGGCTGGAACCACGTTGAACTGCAAGATCTGACCCGTTGAAGCAGGATCGGCCACGTCGAGAAGTCAACACCTGGCATACCACCACCAAAGGGCTCATCAGGACCGACATTGCCCAAGACATAATTGCCCACGGGTACGTTGGTGAAATCGACGATCACGTCAGCACGCTCTGCCAGACCCATCAGCAGCTGGTTACCCAAGGCAGTGATGTTGACTGGTGCAGCCAGGAAACCACCCTCGTTGCCGATCTGCCAGACTTCCACGCCCGGGATACTGGCGAAGTCCAGGATCAAGAAGCGGGCCTGACAACCGTTCAGGAAGCGGAAGCGATAGCGGCGCTGTTCCACGGTCTGGAATGGCCAGGTGTTGCCATTGACCATGATCATGTTGCCGAAGAACTCGGGATTCCAGATTGGAGAAAGGTCGGTATCCGGGATGTAAGGGTTCAGCGGTTGTGCCATCGAAGAACTCCCGGGTATCCGGGTAAAACAGTGAACCATCGGTATTGAAGGCACGGTCCTGGATGGCGATCGGGATCTCGTAATAGGTCTTGTTGGGTGGGAACTTGTCGCCCTCCTTGGGTGCCGGACCAGGTAGCACCGCAGCCAGACCAGAACGGGTATCAAGCACGGCCGCCATCCCCATCAGGTCCACCGCGGATAATATAGAAACCAGCCGGGCCTGCATATACATTGAGCCGGGTCATGCCCAGGGTGTGGTCATGGTACCAGATGGTCGAGGCGCGGTTCTGGTTCGGGTACTGGAAGGTGGCAAATCCAGGTCCCCAGGTGACACCATAGTTAGCAGCCGGCTTTACCGGCGAAGAAATCGTACCAGGTGCCTTTGGTAGCGTAATCTGCCGGGATGTTATTCAGCATGCTGGTAAGATACCAGGCCTCGGCGTAACCGTCGCTGTCATCGCCACACCCACCGCACCATGCACGTGGGAAACCATTGGTACGGGCCTGTATATTGAGTATACTGCGTGTTCGGATCGGTGAAATTATCCAGTGTAACATAGGTTTTACCCGTGAAGTCTGGGCGCGTATCGCGATCCGTTATCCCACCGGGCGGATTCGCCCAGTGCAAGGTCGGGTCAACGGGCAGCAGGTGGGGAAGGTAATTGCCATTGGCATCCTTCAGGTCATTGACCCACTTCACCCGCACCGGTGTCCCTTGCTTCGCCTCGATCGTGAGTGAGGGAGCATTGTGCAGCAGTAAGCCTTTTTTGCTGGAAGATTGTAAACGCCCCATAGCCCCACACGGTCGTTGAAGGTAAGCCAGCCGGTAGAATTTGCTGCATGATCTGCTTCATCGAAATTTCGTAATAGTCAATATTTTTACCACCTTTCTGCTTGATGATCCCAGCCTTGGGCATCACCGGCGGGATGAGCAAGGGAGTCGAGTACTTAGGCACAGTAATCGGGTCGAGTGTGCCGCCTGGGATTGCTGCCTGAGCGCGTAATGAATATTTGCCGCGCGATGCAACATAAAGTGAAAGCATCCCTGCCCCGCTAAGCTTGAGAAAGTTCCGTCTTGAAAGCATATTTATTCCTCCTAAAATATGTAGAATACTGGATTTGATAATGTACAAGGATATACGATTAAAAAACCTTAGCCATTATTATTTTACATATCAATTCTTCGAAAATAATTGAAATTTATAGGCTTTTATTGCCAAAAGCCAATTATTTCGGAAGAAATGATCGATGAAGATAAAAAAATATCACGGTTATATGTCTCAATCCTACACCTCGAGGTCTTGCCTCCTTTCAACAATGAATTGTTATAGTACGTATAGAAAAATTAATAATCAGCCCGGATGGGTCGGTTACCCCATTGGTTAGCCAGATAGGTTAGTTATCCAAGCTCAGCGACTAAACCCCTGCTGGATCAGCGCCTACCCAATAAATCGTGAATACAATTGTAAAATAACCCGACTAACTTGATAATACTTATCTACAATATAACAGATAATTTTGATTTTGTCCATAGGATTTATCCAATTACTGATGCATATGAATATATTAAATCGGGTTATATAGAAGGGATCACAACGAATGCACCAATCTCAAATCCTCAATTTTCACTATCTATCTCTTCTGGCAGATATAAGCAAGACCGGGTGTAGATGCAATATATTATGTCTGGTGTAGATATCTGGTGAGACTTTATCTTGAATGTAACTGGCGTGTTCAGACCTCCCCAAAATCATGTATAATAATGATTAATGACTCCCAATCTGAAGAACGGTTTAATTCAGGGGTTTTCAATTTAAATATCAAATAGGGTAATAATTCAAAAGGAGAAAATATATGAAAAAAATATTTCTATATACCATCATCATTACTGCATTGTTAATTTCGAACGTTTCATATGCATTTGCCGGCTCGGGAAACAATCAGATCGGCATTAATGTCTTGCTCAAGACCGATATCACCAACACAATACTGACTGACCTGGCCAAATATGGCAAGATCAATGACGTAGTATATGAAATCAAGGCCTTAACGATGAAAATCGCCGAGAATAAACTGGCAACCATCCAGGCTTTGCCCTACGTTGCAGCGGCTAACCCCGATGCGGTACGGAATGGTGCTCCAGTTGACACCGTTGCAGCGACAGATTTCATGGATGGGTTAAGCACCTGGGATCAGGACGCGATCAATGTAACTGATTTTGGCTTTAATAATCGCCAGGTGGCCTATGATGGCACTGGCGTGTATGTAGCGGTACTTGATACCGGTCTGCTCAATTCCTGGCGCCAGTACTTCCCTGATGAACGCATTGCGGTTGAATATGCCAAATCATTTGGTGGGGGTGGTGGTGAAAATGGCAATGTGTCAGAGCAGCCCAATAAATGGGAACACGACCAAAACAGCCACGGCACGCATGTTACCAGCACCATTCTGGGTTATAGCCTAGGTGGAACTCCCAGTCAACGGCGTCGCACCGATGGCAACCATCATCCCGGTCAAGGTGCTTAACCAGAACGGGTCTGGCTGGTCGTCCGTGGTCGCACGGGGTATCACCTATGTGGCTGACCTGAAAGCTGGTCCGTTAGCGGATTATCCCGTTGTGATCAACATGAGCCTAGGTGGTCCCGTCCAAGAACCCGTGGAAAAAGCCGCAGTTGACTACGCAGTTGCTAAAGGCGTGATCATTGTCGCATCGGCTGGGAATGAAGGTGGAGCCGGCATGGGCTACCCGGTGCGTATGCCCCGGTCATCTCAGTCGCCGCTTCTGGTTGGGTCGGTGAATGGAGCTCTGGACAGCTCCTGGTTGGTGGAACGCCTTGATGTAACCGATCCCACCAATCCTGATCGATTTCTACATCACCGATTTCTCCAGTCGTCGAACTCAGTGGACAGGATCTGGATGTGGCTGCACCTGGCTCCTGGGTGGTTGGTCCCTACCAGGTCAACAGCGGTCAGTTATCTTACTATTTCCTGGGTGGCACATCCATGGCCAGCCCGCATGTGGCTGGGATTGTGGCTTTGATGGCGCAAAAGAACCCAGACTTGACTGCAGCTCGGCAGAAAGCTATCTTGGAAAGCAACGCAATCCCTCTTGCGTCTGGTTGCCGCAATGTAAACAATGGCTATGGTACTATAGTTGAATACTGCTGGGGAGCGGATGCCACCGGTGCTGGTTTGGCAACCGCTGACGCAGCCTTGGCAGCCACTCCATAATCCCCCTTGATTGGTCGCCGTTTAACAGCTGGTGAGACAGACATAACAGGCTGCCCAAATCATGATTTGGGCAGCCTGTTTTTTTATATAACGATAATTATTTTAAGCTCACAAATAGTGAACGAACTTCAAAGATAAAACATCTCTTCGATTACGATGACATTCTTGTTCAGGTGCTTATGGTCAACCAGACCTAGGATTTAGAACTTATCTTATCTTCCGCCTGACTGCCAGCAAGGTAATGTCATCACTTTGCTTTACGCCGGCTGAAAAATCATCGACTTGATCTTGAATTTTCTCAAGCAGCAAACCTAATGGCTGGTCTCCAACAAACAAGGGGATCAGTTCTTCATCATTAAAATATTCACCCGCGGGGCTCATGGTATCCGTTAAACCGTCGGTGTGTGCAAAAAATGTATCCCCTTTTTCAATGATCACAGTTTGGGTGACATACTCAATTCCAGGCGTTATACCGACCAGTGGACCGGTGACCTGTAAAATTTCCTTGAGACCCTGCCTGTTGATCAGCCTGGGAGGCAAGTGGCCTCCATTGATATAGGTCAACTTCCCAGTACGAGTGTCAAGAATGCCAAAGAAGATGGAGCAGAACATGCTCGTGTTGCCATGTGTATCAGCAATGTAATTATTGGTGAGTGACATGGCGTTTTTCAAACGCATCTCCAGGGATATCTCACCCTGATATTTAGCATTGGTAAAAAAATCAATATTCGATACTGCGCGGATCAAGCTCCTGAATAAGGTCATGAATAATGCCGCACCCAGGCCTTTATCACATACGTCCGCAATGACCAGTCCAACCATCCCTTCCGTCAATTCGAATGCATCATAAAAATCACCCGATACTTCACGGGCAGACTTGAGCAAAGCAGCAATTTCCCAACCTTTTGGCTGGGGCAGGCTTTCCGGTAGAAAGCTTGCCTGTATCTCTCTACCAATCTCAAACTCGCGTTCTAATGCCTTACGATACAGCTCCTCCTGTTCCCATAAACGAGCATTTTCAAGGGCAATACTCATCGCATTGGCAAGTGTTTTTAATAAGCGCACATCCGACTCGATGAATGCCTGTTCTTTTCGCATGTTTTTAAGGACAACAACCCCATGCACAGCATCCCCAGTCATTAATGGCATAAACAAAACCGACTTCGGAAGCCCTTTGCTTGAAGAATATACATTTTGATATTTGACCACGGCTTCCTTCATGTTCTCGTTGATCAATAATGGCTGATGGTTGCGGAGTATGTAACCGAAAAATCCCATTCCACTTACCGCATAGGGTGTTACTGCTTTCCTTTTTCCACCTTCAATATTAAATGAGCGCCGATAGTAAATCGGTTTGAGGATCATAAACCATTATAGAGAGATCCACAGGACGAAAGAACTGGTATAGCTTTTCACCCACCAGCGCATAAATGGAAGCTGTGTCTAATTTCCGGGCCAACTCCTCCTGCACGTTGTTGATGATATGTAATTCTGTGGCTCGTTGTTTTGTCTCACTGAGTAAACGCTGGGTTTCATCGAAAAGACGAGCATTTTCAAGTGCAACGCTCATCGATGCAGCCAGGGTTTGTAGCAGACGGACTACTGATTCGTTAAAAGCATTCTCACGATCAACATCTTGTAGGCTGAGGATTCCCGTAACCTGGTCCCCGACGATCATGGGTACTCCAAGCCAGGATTTGGGTGTTATAGTGCCGGGTATGGTGTGCTGCCCAAGACCTGCCGCCAGTTTTGCAACGTTTGTGTTTACCAGTACAGGTTGTCTGGTTTGGATGATTTGTGTGCGGAACCCGCGGATCGGGTAACGCCCTGGTGCAAAAATATGCTCTCCTCGTTCGATGGCGTAACGGTGTTCAATCGTATCATCCTGCGGATCATATGTGGATATCATCACCACCTGTGAATCGAAAATATCGCGAATTTTATCGCCAACCAGGTTATATATAGCCTGGACATCAAGATGTGAAGCAAGCGCTTGTTGAACGCTGTTGATGATCTCCAATTCCGCATCACGCTCGGCGAGTTCTTGATCTACTGTATTTTCATCAGGCAATGTTATTGAGTCAGTCATATGAACAATACCTCATGCCAGGTTAACTCAGGTTACCGGTTGGGAATTGATATTACTCACTTAATTATCTCATGGTTCGGGCATTTTTCGGAGTTTAAGTATCGAACATCCCAAGAACGAAGCGACACTGAGCAAATGAAAGTGGGTAATGACTGCGATATAATTGATTTTACATTTTTCAATTTAATCACAGATATAAATCAAAAATCAATGTGCGAATGAAACAATTCCTATCCCATTATACTGAGAGTTCCTAAATCGTATGTGTATCTGCACCACAATAATTTTATTAGCTAGTCCGTTCGTTACCGATGCTCGAAAAACATTTTTAATCACAATATTAACTTGAATAATATCGAACTATCAAACCCAAGGAGGAATATATGAGCACAACCAGCCTATTGGACGCCATCCGTGTTGTCAAGGAAAATGAAAGGATCGCCTCAAAAAGCTATGCCGAAGCATCAAAGAACATAAGCAATCCCATTGGAATAGAGTTATTCTGCCAGCTAAGTGAATTTGAGAAATATCATTTAAAGCAATTAATTGCCCTGGAGAAATCTCTGCTGGAAAAAGGTGATTTCATCGATTACGAAGGGAAAGTATTTCCACTCCCACCGAAGTTCGAAATCAAAGCTGCCAAAGAAGCCAAACCAAAAAAGCGTGATGGGATTATCACTGAAGCTTTGGAGCTTGAGAAACAGGCAGAAAAATCCGTATGCTAACCTAGCTGCTCAGCTCACCGACAATTCGCAGGGTCATCGAATGTTTCTGCGACTATCCGAAGAAGAACATAATCATTATCGTATCCTGACCGAGGCATATTGGGCGTTGAATGATCTAGGTGTCTGGAAGTGGAAGCGGGTGTAATTTGGATGAACGATCGCTATGTACGCAAATGTGATCCAATATACGTGGACAAAATCATGTAACTGCAGATGAGGTACTATTACAGGAACTTCTTGTACATATCAGGACCTCCTAAATTAATCAACGCGAATTGCCTTTAAAAATACATCTATATACTACAAGGATTATCGAGGACCTTTATATGACCGATTCCGAATTGGAAGATCAGCAAGGCGAAAACAGGGTCAACAACACCGCTGGGCAAAATATCAATAAATCATATATTATGCGCCAAAAAATGATCTCAATTGGTAATGACTATTGGGTAGAGAATGAACAGGGGGAGCAAGTCTACAAGATAGATGGCAAAATAGGTTGGCATAAGAACTTTAACTTCGAGGATGTGCGTGGTAAAAGGCTGGCGAAAATCCACAAAGTCTTAGTCACCGTCAAGGAAACCATGGAGATCGAGAAACCCGTCGGTGAAAAGGTGGCAGTGGTGAAGAAGGATTTATTTACACCACTGAAGGAGCACTTCGTGGTCAACTTGAAGAATGGAACCAATCTGGAAATTCATGGCAACATCCTTGACCACGAGTACACTATTCGGGATGGTCACAATCAAATAGCACAGGTCTCAAAGAAATTATTCCACGTTCGAGACAGCTACAGTATTACGATTGAGCCTGGACAGGATGATGTCATTATTCTTGCGGTGGTGGTGTGTATCGACGAGATGACACACCCTGGGGGATAACTAGCCGGTAAAAGTAGGCAAGGCACAGAAAAGGAACAATAGATAAACTATACAAATCAAGAGCCAGGGTTATCCAGCACTGCGAACACCCCATAAACCGGAAATGGTGAAGCTGAACACCTATCACATTCATCTTTGGCCACTGAATCCGAAAATCAAACACCGCCACCTGAAAACTCACAACAAACTACTCGCTTACCAGAAATAACGGAACCAGGGCTCGATGAAGGTATGCTAAATCAGCCTGACAGCATGGCAGATTCAACCTCTCCGCCATTACCGAAACCGAAACACCCAGAACTTGGGATTGCATCATTCTTTACCATTATCGGATTAGACATCTTCATAATCGCGCTTTGGTATATTATCGTTCATGACAATACTTATGTGTATAGTCTTCCTCCATCGAATACAGTAACTATAGCTAGGTCAATGTGGACTTTCTCCAAGTACGGACTTCTGGTTGCATTGGGGGGCTCCTTCAGAAAGACCGAAAGAAGATATTGGCGTATTTGTAGTTGTAATGCCAAAAATTCAGGTCCCTCCTTTGCACTACACCCTCATCTACCCTGTTCCCAATTTTATAAATAGCTATCTTCGGTTGACTTTTCAGCCAATTCATCCTAAACTATCCCCATGCTAGCGCGTGTCTTTTCCTGTGCCGTGATCGGTTTGGACGGGGTAGTGGTTGAAGTCGAGGTGGACACCGGCCTGGGACTTCCCGGCATGACCATCGTCGGTTTGCCCGATGCAGCCGTGCAGGAAAGCCGCGAGCGTGTTCAAGCCGCCGTTAAGAACGCTGGCATCGAATTCCCCCGCAAACGTATTATTGTCAACTTAGCCCCAGCTTCAGTGCGCAAGGAAGGTCCCGCCTACGACCTACCCATTGCCCTTGGAGTGCTGGTGATGATGGGCAGGCTACCTCAGGCTGCCTGCGAGGAAGCCATGGTGGTTGGTGAATTATCACTGGATGGCAGTGTGCGCCATTCCCGCGGTATCTTGCCGATGGCCGTGGTTGCCCGCCAGCAGGGGTTCAAGCGTATCTTCGTACCAAAAGTGGATGCCACCGAGGCTGCCCTGATCCCGAACCTGGAAGTCATCCCCGTCAGCAATCTTTCCGAGCTGTATGGGCACATGACTGGGAAATACCCCATCCCTCCCCAACCTCCAAGTAAACCTGAAGAACTGCCTGTCGTCACACAAACCGACTTCCAGGAGATCAAGGGACAGGAGCATGTCAAACGAGCCTTTGAAGTAGCTGCAGCGGGTGGTCATAACATGCTTTTAGTGGGACCTCCTGGGGCGGGTAAAACCCTGCTGGCACGTGCCATGCCGGGAATTTTGCCGCGCCTGACCATCGAAGAAGCGCTGGATGTGACGCGCATTTATTCCGTGGCAGACCAGCTACCAGCGGATACGCCCCTGGTCCAAAACCGACCCTTCCGTGCCCCGCACCATACCATTTCACATGCCGGGCTTGTGGGAGGTGGCAATTGGCCTCACCCGGGTGAGATATCCCTCGCTCACCGGGGCGTGCTTTTCCTGGATGAGCTACCCGAGTTTGGCCCGCGTGTGCTGGAGGTAATGCGCCAGCCGATCGAAGATAAACTGGTCACCATCAGCCGGGCTCAGGGCTCACTCACCTTTCCTGCCAATTTTCAGCTGATCGCTGCCATGAATCCATGCCCATGCGGCTATTTTGGAGATCCGGTCAAACCCTGCACCTGCTCACCAGGTACCGTCACCAAGTACCAGAAACGCATCTCCGGTCCCCTGCTCGACCGCATCGACATCCACATTGAGGTGCCGCGCGTCGAGTACGAGAAACTGAGCGACCAGCGCCTGGGCGAGCCGTCCGCTGTCATCCAAGGACGGGTGGAAGCAGCCCGCCAGCGCCAGAGGGAACGGTTTACTGGCAAATCCGTGCAAACAACCGAAGGATCACAAGCCGAGGCTGTCCCAGTTGAAGTGATCGCCTCGGCAATCCAATGCAATGCCGACATGCGCCCGGCGGAGGTGCGCCAGTTCTGCGAGCTGGATGAGACCAGCCGGGCACTGATGCGCTCCGCCATGAACCAGCTGCAGCTATCCGCGCGTGCTTATCACCGCATCCTCAAGCTTGCCCGCACCATCGCCGACCTGGCCGGCAGCGAGCACATCCAACCTGCCCACCTGGCGGAGGCATTGCAGTATCGACCAAGGATGATGGAGATATAGAGTAATTTGAGGATTATCGATTTTATTCGGTTTTTTAAATACATTTTTTAAAACTAGCTGTAACCGTCCATACATTTGTCCTTATATGACCGAGATTGGATTATGTTCTATTATGGCTTTGCAGATAAAACAACCTCAGTCTGAGGATTGGTCGGAGAAAAGGTCTCAGCTATGAATTGGATGACTTTCTTGTGACAGGATGTCCGAATGAACACACAAAGAAATAATCTTATAAACCAAGATGAGGCTACTTCCATTGAAAGCTTGGCAGAACAATGGATTGATCAACACACTAGCTTAGAAAGATATATTTTTGTTTTGTACGCATCTTTTTTGATATTACGCAAGCTCAGGCTTGGTCCACATAGTTGGCAGGGGAAGGTATTGATTTTTACTTTTTGCCTAATAATTTATTTTGGGCTACCTTTGATAAGTACAACTGTATTGAACCAATGGTCCATCGCGCCTATCATCACTTGGTTAGCAATTTCCATTCTCTTCGGCATTACATTCTTCAGTTATGATCTGTATACTGCAATTGGGAATGATGTTTGCTCGATTGGCCGAACAGTCCGAGACATTAAAGGAATGCAACGACAAATCGTATGGGACTATCAGTGGTTCAATCTTCGGATTTCAGGATCAGCAGGTGTACTAACAGCCTTAGCTGTTCTTCTTTCATTTTTATATCTTCGTTACCAGCTAGTATCCATTGCGGTTCCAGTTGGTACCATAATAATATTTGCTTTACTGTCTTACCAAATCGGTGAAATCGCCTGCAACAACTTGCTTATGTGCTTCGAGGCACGCAATTTCTCGAAGATGCGACATGAGCTGTTCCGATTTAGTCCAATAGACACCTTTGAACTGCAGCGAGCAATTCGGGGTACAATCGGTTTGGATTGATGACCTCGCTTGTTCTGACTGTCGATATTGCCAGTTCTGCTCTACTCTTGCCGAATATAGCGTTTCTAACAAATCCCATTTGGTTGGGCTTAGTATTGGTTGTTTACCTTATAACCATCCTTGGTGTAGTTGTACCTCGTTTCTATGCTCAGACGATTGTCAGGGATTTCAAGAAAGCACAATTGATTCCAATACGAAATCGTATAGATTACTTCTTCGACCGACTCGACAGCCTCAGTGAAGGTGAGTATGCTGAAATGGATCGTTTGATATCAGTCCAGGAGAAGATCCAAAAAGCTCCAGACTTATGTCTTCAATTCTCAACAATTGGCAGGATATTTGGAACCTTGTTGCTTCCAACCTTCACCTTCATTCTAGCTGTAGCAGGTGAGGTATATCTTTCAGAGTTATTGGTAGGCTTGTTTCATTAAGCTGAACAATATCTGATTCCAGGATTTATGCCGTACTGGCAAGTAGTTATTATTCAGACAAATACCACAACAAGCCCATTCTTCCCATAATATGTCAGGTTTGTGGCAAGACTGGACATGTCGAGAGGCTATGACCGAATGAATGGAGAATGAGATTTCTGGATCGTACGAGGGATAGATAGACCGAATGAAATATCATGATTTTACCTGTGTTATTTCTTCACCACAAACTCCCACCCGCCGTTGTATTGCACTGCACGCCTGCCCCTGTGGCTATTTTGGAGACCCGGTCAAACCCTGCACCTGCTCACCCGGTATCGTCACCAAGTACCAGAAGCGCATCTCCGGCCCCCTGCTCGCCCGCACCATCGCCGACCTGGCTGGGAGCGAGCAAATCCAGCCTGCCCACCTGGCGGAGGCATTGCAGTATCGACCAAGGATGATGGAGATGTAAACCAATTCGGGAGAGAATATCGCATTGAAATTATAAGAAGAGGAGGAGTATGGCTGAGAAATTCATACTGGCCCATGACCTTGGTACAACTGGAAACAAAGCTTCACTTTTCGATGAGCAAGGAAATGTACGCGCAAGCTCATTATCAACATACGGCACCGAATATCCACAGCCAAACTGGGTGGAGCAAAATCCCGAAGATTGGTGGAAAGCGGTTTGCACTTCTACGAAACAACTGTTGAACACCACGGGGATCACCCCGAGACAGGTAGCCTGCATCTCTTTTAGCGGTCAAATGATGGGCTGCGTTGTCCTCGATCGCCGAGCCCGCCCATTGCGAAACGCGCTTATCTGGGCAGATACACGTGCCATTCCACAGGCAGAACAACTAATATCTAAAGTTGGTATGGAAAAGGTTTACAGCATTACCGGGCACCGTGCCAGTTCATCTTACTCTGCTGCTAAGATCATGTGGGTGCGCGATCACCAACCTGAAATTTTTAGCGAGGCTTATAAATTTGTTCACGCCAAGGATTTCATCGTTGCCCGTTTAACTGGTAAATTTGCTACAGATTTCTCTGATGCCGGAGGCATGAACCTGTACGATCTGGAAGCGTATGACTGGTCTTCCACCATGCTGGAAGCTGCCGGCCTGGACCGCTCGATATTACCAGACCTTCACGAATCGACCGATGTTGTTGGAGAAGTACTCCCTTCGATAGCTGATGAGGTTGGTCTGGCTGCTGGCACTCCAGTGGTCATTGGTGGTGGAGATGGCTGCTGTGCTGCAGCCGGAGCTGGTGTTGTGCGAGAAGGTGCTGCTTATAATTACCTGGGATCGTCCTCCTGGATTGCGATTGCATGTAAGAAGCCGATCTATGATCCTTCGATGCGGACTTTCACTTGGGCTCATTTAATGCGCGGCATGTATAGTCCATGCGGGAGCATGCAAGCGGCTGGAGGTTCATACCAGTGGTTGCGCGATACTTTCTGCCTGCAAGAAAAAGAGGCGGCCAAAAAGCAGAAAATCAGCCCCTATGAACTGATGAACCGACTAGCAGAACAATCTACACCTGGTGCACATGGGCTGTTGTTCTTTCCCTACCTGTTGGGAGAGCGATCACCACGCTGGAATCCGGATGCACGGGCGGTTTATTTTGGCCTGACAATGGGTCATACCCGCGCCGATATCATTCGGGCTACTCTAGAAGGTATCACCCTGAACTTAAAGGTGATTTTGGAAGCTTTTCGTCAGCAAGGAGCTCAGATTAATAGCATACGCGTGATAGGTGGTGGTGCAAATGGACGAATATGGCGCCAGATCATGGCAGATATTTATGGTATTCCCATTTACCGCCCTGCTCTGCTGGCTGAAGCAACTTCATTTGGAGCAGCTTTGACTGGAGGGATTGGAGTGGGCATCTATAAAGACTGGAGCCTGGCAGAGTCACTCACTCCGATCGTGGATGAAATCCACCCGAATCCACAGATGACTGCTCAATATGAAAAACTATATGGCATTTTCAACCGGGCTTATGAGGCGTTTGAGCCTATCTATACTGAAATTGCTGCTTTGTAACAGCCTGGATACATTTTACAGGCACTGATTAGCGAGAATTAATATCCTTGAGATTACAGTTACCCCTATTTTCCACTTTTATTGCAGCTGAGTTATTCTTGAGAGACAGACCTGGTTTGAAGCCTGGTGGGATGATAACCCTGATGCACTAAATGGATCATATTCAGTGGCAAAGATGACGATGCTTAAGCCGATCGTTAGGTATAAAGTCCGATAACGGGATGGATGTTCCACTGAAAGAGTTATCTAGATCTTGTGTATTCTTGATGGAGGAAAAGATTGGAATCAAAAATTCTAAGGAAAATGCCACTAGGCTAGCGATAAACAGATTCCTTGCAATCTTTGAATTCCAAGAAAAAGCAACTGCTCCGATTGCAGAAATAAACATAACGAACCATGCAAAGCAAGATATCAGAAATCTCAGAAAACACCATAGCGCTTTCGGATAATCAAGAACACCTTTCAGATAATTGGAATAAACCTTATCAAGCAAAATTCCACCAAACAGCAGCTATCCATGTATATAGTCCAACAAATAGGAAGCGAATTCTATCATTCATTTCTTGATTCTAACAGAAATGGCTTTTCATGTTTCAATGATCGGAGAATTGGTTATCTGGTTTAGGAAAACAAAAGTGAAAGATACTGGGTGGCTGTCACCAGGTATGGCTCCCTCAGTGGCATCACAGTCTTGCGCCATGACAACCGCCTCACCACAACTGCACAGAACGTAAGCCAGGTTATTCAAGCCCTTGAGACGGCTGGGCTTCGATCAAATGTCAAGGTGCTCATAGGTGGTGAGCCGATTACCCCACATTTAGCGATTGAAGTAGGAGCGGTAACTCTGGTTCGTTCACTCCTGTAGATAGAGCTGGTGGCGGTAAACGAAAGCTGAAAACTTACCTCCCACAGACGGTGGGAGTGTCAAATGCCATTATCACCGCTAAAAATACCAAACCATTTAGGCCCGCCTGATGGTGTCGGAGTTGGTGATTAGTATAGTAGGTAAAACGAGGCTGCGTCCACAATATGGTGGCATTGGATTACAAGCATGCTCGTGTGGAATTTTTAGGCCGTATGCAAACCTACCCTGCATTCCCTGGTTAGGCGTAGTAATATTAACAAGACATGATTAGAAATATATATTTCTGAAATATTGATGCAATGATGTCCCCAGCAGCCGATCTCTTTCAACTGGTCATCCATACTTTCATTTCGGGTAATCCTAGCAAGCTTTATATCTATTATGTCTATTTAACATTTCCTCCCTTGTTGTGTGGCACCCTTGGCGAAATTAATTATCGATAAGTATCATCAAATCGATAAACCCAAGCGATCATCAAGAACAATGGAAGTTTAGTGACAGTTGGCAATTTTTATTGCGTATTGGAATAATTTAAGGTTAAAAGTCTCCATTTTTCGGCTTTTAAAGTTGACTTGGGCAAATAGTATTGCTATAATGAATGTACGCTCTATAATCACGTATACGTATTGGATATTGAGCAGTCTTACAGGGAGATCATCGATGGTTTTTTTACGCGGGTATTCGTCTATGAAAGGAGGTGGAATTTCAGCGATATTTTTGGTTCAAGACACCAGTTTTATCCCCTCTATAGTCGTAGAACTATGAATAACAGGGGAACCGAGGAGGCTTGTGCAAGAAAGTTTATTGTATGTAAAGGAGGGGGTCTTTTGGTAACCAGCTTATTCCAAATACATTTTGGAATAATGATTTATCTAATCCCATCACCCAAACCAATCCAAACCAACCAATGAAAGGGATCATCCATGACCAATAAAATTTATAAGCTTTTGACCCTGTTCATTATCTTGAGCATTGCTCTGCCAATGTCAATGATAATGCCAGGGGGTAATGTCAATGCTGCTCCTCCAGTACCTGTTACTTTCACCATTCTACATACCAATGACTTCCACGGCCAGTTGGAAGAAGTGCTTGCTTCTCCTGGCACAAGCAGCAATCCAGGCATGGCGCGTGTTGCCACGATCGTCAATGATGTTCGTACCGCGGTCGGCGCAGACAAGGTGTTGCTAGTTGACGGTGGTGACGAATTGCAAGGTAGCCTGCTTTCGAACCTGCAGCAAGGTTTGCCGACCATTGATGTTTTCAAAAAAATGGGTTACAACGTTGCGACTTTCGGCAACCATGAATTCGACTGGGGGCAGACGGTTCTGGCTGCCCGAACAGCACAGGCTGCAACTGTTGCTCCCGGCACATCCGCGTATCCCTATGTTACTGCCAATATTGTACAAAAAGATACAGCCGATTGTGCCACCGCTGGTTGGACTCCTCCAACCTTCGCAACAGGTGGCGCTTATCAGATCGTCACTGTCGGTACCGCCCCGAACACAGTTAAAGTGGCTTTTATCGCAGTGACAACCCAGGAAACTCCCACGATTACGGTCGCCAGCGCAACGGCTGGGCTTTGTTTTAAAGATCCAGCTGAATCCATCATCCATTACTATGACGCGATGAAAGCTGCGGGCGCGGATGTGATCGTGGTCCTCAGCCACCTTGGGCTTGAGGACGGCGGTTATGGCTATGGCATCCCGATCTATGGTGACAAGACACTGGCCTCAAAACTGAACACTGCTGGCAAACCGGTCAACCTGATCATCGGCGGCCACAGCCATACTAACATGTCGTCCGCAACGGTTGTTGGGAGTACTACAGTCGCCCAAGCGCACTACAATGGGCGCAAGGTAGGTCGTGCGAACATTACTGTGGACATCAGCGGAGCTGTGACGGTATCCTGGTCGAGGTTATGGGTATGTGCTGCGAATAATACCGGCACAGCAGATTGCCCGACTGCCACCCCCGAAGATGCCACCATCAAGGGTTTGATCACCACCTACGCCAGTGATCCTTGGTATCAGGAAGAGATCAACCGGGTGGTCGGATTCACCAATGTTCCTCTCGTCCGTAATTACAATGGTGATTCGTTAATGGGAAAGTTCGTCAACGATGCCATTTATAACGATTTGAATACCGATAGCGATCCTGCCAACGATGTCGATATGGTATTCAACAACCCAGGCGGTTTACGCGCTGATATCACCTTCCCGGTCACATCAACTCTTCCAGTTACGCTCACCCATGGAATGTTGTTCAACGTGCTGCCTTTTGGCAATGCAACGGTTGTCGGAGAAATAACTGGCGCTCGACTCCTGGAACTGCTCAACCAAAGCGCATCACTATCTAAAGGTGCTCTTCAGGTGGCGGGCATACGATATAAATTCTATTGCTATGGCACATTCGTAGAGAATCCAATAACCCCATGTAAAGATCCATGGGCATGGGGAGCTTACGATGTGCGAGTAAATGATACCGGCGATTTACACAACATTGATAGCTATAGACCGTTGGATCTCAATGCAACCTATCGGATTGCCACCAATGAATTTCTTGCCCCTGCTGGGCAGGATAATTTCTTTGCCTTCAAGTATGTCACCAACATCAGTTACTGGGGAGACATGCTGAATGGGGTTGAGAGGTGGGTCAATACGACATACACTCATGACAACCCTTATGATGGCATGTTGGACGGACGCATCACCCAAAATGGAACAAATGAATATGACCCAGACAATCCTGATCTGATTGTCCCAGTGACCATCCTACATCATAATGACTCACACGGGAACACAGATAAAGGTACTTATGTTGGCTATACCCAACTGGCAACCTGGATCAATAAATACCGTGCCTTTAATCCTGAACGAACACTGCTGTTGAACGTAGGTGATGACATTCAGGGTGATGCTATGGCATACTATTTCAAGTCTGCCTTCACAGGTTATGGTGCGGATGGTACCCTATTACCTACAACTCTGACAACCAACCCCATCATTGCTGAATATAATGCCATGGACTACACAGCCGTGACATTAGGTAACCATGAATTCAACTTTGGTAATTACGTCTTCACCGGCACCCTAGGTCAAGCAACCTTCCCCATCCTGGGTGCGAATATCATTGATGATGGTCGATATGGATTGGCTGAAGTAGGGATTGAACCATACATCACGACCACCGTTCCTGGTCCTAATGGAGAAATGGATATAGATATTGGTATCCTGGGGATTGCGAACCATCGTGTGCCAAATTACGAGTTACCCAGCAATATCCCCGGCCTGACCTTCACCAATCCGATCACAGAAACAGCTACCCGTGTTCCAGCATTGGATGCATCGAACGATGCTGTGATCGCCCTAACCCATATTGGTTTCACCACCAATCCTGCCAGTGTGGAAGTGGACAATAACGTGGATACCTATCTGGCAGCGACTGTGGGTGGTATCGATGCGATCATCGGTGGGCACAGTCACACCAATCCAAATCCGAGCGTATCCGATCCGTCTCGTGGTACATATAAATACCTGCCTGCCATAGTTCCCAATCCGACGGGTGATCCGGTGATCATCAATCAGGCCTACCGCTATAACTCGCAATTGGGTCTGGTCAGCCTTGGTTTCCTTCTTAATGCAGAAGGTGGTTACGACCTGATTACACGCGCGGGCTCTTTCATTCCTGTATCCACGGGCGACCCTGAAGATCCAGCCATGGATGCCCTCATCACACCCTACACCAATTGGTTAACTGTATACAACAATACCGTGCTCGGTGAAACTCTCTACCCGATCGATGCGCTCAAAGGATATACACAGGAGACCAATGGGGCCAACCTGCAGGCAGATTCGGCGGTGTGGGAACTGGCCCAAAATGGTATCGATGTGGATTTCTACCTATCTGGAGCAATGTCAAACAAGAAAGTAGCGGATGCTGCCACACCAACGACTCCTGTCACGCTTAAAGTCAGTGACATGTTCACTCTCATGCCCTACGAGAACTCTCTGGTGGTTTTGGAAATGAATGGACCACAGCTTAAGGCGGTGCTGGAGCGCGGCTACAGGAACTACTATTACTACAAGTACGTTCCTGGTTACGGTGGTTACTCATACTATACCACCTGTATGTTGGATACCAACTCCATAGGTCAAATTATCTACAAGGATACGTACCCAGCTCTGCCTAACGGCCAAAATGTATCAGGACTTATCATTGATGGTGATCCGGTGGACTTCACGGATGCTAGCGTGTACTACAACGTATCCACCGTGAACTACCTGGCAGCCGGCTCGTGCAACTTCAATGATAACGGCGTCACGTTGTGGCCGCTCAATCAAATCGTTCACGACACACAATACTATGTACGCGATGCTGTCATCGACTACATTACGGCTATGGGCACTGTCTCTCCAACGATCGAAGGACGGTTGGAGTTCTTAATTCCCTTCAACAATTTCCTGCCATCCTTACATAAATAAATCCATAGATTGTGGGAGATAGGAGAATTTTTTAAACACAATATAGCCAAGTAAAAAGATTTTCATGCCTCAAAATACCACCCGGGAGGAAAAATCCTTCCGGGTGGTATTTTTATAAGGAAAAAAACTATTCCCATTCTACAGGTTAATTCATTAAATTCGCTCTCCAAATCCCCACAATCCTCCAATCAATTCTTAATATTTTCTGAACAACCACCCATTATACTTATTTATATTTAACCAGGTTGTTTTGTTTATCCTCGGAGGTACTGTATGCCTTGGAACAAGTTAATCTACATATTCCTTATATTTATTTTTGGTGGTGTCTCCGCTCTATGTGGTGCTGCTGTGGGTGGAGTTGTTGTCTATCAGTATGTACGCCAGGAAATTGTCAGTATGCAAACTGCTACCGCACAATCAGCCATTGAAGTGGTGCCCGCTGCAAATACCACTCAAAACCTGGCAGTGAATACTACCGATGTTGAAACTGCCATCACGTCTGCCGTCCAGAATGTTGGCCCAGCGGTCGTGACCGTGGTCGGAACAATTCCCGGGCAGCAAACCTTCTTTGGATATACAGGCGATTCCAGCTCCTCGGGCAGCGGGGTATTCATCTCTGCGGATGGTTATATACTCACCAACAATCATGTCATCGATGGCGCCCAGCAGCTGCAAGTTATCTTCGCCGACGGTAAGCAGCAGGATGCCACCCTGGTGGGTACAGACCAATATTCCGACCTGGCAGTGCTGAAAATACCTGCATCGGCACCTGCGGTTGCCAAACTGGGTAATTCGGATGCCCTCAACCCCGGTGAGACGGTCATTGCTATCGGCTCACCCCTGGGGGATTTTAAGAACACCGTCACAGTGGGCGTGATCAGTGCCACCGGCCGGTCGATTGACACCGGGTCAGGGTACTCCATCGATAGTCTGATCCAGACGGATGCAGCGATTAACCAGGGTAACTCGGGTGGACCACTGGTGAACCTGGCAGGTGAAGTGATCGCCATCAATACCCTGATCATCCGCAGCAGCGGTTCGGGCACTGTCGCCGAAGGATTGGGCTTTGCCATCCCGATCAACACCGCCAGGTTTGTCTCTGAGCAGATCATCCAGAAGGGTTTCGTATCTCACCCCTATCTGGGCATCAACTGGCAGCCGGTCACCCCACGTGTGGCAGCCATCTACCGCCTGCCAGTCCAGTATGGAGCTTATATCACTGACGTGGCTCGCAGCAGCCCTGCCAGCCAGGCTGGTTTGCAGGTGGGGGATATCATCACCGGGATCGATAGCACCACCCTGGATGATACCCACGCTTATATCAATACCCTGTTCCAATATTCCGCAGGTGATACGGTGACCCTGACCATTAACCGGAATGGCAAGCAGGTTGAAGTGCAGGTTACGCTTGGCGAATCAGGGTCATAAAAAACTGCCAGGACCGATATTATTTTTATATATTCACAATCGTTATAAAAATTCAGATATTTTCCTATTAAATTATTCCTTAAGCACCAACATTAATTATGCTATACTTAATATCATCACCAATAACCACAAAAATTATAGGAGGAGATTCATATGACTGGTTTCGTTGGAGATATTGAAAAACTAACCGAAAAGAATAAAAATTTCCGCAAGGTGCTGTACACCGGCAAGTATGCCCAGCTGGTTGTCATGTGCCTGCGAGCCAGGCGAAGAGATTGGCAATGAAGTTCACGATACTGTTGACCAATTCTTCCGCATCGAAGAAGGTAAAGCCAAATTCGTCTTCGGTGGCAGTGAAGAGCACCTGGTTCACGCTGGCGATGCAGTGATTGTCCCTGCCGGCACATTCCACAACGTGATCAACACCTCATCGAAAGAGAGACTCAGGCTATACACGGTCTACTCCCCCCCAAACCATCCGGATGGCACAATCCACAAGACCAAGGCAGAAGCCGAAGCAGCTGAAGCAGCTCACCAACATTAATTATTTTCATTTAAGGTAAATTTAATGACCTCCCGCAGTTTCCGTATACTGCGGGAGGTTATAATACTTTTCATCTTTAATGTAGGAGCATTGAATGCATCGAGGTTATATTGTCTTGATTCTTTTAATCCTGAGTTCGCTCGCATGTGGTCTCGTTCACTACAGCTACGCCGGTATCCCCAGAAACCAGCCTCCCAACGAAAGTCATTTCCACGCCTGCAGCCCTCGGATACTCCATCTGCAGAAACCTGACGACACCCAAATACCTGCTGCTGAAAATTCGAGCTCGCCCACTCAGGAAGAGCAACCCAAGACACCCTACCCCACCTCGGTGCTGGATGCTCAACTGACCAGCCAGATTAACCAGATTCAATCCCAGGTGATCGAAGAACGCGGCCTTCAACCCGAGAATCCTGTGCCAGTCATCCTGCTTTCTCCCGGTGAATTACGGCAAAATGTAATCAATGACTTCCTGGCTGACTACACGGACGAAGAAATGGCCGATGACGTATTGGAGCTATTCCATCATCGGGCTGCTTGAGCCAGGTTATGATTTTAAAGCTTTTTATACCGACCTGCTCAGCGAGCAGGTGGCTGGTTATTATGATAACGATACAGCGGAGATGTTCGTCGTTCAAGGTCAGGGTTTCGAGGGACCTGAACACCTGACTTATGCGCATGAATATACCCATGTCCTTCAGGATCAGAACTACGATATCAAGAATGGTCTAAACTACAGTGATGAAACCTGTGAAGTGGATACCGAGCGCTGCGCTGCCATTCAGGCATTGATCGAAGGAGATGCCAGCCTATCTGAATTTACCTGGTTCCAGAATTATGCCACCCAGGAAGACCAGCAGCAAATCATCGAATTTTACAATTCATACGACAGCCCAGTTTATGACCGCGCTCCAGCGTTTCTAAAAGATGATTTTTTATTCCCCTATTCCCAGGGTTTGACTTTTGTGCAGACGCTATATGACCAGGGAGGCTGGTCAGCTGTTGATGCAGCTTATCAAAACCCACCTGTCTCCACCGAGCAGATCCTGCATCCCGAGCTATACCCCTCTGACACACCCCTACCGGTGGATTTACCCGATCTAACCTCTGCCCTCGGCGAAGGATGGCGGGAAGTCTCACGCAATCAGATGGGAGAGTGGTATACCTACCTGATCCTGGCACGCGCTGCCGATCCAAACGCACGTTTGGATGACACAATCGCCCAGGATGCAGCCGCAGGCTGGGGAGGTGATGAGTATCTTGTGCTTCATAACGACTCCACTGACTCCACCGCTTTTGTGATGAAAACAATCTGGGATTCTAATCGGGATGCAGAAGAGTTTGCAGCAGCTTTGCAGCAATATGCAGATACTCGCTTTGGAGTATCAGCAACCCAGCAAGGTGACACTCTCACCTGGAGTTACCCGGATGGGACTAGCTCTCTCTACCAGGCAGGAGACACCACCATCTGGATTATCGCCCCCGATTCATCCACTGCCCAAACAATCGCTGATTCTATACAGCCTTAAGTTGGATTAACCCAGCCAGTTATTCCACTGGTCAAACCAGCGTTTTTCCACCAGGCGGGTGTCTACCTCAGACATCCGCCTGCCTGCTTCTTCAAAGGAAATCGGATTTCCCAATACAGGCAGCGTATAATTCTCCCCCTCAAAATTGATCAGGGACTCGTTTACCTGCATGGTTATTGCACCATCCGACAGATAGAGCGTTGTTAAGCGGTCGCCTTCTCCAAGCTGGAATCGGTTTCCAGTCGATTTAAAAGCAATCGCATGCGCACCATTGAACTTCATGTCATCAGCTGCACAGAATAACGCACATCCACCATACGGCATCTGAAGTTTACGGTGCCTGCCAGCGACCACCAACCCACCAAGGATCACGGTCTCAGGATCGGTGACGACCGTATCGACCAGTATCGAATTTCTGATATCCGCTCCTTTTGGGATAATTGATGCGCACCACTAGGTTGCCGTTCTGATCTCGTTCTTGTGGTAGCTGGAAGAGCTCACGTGAGGTTGTCCCCAGATCGGAATCAGTCACTAATGCTTCCAAGGAGCGTCTCAAGCTCAGGTGCAGTCCCCAATCCATCCAATAAGGCTGACCAAAATCCAGCACCGCAATTACCGGCATCCGCCCATGGCGTGTTTGGAAGATATCCCTCACCTGTTGAATTTTATAAAAGAAATCTGGCATGCGGTTTGCCAGGTCCACCATCCCGGTTTTCCCCATCCGTTCTTCCAGAGCGGCTTCAGCTTTCCATTCACTTTCATCCCGGCAGGTCAAGGCAATCCAGGTGTATGGGTCCCAGTCCACCCATTTATTCTCGTCTAAGACATCCTCCCGGAATATCTCTTCAGCTGCCTGCATCAATGGGTAGCTGATACCCAGGCTTCCCAGGTTGACACCCACCTGCCGGTTTTGTCCACGTTCAGAAAGTCTCATCCGAAGGCTATCCAAGCCTTGGCGGGTATACTGGTGTGTCATGATCAAGGTTTGGGTATCAAATTCCACCCATTCCTTTTCACGCGCCAGCTCTTCCGTTGGTTCGGTTTGCCAAATAAAGCGTATCCCATCCACGTTCTTGTACTTCGACATCCCTGATTCCCAGATCCTCCCTGGGACGATCGCTTCATCCCCCCACTTGATAATAATCCCATTAAAGCCATTCGACTCCAGGTGATGCAGCCATAATGTTGCGGACATAGCTGCCACATCAGCCATGGTTAAGTAAGCTTCCAGGTTCGTTGTTCTTAATGGGGTTGGGAATGCAGGCTTCCGATTGCCAAGGGCTTGCGTGAAAGGACTAAAACGTTTCCCCAAGCCAAAAACCATATTCATCAGCATCATGGGTGGTAATGGCTGACTCCACCCATGGCTTTCTTCACTTCCATCCAGGCATTCACACTGCCCAGGAAATTGCCTTTGCGCCTTCCCTCCAGGCTGGAGATGATCGTCGTTTCCGCATCCATGCGGAATATTTCCTGGCGGGTCATCTTCAAGCTTTCCAACCAATATGCCTGGTCTGCCGGACTGCCAGAAACTATATTGACCACCCTGGGACCCAGGTTCGACTGGATGATGCTGCGGCAGTTATGGATATTCTTTATCCAGGAATTGGACATTATCTTAACCACACTCCCTGACAAGTATGCTGATCCTGGGTATTATAACATTCACAAACTTTCAACCAGTTCTGTAACCACACATCCACAACAGGTTGACCCAATCCAAGGATTATCTTCAAGGAAGAAATGGCGATCCTCCCAGTTGGAGGTATCGCTATCGGAACAAATCCCAGGTTTATGACATCAGTCCATGATACTCATACTCTGGTTCTCATTTAATACCCTCTGATTCAGAATTCGAATTAGTATCTCTAGGGTGTTTCCTGCTTAACACAAAGAATCCAGGCGTAAGCAAGCCGAGCATTGCCAATCCAAGAAAGGGGCTGAATGACGGCATGCTAAGTTTCGGATACGGGTCATAATATAACGACTCACGGTTCAATCCTGGAATCGGGAGCAAAAATATTGCCAGAATGCATAAGGTAATGATCAATGTGAGTAAATCCTGCCAACCCCAGGCTGGGTGATGATATGTCGTCCGGTGAGATTGCCTTCCCTGTTGCCATAGTCCGGTGATGATCAAAACTGCACCCACGGCAATAATTATCCATCCATTCGCCATATTTCCACTCAAATTGGATAACCAACCCATCGCCAGCAGCACCACACCGATCAGCAGGAATACCCGGGATAATACCTGCCTTCCACCAACAGCCGAATTTGTGCTGGCAAATCCACGTGCAGTCATCGCTTCAGCCAGCTGCATCGCATGTTCCAACCCACCCACCAGGAGCGGCATCAGCAAAGGCAGCCAATCCCTGAGAGTCCGCATCTGATGGCCTCGGATTGCCTGTGCTTCACGAATCTGTTGGAACTGCCGCAGCGTGGTGGGCAGATACGTGACGGCAATTGATGTAACCACTGCTACAGGGAAAAACGGGCGCGGAATCAGGCTGATCAGGTCGCGGATGGGTAATGCCTGGTTCAGAACCATGAAACTTGCCAGCATGCCGATTAAGATCAGACCATTCGTCGCCCCGTAAACAATCGCCTCCAGGGTCACGTTTCCACTTAGGAGAGGCAGGTTACCAGGAATTGTAAATAAAACTGTCTGTCCATAATGTGACGTGAGCGCGTTGAAAACGGTGGTAAATGTAACGATCCAAAGGGCAAATTTCCACAATGAGAAAGGCCTGGGCAGATCAGATCCTGATCCTCGCAAGGATAATCCGACAAAAAGTATGCAACATAAAATAATCACCAGGTAGAGCGGGTTGCGTGTGATGGATAACAACACCAGGACCGCTGCCAGCCAGGTTACCCATGCCCAGGGTTGTTTCATCTGGTGATTCCTTCACCCTTCTTTATAGTGATCAATTCTCCTTCAGGTGTGAAATTAAAGACAAATCGGTTTTTGAATCTTCTCAATGCTTTAAGCGTCGCTGCCCCAAATGCCAGGATAAGCAGAAGATTCCCAATGGCTGCGATCGCATCCCAAATCATCGAAGTCACCAGGTAATAGGCCAGGTAGTGCCTTAAGGTCTCTGAAAACCCTAAACCTATCCTCCAGGATTGTCCCTGCACTCCCATGATGAAAGGCCATTGCCACAAATTCATGATCGCGCCATACAAGAATCCCCACAGCAGGCCAAAAATAGCCAGCACCAGGGTCTCTGGATTGATCCCTGCAGTCTTCTTCTGGTTAATCTTTATCATCAAAGGCTGAATAATGGGCTTTAGCAAGATAGCACTCATCCCTACCCAACCTGCCGTGAACATCTGCCCAGGCAACCACGGTCCTACACCTCCTGTAACAAGTGCAGACACAAACATGGTGAGTGCACCCATTAAAAAGCCAATCCGCCCGCCAAACACGTATCCAACCAGGATGATGAGGAAGAAGATGGGGGTGAAACCTCCCGGTCCTGGAATCGCAGTCTCAATAAACCTTAATGCTGAGTTGATTGCCACCAGGACCCCCAACAGGGCAATTAACTTCGTATTCATCAGCTTACCCTGTGCTTCGATGATCAACACGACCAGGCATAAGCCCAATAACAGGGTCATCATGGCAGGCATTTCACCTGCGCGGAAGGTACCATAACCTGATCGCATGGAAAAGGCAGGCATGAAGAACGGATAAAGTAAAACCATCAGCCCCGATAATGTGGCTGCCAGGTAGATCACCAGGCTGAACAAGCGGGATTTCATCTATATCTCGAATCTATCTGATGAGTCAATAAGCTAACCCAAGCCATTATTTACGTCGTGAGCGTATCAGGTAGTAAATTAATGAACCCAAGACGATAATAATTGCGCCATAAACAATATAGGTGTTTATATTATTTTCTGTTTCATCGGCTGGTTCAGCCGGTTGAGATGTGGCTGTGGCTTGCTCAGTCGGTACCGCTTGCGTGGGTTGAGGGGTTGCAGTCGGAGGCACGCTTGTTGGGATGGATGTTGGGATTACAAACGGGACCCCTTCACATATATTTTGGTAGGAAATCATGGCTGGCGGGTCACCGGCTCCCCAACTCCAGGCATTAACATCACCGTCCGTCACCTGGCTTTGATCTGAACCAACAGCAGAATAAGCCCAGCCTGTCTCAGTAGGCTGCCAGAACGACCAGTAATCCGGCATATTACAAAAGCAATCATTAGCTGGGCATCCCACGCCTTCGATAGAACACACTGCAGTACCCTGGCTTGGATTGGTGGCTGTTTCAACCATCATCCCTGAGCTCTGCAATAAATCCAATCCAGAGATGTTATCTTCAGGAAAACTCACACAGGCGGTATACACCATGCCATCGCCAGAAAATACAGCCAGGCCAGCTTGATGGTTGGCAGGAGACACACCTATTCCTGAGAGAGGAACTCCAGAGAGACCAATAATCGCATCTGCCGTACTGTAGGGGTTGGTATAAGTCCCGCCAATCGAGCCATCCGGTTTTTGCAGGCTCATCAATGCTTGCACGGGGTTAGCCTGTTGAATTGTCCAACGCTCTCCAGCTGGGTCTTCACCTGCAGAGACTAATGCCTGGATTATCCAGCCAGTTGAATCCGCGTTGATTGGGTCAGTATCCCAGGAAGGTTTCCAACCTCCATTGGGAAGCTGGGTGGAATGAAAAAAATTCAAGGCATTTTGTATGGCTTGATCTTGAGCATTTATCTGCTTGCTTGCGAGTAAGGAGGTTGCTGCCAACGCAGTTGTATCAGGATCTCCAAATCCCCAAGAGCCATCCGCTGCCTGGGATTGGATCAGGTATTGATTAGCTTCTTCTGGGATACTCTTTTCAGCCAGGCTTAAACCCAGGATAGCCCACGCCTGGCTCATATCACTGGCTTGCCCACTGCTATAGCCTTGCTGAGCGGTTGTGCTGTACGCACCTGTATCAAGCTGGAAGCTAGCTTCCAGCTCTGTAACCAGGTCCATGCTCCCGAAATCTGTGGGATTCTCACCCGCCAGGGCGACTGCAGAAAGCAATAATCCTGCCCGGCCGGGAAGCAGAGTCCCCGTGGTGTCATGGGTGAATGAAATAGCCTGGGTCGCCAGGTAATCCAGCATTGTAATACCATCTGTGGAGATCACCCCAGTTACAGGTTGTCCGGCCAGGAAAAAAGCCAAAACACTCCGGGCGGTGGTATCTGGGTCTGAACCTTCACTGAAACCCAGGATACCCCCATCGGCACCTTGTTGGCTTTGTAGGTATGCCAACCCAGCAGTAATCACTTGATCTTGTGGTGGTGCTGGTCTTCGCAACAACGCGGATGTTTGTATCATCAGTGACAAGCTTATCACCAGAACAAACCCAGAGATCAATGAAAGCAGCACATAAAATTTACGGTTCATATTTGTCTCCATCCAGCATATATAATCACATGTTTCACCGACCGTTCAAAATAAAAAACCCCTCTCGCAATGACAGGGGTGGAAATCATGGGTTGGGTAACGACATGTGTTCACACCTCCTTTCTGCGAGGTATTGGTGAACCCAACTTGGGTGGGCGACCTGGCTTGGAATATAATTCCTTACAGTTGCGCGACAGCGCCGGACTATGAACCGGCTTCGCCTTTATGCCATCCCATCCGGGGGATATGGCACCAAAGTTGGAATGTATTCAATTGTATTTGTATTGTATATCGGGAAAAGATACACGTCAAGGTGCTGATGGGCAGAAGCGGGTATATTCAACAGGTGTGCATCCATATAATGTTACGCGCCCTGGATAAACTCCACCCGATCATCTTTCTTCCGAGCTGTGATAGCCAGAGCAATCAACACCAGGATGGCCAGGAGAAATGAGGGTTTATAGAATGATCTTAAGAATTGAATAGTCTGAGTTGTGCTCATGAGAAAATGTTAGCCGATTAAAATTCCCTAAAGTAATACCCCCCAGGATAATCGTTGGTTCTAACTAAGACAAAACCTGCAGTCGTATCAGACTGCAGGTTTATGAATCTCAGGCCTTTTGAGGGCGCTTCTTACCTACCAGGTCGGCCGCGGCGAAACCGGCTGACAAGGCTGCCTTATTCATCTCCTCGGTACCCTTGGGTGCACGTGCAGCCACAGCCTGGGAGATTGCCTGCCTTGAAACAATCCCCGTCAGACCTACTAATACCCCCAGGGCAACCACATTCGCAGTGATGCTTTTCCCGCTGCTCTCCTGTGCCAGGCGCGTGATGGGTACCTTGATCGCCCGGCTGGATGGTACACGCCCCACTCTTTCTTGATCTACGATCAATATTCCATCTTTCTTCAAATTCCCGGCATATTTATCACAAGCTTCCTGGCTCATCGCAACCAACACATCTGCCACGATCACCTCAGGATGGTCAATCTCACCCTGATCAATAACCACTTCAGCTTTACTGGCTCCTCCGCGAGCTTCTGGGCCATAGCTCTGGGTTTGAGTCGCATTCTTATTGTCATAGATTGCAGCTGCCTCTGCCAGGATAATACCTGCCAGGATCATTCCCTGCCCACCCTCACCAGCCAACCGGATTTCTTTTCGATTACTTTGATTTTTAACCACCCGTCACCTCCTTAAGTTTTCTGCAGGCTGGCTTGTGCTGATTTGACTAGTTGTTCATAGAGCTGTGTATATTCTGGCTTTTCAACATCGTGCAAGACACCGCGAATGATCTTTGTTTCTCGTTCCTCGGGTGACAACTTTTCCACTGCATTCACCGATACACTGTTGTCCTTTAATTGACGCATCATGTCTGTAGGCGAGCCAAGCTTGTTCATCCTACCAAATGTCGTGTGGCAATAGCTGACTGCTTCTACCAGGCTGAATCCATTCTTTCGAATCGCCTGCTCAATATACCGATCCAGTTCAATTGCATGGTAAACCGTGCTGCGCGCAACATATGTGGCTCCGGCTGCTTGTGCCAGCTCGCAAATCGGCATGGGGGGTTCAATGTTCCCATATGGCGCAGTGGATGCCCGCGCCCTGATGGGTGTAGTGGGGCTGTACTGCCCCCCAGTCATGCCATAGATGGCATTATTTACCACGATGGCAGTAATACCAATATTTCGCCGGGCAGCATGGATGAAGTGGTTTCCACCGATTGCTAATGCGTCACCATCACCCATAATGGTGATCACTTTCATGGCTGGTCTGGCGATTTTTAATCCGGTCGCAAACGCCAGTGCTCGACCATGCGTGGTGTGTATGGTATTGAAATCCATATAAACCGGCATCCTGCCGGTACAACCAATCCCAGACACCAAAGCCACATCGTCTTTTTCCAGTCCAATGCGATCAATCGCGCGGATTAAAGCGCCCATCACGATACCAATTCCACATCCGGCACACCAAACATTGGGAAATTTTTTCGTTGGACGTAAATACGTATATTCAGAATGTTCAACCTGTGTAGGCATATTTACCTATCCTCAATCGCTTCAAGGATCATTTGCGGGGTAACCATCTCACCATTTGCCCGATTGACGCGTATAACTTTATTGCGCCCAGCGATCCGTTCGACTTCCAGTGCTAATTGCCCCAGGTTCATCTCTGGGACAATGATACGCTTGGCGAACCGAGCAATTCGGGTAATTTCCGCTTCTGCAAATGGCCAAATTGTCAGCAATGTAACCATCCCAACCTTGGTGCGCCGCTGACGGGCAAGCTTTACCGCATGACGGGCGCTGCGGGCTGAAGCCCCGTAAGAAACGACGATCGTCCGATCGCTTTCTGATAAATCTTCCTCCACCAGGACAATATCGTTTAGGTTGCGCTCAATTTTACGGTGAACGCGCTCGATCCATGGGTCAATTTCATCCAGGCGGGTTGTGGGGTAGCCCAACATGTCATGGAACAAGCCAGTGATATGGTAACGATAACCATCACCAAAGTTCGCCATTGGAGGTACATCACTCAGCGAATCACCATAGGGTTTGTACCACTCAGGGGGAACATCCGTGGCGATTCGCTCAACCCTCTCAACTGTATCGAATTCTGGCAGCTCAATCTTCTCCCGCATATGGCCCACAACTTCATCCATCAATAAGATGACCGGGGTGCGGTATTTTTCTGAGAAATTGAATGCCTTGACAGTTAGATCAAAGCTTTGGCTAACTGATACCGGACTAAGGACAATCATCGGGTGGTCACCATGAGTACCCCAACGTGCCTGCATCACGTCTCCCTGGGAGGCACTGGTTGGTTGACCCGTGCTGGGTCCCAGTCGCTGCACATCCACGATGACCACAGGCACTTCGGTCATGGCAGCATATCCGATGTGCTCCTGCATTAATGAAAAACCTGGCCCCGAGGTTGCGGTCATCGCTTTTAAACCTCCCACCGAAGCCCCGATACAAGCCGCCAGGCTGGCAATTTCATCTTCCATCTGGATAAATTTTCCACCCACCCTGGGCAATTCCCAGGATAACATTTCTGCTATTTCCGTGGAGGGCGTAATCGGGTAGCCTGCATAGAATTTACATCCTGCAGCAATCGCTCCCCAGCCAACAGCTTCATTCCCTTGCATTAATCGGATTGTCAATCTGCCCTCCTCCTTATATTTCTAATTTCTTGACCACGATCGCGAGATCAGGGCAGTGGGTATCACAAAAATGGCATGCCGTACATTTCTCGGGGTAGACCACCACAGGATGATCGTCATCATCCAATGCCAATACAGCTGTTGGGCAGAAAGCAACACAAATGCCGCATCCTTTGCACCAGTTTGCAAATATGGTGACCTGACCACGCGGTCCTTTTTTGGTTGCAGAAGTTGCTTCTGCTTTGGGTTGTTTAACCACAATGGGTTCGCTCATTCTATTAATCCTTACCCAGTCAAGATATGTTCAGACATATTATTCTCGAATCATTATACTTATCGTATATTCCCATAGTAACCGATAAATAGCCAATTTTTAAGGTGAGTAACATCACATTTACATCCCGGGTCTTGATTTTTGAGCAGGTATAATATGTAGTCTTCATCGAATCTGGTTAAGTAATTAACTTGTTCATGTTAAAATTAGTTCAGACATTTTCTTCGGAATATCCTGCATGCCTAAAGATCCACGAAATGCCATTAACAGCCCACTAGGTTTAAGTATCGCCCTCTTGATTGGCAGGATTACACCCAATTGTGTAGGGCATCGATTGGTCAATCATGCAGCTGACCGAATCTCTGCCCGGAAAGATTGGAAGATGGTCCAGGCAGTCCGTCTTAACCAATGGGTGGTGCGTGGTGAATTTCTTGACCAAGCCGAATTAGATGAAGCGGTTCGTGACAATTTTCGCTGCACTGCGCGTTCGATTTTTGATCTTTATCACAATATTAATAACCCAAATGTTTTCCACCAAATCGTTGAGGTTCATCCAACCGCCGAACAATTACTCCACCGACCAGAATTTAGCGAGCGAGGTCTGGTAGTGGCGGGAATCCACATGAGTAATTTTGATTTTATCGGCCAGGCAGCCGGCATAGAGGGAGTCAAAGCGATGTTCCTGGCACTCCCCGATACTCATCCGGGTTATCGAAAGCAGCTTGAGATGCGTAAGGAAAAAGGGATGAATATCGTTCCCACTTCCATGGGGGCAATCAAAAAGGCGGTGAAATACCTCCGTGAAGGTGGTGTGGTCATGACGGGAATCGATCGGCCAGATGAGAGCTTCCCCTACCGCCCATTGTTCTTTGGACGTCCAGCTCCACTCCCCATTCACCATATATTCATGGCACTGAAAGCTCAGGTTCCAATACTGGTTGGATCTGTAATCGGGCGACCGGATGGCAAATATCACTTCTTGTTTTCAGATCCCATCGAGATGCAGCTGAACCCAGATAAGCACCAGGAGATCGTACACAATGCTGAAAGTGTCTTGCGAATTGTTGAAAATTTCATCCGCCAAGACCCCAGCCAGTGGTCGATGACCTTTCCAGTATGGCCGGATGCAATGTCTCAGGTTCCCACGTAGTTATATTGAAAGGAGAGATGTTATGGGTGACATCAAAGACCATAAGCGGGTAAACGATATCCTGCTGGGACCGCTGGAACGACCTGCTCTGCAATGGCTGGCTTCTCACCTGCCTGCCTGGGTAACACCGGATATGATGACCGTCACCGGAATCGCGGGTGCATTACTTATCACCCTCAGTTATGGTCTGAGCCAGTTCCACCCAGCATTCTTATGGTTAGCCTCACTTGGTTTCGTTATCAGCTGGTTTGGGGATAGCCTGGACGGCACTCTGGCGCGCTATCGCCATATCGAACGCCCTAAATATGGTTTTTTTATTGACCATATCACGGATGTGCTGACAGAGATAATTATTGTCTTAGGCTTAGGCCTAAGCCCCTACATTTCTTTCCCTGTAGCTACGTTGTGTTGTATTGCCTATATAACCATGTCGGTCCTGGTTTATGTGCGTATGAATGTAACCGGTGAATTTAAAATCTCATATGGCAAGCTTGGACCAACCGAGATACGTGTGCTGGCGATACTTCTAAATACAGCCATGTATTTTGTCGGTATAGCTAGCATTAAATTTTTCATAGGCGAGATCCCAATCGCCATCAATCCCTATGACCTGGTAGTAACTGGTATCTCTTTAATTTTGATCTATTTCTTTGCAGAGACCAGCATAAAACAATCGATCGCCTTGCGTAACTTACGGGAGTGAGGCGACAGGAATTTTAAACCCCCGCACCTGCTCATATAACTCACCTGCCAGTAATACTCTTGATTCAGCCCATGGTTTGCTCACAATTTGCAAACCAATCGGCATTTTTTCACCTGACCAGCCACATGGAACCGTGAGAGCTGGTAATCCTGTCAAATTAAATGGTGCGGTGAAACGAGTTAACAATCGGGCGCGCTCAACCGCATCTGCTGAGCCTCGTACCGGCGCAGTGATGGGGGTCGTGGGGGTAAGCAGCAGATCATAATCATTGAAGAATTCGTTGAATTGGCAGCGCAGGATGGTTTGCATCCGTCGCGCGAGTGAATACTCTGTCGAAGTATATGCAGCACCGGTTTGCAATCGTTTGAGCACATCCTGACCAAATCCCCCTGGATTTTCTGATAATCTATGATGATGAAAGGCGGCGGCATCGGCGGTGGTCATCAGACCATTTGCCATAACGGCGTCCCATGCATTGGGGAACGGAACCCGTTCAACCACTGCACCCAGGTTTTCAAAGACCTGGGCAGTTTTTCGAACTGCCTGCAATACTTCCACATCCACAATCTCATTATCGGTAAAATAATCATCATCTGCCAGGGCAATTCGCCAGTCGCTCAAACTTGTTAACGGTTCAGCCAGGTAATCCTCCATTGGCACATCCATCGACCAGGCATCCTGTGGATCATACCCGGCAATCGCCTGCAGCAGGATAGCTACATCCCGAACACATCGAGCCATCGGTCCGACATGATCCAGGTTCCAGCTTAGAGGGATCACTCCACGCAGGCTTACCCGACCCGAAGTCGGTTTGAAACCCACCACACCGCACAAAGCAGATGGGATGCGAATTGATCCTCCGGTATCGCTGCCAAGTGCACCCATGCACAACCCGGCTGCAAGCGCAGCTGCATTTCCTCCGGATGAGCCACCACTGATACGCTTTAAATCCCAAGGATTGCAGCAATCTCCGTAATGTGGGTTTTCATTGGTTACCCCTAGCGCGATCTCGTGCATATTCAATTTTCCAAGCAATACTGCGCCATTATTTTTCAGGTTTTGTACCACAAACGCGTCTACGTCTGGGATGTAATCCGCAAAGAAGGATGAACCAGCTGTCGTGCGTATTCCCTGGGTCTCATAAAGATCCTTCAAAGCCAGTGGAATGCCATGCAACCATCCTTTATATTCTCCACGCTGAATCTCTGCTTCAGCCTGGCGCGCTTGCTGGAGGGCAATCTCCGGGGTTAAAGTGATAAAGGAATTCAGGCCTTGATCCAGTAGTTGGATGCGCTCCAGGTGTGCCCGGGTTAAATCGACCGGGGATATTTCCTTTTGTTTTAAAAGGCATGCAGCTGCATGAATGGTGAGTGAGGTGAGTTCCATGGTCTTCTGTTAATGCAAATAGATTGTTTTTTGGAGATAGAGGTTTTTTGATCAGTTCGAACTATTTTCAACAGTTTCTGTATGGTAAGTGCGACAATCCAGCTATCCATATTTATCTGATTATAGATCAGTTCAGGTGTTTCAATAAAATCTATGAAAGCTATTTAATTGCCACCACACCGAATGCCCTAGGTGCACGCTTCACTTGCCTGAAACCTGCCCCCTCCAACCTGCGCATTACACCAGCGGTAGTATTGCGTCCTGATTTGCTTTCCGGGTCACCAACGTAATGAAATAACCTGGCCTGGTTTCTCATCACACGTAAAAGCTCCTTGTAAAAGTCCGTTGAATAAAGGTCACCTGCCAGGCTGATGACTGGTGGGTCATGAATCACACGGGTAAAACTTCCTGAATCCATGCCTACCACCACATCGAAGCTATCTCCAATGAGCTGGGTGATTTTTGGATTATAGAACAGCTCCTGGGACCATGGATTTAACCTGCAAACCTGTAATACAGCCGGATCCAGCTCAATCGTTGTGACGAGCTCTGCTGTACGGGCAGCCTGGATTGCGGTGTACCCCAGTCCGGTGGCAGTATCCAATACACTCCCTACTACAGGCTTGATGGATCGGATTTTCTCGAACGTGTCCTGATGCGGGTCGGTATCCTTGATGCGGTGCATCGGGATGCCAGAAACAAGCATGCTGGGTGCGCCTGAAGTGGGATAAAGGCTGTATAAGCGCTCCGTGGCATCAGAATAAAACTGGATCGATTGGGCAACTCCATTCTTTATCACAAAACAGCTTGAAGATGAATCAGCGATCGATTTTACACCCTCCCAATCAAATACCTGACCTGGTAAGAGAGTCACACCGTTGGTGTCCAACTGGACCATAGCGGTGCTGATCCCGAGGTCAAGGGATGTTTGTACCATATCTAAACCTTTATCATTGGCATCCAGCAGGGTTTTTGCCTGAAAATGAGAAAGGATGATCTCATTCATCCTGTCAATCAACCCACTAATAAAGATTGCAGGTCGGTCAGTGTCTGCTGTGTGTCCAAAAACTGGATTGCAAATAAACCTTCCCGACGGGCTGCCTCAACATTTACTGGCATATCATCAATGAATACGGTTTCTGCAGGTTGTACATCCAGCCTTTGGAGGGCAAGTCGGAAGATGCGCGGGTCTGGTTTTGCAAAACCTACTTCAGCCGAGATGACCAGGTCATCAAATAATACCGCCATATTCCAGCGTTCTTGCATCGTCTTACGCAGGTCATCCCAGGCGTTGCTCAGTAAACCCACCTTGTAAGCAGGATGAAGCCCTTTTATGAAAGCCAGTAACGGCCAATTTACATCATCTGCCGACCAATATTGTTCGAGGAAGCCTGGCATAGCCTCCGGTTGGATACCCAACGCCTCCCCCACAGCCATCCAGTGCTGCGCAACTTTGATCTCCCCCATGGATGCCCTTCGTGCGGAATCACTGAAGAAAACCAGTTCATCCAGGTGTGATACTGGCACTCCCAATTGTTCAGCCAGCTTCACCCGTGGTCGATCATCGATCATTCGGACCAGCACTCCCCCAAAATCAAATATCACTGCTTGAATTTTCGCCATGTGTCACCCGCGGTGATTGTCCAAAAGCTGCTCCAGGTCCAGTCTGACCTGCTGCGGGTTCTGAAAATGGATACCAAACATGCCCGCCTTTTTTGCCCCTTCGATATTTCGCAGCATATCATCCACGAAAACTGCTTGACCGGCTTCCACGCCCAGCTGCTCAAGTGACATTTGGAATATTCGTGCATCCGGTTTAACCATACCAACCTCGGCTGAGATGATCATATCGTCAAATGCATCTTCAAAATGCCAGTGTTCGGCAATGATCTGGCGTAAATCATCGAAGGCATTACTTAACAAGCCGGTTTTATAAGACTTGCGTAGGCTACGTATATAATCCAGCAAACTGGTATCAATATCATCCTTGGCGAAAAACTCCTCAACCAGGCTTCTTATTTCCTTGTCAGTACATCGGATTTGAGCTGCGAGGTTTGTCCAGTGCTGTTGAACGCTGATTTCACCTCGCTGAGCCTGGTCACCCGAATCTCCACCAAAGATGAATCGTTCCAGTTCGAGGCGGTCCATACCCAGGCGGCTTGCCAGCTTCTCGCGAGCTGAGAAATCGGTGGTGCGTAGTAACACCCCACCAAGATCAAAAATGATAGCTTTGATTGTCATAGGAATAAGTATAACAGAAGGGGAGTATGGGAACTATCCATAATAAAATCCACGAATATGCAAAAATACTTCATCAATTATCTGCAATCAGGTATTCTTACATCTTTCATGCACGGTTGTAATAGACCTTACACTTTTGTAATCCTTTCCTTCCTTCAACCACTTCGCTTGACATTCCCTTAATGGCAGATGTATACTTACGCATTATTGCAGCCATCTTGGACATTATAAATAAAATCCCTTATCTCAAGGAGTAAATTATGCCAACTTTCTCACGCATGCCCCGCTATGATATTCGCAACGATGGTGCTGGTCCATATGCCATTTTCTATTGTGATATGTGCGGTCGCGAATTCCGTAGTCAGCCAGATTTTGTTGATACTGTGAAGCAGGATCTCGGCAAATCTGCCCTTGGTGGTTTGCTTCGCAAAGTCCCGTTAGTCGGAAGCAGCGTGGCGGACAACGTGGTCGGTGAAGATCCACGCTATAGCTACAAGATGAACCCTACCCAGCTTGAATCAGCCTGGAAACAGTGCCAGGTACACTTCCGGGAATGCCCCACTTGCAACCGCATTGTCTGCCTGTCGGATTTCGATAGCCAAAGCGGTTTTTGCCAGGAAGACAGCCCGCGCAACGAGGAGATCTCCGAAGCGCGTGGCGCCCAGGCTGGAGCAGCGATCAAAGGTTTCGCCACCGCATTTGGATTGGGAGGTGCGCTTGATAATGTCGGTAAAGCGGTGGAAGCTGCAGGAAAAGCCACGACTCAGATGGCACAATGCCCCAAGGATGGCACATTGGCCGCCCCAGGGACGAAATTTTGCCCGGAATGTGGTACCCCAATGACTCAGCCAGTTGCCACCCTGTGTCCAAAATGCGGCGCTGAAACTCACGGAGCTAAATTCTGCCCGAATTGTGGCACCAAAATGGAACAAGCCCCAGCATTTTGCCCAAATTGTGGTGCGGAGACCAAGGGTGCCAAGTTCTGCCCGGAATGTGGAACGAAACAAGGTTAGATATCCCAGGAAATAAAATGTCAAAGGCAGGTGGGTAACCGCCTGCCTTTTATTCTATTACAAGCGTCTGTCACTATTACCTATTTTAATCATCTAATGTAGAAATTGGTGATGAAAATGAACAGCTTACACGAATTTCGAAAAATGAAGGACGATTTTTTCGCCCATGATGGACAAAGCCCCCTGACACCCGGGCAAAAAAAGGTTTTCAAGGGGCTTAAGTATTATCCACCCAACCCATCACTAAACCTTGAAGTTACTGTGGGTGAGTTTCCAGATAAGCAGCATATTGAGATGCAAACAACCACCGGGGATACACAAGTGTATTTACGTTATGGTAGTTTCGTCTTTATGGTTGATGATCAAACTGCAGAACTGACTATCTATCAGAGTGAGAGCGGTTGGTTCCTGCCATTCGTGGACAGTCTTGCAGGCAAGGAAACCTACCCGGCAGGGCGCTACCTGGAACCCGAGCCTCTTGGTGACGACCGTTTCAAGGTGGACTTCAACCAGGCTTACAATCCTTATTGTGCCTATAACGATTACTGGTCCTGTCCCCTGACACCCTTTGAAAATCGGCTAAAAGTCCCCATCAGGGCTGGGGAAAAACTCTTCCGAATATAAATATTACAAACGTAAAGCTTACTAACGTTTCACATTCGCAGCGTTATTACTTTCCATCATCCTTACTTTTAAACATTTAATGGTTTTCGGTAAATGATGTTCTTCTTCACCACTCGAAATCCCATTAGCTCATACAGGTTAAGCGCACCAGAGATATTTTCAGCATCCACTCCCAAACCTGCCTCGATCATCCCACGTTCTTTCAGGGCAAATAAGCTGGATGCGATCAATGCCTTAGCGAGACCTTGCCTTCTCCAAGGTCGGCGTACACAGATATTTTCCGTATATCCACGTTTACGCCCGTACATTTCATTTTGGTCTTTATCGATGAAGCTCAACACCATTCCAGCAACCTGGTCCCCTTGCCAGGCTACCCTCAGCAGGCTTGGGTCATAATCTGGATTCTGACATAAAACTCTCAAAATCTTCCCAGGGATCAGGGATATAGCCCCAATGATCACGGAATGCCTCATTGGAAGCCTCCCAGATCAAGCGCATGTGCCCTGGCTCAACCGGGCGTATCTCCACACCAGATGGAAGGGGCAGGTCAGGGATATTTTCAAGATCAGGTCGCACCATATCATACGCATAACGTACGGCAGTATAACTTCGCCGTTCGAGTAAATTAATCCGGTCAACTTCAGTGCTGCTGGTAAAGTTGTCCAGCAGGCAGAGAGCATCGTCTGGAAGCTCACCGCTCCTCTTTAGACCAATGGCAGTTTGATGATGGCGTCCCTCATTAAAGCTGCAGTAAAGTGCTTCCAATACCCTTTCTCCGCCAGGCTGGCAGCACATTGCCAAACTGGAAGCCAATCCATTGGCCGCTGCCTTCCACCGCCCACCACACCCTGCTGTAGCCGACCACTTCACCATTCACTTCTACAAACAGCATGTCTTGATACGGGTCACAGTGAACCAGGTGGGTATAGGTGTTGACGATATCCTCCAGAGTTCTCTGCAGCGTTCCAATCCATCCGCCTCCTTGCTTCCATGAATCACCTCCAGCATCTTTGGATAATCCTCTTCACCGTGAAAATCGACGGAAAGTCAACCCCGGGATATCCATGATCCTTGGTTGAAATCTAATTTTTCTAAGTTGTCAGTATCATTAATCATGTTGTTATCCATAATGTATTTGATTTCGATAATTTAACCATATCCTCACCCCAGACACGCATGAACACCGGATATTGATCATCTATAATGCATGCCGTCAGTCGAACACCAAGGCGATCCTATGTATTCGATGGCATTTCCTCGATTGCCTCCACGGTGGCTGGTAGAATCACCGTTCTTCGGAAGCTTGAATTTAAACCATGCTGGGATAGCGCTGATTAAGGCCGCCAGGCCAGTCACATAAAAGGGAACCTGCGGTGAATATCTTTCCCACATCCGTGCACCAATCGCCGGCGCAGGTAGAGAGACCAAGCCCAGGCTGGTACCAAACAAACCAAAAGCAGTCCCGCGCAATTTTTCTGGTACAGCCTTGCTGATCAGCGAGTTATATGCCGGGGACATCATCCCCGCTGCCAACCCAAATATCGCCCACACCAAGGCATAACCCCAGAAACCGCTCACTTTCATGAAGGCGAACATGGCAACGAACTCGAGCAGAAAACCAATCACAATTCCTACCCGCTCACCCTTTTTATCGGCTAGCCATCCAGCTGCCATAGTTACCAGCATCATAGAGACCCCAAATACGCTGCCCAGCCAGCCGATTTGCTGGTAGGTCATCCCGCCAATTTCCTCCAGGTATACTGGAAAAAGATTATTGGAAAGAGAAAAGGCAATATCCCGCACTCCATCCGTGATAAGAACCCAGGTCACAACACCTCCACTCAACAGCAATCCAAACATGGCTCCCAGGTTGGTGCGTAAATTCCCCATTGACAGCCTTTGTGGATGCGCTTCTTTCCCACGCGCAGCCGTGCGTGCCATGCCCACCCGGATGATCGTAGCGCCAATATAAAATACCCACGCCACAGCCAGCATGATGCGGAAACTATAATTATCCACCAGGTATCCACCAAGCGGTGGCCCAATGACACTAATGACCATGAAAAGTGTGTCAGTGATCCCAAATACACGCGCCCGTGTTTTCTCAGACGATTGTTCAGAGATATAGGCATTGAAGCTTGGCCCGATCAATGCGCGGGTGATGGCACTGAAAATCATACCGCTCATCACCCACTGCCAGGTGGGAGCCAAGATAAATCCTACAAATACCAGGTTGCCAGCCACGCTTCCAATGGCAACACTGCGTAAACGCCCGAGTGAATCTGAAATCCAACCGCCCAGGATTTGAACTGCCAGTGGAACAATCTGTGAAATGGTGAAGAATAAACCGATCTGCACCACACTGGCATTGAGCTCTTTCAGGTAGAGGGGTAGAAGCATTCCATACATCTCACCACCCAGGTTCGCCAGAATCATGGCGAACATGAAAAGTAGCAACATATTATTCAATAATGGCTCGGTTTTTACCTTGCCAGTTGATGTTTCCATACATTATTTCCTTGTTACATCTTCATCCCCCGATTATTGGGCACTAGTCCCAACTCGGGTGGAAATAAAATATCAACCTGCTCAACCCATGGGCTTGATCGCCCGTGTGGTGAAATATGCAGGCATATACTTACCCAGTGGGGAATCCTGTCGGTCTTCATACAAACCTTTTAGGACGAATCCTGCTTCCAGCTGGCCTCCAATTTGGTCCTCCAAGGAATGGCTGAATTCCAAAGGATTTTCATCCCCAAACTCTCGGTAGCGCTCCTCTATGGTTAGCTTTGTTGCGTCGAAGGGTAAGGCATATTTCACTTCAAATTTGCCTTCCTGTGCCAGTGGACCATCGAAAATAAATACCGAGGGATTGATAAATCCGGCTAACAAAATACCTCCCGGGCGTAGAACCCGGAAAGACTTCTCCAGACCGGGCGCACCTCCGGGCAAAAGACGTTCGATATTGGATGGAACACCAGGTCGAAGCTTTCATCGCCAAAGACTGAAAGATCGCGCATATCCCCCTCGACGGTGATCAGCACCAATCCTTCCCGCCTGGCAACCATCCGGTCCTGCTCCAGCTGCCTGGGCGAATTGTCAAATACAGTGACGTTCGCCCCTGCTGCTGCCAGGATAGGACCCTGCTGCCCACCACCCGATGCGAGACACAAGACATCCAGGCCTTTCAAGTCATGAGGAAACCAGGAGCGGGGAACAGGTTTTTGCTCGGTAAGCAAGACAGTCCAATCTCCCTTCCGCGCGGCTGCTATCATTTCCGGGGTGCAGGGAATGGTCCAGGGATTACCCTGCTCCACTTGCTGATCCCATTTTTCTCGATTGTACGCGCGTATGTCCATCTCACACATCCTTTTCATAAGTTCCCAGCCGGTTAATGACCTGGAATCCAGCTGATTCATATAATTTTATAGCTACCGGGTTGTCTTCAAACGTGGAGACAATCGCGTCCTTCATTCCTCGTTCCCTTAATCGACGCAACCCCTCCACCATCACGGCTTTGCCAAGCCCTTTACGTCGGAAATCCGGGTGGGTGCCTAACGGTTCGAACAGTCCAACCCGGTTGACCGGATCAGTCCACACGATGCAGAAAGCACCCACTTGCCCATCCTGCCTCACTGCCACGATATCCAGCTCAGGGTCATAGACCGGAGAGTGCATGAAGTGGGTGAATCGCTCCACATAGCGCTCAAATTTCGCCGTTGACTCGAAAGCTCCATACTGAGCCCTTGCCCGGGCAGCGACTTCCGGTACACCCTTGCACCCACGAACAACAAATTCTGCATCAACCTGCGAAGGTGAAATTGTCTCATCTAATGAACGGGTCAGGTGCATATATCCTCTTTTTAGCTGGAAACCCCGTTCCCTGAAATGACATCCCAAGATTTCATCATCATGAAAAACCCAAAGTACGTAAATGGTCGGCTTGCCATTCTGCCGGGCGATGCTTGTCGCATGCTCCTCAGCCCAGATGTAAAACTCCTGGGCAAGCGGGCTGCCGCGCAACTCCGGTTGAACATATACATCTATTCCCACCCAATCAGGCGAGATTAACACCCAACCCAGCAGCTGTCCAGGCTGGTCTGTGTCATCCCACAGGTAAATATGGTGCCAGAAGTCTCTTTCCAGGGGTGGGTAGTATAACCACCAGTTCAAGTCTCCCGGGTGGATATAATAGGTTCCATTGTTGGCTTTTCGCCCTGCCATGAGCAGATTGCGCATGGCCTCCAGGTCCCGTTCGTCATGGTAGGGTCGAGGTCGGTTCATGCTTTCTCCACCAGCTTTTCCCATTCACCAGTCAGTTTTTCAAGCTCTGCCTGCGCCCTGGCATACTTCCAACTCAACTCATTGATGGTGTCAAAGCCTTTTAAGCCACTAACATGATGAAGCTGCTGGGAGACCCGTTGAACTACCAACTCCTGCTCCCGTATTTGAACTTCCAATTTTTCTAAAGCTTGTTGAAGCCTGCGCGTATCCCGGCTATTATCACGAACCAATGGTTTGGCTGATAAGAGCATCCGTTGCGGTTGCGATGCTTTGCCAGACCGTTGCAGCACAAATTGGCGGTAAGTCCCGTCAAAGACATCCATGGAGCCTTCACGCAGCTCCCAAATCTGGCTCGCCAGCTGGTCGATCAGATATCGATCGTGTGATACCAGCAGGATGGTACCATTGAAATCTTGCAGGACCTGCTGCAGAACCTCCCGCGCTGGCAAGTCCAGGTGGTTGGTTGGCTCATCCAACAGAAGGAAATTTGCCCCTCGCAAGGCCAGGATAGCCAATGCCAACCTGCCCCGCTCTCCACCGCTTAACGCACTGACAGGCTTGAATACATCATCGCCTCGGAACAGGTACTGCGCCAGGTGGCTGCGGGCTTGACCGGGATCCATTTCCCGGGCAGTCAAGAGCTCATCCAGGAGGCTGTTTTCCGAAGTTAATTCATCATGTACTTGCGCAAAGTAGCCAACCTCCAGGCTGGCTCCCAATCGCACATCACCTTTCAAGGGTTCCAGCTGCCCGAGCAGTGTTTTTAAAAAAGTGGTTTTTCCGCTCCCATTTGGACCGATCAATGAAGCACATTCACCCCGCCTGAGTTCCAGGTGTCTTACCTTGAAAAGATTATTTCCCGGATAACCAATCAGTGCATTTTCAGCCCGCAAGATGATATTGCTGCTGTCTTTGGATGGAACCAAACGAGGCCGAATGAGAGCCGGGCGCGCCGGCATCGTCAGGGCATTCACCTTGCGAATAGCCTCGATCACATCTAACGGCTTATCTGCCCGCAGATCCAAGTCATGCCAGCTCCGTCCACTGCGTAATACCATGATCCCATACGCATCCACAGCCATCAATTCCCGCGTTACTTTGCGAAGCATTCCCAACGCACGTGCATGCGTGCTGGCACGCACCCAATTGCGCTGGATAAAGTCAACCTCTTTTTGTAAACGTTCCTTCTCTTCTTCAAACACCCGCTGGGCATATTCCCAACGAGCTTCGCGTTGAAGCAAATAACTGCTGTAATTACCCGAATACACCTCAATGCCCGAAGCGCTCATTTCCCAGATTGTGTTCACGGTATTATCCAGGAAATACCGGTCATGGCTCGCGACCAGCACCGCCCCATCCCAATCCTTTAAGGTATGTTCCAGCCATTCAACGGCTTCTGAATCCAGGTGATTAGTTGGCTCATCCAGCATCATCAGGGCTGGCTTTTCAAGCAGCATGCGTGCCAGCAAGAGGCGCGTCTTCTGACCGCCGCTCAGGTGATTGAGCGGCATATCCCAGGTGCGCTTACCCAAGCCCAATCCTTGCAAGGTTTGCTGGATGCGCAGGTCATAATCATAACCACCGGCATGCTCAAATACCGCCTGCAATTCACCGTAGATGGCAAGCACCTCTTCGGTATAACAGCCATTTGCCATTTCTGATTCGAGCTTGTACAAGTTCGCTTGCTGCTTTTGCAGGTCAGTAAATACAGAAAGCATCTCAGCATAAACCGTGCCCTCAGCCTTAACAAGTGCACCGGTACCCGAGGTCCTTCCGAGGGCACTAGTACCCGAAGTTTGTCCGATGATATCACTGGCTTCCTGGCGCAAGTAGCCGAGCTGCCTTCCACGCGCTATATGGATGCTACCCGTGGTGGGTTGGTTTAAACCTGCCAGGATCATCATCAACGACGTTTTCCCGACCCCATTCGGTCCGATCAACCCAATCTTGCTGTCATTGGCGATTGTCACCGAAATTCCATGGAACAAGTCAAACGCCCCGAAAGATAAACCTAGATTTTGTGCAGAAAGTACAGACATTCTAACTCCTTGATATTGAAATCACTCATCATCCAAAGTGATCTACTTCAATTCATTGCTAGAACTTTCCGTAGGGGCACGATATATCGTGCCCCTTATGAAACGAAGTCATCACCCATTCCGGTGCAGCTTACCGGTTCGCTTGGCATAGCGTTCTGCCTGGCCAAACACCCAAAGTCCCACCGGAATGGCTACCAATCCCATCAACAACGTTGGCCAGATATACTGCCAGAGTTCTAGCGTGGGAGTTCCTTCCAGCAAGGCTTTCCGGGTGCCATCCAGCACGTAGGTGGCTGGGCTGTAAACTGCCAACTTTTGAAGAAACTCTGGCAGCACCTCCACCGGATAATACACACCCGACACTAGCAGCAGGAGGGCGATGATCACGTGCGTCATCTGCGAACCACGCTCAGGGAAGAGCAGAGGCAGCACCGAACCCATCACACCCACACCGATGAACGACAAGCTTCCGGCTAGTAGCATAACCGTCCCTCCCGTCAGGTTTGCCTTGCTTAGATCGATGTGGAAGATGGCTACGGTCACTACCAGGATGATAGCGGTTGAGAACATGCTGTAGATGACTGCCCACAACGTCTGGCCTGCCATGTGAGTGACGCGCCGGATGGGTGCCATCAGGGTATATTCGATGGTCCCTTCCCAACGTTCCATGCCAATCACGTCCGTGATCCAATAGAAGATCAGGGAAAGGTAACGCCAGACCAAAGTTCCCACCACCAGGTACAAAACCAGGTAGCGTCCTTCGATCTTCGAAACTCCACCGATTTGTTCCATTCCAAGGCCGATGAAGCTGACTGATAGGCTGTTGGCAATGGAATATACGATCCACACCAATTCCCAGGACCAGTAGCGTTTCACCAGGTTGGCGTTGCGTTCCATGAACGCGTAAGTTGCTCTAAATTCATTTACTAGCGTAGTCATTTCAATTACTCCAAAATCATAAACCATTTCTTGTAAGCCACTCTTCCCTCAGGATACCCATGAAGAGTAAATCCCAGCGCCGCCCCTCTCGCAGTAAAAACCTGCGCGCCTGCCCTTCATGAACGAATCCTGCCTTTTCATACGATCCGACTGCCCGCGGGTTATATTCAAAGGTAGTAAGGCTCACTCTTCTCATATTTAATTCCTGGAAAGCATAGCGCAGGATCACCTTCATCGCATCCGTGCCATAACCCTTACCCCAGAAATCACGTTCACCAATTCCGATACCCACGAAGGTGTCGCCTTTCGGGAAGGCACCTCCATCCAAGCCCGTGAAGCCAATCAATCGATCATCCTCCAAAGTGCGGATTGATAAGAAAGTAAAACGCAGGGGGATCTTTTTCCTGGTCTTTTTGGATCCACTCAGTAATTTTCTTCACGGAGTACTGGTTGGTGGGTTCAGAATCCAGCAACCGCAAGTAATCGCTGCTTTCTCCCCAGTGAAGCATTGCCTCTGCAAGCACCGTAGGCTCTTCAGCTGCGAGGTGTACTAGTTTGCCGAAGAAGTAAATTGGTTTCCATCATTCGCCATCCATTCCTCTGGATAAAACACGATTAATCACCAGAAATCCCAGCCTGCTTATTCAGCCACTCTTCCCGCAAAATACCCATGTACAGCCAATCCCAACGGCGTCCCTCGCGGAGAATTGCCCCACGCACACGCCCTTCAAGGACGAAACCCGCCTTCTCATAAGATCGGATTGCGCGTGGATTATATTCAAAGACGATCAGACCCACCTTCCTCAGGTTGAGCTCGGAAAAGGCATATCCCAGCATCACCCTCATCGCATCCGTACCATATCCATGGCCCCAAGATTCACGCTCTCCCAGGGCAATTGCTACCAGCGCGTCCCCCTGGTGCATGAGCAGGTCAAATAAACCGATGAAACCGATCAAGCGATCATCTTCCCGGGTGCGTATGGTGAAGAAAAGCTCATGGGTAATTTCTTTCTCCAGGTCTTTTTCCAGGAATTCTTTCACCTTTTTTTCCGAAAACAGCCTGGGTGGGTCGCTGTCTAGTAGACGGAACCACTCGCTATCCTGATCCCATCGGTAGAGTTGAGCCGCCAATACTCTCCGGATCATCAGCCGTCAGGTGAATCTTCTCACCACCTAAAAGGTCATTCATGGTGGATTTTCTCCTTCCCTGCCAGCCATTCATCCCTCAGTAATCCCAGGTAAAGCAGGTCATAGGTCTGTCCATCCCGTAGGAGTGATTTGCGCCTGCGCACTTCTTCAATAAAACCGTGACGTAAGAAAAACCGAATTCCTGCCGGGTTATCGTCACCCACCACCGCCGACACACGGTATAGATTTAATTCATGGAAGGCATAGCGCAGCATGAGCGACATGGCTTCACTTCCATAACCCTTGTTCCGCTCAGCCAGGTCTCCGATTGCCAGCTTCAGGCTGCAGGTACCGTGCGTCCATTCGATCCCTTCAATACGAGCAAAACCTAACAGCCGGTCATCCTCCCTGCTCCGGATGGTGAAGTGGAACAACCTTTTCGATTCTTCCACTTCCTTCTCAATAGCCTCATATTTCTTCTTCAGCTGGGCAGCTGAAAGTGGAACGGCTGGCAATCTGCTTAAGGAACGCATCAACGTGAGGTCATGCGTCCAACGCGATTCAACTTCCGGGTCCCTATCGTGATTAATGGGTGCCAGGCGGATCAGTTTTCCTTCAAAGAGCTGCGTGTCGATACTCATGCTGCAATCCTTTCCTAATTATCGTTATTCTGAAACCGGTGATTAATACCGGACAATGTTATCCTCATAATAAAACCGTTTTCTCATCAAGGGTCAGGAAAGGGTTTTTCTCAATCCAACCGATTTTAATGGTCGGATCAACCCTCTCCTTGCACCCTTTATAATTGTATGCGTCCCGAAACCTGAAAGGCATCTTTTAGAAACGATACCAACATTTTCCAGGCGATGCGAAGCAATCTATTCAGTGCGTGTTTAAGATTGCCTCGTGATCAGGATTCGCTCCTCATATTCGCAATCTCTTATGTACGACATTTCTTCCTTCCTTACTCCTTTACATCGGTTAGGATGAGTAAACTTTCCGAAGGTTGTGGTAAAGGCATTTGTCTTCACCTAAAACCCAACATTATTCCTCCTCGTCCTCCGCAACCAGCTTATTCCCAGTCAGTTCGAGGAACACCTCTTCCAACGTAGGCTCGTGCCCGTTGCGTGGGATGAGCTTCTTGAGCGCCTGCGGAGTATCCAGAGCTACGATCTTGCCGTTATCCACAATGGCGATGCGGTGACACAGCACTTCCGCCTCACCCATATCATGGGTGGTGAGCAGGATGGTGGTTCCATGCTGCTCATTCAGCTCGCGTATCACTGCCTGCACCTCGCGCTTGGAGCGTGGGTCTAGCCCGGTGGTTGGTTCATCCAGCAATAGCAATCTTGGCTTAGAAAGCAGTGCCCGTGCAATCGCCACTTTCTGTTGCATACCGCGTGACATCTCTTCCATAGGTTGACGGATGGTGTTCTGTTCCAAACCCAATCGGGTGAGAATCTCCACCACCTTTCGGCGAATCTCCTTGCCCTCCATCCCATACAGGCGTGCCCCGTACAGCAGGTTCTCCATGGGTGAGAGCTTCTTGAAAAAGCTGGCCTCCACCGACACCCGGTTGATCAGATGCTGGACTTCCTTCGCCTGGCTTACCACGTCATGCCCAAAGACGGTTATCGAGCCTGCGTCCGGTAGCAGCAGTGTGGCGATCAATCGGATGAGCGTGGATTTTCCCGAGCCGTTAGGTCCCAACACGCCAAAGATCTCCGCTTCCCGCACAGAGAACGATATGTGGTCCACCGCCACTTTGAGGACTTTTCCGTTCGCGCTGGGCTCAGTCCTGCCCTTCCAGATTGGATGAGCGGTCTTCCCGAACTTTTTATATGCATCCTTTACCTGTATTGCCTCGTACATTTCAATCTCCTATTAATCCGTCATTGCGAGCGAGCGTTCTTAGCGAGTGAAGCAATCTTCATGTATCCTATGAGGACCACTTTCCTACTCCATCGAACCAATTTCCTCTGGTCTTTCCTGTTATCTCTTTTCCCAAAAAGAGAGATAGTTATGGTAATGATCCAAATCATTCCTTCCTTCTCGCGCCAATAATAAAAACCGGTCTCGGAAAAGGTCCCCGTGACCGGTAAATGCAACATCCAGAAATAAAACAAAACGACCACGGGGATTGGAGCTCACCGTGGTCGTTAGAACTTAATGCGTATAACCTAACGAGCGATAGGCGCGCTCCGCGAAGGCACGACAGGTCCGCTACCAGCGGCGACTGTGTGGACTTCGTAAATTCGATTGATGAGATCGCTCATCGAATGCGCCTTCCCTTTCATTAGAATTAGATTAACAACTTTTCGAGTTTACCACTAGTATTTAGATATCGTCAAGAGGGAATTTACAGAGATTTATATTTTTTAAAAACAGTATAACAGTATCATTTTGGTAATTACTACCATCTGTGCATTATCAAGAGAATTCTAGATATCACAAATTACGATATGAGAAATCTTAAAACATCTTGCATCGAATGCTTTTCTCGATGTCCCAATCTCCATAAACCCCTTGTGGATTAGAACATTTGTGCTATAATACGCCTATCTGACTTCACTTCTTCGAGATATTTACTTTTCGGGAGTGTTCGCACCTTAACAACTTATTTCTTTACATGCTTCGTTCCGATTCGTTTTATTTGCAGAACGAATACCCATTCATTGAGATAATATAATCCCTACCATTAATCCGGGTTGGATCTGCAAGGTTTCAAGTACGAGTGGCGAGAATGGTAACATGCATTAACAACCTCATACCTTCCTTCAGAAATTAATTGAATGCTTTTGTTTTTTTCTGAAACAATTCCACCATTTCTGATCTATCCGTTTGATTTCAACAGAACATATTTTTATTTTCTCGCAACATCCACGGTTCGCTCATTTTATCCACTAACCGCTAACCGCAAATTTCTAAAGGCTATCTCTTACTTCCTCAGCTCCACTTGGTCGATCAGCTCATAGCTTCGGTTGTAAAACTGGAATAACAAATAATCATCTGTTGCCTCCACCCGTATGGCACCGTAGTCGTTGTTGTAGCGTGCCTGGCTGCCCTCCAGGACATCTCCAAAGTTATATAAGCCAAAACCGCCCATCCCGTTCACGAAGTATGTCACCCCATCCACCAACAAGCGTTCATAGGTATGGTCGTGCCCCGAGAGCACTGCATCCACCCCCCACTCAGCAAAAGGCCAGCGTGCCCAATCCGTTGACCCATGAGAACCAGAGGAATAAGGCGGGTAATGTCCATATACGATATTCCAGGTCGAGGTGGAGGCTGCCAGCTGCTCCTGCAACCAGGCTGCCTGGATGGATGAAGCATTAAACCCATCCGGTTCAGTCTCGAGATTATCCAGGGCAAACAGGTGCACGGGACCCCAAACAAAATCATAATAACGCTCATTCCCCGGTAGAGTGAAGTAATCCAAATAGGGCTGACCGTTATCTGTTATGATGTCGTGATTGCCCAGGGATGGGAAGAAACGGTTTATATCAGCGCCATTGCCATAATTCCCCTGGTATGGGTATATAAATGGGTGAAAAAACTGTCCGATAGCTTCATCAATATGGTTTGCTGCCCCAATTAAATAGTTATTATCCCCCACGGTGATGATGAACTCCGGTTGCCAGCTCACCATCATCTCAGCCACATCCCCTGTCGCTTGGCTCCCGCCACCATAATCCCCGATCACGGCAAATACAAGTGGTTTAGGCACTGGTGTATGGGTTGGTTCAGGGATTGGAGTATATGTAGTGGTCTGTAGTAGGTTCCCAAGTCGGTGTGGATGTTGCGGTTGGAGTGGCAATTTCAGGCGAATATAGCCAGGTTTGGAACAAGCTTTCCAGAGGTATATCCGTGACCGCCTGGAAAGCTCCGAGTAGCTCACTGGTCGAAGCAATCGTGAACCAGTGAGAGCCATAATAGACCTGCAATGCCTTAAAGAATGCCTCATCACCAATTGTCTTACGTAAATCCTCATAGAACAACCCGCCCTTGGCATACACGACTGGACTATAAGACTCGATCCGGTTCGATTCCTGGAAATAGCTCATCGGTGAAGCCACGGGTGCATCCCATCCATTTTGGGTGTTCTGGTTGTAACGCTCCTGGTAATATGCAAGCGCTTGCTGTTTGGCTAATGCACCTCCAACCTGCTCCCAATAAATGATCGATGAGTAGGTTGTCAAGGCTTCATCCATCCACGGAGTACGCTGGACGTCATTTCCAACTGTGTTGTACCACCATTGATGTGCCACCTCATGCGCCACGGTGGCATTGAAGGCTGGGTCTGCCAGGTCAGCATAAAGTCGCTCAGCAATTAATCCCATACCTGGGTACTCGATCCCGCTGGGCTGATTCAGCGGTGCTTCGACTATATCAAATTCTGTATATGGATAGAGCCCGAATTGTGAATTAAAGATTTCCAACGAACGGGCAGCGGTCTCCAATGCCTGTGCTCCACCGGCTGCATCCTTGGGCAGGTAATACGAGTTGACACTTGTTCCACCCACCTGACGGCTGCTTACCTGATAATCTGGACTGGTCATGATGAAAAAATCGCGCGCAGGACCGCTGATATAACGGCGCATCAGCTTGCCATCCACAGTTTGCTGGCTCACCCATACCCCACTGGTTGCCATGACCAAGCCTGGATCCGTGAATACTTCCACTGTATAAAGTGCCGCATCACTGTACACTGAATCCCCGAATCCATATACTGGATCTAAACGCCAATCTCCCGATTCATAAACGGCAAGAATGGGGTAGAAATTTGCAAGCGCCAATACCCCCTGCGAATAATTAAACATGCCATAACCAGTGACTGAATCGCCACCGCCAAAATCAACTGGGATCATCCCATCGGTTTCAAAATCAACTTGAACCGTATCACCAGGACTAAGTGTAGCTGGCAGAATCACTTCCACGATCGAGGCGGCCATGCTCAAACTGGTCTCTGCCCGTTGCCCATCCACGATGGCGGGCTTGATCATGATCAAGCCATTTCCATAGGTCTGTCCATAGTTGGGATACAAGCGGAAGTAGAGCCTGTCTAAAGATATATTTTCTGTGTTGGTGTAATCGATCCTGCTGTATCCCTTGAACGTATGTCCGGTGTAATCGATATCAACCCGTAAGGTGTAATGGGTCAGGTTCGCCGGGATAGCTGGCATCCCTGCGAGCAATGCAGACGATTGATCAGCAGGTTGCGGAGAAGCCCTCGGATCAGCTACGGTTGGAAATGGGGTGACATCCGTTTTGAGTGGCGGGGATGTTGATTGTGTCACCAGCTGGCATGCCTGGGCAAAAAACATAGTGACCAGCAGAAGGGCGATTGATTGCCTCATCCGCCAGGCACGAAAATGTCCAAGAGTCCGAATAGCTCTTTGCCAGGAAAGGCTTTTCACCGCAAGATCAGGATGCTGCCGCTATAATCCACCAGATAAATTTCCCCGTTCTCATCCAACCCGAAGGACGAGATGTTGCTTCCGGTATCGAACATCAGGGCATTTTGCCAGGTACCGTCGGGCAGTCGTAACAATCCCCAAACACTCCCTGAGCTGAAGTCTCCATACAGGTATACACCCTGCCAGGTAGGCAGTTCCTTTCCTCGGTAGACGTAACCGCCTGTGACTGAAATTCCAATCTCGTGCCCATATTCTGCCACCGGCGAAACAAAAACAGCATCCAATGGGGGTGAACCACGGTAGGGGTGGGTTCCTTCAAAATAATTCCAGCCCAGATTCTCACCTCCAGGGTTGCCCGCAGGCAGATAGGTAATCTCCTCCCAAGCATCCTGGCCAACATCACCGATGTACATATCACCTGTCAGCTTATCAAAAGAGAATTTCCACGGATTGCGCAATCCGTAAAGCCAGATCTCCCAAGGTCCACCCCCGTTGACGAAGGGATTGTCGGGTGGGATGGCATATGGCTCGGATGAATCCACGTCTATACGCAAGATTTTTCCAAGCAGAGTCCCCAGGGATTGACCGTTACCGTTTGGGTCACCGAAAGAGCCACCATCGCCCATCGCTATGTACAGGTAGCCTTCCGGACCAAACTGTAGCTCACCCCCATTATGATTTTGGAAGGGTTGTTCTATGTGCAGTAAACGCATTTCGCTTCCCGGATCTGCCTGGTTGGAGTCATTTGCCGAGACGATAAAGCGTGAAATTACCGTGAATAGCTGGTTGTTTACCTTTTCCGTATAGTCTACGTAAAAATAGCCATTTTCAATATATTTAGGATGAAATGCCAATCCTAGCAATCCTTGTTCACCACAGCAGCTTACTTTTGTTGTCAGGTCAAGGAATGGTGTGGGATGCACTGTGCCATCTTTCATAACCCGGATCAGTCCACCCTGTTCGACAATGAACAATCTTCCCGTCCCATCACCAGCATTGACCAAGCCTGTGGGTATATCCAAACCATTTACCACCACCTGCCATGAATAGCCAGATGGGTCAGGCAGTTCACTCACTGTAACAGGTGTGGGTGTCGCTGTCGGTGCCATAACAGTGACTGTGACTGTGCTCGGTTAATGATAAGGTGGGTTCAACCGTGGGCCGTGGTGAGGGAGAGGGAGATGGAGCTGATCCTGCAGTGGGGGAAGGCACCCGGATGATCAGACCTTGAGTCGGTGTACTGGTTGGGATTGGGGTTTTTGAATTAAAACCGCATCCAGTCAATGCAAAGGCACAGAGAATGGCAAGAGGAAAAATGAAACGTTTCATTTTTCCTCCGGGTCACTCTCCACGATCTCTCCATCGATCACTTCACCATGCACTTCCGGTTGGGATGTTTCCTGGTAGCTGTCCATCACCTTACGGGTGGCTTTCAAAGCCTCCAGGTGTTCCTGGACTACTGCTGGCGGGCAAAGTTCTACAAACAAGTATGTCGCCAGCCAGATAACGGCAGCATCATCGATCGGTCCAATTGCAATATCTGGCACCACAAGATAAATTAATGACCCAATGGGCATCAGCTTCAACAACGGGCTCACCCGTGAATCTCCCATTAAACGCAGGATCAGCTTAATACGTAACGTTAAATCCTGGATGAAACCCCCGTCTTGAGAGACGGTTATTTTTCGATTTGATTTTTCGGACATTTTTATCTCCATATAACTATATAACTTATATACGTACCCTGCCTGGATTGGTTCTAACTGAATTCAATCCAAAATTACTAACAATACGGAGGATCATTGCTCCTCGATGGGTGGTGCTGCCTGCCCATAATCCAGAATCTCATATCCTAGCGGTCCGGTTTCCTTACCAATCACGCCTTTCTCCTGCATAGCTTCCACCAGGCGAGAGGCGCGTGTATACCCAATTCGTAGACGTCGCTGCAACATGGATACTGAAGCCCGTCCCTGGCGCCGGGAGAGGTCAATCGCTTCATAAAGTAAAGGATCTTTATCCTCTTCTGCCTGCATCTCTTCCCACAATGGCATCTGCACCAGCGGTATCCCCGATGGCATTGCGTCAGGAATGCCACCCGCTGCAGTAGGAGCCAGGGGTGTGCTGGGGTAGAAGCTTTGCCAGTAAGTCACCAGGCTGAGGATTTCACTATCGGATACATAAGTCCCTTGAAGGCGGATGGATGCCGGCGCGTCTGGAGCCTGGAAGAGCATATCACCTCGTCCAAGAAGCCTTTCTGCTCCGGGTTGGTCGAGGATAACCCGGCTGTCTGTATTGGACGCCACGGCAAAAGCAATCCGGGCGGGAAAGTTAGCTTTAATGATTCCCGTCACCACCTCAACCGAAGGTCGTTGGGTGGCAATCACCAGGTGAATGCCGGTGGCACGTGAGAGCTGTGCCAGGCGGGTTATGGCGCCTTGGGTTTCATCTGGTGCCAGCATCATCAAATCTGCCAGCTCGTCAATGAAAACCACCAGCCTGGGTAGCTTCTTTTCTTTCCCATCTCCCTGGCTAGCCAAGCGTGAATTATATTCAATAATATTACGTGCACCCACTTGAGCCAGCTTGTGATACCGCATATCCATCTCGCGTAATACCCACTGAAGCACACCTACCACTTTCTCAGTCTCAACCACTACGGGTGCCAATAGGTGCGGGATTCCGTTATAGTTGGTCAGTTCCACCCTTTTCGGGTCTACCATGATCAGTCGCAAATCATCCGGGGTGTTATTCAGAAGCAGGCAGCAAATCAGGGAATTGACACAAACCGACTTTCCTGCACCGGTCTGCCCGGCGATGAGCAGGTGTGGCATGGCTGAAAGATCAGCTGCCACGGCGTTACCCGCCACATCCTGGCCTAAAGCAAAACGCAGGGGTGACTTCAATCGCTTGAAGGCATCACTTTCAACCACGTCCCGCAGGGTCACCAGGGCTATTTGCTCGTTGGGGACTTCGATCCCGATGTAGCCCTTTCCAGGCACGGGGGCTTCCACTCGGATGGTACGGGCGGAGAGGGCGAGCGCCAGGTCGTCAGCCAGGGAAGCGATCTTTGCCACCCGCACCCGCGTGCGCGAGCCGCGCGTCTCAATAAAATCGGGTTCCACTCCAAACTGGGTGATGGTTGGCCCCCGGTTGATCTCAACCACATTGACAGGCGCGCCAAGCACGCGCAGTGTTTCTTCGATTACCCGGGCACGCTGGCGATCCACATCATCATCAAAAATAGTCTCAAGTCCTTTTTCAAGGATTTGGTCGATAGCAGGTAATGCCCAGGGGCGAGGTTGGTTGGCTCCCGTTGTACCGAATGGGATCGATCCGTTATTTGAACCAGGCAGTGTTTCCAGCCCCGACCAATTCGCAGGTGGAGCAGGTACTACGGTCGTGGATTTTGATGGCGTGGATTTCAACCCACGGTGGGTGCGGCGCTCATCCAACCAATCCTGGAAATTATCCTGGAGGCGTACAACCAGTGGTGGTGCCCAGCTGACCAGATCAACCGCTGAGATGTCTAAGATAAGTATCAGGGCGATGATCAGCCAGGCGAATAGAGCAATCGCAACACCAGCCAATCCCAGGCTGCTAAAAAGGATGCTGTAGATGAATGCCCCCGTGTAACCCCCTCCTTCACTTGAAGCAGCCAGGGCATATGCATCCTGTGGAAATGAGAAGAAATGCAGCCAGCCCAGGATATCCAGGAATAACAAAATCACGCCGATAATCCGCTCGATTGCCACATGGGGAATGCGTTGAAAACTGCGCAGCACCAGCCATAATCCCACAATGGTCAACCCGACCGGGAACAAATAAGCCCCCCAGCCAAATGCACGCCCCAGAAAGGTCAGCCATGTGGCTGTCGCAGTGTTGTGGCTGGCGGAGATCAGGCTTAGAAGTGTCAACAATCCCACAAACAACAACAGAATCCCAACCAGGTCAAGCTTACGATCCAGCGACATTCCCATTGGAGGGGGTATATTGACCACCGGTGGTCTGCCCCTTGGTTTTGGTGGTGGTGCACCCCTAAAAAAAGCAGACAGCGAACCCAACAAGCCACCCGTAGTTTTGCGTGGCTTTTGTCCACTTTTCCTGGTTGATGTACTTCCTGGTGGCCTACCGCGTTTCGAAGAGCTCCGTTTGGATGTTGTGGTACGGCTTGTTTTAGCAAACTGGCGGGTACCATTTTTCCCACTCAACTTGCTTTTCTGGGCGCTGGTTTTCTCAGTCATCTTTGGCATTATAGCACAAATGGTCTTATTCACTTCCAGTGGGCATATCTCAGCGAAATAAGGTACAATTCTAGCGTTTAAACCCCCTACCAATGAAATTGAGGCTTGCTTGTTCGAAATCATCTTCCTCGGCACTTCCGCTTCTGCTCCTTCCGTCCATCGTGGGCTGTCCAGCCAGGTGGTGATCCATGACGAATTTCGCTTTCTGATCGATTGCGGGGAAGGTACCCAACGCCAGATCCTTCAATCAGGATTGGGATTCAAACGATTAAATCGTGTGCTCATCACCCATGGGCACCTGGACCATATCCTTGGGTTGGCTGGATTGCTCTCAACGTTTATGCGTTGGGAGACGATTGATAAACTGGAGATTTTTGGCGGGCAGTGGGCACTCGACCGAATCTATGACCTGATATATGGCATTGTGCTGCGGGGCACCAAGCCGCCTATGGATTTACAGCTGGTGCAGATCAAATCCGGGACAATCTTTGACGAAGAAGATTTCACTGTAACTGCCTTCCCAGTCTGGCACCGCGGACCTGACTGCTTTGGCTATTTATTTGAAGAAAAAAACCGCCGTCCCTTCCTGCCTGAAAATGCTGATGAGCTGAATATTCCACCTGGTCCCTGGCGCCGCAGCCTGGTGAACGGTGAGTCTGTTACCCTACCCGATGGTCGGATTATTCACCCCGACCAGGTACTTGGAGAGGAGAGACCAGGCACCCGCCTGGCACATGTGGGTGACGTAGGTCGCACGGATGAGCTGGTGCAGTTTGTCCATGATGTGGATGCATTAATTATCGAAGCCACCTATATGAACGAGGAGGCAACGATGGCTGAGCAGTTTGCTCATCTCACCGCCAGGCAGGCAGCTGAGCTTGCAGCCAATGCTGGGGTTAAATTTCTTATCCTGACCCATATCTCGCGCCGCTACCGCGAGCGGGATGTGCTTGCAGAAGCACAGGCTATTTTCCCAAACACCATCGTGGCACGCGATTTTGATGCCTTCCAGGTTCGGCGTGGCGAATGCGTAAAAGTCGAACAAATCAAGGAAGCAAACCATTCAAAATAAAAACGTTACACGCTTTAATGGTAAACGTGTAACGTTCAACCGTTCAACGTTTTTTTTCCTTACATCGTACTCCCCGTAAAATTAAAACCATTGATCTTTAATGCTGGGACGCGTACGCTGATCCCAACAAATTCACCGACCAATATGTGGGTAGCTTTCCCCACTGCTTCCACGTTCGTCAGCGCTTTGACATAAGGCATGGTGTACCGTAAATTTTTAACCGGATACGCCAGCTCACCATCCTCGATCATGAACACCCCGTCGCGGGTCATGCCTGTGATGACACAATCCCGGGGATGGACAAGCCGGGTATACCAAAAACGGTTGATATACAAGCCTTTCTTGGTCGAGGCGATCATTTCCTGAACAGAAGTATCTCCAGGTGCCATGAACAAATTTAATGCTAAAGGTCCAAAATCACGAAAGCTGATCGGTGTGGCATGCCCGGTACTGGGCTTCCCCATTTTTGCCCCAGAATAACGGTCGTACACAGGTCCCATCACCACCCCCTGCTTCACAATATCCACCCGCTGTTTCGGTACACCCTCAAAATCGAACGGAAGCGGTGAGCCATCTGGATCCAATCCGTCATCCCAGATGCTTACGTTTGAGCTCATCACCTGCATACCCATCCGGTCGTTCATCCACGAACGACCTTCCTCCAATGACTGGGCTCCCATGCCATAAAAATTGAGGCTGTTGATCAGATCTTCGGTCACATAATGCTGTAGAACCACTGAATATTCCCCTGGATCAATTCTGCGCGGGTTGTGACCCCGGACAGCTGTTTCAATGGCTTCCTTTCCAAGCCCGGCAATGTTCAAATCGTCAACTTTCCAGGAAGACTCTTGTGAACGGCCAGAAGAATCCTCGCTCATCACAACTGTCTGGAAATCTGCCGTAGTCTGAGGGTGATATGCGAACACTCCCTGGGTGTTGGCAACCGTCAGGGCACCTGAGCCCGTCGAAAAAGCGCCAGAAGCATTCAATCCCTTTTCTACTGCCATCTGGCAGACCGTGCCGACTGCCCTGGCGCGCTTCTCAGGTGAGCAGGCTGCCGTGATTGCATCCCATGCTTCCACACGTTGATACGCTTCAGGCTCTGGTATGCCTGGGTAATTCGGGTCTGCAGGGCTGGTTCGTGCATTGGCTTTGGCATGCTCGACCAGCTCATCCAACCCTGCTTTGTCCGTGCGATTGGTGGAGGCTGTGCCAATTTGCTTGCCGATAAAGTAGCGCAGGGTCACTTCTACATCACGCTCTGCAACGTTCTGATGGATGTTATTGTTGGCAAAACGAGTTAATTCCGCATCGTTATATTGCAGGGTGACTTCTGCTGGGTTACTTTTACAGCGCAGCAAGATAGATTCGCATAATTCACGTGCACCTTTTTCTTCGATCATAACATCTCCTTTATTCCTCAGCCTTATTTCAGTACCCCAACCTTCACATTGCGAAAACGCGCTGGCGCAGTTCCATGCCCGGTATGGGCAACCTGTGATGGCTGGCCCTTTCCACAGTTTGGTGTACCCCACATCACCCAATGATCAGCATTGCAAACGGCATCGCAGCTATTCCAAAATTCTGGCGTGATGCCCATGTAGGTGCAATTGCGCAGCATGCGTCCCATCTTGCCATTCTTGATCTCGTACCCCATTTCAGTGCCAAATTGGAAGTTGTAGCGTTTATCATCGATCGACCAGGAACGGTTGGATTCCATGTATACACCGTCTTCTGTATCTGCAATCAGATCATCAAATTTCCAGCTGCCGGGTTCCAGGCTGACATTGACCATGCGAATGATTGGTATTCTGTTCCAGCCAGAGGCACGCATGCATGCGTTTGATTCACGGCCTAGCTTGGATGCTGTCTCGCGAGACATTAAATATCCGACAAAAAGCCCATCTCTCACCAGCGGTGACGATTGCGCTGGGACACCTTCATCATCCCAGCCAAAAGTACCCAGACCTAAGGGTCGCAGGCTGTCAGCAGTCAGGTTTACTACGGGAGACCCATAATGGAAGTTATCCAATTTCTCGGTGGTTAGGAAAGATGTGCCAGCATAAGCCGCTTCGCTTCCATAGACACGGTCCAGCTCTGTAGGGTGCCCGCAGGATTCATGTACCTGGAGCGCCAGTTGAGAGCCTCCCAGGATAAGCGAAGTAGTGATATTGGATGGACAGGGATCTGCAGTCAGTAATGCCACCGCCTCACTGGCAATGCGCTGGGCATTACCTGGCAAATCCCAGCTCAACATTGCCTCCCAGCCACCCGTAACCTGCTGGCGAGCAAAGGCATTTGGATAGGATCGTATCTGGATCTCGTTTCCTCCAACAGCTGTGGCTTGAATGCCTCCTCCAGTTTCAATGAGGGTTTGCTCGGTGAAAGCACCTTCCGTGTTGGCAAAATACTTGTGTTCTTTAAGCATGGTAGTGTGAGATTGACGAGTTCGCACACCCTGCACCTTGCCCAGCTCCGCATCAGCATTCATCAACAGGGCAAGCCTGTCTTCCATGGAAACGCTGAATGGATCGATCTGGACTGGTGTCTGGTATATACCCTGGCTGGTTACTTTGGGACCCAGGTCCACCTTTTCACCACTCACCAATCCTGATGCATGGGCAATTTTTATTGCCTGGGCTGTTATACGGTCAACCTCAAAATCATTTATTTCCCGACTGGAAGCAAAGCCCCACGCACCATTGACCAAGACCCTTATACCCATACCCTCAGTCTCGGATGAGCTCAGATTCTCGACGATTCCATCCTTAACCGAAAGGCTTTCTTCACGATGGTTGACGACCCTCACATCTGCATATTGCGCTCCACGCAGATTAGCCAGATCAAGGGCACGCATCATTATTTCCTTCAATTTAGTCTCCTTTTTAAAACGGTTTTTTCTTCTGGCATGATTCAGGAATACATCCCTCACCCGCCGTGGATTGCTTACTAATTATTGGAATTACTACCTGGAAAAATTCCTAGCTTGTAAGTATTTTCGTGATCCTCGAAAAATCAACCAAATCTTTCTTCCCGCCAGATATCAGCTTCATTGTGATAACCAGCCTGTTCCCAAAAACCAGGGCGATCATTCTCCATGAATTCCATTCCTCGCAACCACTTGGCACCTTTCCAAAAATATGGCGTTTTCAGGTCTTCCCGACTGGGGATATACCCCACCACCCCTCTCAATGGGGCGCCATGCTCTGGGGAAATCGGTTCTCCGTTAAAATGCATTGCCAGTAGAAAATTATCCGCCAGGACAATTTCCAAGGGGAGATTTACTGTGAAACCAAACTCTGCATGCTGCATCACGTACCTGGCAGTCGGTTTGAGCTTGATCAGTCCCTGGTCAACCAGAGTATGCACTGAAACCCCTTCCCATGTTGTGTCCAACTTGCTCCAGCGTGTCACGCAATGAATATCCATCCTCAAAGTAGTGCGGGGTAATTGGTTAAACTCATCCCATGTCCATGATTTATCTTCCTCAACCTCGCCCCAGACGCGAAAATCCCAGGTTGCCGGGTTGAATTTTGGCACCGGTCCGTAGTGAAGCACCGGAAACTTTTGGGTCAGCGACTGACCAGGGGGTAAACGACCAGCTTTCTTACTCTCATCTTCGATTTCTTTTCGCTTAAATAATCCATTAAACATAATCACCTCTAATGTTTTCTCTAGATCGTCAGGCTTTCTCCAGGTTTCAACACGTGTACTTTCACCCCTAATTCGCCAACCCGTTTGGACCACTTTTCAGCATCCTGGGCAATTAACCCCCACGTGTTATAGTGGATTGGGATTACATGCTTGGGTAGCAGCATCTCAACAGCTTTATAAGCGTCATCGGGTCCCATGGTATAGTTATCTCCAATGGGAATGAAAGCCAGGTCAATCCCTTCCTGTCCGATTAGCTTCATATCACCAAATAAACCGGTATCACCAGGGATGTAGATTTTCTCACCCTCCTTCGTGGTGAGCAGGAAGCCAGCTGGATTTCCTCCATTACAGCCATCTGGAAGCATGGATCCGTGTAGGGCATGTGTAAGCTTGAGGTAACCGAATGGATGCAAATAGCCACCGCCTATATGCTGCCCATGGGTCTTCTGGACGCCCTGCTTAGCCAGCCATTCAACAATCTCAAAATTACTGATCACCATTGCCCCTGTACGCTCGGCCATTGAAACAGCATCTCCGATATGATCTGCATGGCCATGGGTGATCAGGATGAAATCTGGATTAACTTCCTTTGCACTTGTGGACGCGGCCGGATTTCCAGTAAAGTATGGATCAACGATGATCTTATAACCGCTGAATTCCAAACCCAGTGTTGAGTGACCAAACCAGGTAGTTTTGAAGCTCATTTTATCCTCCAGAAAATTCATTATTCAGGACTAAACTCTATATTATAGAGTGCCCATTTTTAGATATTCAACAATTATTTACTAGCCATGATTAAAAATCGATATAAGTATACACCTTGATTATATATGATAGCTGTGAACGTTTATTGATTGAGACTGCATGCTATAATCACCCGCATCTATTAGGTTTTATATACTCAATAACCCATTTACTTAATGGTATTAGAGGATATCCGCACGAATTATTCGATCATGTACTGAATATTGGTTTCTTGTAAGAATAGTTAGGAGAATCGTATGGAACTATCTGAACTGATACAGCCTGGGATGACACGGGAAGATAACTTCACGATTACACTTGAAAATAGTGCCATACATTTAGGGAGCGGATCTTCACGTGTGCTGGCTACCCCATGGATGATCGCCTTCATGGAGCGAGTTTCGCATCGCCTGCTGACCTGCTGCCTGCCAGAAGGGTTTTCCAGTGTCGGTACTCACCTGGACGTGCACCATTTAGCTCCCACACCAGTGGGAGCAACGATTCGCGTTAAAGCCGAGGTACGCTCTCTGGATGGTAACCGGGTTTATTTTTCGATTGAAGCCTGGGATAACCTTGAAAAGATTGGCGAAGGTACCCACGAGCGGGTGGTTATTGATGAAGCCCGTTTCCTCAAACGTGTGGAGAAAAAGATCGCCGTTCTCTGAATCTTTTACCCCTGATTATTGACTTTTTGAGCCCCCAGAACGACGAAGCAAGGCAGCATATATTCCCAATCCAATCCCGGCAGCTAAAAGGACTCCCCCAAGGATCCCCATCAGGGGGCTTTTACGTGGGGATTTTGGGATGAGAGCGGTTTCGGCTGCTAATTCGGAATTTGCTTGTGCGCCAAATGCAAGCTGGGTGGTCTGACCAGCCTCCAGTCTTAAAGTCTGGTTCAGAACCGTGGTTCGGTTATAGCCTTCAGGGGCAGCAACACTGATCAAGTATTCACCCTGCAAAAGTTGATCAAAACAGCTGTAGCCTCTCTCCTCTGGTGTTGGATCTACGATATTCGTAGCAACCCCTCCAGACAAAGTCGCTGTCAGTTAATGATACTGTCCCCTGCCTGTTGGTTACGCTAATCTCTCCGTCAGGAATAGAGGGCTCGGTTTCCTGGCGCATAGAATCACCATTGACGTCGTTATATAATAAAACGCACAAAATACCCCATCCTGGTGAAGAAGTCGGCGAGGGAGTTACCACTGCCTGGGTAGGTGCCGGACCCACCGTGGGTGTTCCACCAGACGGACCAGCATATCCAAGCAAGTACGACTGGCCGGGAATAACAATATCATTGATCATTAATGGGTTCAATTTTCGAAATTCGTCAGTGGTAAGGCCATATTTAGCTGCTATTACCCACACACTATCATTTTCTTGAGCAATATAGATGATTCTTCCATCTGGTCCTGGAGTAGGTGTGGGTGGATAGGTATATTGGGCTTGGGGGGCAGCCAAAATATGGGTGTTTTGTGCTGAAAGAATTAATATCAGCCCAAGAATGCAGGCAACCATAAGGACGCGTCTGTTCATATAGATTGAGAATTATACATGATATGGCTTGTTCCTGTTGAATCCCGCCTGTATGTCCCAGTTTTCTGGGCACCATTATTTGAGGTAGTTTACTCCTGACATATTAGGTGAAGATCTCATTAAATGGTTATTTCATTATTCGCCTAATTGGTCTGCTTGTTTTTTAATCCTCAAATGGGGTGGGATACTGATAATTGGCAATTAATATCTTACGAAACGTAATGTTTAATTTTATAATACAATTTCTTAATTTACCTCATTATCTGATGTGGGTTGATATAATATTATTAAGTCCATTCGATCGAAAAATTAACAATCAGTGATACTTCTGAGCCATCTAAATAAATATTCGATCATAACTTAAAAAAGGAGAATGTATTATGCTATACGGCTATACCGGAAAAATTTTACATGTCGACTTGAGTAAGGCAAAAATCACCATCGAAGAGCCAGCCGAGGAATTCTACAAAACTTATGTTGGCGGAAGTGCCATGGGGACATATTATTTATATAATAATACCCCTGCCGGTGCCGACCCCCTGGGTCCTGAGAATACCCTCACCATCATGCTTTCTGCATCCACTGGTGTTACCATCAGTGGTCAGAGCCGCATGACTGCCACTGCTAAAAGTCCGCTTACTGGATTGATCGGTGATAGCCAGGTGGGTGGATTCTTCCCTGCTGAGTTGAAATTCTGCCGGATTTGATGGAATCGTGTTCACTGGTAAATCCCCTAAACCAGTCTATTTATGGATCCATGATGGAGTGGCAGAACTTAAGGACGCATCGCACCTGTGGGGAAAGATCACCGGTGACGTCGAGAAGACCATCCGGGAAGAGCTTGGTGATCCAAAGATCGAAGTGGCTCAAATTGGTCCATCCGGTGAAAACCTTACCCGATTTGCTGCCATTATGAACATGTCAAATCGAGCAAACGGCCGCACAGGCATGGGTGCGGTGATGGGAAGCAAGCACCTCAAAGCAATTGCCGTGCGTGGGCATCAGAAAGTAAAAACTGCTGATCCTGCTGCCATCACCAGGCTTGCACGTTTAGCTCCTAAACAGGTGCAGGATATCCCCGACATGAAAGGCCTGCAGGATTTCGGAACTGGCTCAGTTTTGAATTATCAAAATACATCCGGCGGTTTGCCTACCCGTAACTATTCCAGCGGAACTTTCGAGATGGCAGAAGACCTCTCCGGTGAAACCATGGCTGAAACCATCCTGAAGGAGAATGACACTTGCTATGCCTGTGTGGTTCGTTGTAAGCGTGTGGTTGAGACAGAATTCATGAACAAGCATGTTGATACTTACTACGGTGGACCAGAATATGAAACCCTTTCCACCTTCGGATCCTATTGTGGTATTGGAGATATGAACGCAGTAGCCTTAGCCAATCAGATCTGTAACCAGAATGGTATTGATACCATTGCCTGTGGGGCAACCATCGCGTTTGCCATGGATTGCTTCGAGCACGGGTATCTATCTATAAAAGACACGGGTGGATTGAACCTTCGATTCGGTAATGCTGAGGCCATGATTGCAGTCCTTGAAAAGATTACCCGGCGGGAAGGCATAGGGGATTTACTGGCGAATGGATCTGCCTATGCAGCCGAAAAGATCGGTCAAGGTGCCAAGGATCTGGTGGTGGCAGTTAAGAACCATGAATTACCCGCCCATATGCCACAGGTTAAACGCAGCCTGGCTTTGATCTACGCGGTTAATCCATTCGGTGCTGACCATCAATCGCACGAACATGACCCGGGCTATACTCCGGATACCGCCGACTACAACCTGAAGCGTATGGCTGAAATTGGTCTGACCAATCCCCAATCCGACCGGGTGCTAAACCGGGAAAAAGTCAAAATGGCGTTGACTACTGAATGGAATTATTGTTACATGGATACAGCCCAGCTGTGCCAATTTGTTTATGGTCCTGCCTGGCAGGTCTATGGTCCAAACGAACAAGCAGAACTAATGAGAGCCACCACAGGTTGGGATTGGACCGTGGCAGACATCCTGAAACTAGGTGAGCGCCGGTTGAACATGCTGCGCGCTTTTAATGCCCGTGAAGGTGCAGGTCGGGAGCATGATACCCTTCCCAAGCGTATCTATGATGAGCCGCTTAAAGGCGGTGCTTCAGATGGTGTTGCGGTCACACGCAAGGAAGTGGAAGAAGCATTGGATATGTATTATGAAATGTGCGGGTGGGACGTCGCTACCGGCAAGCCTACGCGTACCAAATTGGAGGAGCTAGGTCTCGGCTGGATGGCTTGATCTCGAGAATTATTTAATGATTAACACCAGCCTGGAGGAACCCCAATGCAGATCCTTCGGGCTGGATTTTATAATCAACCATACAGACACGAGATTCATCAGGGAGATTTTTATGCAGGTAAAGCTTTATGCCTCTTTACGCCAGGCGGCTGGTACTAAAATGATGGACGTGGATGTTCATCCAGGATCTACCATCCAGGATGTCCTCTTGGAAGTCACCCGGCGTTTTCCAGTTTTGGAAAAAAACATTTGGAAAGATCAGGGAGAATTAACTGAGTTTGTGCACATCTTTATTAATGGCGAGAATATTCGCCATCTGGCTGGCCTCGAAACAACCCTAAAACCAGACGACCATGTGGATATTTTTCCGCCACTTGTAGGTGGCTAGGCAATCTTTTATTGAATCTGTTCCCTTTGGGGGAGCTTTACTCGGGACAGGCAAAATAAAGCCAGTAAATTGAAACCAATGGCAGCCAATGCATTTGCGCTTATCCCTGGCACCACCGTTTGGGTAAACAAGGAAGGTGCCAGCAAATCACCCAATAGAACGCCCCAAAGCAATCAATGCCATATGAGCTGCCATCATGGTTGCGCGTGCAGACGGAAGGATCTCGGTCATCAAGGGGATACCACTCACGATCGTAAACTCATACGTGAGATAGAAAAGAAACAAACCCAGCATAGCCCCCACAAGCCAGTGCCCTAATAAAAGCAGAGCTAAGGCTGCCACGCAATTTCCAAGTATTCCAATCGCTAATGCCCTACGTTTACCTATTTTATCGGTGAACAAGGTAACAAGTATTTCGCCACCGAGTTCCGAAAAACCAATTACAAAGGCGGTCACAACCAGAGAAGCAATATTGAATGCAAATGCTTCTTCAACCCACACACCATAGACCAGTGAGACTACTTCATTCGCAGCAGTATAAAGGGCTGCCATTATTAATGCAGTAATAGCTGGAGGATATGAAAATACTTTTTTTAGATTCTTCCAAAAACCAGCTTGCCCTTCGAGTGGACCTGAATCTTTGGGTAACATCCAGGCAAGGATAAAAAATGATAAAGCCCCCATCAAGGCAAGCAGTGGAAAAGGTGCCAGCCAACCTTTCTTAGAGATAATAAATCCGACCAGTGGGACTCCGATGATTGCGCTTAAGGACCAGGAAAGCTCTGTGATACCCAATACCCGGCCACGTTTCTCATATACGACACGGTCGCCAAGATAAGCCTGCATGGACGGCACAAAAATTAAATAACCTATGAATGATAGGCTTAGGGCGATGAAGAAAGTGGTAAAAGTTGGCCAGAAGACAATCAGGCTGACAGCGAGAGTGTAGGTTATCGCTCCAATCAACATACCCGTCTTTCGACCACGGCTATCGGCAACGGAGGCTAAAAACGGGCTGATCAATCCCATGAGTGATCTTGATGTGAATGCGTACGAAATCATACGCAAGTCGACACCCATACCCTTCGCAAAATAGGAAAGAAAAGGATAGATCATCCGGTACATGGTGTTATAAGCCACCCGGACTATAACGAAAACCGTGACCTGAAAATTAAGGTCACGTTTCAATTCAGGTTTATCGAGTGGTGCAGTTTGGCTCACGTTTATACCACCATCTCGCCATTTGGAAGGCCGCAATCAGGGTTAGCAGCACAAGACTCCCGAAGAAAAGCTGTATTTTCCAAGCATTGCTATTCAAGATTGGTGAGGCAGGATGCATTATATTGGATGTGTTTTGTAACGCAACAACCAGGGAAATAAAATAGGCAATATTGAGAACAGAAGTGAGCACTGGTTTATTTGCCAGGCTCAAGCCAACTTGCAACAATATCCCGCTGATGGCAAACACCAAGGCAAGTCTCCAGCGTGGTTCAGCTAAAAATAATCCGTTCCAATTGGTTTGCATCGCCCAGAGCGAGAGAGGGCAGGTATGTGATCCACAGGAACAGTCCTGTTCGCCCAAAAGCGTTCGACCAACAGTGAAAGGCTTTTCGGTGTGTAAGCAATCCAATTCCCCCACACGCTGCTGATAGAGAAAATATTGTAATAGAAGCCCACACCCAGGCACCATGCAGATAAACAGTCCGAATATGGGTGCCCAAGCTGTGCTCGGCTGGACCTAAGGTGGTTAGAAATACGATCGCAATGATTGTTATAAAAAACCAGAACCAGGTGGAATTAGGCGATTTAAAAAATCTTGATACACTTGCTTTCGCAGTCTGCATCCTCAACCTCTCAAATCTAACGATTAGAGTTTTATAACTGGCTTGCTGCTTCCTTACAGTCGCCATCAGCCAGTGGCAACCAGACGCAGAAAGTGGTACCTTGTCCCAATGTTGAATTAACCTCAATCCTGCCTGCATGGTTACGCACAATCCAATATGCGATGGATAATCCCAGCCCAAATCCTTTGCCATCCTTCTGACGTGTGCGCGATTTTTCGCCCCGGTAAAAACGCTCGAATATATGAGGCATATCCTCAGGAGCAATACCTGGACCATTATCCGTCACGGTCAGCTGGGCACGATCAGATACTTTGCCCAATCCAACAATAATCTCTCCCCCTTTAGGAGTGTAATTAATCGCATTTCCAACCAGATTCACCATCACTTGCTTGAGGCGATCGCGATCTCCGCAAACCAGCACCTGATCGATGCTGCCAAGGTTTAGGAGGATTCGATCATGGGTTAAAACCCGCATCTGGTTTAATACTTCCAACAACAGGGTGTCCAATTCTACCAACTCATGTGCAAGCGGAATTTTCCCAGATTCAGCCTGGGCAAGTAGCAATAAGTCTCCAACCATTCTTGTAAGTCGATCCACTTCATCGTCGATGGTTACCAACGATTCTTCGTCAAAATCCTTGATCTTCCGCATCAGACCTACGTTGCCTTTGATGACGGTGAGTGGGGTGCGCAATTCGTGGCCTACATCTGCCAGAAAACGCCGCTGAGTATAAAATAAATTTTCTAAGCGGCTCAGTGTCTGGTTAAATGCTGTTACAAGCTGCCCCACTTCATCTTTAGGAGAACCGGAATAAGGGATTCGGCGCGACAAGTCATCCGCACTGGTAATCTGTAAAGCTGTTTTCGTCACATTGTCTAGTGCATGAAGTGCCTGGCGAGTGCTGAACCAGGCTGCCAAGCCTGCCGCAAGGATCGCAAATGTCGTCCCAAGCAACAAAACTTCCAACAGGGTCTGTTGGGTAGCATTAACAACATCCATACGGGTACCAACTTGCAGTATCCCTTCCAATCGTTCGCCAGCAACCAATGGGACAGTTAACACCCTCAGGCGTGCCCCACCCCGGTTCACATCCCTGAATAATGGGATGGAGCTATTCATACCGGCAGAATCGAGTGGGTTTTTTAATATTGAGATATTTTGGGAGGCAGATACAAGGTTATTGTCTCTCCCCCAGACCTGCACAAAAACATCTTCGGGCAAGTCAAGCTGGGGCAAAGCAACCTTCAGATGCCCTTCGGCATCTATGTTGGTATTCAAGTAAACTGTCTCTGCCCGGATCCTCAGGGTATCATCTAATTGATGGGTAACCGTCAGGCTAACCGAATAATAAACGGCTAATCCAAACAATAACAAAATACCCCCTACTATAGTTGTGTATAGTAAGGTAAGCCGGCTTCGCAGGGACATGAAATTTTACTTAAGATGGTTCGCGCAGAACGTATCCCATACCGCGTACAGTGTGTAGGAGGCGTTGCTCCCCTTGAATTTCAAGCTTCTGCCGCAGGTACCGAATATATACTTCTATAATATTGCTCTCGCCACCAAAATCGTACCCCCAAACCCGATCGAATATCATCTCTCTGGTCAATACCTGACGTGGATGCCGTAGGAAAAGCTCAAGCAGCTCATATTCTTTTGCGGTCAGCGAAATGACTCGCTCGCCACGAGATGCTTGCCGTGTGCCCGTATCCAGGATCAGGTCAGCAAAACGCAGTACCTGTGGTCGGCTTGGTTGAGCTCTCCGGAGTAATGCTCTGATGCGTGCCAACAGCTCATCCAGGTTGAATGGCTTCACCATGTAATCGTCAGCACCCACATCCAACCCCATCACCCGGTCATTCACAGAATCTTTTGCTGTGAGGATCAGAATTGGTACGGGACCACCTGCTCTTAAGCGCCTGCAGACTTCCAAACCATCTATGCCTGGGAGCATGATGTCCAAGACAACCAGGTCTGGTGGGTTATCGCGAGCCAGAGCCAAGCCCGAGTGTCCGTCGACCGCAGTGTCGACTTGATAACCTTCATAGGCCAGGCCGCGGCGCAAGAACCGAAGGATGGCCTCATCATCTTCTATAATTAGTATTCGTGCGCTCATAAGCCCTCCGCTATTAAACTATACCACAGGGCAGCTAAAAACACAAAAGGAGAAAATGGCTTTCCCGGATGATTTGCCTTCCGGGAAAGCCACTGAAAAATTACTGTACTTCAACCACTGCGCCAGCAGCTTCTAACTTGCTCTTGGCATCTGTTGCAGCTTCCTTGCTTACTGCTTCAAGGACCTTGGAACCAGAAGTCTCAGCAACATCCTTCGCCTCTTTAAGGCCCAGGTTGGTTAATTGACGGATGACTTTGATGACTTCGATCTTCTTTGCGCCAGCATCCTTGATTACGACATTGAACTCGGTCTTCTCTTCAACCGGTTCGGCTGCAGCAGCGGAAGAGCTAGGTGCAGCAGCAGCAGCTGCAGGGGCAGCAGCAGAAACGCCCCATTTTTCTTCTAATTTCTTAACGAGCTCGGCAGCTTCTAGAACGGAGAGGGTGCTCAATTCCTCAACCAGCTTATTTAAATCAGACATGTTAAGATACTCCTTCTTTTTTCAAATGATTGGATCATGATTTAGATTGGTAAAGATGATTATGTTGTTTAACCAAAAACAAGATATGAATGATTGTTGTCCTATGCAGGGGCTGCTTCAGGTTCCGCATGGGCTTTGATGACTGCTGCAATCATTCTTCCAGGTTCAGCCAATGTTCGTACCAACTTGCTTGCCGGTGCGAGCAATGTACCGAGTAATTGAGCCCTTACAACAGGTAATGGCGGTAATTCAGCCAATGCTTTTACGCCTTCAGGCATCAAGTGCTGCTTTTCCAAGAAGCCACCTTTAACCTTCAAAAATTCGGAAGTCCTTGCAAATTCCATGACCGCTTTTGCAATTGCCGGTGCATCTGTATAAGCAAATACGATTGCCGTGCTGCCCTCTAACTGTCCTTCAGGGACTCCGTATCCAGCCTGCTCAAAAGCCAGTTTAGCCAGGGTATTCTTGATGATATGGAATTCGCCACCATTATCCCGTACTTTTATGCGCAGGTTATCGATGTCCTTCATAGTTAGACCTACGTACTGGGTAAAAACAAGCGCTTTACTGCGACTCACCCATTCACTATATTGGGCGACTAACTCATTCTTGCGTTCCTTTGTTATAGCCAAGGTTATTTCACCTCCTTCCAAAAAAAGTCTCTGCCTCGCAACAATCGCCTGGCAAAGACTCTCCGAGCTTACACTTGTAACCCGCGTGATGCAGGTCAACTTTATTGGGAGATATCCTCACCTCGGCAGGTAATTAAGCGTTATTTCCGCACCTGCTGTCTTGGGCGAAGCGTTATTTTCGTTATGAAATAATTACAATGCCACTATTCCTGTACTGCCATATTTTGGGCTTGATTGGGATCCAGCTTAATCCCAGGACCCATTGTGGATGTAATCGTGATACGCTTGATGAAAGCACCTTTTACCGATGCTGGTCTGGCTTTCTTGATTGCTTCCATTAAGGCTGCCAGGTTTTCAAAAAGTTGTTTTTCACCAAAAGAAGTTTTTCCGATAGGGATGTGCAGGTTGGCAGTTTTATCAACCCGAAATTCCACACGCCCAGCTTTGGATTCATTGATCACACGCGGTAGGTCTTCAGCGGGAACAACCGTCCCAGCTTTTGGATTAGGCATCAGCCCGCGTGGACCTAAAACACGACCTAATCGACCTACTTTACCCATCAGGTCTGGGGTTGCGATGGAGACATCAAAATCAGTCCAACCCGCTTGGATTTTCGCGATGGTTTCGTCATCATCCGCAACGAAATCTGCGCCAGCTTCACGTGCCAGGGTAGCACCTTCGCCTTGTGCGAATACAAGTACACGCACCGATTTACCAAGTCCATGCGGTAAGACTACTACGTCGCGCACCTGTTGGTCCGCATGACGTGGATCAACACCCAAACGCATGTGAACCTCAACAGTGGAATTAAATTTTACGAAATGTGTTTCTTTTACCAGAGCCACCGCTTCTTCAGGGGTATACCAGTGGTTCGTATCAATTTTAGCCAGAGCGGCTAAATACTTTTTTCCATGCTTTGCCATAAATTCTCCTTCGTGGTGCAAACGGGTGGTTACCACCCTCCCACAGGGTTATTCTTCAACGATCGTTAAGCCCATATTCCGGGCAGTGCCTTCAATCTGACGCATTGCACCTTCTATATCCACTGCATTCAGATCTTTCATCTTCAGTTCAGCGATCTCGCGCACCTGCTTGCGGGTAACTTTACCTACCTTTTCGCGATTTGGTACGGCTGAACCTTTTTCAACACCGGCTGCTTTCTTTAATAGAACTGCCGCAGGAGGTGTTTTTAATATAAAAGTGAACGAGCCATCGGTAAAAATGCTGATTTCAGCAGGTATGATCTCGCCCATGCGATTGTTGGTTCGGGCATTATATTCCTTACAAAAAGCCATCAGGTTAATGCCGTGCCCTGCCAATGCCGGACCAATCGGGGGTGCAGGGTTGGCTTTTCCAGCCTGTATCTGCAGACGAACAATTGCTTTTAATTTCTTTGCCACTTTTTTCTCCTTTCGCCGTTCATCTCTCTTGGAGCAACGGCGCGTGGTTTTAGCGGGTGATTATTGGGGACACCCTCCCACATTTACAGCCAGAATATTCCAGGTTGTTGCTTACGCTTTCTCTACTTGTAAAAAGTCCAATTCTACGGGTGTTTCACGACCAAAGAAGTTAACCATAACCCGCACTTTTGCTCTTTCCATGTCGATCTCTGCCACAGTACCGCGAAAATCATTGAATGGACCATCCACGATTCGCACCCTTTCACCTGAACGAAAGGTTACTTTGATGTGCGGTGCTTCCGCTTCCATACGCTTGATGATTTGGGCTACTTCCTCAGGCCGCAAGGGAGTGGGTTGTGTACCCATACCAACAAATCCAGTCACGCCAGGGGTATTGCGAACAACGTACCACGATTCTTCCGACATGATCATATTGACCAGAATATAACCCGGAAATACACGGCGCTCTACTGTGCGTCGCTTTCCTTCTTTTACTTCGATCTCCTCTTCCGTGGGGACAACGACATCGAAGATTTTATCCTTCATCCCCATGGACTCGATACGCTGCTCAAGATTATGGCGAACTTTGTTCTCATATCCGGAATAACAATGGACAACATACCAGGATCGACCATCCTCCTGGGGTAGTTCATCAGGTTGCCCAGGGTATTCTTCGGTCACGGTGTCACCAGGCATTTGAGGAATTTCAAGATCGGCTACGCCTTCAGGCGTGGCCTCCATTTCTTGGCCCTCGAGGGGCTCTTGGTTTTCTTCTTCCCGGTCTAATTCGCTCATAATATCCGCTTAAACGAGTAGTTTTTTAGTAGTATTGATAAATGATTATTGACCCAGGATTACACTAAAGATCCTGGCGTATATTAAATCCAAACCACCTAAGAAAATCGCCATGATGAAGATTACGATGATCACAATCTGAGTTAATCGGATTGCCTCTTGGCGTGTAGGCCAAGAGACTTTTCGCAGTTCACCGATGGTTTCTTGGAAAAATCTCTGGACTTTAAACCAAAAACGCTGGAAAAAGTTCATCTCTTGACGAGCAGATTTTAGATCAGGCACGGTCAATCCTCCAATCATGGGTAAAACGCCGCCTCTTGTAGACGGCGTCATCCGGAAAAACACCAAACATCTTCTTCAGGCAGGCCAGGCAGGAATCGAACCCACAACCCCCGCTTTTGGAGAGCGGTGCTCTGCCAAATTGAGCTACTGGCCTTTATGGAGCTGGCTTTTCGCCAGTTCCTATTTCGTCTCGCGATGTACTGTATGCTTTCGACAGCGCGGGCAAAATTTATTTAGTTCAATACGCCCCGGATCATTACGTCTATTTTTCTCCGTGGTGTAATTGCGTTCTTTACATTCCGAACAAGCCAGGGTGATCACCGGGCGAACATCTTTTTTAGAAGCCATTCTTATCCTTTACTAACCGCGGGGTAATCACGCGGTATTAAGCCTTTATGCAATAATCTTGGTGATCACACCAGCACCGACGGTGAGGCCGCCTTCGCGGATGGCGAACTTGGAACCTTGCTCCAATGCCACCGGTACGATCAATTCAATTTCCAGGTTCACATTGTCTCCCGGCATCACCATCTCCACCCCTTCGGGTAGCTTGATGTTCCCGGTCACATCCATCGTGCGGATAAAAAATTGCGGACGATATCCTGTAAAGAAGGCTTTATGTCGTCCACCTTCTTCCTTGCGCAGCACATATACTTCACTCATGAACTTGGTGTGCGGGGTGATCGATCCTGGCTTGGATACTACCATGCCGCGCTCAACGTCTGTGCGCTCGATGCCACGCAGCAAGATGCCCGCATTATCCCCGGCTTGCACCTGGTCCAGTTCTTTGTGGAACATCTCTGTTCCCGTGATCACCGAACTCATGGCTTTCTCTCGCAACCCGACGATCTCCACTGCATCACCCTTCTTGGCTATGCCGCGCTCTACTCTGCCTGTCACCACCGTCCCACGTCCCTTGATCGAGAACACATCCTCTACCGGCATCATGAACGGCTTATCTGTCTCGCGCACTGGCTCCGGGATGTACTCGTCCACTACCCGCAACAATTCCTTGATGCAGGCATATTCAGGCGCATTCACGTCCGTGCTCGTGCTCTCCAGGGCCAGCAAGGCACTCCCGCGCACGATCGGTGTGGTGTCTCCAGGGAACTCGTACTCGTTCAACAGGTCACGCAGCTCCATCTCCACCAGCTCAAGCAGCTCCTCATCATCCATCATGTCCACCTTGTTCAGGAAGACCACGATGGCGGGAACTTCCACCTGGCGCGCTAACAGCACGTGCTCTCGCGTCTGTGGCATCGGCCCATCCGGAGCCGCAACCACCAGGATCGCTCCATCCACCTGCGCCGCTCCCGTGATCATGTTCTTGATATAGTCACGGTGCCCAGGCATGTCCACATGCGCATAGTGCCGTTTGGTCGTCTCGTATTCCACGTGGGCAATGTTGATCGTGATGCCGCGCTCTTTCTCTTCTGGCGCATTGTCGATCGTGTAGAACGATCGATATTCTGCCTGCCCCAAGAACGAGCAGTACTTCGTGATCGCAGCCGTCAACGTCGTCTTCCCGTGGTCGATGTGTCCCATCGTCCCTACGTTCATGTGAGGCTTGTTTCGCTCAAATTTTTGCTTTCCCATGTGTTCCCTACTCCTTTAAAAGGTTTATCCAATTATTCTTCCTGTAACAAGAGCCCTCAATGGGATTTGAACCCATGACCCCATTCTTACCAAGAATGTGCTCTACCGTCTGAGCTATGAGGGCAACAAAAGTGGGCGGTGAAGGATTCGAACCTCCGAAGGCGTCTGCCAACTGATTTACAGTCAGTCCCCTTTGGCCACTTGGGTAACCGCCCAATTTGGGGCATCTCATTACACGAAAATTTGTCAATTAGTCTCCTTGTCTCTGGTTTGAAAGAGAACAATGAGGCTAATTGGCTAATCAACTTATAACGAAATGTCTGTACCGAAGCCGACGATGGGAATCGAACCCATAACCTACCACTTACAAGGCGGTTGCTCTGCCGATTGAGCTACGTCGGCGGGTTAAAATGTTAAAGTACCTGGTCTTAAAGCGGATTGCATTATACCAGACGCGTATGTTTGCAGCAAGACTAAAGGTACCCGTTTTCTATCGAAAGCGGATTCAACCTTAATTTAGGCAAGCGAGTCTATCAGGGATTGATTATAACGTCAATACTCAGCAGAAAAGCTGCGCGCTTGCCAGGCAAAATAGAGTGCCACCGATCCAGCTACAGCAGCATTCAAGGATTCCACCCTGCCCTGCATGGGGAGGCGCATTATTCCATCACAGGATTTCCGCACCAGGGTACGCATCCCGCTTCCTTCACCACCGACGACCAAGGCTAGGGGTCCATCCAAGCGTACTTTTTGGAGTGGCTGTGCATCCAATCCAGCATCCAGGCCGATGATCCAGATGTTCTCCTCTTTTAGATGTTCGATGGCTTGAGCAAGGTTTACCTGTGCTATCAGCTGGTATTCAGAGGCACCTGACGATGCATTCACCACCGCCGGTGTGACTGATGCCGTGTGGCGGAAAGGCAACAGCACGCCATGCACCCCAACTGCTTCTGCTGTACGAATGAGCGTGCCCAGATTTTGCGGATCCTGTATCACATCCAGGATTAAGATGAATGCTTGTTCGCTTCTCCTGGCAGCTGCAGCCAGAATATCGGTAAGGTCAGTATATGGGTAACTGCTGGCTTCCAGGGCAACTCCCTGGTGACCTTTGGCAAGTGAATCCAGGGATGCCCGTTGTACCCGGTCTAGCGGTAATTTAAAATCAGATGCCATCTTTAATATTTCGAACAGATGACCTTTTTCTTCCACACCCTGGGCAAGCCTTAATCGGAAGAAATGCCGCCTTCTAGCCCGTAAGGCTTCATAAACTGCATTTCGTCCGTACAACCATTCTGTCATGGCTAATCAGAATAATCCGGACCCAATCCTACTGCAGGATTGAGCTTCGAATTTACGTGATTATTTATTTCCATCGCCAGGTGGTGCCTTCTTTGCTGTCTTCCAGTAACACCCCCAGCTCTGCCAGGCTGGCACGTAGCTGATCTGCCAGTGACCACAGTTTTTGTTGACGCATCTCGCGGCGTAACTCAATTAGCAATTCAATGAAAGGAGTTGCCTGCCCACCCATTTCCTTGTGCTCGATGCGTAAACCAAAAACAAGCATCAGCTCACGCAGCAGGTTCTGCCCTTCTGCAACGATATCACCAGCAATCCCAGCATCTCTAGCCTGGTTGATGGCACGCACCAGTTCAAATAAATTACCCAAGGCGCCTGCGGTATTGAAATCATCTTCCATGCATTGATTAAAACCTTGGCGTGTGGCCTCCGATTGCTGGCGTAATGCCTCCACCGCTTCGCCGTCCAATACTTCTCCCCCTGTGACAGGGCGTAAAGCCAGGCGCATTCGTTCCAGCGCTTTTTCAGCCGAAGCAATGATATCATCACCAAAGGTAAGTGGGTTGTGGTAGCTGGAATTAAGGATCATCATCCGGAGCACATCACCCTCATGACTGGTGAGGAAATCTTCAATCGTTACCAGGTTGCCAAGAGATTTCGACATCTTCTCGCCAGCAAGCTGCATCATACCGTTATGCACCCAATAGCGAGTAAACGGTTTCCCGGTTGCAGACTCGGTCTGGGCGATTTCATTCTCATGGTGTGGGAAAATCAGGTCATTCCCACCCCCGTGAATATCGATCTGTTCACCCAGGTGATGCATGCTCATGGCAGAGCATTCTATGTGCCATCCCGGGCGACCCATTCCCCAAGGGCTCTCCCAGGCTGGTTCTCCCGGTTTGGATGATTTCCATAGAGCAAAATCCATTGGATTTTCCTTGCGCTCATCCACATTGATGCGCGCACCTGCTTGCATATCTTCCAGCTGGCGGGAGGAGAGTTTGCCATAATCTTCATCCCGGCTCACCCGGAAATACATATCTCCATCCACCTCATATGCATACCCCTCTTCACCCAATTGGGTGATCAGCTTTATGATATAAGGGATCTCGTGAGTAGCACGCGGGTAAATTGTGGCCGGAAGAATGTTTAGATCGACCAGATGTTTTCCAAACTCGTCAATATATCGCTCTGCCAGCTTAATCGGGTCCATACCGATCTGGTTAGCCCGGTTAATGATCTTGTCATCGACGTCGGTATAATTCATAGCATGGATCACTTCATAACCGCGATACTCCAGGAAGCGTCGAATGATATCAAACACAATGGCAGACATGGCATGGCCGACATGGGCTTTGTCATACACAGTAGGACCACACACATACATGGTTACCCTGCCTGGTTGAATGGTTTCGAAATCTTCTTTTCGCCGCGTAAGTGTGTTGTAAATTCGTAGAGCCATAATTGCACCTGCACTTATCCTTCTTTTTCCATGCGACCAAAAATCATCCGTCCTGCTGCCGTTTGTAGCACTTTTGTAACTGTCACATAAATTTTCTTATTCAGATAATTTCGTCCATCTTCGACAACTACCATCGTTCCATCATCCAGGTAACCAACCCCTTGGCCTGATTCCTTGCCTTCCTGAATGACATTAACCTCCATAGATTCACCGGGTAGAAATACCAATTTGACTGCGTTTGCCAATTCATTGACATTGAGGATACTCACTCCCTGCAGCTCGGCTATCCTGTTCAAATTATAATCATTGGTCAAGATTGGACAGCGTAACTGGCGGGCTAATACAACCAACTTGTCATCTACCTCGCGAACGCCTTCTACATCCATATCACTGATGCGAAGCGGTGTGCTGGTATCTTTCTGTAATTGCGCAATCACTTCAATTCCACGCCTTCCACGCTGTCGTCGCAGGTTATCTGATGAATCAGCGATAAACTGCAGCTCATTTAGCACAAATCTAGGGATGAGCAAGGTCCCAACAAGAAATCCTGTCCTAGCAATATCTGCAATCCGCCCGTCGATGATTACACTTGTATCCAGGAGGATTGTCCGGGAGGATGGTTGAGCAGAGGAGGAAGCTTCCTCATTAGTACGTCCTGGGGTAAGCCGTATGATCGAAGAAAGGTCAGTCTGGCGCATTACGAAAATGGCGATCCCAAAATAACCAAATACAAGTACTGCGACAAATGGCAAGATCTTGCCAAGTGGAGCAGGTAGTAGAGATAGTGGAAATGAGAGCAGGGCAGCAATGACCAAACCCACCACCAGTCCAGTCAATCCTGATGTCAATGTCTGCGTGGACACGCTCAACAAGGTCCTGCGGATCGCCCGAACGGGTCGGGTGGTGAAGTAGGGTGTCATGATCAATCCAAAAAGCATCCCAACCAGCCCTAATAATAACGCAGCAACCTCCGGAGATTGATCCGTGGAATTTCCAATTACAGATCCCAGATATGCCCCAAGGATCCCAAAGACAATCATGCCGCTTATTCGGAATATAAATTCAACACTCATAGCAGCCTCCAATTATGATGATTTAAGCTGCACGAGCCCCCATGATATGGAGAGATTCATTTCCGTTCTAGGACATCAGATGCTAGGACGGGTTTCCAGATTTCCCCTCACCCATGATGCAAATAACCAGAATAAAGGCAATAATTGCTAAAGTGAATTGTTTAGGTAAGGGTCAATTACACATGGAGTCTCGTTTGACTCGCTCTTTACATTATATCGCTAAAACCAAGGAATTAATATTGTAGATAAACTTTTTATGTTCTTCCGGTCGGTCATAAATCCCACCTGTTATAATCGAATGCATCATCGATTGATTAATTAATTTATAAACCAACTCAAACGATTAACTATCCTCGCATCCTTCGTAGTTGTTTTATTCAACATGGAACTTCAGAATAAAAATCTACCTTCAACTCAATATCCCTCTCTCCGCCGTTTGATTATCGGTGTTACGGGTGCTTCCGGTGCAATCCTAGGCATACGCTTACTGGAAGCACTTAAGTCAAGCTCAGTTGAAACCCATTTGGTGCTATCCGAATCATCACGCATCACCATTCTCCAGGAGACAGGTTGGAATCCGGAAGATGTACTTGCCTTAGCAGCTGTAAGGTATGATTACCATGATATCGGCGCTGCAATCGCTTCTGGCTCATTTTCAACCATTGGGATGGTGATCATTCCCTGCTCAATAAAAACCCTTTCTGCGGTTGCTAATTCTTACACAGATGACCTCATCTCCCGTGCAGCAGATGTCACACTCAAAGAAGGGCGACCTTTGATTTTAGTGGTTCGTGAAACACCCTACCATCCGGGGCACCTACGTTTGATGACTGAAGCTTCAGCGGCCGGGGCAATCATTTTTCCACCCATTCCTGCATTTTACATTCACCCACGTTCGGTGGAGGAAATAATCGATAATACCGTTGGGCGTATATTAGCTCGTTTGGGTGTAGAAAACGATTTGTACCAGGAATGGAGTGGAAAGAACGACCAGTAAATCAATGACTTCCCGTGACCTTGAAAAAGCAGCATTACGCGGTGAGCCATCCTATGTCTGGCGAGCTGGGCAGGAACGCCGCCTGCGCATGATTTTATCTGCTGCCCAAGGCTACCTCGATGGTCAAATGCTTGAAAATGGTTGTGGTGTTGGCACGTACCTGGAGCACTTAATACCCCATGTTGGATCGGTAGTTGGGTTGGAATATGATCCAGAACGTGCCCACCAGGCACAAGCTCGAGCCCCTCGGGTTGTTGTTGCGGCTGGTGAGGAATTACCATTTTCAGGGCTAATTTTTAATGTGATTCTCAGCCATGAAGTCCTCGAGCATGTCAAGGATGACAGACGCTCGATCGAGGAAATGGTCCAAGTCTTAAAACCAGGTGGGATAATCTTACTTTTCGTGCCCAATCGTGGTTACCCATTTGAAACCCATGGCGTGTACTGGCATGGCCGGTATTATTTTGGAAATATCCCCTTGATAAACTATCTGCCTTCTCGTTGGCGTAATCAACTGGCACCGCATGTACGTGTATATTCGTCAAATGACATAAAGAATTTAGTTAGCGCGCTACCGGTGAAAGTCCTTCAGCAGCAAATCATATTTGGAGCTTATGACAATATCATAATTCGTTTTCCTAACCTTGGCCGAATCTTGAAAACCCTGCTCCAATGGATGGAGCATACCCCTCTGAAGGTGTTCGGTCTATCTCATTTCTGGGTCATCCAAAAGAATTGAGCTAATTTACATCCGTTCGAAAATCAAAGATTCCTTCCCGAATCGGCCATACCCTCGAGCATCCCTGGCAGATGATTTTTGCTTTATGGGGATTGAAGGTATCGGCTCCACAAATTGGACACTTAAAAAATAATCCATCCGCGGCTTTCTGGCTATCCCCTATTGCCCGGCTACGTGTGAACACACTCGGAGAAAACTGGCACCATTTCCCAGTAGGCTGCAGGATTGCATCCATCCGGGTCAGAAGGTTGAGTGGCAGGTGCTTTTTGAATCCCGCCAATCTAAAATATGATACAGCCAGCTGGTGTTCCAGCATGAACCCGGTTTCCTTCAACCAGCTTCGCACCATGGTTGGGTGAAAATCAAAGTTTAACTTCTCGAATTCCCAACTCTCCAAGGAAAAAGGTGACCAGGTTTGTCGCCGAAATAAATAGCGCATGATAGCTTTAAGATTCTGTTTATTCGCATATTCCAGGATAAAAATTGCCCCAGGTTGTAATGTACGCCGTACCTGGTGAAGGGCAGACTGTGGTTCTGCCATGTGATGCAAGGTACGGATCATAGTAGCTGTGTCAAACAAGCCATCTACAAAAGGTAATTGATAGATATCTGCTGCTACATATATGTATCGCTGATTCCTACCAAGCCTTTTCATCGCCTGCTGAAGCTGAGTAAGCGAGTAATCCAGAAGGACTACTTGCTTAAATCCAACGTATCGCTGTGTATTTCGCCCAGCCCCCGAACCCAGCTCCAATAATAAGCTGCCCTTAGCTGGTAATAATCGCCTTAGAGCAATATCTTCAACCTGGTCTTCATACTGCCGGCCTCCAAGCTCCCAAAAGCTGACCTGGTAATCAGAATCTTCATAGCTAATGACGGGAGGATGGGAGTCTGCCACTTTTTAAATGATCCTTTAAATTCAGTAGACTTAATTAGAGTTTCGGTATAGGTACAGAATCCGATGCTTAAGTAAGTAGAAAAGTGGATTTCGAGTTTACCTATTACCCTGTGCTGGGTTTACAGTGCTGTATCCCCTTCCTACCCCACGATAAATAAACCCAGATTTAACCATTTCATCCGGTTCGTAGATATTCCGTCCGTCGAAGAGGACTGGCTTGCGCATTAGGTCGTGCAGCCGCGACCGGTCCAACTGCTTGAACTCGTTCCACTCTGTCACCACCACCAATGCATCACAACCCCGTGCCATCGTGTAAGGATCGGGCATCATTTCCACGCCCGGCATGAGAGGCTGTGCAATCTCCATGGCAACAGGATCATAAGCTCTTACAACTGCCCCTTCTGCTTGAAGTTTTTGAGCGATCGTTATGGCTGGAGCATCTCTCATATCATCTGTATTTGGTTTGAATGATAGTCCAAGCAACCCGATAAGTTTTCCATTTAGATCGCCAACCATCTCTTTGATATGCGTGAACGCCATTTCACGGCGGTCATCATTGATCTCCATTACGGTATATAACAACTGCGGGTGGCGCCCTTTCTCAGCAGCCATATACGCCAATGCTTTGACATCTTTTGGGAAACAAGAGCCCCCATACCCCAACCCGGCATCCAGGAATTGCTTACCAATGCGCGGCATCATATCCCATTCCGACCGCCACTTCTTTAACATCTGCACCGAGGCATTCACAGATATTTGCGATCTCATTTATGAATGAGATCTTGGTAGCCAGAAATGCGTTGGAGGCGTATTTGATCATCTCAGCGGTGCGTAGATCGGTGATAACAATGGGTGCTCGTAAAGGTAGGTGAAGCTGAGCTACTTTTTCAGCCGCAACTGGATCTAATGACCCTAAAACAGTCCGGTAAGGTTGCATGAAATCCCCAATCGCAGATCCTTCACGTAAAAATTCAGGACATGAGACTACTGCAAAAGGAATCGGACGCTTTTGATGTCGATTCACAATATCAGCAACCCAATCCCCAGTCCCAACAGGGACAGTAGATTTATTAATGAGGATCAATTCACCTGTCATATTCTCAGCAATTTCACGTGCAGCTGCCTCTACGTATTGCAGGTCAGCTTCTCCATCCACCCCCATGGGTGTGCCCACTGCGATGAAGGCAAACTCCGTGCCATTTAATGCTTCAGGATATGATGTTGTATACGTCAAGCGCTTTGCCTGAACGTTATGATCCACCAATTCTTTTAAGCCCGGTTCATAAATAGGAAGCTTCCCCTGCTTTAATCCATTTATTTTTTCCTCAACAACATCCAGTGCAATGACCCGATTTCCCAAGTCAGCAAAACAGGCTGCAGTTACCAGTCCAACATAACCAACACCCACCACGCAAATTTGCTTCATTAAATTCGCCTCCAATTATCTAGATCAATTGACTATCTTATCATAAGGTTGTCGAATTGGTAAGTTTTACCCTTTTTTACTTCATTAAGGTAATTCATACGTGGAATGATGTCCATCATATATTCATTGTGACCTCTGTCACTTGTAATTTGGTCAAATATAGTCTAAAATATGTAGAATAAATCATAGTATTCATATCAAATTATGGGAGTTTATCATGCAGATTACTCGGCAGGCAGATTATGCAGTTAGGGCAATGGTTTATCTAGCACAGCTCGAACCCAATCATCGGGCGGCTACCGGTCAAATTGCCAAGGAGAAGGGTATTCCACCATCCTTTTTAGCAAAAATCGTTTCACAGTTATCCGTAGCAGGCTTATTACATACCTCGCGCGGCGCGAAGGGTGGGGTTTCATTGGCAAAACCTCCTGAAGCGATCAGCCTATTGGATGTGGTCGAAGCAATTGACGGACCAATCCTGTTGAACGACTGCGTGGCTGATTCTTCAGCCTGTAAATATGATGATGCCTGCCCGCTTAAGCCTGTATGGTGTGATGCACAGAAAATGCTGGTTAATCATCTTTCACAGGCAAATTTCGCGCAGTTCAGCCAGCTGCCAGTTGGGAACTAGGCTCGACTGAATTCAAGCAATATCTTATTATTTGCTCTTCTATCCCCTCTTGACGTATAATCATTCGAGAGGGGATGATTGGTTATATACATATAACTACTCACCTTCAATTATGTTTCAACGTTAAAAAATCAGGAGGAACCATGTCAACATCGCGTGTAGTCCATGCTCCCCGTGGAACCCAGCTCACTTGCAAATCCTGGCTCACAGAGGCACCTTTTCGGATGCTCCAGAACAACCTGGATCCTGAAGTGGCGGAACGCCCGCAGGATTTGGTTGTCTATGGCGGTCGAGGGCAGGCTGCTCGAAATTGGGAATGTTTTGATGCCATTTTATCATCCCTCAAAGAGCTTGAGTTGGATGAGACTCTCCTGGTTCAATCAGGTAAACCGGTGGCTGTGTTTAAATCCCATCCGGATGCACCTCGTGTTTTGATCGCAAATTCAAATCTTGTTCCCCACTGGGCTACCCAGGAGCATTTTGATGAGCTGGTTTCACACGGCCTGATGATGTTTGGACAGATGACTGCTGGTTCTTGGATCTACATAGGCACCCAGGGTATCTTGCAAGGAACCTATGAAACCCTGGGCTCACTCGCTCGTTTGCGTGGATGGGGCTCTTTAAAAGGCAAGTTCGTACTCACAGCCGGCTTGGGTGGAATGGGTGGCGCACAACCATTGGCTATCACAATGAATGAAGGTGTTGGTCTCATTGTTGAAGTGGATCCGACCCGAGCCCAACGCCGTCTAGAGAAGGGTTATGTCGATATGGTTGTGGGTACCCTGGAAGAAGCCATGACCCTGGTGGAAGAATTCAAAAAGCAGCAAAAACCAAAGTCCATCGGCCTGATTGGCAATGCAGCCGAGATATATCCAGAGCTCGCTATGCGGGGAGTTGTCCCGGATGTCGTCACCGACCAAACCCCTGCTCATGATGTGCTTATGTACGTGCCTTCCGGTATGGATGTAAAACAGGCGGATGATCTGCGGAAAAATCAGCCGGCTGAATATCACCGACGTTCGATGCGGTCCATGGCAAGGCATGTCCAGGCGATGCTAGAGTTTAAACGCAACGGTTCTGAAGTCTTTGATTATGGAAATAATTTGCGTCAACGGGCGTATGATGAAGGAGTGACCGATGCCTTCGAATTTCCTGGATTTGTACCTGCGTACATCCGCCCACTCTTCTGTGAAGGTAAAGGACCTTTCCGCTGGGTGGCTCTGTCTGGAGATCCGGAAGATATATACCGCACGGATGAAGCCATAACGGAGCTATTTCCCAATGATACCCACCTGCATCGTTGGCTGAAAATGGCGCGTGAGAAAGTCCAATTCCAAGGTCTACCTTCACGTATTTGCTGGCTCGGTTATGGAGAGCGTGCACAGGCAGGCTTGTTATTTAATAACTTGGTGGCTGAAGGAATCGTCAAAGCACCGATCGTGATTGGGCGTGATCACCTGGATGCAGGTTCGGTTGCTTCACCAAATCGCGAAACGGAAGGTATGCTGGACGGAACTGATGCAGTCAGCGATTGGGCTATCCTGAACGCATTGATCAATGCGGTCGGAGGTGCCACCTGGGTTTCATTCCACCATGGGGGTGGTGTGGGGATTGGTTACAGCCAGCATGCTGGACAGGTGATCGTGGCAGATGGTACCGCCGAAGCTGCCCTCCGGATTGAGCGGGTATTGACCACAGACCCGGGGATGGGAATTGTGCGTCATGCAGATGCAGGTTACCCGATCGCAATCCAGGCGGCAAAACGGCATGGGATTAAAATGCCCATGCTCAAATAAATTTTCGATTCAATTGACCTTTTTTATCGTTGAGCAGCTAAAGCCACCCAATCCTCCATCTGTGATTTTCTAACCAGATGAAATCCATGCAACTCCAAGGCCGATTTAACCTCGGAACTTTGCTCTGCCAGGATACCTGATAATATCAGCCATCCATCCATGGTCACCAAATCACCCAAACCCTGAATGAGCAATTCTACCAGTATGGGTGCAAGAATGTTGGCTAATACTAATTGCCCCGTGTGGAATCCAAAATTTCCAGCTTTAACTTCCTTTATTGAGCCAATTCCGAGTTCCATCTTGCTCGAGACTCCATTGATTTCTGCATTTTCATAGGCAGCCTGGATAGCTTCTGGGTCTATATCTACCCCTAATGCCCGTTCAGCCCCCAATTTCAGGGCAGCAATGGAAAGGATACCTGATCCACAACCAATGTCGATCACCCTCATCCCAGGCATGCTTTCTGATTGCGTAAAAAAATCCTCTACAAGCGCCAAGCACAGCTGGGTGGTTGGATGAGTGCCGGTACCAAATGCCATCCCCAATTCAATACGGATGGGGATGCGATCCTGCCCTTTTGGATCGATCCAGGCAGGCAGGATGATTAATTTCCTGCCAATTCGGGATGGGATGGTAGTGTTCCTTCCAGGCTTCCATCCAGTTGACTTCCTTGATCAGCTTATATTCGGGTTCCGGAAGAGGGGAGATCCGCCCCAAGTACCATAACCCCTGCTCAATCTTATGCCGGGTATCTTCCAGCTGGTCATCGGCCGGGATATATCCACATACCCTCAGTGGGCCGACCGCCCGCCCGTTTTCATCCGCAGGACCCGCCTTCACCGCTGTGGATTCAATCACTACCCCATCCGGGAGATACCGCCTGAGTACTTCAGCCACTGCCTCAGCCATCTCGCCATTGACGAGCAGGCTGACTTCTTGCCAGTATTTATCGGCCATAATTATGTATACATTTTGGGATATAGGTTATTTCGAGCACACTTCAGGGTGGACTATATTATCCCCCCAAAGTATCTTTCAACCATTCCAAAAAACCCCGCTCAGCTGGGCGGACTTCGCTGCCCAGGCTTTTAGCCAGCTCTTCCATCAGCTTACGTTGCTCACCTGTCAGCGTCTTTGGTATCCCGACATTGACAACTACCATTTGGTCACCTCGACCATTGCCACGCAGGTGTGGTACGCCCTTTCCTCGCATCCTGAGCACTTTACCGGGTTGGATACCAGCTGGGATTTTAAGTCTGGTAGGACCATCAACCGTTGGTACGTCCACCTCTGCCCCAAGTGCAGCCTGGGCAATATTAATGTCAAGGTCCATCAGGATATCATTTTCGCGCCGTCGGAAATATTTATGGGACAATACCCTGACTACCAGATAAAGGTTTCCAACAGGACCGCCATTTTCACCCGGCTGACCTTCACCTGCCAACCGTATCTGGTTGCCGTTATCCACGCCTGCAGGAATGGATACTATCTTTTTCCGATTTTTTCTCACCAGGCCTCGACCAGTGCAAGTATGACAGGGTGTTGCAATTGTTTCACCCTGTCCATTGCAAATTGGGCAGGTGGAAACCTGAACCATTGAGCCGAGTAGTGTTTGCCGTACCTGGCGCATTTCGCCCGTGCCATTGCAGGAGCTGCAGCGCACCCGACTTGTGCCTGGTTCCGCACGGCTGCCTCCACAGGTTTCGCAAACCTCATCCCGGGTGATTTCTATTTCCTTATCAACCCCAAAAATTGACTCCTCAAAGGTCAGGTCGACATTATACTGAAGATCGCCCCCACGCCGTGGCGTATTTCTGGATCGCCTGCTGGTTGTGCGCCCGAAACCTCCAAAACCTCCAAAAAATTCCTCAAATAGATCAGCGAAGTCCACTGTAAAATCAGGTACCCCGCCCATGTTTTGCACACCGGCATGACCAAACCGGTCGTATGCGGCACGTTTTTCCGGCTCAGATAGCACGGCGTACGCCTCGTTGATTTCCTTAAAACGTTCTTCGGCGTTAGCTTCCTGGCTGACGTCAGGATGGTACTGCCGCGCTGAGCTTACGAAACGCGGATTTGACATCATCCGGTGTAGCAGTGCGCGGCAGACCTAATACTTCGTAATAATCACGCTGAGGCATAATGTTTGCGTTTAAACGTGTAAACGTTTCGACATTTACACGTTATCATATATCCCTTCTTCACGAATTGCTTTCGGCTGTTGAGTCAGATATTGCATAAAACGCGAAATTTTTCGGCTGCATTTATCGCATAACTCAAATAACTGCGAAAATTCTAGGTCGTTCAGATAGCCAATATCCTTTGCAACATAAACCTGGGCTCTCAACTCACCTGCGGAGGCTTTTGCCCGTCCTAGGTAATCAATGAATAAAGGTTGTGTCCGACTTTCAAAACCTTCCGCAATATTAGACATGATTGATACAGAAGCACGACGCATCTGGTCCTTTAAACCAGCATCCCTGGCAAACTCCCCGTTCTGGGTAATATCATACACAACTCGGGTTAATTCACGGGCAGTCTGCCAGGCTTCAATATCTTCAAACCTAACAATTGTCGGCATATTGTAACGTTCTAACGTACTAACGTTTTTACGTTTAAACGTTTATTCATTCCGAAATTCACCATCCACCACGTCTTCATCACCACCGGGTTGCTGCCCACCCTCAGGGCTAGGTGGTTCACCTTCAGCAGCTGGACCAGCTGGTGGTTCACCCTGCTGGTACACAGAAGCTCCGATCTGCTGTACGACCTGGAATAATTGTTCGGTGGCACTCTTAATTGTAGCGACATCCTCACTTTCCAAAGCCCGTTTTACATTAGCAACCTCTGCTTCCACCTTGCTCTTTGTATCCGCAGGAACCTTATCCCCAAAGTCTCGCAGCGCCTTCTCAGCCGTATAGATGGCATTATCGGCAGTATTGCGGACTTCGATCATCTCTTTTCGTTTCTTATCTTCATCAGCGTGGAGCTCAGCTTCACGGCGCATGCGCTCGACCTCAGAGTCATTCAAACCTGACGAGGCAGTGATGGTAATATGCTGGCTTCGCTGGGTCGCCTTGTCCTGTGCAGTTACTTTAATGATCCCGTTCGCATCGATATCAAATGTGACTTCGATTTGTGGGATTCCGCGTGGTGCTGGCGGGATGCCGTCCAGGATGAACTTACCCAGGCTTTTATTGTCGGTTGCCATCGGGCGTTCGCCCTGCAGAACATGGATCTCAACTTGAGGTTGACTGTCTGCGGCTGTTGAAAATACCTGGCTTTTACGAGTTGGGATGGTGGTATTGCGTTCGATCAACGGTGTAGCCACGCCTCCCAATGTCTCTACAGACAGTGTCAACGGGGTAACATCCAGCAGGAGGATATCTTTCACATCACCAGCCAATACGCCTGCCTGGATTGCTGCCCCAACCGCCACCACCTCATCTGGGTTGACACCTTTATGTGGTTCTTTATTGAATAATTTTCGCACCGCCTCCTGCACTGCCGGCATGCGGGTCATACCCCCCACCAGGACGACTTCGTTAATCTTAGAGGTATCAAGATCTGCGTCCTTTAAGGCAGTTTTTACTGGTCCCAGAGATCGTTCAATTAAATCTCCTGTGAGTTGCTCCAACTTTGACCGGGTCAGATTCATGACCATGTGCTTCGGACCAGATGCATCCGCAGTGATATATGGCAGGTTGATTTCAGTCTGCATCATGCTTGAAAGCTCGATTTTAGCTTTCTCCGCTGCTTCCTTCAGCCGCTGCAGTGACTGCCGGTCTTGCCGCAGATCAATCCCGTTGGACGTTTTGAATTCATCCGCCAGGTAATCGATTAAACGCATATCAAAATCATCACCACCCAGGAAGGTATCTCCACTGGTGGATCGCACCTGGAATACGCCATCGCCAACGTCCAGGATGGAAATGTCAAATGTGCCTCCACCCAGGTCGTATACAGCGATCACTTCATCTTTCTTCTTATCCAGCCCATACGCCAGCGATGATGCGGTTGGCTCATTGATGATACGCAACACGTCCAAGCCGGCGATCTTACCGGCGTCTTTTGTGGCATTACGTTGGGCATCATTAAAATAAGCTGGAACCGTTATCACTGCCTGGGTAACAGACTCCCCCAGGTATGCTTCCGCGTCAGTTTTAAGTTTTGCCAGGATCATGGCAGACACTTCGGGAGGTGAATACTCCCGCCCATCCAAAACCACCCGTATATCGCCATTGGGAGCTTTGGCTACCTTGTATGGGACTCGTGACAGCGCTTTTTTCACCTCCGGGTCATCAAATTTACGACCCATAAAGCGCTTGATTGAGAAAACAGTGTTTTCCGGGTTAACCACAGCCTGGTTGCGGGCTACACGCCCAACCAGTCGTTCATGATTTTTATTCACTGCGACAACCGACGGAATCAGCCGTTCGCCTTCAGCGCTCGAGATGACAGTTGGTTCCCCACCTTCCATAACTGCTACAACTGAGTTGGTTGTCCCAAGATCGATACCAATTATTTTTGCCATTCTAATACTCTCCTAGTTTATAATTTTCTGCGAATAAATATTGATGATTGCAAAATGCTTACCTAGCTACCCGGACGCGCGCTGGCCGGATAACCCGCTCACCCAGGATATAACCTGGCTGAACGACATCGATAATTTGACCACTCTCATGGTCAGGGCTGTCTTCGTTAGAGATCGCCTCATGCAGGTTGGGATCGAAAAATTTACCTTCAATATCGATCATTTTTACTCCATCGGCTTCAAAAGCACAGACCAGTTTTCGATGAATCAGGTCGATACCTTCCGCCCAAATTGCACCGTTTCCTTCCAAGGGACGATTTGAGTTCTTCAAGGCTCTCGCAAGGTCATCCGCAATATCCAGATATCGTCGGATCGCATTTCCAAATGCATTCTGACCGCCCTGGGATAATTCACGTTCCATCCGTTTCTTGTAATTGAAAAACTCTGCCCTTTCACGCTGCCAGCCTTCCAGGTACTCATTTGCCTTAACCAAGGCCTGGTCTCGTTCGGAACGCAGTTGGATTAGCTCCTCATCAGGACTGCTAGCAGCTTCCTTAAATTCGGTCTCAGAATTCTCCTGAGCCTCAGTGGAACTCTTCATTTTTTCTTCGTTTGTGATTTTTCTTTTTTCTTCCGTTTTTTGTTTCTTCGCTGCCATGATCTCGCCATGCTCCTTATGATTCTTCTGCTAACATCTCAATCACCAGGTCGCTTAATAAACCTGACACAAAGCGCACTGCTGAAACTGTCCGTCCATATGCCATGCGGGTCGGTCCGAGCACACCCAGCGCGCCAGTTGCTAATCCAGGTGCACCATAACGTGCCAGGACCATCGAGCAGTCCCGTAAATCTTCCCATGTCCCTTCTCCACCGATCAGCACCTGGACATCATCCACGCCACTGGTAAGCACGGTACGAGAGAGTAAATCTTCAAGCATGGAACGTTCTTCCAAAACCCTCAAGGCCTTGCGTGCAGATTCCGACTCTGCAAATTCCGGCTCAGCCAGAACGTTGGTCAAGCCATCCCGGTAAACCTCACCGGAAACAACCTGCTTCATACGCTCCAACTCTTCACGAGTCAGCTTGATCACATCTTGTTCAAGCGCATCAAATTGGCCGCTCAGGGCGGCAATACCATCCGAATCCAATCCCTCACAAACGAGATTGATATGATTGGCTGCAATAGAAAGCTGCTCTTGAGAGACTGGCTCTGCCAATGTGAGCATTTGTTGGCGTACCTGGCCACCCGTCCAAACCATCACCATTAAAACCTGCCGTCCATGCGTGGAGATCAAACTTAAATGCTTAAAGCGGGCAGAATCAGGGCGAGGGGAAGTAACCAAAGAAGCAGCTTGCGACTGGTGTGCTAGCACAGAAGCTGCCAGGCGCATCCAGTGGTTCACGTCCCTCCCAGCCTGATAAAACTGGTGCGTGATCGTTCGGCGGGTGTTCATCGGCAGCTCTGTCTGTCCCATCAGCTGCCTGACAAAGTAACGATAACCTTCCTCGGTGGGAACACGCCCAGCTGATGTATGTGGTTGCCGTAAATATCCTGCTTCGGTAAGCTCGACCATATCATTGCGTATGGTGGCGGAACTTGTCTCAAGATTGTAACGTTCAATTAATGCCTTGGAGCCCACTGGTTGGGCTGTCTCAGTATACATATGGATAACCAGTGCCAGGATTAGTCTTTGTCGTTCGGTAAGGTGATTTATGGAAGGATCCTATAATTTAGCACTCTCAATACGAGAGTGCTAATTCGAACATTAAAATGATACCATGACGGGGTAGGTACGTCAAGAAGTCTGAAATGGTTCTTATAAAACTCTTACAAGCCAACCTGTTGACCTTTTTAGACTGTCTCGTTATAATCAGGATAACAATAAAATAACCTTCGGGGCAGGGTGATAACGATTAAATCGTTTATTCCCGACCGGTGGTAAAGCCCACGAGCCAATCATATGGCATGATCCGGTGGAATTCCGGAGCCGACGGTACAGTCCGGATGAAAGAAGGTCGCATTCATGTCAAGGCATGCGCCTGTGCAAATTGTACAGCGTATGTATGCAGCAATCATTCATTGCCCCGAAGTCACTCTTCGGGGTTTTTTGTTACATGAAGACAAAATATTGGCTGGTTTTCCTTTCATTATTTCTTCTCCTGCTGGTGTGGCAGCTTGTCACCTGGCTTGGGAGCTTTCCAAATTTTATCCTCCCTTCACCCGGGGAAGTTGGTAGCACGCTTCATTCAGGCAATATTGGATGGTAGCCTGCTCCGCAATGCTGCAGTGACCCTGGTGGAAGTCTTGTTAGGCCTTGCATTAGGCGTCAGCGTGGCAACGGTGCTTGGCTATCTTCTGGCGCGTTCACTGCACCTGGAACGCTTGCTTTCCCCTTATATCGTCGCCAGCCAATCCATTCCAATTGTTGCCATCGCTCCCTTGCTCGTCATCTGGTTCGGCCCTGGATTATCTTCCAAAGTCCTGATATGTGCCTTAATTGTCTTTTTCCCTGTTCTGGTGAATACTGTAGTCGGTGTGCGCTCCGTCCCTGAAGACCTGCGCGACCTGATGCGCTCGCTGCAAGCCACGCGCTGGCAGACCTTGAAAAGCCTTGAAGCCCCTGCCGCATTACCCGTCTTCCTCGGGAGGCTTGCGTATCGGGGCTACATTATCGGTTATCGGTGCAGTGGTGGGCGAGTTTGTCGGTGCAAAGAGCGGGCTTGGTTTTCTGGTCAATGTCGGACGAGGTGTTTACGATACCGCCCTCGTTTTCGTCGCTGTTTTCACCCTCATCGTTATGGCTCTTATCCTATATGGGTTGGTGGCTTTGATCGAAAAGCATCTCTTGAAATGGCAACAGCGACCTGAGACTGAGGGATTACCAGTATAGTCTTTACCCAAATAATAGATGGATACACCTGTGAGGAGACAGTATATGAAAAACCTGATCGTGATCATTGCCCTCATGCTGGGGATCGTAACATCAGCCTGTAGCGATGTAGGAACATATCCTTCACCGCAGAGCGCTACTGACATGCCTAGTCAGGTAACCTATCCTGCACCCACTGATACAGGTACTCCCTCATTGGTACACATTCGCCTACCATTGGGGTACATACCCAACGTCCAATTTGCTCCCCTCTATGTGGCATTGGATAAAGGCTATTTTCGTCAGAATGGGATTGAAATCGAATTCGATTATAGTTTTGAGACAGATGCAGTCGCATTGGTAGGAGCAAGTGAGCTGCAGTTCGCTGTTGTTTCAGGTGACCAGGTATTATTAGCCCGCGCCCAAGGGTTGCCAGTTGTGTACGTTCTTTCCTGGTACCAGGATTATCCAGTATCCGTGGTATCAAAAACCGGCCAAGGTGTTCTCACCCCAGAAAATTTAGCAGGGAAAAAGATTGGCCTGCCAGGTTTGTATGGGACTAGCTATATTGGGCTGCGGGCTTTGCTCAGTGCAGGTGGCTTGACTGAAAGTGATGTCACTTTAGACTCGATTGGATACAATCAAGTGGAAGCCCTGGTCAGCGACCAGGAACAGGCTGTTGTGGTCTACACCACCAACGAGCCAATTCAATTACGCAACGAGGGTTATCAGATCGACGAGATAAAAGTCAAGGATTACGACCACCTTGTATCGAATGGGTTGATCACCAATGAAACCACGCTTACCCAGGACCCTGATCTTGTACGCAAGATGAACCAGGCAATACTTACAGGTCTGGCAGATACGATTGACAATCCTGGTGAGGCATACCAAATATGTTTGAAATATGTGGAAGGGCTTGCCCAGGCTGACCAGGCAATCCAAAAGGAGGTGCTTAACGCCTCCATCGAATTTTGGAAAGCTGAAAGGTTGGGATATTCTGATCCGGATGCCTGGCAGAACACCCAGGAAGTTTTGCTGGATGTGGGATTCCTCACCCAACCTTTGGAGTTGACCAAGGCATACAGCAATGATTTTCTCAGTGACAAGTGAGGAGAAGGCTCTGCTAGCTGGATCGCTACCCATGGATATTCAGACTGGTCAACCAATTTTACAGGTCAGGCACCTCTCGATTATTTTTCCCGATGGGAATAGTGGGTTAAAAGCACTGGATGATATCTCGTTTGCAGTGAACCCAGAACAATTCGTTTGTGTACTGGGTCCTTCGGGTTGTGGCAAGACTACATTATTACGCACCCTGGCTGGGTTGCTCGCTCCCACCAATGGTGAAGTCATCTTCGAAAATTCCTCCCTATACAACCCCCAGGCATGGGGTAGGCATGGTCTTTCAAAAAGCCAACCTGATGCCCTGGCGAACCGTGTTGGAAAATATTCTCCTACCCCTGGAAATTCAAAACCTACCGCGTCACGAGGCAATGGAAAGAGCACAGGCTTTAGTCGAGCTGGTTGGTTTGACCGGATTTGAAACCTCGCTCCCGCGTGACCTCTCGGGGGGAATGGCTCAACGGGTGGCCATCGCCAGGGCATTGATCCATGAACCCGACCTGCTTTTATTGGATGAGCCTTTCGGATCACTCGATGCATTGACGCGTGAGCGCATGGGGTCTGAGCTGACCCGCATTTGGCAGGCCAGGCGCAAGACGGTGATCATGGTGACTCATTCCATCAGCGAAGTCACTTTTCCTGGCAGATCGAGTTTTGGTGCTCAGCCCTCGCCCTGGGCAGCTACGTCTGGATCTTACTGTGGAAATCCCGCGCCCCAGGGTAGAGGACATTCGCTATACACCGGCATTCTCTGACCTGGCACGCCAGGTGCGCGGAGCCATTGAATAAACCGATTCGCTGATATTAAGTTTCAATATCATTCACTCCATATTTGGTGAGAAAATCGTCCATTGCTTCACGTAGCAAATCAGCTTCATTCACCCCACGCTCGTCTGCCAGCTTGGAAAGCCGCTCCAATTGAGTTTGGGTGTAATGGGTTGTCTTTGGTATCATCCGCTCCTCATATGCCAGGCGGATCTGGTTTCTTCCCCCAGCTTTAGCACGGTATAGGGCATGATCCGCCTTGCGGAAAAGCTCATTTTCAGTTCTGCCATCCATTGGAAAGGAAGCCACCCCACCACTGATATATATTCCTCGGATGGTTCGCTTGTCCTCAGCCACCAGCTCTCGCTGGCTGAGCTCCTGTCGGATTTTCTCCATCTTGAGAAACGCCTGCTCCCGCTCTTCATTCGGAAACAGGATCACAAATTCATCACCACCGTAGCGTCCAACCAGTGCATTGGTTCCGGTATTTGCCAAGATGGCTTCCGCCACCGCCACCAGCACATGGTCCCCTGTAATGTGCCCATACTCTTCATTGATCTTAAAGAAATGGTCGACATCCAATAATGCTAGTGAGAGTGGGGCTTCATGTATGCTCACTTTTGCTTCTGCCAGTGCCTCAGCGAATCTTTCTAAAAATCCCCTGCGGCTATACAACCCGGTCAGGTCATCCTTGTGAGTTACTTCTGCTTTGACCATCCGAACCTCCTTCGATATAATATATATATATAATATATAAGCATATTATCATTTAATATTATTGTTGTCAATGATTCTGTTGTATTCGGGAGGTATACTGAACCACAAGGTTGTTTATTTGAATCCAACCGGGTAGCCTGTCTTGGGGAATAAAAATTATAGTATTCACTCTTTTGGGAATTAGAGCTTAGCGGTAACAAAATCCTATCTTAATCCTAAATTAAGATAATTCCCATCCATTTGATGTTAATATTGAGGGAAAGAAGGACAATGATATGAACATATTTTCCCCGATAAAGCGTTTCTTCCAATCATTACTGTTGCTCGGTGTAATTTACAGCCTTCTCTTCCCACCCCAGATAACCGTCGCGTCTCTCCCAACCATTGTCTGGCCGCAAATTAGCCTTATTCCTTATCAGAGCGGTTTTACCTCGCCTGTTCACATCACCCATGCCGGAGATTCCAGCCAGCGATTATTTATCGTCGAACAGAGCGGCATCATCCGCATCATCAAAGATAACGTCGTACTCAGTACCCCCTTCCTGGATATCCACGAACGGGTACTCTTCCCCGGATCTGGAGAGCAAGGATTGTTGAGTGTAGCCTTCCCCCCAGACTACGCCAGTAAAGGCTATTTCTATGTCTACTATACCCGCCTGGATGGCAACAACCAGACCTCGCGCTTCCACCTCAAACCGGGTAAGCCCGATGAGGCTGACCCCCTCAGCGAACAATCGATCATCCTTTTCAATCACCCAATTTACGGCAACCACAACGGGGGGCAGCTTGCCTTTGGTACGGATGGGTACTTGTACATTGGTACTGGTGACGGAGGCGGCGGGGGTGATCCACAGGGAAACGCTCAAAATCCGGCTTCGCTACTCGGAAAGCTATTGCGTATCGATGTTGAATCAGGTGTAGACCCCTATTGGGTGCCAGCAACCAACCCCTACACGCAAACGGTTGGCTATCCTGGAGAAATATGGGCTTTGGGCTTGCGCAACCCATGGCGTTACTCCTTCGACCGCCAGACGGGTGATTTATTTATCGGGGATGTAGGCCAGAATACCCAGGAAGAAGTGGATTTCCAACCTGCCTCCAGCCATGGTGGAGAAAATTATGGTTGGAATAACCTGGAGGGTAATCTCTGCTATAACCCATCGATCAATTGTGTCCCACCTGCTCGTTATGCGCCACCAGTTGCTGTGTATGATCACGGGACGAATGACTCGAACGGCTGCTCAATCACGGGTGGCGGCGTCTACCGCGGGGTCACCTACCCTCGTATGCAAGGTATGTACTTCTATGGTGATTATTGTAAAGGTAAAATTTGGGGATTAATATATTCCAATGGCTGGCACTATCAGCAATTGCTCGATACTAATCTATCGATTTCCAGCTTTGGCGAAGATGAAGCTGGTAATCTCTATGTGGCTGACTATGCCAGTGGTGTGATCTACCAGATTAGTGACACGAATACTTCACCACTCGACTTCTTTCTGCCCCTGATAACCGATAAATAGGCTGAGCTTGTTCCTCCGTTACCTTATTATTGAATTACGTCGCCGACTTGTCCCCCGGACTGAACAAAACTTCAACCAAAACCAAGATGAAACAACATTACTGCACCAATCATCTCGCTTTTATTTACCCACTTTACCATAAAAACTCACTCAAGGATATTTTATGATTACTATAGAAGAAATCAGATCTGCATCCGAACGAATTTCTCCTTATATCGTCAAAACGCCGTTGGAGAGAAGCAGGACTCTCAGCCAAGTTCTAGGCGTAAACGCCTATCTTAAAATGGAGCTCTTTCAGAAAACTGGTTCCTTTAAACCTCGCGGTGCTTTTAATCAAATTCTACAGTTGAATGAGAAAGAAAAGAACGAGGGAGTTGTCGCAGCTAGTGGTGGCAATTTTGCTCAGGGGGTTGCATATGCTGCAGGTAAGTTAGGCATCCAAGCCATTATCTGTATGCCAGAGTATACACCGTCAAATTATGTGGAAGCCACCAAATCTTATGGAGCAAGGGTGGAACTATCACCAGATTTTCCTTCAAGTTTTGCCAAAGCCGAGACATTTAAAGCAGATGGTTACACCTTACTCCATGCCTGGGACAATCCCAATCAAATGGCCGGAAATGGAACGATAGGACTTGAAATTCTAGATAATCTTCCCGAGGTAACAGATATTATTATAAGTATCGGAGGCGGGGGATTAATTACAGGTATTACTGTTGCCATTAAAGCCTTTAAACCAGAGGTCAGAATTTGGGGTGTCGAAACCGAAGGAGCACAAACGATGGGCAAAGCCTTAGAAGCGGGCAAGGTTGTACACATCGTGCCAAACTCTCTCGCGAAAACACTCAGCGCAACTTACGTTGCAGAAGACGCCTTGAGAATAGCACAATCTCATTTGGAGCAATACATTGTAGTTACCGACCAAGACGCAATCGAATCGCAAAGATTTCTCCTTGAACGCACAAAGGTTCTTACTGAATTAGCAGCATCTTGTACATTCTCAGCCGCCCAGAAAATTCGCCAACGCTTTGCTAAAAACGACCACGTTGTAATGCTTTTATGTGGCGGTAATGAATCATTATCGAATATGTTCGGATCCAACAAATTAAATCAGGTTTGATTTTTTGTTTTTTTTATACAGTTTTGGCAATCAGACTCCCAACTTAGAGCGGAATTGAGAGGCATATTCCCGGTACTCATTCAGCTGTTGTGGGCTCAGCTCATCCTGAAATTGCAGATTCACCTGGGTAAGGGCATCGATGAATGCGTCTGCATAAGGAGCTAATCCTAACACGCCAACTTTGCTCCCTTGCTCCAGCTTTATTTTTCCCAGCATAAAATCAGTCAGGAATTTATGCTCTTTACGCAGGATCAGCTTCCATTCCTGGGGTGAAGCAGCCATAATGAATTCCGCTTTCTCCTTGGCCTCATCTTCGCTGAAAAAGCGCAGATCATTTAACACGCCTTTGGTGACATCCGCTCCGAAGATGAAATCCGGATCAATCCCCCATTCAGGCTCAGCGGTGACACGATAGAAAATCACGTGCGCTCACTCGTTTCAACGCTTCCTGAAAACGTGGCGTTGCCCGGTAAATCCTGGCACTCTCTTCCAACCATTCTGGGGTGCAGTAAATGTAGTCCATTTTTATCAGCCCTCCTTTTGATCCCTCATTCTGGCAATTGCCTGCTCACGCAGGGCATTCTTAAATACTTTCTCGGTGACAGTCAGTGGTAACTCATCGCGGAACTCAATAATTTTTGGGACAGCGTATGGAGGCAGGTGCTGCCGGCAAAAATCGCGCAATTCCTGTTCTGTAACCGTAGCCCTGGAATCCTTCTTTTAGAGCAACCACAGCCATCACTCGCTCGCTGCCCGGAATTTCGATATCCGGGATGCCGAATGCAGCTGCTACCGCAATGGCAGGATGCTTAAATAAGACCTCATCCACTTCGGTTGTATAGACCTTCAAACCAGATACATTGACCATATCTTTGAGGCGATCGACGATTTGGAAATAACCAGTCTCATCCATTACGGCAATATCGCCGGTATGCAACCAGCCATCGCTTGTCAGACCACTGCCAGGTTCAGGCCAATATCCGAGCATGATTTGCGGACCACGAATTACCAGCTCGCCGGGTTTTCCAATAGGAACATCCTCACCCGAATCAGGGTCCACAAGCCGACAATCCATATCCGGCAAGGGCACACCAATACCGGGTTTCTCTTTCGCCATAAATCCCATGATGCGTGAAAAGGCAGTCAGATTAATATGCGATACAGATGTAGATTCGGTTAATCCATAACCTTCTGAGACGGCCATACCGGTTTTCCGTTTAATTTCTTGAGCCACTTCTCCTGGTAAAGGAGCAGAACCACTGAAGAGCATGCTATTGGATCGCTTTAGTCCTGCATCCGCCAGGCGCATGAATTGCGTAGGCACTCCTGGGACAAGAAAAGGTCGATGATCAATGATCGATGCAAGGATCGCATCCGTATCACGTGCATCGGGTAATAATCAACAGGCGTAACCCCAGGTAGATCGCAGAGATTTGAATAAAATTCCCGTAAGCGTGAAACATCGGTATCGATAGGAGCACGGAAGTCTTGCCCTTGATGCCACCGAGTAAAGGTTTCATAAACCATGGTAAGGTTTGCAGGATGCTTGCATAGCGGTTGGCATGGCTGAGCATCACCCCCTTGGGCACTCCGGTTGCTCCGCCGGTGAATGCCAGTTCGCAAAGGTCATGGAGGGGGTCGATTTCCACCTGGGGTGGAGGGGAATCGTCGGTGGCAATCAAGGCTGCGAAATCATAAACACCCTTTGGAAGTGAGAACTGCACCTGCTGTCCACATCATAACCGCATCGGAGGTAATCAGGATTCCTTCCAAATCGGTGCGGTCGAGTAAAGCCATCGCCCGATCCAGATGAACCTCCTGGCAAACCATAAATCGACTGTCGGAGCTGCTCACCTCGTGGAACAATCCTTCATCGGTGCGCAAGATGCTGGTTGGCACCACGACACCGCCAGCTTTGAGTACCGCCCAATAGGACAAGACATATTCCGGGCAATTGGGAAGGAACAGACACACCCGGTCACCCTTCTCCAAGCCCAATTCTATCAATGCATTTGCCAGGCTATCCACCCTGCTTTTTAGCTGGTGGTATTTCAGCTCTTTTCCCTGGAATAGAATGGCGGTCTGGTTGGGGTATTCTTGGGCTACCCGGTCTAAAATTTCGAACACTGGTTTCTGTGGGTATGGAGCCAGGCTGTGTTCAAGCTTGTATGGACCAAGCATATAACTCTTCAACCAAGGACGATCTGCGTAATTCATCCCTACCTCCTTCAGTGTGCTACTCTATCCCGATTATTTATCCCAAAGCTGAGGAATCAAATAATCCAAATCCAATTCGTGGAGCTTTGCGGGTGTCGGGACACCACTGGCTACATCCCATCCACGCATCTCATAATAGGCATCTTTCATTTTCTCCAGGGAGGAGCGGTCAAGCACCATCCCTTGGGCAGGACCATCTGGCAAGGGATCGAGCATAAGCCGCCCAGGGAGGATATCCTGTTCACGTCGCATCCCCTCCCGGGCGCAATACGCACGAGCCATGGTCTGTAAACGGTCTCCACACTTGCGGAACTCATCCAGGTCAAAATCCCATCCAGTGGCTGCCTGTACCAGATCCACAATCTCATCCGCCGAGATCAATATTCCCATAAATTTGCATCCCCCCAAAGCATCCAACACGCTCAAGGCATTTTCCATATCAATCAAGACACGTGCATCCTGCGGATTAGCGACGAATGGATCCCGGATAGTGCTATCCTCCACGATCATAAAAGGTATATCGATAAAAGTAGGTCCCTGGATATAGCCATTCATATGATCTCCCCCTCGGTTGGCAGTGACGTATCCCAAACCGGTAATCTTGGCTGCACGCGGGTCATACGCAGGCAACTCCAGTCCCTTGACATGCATCGCAAAGTGCTCACTACCGCCCCCCAACGTCTCAGCCATACGCTGTGTACCTTCTGCTAACAGATCGCCGATGCCTTCTCGTTTTCCAATCCGCTCCACCAGGTCTACCACAAGGTCAGCATCACCGAACTCCAGGGCAATGCCACCGGTTTGATCATCTATTAAGAATGCCTTTTTGGTAACATTCCATCGCAAATGCGATGGTAGCACCTGTGCTGATGGTATCCAAACCATATTCATTGCAGCGATAATTCGCCATGGTGATGGCATTCAGGTCATCCACACCGCACATCGCTCCCAGTGTATCGACCGTTTCATACTCCGGTCCCTCCCCATGCGCTCCCTTCCACTTCCCTGCGCGGATCTCTGTTCCTCGACCACAAGCCACGGGGCAGGCAAAGCAACGCACACCCTCGACCAGAACCTGATCTGTCATCGCCTGGGCATTCACGTTTTCTATCTGTTCAAACGTTCCGGACTGCCAATTTTGCGTAGGATACCCACCGCGTACATTGACCATATCAGCGATCATATTGGTTCCAAAGGCTATCAAAGCCGATCTTCAAGATCGACTCATCCATAAACTCACGCTGCCGCTGGGTGACTCGCTTAAACTCTGCTGCATTATATAGCGAGATGTGCCGGTTTCCACCACAGGCAATGGCTTTCAAACGTTTTGAGCCCATCACCGCCCCCATTCCCGTACGACCTGCGGCGCGGTTTTTATTATTCATGATGGCAGCATAGCGCACCAGGTTCTCACCGCCTGGTCCGATACAGGCTACCGTCACCGGGCGTCCGATCTCTGATTGCAAGCGGTCATCACATTCCGGTACAGTCATGCCCCACAAATGATTGGCTTTGCGAAGCTCTGCTTTTCCATCCAGTATCGACAAATAAACCGGTTCTGGTGAAACGCCTTCGAAGATCACCCCATCAAAACCACTCCATTTCAAAGCTGGTCCAAAGAAGCCTCCTGAATTTGATTGTCCCCAAAGGTTCGTTTGCGGTGATTTGGCAACCACGGAATAACGGCTGGCACTGGCAGAAGGTGTTCCAGTCAGAGCTCCCGTCATGAATATCAACACATTCTCTGCTCCCAAGGGATCAATGCCTGGCGAGGTGAGCTCAAAGAGATAGCGCGTTGCCAGACCAGCACCGCCCAGGGTCTGCCTTGCCCAATCGGGATTGAGATCTTCAGTGCTGATCTCCCCTGAGGTGAGATTTACACGCAGGATTTGGCCAACAAATGCGTTACTCATACGATAACCTCCTATTCCTGGACTTCTGGCAGTTTTTTTATTGTTAGTTATAGTACAAGAGTGTGTTGAAGGAAGAAACGATGTACCCCCAATATATAAGCCTCCAACACCTGGTTGCGGCTTAATCGAATGCGACCTCGTTGAGCCATCCGCTGGCTCTCCGCCTTTAATGATATCCGTGATGGTATAGATTTATTATATATCAATTTCCTGGTATAGAATGGCAACCTTATTACCACTCAGGACGATCGCATTTACTTTTTACTATTCGTGGAGGTTGAAATAGAGGCTGCAAAAAAGCAGGACAGGCCAATTTCCTGAAAAAATATTAGTAAAGCAATGTAATATTAAATGGATTAATCTGATAAGAATTTAAAATTCACGTAATGATATTTACATCCCCATTTACTCATCAACCCCCATAAACCTTTCCTCGAGCTATCCATTCCCCCCTTATGGAGGGCATGGTAAGATTAATATTATTTGATGATGAGGTATACCTATGCGTAAATGGTTTCTCCCCTTATTCTTGATCTTTTCAATGCTGTTTCCTCTCGGAGTGAATGCTCAAAACCCGGTTACTTTAAATTCATTGCAGGTCCAAATCTGGCCTGAATATGATAAGCCCAGTGTATTAGTCATCTACAGCATGACCCTTTCCGACAGCACAACTTTCCCGGTAGAGGTCTCGTTGCGGATACCCAGTGCTGCCGGTGAGCCATATGCGGTTGCAGACCGCCAACCCGACGGTCAGTTATATAATATTAATTACACTCTACAGGTGGATGGAGATTGGGTGGTCATCAACTTTACGGCTACTTCTCCAGAGATAAGGATTGAATATTACGATCCAGGAATAACCAAGGATGGCAATGCCCGGCATTATCAATATGTCTGGCCAGGCGATTACGCTGTAACTCAATTCCTGATCGAAGTCCAGCAACCAGCCGGTGCCACAGATATGAGCATTTCACCCAGCCTCGGCGCAGGAACATCACGCCCCGATAATTTGGTCTATTACACCCAGGATATCGGTGCTATCCCTGCTGGGCAAAATATCAGCATCACCATGGATTACAATAAATCCACGGATACCCTGACCGCAGAAAACGTTCCTGTAGAGCCCAGTGCTCCCATACCCCAAAGCACACCGCAAGACCTTAATTTAACAACCTGGCTACCCTGGATACTGGGTATTTTAGGAGCCGGGCTCATCATTGGTGGGATTATCTGGTTTTGGCAGTCCGGTAAGCAGCGACCCGCTTCGCGTTCTCGGCGCAGGCATTCAAAATCCAGCACAAATGAAGCAGGACTTGCTGTGAATACAACAGAGGATGCGGTTTATTGTTCCCAATGTGGCAAGCGCGCCTCCCCCGGCGACTTGTTCTGTCGCTCGTGCGGTACCCAAATTCAAAATAAATAAATCCTGCTCTCAAATTACTTATCCAAACGGGACGATAGATCGTCCTGTTTTCTTCCTCATTCTCACCCTATTATTGGGAATATCTCACCTTGTATTAATCTAATCATGTAAAAATTCACTATGTGTGACTTTGTGCATTTAGATTGAAGGAGATGTGTTAAATGGAAGAAAGAGAAGAAGCGCAGCCCAGGTCAGGGAGTCGCTTAAAATTCATCATTGGTGGAACCCTGATCATCGCTGCGATTGTTTATTTGGTCATCTCATCCACCAAAGCGAATGCTCAATATTTTTATACAATCGATGAGCTTAAATCACGCGGCCAATCTCTCGTAGGTCAAAATGTGCGTATTTCAGGTGCGGTGGTTGGCGATTCTATTCAATATGACCCACAAACTCTGGCTTTGAGTTTCACGATCGCCAACGTCCCGGCAGATAACAAGCAGATTGAAGCACAAGGCGGATTGGCCTTCGTTTTACACGAAGCAGTCACCGATCCTGCCCGCACGCGTATGCAGGCAGTGTATATTGGACCAAAACCCGATTTATTGCGCGATGAAGCACAGGCCATCATGACAGGTCAGGTAGGTGAAGACGGCGTGTTTTATGCCGATGAATTGCTGTTAAAATGCCCGACTAAATACGAAGAAGCAGTTCCCAACCAGGTAGCACCCTAAAATCAGGATTTTAATATGGTTGCCAACCTCGGCTACGCCACCCTCATCATCACCTTCCTGGTTTCAATTTATGGCGTTGTAGCGGCATATTTAGGGGCACGCAGAAACTCACATGCCTTGGTGGATTCTGCGCGCAATGCCATGCTGCTTACCTTTCCACTGCTGACCATCTCAGCCCTGACCATAATATACCTACTCATCAACGGTCATTATGAAGTTCAATATGTGACCGAGGTAACCAGCAATAGTATGCCCCTCTACCTGAAGATAACCGCTCTTTGGGGTGGGCAGGCTGGTTCATTGTTATTTTGGTCCTGGCTGATGTCTGCCTTTGCATCCGCCGTCACCCTGCGTAAATGGGATCGCGACCGGGAATTTCTCCCCTGGGTGATCTTGGTTTCTTTAATCACATTAGCTTTCTTCCTGATTCTAAGTATATTTGTAGAAAATCCATTTATAAGCTTCTGGCATACCCCCACGGGCAGCATCACTACCGCCATGTTCAGACCAGCTGGAACATCCCTTTTTATTCCCCAGGATGGAAATGGATTAAATCCTCTTCTTCGCCATCCCGGGATGATCATCCATCCACCGATGCTTTATTTGGGATTTGTTGCCTTCGTTATTCCCTACGCATTTGCCATCGCTGCTTTGGTTACCGGGCGCACAGATGCCCGTTGGATTCGACTCACCCGCCGTTGGACAATTGTCGCATGGGTTTTCTTATCCTTGGGCTTGGTGCTGGGAATGCGTTGGGCTTATGATGTTCTGGGCTGGGGCGGCTATTGGGGCTGGGATCCTGTCGAAAACTCAGCCTTCATGCCCTGGTTGATCGGAACAGCCTTCCTCCATTCAGTAATTGTCCAAGAAAAACGTGGCATGCTCAAACAATGGAATATGGTTCTGATCATCCTGACGTACGACCTGGTGATCTTCGGAACCTTTCTAACCCGTTCAGGAGTTTTATCCTCTGTGCATGCCTTTGCGCAAAGTGCCATCGGTCCATTGTTTTTTGGCTTCATAGGGGTAACATTTATCACATCCATGATCCTGGTGATATACCGCTGGGACGATCTCAAGTCAGATGTCGAGATGACGTCTTGGTTTTCACGTGAAGCTTTGTTCCTGCTCAACAACCTGTTGTTTTTTGGTCTCTTCATTGTAATATTCTGGGGAGTTATCTTTCCAGTGCTTTCAGAGGCATTGGGTATCGTTGGGCAGAAAATCCCTTCCTTGTCAAGTATCTTCACCGGGCAAAAGGTGACGGTTGGTCCGCAATGGTATGAGGGCATCGTTTGGCTTCCATTTGCGGGTTTACTTTTATTGATGGGGATTGCGCCGTTGTCTTCCTGGCAATATTCCACTGCAAAAACCATCGGCCGAGCCATGTGGAAGCCCTCGCTCGCCTCCTTGCTGGTAGTTATCGCCCTGGTTTTAGTCGGATTTCGTTCATTGCCAGCATTGCTTGGTTTTTGGTTGTGTTCCTTTGTTATCTTCGTAACGATTTATGAATTCTGGCGAGCCGCTTGGGCACGTCATCATGCACGAAATGAAAACCTGCTCCTAGCTTTCTGGTTCATGATTGGGAAGAACCGTCGTCGATACGGTGGCTATATCATTCACCTGGGCATGATATTGATGGCCATCGGCATTCTCGGTATTGAGCTCTTCCAGGAACAGACCCAGGGGACCATTCCGCAAGGTGGGCAGATCGAAATTGGACAATATATAATCAAATTTGATTCATTATCAGTCTTCGACACTGCAGACGGACGTAATGTTGCCCGCGCAGTTGTCAGTGTCTATAAAGATGGAAGATATATAGGCGAGTTGCACCCGCGCCGCGATTATTACTACGAATCACAACAGCCGATGACCATTGCTGGCGTACGAAGTACACCGGAAGACGACCTGTATGTGCTGCTGGTTGATTGGCAGCCCCTATCCACCTCTGCTGCAACATTCAAAATTTACCATAATCCATTGGTGTGGTGGCTGTGGTTTGGATCGATGGTTTTTATCCTGGGGTCTGTAGTTGCTGCCTGGCCTTCTAAGGAACCGGAAATGGTAATGGTCTCAAAATCAATCCCAGAGACGAGCAAGGCCTAGTGGGTCATGAGGATTAAAAATAATCCTTCTTTCATATTTACTCACCCTGGTAATGGGAGTAACGGTTGTGGGGGTTGTTTCAGCTCAGCAACCCACCCCTTCAGATGACCAGGTCAATGAGATTGCCAAGCAGCTCTATTGCCCGGTATGCGAGAACATTCCCCTGGATGTCTGCCCGACGACTGCCTGTGCTCAATGGCGCGAATTAATTCGCCAAAAATTAGCTGATGGTTGGAACGAGCAGCAGATCAAGGATTATTTCGTTCTGCAGTATGGCGACCGCGTCTTGGGCACCCCACCCCCGGAAGGTATCAATTGGCTGGTTTACCTTGTCCCACCGATCGCGATTTTGGCGGGAGTGTATATCCTTTTCCGAGCTTTCCGTTCCTGGAAACGCCCTATCCAATCTGATAATCTCCAACCGAACAGCTCCGAAGCCCCTCCATCAACAGATCCCACCCAGGATGAATATATTAATCGCCTGGAAGAAGAAGTGCGGAAACGATAACCTTCAGGAAATATCATGAACGAGATATCTACCAGTCCTAATGAAACACCAGCTCCCAAGGCTTCCATACGCTGGGGACGAATTCTTGCCTGGATCGCCTTATTTGCCCTCCTGGTTGTTGTTGCGCTAGTATTACTCCAGAGACAGCAAGGTCCGGTGGCAGTGGGGCAGAAAGTACCTGCATTCACCCTCACTACCTTCGATGGACAGCAAATTGGTGCGGAAGAGATGGCCGGTAAGGTGGTGCTGTTGAATTTCTGGGCTTCCTGGTGCAAACCTTGTGAACAAGAAGCAGCAGACCTCGAATCGGTCTGGCGTTATTACCAACCACGCGGTGATGTGCTCTTTCTTGGGCTTGCCTGGACGGATACCGAGACTGCCTCCTTGGAATACATCGAAAAGTTTGACATCACCTACCCCAATGGACCCGACCTGGGCACCCGTATTTCCCAGGCATACCGCACCACTGGAGTGCCTGAGACATACATTATTGATAAAAATGGCCTTTTATCTTACGTAAAGCTCAGTCCCTTCACCTCTCAAGCTGAGATTAAAGCAGCCATTGATCCCCTGCTGGGTCCATAAACCATTAAGAAATGTGAATCTTGATCATGGATATTGGTTCAATTTTTCTCGTCCTCGCCATTTTAATCCCAGTAGTACTCTTTATCTATCGCCCATTCATGGAGCGCAACAACCCAACAGCCAGCAATTCCGAGCAGGAATATTCCTCCTTGCTTGCAAAGAGGGACCAGGTTGTTGCCACAATCCAGGAGTTGGACGATGATTATAATCTTGGCAAAATCCCAGACGAGATATACCCAACCCGCAGGCAAGCATTGCTCCAGAATGGGGTGGAAATCCTTCGCCAGCTTGACGCCTATCAAAACACCTCAGCTTCAGGGACTGCTCAGGATCGGTTGGAATCAGCCATCGAGACTCGCCGTCAAACTTCCAGTGACAGTCTAGATTCGCCCAGGAAAAACGGGAACGCAGTTCCTCCAGTCCCGGATGATGACCTGGAACAGAAGATTGCTTCTCGGCGCAGACTCAGGCAGAGCAAAGCAGGCGGTTTTTGCCCTAAATGTGGTAAACCGGTGCAAGAAATCGATCGCTTCTGCCCCAGGTGTGGCGCTACTTTGATTTGATCCTAACTTCATGTATTGAGAGACAACATGCAAAAAATACCCGGAGCTTTCATACTCATCGGTCTGGCAATCCTGTTATCTGCCTGCTCGATTTCATTAGCTGAAGATATTACCCCACCACCAGGATCGGAGTTAAAACCTCCCCAACAAGTCACCAAAACAGCCCTTCCCACCTCAATTTATCCTATTGTCCCACCCGATCTGGAAAATGGAGCAAAACTTTATAACCAGGAATGCACTCTATGCCATGGACCGAAAGGTCTTGGAGATGGTCCACAAGCCTCCCAATTGTCGGTTCCTGTAGCTACCCTGGGATTATCCGATTTTTCCCGCCTTTACACACCTGCCGAATGGTATTCAGTGGTCACACAGGGAAACATGGAAAAAAACATGCCTCCCTTTTCGAACCTGACCGATCGCCAGCGCTGGGATGTTGTCGCTTATGCGTTGAGCCTCAGTACATCAAATGATGCAATTGCTACGGGCAAGCAGATATACGATGAAAACTGCACCGCTTGCCATGGCGAGGATGGTAAAGGGGATGGACTCGAGGCTGGTAAGCTCTCCACAGAAATTAACCGACCTCACCGATCAATCCATCATGGCACAACGGTCTGCCACCAACCTTTATCAGGCAATTTCATCAGGGATCGCAGCGGATATGCCCGCATACGAAAGTGTTCTTACAGATGAAGAACGCTGGGCGGTGGTCAGTTATCTCCGCTCATTAACCTTTCCCATCAAAGAGGCGACAGGAAATGCGTATCCCGCACCCACCGAAGATTCAGTCTCAGGTCAATCCCTGGATGCATACTCGGCACCACAGGCATACCCGGAACCTGCTGAGACCCAAATTCCACAGTTAACCTCAACGAACGAAGTCTCATCCACTATTTCTATGATTGGAACTGTCTCAGTTCAGCTGATTAATGGCTCAGGTATCGAAGCGCCTTCAGATGTGCCAGTCACCTTATATGGTTTTGATCAAATGCAGAATACCTACTCTGAAACCCTCCAAACCGGGGTAGATGGAGTTTATCTTTTCACCAATGTCTCCATGCCGGAAGGCAGGGTATTTTTAGCGGCTACCGAGTACGCTTCGGCTCCATACAGTTCAGATTTAGTTACCGTTGACCCTGCTAATCCAGACTTAAAACTTCAATTGACAGTCTATGATTCAACTACGGATGTATCAGTTTTAACAACCGACCGGCTTCACATCTTCTTGGACTTCAGTAATCCTCAAACTGTCCAGGTCATGGAGGTCTTTATCATCTCCAATCCAACAAATCAGGTTGTTGTATCACCCTCTGATGATGGAATCGTAGTCACCTTCCCATTACCAGAAGGTTACACAAACCTGCAATTCCAGGACGGTGAGCTCGGAAACCGATATGTGGAAGTTGACCAGGGATTTGCAGATACAAGTCCAGTGAAACCGGGTGTGGGGGAATATCAAATCATTTTTGCTTTTGAAATGCCCTACGAGCGAAACCTTGATTTCGCTCAAACCATGTTCCTTCCAACCACCGCTGTAGTGGTTATGATACCTGAGAATAGTGTAAAAGTTGAAAGCGACCAGCTAGTTGACAGCGGAGCTCGCGATTTTAATGGAAGTACCTACCAGATGTACAATGGCAGCAGCATACTGGCCGGGAGCTCCCTCGAGTTCACCCTGTCAGGAAAACCCAAGCAGGCAACGTCAACTGGTATCACTACCGGAACGATGCAAAACCTTGCTATCGGGTTAGGTGTGTTTGGTGTGGTTCTTCTTATCGTTGGTCTCTGGTTGTTCCGCCAGAATCGAATAAAAAACAACAGGCAGCAGGCTGCGGTAGCCGCAGCTGTTGAGACGGACACTCAGGTGGATGCATTGGTGGAAGATGAGGCTACATTAATGGATGCTATCATTGCCCTGGACGACCAATTCCGTGCAGGTAATTTACCCGAAGAAGCTTACCTGGAGCGAAGGGCAGAACTGAAAGAGAGATTAAGGCAAGTTAGCCAGGGTTCAGCTTAACATATTTGGAATTTGAAAATGAGTTTGCTAAATCATGATCATCACTGTTCGTAAATTGGTGAAACGTTTTGGGTTGAAGATCGTCCTGCGTGGGATGGATTTTTCCGTCGCCCCTGGGGAGTTCGTAGCTTTGTTGGGACCCAATGGTGCTGGGAAGACTACCTTTCTACGTATCCTGGCGTCCCTGTCGCGCCCGACAATGGGTCAGGTGAATATTGCTGGGTATTCCCTCCCACACCAGGCAGCAGCTGTCAGGCGTAGATTGGGTGTGGTATCACACCTGCCATTACTTTATGGCGATTTAACCGCTGATGAGAACCTGCGCTTTTTTGCAAGGATGTACGACATTCCACAAGCTGATCAACGCATATCGGATGTGCTGGAGATGGTTGGGCTTGCGTCCCGCAGGCGGGATTTAGTGCGTACTTTCTCACGAGGGATGCAGCAGCGTTTGGCAATTGGCCGCGCTGTGCTGCATGATCCGGAAGTCATGCTTTTTGATGAACCCCATACCGGTCTGGACCAGGATGCTTGCCAGATGCTCGACACGGTTTTACAAGAAGTGGCAGCCCGCGGCCGAACTGTCGTGATGACATCCCATGATCTTGCTCGTGTAGGTGACCTGGCATCGCGTTTTGATATCCTATCGCGCGGGGTTATTACGTCTTCCATCCAACGGTCAGAGATGGATCCCAATAACTTACTCGCCTATTACCGGCAAGCGATTGCAGAGGCATAGGGATGGAGCCCATTTCCCAGGCTGAAAAGCAGCTCACGCGTAAATCCTCTGCACCTGGCTTCGGTCAGTTCATTCGGGCGGTGTCTGCCATTATTTGGAAGGACCTGGCAGCCGAGCTGCGCAGCCGCGAGCTGCTCTCGGCAATGCTCGTGTTTGCTCTCTTAGTTATCCTGATTTTTAACTTTGCCCTGGAATTAGATGCCAGCACACGCGCCGCTGTAACTGCAGGTGTGCTTTGGGTGACCTTTGCATTTGCCGGAACCCTTGGTCTCAACCGTTCCATGGCTATGGAGAAAGACCGCGGCTGCCTGGATGGCTTGTTGCTAGCCCCAGTCGACCGCAGTGCGATTTACTTTGGTAAAGCCGTTGGTAATTTGATATTTATGCTCATTGTAGAAGCCATTGTGCTGCCCGTCTACAGTGTGCTGTATAGCGTAAACTTGTTTAACCCTGGTTTGCTATTGGTCATCCTGCTGGGCTCGATCGGTTATGTTGCCGTAGGTACATTACTATCCAGCATGGCAGTGCAAACGCGTACCCGCGATGTCCTGCTTCCCGTTTTGCTGTTTCCACTGGTTATCCCGATTCTCATTGCCGCAGTAAAAGGCAGCACAGGCTTTTTACAGGGCGTGGATAGCGTGGATATTCGACCATGGATTAATCTGTTGCTTGTCTATGATGTCATTTTTATCGCAGCTGCATTTATGGTTTTTGATTATATTGTGGAGGAATGAAAAATGGAATCGAAACCTCGAATGTTGGTGATACTAGATGTAATCACCAGCTTGTTATTTCTGACCGCAGTCGGCATGGTCTTCTTTTATGCTCCTTTGGAAGCTGTTATGGGTCAGGTTCAACGGGTATTCTACTTTCATGTGGCTAATGCCTGGGTGGGGATGCTGGGTTTCATGGTTGCCGCCATTTCCGGAATAGCCTATTTACGGAAAGGTGATCGAAAATGGGATATCGTCGGATTGTCTGCCATAGAGATTAGCTTTGTATTCTTCTTTACTGCCATCGTATCCGGCTCCATCTGGGCGCGTGGCTCATGGGGTACCTGGTGGACATGGGACCCACGCCTGACCACAGCAGCTATATGCGAGCTTGTTTATGCTGCCTATTTCTTGTTACGCCAGGGTATTGAAGACCCAGACCGGCGTGCACGTTTTGGGGCTGTTTACGCCATCCTGAGCTTCATAAGCGTTCCCCTTACCTTCATATCCATTCGTATCTTTCGCACAATCCATCCGGTCATCATCGGTGCTGGAGGGAGTGGAGCAGAGGGTAGCTTTGATATGAGCCCGAGGATGCTGCATACTTTCATCTTCAGCCTGGTCACCTTCTCCATCATTTTCGCTGACCTGCTTTGGCACCGCATCCGCCTGGGAAAGTTAGCTGAAGAAGCAGAAAACCTTCGCTTGAAGACCCTCCAATAAAAGGATAGATGATTATGATCAACACACTTTTTCTACAAGCACCTGCGGAAACCACCCGCTATCTGGTCGCCGGTTACACGGTTATTTTTGGCATCATGTTCCTGTATATTATCAGCCTGATCGTTCGCACGCGGAACTTAAAACGACAGCTGGAATTGCTCAAGGAATTGGACTTGGAACAAAAATGAACCCCGCTGAATCATCCATTACCCCCGGCGAAGGTAAGCATGGAAGGACTGCCTGCGGGGTCAGTATCTTAGTCACCTCCGAGACGCCCTATATTTACTACCGCGACGAGATGGTTTATTTCTGTGGTCAGGATTGCAAGCAGCTGTATGATGAGGATCCACTGAACTCATGCATGGCTGCCCGCCTCCTCTCTGGTAAATAATTCCTTCCCGGGAGCAGAGTTCATTAAAACCTACTCGGGGAGTTTTTATTTAACCCATCCTAGGTAACCACCCCGGTATAGTTGATGGGATTGAAGTTTTCGTCATTATGAGGGTTCATTTTCTTGTTTTACTCTTCTCCCCAGCGCCAGGATTAGAATCTCAAGTATAAGCGCACCAACTCCTAATCCTATATAAAGCCAGAGACCCCATAGTGACCAAGGCCAATGAAACCCAAATATATAAATAACGAACAACACACCTAAGCTCCATGACCTATATGAAATATCTGGTTGCGTTTGCGATCTCCACGTAAGATCAAGAGCCATGTTGTAAAAAGGGGCAGCACAAGTATGAGTAAAAGCGAAACAATACAGAAAGAACTTAAGCATCGCATCAACTGGATTAATAATTACGGTTTCTCCCGTGACTATCTCCTTAAGTATTTCGATGAACCTATTGGCTAAACCAACAAATATCCATACCCCCGACATGGGTATCCCACAAAAATCATCTCTCACGCGGATGAAGGGACTGGTGCATGGATATTTCCCTGGAACGAAAACGAGGTCGAACCACCAGGGAGCTGCAATTGCCACGAGTGATAACATGAAGATGGTCAGTCGCCAAACATTCTTGTGTGCAAATAACCGAACTATGTTATTCTCCTCCTAAATCGACGCGCGCTTACCTTAACCTGATCCTTCTACTCCAGCCATTTCGCCTCGCATTTTATAATCCCAGTCATAACTGCCCGGCTTATTGATTCATCCCACAATATTTGTACAAATTAAATAATGGGAAAGCTTTATTTCCCCGGCTCATCATTCCCTGGCGTATATGTCACATCAATCCAACTGTTGAGATCATTGCTTAAATCATCGACCATCTCTTTCAGCTTTTAGATGTTTTTTGTTCAATAATAAAATGAAGCTGATTAAGACGCATGATGACTGAACACTATTTTATCGGCCTACGGAAACGCATCGCATAAAAAGTATCCTTATAGTTGCAAATAAAACTCCATCCATCCGCTTGGAGTTTATCCACTAAATCTGAAAGCACTTCATGTGCTAAATCTATTTCAGGTAAGTCTCTATAAGGAATGGTTGGATGGCCATCTTTTCCAAAATATCTAATATCTCCAATGAATTCATTCGATTCAGCAGCGTTATATTTTCCTTTTTCTCCATATGCCAAAGCGACCCAGCATACAATGGGTTTTAATTTGTTCTCCCCTTCTCTCTTATAACTGAGCATGATCTCACAAGTCTCCCATTTTGGCTCATCTTGTATGTAAGGAGTAACACCTTCTCTCTGTGGCATTCCACAAACTACACAGAAATTCGCATCGTCTGGTAAGAGAGCGCTACAATTCTTGCAATACATGGTCATTACCTCCTCGATATATCCGTAATTATAGCCATGAATTGACAGTTTTTAGAACCATTAATTGAAGTACATTTTTTAAGGCATACCATTTTAGTGTAATCCGAACTATATAGTCTCAGTTTTGGGTAGGACTTTTTAAGCTGGCTCCACCTTGGGAGTTGGGTTGGCGACCTCTTCTGATCCAACTTCCAGGTCATGTAGCTACCCCTCCAATTCCGTTCATTTGTTCATTTACTCCAGTAATATCCCGCTGCCGCCTCTTTAACTGTAAGCTTAAGAAAAGATGGTTTTATCTTTGGGGTAGTCACCTTGCGACCGAACTATATACCCAGCTCACGCTTCGACTCTTGCAGCTCTCTCAACATTTTTTCTTTAAAATTACTTTACTTGCCATCTTTTTGCTCCTTCTATCATCAAAACCTGCCCGGGGAGTTTATAGATAAACCATACCTGGTTTTTAATCATGATTTACTTCCATGCCTGGATGTAAAATTATGAATTAATCCCTTGCTAAGCTGATAAAATTTCGTCTATAATAATAAGGACAAAATTAGCAGCTATGTATCGATGGATTATAAAAATCCGTTCTGAGAGATTTTCGTATACGGATATTATTTCTGGTAATGGAAGGATTCATATAGAATCATTGTGAGCCATTTGATGAGTATCATTCCTTACTAAACAGAGGATTTGAAAAAGGAGGCATTGTATAAGATCTTAGTGGAGTTAGTTATTTCATCAAGAATCCATACTTCAGTGCTTAGAAAATAATCAACTCTTAAGGAGGAACGTATGAAAAAGCTCTACATTTTTGTATCCCTGCTCTTGATTTTCACATTTGTGATGTCCGGTTGTGCAAAAACTACTGAGGCTCCCAAGGATAAGCTGGAAGAGATCCTTGCCCGTGGTACCCTCATTGTTTCCACCGATCCAGCTTACCCACCTCAATCAGAATTGGTCGAAGGTGCCACTCCCGTAGCCAACACGAAATGTACGGGTGACCAAAAAACTGCCAGCGAGATGAAAGGCTTTGATATTGATGTCGCGGTTGCCATCGCTGATAAGCTAGGCGTCGAAGCATGTTTTCTCACCGTCGCCTGGGATCTCATCACGGCTGGTAATTGGGCGAATCGCTGGGATCTTTCCATCGGTTCGATGACCATCACCCCCGAGCGTATGCAGAAGCTTTACTTTACACAGCCATATTACACCACCCCGGCAGCATTCTTCGTCCATACAGATAATACATCTTTTACCCAGCCCAGTGACCTTTCCGGTATGAAAGTCGGTGCTTGCTCAGGCTGCACCTATGATGCTTATATCGCTGGCACGTTGACCATCCCCGGTGAAACGATCAACTTCGTCGTACAAAATGCTGAGTTCATGGGCTATGACACCGATCTCTATGCCCTGCAGGACCTTGCCTTGGGTGATGGCATCCGACTGGACGCAGTCCTGACCGCCCAGCCCACAGGTGCGGGTGAGATCAATAATGGCCAGCCATTCAAGCAATTGGGCGAGCCAGTCTACTTTGAGTACCTGGCTGGTGCAATTGACAAAGCCAGTACACCCGACCCAGTCCCCTTCGTCAAGAAGGTGAGTGAGGTCATCCTGGGATTAGAAACCGATGGTACATTGGCTCAGCTCTCCAACAAGTATTATGGTTTGGACCTGGCCACAGCTGCTGCTTCGTTTGACCTGGCTGCCCTGAACCAGTGGCCGTAAAAGCCAAATTAAAATGGATCCTGTTGGGGCGGTTTTAGTCCGGTTCATTTTAAAGATGGATGGCATCTATTCCGCTAACGATGCTGGATTGCCCCCGCCCTACAGAATTTTGGTTGGTCAAATAGAAGCTTCTATATTGGATGGCGGGGCTGATTGAGGTTGTTTATTCAACTCAATCAGCCTCCTTTGTTAAATACCTTAGGATTGTGAGGTACCGATGGCTGTAGAAACCATGAAGTTACCCGGGCAACCAGGCTATGACCCTGAGATAGGCATGGGGCAAGCCTTGGTGGCTCAAAAACGTCGGGAAAGACTCATCATGACGGTCAAAATTGGGATCGTCTGGGTTGTGTTGATCCTCTTTTTGACCATCATCCTGCTCCAGTTTAATTTTTCACCCAAATACATGATTGAGCACTACAATTTTGTGCTTCAAGGCCTTTGGACAACCATAGCGCTTTCATTCCTCTCCATCATCTTTGCTACTATCCTGGCTTTATTGGGAGCAGTTGCCCGGCTTTCGAATAACGCCATCGCCCTGGGCATTTCCGGGCTTTATGTTTCAATCTTCCGTGGCACACCCCTGCTCGTGCAGATCTTTATCATCTATAACGGATTACCCCAAATTGGCACGGTATTGATCGAAAAGGGTTATCCGCAAATTGGAAATTTGTTTATCCTCAATGCATTTACCACCGGCGTTTTAGCGCTCAGCCTTAACTACGGCGCTTATATGACCGAAATATTCCGTGCCGGTATCCAGTCCATTAGCGGCGGTCAGCGTGAGGCCGCCGAATCAATCGGCATGAATCGCCTTCAGGTCATGCGTCGTGTCATCCTGCCACAGGCAATTCGTGTGATCATCCCGGACATCGGCAACCAGTTCATTGCCATGCAGAAGGATTCCGCCCAGGTATCTGTCATGGGCGTATGGGAGATGACCTTCCGCGCCAGCCGTTTCGCCCGCGTGGACAGCAAGTTCATGGAAATGTTCATCGTGGCGGCCTTCTTCTACTGGGTCCTGACCATCGTCTCATCCTGGGCAGTAGGATATGTGGAAAAACGCATGAGGCACGCATATGAGCGATAATGACATCATCCGTGTTGAGAACCTGCATAAGTGGTTCGAACTCCTGCATGTTTTGAAAGGTGTTTCTTTTTCAGTCTCCCCCAAGGAAGTGGTGGTCATCATCGGGCGCAGTGGCTCAGGCAAGAGCACCTTGCTGCGTTGTTTGAACTTCCTGGAAGAGCCTTCGGCAGGTACGATCACCGTCGCCGGTCATACGATGACCATGGGTCCCGGCATCCGCTTCGATCAAAGAAAGGCGATCGAAATGCGTCTGAACACCGGCATGGTGTTCCAGGATTTTAATTTATTCCCTCATATGACCGCCCTGGAAAATGTCATCGAAGGGTTGGTGACGGTTAAGAAGATGCCCAGGGATCAAGCCATTCCCTTCGGGATAAAATATCTCCAAAAGGTGGGGCTGGAAGAGAAGAAAGATGTGCACCCTATCCGGCTTTCGGGTGGGCAGAAGCAACGCGTTGCCATCGCGCGTGCCCTGGCGATGGAGCCCAAGGTGATGCTCTTCGATGAGCCCACCTCCGCCCTCGATCCCGAGCTGATCGGCGAGGTGCTGGACGTGATGAAGCAGATTGCATTTGAAGGTACCACCATGATCGTGGTCACCCATGAAATGGGCTTTGCCAGTGATGTTGCCGATCGGATACTTTTCGTCGACAAGGGTCTCATCGTTGAATCCGGTCCCCCCGACCAAATTTTCCATCACCCGCAGGATGAACGCACGAAGCTCTTCCTGGAGCCCATCCGCAAGGTGCAACAGATTTAAGCAATAAAATTTGCCATCAAGGCGCATTCTTTACGACACAGCATCGCGAGCATATCGTGCGAGCGAAGAAGAAGTGCTCTTTTCAGCCCGAAAGCAATCTTCTCCATTAGGTAGGGCGGGTATCCATTCCCGCCCTTTTCTTTTCCGGACATATTCACTCCTGTCTCTAGGTCATTGCAAGACCTGCAGTTTGATGCAGGTGCACCAGCCCGAGTCGAAGTGAGGGGAGCAATCTTCCCCATTATTAGCAAAGACCAATTCATCCGGAATTCTATCGTTTTAAGTAATTTATCGTCTGCAAGGATTTTATTAGTCCATATTCAATCACCTTGATATCCGCTTATACATAAAAATGGTATGATTCTCAAATCCATACCTAAACACTACTCCTAAGGTAAATCCCATGTCCACCCACAAGCTGACCAAACTGATCCTCATCATCTTCGCACTGCCTCACCATTTACAACCTCGTCAGCCTATACGCCGGGATTCCCTACCAACCCTTCTTCACTCCCCTGCTCACCCTGCTCGCCTTCACCTTCGCCGTGCAGCATGGGTCTCAAAACCTGGGCTGGAAGCGGATGCTGTTGTTACTCATTTTAACCTTTAGCATCAGCTTGCTGTTCGAGTGCGTGGGGGTAGCCACAGGCAAGATATACGGCCCTTACTACTACACCGACAAGCTGGGATACAAATTCCTTGGGCTGGTGCCGCTGCTCATCCCGGTCGCCTGGTTCATGATGACTTACCCCTCCTATGTGATTGCCAACCGCCTTGTGCCTTCGTTTAAATCCACCTGGATGTGGAGGTTGGCGGTTGCTGGAGTAGGAGCGATAGTCATGACTGCCTGGGACCTGGTGATGGACCCCATGATGGTGGCAGGCGATCACTGGGTGTGGGAAGAGCCTGGGGCGTATTTTGGTATTCCGGTATTGAATTACCTGGGCTGGTGGGTGACCACGTTTGTCACCTTCTGGTTATTCCTTTCCCTGGCACGCATCCATCCAGATCCAGACACCTCGAGCGATTCCTTCAAGCAGATGGCCATCTGGAGCTATGCCATCGTCGGGATCAGCACCATCCTGACTGATTTCCTCTTCGGCTTGTCTGGTCCCGCTCTGGTAGGCATCTTTGCCATGCTGCCCTGGGTGCTGATGGGGTGGTGGAAAACAGCGAAGCAAAGTTCCATTAACTAACTGGTCAGGGTAATTGGTGCCAAAAAATAATTCCCATTAATTCAGACTATATAAAGATCCCCGGTGGATCGTCTCTCCAAATAATAATTGGAGGCATGGGACATCAGGGGCAATAATCAATCCATACAAGTAAAATACACTAAACGCAGCCGAGCAGTGGGTTGGGTGGAGTCTATAGGATAGACACGCTTTTTTGATCACATCATTCGCCAAGAAAAATCACTGGCAAATATTTGTAGGTAAATCAATAAAAAAAGTAAAACGGAGTGAAGATGAATAGATCCACTCCCTTTTATAATAACCATATACAATTATCAAATGCACTTCCTAAAGAATTTTATAATAAAATCACATCCACCCACCAATAAGGAGGCTCTATGCAATGGGAATACCTCACATCTGATGAATTTGCCCTGGCAGTTAAGGCAACCAACATTTGCATTATTGCCATGGGCGTGGTCGAGCGCCACAGCACCCACCTGCCCCTGGGCACCGATTACCTCTCGGGGCATGCCATTGCATGCCTAGCAGCCGAGAAAGAGAAAGCAGTTGTCTTCCCTCCCTTCTACTTTGGCCAGATCTACGAGGCACGCTGCTTCCCCGGTACCATCACGATTAAACCTACCCTGCTCCTGGAGCTCGTGCAGGGTGTGCTAGATGAGATCGGTCGTAATGGTTTCAAGAAGATCATCCTGCTGAATGCACACGGAGGCAACGAGCACTTCCTGCCCTTCCTGGCGCAGTGCAGCCTGTGGGAGAAGAAACCCTATTCAATTTATTTATATACCCGTGAGCTATCAGTACCGCGTGAGCAGGAATGGCAGTCGCTACTCGAAACCTCAGAGCACGGTCACGCCTGCGAGTGCGAGAGCAGCGTGTTCATGGCCAGCTACCCCGAGCTGGTGGATATGAGCAATGTCTCGCCCCATCCAGGAACTGCTTTACATCGCCTGGCTCACATTCCAGCCAATTACAACGGTATCTGGTGGTACGCAGATTACCCCGAGCATTATGCCGGAGATGCCCGTTCCGCCAGCATAAAAAAAGGACAGCGATTACGCCAGATCCAGGTGGATGCCCTGGTGGAATATATTAAAGCGGTCAAAGCTGATCAGGTGGTGTCGTCACTGGAGAAGGAGTTTTTCGAACGGGAGAGCAAGCTGCGCCAGCATTAGCAGGCGGGGTGTGGATCACTGAGACCTGATCGGTCGATAGTGCCGGACCGTGCCCCAGCCAGATCTCCCCACCCTGTGCCGTCTGCCGCAGGATGAAATACGCCTTGACATGGATATTGGCGTATGACCATACACTTCCAGTATTCGTTGTCATCATGTCAAGGAAGAAGTGCATATCACCTACCTCCCCAATCGTGTGGTCCTTATTCTGCATGGTTTTTTGGGTCCGGTTGATGCGCTTCAGATATAACCTGTGATCTGCAGAAGGTAAATCCTGCACTTCCTTCACCCACGCAGGATCATCCTGGGAGAATATATTCACCTGAAACAGGAAACCACCCGGCTGATCACCCAAAACATTCGGTAGGTTGTGGTTTTCAGCGAACTCAAATTTCTCTGCCTGTACTTTCCCACCCTGTACGGACACAACATTCATTGCATACCCGTCAAAGTAAGGAGCCAAACCACCAATCACCCGGGTGCGTTCATAACCCGGCCCCAACCTTAGGGTTATCCAGGTCGCGATATTTGCCAGCATTCCATCGTTCTGGAAAGGGGCTTCCCGGGTGTGCAGCGTATCCACCGCCTGGGTATACCCATCGCTGCGCCAGCCGAAAGCCGGTCCAGGCAGCAGGTCGGGGTATATAAAGGCATGCATGGTGACAGGGTCATTGTCACCGCCAACATTAAAGGCAGCTATGCGTAACTGGTCAAAACCACTGCCATCTTCATACTCGATATCCTCTTCGGTATGCCAAAGGATTACAGACCCATCCGCCTGCCTGTACATACCGGTTTGACAGCCGGTGCTGTCATGCTGTAGAAAAAGCGCCAGATCGAGGGCGTCTAAGGGGTGATAGGCTGCCAGGGCAGGGTGATTAAAGCCCACCAACCCTGCTCCATCCACCCAGGCTGACAAACAATCCAGGTATTCCTGCACTGCCCCACGCAAAGTCGAGTCCAGTCGCCTATCTTCTAGCTTTCTAGTAAGGGTTTCTCCACAGTTTCGCGCTTGCTGCATCAGGAGACTGCATTTTGCCGCATCCATATGATCCAAACGGTGGTTGAGGATTTTGTGCACCTGCGGGCGAACATGCTCGCCCAAGTGCCGGTGAGCAGTCCGTAAATCATAACCGGTTAGATCAAGGAAAGTAAAACCGCCAAACCTGTCCTTGACCGCCTGCAAATCATGGAGTGAATGCATAAGGGCTAGCTATACCTTGTTGATGAGCATCATCTTCTGATGAAAAAAAGTATTACATTTTACGTACTAACGCAATTACCTCGCCGGGATATACCCCAACGGGTGCTCGTCTCGATTTTCTCCACTGGCAGCACATCCACCAGCTCATAAACACGGCTGCCCAGGCCAAGCTTTTCGCCATACTCGGTAATCTTATAGGGGTCTTTGAGCGGTCCATGCAGCCAACGGAACGGATGCCCTTCACGGGTATGCACTTCCAGGCTGCACGGCAGGTTTTCCTCGATCAGCCTTGCGTGTGCTGTCATATCCAAAACTGCCTGGTCAACGGCGACGATATCATCCGAACCGAAAACCCCGGCATCCGGCAAGATGGGCATGCTGGTGAAACCAAAACAATCACACACCGGGGTCATATGGGTTGCCAGATTGATGTGTACGGCTTTCCCTGGTTTAAAGGTGGATAAAGTAATATCTGCGCTGATGGCACATGCCTCCATGAAGGAATGGAAATTAACCGCATCGATTTTCAGGCTGCCTGGAGGGGCCACCTGCAGGCATCTGCCACAAGCATTGCATTGTTCCGGGTGGAGATGGAGGTGCTCGGTTTTTTCCTTATCCTCAACCAGCGCTTCGAATGGGCAGACCTGGGTGATCGCCTTGCGGACCTTTGCATCCGGACACTTCTCTGGAAACCAGTACGGATCATACTGCATCGTATCATGCATGGCGCTGCGTGTCTCACCTACCATGCATCCCAGCGCCAGGTTCTTGAAGGCTGCGCCGAAGCCACAGCTGGGGTGCCCCTTGACATGCGCCAGGTTCACCATGAAGGAGGCATCCTGGATCATGCCCGCCAATTTCCAATCCTGGATATTCTTATAGGGTCGGTGATAGCTGTAAAAGTATTTCTCGTCCATGTCCGGCTGAATGATATACATTGCAGCCGACCACTTCGTGGGAGTAGCCTCGCTTCTCCGCCCCATGAACATCCCAACTCACATCGGCGATGAAAGGCTTGCCGCCACCTTCCTTGATCGCCTCGACCACCCTGCGAACAAAAACCGGGTGTATGGTGGAGTAAACCATATTATTCCCAGTATGCATTTTGATGACCACTGTCTCATCCTTGACCCGGTCCCGGATATGAAGCTGTTCAAGGATCAGGTCAAGCTTGGCAGGCAGGGTCTCTTTTGCTTCCAGGCGTGCCTGCCGTGGAGAGCCGTAGAAAACTTTGTTGGACATAATGAATTTCCTTTCAGCGTGAAAAGTTTGTCTATTATACCCATGAAATAAATCGGGGAACACCCCACAGATACGGGATGTTCATAATTTGATACCATTTGGGGCTTGATTATTGTCATGTTTTCCTATAAACTGTATATATATATTTAGGTTTGGGCAAACCTACCCCTGCCTAAAGGAGCCAACCATGAACAATAAGTATCTTAAGATTTTTATCGGTTTTGGTTGTGTGATTTTATTACTAACAGCAGGTATCATCGCTGTACAAGCCCAGGATAATCAACCTTGGGCTGGTGAGTCCATTTATATCCCGGTGGTTTACAGCGGACCCACCGGGCACGAAATCTCCGGCCGAGTGGTTAGTCCCCAAAATGTACCCATCTCGGGGGTTAAGATCCAAACAAATCTTGGCCAGTCAGCCCTAACCGATCAGAACGGTAATTATGCCCTGGATGGATTAGCAGAAGGTACATATACCCTCACCCCATCCTTGAGTGGAACTGTGTTTTCACCCTCCTCCTCTGCCGTGGTCGTTCCACCTGATGTGGTCTTGCTGAATTTCACTGCGGATGTATCATGTGGAGAGGCACTGGTTAATGGCGGCTTCGAAAGCAATTCAAACTGGGAATTTCCTGTGACTGAATATCCTGCCGGGTATGACACTTCCCAGGCTCATAGCGGAAGCCGCTCTGCGCGTACCGGGCATCACCAACCCGGCGGATAACAGGTACAGCTATTCATCTACCCGCCAGAAGGTAAGCATCCCCTCCGGTACTTCCAGCGCATATCTATATTTTTGGGTCAAATCTTTCGGCACAGGTACTGTGGGATTATCCCTACCCGATAAACCAAAAATCGGAACACAACTCAATGAGACCCAAATGGCAGGCGATGTACAGTATGTGCTTGTATTGGATGAAGCTTTCAATATTATTGACACCCTCATCTGGCACTTGAGCAATAATCAGACATGGACCGAATATCAGTTCAATTTGACTGCCTTCGCAGGGAAAACCATCTGGCTCCATTTCGGAACATACAATGATGGCTACTCTGGCATCTCCTCCATGTTCGTGGATGATGTTTCCTTGGAGATTTGCCCGGGAGGTTCCCCAACCCCATCACCCACCCCGGGTCCATGCAGCAACCTGTTCCTAAACGCTGGTTTTGAATCGGTAAGTACCTGGGAAATTCCCATCACGGCTTATCCAGCTGGCTATTCAAGCGCTCAGAAACATACCGGCTCCTGGTCCATGCGGACAGGCATCACAAATTCTGCGGACAACCGGTACAGCTATTCGGATTTCCGCCAGGCGGTTCACATCCCCTCGGGTGCTTCAGTTGCCAAAGCCCGTTTCTGGTTGTATTCTCTCAGTGGTGAAGCCATGGGTTTGCAACAGGTAGAAAAAATCACACCCACCGGACGTCCTTTTACTGAGACGACTTTAAGCGGCGACTTGCAGTATGTGCTGATATTGGACCAATACCAAAATTGGATCGATACCCTCGTCTGGCAACGCACTAATGAGGGATATTGGCATTACTACGAGTTTGACCTGAGGCGCTATTCAGGATATACAATTTATCTGCAATTTGGCACTTACAATGATGGATGGAATGGAATCACCAGCATGTACGTGGACGATGTCAGCCTGGATAATTGTGTGACCACACCCACCCCAGGACCAAGCCCCACTCCCACACAAACACCTTCGGTAACCCCTACTCCTGGACCTTGTTCCGAGTATATCGTCAACAACAACTTCGAAGGCTCAAATGGTTGGGAGATCCTAAACACCAGTTACAAGGCTAGTTATTCCAACTCGGAGTACCACAGCGCCTTTCGTTCCATGCGAACTGGAATCGGATACGGGGGTGCTAACACCTATAGCTATTCCGATTTCCGGCAGACTGTCGGCCTCCCATCCAATGCCGGTCATGTCACCTTGAAGATGTGGTATTACCCCTTGAGTGGAGAAGTATTGGCGAATTCACTGCCACCCCAACCTGCACTTGGTTCACATTTTGTTGAATCCCAAATGGCGGGGGATGCCCAATACCTGCTGGTCATGGATCAAAGCTACAACATCGTGGAGGTGCTCATGTGGCAGCTCACTGATAACCAAACCTGGCTCAACACACAGTTTGACCTGAGCAAATATCGCGGATGGACCATCCTGCTTCAATGGGGAACTTATAATGATGGCGGTGGTGGGATGAGCGCCATGTACGTAGATGATGTGACCTTACAGGTTTGCCCCTAGTAAAATCATTTAATAAGAACTTCCCGGAAGGCAGATCCTCCCGGGAAGTTTTATTTTACTCAAGTGCTGTAGCAACCTCGGGGGATGTCTCTTCCTTGGAAAACACACCGGTCGCCCACAAGAAGGCGGCTACACCGATTACAATCAATAAACACCCGATGAGCTGTAACTGAACATGCCAGACATCTGCATAGTTCACACCACCCATCGTATGGGTGGGTCCCATCCAATACTGGATGGTGAGGGCGATCGCACCGGCTGAAATTGACGCCATCCCACCCGCAACTCCACTTGTGCTGGAAGAAGCAGGTTGTCCGAAACCAATTTCCTTCCACAAGGGTGGGAGGCGGAAGATCAAGAATACAACTAAAGTAAAAATATTCATGTAAGTGACCATATCAACAGGCATCGACCCGCCACGCAAAGCGCGTGACACAATGACATGGATCACCCCAACGATGGTGCCTCCAAGCAATGCTATAACTGAATAGCGGTAGGCATTAGGCCGGTTGCGGATGAGCAGCAAGGTTGCACGTGCTCCCATCACCCCAAAGGCAAACGTGACGATGACAAATAAAATATACAACCACTGGTAAGGAGCGATCCCAGCAAATTTACCATCATACCCGGTCGGGTTGAGTGCCACACAGGTTGTCCCGATACCCCCCATAATTGTGAATACCGCAGTCAATCCCATCAATATAATCCCTATAATCCGTAAGATTTTTGCCCACCATTTTTTACCCATACAAATCTCCTTGTTATTAAAATATTTCAGGCAAGTGCAAAGCCTGCTACAAACGAAGCAGTCATTAAACAACAATATCCAGGGCAGAATTCGCAAGATTATTTCACGCGAAACGATGGGTTTCCCTGCTTTTAGGAAAGAAAGTAACAATCCCCCCAGTCCGATCAGCGCACCACCAAATCCAACCAGGGCAAATCCAGGATTGGTGACGCCCTGGGCAGCTAGAATGCATGGTAACAAGAAGACAATCAATCCCGCCACGCCATGAACAAATGCCAGGACAATGGTCGGTAATCTCCCGGGCATGTGGACTAATCGGGTGACGATGATCGCCAGAAACCCAAGCATGGTAAATGCCAGATAGGGTATTCTCCAGGTAGTAACATATTCCCAAACCAATCCTAGTGACAGGCTGAGCGGGATAATGGTCGATACCACGACCACCACAGGGCTGTTCAATATATCAAATCCCAGGATGATAATCAGCAAACCTGCCACGAGTAGTACACCAAAAGCAATCGTATAGGCAATGGTGGGGACATTTTCCAACCCATTGATACCCACAACCACCTGATATGCAGCCAGAAGGCAGGTTATCAGTAACAGGATTCTATCGAGGGGAGTTGCCTTCATTATCCATGTCTTACAAGGACAACATAATCATGGATGCCAGCATGTAAATAGAGGCATACTTGAACAGGCTAAAATTCACCTGCTCAGAAGGTCGGAAAACGGTTGCAAATGAAAGCAGGAGCAATCCAGTCGAAAGCACAGCCATAAGGCGAAGAGCACCCGCCTGGATACCGATCATCACACCTGCCACACCGATGGAAGCAGCCGCCAGGATTGCCGATAAGGCGATGATCGCCCTGGTAGCTTCGAATCCATAGGTAGAAGGAAAGGTAGGCACCCTTGCAGCCTGGTAATCATCAAAATAACGCATATTGAAGGTCAGGATATGGGTGGGTATCCAAAATAAGACTGCCATCATCAGCAATATGCCAACCAGGTCAATCTGCCCAATGGCAAGGGCACGTCCAGCCAGGATGGGTATTCCACCCGAAATGCCACCCCAGACGATGCTCCAGCTTGTGCGCCGCTTAAGCCAGATCGTGTATACGACCACATCGAAGAATAAGCCTGCAAATACGATGAGTCCAAATAAAGAATCTTGTAGGATTGCCCAACCCACACCGACGAATGACAAAAATAATCCCAGCCAGAACGCTTCTTGTTTGGATACTTTTCCTGAAGCCAATGGGCGGTTATGAGTCCGGTTCATCACGGTATCAATGTCTTTGTCATACCACATATTCAGGATGGTGGAACCACTGATGGCAAGGAAAAGGCTCCCGGCAAGACCCATTAAAACACCTAAATCCAGTGGAGTATGAGCGCTCAGATACCCAGCGATGCCTGTGGATAATAACAAGCCTGTCTGTAAGCTTTTTATGAGTGGCAAGTATGATCGAGCTTTAGCTTTTACCTGTCTGAAAACCAACATACAGTTATTCTCCACCTCTCACACAGCGAAAACCCACACCAGGGCTGAAGTAGGTGGGGGTGGCATTGTTCCTTACCCAGATGCGTAAATCCATATCGTAGGTATCCTTCGAACCGCCACGCAAGTAGCGATAGTGTTGTCCTTCGTACACATCACCCGTCCACTGCCATACATTGCCAGACATGTCGTACAAGCCATATGGGCTAGCGGAATCCAGGGTCTCGTAACCGTCATACACCTGGCCATTATAGAAACCCACCGGGGATGTGCGTGAACCAAACGAACTCATATCTTCAAATGGGTCACGGGAGGAGTAAAAATTGGCATTGTTCCGGGCAATCTCCTCACCCCAGGGAAAGGGTCGGCTGTCTGAAGTGCCTCGAGCAGCCTTTTCCCACTCGAGCTCCGTTGGTAACCGAAAGTTATTATAACCGCAGAAACCCCAGGCTCCAAACCACGAGACATTCGTCATCGGGTGAGTCTCATAGCCTGGTTTCACATTAAAGGTCAATCCATCATAACTGAAACGAGAGGCAGGGTCATTGAGGGGAACAAATATATAATCCGCAGGTGGGATTTCAACCTCATGCTTGACTCCGTGAAATTCATCACCCGGATAAGAACCCACGATTGTATCACCGTCAACTTGAAGCTTTCTATATGTTAAAGCGTCATTGAGGTAGGAGACATATTGGGATACAGTCACATCCGTGACCATGATCTCATAGTCATAGTCGATCGTAACGGGTTCATTATGCTGCCCGGATTGAAATTCACCCGCCGGGATAACAACCCAGGATTCCGTATCCACACCTGTATCATAGGTGGGGATTGGAGCGTCAAGGTCTACCGAGGTGCAGGCAGTCAGTAATATAAATACCAGTAGGATGCACCAGGCAGCGGGTTTCATAGCTCCACCTCCGCGGTCAGATCATCCTGGTCAATTTCGAGTGTCCAACGGCCTTTCCGCTTGAACAAATCGAAGAGCCGCCAGAGCATGACCATCGCCAGGATCACCAGGAGCATGGCCAAACCAAAATCAGCCAGGACCATCACGGTATTGACCAACGGCTGCTGTTCAGCTTCACTGATGAACAGGCGCTTCATTTCATAAATAGTCATCGATGCAAAGGCCAGGTCAGAGAGAATAATGATCGACCAACCATACCAGCGGCGGACTCTGCCTTTTAAACCAATCAGGTCGCCATAATACAGTAGGATGATGGTGGCAATGATGGCTGAGAGGATATGCCAGTGCCCGGTGAGCTCGATGCGTTCTTCCCGGGCTGGCCAGATGCGGAAGATCTCGTCCAGCTTGACCGCCATCATGATACCAATTCCACTAACAGTGAAGTTCATGAACACCATCTGCCAGAGTGGGCCAAATTTCAAAGGGTCACGCAGCAATGCTTTAAGCTTCTGCCATGCTGAGGGTTTATTGATGCCAACAATACCTGTGCGGATCAACTTATCCCAGCCAAAGATAACCAGCATCAAGGCTGCCAGCATAGAGGGAGTCGCACCAACATAGATGATCATGTGTGCCACGGGTTCCAGTGGGGTCACCACACCCCACACACCCAGATTCAGCACGATCGTGCCAAGGATCATCAGCGGCATGGCAATTTTATGGAAGATGCCTTTGAAATCTAACCAGCGACCGATAATGAGTGTGAGCATGATGGCGATGAGTGCCAGCATGATATGCAGGTGACCGATGACCGAATATTCCATGGTCGTCTTTTCGGGGTAGCGAATAATATTCTCAGCCAAAAAAACTTCGAATCCGTTGCCAAAATAAGAGCCAGGAATGGCACCAAAAAAGGCGGAAATCAGGGTCGTGACGGCTGTGGCAAAAAAAGCCACCCGCTCAATATCGACCCCATTTTTAGTGCGCGAGTAGGCTTTATCTGGCTGGTAGACCTCCCTGTTCCATGGCCATAGGGCAATCGCCAAAAAAAGGCCAGCAAAGAAGATCAGGGTCAATCCGGCAATGTACAAGCCATGCAATGGCCAAGTATGTCCCCAGTAGGCAAATCCCATCCCAAAGATCATTGCCATCAGGTAACCGATCGTGACCAGGATACGTGAAGTGACTTTGTACAGCTCTTTCATCTTCAGCAGCCCGGTGACCATATAAACTTCGATGGCAACCACCGCCATGGCGATCGAATGGTACAGGATGATGATGCGACCCTCGCGCTCAGCCTGGACCAGATCCATATTGAAAAGTTTCACCACAATGTCTCGGATGCCAAAATCCGCCATGGGTCCGGAGAGCATGCCAAACAGGGCAGTCTCCAGCCCGATCATAGCAATCGCTACCAGGATCAGACCTTTGGTTGACTTAAATAAATAATTAAAGCGCTCTTGGATAAGCTGCATCGTCAACACCTAGGGAAAATAATGAAATTATCCTTTGATATCACGAACAAAACCGTAAGTAAATGCGAGAGTCATAAGAAGCAAGAGTGGGGTCAGGATGGTCATGACGAATTCCGGGGTGAAGAAAAGCAATTGAGAACCGACTGAGAGAAAAGCCAATGCAATCCCGCCCAAACCAATCAGCAGCCCACCAATGCCCACCCACCAAAAACCTTTGGGTGCATCTTTGGCAAAGAATGGACCCAAGAAGATGACCAACCCGGCTACTCCATGGAATACCGGGACTGAAATTTTCCTTAGCGTATCTAGCCCAGCGATGGCAGAAATTGCAATCGCTAAAAAGCCTACCAAGGCAAACCACTTGTAAGGTTTTTTGTACCGGGGATAATACTCTTCAACAATGCCCATCGAGATACCTAGAGGGATGAGTGATGCGACCGTCAGCACATATGGAGATTTCAGGATATCCAACCCGAGGAAGATCAATAACAATCCAGATATTAATAAGACCAGGAAACCCATGCCATAATATAAATCATAGAGCTTCTTTTGCTTGCTCCAGCGAGTGTAAAAGCGCCAAAGTAGATAGATTGCGGTCAAGCCAGTTAATAAGAGGAATAGATTATCGAGAGTGAACAAATGCCTTCTCCTTAGATATCGTTTTATCTAATAACACCTGCTCTGAATAAAGCCTTTATATTATTCCACAATACACAGTAAAGTGAATGTGATATATATCACCATTGACCTTGGAAAAATATATAATATCGTTATAACGTAGAATATGACTCCATAAATCCTGGTATCGGTTTACATACCGATTATAGTTCACTTGTTTTCGTTAGCTTATTCCACAAACCGGGCCAAACAAATAGGATGACCAGAATCAGACAGGATATCGGTGCCAGGGCAAAGAGTGAGAAACGACCCAATTGTTGCGCCGTGGCTACCGCCAATGGAATGCCCACCACCAATTCCGTCACACCAGCTACCAGACCTACCACCCGCATCCATTCTTTGGGCCGCATGATGATCCCGACCGTGACCACTGCCCAACCGAGCATCGCCACCAGGTGTAACCGCTGAACGAGGACGAAAATCGGATCACCGTGGGTGATGATGCGGCTGGTGCTGGAAACGCCATTCATCCAGCAGAAAATATAGGCGATTCCGGTGAGTAACGCCAGGAGCGTCTGGCTCCAGGAGATTTTTCCAACCACCCTGAGGAATAAGAAGTAGAACAATACATATGGCCAAAAGAGAGGAAAATAGATCGGTGGTAGGCTTGCAGCCATATACGGCACATTAATAAACCAGCTGCCCAGCAGCGATAGGACGAGAGCGATCACCGTTAGAAAGAATGCCCAATTCCTCCTGGTGAAATAGCCATATGCGCTGACGGCAAACAATACCCCGCCAAGCATGCCAAAATCGGCCATTAACGGGTGGATATATTTCAGCAGGATCTCGCACCCGGGTTCGGCAGATTTCGCACCCATACCAATCCGGTACCAATTCATGAATAATACCATGTGTCCGATGAGCCCCATCAGGGCAGCAATGATCGCCAGGATGCCTCCATACAAATTCTCTTTCTTCATGTTGATCCTCCTTTATAATTTTTAATCAAGGTTCAGGTGTTAATCCAGTGTGGCATGAGCAACCGTTGTAATAGGCGGTATTATTATGGTAGGCGACATAAACAACCGTTTGAGGTTCGATATCCAGCTGGCAGTCCTTTAGAAATAGGGGATCTTCCGTCCATGGATAAACCTGGACATCGCAGGAAACATAGACCGTTCCGTTCCAATGATCGTTGCAAAGGGGACCTTCCACAACTTTATCCACTTGCCTTTCACTTCGACCAATCACTAAGGAGCGAATGCCTGAAACAGGAGTCGGGGTGGGCAATTTTTCAGGCGGAATGGTCAGGTATTCCGAGGTCTGGGTTACTGGCTGGCAAACAGGAGTGGCTTCCTTACAGCCCGCAGTAAGAAAGAGCAGCGCTATGACAATGAAGGTGCTATAAACTGACTTCAAATTAATTACTGCCAAGATACACATCTCATTATGTGAAATGTAACACAAAGCCATTTGTAAGTCTTTGCCTTAACGCAACACTCTTCTGTAGTGGGTTTGATCACTACAGGTATAATGTTCTTGCGAGGTCACGATATGGATATTAAAGATTTATTGATGCACAGCACTGTTTTTAGCTGCATTTCTGAGCATGAAATAGATACTTTGCTGGAGCAAGCACTCATGAGACAATATCACAAAGGCCAATATCTTACCCATGCAGGAGATGTCTGGCCTTACCTCTTTTTTCTCTCAAAAGGCTCTATCACCGCCGTAAAAGAATCATTGGAAGGACGTAGCTTCGTTGCGACATCATTCAAACCTGGTGAGATATTCTGGGGTGTGTCATTCTTCGACCCACAATTACAAATGCCAATTGCCTTAAAAGTGGATTCGCAGAGCAACCTGCTATTATGGTCGCGTGAGCAGATATTACCAACGATACTGAAAAATGGTCATTTCGCGTGGGAATTATCCTGCCTGATGATCTCAAGAATGCTGCGGGCGAGTGAGATTGTGGAGGAACTAGCTTTCCAGCCAGTAGCCGGCAGGTTGGCAAAACTGCTGATCGATTTCCCTGGACAGGGTGCTTCAGGACCGGTTGCCCGCTCGCTCACATTGGATGACATGGCTGCCCGGGTTGGCTCCACCCGTGAAATGGTCTGCCGTCTCCTGCAGCGATTTGCCGATGAGGAGCTGATAAAGATAACCCGCACAGAATTTGAAATCACCAATCGTGACCGGCTAACGGAGATGATGCAAAAGGTGCGAGGCTGAATTTCCTTGGTTGATTAAAAAAAGGCGACCATGAAGTCGCCCCAACCTGAAATCAAGATATAGATTACGCTTTTGCCAGCAGCTCTTGCAGCACCGCCTTGGAGGATGCTTCAACACTTGCATGCAGGCTTCCACCATGCGAATCCATCGTCACCACCGCTGGGAAGTCTTTCACCTCGGTCACCCACATCGCTTCAGGCACGCCGAAATCTAGTTTATAAACGCCCAGGACGCGCACGACCGTCTGAGCGATCAGCGAAGCCGCGCCACCGATGGCGTGCAAATAAACGCCTGGTACGTCCTGGCAGGCTGCCAGTGTCTTGGGACCCATGCCACCCTTGCCAATCACGCCCTTGAGATTGAAGTGTTTCATCACCATTCCCTGGTAAGGTTCTTCACGGATGCTTGTAGTCGGCCCTGCAGCGACAAACTTATACTGTTTGGTATCCAACCCAGATACCACCGGACCACAATGGTAAATTACACCGCCTGCGAGCAGGGGTTTTATGGCTTCATAGACTTCCAAATCATCACCTTGAGGTTCGCGGGACTGCTTTATGAACGTATCCACCATCCATTTGTGGGCAGCATCTCGCCCGGTGATCATGGTCCCATTGAGTAGTACGGGGTCACCAACCTTTAGACTACGAATTGTCTCATCAGATAGGGGCATATTAAGTGATTGCATCTTCTTCCTCCGTTTACTCGTATTTAACCAGGTCATTTGTGATGGTCATCTTGCGCCGGCGATATGCCCAGCACATATAGCTCACGCTGACAAAGAAGCTGGCCGGCAATCGATTTAGATGGGTGACCTTGGCACCCAATAAAGTGGTCTTGCCACCGAAACCCATCGGGCCAATTCCAAGCTGGTTGGATTCCTCTACCAATTTGCTTTCCAGGGCATCAAGTTGGGGATCAGGATTGGTATCTTCCATCTTTCGGTATAATGTTTCTTTGGATGCGTAGTAACTCGAACCGCGGTCACCCCCAATGGCTACACCCAATATGCCTGGTGCACAGCCTTGACCCTGTGCTTGAAAAACAGCATCCAATACAACCTTTCGAACCCCCGCCAGGTCACGCCCAGCATTCAATGTATCATTGGGAAGGGAATATTGCGCTCCTACATTCTCACAACCGCCGCCTTTCAGCATTAGCTCGATGGTCAGGGTATCGCCTTCCACTTCCTCAAAATGGATGCTGGGAAAATGGCTGCCCCCCAGGTTGTTGCCACTGTTCTTTCCTGTGAGTGAATCAACCGAGTTGGGACGCAGGTATGATTTCCTGGTTGCCTGGACGACAGCTGCTTCGATCTGCTGGCGTAAAGCTCGGGTGCTCCAGCCTACTGGATAGAATACATAAAAAATAGGTGTGCCTGTATCCTGGCAGATAGGTGTGGAATTTTGGCGTGATAGCTCCACATTCTTAAGGATGGTTTCAAGTGCCCCGCGTGCCGCTGAACCAGGATCTTCCTCATCCACAGCTCGTCTTATCGATGTTTCAACATCAGGAGGAAGGTTCGTTGATGTCAACCTTACTAATTCCAGGATGTTTTCAGTAATTTCTCGCATGACTGCCTCCACAGATTCGGGTTTGGAGATGAATTTGGTTTTTTACATGATATGTAAGATTGTTGACATTCATTGTACCCTGCAAGTATGGCACTGGATACTGACAACTGCCAATAATTCAGCATGACAATCCACCTCTTTCTATCTCCATTTGGAAAGATTCTACGAAACCTGACTAGCTAACGCCGGTCTGGGTACAAATAGGATCAGGCAAACCGGGCCAGCTAACAATAACCACATTGCAACGGACAGACCCGCTTGCGCAGCCACCCATCCGATGAAAAATGATATTCCTCCCCCAACAACCCCATGATTGAATTGGATGCCATTACGGTCCCTGAACGACCAGGGACGGTTGCGAAAGCTTCCCCTTGTAATACTTCGTACCATCCCAGAGTAACAAGCTTGATCAGGATAATCAATCCGATCTTAGCCCACAGCCATGGAGCTAATAACCACGCGGCATACAAAATCCCTGAGGTAGCAGCTGAAATGCGAACTAATTTTCTTCCTGAAAACCTCTCAAGCATAGGGATAAGCGCAATATTCGAGATCAACCCAACCAGCATTAAAACGCTCATCATCAAGCTTGCCTGGGTGATGGTCATACCAGTCACATCGGTAAAATACAACGGCAGGTAGCCGGTTAGCACATCGAGTAAGAGGTCCGAAAACTGGAGCAAGACCAACCAGCGCATCAGGCTGGGATTGCGTAGAGCATCCCAAAATCCGGATAACAGGATATTCCATTGGCTGGAAGATTGAGATACAGGCACCGTTCCTGAATGATGCGGAAATTGCCTTAACCAGGTGAGACCCACCAAAATCAAACACAGGAATGCCATGCCAAAAAATGCCCAACGCCATCCAAACCCCAGGGCAAATCCCTGCTGCGAGGAGCAAAGGACCGATCAAATTCGCCACAGATCCAGAAACAGTCCAGCGCGCCATCATCTGTGGTTCACGACCTGGATTAAGGTCCATCAGGGTTGCTTGAGACAGTGAGACAAATGCGCCACTTGCCGGATAACCGATGATCATGCCCAATAGGACAACAGCAAAAGATTGGGTGCTGGCAATGGAGACCAATGATAGGACAATAACAATTCCACCTGCCAGTATGAACTGTTTACGATAACGGGTATCCCCCAAAAGCATCAGCACCGGTTCAATGACAGTGTTGATGATGGCAGGTAGCCCAAGCAGCATTCCGACTTGTACATAAGATATTCCAAGGTCGGCGCGGATGGCAGGTAGAGCTGCATTTCCAATCCCATAATTCAGCTCATCGAAAAATTCGATCAACAAAAATAAATATGTTAAGGGAATCGCACCCCTGAGGATGTGGAATATTAAGATGAATTTCTTACGCGGTGTTTGATTAACCATTTCAACCTCTTTCTCTCCGTTGGATTTGCGTGGGGGCTGCGGGGAGGGAAAGAGGTGGTGCGCGTGCATAATGAAGAGACGTTACAGATCAACAGGGAGGGTGGTAACGGCTGTACATAGGTTTATTATACATTTATTTTAATCAGCAGGGTAACTGAGCTCGTCACCCCAATGGGATACCTCATCGAGAAACTCAGGGAGGCTCAATAATCCAGCTGCCCAAAGGAAAGCCCGGTCACGCTCGGGGATTTCTGCCAGGGTTAACCATCGCACATCCACCAGAATTTGATCAGTGCTGATAAATTCCGGATCAACCCCCATATGTGGCTCGTGGTCGCCAATATCAATTAGAAAAGTGATCGATTCCAGGCCATATCCGTCAATCATATGGCTAGTCTGGCGAAGAATCCTGCCACTAATACAACATTCTTCTTCAAGCTCGCGAAGTGCGGCACCTGAAGGATTCTCAAATGGCTCTACTCTTCCTCCGGGCAAACACCACCACTCAACACCGTCCATCCGGTGTTTAGCCATCAGTATATTTTTCCCCCGATCGACAATACATTGTGCCCTGATCATTTTTGCAGCAGATCCATGTAGGCAGAGTTTATGAGGTCGGAATCTTTGACCCCGAGTTGAGACATCAAGTTTTCCGCCACAGCCTGCCCTTCAGCATCGGTCTGCCCAGGCTTGAGTACGACCTCCAATTCCATGAATTTACCTAATCCCAGGACATCGTCCAGGTGGATACGGGTTTGACCAAGCAGATAAAGATATCTAGTTTTAGTAACCACCCCACGAATGCCAAACGCCACTTCAAGGATCTGTTTCAGCCCTGCAGGATCATTTGTTTCAAAGATCGTGTACTCTGAGTGCTTTGGACCAGCGATATCCTGACGCTGATAATAGATAAGCTGCCCTCGTTGGGGGGTTAATTCCCTTAGCTTTAATCGACCGCTGGGGCAGTTGAAAAAAGTATCTTCCTGGGAGATGACCTGGCATGGTGTATCGCTTAGCTGGTCAGCAGCTTTCTGCAGGCGCTCGAAATCAGAGATACGTGCTTTGATCTCAATATTAGCTGGCACTCAATCCTCCAATTACATCTTCCACCGTAAGCCATCCCCGACCCGGGAAAATTTTCACCATCTGGGATGCAAAGGTAGTTGAATTAGTCAACAATTTTACCGGCGAACCATCAGCAGTGATTAATCCATTCTCCAGGATGATAACCCGATCGGCTGCTTGAACCGCCAGTTCCACGTCATGAGTAACCATCAGGATTGCCATACCTTCATCACGCCAGCCACGCAACAATTCGAGCAGGATTTGCTTGGCATGGTAATCCAGGCCACGCGTAGGCTCATCCAGGAGGAGTGCTCCCGGATGTGTGACCATGATCGCACCCATAGCCACTCGCTGCCGCTCACCCGCGCTTAAATCTCGGGGATAGTCATTGTACTTGCTTGACAAACCTAATCGATCCAGGAGCTGGTCGGTGATCGAGCTTGAAGTATCAAGATGGTGGTTACGCAGGGTAATGAGCAGCTCCTCTGATACAGTATCTGCGAACAAGAGCGCATTGGGATCCTGCGGTAGATAACCCACTTGCTGGCATATATCTGCCACAGACATTCCTGCAACATCCTTCCCTTCCACTTGGATGCTTCCAACAGTAAAGGGTATCAAACCAATCATTGACCGGAGCAAGGTACTTTTACCCGCACCGTTAGGACCCATGATCACCGCGATTTCCCCACTGTATAGATTTAGATCCACACCCTGCAAGGCAGGAGTGCTGCCGTAACTAACATGCACATCTTTTATCTGGATGAACAAGGTCTTCGGTTTCGCGTTCCTATTTGTGGGAACAGGCAATTTATCCTTATTACCTTCCCTGGTAGGCTTATATCCAATTCGCACAAAATTTTGAGCTTCCTCAACCGTCAACGGTAAAGGTTCCCAACCTAATGCTTTTCCCAGGGTTATTACTGGAGGATTGAGTGAGACCATGCCTAAAATGTCGCGAGGTTTGCCACTTAATCCACCTGGAAACTCGTCAGACAGGTAGATGATTTGACTGGTATAGGGGACGACGCGTTCCAATCGATGTTCTGCAAGCACAACGGTCAATCCCAATTGATCATTTAAGCGCATGAGTATTTGCAGTACTTCTTCTGAACCATGTGGATCAAGCTGAGAAGTCGGCTCATCCAACACGAGTATCTGAGGCCGTAGAGCCAGTGCTGCTGCGATCGCCACCCGCTGGCGTTCACCCCCGGAGAGTGTTTCTAGCTTTCGGGAATGCAATTTAGAAAGCTCGAGCAGTGCAAGTGCCTGCTCAATCCGGGTTTCCATTTCACCTTCAGGAATCGCAGCATTTTCCAATGAAAATGCAATTTCATCTTCAACCACATCGACAACGAATTGTGCCTCTGGATCTTGAAACACAAAACCAACAGTCTGGCTCATTTCACGGGGAGAAAGCTTCACAGGGTCAAGACCATTCACCCGAATGCTTCCATGGATGCTCCCCCCACTAAAGTGTGGCACTAAACCGTTGATGCAGCGAAGAAATGTGGATTTTCCCGACCCCGAAGGACCCATCACCAGGCAGAGCTGTCCAGCCACGATTTGTATGTTAATCCCATGTAAGGCTGGTTTATCTGCACCAGGGTAGGTGAATGATAGATCATGAAAACTAATCATGGGTTCTCAGTATATCACCATTGAAAATGATAAAGGACACGTTCCTTGTCACGTGTCCCTGACTATAGACAAACAAAAAAATATATCTGCAATGATTTTAAGAAAATGATCTATTTACGCTGACGCTCTTTTTTTAATAATTCGACAATTACCCAATTCTCTGCCGGCATCGAAATTAATTTTCCTTGAATATATTCACAGTCAAGAATATTAAGCTGAGCTAGCTGCTCTTTTGTTTCAACACCTTCCGCTACCACAGTTAATCCGAGCCCATGGGTCAGCCGGATGATTGCCTGGACAATTTTTAAATAATCCGGATCCTTCGTGATTTTTCCAACGAAAGAACGATCTATTTTTAATACTTTGATCGAATTATGTGATAAATAATTCAAAGACGAATATCCGACTCCAAAATCATCAATTTGAACCTGGATTCCGTGAGTTTGTAATTTATCAAGCACTTCCAGAATGATTTCAAAATTACCCATGACCGCATTTTCAGTTATTTCCAAATTTAAACTAGATGCTGGCAAACCCGCTTCCTGTACGGTTTGAACGATATACTCAACAAAATCAGTTTGTGTTATGTGCTTGCCAGAAATATTTACGCTAACACCCAATTTTGGGTCATTCGGGAATTGGCTTTGCCATAGAACAAGCTGTTGAGCAGCCTTACGCATCACCAGGCGGTCTATCTCAATAATGAGTCCAGTTTCGTCCGCGAGAGGGAGAAACTCACCGGGTGACAACAGTCCCCGGGTTTTATGCTTCCACCGGACAAGTGCCTCAAACCAAACAATTCTCCCGGTTTTTAAATCAGCCACTGGCTGGTAATATACATCAAGCTCTTGCTTTTCAATCGCCTGGCGCAGCGCAGATTCTAATTCAAGGCGTAGCATAATCTGTTCACGCATTGCACTATCAAAGATTTCGTAGCGTGAACGACCATTTTCCTTTGCCTGATACATGGCTGTATCAGCATCCCGCAAGATATCTTCGGGTCGGTCATAACCAGTGGTACTTAATACAATCCCCATGCTGGCAGACATAAAAATTGTGTGATTGGGGAGTAGTGTTGCGGCCATCAATTTTTTCTGGATACGGTCTGCCACCCGGGTAACATCGCTGACATCTTTTATCTCTTCCAACAGGATTACAAATTCGTCTCCCCCCAAGCGCGCAACGGTATCCATTGGACGTAAGATGGATTGAAGCAAATGAGCGGTCGCGACTAATAACTGGTCTCCAGTTAGGTGCCCGAGGCTATCATTGACATCCTTGAAACGATCTAAATCCAGGAACAATACTGCATATATGCTGCTGGTATCACGTTTGTTTCGTTCTATGACATGTTTTAGTCGATCGATGAATAGAGAGCGGTTGGGTAATTCTGTCAGCGAATCATGAAACGCATCGTGAAGCAGTTTGATTTCTGCCTGTTTTCGCAGCGTGACATCGGTTTGCGAGCCAGCCATCCGCTGGGCTGTCTTATCATCTCCGACAACCGCCATGCCTCGACTTAGCATCCAGCGGTAGGAACCATTCGAATGTTGAATTCGATACTCGCATTCAAAATGAGCGGATAAGCCCTTCAGGTGAGCAGAAATATTCGTTCTTAATTGTTGTATATCATCTGGATGGACTCGATTGAACCACTCGTTCGGATTATTGCTGATATCCTGGTCGGAAAAACCGAGCATATTCTTCCAGCGTGGTGAAAAATAAATTTGCCCGTTCTTTAGGTTCCAATCCCAAAGCCCGTCATTTGCTGCGCGTACTGCGAGAGAATATCGTTCTTCACTTTCACGCAGTGCATCTTCAATCCTCTGCCGCTCAGTAATCTCTTGCCTGGCTTGTTGGTACAAGTCGGCATTTTCAAGCGCTACAGCGGCATAATCAGCCAGTGAGCTCAACACAACTTCATCTTTTTCCTTGAAGGGGATATCATTTTTTCGGTTGGTAACCGAGAGCACACCCAAGGGTAGACCCTTGGAAAGAATCGGGACGTGCAATAAGCTATGGACAAGGTAACCAGTGGACACTTTTAATGGAGCCTTTAGGCTTGGTTCTATTGCACGTAATGGTCGCTTTGATCGAATTACCTGCCCAACCAATGAATCAGCTATGGGTATCCGGAGGGTTTTTATATTACCTTCATCCATGTTCTTGACTGCCCGTAAGTAAAGCAACCCATTTTCTTTATCCAATAATGCCAGAAAACCTTCTTCTGCCTTGGTGAGTGACACCCCTGCTTCAACAATCCGAACCAATACCTCCCCAAGTTCCAGTGTGGAAGTTAGGCTTGTACCAACCTGAGAAAGCGAAGTAAGCCATGCCACCTGTTCTTCCAGTTGTGAATTAAGGATTGCTTTTTCGCGCTGCAGACGGCTCTCTGAAAGTGCACGGGTAATTGCTTCTGTTAGTAACGTCTCATCCAATGGTTTACTAAGGTAGTCATGCACGCCAAGGCGAAAAGCTTCGGCGGCAACCTGCTCAGAACCATGTCCAGTCATCAAGATTGTCGGTAGATGAACGCCATCGTTATCCAGATGACGGAGCAGCTCAAGCCCGGTTAAGTCGGGTAACTGCAAATCCAAGAGCATTAAATCAAATTTTGCATTATACTGTTTGATCATTTTTTTGGCAGAACTACCATCTCGAGCCACCATTACTTCATATCCCAGGCTCGGTAGCAAGGTTCCTGATAAAAAGTCGCTGATTTGACGGTTATCATCGACTACTAAAATGATCTCATGGCTCATCCTAACCCTCTATTCATTGTACAAATCTCATCATACCCAATAATTAAGTCTATATTGATATGAAACTAACAGCGATAACCCGTCACCCATAATCGAGGGACAAGGTAATTATAATATATAGAAGCTATGCACATAATGTGCCAAACAAACCTGTTTTTTCATTTTTTGATTAGCGCCTGGAGGAAGACTTCATGCATTCGGTTGTGAATTGATAGTCGCGGAGATTATTTACCTGGGTAATCCAGGAATTATCCACGCGGTTTATAATGTAGATGTTGAAACCATTTCTTAAAATTGGATCGGCTTATCTACCCTATTTGCTTATTATTGAAATACTAGGAGTCGCTTATGCAAATACTTGGAATCGATATAGGCGGTACAGGAATCAAGGGGGCACCCGTTGATACCGAGACTGGATTATTGTTGGCTGAGCGATACCGCCTGTCCACCCCCGAAGGAGCAAAGCCAGCTCCAGTGGCGGAAGTTGTCAAAAATATTGCCCGTCAGTTCAATTGGCAAGCCTCGATCGGCTGCGGTTTCCCAGCAGTGATCCGCAATGGAGTGGCTGAATCTGCTGCCAACATCAATGAAAAATGGATCGGAACGAATGTAGCCAGGTTGTTCTCCGAAGCAACTGGATGTAATGTTTTCGTGGTAAATGATGCTGATGCAGCTGGGCTGGCTGAAATTACTTTCGGTGCCGGTAAGGGAATGAATGGTGTGGTGATGATGATCACCATTGGTACAGGGCTGGGATCGGCACTGTTCATAGATGGAAAATTGGTGCCAAATACCGAGCTGGGTCACATCGAAATCGAGTGCGATGATGCAGAGACGATCACCTCGGATGTGGTACGCAAGCAGCAGGACCTTTCCTGGAAAAAATGGGCAAAGCGTTTGGACAAATACCTCGGCAGGCTTGAAAGTCTATTTTCTCCTGACTTGATGATTCTCGGAGGGGGGGCAGTTAAAAATCAGGATCAATTTCTTCCACTACTCACAGTACACACGAAAGTCATCCCCGCTGAACTCGGAAACGATGCAGGCATTGTTGGGGCTGCACTGGCAGCTAAACGGGTTCTTGAATAATGCAAAAAAGGAGCGAACAACCGCTCCTTTTTGCATTATTGGTTCTAGTTATTAATTGCTCATGACCTTGATGGCTTTTGGACGGTCTGCCTCTGCTTTTGGAACATGAAGCGAGAGAATGCCATTCTTGATCGAGGCTTCAACCTTGCTTGCATCTGTGGCAGTAGGCAATGTAATGGTCCTTATAAAATGACCATTGGGCAATTCAGAAACCAGGTACTTTGCCTGGTCTTCGCCACATGTATTGAACTCACCACGGATTGTAACCGTGTTATTTAAAACCTCAATTTCCAGATCTTCAGCATCCATGCCAGGTACAAAGGCAGTGATGTTATATGCATCTTCAATAGACTGGACATCTACAGCAAGAAGCATTTCGCGTTCATTGTGGATTTCAGCATCCACAGTATCATTGTACATATGGTTCATGGCATGGCGTATGGCTGCCATTCGTCGGTAAGGGGTAACATAGAAAGTCATTTAATCATCTCCTAGAAATAGTAAAATCATTATTTTTGATAGATGAATAATACAACACCAATATCAGAGAGGTGCAAACATTCTATAAGAATTTTACAAGATTCCTATATGGGGATGTTAATAAGATTGGTGACTGATCAGCAGGATTAAATCGTCCGAATCTGCTGTATATGCTGATCGATCGAAATCTCCAAAAACCTGGGCAACTTTTAAGCCAGCACTCTCAAATTCGTCCACGTAGGTTTTTAGGGGAGCAATCTGGTGAACAGCTTTTACAATCTGCCTGTCAACGGTCCCGTCTGGATATATATGGTCATAAATCCATGCCACAGTGAAGATATTCTTCCTGCGTTGCCAGGAACTACTCACCTGAACAGGGTTACCTGTACCAGGGTGGAAAAATTCATCCTCCAACTCTGCATTGGAATGCTTTGGTAGTTTGATCAACAATTGCGGATTAGGCAAGCTGATGGCAAAAGTCCCCGCTTTCATTAAATGCTTCTGGACGCACCGTAAACAAGCGATACGTTGTTCATAACTCAATGTGCTGTACGTATTACAGGGCAGGATGATCAACGGAAACTGTGCTGCCAGGTTAAACGCACAAATATCAGACACGATGATATTAGGCACATTTTGTACAAAAGGGCGAATATTCATTTGAAGGAATTTCAACATGGATTGATCGTAATCCAAACCGAAGGATCGGTACCCAGCCTGTGCCATCGGGACGAGCACCCTGCCCGTACCGCAGCCCAGCTCAAGCACCGGGTCACCCACCTGTGCAGCCAGATAGAGCCAGAAGGGAAGGTCTTCCAGGAAACGATTATGGTGGGCGTGGTACAGCTGCGGAAACATGCTATTTAACGGCTAGTTTCAGCCTGCGTTTCAACAACCCCATAATAGATTGCGCTTCGGGTACCCGTAGTAACAAAACACAAAATCCATAAACTGCACCACCCACAAAAACGCCACCCAAACCCACCAACCAGGCCGGCTGTTCAACAGTCACACCAAGCCAAATCCACAGAACCAGGCTCATAACCACCGTCGCAAGAATTGCCTGACTGGAACCTTTTAAAATGTGCTTTCCCTCCAGGCCGTTCAATCTGCGGCGCATTAAGACGTATAAACAAGCCGCTTCCAACCCCGTAGCCAGCGAATTTGCCAATGCCAATCCACCATGTGGCATCCAGCCAATGCGAGCAAACCAGGCGGAGAAGAGAATGCTAAAAAGTATATTTAATCCCATAACAATAGCACCGACGAGAACAGGAGTCTTCGTGTTTTGCATCGCATAAAAGGCACGCGCCATGATCTCGACGATACAATGCCCCAACAGCCCTACGGCGTACCACAATACTGCCCAGGAAATTAACTGCGTGGATTCTTCGGTGAAATTACCATACTCAAACAATAAGGCTACAATAGGCTGCCTGAGAAGGATCAAGCCCACCGAGGCTGGGATGGCAAGAAGCAGGATGCCTCGGAGACTTGACGCCAGTGAGTGGCGCAAATCGCCAATCTTATTCAACGCGTATTGGGCTGATAAGGTTGGTAATGCAGCCATCGCTACCGATTGAGCAATGATTGCCTGCGGCATTAACATCAGGGTGAGTCCCCAGGTGATGCCTGTAATGCTGCCTTCCATCATATGAGAAGCCAGGTTGATATTGACCCAAAAGTTGACCTGCACCACCGCAACACCGAATATACGTGGGACCATCAACAAGCCCACCTGTCGTACATCCGGCAGCTTTAATCCCAGGGTTGGGAAGTAAATTCCCTTCAGCCTGAGCAGGCTGGGTAGCTGCAGCACCAGGTGCATGACTGCGCCAATCACAACCCCCCATGCCAGCCCAAAAATCCCCATCTTCGGAGCCAGGAACAGCACCCCAAAGATCATCCCCAGGCGGTACATGGCGGGGGTGAGGGCAGGGATGAAAAACACCTGGTGTGAGTTCAGGATGCCCATCACCAGACCACTCAGACCAAAGAGCACCACCGAAGGCAGCATGATGAGCAGCATTTTTACTGTGAGGGCTTCTTGTACAGGATTATCAGCAAAACCTGGCGCAAGCACATAATGGACCAGCGGTTTAGCAAAGATAGCCGTAATGATTGCCGCCAGGATCAGCACGACCAGCACAAGGTTGCCGATGGCTGAAGCCATTCTCCAGGCTGAATTGCGCTCCCCTTTGGTTAATAGTCCTGTGAAAGTAGGAATGAAAGCGGAGCCAAGCGCGCCTCCTGCCATGAGCAGGAACAAGGTCTCCGAGACACGATTGGCAGCCAGGAAGGCATCCATCTCAGCTTGCGTCCCGAATGTAGTGGCATTCAGGATCAGACTGGCCAGGTTGATCAAATTACTCAATAGCAAAGCGATCATCACTGTGCCAGCAGACCGGGCTATCTGACGGTTGGCGGTATTATCTATCTCAGTCACAGAAATAAATTATATCCGCATATCGGAAATAAATTCGCTGTTCCATTCCGGTTGACGAAGGTACAATTAGGTGGTTCGATGAGATATATAAATCGGAGGGTAGCTGTATGAGCGTTACCATGGTGATTGGAGCACAGTGGGGGGATGAAGCAAAAGGCAAGGTGGTAGATCTGCTTTCCCAGGATGCCGTTATTACCGCCCGATTTAACGGGGGCGATAATGCCGGGCATACAGTTATTAATGAGTACGGGGAGTTCAAACTCCGGCTGACACCCAATGGCTTTTCCAATCCCAAAACAATTTGTATCATTGGCCCGGGGGTGGTGATCAACCTGGATACTTTAATCCACGAAATTCAAATGATCAGGGACGCCGGAATCGACCTGAGCGACCGCCTGTGGGTCTCTCCCCGCTGCCATGTGGTCATGCCATACCACCCGATGGTGGAGGTGATCTACGAAATGGCTAAGGGGGATGCCAGCACTGGCACAACCAAACGCGGCATGGGACCTGTGTATGCAGATAAGGTTAGCTACAACGGCATCCGGCTGGTGGATATGCAAGATCGAGATATTTTCCGTCAAAAACTCCAAATCCAACTGCAGGTGAAAAATGCGCTTTTCAAAGACTTCAACCTGGAACCTCTAGATGTCGAATCGGTCCTGGAGGAAAAGTTGGAGCAGTTCTCCCAGATAAAGCTTATGGTAAAGGAGTCATTCGGGTTATTACAAAACGCATTAAAGGATGGCGCGAATATCCTACTGGAAGGAGCCCAGGGTTCTCTCCTGGACAACACCTGGGGAACATATCCATTCTGTACAGCTTCCACCACCTTCTCTGGTGGGGCAGCCGCCGGGCTGGGAATTGCACCACGTTCCATTGACAGGGTGATCGGGGTTGCAAAAGCTTATACAACCCGCGTAGGCCGCGGTCCAATGCCTACAGAACTTAATGACTCCATAGGCCAGGCTCTCCAGAACGAGGGCAAGGAGTTTGGCACGGTCACCGGCAGACCGCGCCGCTGCGGCTGGTTCGATGCTGACCTGGTGGCATTCTCTTCAAAGCTGAACGGTTTTACGGAAATTGCGTTAACCAAGCTGGATGTGTTGGACACATTACCCAGGATCAAGATCGGGGTAGGGTACCGGGTTAAAGGGCAAAAAGATGATCTCGTCCATTATTGGGAGGGTGATGCGCGTTGGCTGGAAGATCTTGAACCGGAATACATCGAAATGGATGGCTGGATGCAGTCGACCAAGGGAATGCGGAAATTCGATCAGCTTCCTTTGTCATGCGCAAGCCTATGTACATCGCATTGAGGAGCTGGTAGAAACACCAGTATCCATCGTGTCGGTCGGACCGGAGCGAAATGCAACCATTGTACGGTGAGGCTTTTAAGATCAAAAGTTCCATCATCGGTCATACTTGATTGGGGTAAAAAAAGAATTCCCTGGTTTAGATATATCAAAGCCAGGGATTTTTTATATTGCTTATCGATCAGCCCTTCAAAGTTTCCCGAATTGTTTCTGCCATCTGCCGGGCACGTTGGGGTGCATCCCCCAGGTAATGGTTGATATCCATGAGGTGGTACAGCTCATCAGCCGGCAGGAAGCGTACAATTTCCGGGTCGTGGCTGATCAATTCACCCAGTGGATTGGGATTTCCTGATTGGACAGCTGCCCAGGCAGCCAGGGAATGTTCACGCAGGTACTCGTGCATTACCTGGCGGTCAGCCCCAGCTTTTACCAACGCCATGAGGACGCGTTCAACTGCCGCAAAGGGGGCATTCGACTGCAGGTTGCGTTGGATGGCTTTCTCATTCACAACCAATCCATTCAATATTCTCTTGGATGTGCGCAATAGCTCATCGCAGATCAGGAATGCTTCCGGTAACAACGTGCGGCGGTTGGCTGAATCATCCAGTGTGCGCTCCAGGAGCGAGTTGGCGGCGTTGTCCCAGGCTGAGCGCGGCATCTGCGCCAGCAGGCGAGCCAGCGAGTCGATTTTCTCAGCCTGGATCGGGTTGCGTTTGAACGGCATTGCAGAAGAACCCACCTGCTGCTGGCCAAACGGCTCATTAAGCTCGCCAATGGGGGAGGACTGCAGGAACCGCAAGTCAAAGGCAAACTTGTGCAAGGATGCCCCCAGGCCTGCCAGGTGGCTTAGCAGTATAAAATCCTGCTTGCGTGGGTACACTTGGGTGACCACAGGGAAAAACACCAGCTCCAGGCGTCGGGAAAGACGGTTTTCGAAATCAACCAGGTTCTTTTCACCGATCAGCTCGGTATATGAAGCACCTGTCCCAACTGCTCCCCTAAAACCTTTCCCGCGCAATTCTTTTCTGGTTGTCTGGAGGGCATCCCAATCCATGAACAGGTCCTGGGCATAAACTGCCAACCGATAACCAAGCGTGGAAGGCTCCGCTGGCTGCAAGTGCGTGAAGGCAATCAAGGCAAAATCTGCCCAGGATTCGACCTTATCAGTGAAGAGCAGGAGTAGGTCTTTCAATTCTCTTAGTAAAAGGTCAAGGGATTCTCTTTGGCGTAAAACATCTGCGTTATCCTCAATGTCCATGGAAGTCGCCCCAAGGTGCAGGATGCCCCCACCCTGGGGACATTGCTCAGCGAAAACCATCAACTCGGCCATCAAGTCATGGTGTATCTGCGCTTCGATCTCCAGGGAACGCGGCACATCCACGCTGCCCATATGTTCCCGCAGGTCAGCCAGCTGCTCCGGCAGGACCAAGCCAAGCTCAGCCTGCACTTCAGCCAGGGTCACCCACAGCTTGCGCCAGAGTAAACGTTTATTGACTTCGCTCCAGGTCTTACGCATCTCCTGGCTGCCATAACGCCAGGTAAAAGGGGATAAGTAGGTTTCGTAATCAATCAGTCATAGGGATATTATAGAACAAAAAACGCCGGAACATTCTTTGATCCCGCATAACAGCGGATTTTATCTGGCATTTTATAATCAGCCTGCGTAGCTGTCTAGCTTTGCTAGATTTGTGCCAGTATTGTATTCGTCAGAATGTTCCGGCTTATTCAGTTGTTCAATATCATCATAGCACTAAATATGTCTTAATTTCAAATATCATTTGTCATTTTCGGTTTTATGACAAATGTCATATGTGACATCTATTAACAAAATTCCCGTGCAAGGCGCTGCTCGGGAATTTTGTTTTCAGCCGAAACATCTATCGGTCGTGAGTTTACTTGATCAACCATACTAGCCTGATCGCTTTCATCCGTGTCATCTCCCAGCAGATCAAACAGAAGCATCTCAAGGGTGATTATATTTATCGAGGGTGTTACTCTCAACGCAGGTAGGCAAACTTATAATTTACGCGATAAACCATCCAAGTGGGTCATTTCATCCACGGAGAGTCGAAACTTCATTGCGCCCGCATTCTCTTCAGCCTGGAGGACCTTGGTTGCACCAGGGATGGTAACAACTATCTCCCCGTTATAGTTGATCAACCAGTTCAATGCAACCTGGGCGATGGTCGCTGTATACTTTTTCGCAATACTCATCCATCGCGTTAATCAGCTTACGACACCGCTCAAGGTTGCGCTGCATATCCATCTTGCGCCAGCCTGACATCCGGCTCAGAAGCTCCGGGTTCTTATGATATTTTCCGCTCAAAAGACCGCGTTCCAGAGGTGTATAGGCGATAATTGTCACCCCCAGTTCTTTGGCAGTTTCCAGCACACCGTTTGTCTCAATTTTACGGCTCAATAAACTATACCTGACCTGGTTCACCGCTAGAGGTAAGCCTCTTTTTGCCAGTGCGGCATGCGCCCGTCGCATACGGGTAGGGCTGAAGTTGCTGACTCCAACTGAACGAATTTTACCTGCCTCCACCAGGTCAGCCATGGCATTCATTTCAGCCTCTGGTGAGGAAAAACTGTATGGCTGGTGGACCATATAATTGGCTATACTGAATCCACCCAGGTATTCCAAACGATTATTGATACTGTGCGGGATATTTCCGGCTGTCCGTAAAAAAGGCAGCCATTTCGTTGCCACGATGACATCTTTGTCTGACTTCCCAGCTGCTTTCAAGCCAGTCGCCAGGGATCGCTCGGAGACCCCGCCACCGTACAGTTCTGCCGTGTCGAACCAGTTGATTCCACCGTCCAGGGCGGCTTTGATGATGGCATTCTTTTCCTCCTGTGGGATGATCGGGAACACGCGTCCAAGCAATCCTCCCCCACCGGCGAACTCCATAACTCCCAGTCCAATTGGGGAGACGATAGATATCGGTTTTTCCAAGCTGCCTCACTTGAATATTATCCTTGATTTTCATTGTTAAAATCCTCATCCTATTCTCTTTGTAAAAAGGAAGCCAGCCTCCCCATTTTCTAGAATAGGATGGGAGAGGCTGGTTAGTATTATTTATGAAAGGTTGAATCCCTATTTAGTTAAATTTCTTTGCCTTCAAACTGGCTGTTGTAGAGCTCGGCGTAGAAACCATTCTTTGCCAGCAGCTTTGCATGCTTGCCCTGCTCCACGATATCACCGTCCTTCATCACCAGGATCCAATCTGCTTCCCGGATAGTGGATAGGCGATGGGCGATGATAAAGCTGGTGCGGCCTTTCATCAAGGTATCCATGGCTTTTTGGATTTGTACCTCGGTATGAGTATCCACGGAACTGGTGGCTTCATCCAGGATGAGAATTGTAGGGTCAACCAGGAAAGCGCGTGCGATGGTCATCAATTGCATTTGACCTTGCGAGATATTGGAAGTCTCTTCATTGAGCACTAAATTGTAACCTTCAGGCAGGGTGCGGACGAAATGATCCACACGTGCTGCCTTGGCAGCCGCGATGACTTCATCATCAGTGGCATCCATGCGACCGTAGCGGATGTTCTCCATGATGGTCCCGTTGTAAAGCCATGTATCCTGCAGAACCATACCGAACATGCAGCGCAGGTCATCGCGTTTAAAATCCTTGATATTATGACCATCCACCAGGATGGCACCGCTGTTGACATCGTAGAAGCGCATCAGTAATTTGACCATGGTGGTTTTACCAGCGCCGGTCGGTCCGACGATGGCGATCTTCTGGCCTGGTTCAGCGTAGAAGGTGAAGTCGTTGATGATGATCTTATCCGGGCTGTATCCGAAGTGGACGTTCTTGAAATCCACACGACCTTCAAAATTAGCCATCTGGATGGGATTCTCGGTGTCGGGAATCTCCTCAGGTTCAGCCAGGAATTCGAACACACGCTCCGCTGCGGCGATCGTCCCCTGCAGAATATTGGATATTTGGGCGATCTGCGTGATGGGCTGGGTGAAAGAGCGCATGTATTGGATAAAAGCCTGGATATCTCCGATCGGCATTGTGCCCTTGACCACCAGGTAGCCGCCCAAGACACAGATGGCGACATAACCCAGGTTTCCAACGAAATTCATGATGGGGAACAACAAGCCGGTCAGGAATTCCGATTTCCAGGCTGAATCGAAGAGGGTAGTCATTGATCTGGTCAAAATATTCGACACTCTTCGCTTCACCATTGAAAGCCTTCACCACAACGTGCCCACCGTACATTTCTTCGACGTGACCGTTGATGTGACCAAGGTAGTCCTGCCGGCGTTTGAAGAAGACCTGCGATTTGCTCATGATCAGGCCAAGGATGCCAAACGACAGCGGGAGGGTGCCCAAAGCTACCAGGGTCATCTGCCAGCTGATGGTGAACATCATCACTAAGATCCCAAGGAGCATTGTCACAGAAGTAATGATCTGCGTCAGGCTCTGGTTCAGAGTTCTGGCTGACCGTATCTACATCGTTGGTGACACGCGGAAAGCACCTCACCATGGCTCGTGCCGTCAAAGTATTGAAGCGGCATATGGTTGATCTTTTCAGCGATGTCCTTGCGGAAGGTGTAAGTGATTTTCATCGCCACGCCGGTCATGATCCAACCTTGAGCGTAGCTCAGCATAGCAGAGAACACGTACAGCAACAGCACCTGCAGGAGGATATTGCCGATGGCAGTAAAGTCGACGGTGCCTGTGCCGGCGAGCTCAGCCATCACACCCTCGAACAGTGTGGTTGTGGCTGTTCCGAGGATCTTGGGTCCAAAGATCGCTGCCGCCGTGGAGGCAATCGCCAGTAACCAGACGAATAAGATCAAAAGCTTGTAACGCCCAAGATATTGGATCAGTTTTTTCAGAGTACCTTTGAAGTCGCGTGGCTTTTCGGCTTTACCCATCATCCCCATTGGGCCGCCACGTCCCATTGGACCGCCCATCGGACCGCCTCTGGCGGGACCACGATTTGTTGGAGTACTGCTGCTGTGCATCATGATAACTCCTCCTTGCTCAACTGAGACAAGGCAATGCCTCGATATATTTCAGAGTCCTCCATAAGTTCCTCATGGGAGCCCTTTCCGACGATCTTGCCCTCATCCAGCACGATGATCTGCTCGGCATTCTTGATCGTGGCAATACGCTGTGTCACGATCATCATGGTGCTTGAACCGGTATGCTCCTTGAGTGCTTTACGCAAGGTTGCATCGGTCTTGAAATCCAGGGCATGAAAAGCTGTCGTCAAAGATATAGATAGGCGCTTTTTTCACCAACGCTCGGGCAATCGAGAGACGTTGCTTCTGACCACCAGACCAGTTTGTACCCCCCTGTGCAACTTCAGATTGCATACCATCCGGCTCGTGTTGCGATGAACTCAGTAGCTTGAGCAATATCTGCAGCCATTTTCAACGTGTCATCGCTGGCGTTTTCATCCCCATATAACAGGTTGCTTTCGATCGTCCCGGAGAAGAGGGTGCCCTTCTGGGGGATATACCCGATCCGATCACGCAATTCATGCTGCGTGACTTCCCGAATATTGGTCCCATCCACATAGACAGCCCCCTCGGTGACTTCGTAGAAGCGCGGGATCAGGTTGACGATCGTGGATTTACCCGAACCGGTGGTGCCGATCAGGGCAGTGGTCTGGCCGGGTTGGGCAGTAAAGCTGATATTGTGCAGTACATCTTCCTCTGCACCGGGATAGCGGAAAGACACGTTCCTGAATTCGACAGACCCTTTGAATGGCTCGTCGAAATGTCGGGGCTCCTGCGGATCTTTGATGACCGGTTCGGTCTCCAGCACATCAGCAACACGATCTCCAGATACAGCTGCTCTTGGTAACATAATGAACATCATTGCCAGCATGAGGAATGCAAAAAGGATCTGCATGGCATATTGCATAAAGGCCATCATGTCGCCAACCTGTATATTCGCCTCGGCGACCTGATGGGCGCCGACCCAGAGGATCAGCAAAGTCACGACGTTCATGACCAACATCATCAACGGCATCATAATGACCATGACCCGGTTGATGAACAGGAAATTACTGGTCACATCTTTATTAGCCTTGTCAAAACGGGTCTTCCTCGAAGGTCTGCATGTTGAAAGCCCGGATAACCATCATGCCGGACAGGTTTTCACGCATCACCAGGTTGAGCCGGTCGAGCAGGCTTTGAATAATCTTGAATTTGGGCAGGGCAATTGTGAATACCGTCAGGATCAGGCTGAGGAGCACGACAACCGCCAAAGCAATGATCCACCACATATTAGCGCTTGTTTGGGTGGCTCTGATGATGCCACCAATCGCAATGATGGGTGCGTAGAAAACCATACGCATGATCATGATAACCACCATCTGGATCTGCGTAATGTCATTCGTTGATCGGGTTATCAGCGAGGCGGTGGAGAATTTATCAAACTCGGTGGCGGAAAAACTTTCCACCCGTTGGAACACATTCCGCCGTAGGTCACGTGCGAGCCCGGCTCCAGTTCGAGCCGATAGATAACCTACAATGATCATACAGGTCCCGGAGATCAAAGTTATGACTAGCATGATCGCGCCGATGCGCATGATATAGCTGGTTGACAGCTGCAAGGTGTCCATACCTAAGGCGGTATACTCTGCAAGGATTGGCGCGGCTGCCAATTGAGTAATCATTGAGTCACTCAACGTGGCGAACTTCTGGTTAAACATGGTGGTTATCATCGTAAGAGCATCAGGGATCTTGCTCAATATACTAAATGGGTCGGTTCCAGCAGGGATCTTCGATAGGTCAAATGGGATACTGGACAGATCAATTCCTCCGACCTGTGCCATGGCAGCCGCTTTGGTTGGATCATAAATAAGTTGTTGTATAAAGGATGTACCCAGGATCGCTTTGCCCATGATTGGGTTAATCCGGTCCATTTCTGCCTGATCTATCTCATTCAGCACATACACGGGTTCATTGGCAAGCGTAGGGTAATCCTTAACATATTGTTCGTAGTCGGGTGAATCCTTATCCACAAGGGTGTAATCGCCAAGCACTGTCGTTTTGTCTTGCTCACTCATAAAGAGGGTAAGTTTGTCCATTGAACTTTGCCGGATGGCTACCGGAACAGCATTTTCAACCCCGCCTTGCTGGATGCCGACGTTAACGATATCCGCCATGTAGCTGGGCAGTGCCAGGTCAGCAAATGCCTGCACAAACAGCAAGACGATAGTAAGCAGGATCAATAGGCGGTATGGTTTTAGGTATTTGAGTATTCGAATCATGGTTATGTTCGTTCCTAATGAATAGACTATGGTGTATTTATTAAAATGGTTTGCATTTCAATTTTCATTTGTTATACAGGCTGAAAGCATCAAAATTGCATCTGGCAAGACAGAATAATCGCTTAATCCATTAACGGAAATATTCCTTTAGAAATTAGATTTATCAAACGGGGTTATTTCAAGCTGGCTGGCTTTCTCAATCAGGATGACAAGCGCGTCTCTGACTTGCTCCTGTTCTGCAGGAGTCATCTTGTTTGCCAGATCTTCTAACCAGCCCTGATTCGCGTGGTTACTTTCCTCCAAAATTTGACGGCCTTTATCTGTCAGAACAATTTGCTTAACACGGCGGTCAGTGGGATCTTCGGAGCGCGTGATGATTTTTTGTTGTACCAGGCGCTCCAACATCTGGCTGGCAGCCGAATTGGTCACCCCCAGGTCACTCCCGATGTCAGACACGCCACATGCGCCTTTGTGGAATATGTGGAGCAAAGCCCCAAATTGCGCCATGGTAAGTCCCCGATCCTTGGCGTACGCGAAAATGTTACGCATCAAGTTACGGCGGAAGATACCAAACCATTCGTGCAATGCTGCAGCTAAAGTATTCGAAGATTGCATTAATTAACCTTTCTAAATAGTTAAGAAGGCTTGATTATATCGATGGCTTTAGAATTTGTAAAGGAAAATGCTGAATTATAGGATGAGAGTTCAGTGAGAAGTGGTCAGGAATTTTAAATAATCAAATTTTCATTAATGCAGGCTTTTTACTGAGGTGTACAATATAATTGAAAAGTACGTGGGCTTTCTCGAATAACACGTACATGACCTCACAAGATCAGGATATATTATGGATGATTCAATTCAAGTTCTAATCACACTGGCTTTCACTGACGAACAGATGAAAAAGATCACTGAAGTGTCCCCGCGCCTGGTAGTAGAAAAGATGGTTGCTCGAAAGGTTGATGAGATCAGCGAGGATGTCTGGAAGAAAGTGCAGGTACTATACACGAACCGTGTCTTACCAGAACCCGAAAAAGCACCCAAGCTGCGCTGGATACAATTCCACTGGGCTGGCCTGGACCATGCACTCGATAAATCAATCCTGCACCGGGAGGGGATGATGATAACCAACATGAGCGGTGCTTCAGCCCCCCAAATGGCAGAACATGCGGTCATGATGCTCCTGGCGTTGGGTCATCATCTGCCAGATGTTCTTGCACACCAAAAGAGGGCAAATTGGCCATCGGGCAGGTGGGAGCTATTTAACCCACAGGAATTGCGCGGTAGCACGGTTGGGATCGTTGGATATGGCAGCATTGGACGGCAAATCGCACGGCTGCTGCAGGTTTTCGGGGCAACCGTCCTGGCAACCAAGCGAGATGCCAAGCATCCTGAGGATCCAGGCTATATAATTGATGGATTGGGTGACCCAAGTGGGGACCTGGTGAACAGGCTCTATCCCCCGCAAGCAGTGTGCTCCATGATAAAGGAGTGCGATTTTGTCATCGTCACCCTTCCCCGTACTTCCTCCACCCGAGGTTTCATGGGTGCCAAAGAGCTGGAAGCATTTAAAACCAGACGCATTCCTAGTCGACATCTCACGTGGAGATATCGTTGACCACAGCGTTCTTATACCACTCCTGAGGGAACATAAGATTGCTGGCGCTGCCTTGGATGTATACCCGGTGGAGCCCTTGCCCGCTGATAGTCCACTCTGGAAGCTGCCGAATGTGATCCTCACACCGCACATTGCTGGCTTTTCACCTCAGTATGATGAACGCGCGGTAGACCTGTTTATCCAAAACCTGCAGCAGTTACCTACAAGAACAGCCGCTTTATAATCTATTGGACCCGGCGCTTGAATATTAACCAGGCTGATTTGAAAATTATGTGAAGAACCCGGAACGATCCGGGCTCTTCACATTAATCATAACCTCCAAAGATTCGCTCAGTCTGTTGGGCGGGTTCCAAGTTGAACGGATACATCCTGGTATTTTCCATCACGTAAAATCGTTAGCGTAACTTCCTGGCCAGGTGTGGTCTGCAGGGTAAGATATACCAGCATATCGTCGAAGGTTTTCACCGGCTGCCCATCGATGGCTGTGATGACATCCCCACCTACCTCAATCTGGCGACCATCTTGGGTGATGGCTTCCGTTGTTGCTTGAAGACCAGCTGCTTGGGCTGGACCACCTTCGGTGAGCGAGGATACATAAGCGCCTTGTTCCACCGGTAGGTTCATTGCTTCCACCAGTGGAGGATTAACGGTGTATCCAGATACCCCAAGCCATGGCCAATCATAATGCCCTGTCTCAATTAATGCTGGAACTACCCGGCGAATAATACTGACCGGGATGGCAAAACCAACACCGATGTTGCTGTCACTGGTGCCTGAAGTCTCAATCTGGGCGTTTACCCCAATCACTTCACCATTCAAATTGAGTAACGGGCCACCTGAATTACCCGGGTTTATTGCCGCATCGGTTTGGATGGCCTGGGGAATGGAGAAGATCGTCAGGGCTGGTATGGTGCGTCCCAAAGCACTGACGATCCCACGCGTAAGCGTGCCTTCCAATCCAAATGGATTTCCAATGGCTACAACCGTCTGACCAACAGCAAGTTCATCCATCACACCCAACGGGATGGATGTAATACCTTCAGGAAGCTCAACTTTAATAACTGCCAGGTCACTATGCAGGTCTTCACCCACAACGGTGGCTTCACGGATTAAGCCATCCGAGAAGGTTACTTCAACACCATCGGTGCCGTGCACAACGTGGGCGTTGGTTATTATGTGACCCAGGTCATCAAAGACGAAACCTGAACCCTGGGCAAATGAATCAAGCACACCATCCTGGTTGAGGTAAACGGTAATATTGACTACGGAGGGGTTGAGGCGCGAGTACATGTCTATCAAGACCTGGTCCTCATCCGTGACAAGCTCAATTCGAGGTGTGCCATCAGCGGGTGTAAGATTATTTTCCTGGGCAACAGGAGTAGGTTGGATGTTGGTTAAACCTTGGGCAGGCACTCCGCAAGCCAGGCTGACTGAAGGTTAATAACAAAACGACAGATAGGACAATACGATTATTCCGTGTAAGTTTATGCATTCATAAAACTCTTTCATAAGGGGATATTTTCTTTTCGAGATCGTAGTATAACGTTTTTTGAACTCAAGATTCTGAAGATTAGATAAGAATTGGTATTATTGATTATGATTGCGTAGTTTACAAGCCTGCAATCCCCTGTGATAGAATGGCTTGCCAATAAGAATCACCCACGATATCGTATCCAATATAACAATGCCTACCAAAAGTCCTATCTTGCCATATCTCGCCCTGTTCATGGGGATCATCTGCCTGAGCTTTTCAGCGATGTTTGGCAAGTGGGCAAATGCGCCGGGTCCGGTGATAGGGTTTTATCGCATTGGCTTGGCTACAGTCATCCTCCTTCCGGTATTCCTATATCGCAAACGCAAGTATCACGTAAAGTTTCCCATGCTTATTTTGCTCCTCCCGATCCTGGGAGGCATTTTTACGGCGCTAGACCACGGAACCTGGAATTCTTCCCTGCGCTATACCTCCGCAGCCAATGCCACACTACTAGGTAACACCGCTCCATTATGGGTGGCATTGTTCGCTTGGTTGGTATTGCGCGAAAAGCTGCGGGGTTTGTTCTGGGTGGGACTTGCATTCGCGTTGACCGGGGCGATGATCGTCCTGGGAAGCGACTTCATCCGCCACCCGAGCATTGGATTGGGTGACATGCTTGCACTCGCAGCGGGAGTGTTTTATGCTGGTTACTTCGTGGTGACTGAACGCGGTCGGCAGAAACTGGACACCCTCTCCTACGTATGGCTGGTGGACCTGATTGCTGCCTTCACCCTCCTGCTGATTTCTCTGGGGATGAAGATGCCCCTAACTGGCTACCCAACCCAGACTTACCTGGCATTCCTGGGTGCAGCGCTGGTTTCGCAGGTGGGAGGTTACTTATCCATCGGGTATGCGCTGGGGCACCTATCTGCCTCGGTCGTCTCACCCACGCTGATCGGACAACCCGTGGTGACGGCATTGCTGGCGATCCCCTTGTTGGGGGAGGCACTGCGGACTGAGCAATGGATTGGGGGCCTGGTGGTGCTGGTGGGCATCTACCTGGTGCACCGCAGCCGGGAAGGAAGCCCGGCAGCAGAATTGACAGCCTCAGGGAATTGAATCAGGAAGACAGGGCCACTGCCCGTCTTTCTGATGATTAACCTTTGAGCGAACCTGCCAACAGGCCACGCATGAAGTAGCGTCCGAGTAATATATAAACCAGCAGCGTGGGTATAGCTGCCATCAGAGCGCCAGCCATCTGAACATTCCATTCAACAATGAAGCTGCCTGCCAGGTTATTTAATGCCACTGTGATCGGTTGTACATCAGCCTTATTGGTGATCACAGTAGCGAACAAGAACTCATTCCAAATCGAGGTAAACTGCCAGATCAACACCACCACGAATGCTGGCATGGAGATCGGGAAAAGGATATAGCGGTAAATACCACCAAAACCCGCTCCATCGATCTTGGAAGCTTCCAACAATTCATCCGGGATGGCTGCATAGTAGTTACGAAAAATCAGGGTTGTGATCGGGATGCCGTAAATGACATGCACCATGACCAACCCCCCGATTGTTCCATACATGGGCATGTATGTAGCAATCAAGACTGGTAACCAGCCAACAGCTCCGGAGCCTTCCATGCCATGATCTCATTCAGTACTGGACGTAATGTCCGGCTAAAGGTTTGAAGGGTTTGCACCAAAGGAATCAATACACTCTGGTATGGGATGAACATCCCGAAAAGAATTAAAGTAAACAGCACATCTGAGCCGCGAAATTTCCACTTGGAAAACACATATCCATTTATCGAACCAAGCATCGCTGAAATAGATCGTTGCCGGGATTGCTAGTTTTAAGCTGTTAATAAAGTTGGACGATAATCCCAATGTACCCTTGGTGGGATCTCCAAACCAGGCTTGCCGGAAACTGTCGAGGTGAAAACCACCTGGGATTGACCACATGGTTGACAGTTTTACCTCAGCGTAGCTTTTCAGGCTGGTTGCGACGAGCATATATATCGGCAGAAGGTAGAAAATCGCCCCGGCGATCAATAAGATATACAGAAGACACCCGCGTCCACTTGGAGGTTTAAAGCGCTGTTTCATTGCTTCACCTCAGAACGCATGTTACTGATCAGGTAGGGAACCACCAGGACGGCCACACTCAAAAGAATGATGATAGCGATCGCTGCACCACGTGCAAAATGATTTCCGCGGAACACCGTGTCAAACATGTAATAAGCTGGAACATCAGTGGCAAACGCTGGTCCAGGCCCGGTCATGGAGGAAACCAGATCGAAGATCTTTAGCGATATATGACCCAGGATAATGATTGCACTCAACGTGATGGGTTTGAGCAAGGGTAAGATGATATTTCGATATACCTGAAATTCGGTAGCCCCATCTACTCTTGCGGCTTCACGCAGCTCCTCTGGTACACCCCGGAGACCTGCCAGGTACATTGCCATGGTGTAGCCAGACATTTGCCACGTGGCAGCCAGGACCACCGATAGGATAGCAAAGGGGACACCAAACTTTGCTGTGGTAATAAAATCCAGCCCAATTGAGTTAAGAAATCCACCAATCGCTGAATCAGGTTGGTTTCATCCAACCTCCGGGTTGGTATACCAGGCGGATTGGAAGAAACCCAATCCCATATTTTTAAATAAAAGGTTGACTCCCACTGGACCGGTTGAACTGTTGCCTGGATTTAACAACCAGCGCCACACGACACCAGTGACAATGAATGAAACCGCCATTGGGAATAGGAAAATCCCACGGAAGAGAGCCTCACCTTTTACTTTCTGGTCGAGTACTATCGCCATCATCAACCCCAGCCCGAGGCAGGCAACAATAAAGGTAAGTGTAAAAACAACCGTGTTGCGTAAATCAACCTGAAAGCGTTGATCTAAGGTTAAAAGACGGATAAAGTTGTCCATCCCCGCAAAGGGCACATCTGGAAAGAGCTTACCCTTGCCAATCATGGCAAGGTCATTCCATTTCAGCAACGATGCCCATCCCGTCCATCCGATAAAGCCGTATACATAAGAGCAAGATGGCAACGACAGACGGGGTTATAAACAGAATTGCTGTCAGACGATCCTTGTCAAGGCGGCGCTTCACCACCAGTTGTCCACCAGGAGAATTCCTCCACTGGTGTCTTGCCAGCCGGAATTACAGGAGTGGGTGGTTGACTCACTGGTTCTTGGCTTACTGGTGGTTGTTCGGCCATATATAGAAAGCTGAATGCTGCCTCACAGCATTTCATCCTGTGGTGAAGTATGTCAATAAAATCAACCAGCGGTATATCAATGATCATTCAGAGATTCGACACAAAGGTATATAATTTCCAAACACCATTCGGAGGAAAACTATGCCTATTCGAGAAGAGGAACCAAAGGATTATTCGGCAGTGTATGCAGTGAATGTATCTGCTTTCGAAACTCATGCTGAAGCCGACCTGGTGGATATTCTCAGGAGAGAAGCGTACCCAATCATCTCTCTCGTTGCAGAGGAGAATGGTGCAATCATAGGGCATATCATGTTCTCGCCGGCTTCGCTATCAGGTCATTTGGAACTTCAGAATCATGGGGTTAGGTCCTTTGTCGGTGATACCTGAACGGCAAGGCGAAGGGATTGGGTCAGCGCTGGTCATGGCTGGCTTGGAAAAGTGTAAAGAACTTGGGTACGGTGCTGTTATTGTACTGGGGCATCCAGGGTACTACCCTCGCTTCGGGTTCATGCCATCCGTGAATTATGGCATCAGCAGTGAATATGATGTGCCGCCTGAGGTTTTCATGGTCTTAGAACTCCAGCCTGGATATCTCCAGAATGCACCTGGAATCATCCAATATCATGTAGCGTTTAATGGCGTATGATTTCATAAATATATTATCTGAGGAGACCTCATGACAGCCATGGGCACCACACCATTAATTATCATCAGTCTGGCCTTGGTTTTTTATTCAATAGGTGTATGGGGTGAGCGCATCCAGGGGAGACTTAAACCATGGCACCTGGTTTTCTTTTACCTTGGCTTGATATGCGACACCTGGGGGACAGGCTTGATGATTGAAGCGGTTGGAGGATTAACGACCGATATTCACGGCGTTACCGGGGTGATTGCCATCCTGTTGATGATGATCCATGCGGTGTGGGCAACCCTGGTACTGATCCGGAAGGATGAGAAAGCGATATTAAATTTCCACAAGTTCAGCCTGCTGGTATGGTTCATCTGGCTGATCCCTTACCTGAGCCCGATGATCATCAATATGCCGGGGATTGAATAGGCGAGATGAAAAGCGATCAACGATCGCCGCTCTACTCAAACATCAGATTCGACTTTTTCAATTTGAGGGAAGAATTGTTTAACGGTGCCTTCCACCCAGCCGTGCAGTGTATTGGGCGAGAGCGGGCAACCCAGGCATGCACCACCCAGGCGGACCTTGAGCACCTTACCATCGAAGGAGATGAATTCGACTGAACCCCCGTGAAATTGCTCGATATAATCACTCAGGCGCTGGATGAGGACGCGCACCTGCTCTTCGAGGGGGGCATTGCTATTGATCGGTGTAACCATGGCTCATCCTCCGTTCCTTTCAGCTGTAGTCGTTAAACCAAGTTGCAACAGCGACAGGACCAGGTCGTGGGTGGAATGCAGTCGTTCAGCAATGACGGTCGCTAGCCGGTCAAGAAAAACCATCCCAGTATCGTGATGTTGTATGCACAAACGCCGTATATCATCACCGCGCACACGCAGAAGTTGGGTGTAGGTTGTACACAACGCACTGGAAGTATAAAGCCGGCTCCCAAGTGCAGCACTCCAACCTACGATGCTTCCTGGTTGAACACATGCAACCACGATGGTAGGCCCATCATCCGGTTTAAAGTTTACCACTACTTCGCCGCTGACAACAGTAAACAGGTTATCGGCAGGATCTCCTTGTTCGAATAAAACAGTATTTGCCGCGAATTCACAAGGGATGAATAGAGGTTGGAGCTGCCGTAGCTGTGCAGAGGAAAGATCCCGGAAGAGGAACAAGTTAGGGAGTGAATTTGCGTCCATGGGAGATTGTTCCATCCTAAAAATTTTATACCATAGGGGTAAATTACCTAGTGGTTAATATCCTCATATGAGAGACAAATATCACCAGCTTCGTGTTACAGGTACATGTAATTTATATGGTTGTATTACATGAAAAAATAAAAAGGTCGGGAGTTAATCCCGACCCGAATGCTACCCGATGTGGTTTTATCTTGCAGTTTCTTGTGGAACTTTCAGATTAACCGGCTGTTCAGCAGTGCTGAATACGAGACCATCCCGGGCTTCGTTCACATCGGCGATGATATGCGCATCGCGAGAGAACTCACCACTGAGTAAGCTCATTGAAAGGGGTGATTCCAAATATTTTTGCAGGGCACGCCGCAGAGGACGGGCGCCGAAGGCTGAATCGTAACCAGTTTCCGCCAGCCACTGCCTTGCTGCTTGAGACAGATCGATGGCCAAGCCATTTTCACCCATGCGCTCCTGGATCTCCTTCATCTGAAGATCGACAATCTTGACCATATCTTCCAATGAAAGCGGGGAGAAGGTGATAATCTCGTCAATCCGGTTCAGGAATTCTGGTCTGAAGGTGCTCTTTAGGGCTTTAGAGATTTTCTCTTGGTCTTCACGGTCTTCGGATGTGGAGGTGGGAGCCACGAACCCAAGGCTTCCAGATTTGCGCACGTACTCGGTCCCAAGGTTGCTGGTCATAATGAGCACCGAATTACGGAAATCCACCACGCGACCCTGACCATCGGTCAAGCGGCCATCGTCAAGTATCTGTAGCAAGGCATTCCATACTTCTGGGTGGGCTTTCTCAATTTCATCAAACAGGATTACCCGGTAAGGGCGTCGGCGAACAGCTTCAGTGAGCTGGCCACCTTCTTCATAACCTACATACCCGGGAGGGGCACCGAATAACCTTGATACGGTGTGTTGCTCTCGGTATTCACTCATATCGATGCGAATCAGGGCTTCGGCATCATCAAACATAAATTCAGCCAATGCTTTGGCAAGCTCGGTCTTTCCAACTCCCGAGGGACCAATAAAAATAAATGAGCCAATCGGTCGTCGGGGATCTTTGAGACCCGAACGGGCTCGGCGGATGGCATCCGAGATGGCATGAATGGCTTCCTGCTGTCCAATGATGTGCTCATGCAGGCGTTCTTCCATGCTGAGCAGTTTCTCGGATTCGGTCTCCATCATTTGGGTAACAGGGATGCCTGTCCATTGAGCAACTACAGAAGCAATATCATTTACATCCACCACCTCATCCAGCTTATGCTCGCTCTCCCATTTATCGCGCAACGTATTAAACTCTGTTTCCAGACGAAGTCTTTCAGCTTTTTTCTCAGCTGCGCGCTCGTAATCACGCGATAATCCGGATTGCTCTTCTTCAGCGCGTAGGCGATCAACCTCGCTTTTCATTACTTTCAGGTCAGGGGGAAGTGAATAAAGGGCCACCCGTAATTTGGCAGCCGCTTCATCCATCAAGTCGATTGCTTTATCAGGCAGGTGACGGTCAGTTACATAACGAGAGGAGAGACGTGCAGCCGCAACCAGGGCATCGTCAGAGAAGGTTACCTTGTGGTGGGCTTCGTAACGGTCCTTTAATCCACGCAACATCAGGATGGTGTCATCCACGGAAGGCTCTTCGACATACACAGGCGCAAAACGGCGCTCAAGTGCAGCATCTTTCTCAATATGCTTGTGATATTCATCCAACGTGGATGCCCCTACACACTGAAGTTCGCCACGCGCCAGGGCAGGTTTGAGCATATTGGAGGCATCCATCGCCCCTTGGGCAGCGCCTGCACCCACGACTGTATGAAGCTCATCGATAAATAAAATCACCTCACCTTGTGCACGCTGGATTTCTTCAATGGCAGCCTTGAGACGCTCTTCAAATTCTCCGCGAAAGCGCGAACCGGCAATCATGGCACCCAAATCCAGGGCGATCACACGTTTTCCGGTAAGGATTTCCGGCACATCATTGGAGGCGATTTTCTGCGCCAGGCCTTCAACGATGGCTGTTTTACCAACTCCAGCTTCACCAATCAACACAGGGTTGTTCTTCGTTCGGCGGGAGAGAATTTGGATCACGCGCAGGATCTCGGTATCGCGGCCAATAACCGGGTCGAGTTTGCCCTCGCGAGCCATCTGGGTCAGGTCGCGCGAGTATTTCTCAAGAGTGCGGTAACGTGTCTCTGCCTGAGGGTCGGTGACGCGTTGCCCACCGCGGATTTGCTGGACAGCCTCGTAAACACGCTCGCGGGTCACACCTGCGCCTTCCAATAATCGGGCTGCAGGTGTGCTGCGTTCATTAAGGATCGCCAGGAAGATATGTTCTGTAGAGATATATTCATCTTTGAGCCGGTTGGCTTCTTCGTTCGCCAGGTCAATGATGCGCTTGACGCGCGGGGTGATGAATATCTGACCTGCACCCCCTCCAAAGATATTGGCTTTTGGGCTGGTACGTAAAACATAATCCAGGCGTTCAGTGAGGGCGTTGGAGTCAACCTTGAGGTATTCCAAAATCTGTGGGATCACTCCCTGAGGTTGTTCGATCAATGCCAGCAGGATATGTTCAGTATCTATCTGATTGTGCCCGTAGCGTTGAATGATCTCGGCCGCGCGTTGAGCAGCTTCCTGGGCACGTTCAGTAAAACGATCAAATCGCATCATAGGAAAATTCCTTCCTTGTCAGGAGGATTATAACATTGAGTGGATATGTGCAAGAGCTGTGCCGCGTAAGAGTTCTATATGATTTATATATACAGGATATTAATCATGCCGGTTCAGGGAAACAATCTCTCAGTAGAGATATAATCTTCTGCTCCAATAGAAATAAGATTTTCAGGGCGTGCCTGTCGGAACCGCGGTGGAATTAACTGGATCTCCCAACGCAATCAGGATTAAGACTGTGGGAAAATGGTTAGGCGGCGAATTAAATTTCTATACATTGTACTGATTTGATAAATATAAAAATTCAATCAATAACAAAAACCATGTGGAATATATGCTCCTATGGCAGTCATCCTCACTTGTCAACAGATCAAGCTGCTTGTGTTAATCCTATCAAAATCTTCTGCTAGAGAAATCTACTAATAGATATACGCATAAATTTTCACTATAGTTCATCCTGAACATGCAGCATGAGCGAACCAAATAGAGTAAAATGGGCACATAATATGGTTATGGAAATTGCCATACCCGCCTGTGCCCAAGGTCATTTACGCAAGCTTGATATGCGACGAGATTTGCACAAAGTTGCAGACCTGGTCGAATTATGCTTTTACGATACCCTCGACCCAGAAGGCAAACAATATCTCAAGGAAATGCGCAAGGCTGCACAAAATGCCAGTATGCTAGGTTGGGCAAGCAGTATGATCGATCAAGCACCTATGCCACCATCAGGATACGTTTGGGAAGAAGACGGGCAGCTGGTGGGCAATTTAAGCTTGATCCCGATCAATATAAAAGGTAAACGAGGCTACATGATTGCCAATGTAGCAACCCACCCGGATTATCGTGGACGCGGTATTGCCGCGATCGCTTACGGTAACTGCCCTTGATCACGCACGCTATCACAAAGCTGTCGGTATAATGCTTCAAGTACGGGATGATAATCCGAGTGCAATCCATATCTATATAACAAGTGGATTTAAAGAGTGCTTTCGGCGCACCAGCTGGTACAGTGGACCAAGTTTCGATGATCACACGCCAGCTCTTGGTATAGAGGTCGACAAGCGCCGTCCTGATCATTGGTTACAACATCGAGACTGGTTGATGCGTATTTATCCTCCCGAGCTAGAATGGAATATCCCTTTCGATTGGAATTTATTTCGAATAGATATAATGGGCAGAATTTACCGGTTCTTTACCCTGGAATATCCCACGCATTGGAGTGTGGAGCGCAATGAAGAGCTAAAAGGTGTCCTCACCTGGAAACACAGAAGTGGATTTACAGACCCATTATGGTTAGCAGTTCCTGAACAACTGGATGATGAGGCTATTTTGTCTTTGTTAACCAAAACACGCAAGCAAATACGGCAAGAGCAACCTCTGAGCTTAAATTTACCTGCCGGAATGGCGGTGGATGTGCTCCGCCAGGGGGGATTCTATCCCCACCAGACATTGATTTGGATGGAATATCAATTCTAAGGGATATACCTGCAAAGAATGTAGGTGAATCGTAGGGTATACGTCAAATAATGTGATTGACTTTACAATCAATTTGACTTATACTGAATTTATTCGGAGAATATACCGCTATGCGAGTTTTTCTCTCACAATTGAATATGAGTTGAAGATAACATAGGCACGCGTTTGCTAAACGCGTGCCTTTTTTAAAATAATTCTGATAATGAAAGGAGACAATTATAAAGATATGGATTCTGGCTTGATCCGCAAGCGAGACAAAGCAAAACGCTATTCTGAACAGCGTGAACGCATCCATGTAAAATCACTCTTGGTAACCTTCGACGGGGATAATAATCCCCACACTGTGAAGTATAACGACAATGCCTGGCAGTGTGATTGTGATTTTTTTCAAACCCGCCAAACATGCAGCCATACCATGACCCTTGAAATGATCATGGAAGGCTGTTCCTGGTCTGGATAAATCAAGGAACAGGCAGTAACTGTATAACCTTACTTCTAAGCGAGCCCCTGCATGGGCTCGCTTTTTTTATAAGTCACCTGCTTCTTCGAAAAAGAAATGGCCTCCTCCACACAGCCTGTAGATTGTGATGGGCTAGCGCTATATAACGGGCTGATATGCGCACCAAGCCCATCGGTTTTTAAAAAGAATGATAGGCAAACTATTTCATGATGGTGTAAAAAATGACAGCCTTATAAACTTGGATAGTATCATCTGCTGACGGACTTGTGGGGAAAAATAACAACGATGAGAAATCCAGCAGGATAGGTAAGTTATTTCGTATGCAATACCTCAAAGGTGATGGAGACCAAACCCGAATAACTACAAGCGGTTATACCACCTATCCACTATTTATTAGCGGTAGTAAAAAGTAAATTCAGTGACAGGTTAGTTAATAAGGACAAGAATACACCATGAGACAAATCCCAAAGTAGTATGCTATACTAAAAATGGTTAATAACCAACCTGATAAGCATATGGCAAGACTACCAACCCCCACAAAGGTCATTCTTCCGCAACGCCGGAAAGATCTATTCACGCGACAGCGCCTGATCAACTTGCTGTATGACTTACTGGATGAAAAACTTATCCTGGTAATCGCCCCAGCTGGATATGGCAAGACCTCATTGTTACTGGACTTTTCTTACCAGGTAGATTTACCGGTTTGCTGGTATGCAGTAGATGACCTCGACCAGTCTCCAGAAAGGTTTTTTTCTTATTTTATTACCGCACTGCACCGACGTTTCCCGGAATTTGGCGAAGCATCCAAGGTAGCATTAAAAGCCATTAATCAATTCAATCCTGATATCAATCAGCTAGTCTCGGTGATTGTCAATGATGCCTATGAACATATCCAGGAACACTTCTTAATCATCCTTGACGACTACCACCTGGTGAGTAATGTTAAAGAAATTCAGGTGTTTATCAGCCGGTTTATCAACGATTCAGCTGAAAACTGTCACTTAACCCTCAGCTCGCGCACCCTGCTTAGCCTACCCGACCTGCCCTTGCTGGTTGCACGTTCTCAGGTGGGTGGTATTGGCTTTGAGGAATTGGCGTTCAGATCAGACGAAATCCAATCCTTTGTAATGCAGTACTACCATGTGACCCTGTCCGATACTGCTGCGCAAGACCTTGCCCGCGATACAGAGGGGTGGATCACTGGATTGATGCTATCTGCCCAGGTGATGGGCCAGGGAATGACCAACCAAATGAGAGCAGCAAGAGTCACAGGGGTGGAGCTATATACTTACCTGGCTCAAGAAATCCTGGACCAACAAACCAAGGAAATCCGAGACTTCCTGCTTCGCACCTCTTTTTTAGAGGAATTTGATGTATCCCTTTGTGCTTCCATTTGGGGAGATGAAATCAACTGGCAAAATTTGTTCAACCAGGTTGTTCAAAACAACCTGTTCGTCTTGCCAGTTGGTGAGGATGGAAGATGGCTTCGCTACCATCACTTGTTTGGTGAGTTTTTAAAGGCACAATTTGAAAAGGAAAGTCCTGACGAGGTAGAAAGTTTGCTGCGCAGTGTGGCTGGAGTATATACCAAACGGGAAGAGTGGGGGCGTGCTTATGCACTATACAACCGCATCAAGGATATTTCCGCAGCAGCAGACTTGATCGAGAAATCAGGTACGTCGCTCATCCGCAATGCACAATTTGCTCTGCTTGCCAGATGGCTTGATGAAATTCCAACCGACATATTGGAAACTCGCCCAAGCCTTCTCTCTCACAAAGGTACTGTGCTGCTCATCCAGGGTCAAGTGGAAAAAAGCCTGGAATTCCTGAACCGTGCAGCGACCGCTCAACGAGAAATCCAGGATTTGCCTGGACTGGCACGCACATTAGCGCGGAGGGCAACAGCCTACCGCTTTAAGGGGAAGTATCAAGAATCAATCCTTGACGGTCTGGAGGTGCTGAAGTTTTCTGAAGGAGAACCTGCATTGCACACAGTCCAGGCTGACGCTTGCTTGGCCGTTGGAGTTAGCTTGCAGCACCAGGGACAGATCGATGAAGCCTCTGAAATGCTTGAACGCTCTCTTTCACTATTTCAAGCAGTAAAAGATGAACAAAATATGGCTATGGTGCATATGGAGCTGGGTATATGCTGCCAGTATCAAGGGAAGACAAACGAGGCTGTGAGGCATTATGAACAAGCACTTACATACTGGCAGGAGGTCAGGAATTCCACCCGCCAATCCTTTGTATTAAATAACCTGGGAAGCCTGTATCATTTGTCAGGGAATTATGTTGAAGCTGCAAAATTATTCGAACAGGCTCTCGCATTGACAAGAAGGGATGGTATCCTGCGCAGCGAAGCTTATCTTCTATTCAACCTGGGGAATCTGTATGCAGACTTGGAGGCAAATGACAGCGCCAGGGACGCTTTTGAGAAAACCCGTAAAGTCTGCCAGGCTCTGGACGACCATTTCCTGCTTCTGAATGTTGACCTGGCAGAATCCACCCTTGCCCGGCGGGAAGGCAAACTTTCGCATGCCAGTGCCTATCTTCGCTCAGCAGAGAAGTTAATCCAAAAAAGCCAATCCAACTTTGAGAAGAGTATCTGGTTGATGGAAGCTGGTAGCCTGTCACTGGCTGAAGACAGGAATCAGAAAGCAATCACGCAACTTTCAGAAGCATTTTCACTTTTTATAGAGAGTGGACAAAAACTAGAAGCTGCATGTGCAGCTTTGTTATTATGCTATGCGTATGGGTCTTCCAATCAAACTCAAAACGTATATAAATCAATGGAACAAGCTCTCAATTTGGTAAAAGATTTGAACAGCCTTCAGCCATTGATCGTTGTAGGGAGATACGCCAAAGAAGCGATAAAAAGCCTGGTTGAGGATGAAAATATTGGCCCTGGATCTGTGAAATTGTTAGGGCAGATTGATTATTTTGAAAGACATATTGCTTCCCTGCGGCGGCGCTTACGCCCTCATGCGGCGACTGTACTGCTCATCCCACCCAGATTAAGCATTTATGCCTTGGGGATTTCCCAGGTAAAAATCGATGGAAAACATGTGACGAACCCCACATGGGTTAATCAGAAACGTGCCCGCGAGCTGTTTTTCCTCCTGCTTTCTCATCCCAATAAAGGCTTGACCAGGGATGAGATTGGAGTCATTTTATGGCCAGACAGCTCAACCGAACAGCTTCGATTGCAATTCAGGAACACCATTTATTACTTGCGTTATGCGTTAGGCCAGGATGTCATTATAAATACCGAGCGCAGGTATCTTTTCAATGCAGATATGGATTACAGCTACGATGTCCAGGAGTTTGAGCGAAAGATTGTTCAGGCCGAGGGGGCTGAAGCTCCATCAAAGAAGATCGAACTATTGAATGAAGCCCTCCAGCTCTATCAAGGAGAATATTTCCCGGAAGGCGATGGTGATTGGGTAATGACGCAGCGAGGTCGGCTGATCCAGATGCAAGAACATACCTTGCTGACATTGGCCAAACTTCATCTCGAGCAGCAAGAACCCCAAACAGCGTTACTTCACTGCCAGACCATCTTAACAGAGAATCATTGCATGGAATCTGCTCATCGCCTGGCTATGCAAGCCTATGCGGCGCTCGGTAATCGATCCGGTATAGCTAACCAATATGAGCTATGCAGACAGCTATTACGTGATGAACTTGGTTTAGAACCCTCCCCTGAAACTGAAAATTTATATAAAATAATTCGCTGATCCTGCATAAAACAGCAAAAATACCCCTTAAGTGGGATTTTTTTAATCTTTAACAGACTGTTTAGAGGACGTGATTGTGTAATAATATATGAACCAAGCTTTACCATATTCTATTTTAGAGGAGATATTCAAATGAACACCTGCCTTTCTGCTATATATTTAAAACTTAGCAAGATCGATTCCCGCTATATCCGCCTGGCATTTGTGGTCCTCGCTCTGGCTACATCGGGCAATTTCATTTTAGGCGTGCCCATCCATGGTGATGTAAGTGGATAACGGTCGATGCTATGCATTGCATCATCCTACTTATCACGCATTCGCAATCAGACATTTATCACCGTTTTATGAATTGAGGTAAATCCAATGTTACTGATAGATACACCCATGACACCCGTCATTCGGCAGGCGGATAGTCTACCATCGAATGACGAATTGAACCGCTTGCTTAGTGCAGCAGTGGTCAGTAAAAGTTTTCGGAATATGTTACTCACCAACCCTGAGATTGCGGTAGCCTCTGGTTACCAGGGTGAAACATTTAATTTGAGCCCCGAGGACCAAAACTGGCTATATTCCATCCGCTCAGCTAACCTGGTTGATCTCGCCGCTAATATGGTCGTGTACCAGCAGGAAAGCAAGCTGAAATTACCTGTTGACCATGTGCCTCATTTAGTTCGGGTGAATTAATACGATAAGACCTTAATCACCCAATTTTATTTTTAGGAAGTGCTAACCTGGACACAGATGTTTTGGTGAGGGAGATATCTCCCCGCTTTAATACGCTTATTGACCATATCCCTGGCATGGCATACCAGTGCCGGTTTGATTGGAACCATACCCTTGAGTATGCCAGTAAAGGCTGTTACGCATTAACTGGATATCCGGCGGATGACCTGATCTTGAATACTGTCACCGCCTATGGCGATTTAATCTACCCGGATGACAGGGAAATGGTTTGGATTAATATTCAAAATGCATTTATTCTACGGAAATCTTTTGAGCTGGTCTACCGAATTCACACTCGCAGCCGGCAAATAAAATGGGTCCGCGAACTCGGGGTGAGCGCTTCAGTTGAGAACGAAAAGCGTCAATTATTAGAAGGATTCATTACGGATATCACCGACTGGAAAAAGGCTGAGGAACAAATACAACGCCAGGTGTGCCGATTTCAAGCACTACGAGCAATCGACACTGCTATATCGGCTGGTCCAGACTTGCAATTCACTTTGGGCATTGTGCTTGATCAAATCATGTCACAGCTCAATATGGATGCGGCGGCAATCCTGCTTTACCGACCTGAGACACAGGTATTGGAATACGAGGCAACCCAAGGTTTTCGAACGGATTCGATCATTCATTCAACGCTTCAATTAGGAAAAGGTTTTGCAGGTAGAGCTGCTCAAACATGTAAAACCATCCACATTCCCGATCTTACGGTCATGAATGAGGACGCAAACCAACCGCTTCCCATTGATGCTGAAGGATTCAAAGTTTACTACGGGGTTCCGTTGATTGCCAAAGGGCAGGTAAAAGGTGTATTGGAAGTCTTTCTCCGTGCTGATCGACCGGTAGACCAGGAGCGACTGGATTTTCTTGAAGCACTGGCTGGTCAGGCTGCAATTGCCATCGACAATTCCAGCTTATTCGAACAGCTCCAAGATTCGAATACTGAGCTCTCCATAGCCTATGATGCCACGTTGGAAGGTTGGGCAAAGGCTTTGGAATTGCGTGATCGCGAAACCGTCGGTCATGCCCACCGGGTGATTGAAATGACTCTGCGGGTAGCTGATAGGATCGGAATACGTGGTGAATCCTTGCAGCATATTCGCCGTGGCGCGTTATTGCATGATATCGGAAAAATGGGAATACCGGACTCAATTCTGTTAAAACCTGGACCATTGACGCCATCCGAATGGGAAATCATGCGCCAGCACCCTACACATGCCTTTGAGATGCTGAAGACCATCGATTATCTCGAGCCTGCAATGGAAATACCATACTGCCACCATGAAAAATGGGACGGGAATGGGTATCCACGTGGGTTAATAGGTAAAGATATCCCCATGTCAGCACGCATATTTGCAGTAGTGGATGTATGGGACGCTCTCACATCAGACAGACCATATCGATCTGCCTGGCCTGAGCGTAAAGCCCTGGATTATATTCAAATGGAATCAGGCAAGCATTTTGATCCTCAGGTGGTTACTGCATTTTTCAGCCAATAATTACAGGGGAATTAAAACACGACGCACTTCCTAAGAAGTGCGCCATACATACGAATTGATAAACCAACAGGCGGAGATGACCTTATCCAGGTCACCTCCTTGGTCAGGTTTCCATTGGTGAACGAAACGCCAGTGGTACCTTATAAAATACTATTTCTTCTTAAGAACAGGCAAGCCAGTTTTGCTTTCTGATACAACGTAGCCTGCAGGGACAGCGTCTAAAGAGCCTGCCTTTTGTGTCTTTGCGAAATAATAAAGGTGCTGATTTTTACCACTCTTGAGGACACGTGTCGTGGCATGGAGGAAATAGGTTTGCCCCTTCGAGTTTTTGAAGCTGAATGCCATGGATGTGCTCCTTTCTTCTCATCTGAATGAAATGAGACAAATTGCCCAAGCTACTCTGCCTGGATATCTAAATCATACATCAAATATCAAAAAAAGGGTAATTAAATTAGCATTAATTTTTTTTATATTTTTAGCGATATTTATCCCACTAAAAAGATGGCACCAAGGATGTACGGAATTAATATAACCAATGCCAAGAGTGGATTACGCCCGTGCTGTTTATTTTTACTGTCCCAGCTGAATAGATATATCGCTAGAGCAAACGCAATTACAGCACTGGAAAACAAGATTAAAACAGACCATCTTGCATCAAAAGCAGTTTCCATTCCAAATGCCAGGCCTTTCCAGGCATTCATCGAGTAGGTCGTGGGTAAGAGCATGGCAACTCGATATAGCGCGGGGGGCAGCATGCTGGTTGGTATCATCAGTCCACCCAATAGCATAGAGGGCAGGAAGATCATCTGGCTTAATAATACAATTGCGCGTGAATTGGGCGATACAACCCCGATCAGCATACCAAGGCTGGCGAAGGTGAAGGCGGACAGGATCAAAATGATCACAAACCATCCCCAATTTGTCGGGGTACCTCCACCGAAAAGTGGTCCTGCAGTTGCCGTGATGATAATGGATATCAAGATGATGTGCACAAAGCTGCTTAGCACCGGGATGGTGACAATTGAAAGAGCCGGGACACCGTTGATCTTGAAACTGCGGAATATCCCTGCTTCACGTGATTCCACCACTGGATTAGGCAGACCAAGTAGTGCATTAGCCATCATCGCAACAAGGATCATGGTGGGAATCATGGTTGGTGCGAAAGTTGGGTTAAGCCCCGTCATGAGCAGACCCATTAAGATATAAAAACCGAGTGGGAACAAGTAATTTAACATCAGAAGAGACTTTTCCCGCAGACCGGTACGGAAATCGTACATGAAATGGTACGTAAATGCGGTCATGACTGACCTCCATCCAGGTGATCGGGTTGGGTAATCTCAAGGAAACGGTCCTCTAGAGAAGGGCGTTCCACGCGCAGATCAACCAGTCGGTCATCATGTGCCTTTAGGTAGTCCAGGATGGCTGGCACAGTCGCTCCAGCATCGCGGCTGTAATAGATCATATATTCGTCCTTTAGTAGTTGTTTTTCTACCTCTGGAAAAACCTCTGCACTGTTTACCAGGCAAGCGGTTTCAGAGAATACGGATATCTTTACCAATCCGCTACCTGTAGCTGTCAGCTGGGTGGGAGTGCCCAAAGCAGCGATTTTGCCATTGAGCAGAATTGCAACCCGGTCAGCCATTTTTTCAGCTTCCGCCATATCGTGGGTGGCAAGGATGATCGTGGTACCCTTGGCTTGCAATTCACGCATCACTTGATGAAGCTCAACCCGAGAGCCAACGTCCAGGCCAGCAGTCGGTTCATCCAGTAATACCACCGGTGGCTCATGGGCAACTGCCAACGCAAGTGACAATCGCCGCTGAAGCCCAGTAGAGAGGGTGGAAAATTGTGAGTTGAGTTTTTCTCCCAATCCCAATCGAATCAGTAAATCTGGTCGAGTGGTTACCTTATGGTATGCACAAAAGAACTCCATTGCCTCCTTCGAGGTCATATAACCAGGTAATCCGGAAGATTGCAGCTGAACGCCAATCAGATTTTGTAAGCGGTTGGATTGGTGGGTTGGATCAATCCCCAGAATGCTTAATGAACCGCTTGTGGGTTGCCTTAATCCTTCCAGACTTTCTAGAGTGGTGGTCTTCCCTGCTCCGTTTGGCCCGAGCAAACCAAAGATCTCCCCCCGCTGTACTTCAAAGCTGATCCCGTCCACTGCGGGAGAATCGCCATATACCTTGCGAAATTCCTTCACCAAAATTACCTCATCTTGCATAAATTAGCTCCTTCCTCAGTTATTACTGTTTCGAGTATATTTTAACAGATAAAAAAGAAGGCACATACTGAAATATTGACCAAATTTCCAAGATCTTCTTACCGATCACATAAAAGTATACTTTACAGATTATAGCTACCACCCCCAAGACGGATTTCGGGGGGTGCTTTACTGATCATCGTTTCCAAGTTCGTCAACAGTGATTAGCTATGGGGGAATATGTCCTTCTGAGAAGGTGGGTAACCATTCATCATAAGAAGATCCAATCCTACTCGAAGCTCCCGTCCAAGATTAATTGAACGATCAGACATTTCAGGTATACTTAACCATCGTTGCCTTTGTGGCCGTTAGTGAACAGTCATGTGAATAGCGGGAGCTTGGTGAAGATGATCGTCAATTACTATGCTACCTTGCGCCAGGTGGTTGGTGTCCGACAGGTAGAATTTTCCCTTCCGCAGGGAGGTACATTACGCCAACTGATCGAAGAAATGGTCAAACGTTACCCGGGTTTGAATAGGGAAATGCTAGATCGAAATGGCAATCTTCAGAGCCATATTCACATTTATGTTAACGGGCGTGATAGTACTCTCCTCGATGGTTCATTAGACACCATCCTGGCGACAGACGATACCATATCGATTTTTCCTCCGGTTGGCGGAGGCTAGATCAAAATAAACGATCGGTTAGGTTGAATTGCCTACCCGATCGTTTTTATTTTAAATAATCTCCAATTCAATCAGCTTGGCTTCCGGAACTACCCCGCCGATCCAGCCGCGTTCCTGATAATATTCTTCGAGCATCAGGTCCAGCTCGCATACCTGCCCAGTGGAGCCTGGACCAGTGGCTGGCTCCTTCAGGAAGCGTTCGGGCAAGTAGTCACTGCCTTCGCGGAAACCATTCAGGTTATTGTAATATCGCTCCAAATTCCACACGCGCTCCCCCACTTTGAGCAAGTATGCCGCATCGGTTTCCATGCCGGTGACTGCTTCATATTGGGCAGCAAAGGTATCCAGGGACTCAGCAAATGTGGCAAATTTGCACACGTCCATACAGTCGGTGACAGTGTGTACATTCTGGAAAATGACAACCAGCTTACCCTTACCCTTCCATTCCAATGGATCGGTAACGGTTGCAGGTCCAAGCACATTACCTACGACCTCGGCAGCCGGTGTATAGGCACGCAGGTGGCAGGCGCCGCGATTGCTGGTGGCGTAACCAAGGCCCATGCCCTTGATACCGCGTGGGTCATATGCTGGGATGGATAGACCCTTAACAGTCATGGCAATCTCGGGATGACCGAAATATTTGGCCGCCCGTTCGGTGCCTTGCGCCAGGATATCGCCTACACCCTCGCGCTTGCCAATCTTATCCACCAACGCCACCATGCCCATGTAGTCTCCCCATTCCAGGCTACCCGTGCCTTTCGTATAACCCTTTTGGGTGGCTTCCATATACATCGAGAGCACATTACCCGTCTCGATAGCATCCATGCCATACTCGTTACACTGATCGATGACTTTGGCTACACTGGGAGCATAATCATTGCCGCAGTTGGCGCCAACCGCCCAGGCAGGTTCATACTCGAAGCTCTCCATGCGTAGACCAGCAAATGGGCCTTCCTTGATTTCCACTTCTTTCTTGCACGCCACCGGGCAAGCATGACAGGTGGGATCGTCCACAAGGATCGTTTCCTTCACTCGTTCACCACTGATTGCCTCATGATTGGGGAAGGAGGTGGTTTGCGAGTTGTTCGTGGGCATGCCTCCGATCACATTGACCATATTCATCAAAACATTGGTGCCATAGACAGAAAGACCACCTTTGCGTGGTGCAGTCACCACACGCGTGTCGCTTAATTCGGCGAGAGCTTTGGCGTGGGATTCTTTCCATAACTCCATGTTGACAGCCTTGGGCATTTTCTTTACCGCCTTGATCACGATCGCCTTGAGGTTCTTGCTGCCGCCCACACAGCCCGTACCTCCTCGCCCGCTTGATCGATCGTTTTCGTTCATCCAGTTGGCAAAGAGGTTGAGTTTCTCTCCAGCCGGCCCAATCGTTATCACACTCAGGTTTTTCTCGCCGTATTTTTCCTGGAAGAACTTAACCGTCTCATGCACTCCTTTGCCCCATAGCTCAGATGCATCTAATAGCTCAACTTTGTTCAGTGTGATCAGGGCGTATACGGGTTTCGGTGCTTTGCCTTGGAAGATCAGACCGTCGAAACCAGCCCAGCGTAAGCGTGCCGCTGACCAGCCACCATGGTGAGAGTCCGTTATCGTATTGGTCAAGGGGCTTTTCGTTACGACAGCCATGCGACCACTCAGGTTCACTTCTGAGCCGGTCAACGGTCCATTCATAAAGCATAGAATGTTATCGGGGGATAATGGTTCCACGAGCGGTCCATTCTCATACACGTACTTTACGCCAACGCCACGGCCACCAATATAATTCCGCTTCCAATCTTCCGGGATGGCTTCGAATGAAACAGAGCCTTTCGTAAGGTTGATCTTAGCAATTCTATCTGCATAACCTCCAAGTGTCATTTTTACCTCCTTTGGGCTTTACAACAAATTGGGGTGTAGGTTGTATTACTTCAGATCAGGAAAGATTGATAATAGTAGTGTAGCAGAAAAAAAGGGAAAAATCAATTGGTATTTGTCTAGTCAAAATTTTCATAACGAAGGATTGGAAATTACCACCAGCGCTACTGATAACCCCAATGTTGTTGATGGTGTTGGCGGTAATGAGCACCCGAATGCCATTCTCTCGTGCAAAGACGATGCCGTGCAACTGAATGGCTAAGCCTATTCCACTTTTGACATCTCGTCTTGGGTGTACACCTCGAGTGTGAAAAACACCAACGCCAGCACCACTTCTTTGCCGTCTGCAACGTGGTCTTCAGACGCGATTGGAAAGATTTTCCTGCCCATCACTTCATAGTAAGACTTTATACTAAAGCAACCACCCCTCGAGAAGGACCCCGGGGGGTGGTTTTTCTAAGTATTGTCACCAGTATCAGCTGGTGAGTTTGCCTCAGAACCGTTTCCCCCTTCCCAATCATGGATGTGCACATACCAAAAATGTCTCTCTTTGAGGCTAATTTCCCTCTTAATTTATGTTCAATGAATCATTTTGGTTAAGGTCTTATCGATTTCAGCCTTTTGCTGCGGTGATCTTGTTAAAAACCAATATTTATGAACGGTCTGTGTATGTGCCATGGTATTCTTTTTGACTTCTTCAAGGGTATTTCCCTGTGCTATGTATTTACATTGTGTTCCCAGGTTCCTGCATTCAAATGTTAACATGGGTCATCTCCTTTGAACTTAAGTTATGTTCAGATGATCTTAAGTTCCAGTGCTATACCATGAATAATTAGTCTATATAAGACTAATATACTCTAAATTATCGCAATTGTCAAATGAGGAATATATTAATGACGATAGACCGGCATGAACAGCCGATCAATTCAGTGAAGAGCTATGCTATGCTCAATAGCCAAAACAGATTTCTAGAAGCTCCCTTGCAGAAGGCTAATTTGCATCAAACCCGGCTAACCGTCGCTTCTCCAGGGGGCTCCCCAATAGGCGCTCGATCGTTCGCACCATTGGCAGGTCATCCTGGGTGACGAGGGTAAGCGCAGTGCCTTGTCTTGCCATACGACCAGTCCGACCGATGCGATGGGTATATGCATCAGCAGTATCCGGCATGTCAAAGTTGATCACGTGCGAGATCTGCGAAACATCAATCCCACGCGCGGCGATATCTGTGGCAACCAATACCTTGACCCGCCCGGTGCGGAAGTTGTCCATCGCCTCCTGTCGCCGGTTCTGGGACAGGTTACCTTGCAGTGAGGTGGCCGGCAATCCTGCTTTGATCAGCTGTTCGGCAAGTTTCTTAACGCGGTGTTTAGTCCTGGTGAAGACCAGCACCTGGCCATGGCCTGACTTTCGTAGTAAAGCCAGCAACAGTTCGGCTTTCCGGGTCTGAACCACAGGATAGACCGCATGTCCGATCGTCTCAACCGGGCGGGATACCCCTAAATCGATCTTTACTGGATGATTCAGGAACTCATCTGCCAGTGAGCGAATCTCATCCGGCATAGTGGCTGAGAACAGCAGGGTCTGACGCTGTTTGGGTAAAGCCGCAAGAATTCGACGGATATCTGGTAAAAAGCCCATGTCGAACATCCGGTCAGCTTCATCGATAACCAGGATTTCAATCTTACTGAGGTTGACCACTTGCTGACCCATCAGGTCTAGCAAACGACCCGGACATGCAACCGCAATCTCTACCCCAGCTCGTAACCGTTTAATCTGAGGCAGCGCAGAAACCCCGCCATAAATTGTTAAGCTGCGCAAGCCAGTTTGATGACCAAGCACCCCAATGTTGGTGTGGGTCTGTTCAGCCAGCTCGCGTGTTGGTGAAAGGATGAGCACACGCAATTTTCCGCGTGGGCCTGTAAGCAGGTGCTGCAAGATGGGCAACACAAAAGCCGCAGTCTTCCCAGTACCAGTTTGGGCTAAGCCCAGCACATCATGCCCCTCTAGAATTGGTGGGATGGTGTTAAGTTGAATAGCGGTTGGAGTTGAATAACCAGCGTTAGATATCCCCGCATTGATCTGGGGATGAAATGCAAATGAAGTAAAGTTCACAAAAGGTCCTTTTGGCATAAAATTGAGCCAAGGCGAACCCTAGCCCGTTCGCATCCATTTTGGATATTGTTTATCCACTTCGGATACGAACGCAGGATTATACCACATAAAATATTTTTAAAACGCCTGGCTTATGATGAATAAACGCCTTCGCCTGGAAAGGGGGTCGCTGCTCAATGGCAGTTTGTCCATTTGACTAACGCCGTACTGATTTCACGTGACATGGACCGGCTTTCATGATTTAAGATGTGAAATAACTCAGAACCAGACACCACCGGAGGTAGTCCTCCTCTCCAGGGATATCATTAAATAGTATCAAAAGTTTCTTCACTTGACATTTTGCCATACCTCAAATATGATGTAGTATAACTATAACCAATAAAGGTTCACTATAAAGTATGATAGATGTCAATAGTTCGACAAAAACTACACACCGTCAACGGCAAGCCAAATCCACTCGCGACATGATCGTGACTGCAGCTCAGGCTCTATTCCTAGAGCAAGGCTATATTTGCACCACCATCGACGTCATTGCAGAGCATTCTGGGGTGGCGGTCAGCACCGTTTATGCCATTTTTGGATCAAAACGTGGCATCTTACGAGCAATACGTGACACATGGCACGCGCGCACCCATATCCGGGAAGTGCTTAATAACAGCCAACAGTCAAACAGCCCTGCAGAATGGTTGGATCAGCTGGCAGAGGCTACCCGCAGGCAATGGGAGATGGGTGCTGAGGTGACTGCGATCTATACCGGTGCTGCCGCCGCTGACCCGACCGCTGCAGCTGAGCTTAATGAAGCTCTGGCAGGTAGACGGAAAGGGTTGCAGAACTTCGCTAAAAACCTTGAACCGTCCTTGCGCCCAGGGCTGAATGCCACTCACGCGGCTGCCATCCTGCAGGCACTGTGCATGCCTGAAGTGTTCGACGAGCTGGTGAGGCATTCGGGTTGGTCAGCTGATGAATACCAGACGTGGCTCGCGCAAACTTTAAAGCGCCAGATATTGGAAACTTGGGAGTAAATTATGATCTGGGTTAAAAGAGTATATACCCCTGCATCCATGGAGGATGGGCAGAGATTTTTAGTTGATCGTCTTTGGCCAAGGGGTTTGAAAAGAGAAGATTTAAAAATTGAGGCGTGGATCAAGGATGTGGCACCCAGCCATGCTCTCCGTCACTGGTATGGGCATGACCCTGATAAATGGTGCGAGTTCAACGAACGCTATTTCTCCGAGCTGGATGACAAGCCAGATACCTGGCAACCTCTGCTAGAGGTAGCCCGTAAGGGAGATATCACCCTGTTATTCAGCACGAAGGAATTGGAACGCAACAACGCGGTAACTTTGCGCGCTTATTTGGAGAAACGTTTGAAATCTGGGTGATGATGTACTTCGTGGAAACCGCATATAAATGTGTTGGTGTATGCAATCTCCGTTTCAGTACCAGCTTAAAAGGAGGACGAGATGATCCGAATTTACAGTGATCATGAATCAATTAGCCAGGCGGCTGCTGAGCTTTTTACAAGCCTATCACGCCAGGCGAGCATAATCTGCGGTCGATTTAGTGTAGCAATTTCAGGTGGTGAAACTCCACGCCGCCTATACGAAATTTTGGCTTCCTCGCCCTACCGCGAGCGTATCCACTGGGACGAGGTACATATATTTTGGAGTGACGAGCGTTGTGTGCCAGAACATGACCCACGGAATAACGCCGGGATGGCACGTCAGATGTTGCTTGACCTTGTACCCATTCCACCTGAAAACATCCATCCCATTCGGTGCGACCAACCTCCACAGCAGGCTGCACTCCTTTATGAAAAGGAGCTGAAAGATTTCTTCAAGGACCAAAATCCTAACTTCCATCTCGTTCTTTTGGGTTTAGGAGGGAATGGTCATACGGCTTCCCTTTTCCCACATACACCTGTGCTCAACGAACAGCAACGTTGGGTGTCTGAAGTTTACATACCAGATCTCAATATGAACCGGGTGACATTCACTGCATCATACATCAACCAGGCTGATCAGGTGGTTTTCCTGGTTTCCGGCCTGGACAAAGCAGTAGTATTGGAAAAAGTTCTTGAAGGTCCGTACCAACCGCATGAGTTACCCGCACAGCTCATCCGCCCAAATGGTACACAGCCTATTTGGCTGGTGGATAAGGCAGCCAGCCATAAACTTAGGGCACAAAATCAGGAAGATATTGACGCTGAAGGACCAATGCCCGACTGACAAGGATCGTCTGCCATCTGAGGCGACCGGGGTTGGAGTTTTACCCGCATCAGGGTAAGTGGGTAGGCTGGTAGAATTATGAGGCAGGCTGGCATATATGACCAGCAGGTGTAAACGGTTCATGGAATTTGATTGATTTTTTTCATTTGCTGGTGATAATCAATTCTTGAAAACGAGTAAAATCTAAATCTAAAAAAAGCAAATCTGTTGTAAGATATAGGAAGGCATTATTATTCCCAAGGAGAATAAAATATGGCAAGCATAACCCAACCTCTTAGAGATGAGCACAAAACGCTATACCCGCAAATAGAAACCTTGCGATTGGCTGGTGATGTGGTAAACGAAAGCCTCACCACCTTAGCTCATGACAAAATTGAACAGGCATATAATTTCCTGACCCGCCATCTGATCCCACATGCCCAGGCGGAAGAAAAAGCGCTTTACCCCATGGTACAAAAAGTTATGGGTGCCCCGCAAGCTACTGCAACGATGACCCGTGACCATGTAGAGGTGGAACGGCTGACCCAAGAATTGGGGACGCTCCGAGTTCACAAGTCACAGCTATCTATCACCTTTGAGCAAGTCAGTGCACTGCGACGCGTTTTATATGGTCTGTACGCGTTAGTGAAAGTACACTTTGCCAAGGAAGAAGAAATCTACCTGCCCCTTCTTGACGCAAAACTGACTGAAGAAGAAGCTCACGGAATGTTCGAAGCGATGGAAGCCGCAGCGAGGGAAGCCAAGGCACGGTTACCTCGCTAAGCAGAAAAATCCTGCTGTTCATCCGAGCTACACCTGCCCAGAGTCTCCAATACACGTCAAAACAATCAGTTTAGCGTGCCGTTCAAACGTACTTCCGTCGGCTTTCATCACCCATTTATCGAAAACCGTCTCGACATCTTAAGAAAAAGGAAATTACCCGCTTTATAAGCCTGATGTTTGGAAAACCAATCGGGGAGTAGGGTTGGGTAGTACAGGAGTTGCCGTTGGTTGATTATGCCTCACAGTTGAGGTAATAAAAGTGGTGATGATGGGAGAAATACAACCGGCTAAAATTACCATACCGGTGATCAAAACAAGTCTAATAATGATGCTTGGGTGAATGATTTTTCCCTCTTTCTACAATCAAGGAAATCAACCTGATTTTATACTACATCAGGCTTTTCAATCCAGTAACGCTTCAGCTCAATTCCCCACAGCGGGAGGGTCTCCCGGTAAACCAACCCACACTTATCGATGACCCTCAGTGAAGCCATGTTCTCTGGATGGACCAGGGCAATGATGTGGTCCAATCTAAAATCGTCGAAACCGAATTTGATTGAGGCTTGCGCTGCCTCAGTGGCGTAACCTCTACCCCACCATGGCCGATCCAGTAGAAAACCAACTTCTGTTTCATCAAGCTCAGGGAGATACTGCAAACCTGCCCAGCCGATGATCTCCTGTCCGCCATCCGGTAGTACCCCCCAGTTCCCGTAACCGTGCTTTTCCCAATGCTCTCCTTGACCACGAATAAATCGCTGGACTTTCTCTAGTGGTGGAGGAATAGTGTTGGGAAAATACCGCAAGACCCCTTCCGATTGATATATGCTTTGCAGTACTTCAGCGTCCTCTGGCTGAAGTGGTCGCAAAAATAAACGGGAGGTTCTGAGAGATGGAATTTCTTCGTTCATCGCTTTCCGTGATTGAATTTCTGATTTGTATGAATGATACCTGGTTTAATTTTCAACTACCAAATTTTCCGGCAGGTGAACCGCGAACCGGCAGCGAATATCTCCCTTGAGAACCGATTCAAGCAAGTCGACCTGGAGTGTTTGCCCAAATATGATCTCCCATGGTTTTTTACTGAAACCAGCGCTGCAATAACAGAAGATTGGATTCATTTGGATTGCCTCGGTTTTTACCGCTTCACGCGCCCATGGACAATGGCAGGCATAATATCGCTTCATCGTGGGATCCGTCGCGGTCAGATATTGCTTAGCGTTGTATGGGATTTTTGTAATGAACAATAGATTGCCTTCACGTATTCCACTCTCGATTTCCGGGTAATTCTTAACGTATTGCACGACATCCTCAGTAACTTCCTGTGAAAAGAACAGCTCTCCTTTCCGCTGGCATTTCTGCAGCAATTTCACCAGGGCTTGATGCTTTTTCTTAAGATAAATGTCAATATCACCGGCTTTAATATATTTCTCTCGTTCATCCAGAAAGTAATCATCGGGTAAATCTCTCAGGCAGGCAGATAATAGCTTCTCCATTGCCTCATAGCCTACAAGCACAATTAATCGGTCGATGACCGGGAACATGTCGAATGGCTTTTCCGGGGGAGGCACGCCTGAGAATCGATACGCCTACACCCGCAAAGGCTTCATCGCGCACAGATTCTCCAAATACTTCTCCGACTTTTTTATACAAATTCGGCTGTGCCTCAGCACCGTCCAACAACTCAAGCATCGCAACATAGATGGTATTGTTTTTAGTAAATCGACCATAACGCGCTAATGCCAGTAAATTATCGTATGAATTTTGTCCCTCTTCAATGAGGATTTTGCAGAATTCCCAGGTTTTAGCGGTATCTGTCTTGCTGGTCGATGCTCTCAGGTAAGTATCAAAACGCTCAGCGATTTCAATCGATGCTTCAATCTTTTCTTCACTCATCTTGCGAGTCTTGAGTAGCTCGCGAAAACCCTCTCGATCCATCTCTCCTCCTTATAGAATACTTATTATAAGATATCACACATTTTATACTTATATGCATTGGATGAAGTTCATCAAATAAGCCAAACCATGAGTCTGTGTGGAGATAAAAAATATGGGTAACCTTTTTTTGTGAATAGCGAATCATTCCAATATTCAGCACTTTTTATCCGATCTACAAGTTGGATACTTTCATGGAGGAGAATGCCAATGCCTTCTGAGAAGATTGAAGGGAGAATATTTTAGGGTCATCGGTTGAAATAAGCTAATAATTTATTGCCACTATCATCCCGCCAGGGTGTATATTCCGCCACTCTTTTTGGGTCATGCTTGAGGAAG
>CAVZSS010000030.1:0-30881 GCA_963777965.1 uncultured Chloroflexia bacterium | reverse complement strand
TGGTAGTGTCTATCGATGAGGTCGCTCACCTGGATTGGGGAATGATGCTCTGTATTCCAGGCTGATATGTCAGCAATGGTAACTATATTTGCCTGAACGGATAGACTGTAAAGTATATATCTGCTGTTTATCCCTCAGATGGGAACGCGGCAACTTTCTTTAATCGTAATTACTCACCCATCCCCCCTTTTTTGCAGGGAAACCACCTGCGGCATCCTTTTTCTGGATAAACTCTTCTAAAATAGCCGCTGGTGACCTTGTAATATCGATCAGTGAGTAATTACCTTTAATCTGCTAAGAATGCTTCGATGACCTGAATGTACTCTTTCGATTCCAGGATGGCAGTGGCATGTCCACTGCCCTTGAACAGGTGCACTGTTGCCCCGGGGTATAGTTCAAGCAGCTGCTTGCGCAGAGGCTCGGGTGTGGTAGGGTCATCTTCAGCCAGCATGATGAGTGCCTTACCCGACCAGTCTACCAGGTCGGATGGAGAGAAAACCTGCTGGTCAAAATCTATCATGCGCAGGAAGGTGTTGATGGCAGCCTGGCGCGTGAGCCGGGTGTCAACCGTTTCTCTAATTTGTGCCTCAATCAACAGCAGCTCCGGTGAAGGTTTGGGGGGCAGGATACCGATCATCCGGTCGCGCAGCATCTTTTTCACCAGGAACATGGGGAGCACACGGAACATCCGCAAGGCAGGCTCCACACTACGGGCGCGCGTGCTCACCGGTGGGTAGGTATGCGACAGCACCAACTTAGTCACCAGCTCTGGATGGCGATGTACAAACACCTGGGCAAGCATGCCTCCATAGGAACCTCCCACGGTATATACTGACGTGATACCTTCGCGGATCAATAGGCAGCAATTCCATCCGCCAGACCGCTCATGCTGTTCATTTCGGCAGGATAGTTTGGACTGAGCAAGTGGTATTTCCCATGCTCCAGCATGCTGATCGTACGCCAGGCGGATTCGGCAGTGCTGAGTGCTCCAGGCAGAAGCAGCAAAGTTTGACTAAAAGGGTCACCGGAGGTGAGAAACTCCCAGGTAATGCCGTTCATCTCAAGCGTCTTGAGCGGGTGTTGCTCTCTGAAGTGTATGAATTGCTGCAATTGGTCTGGTGGGACTTTATGGTAGTAGTTTTTCATCTGAGTTCTCCAGAATTTCACGCAACGTGTTACCACCCATTGGGCGGTAAGACAGCAGATGTCCATTATAAACCACACCGAACACCCCATATGCAGAGGGCGAGAGACTGCGAGCTTCCCAGCTGGACTTTAATTCCACCGAGTGGGCTGGGATACCCATTGCATTGGCAGCATTGAGCAGGGAGGTGACGAACATGGCATGGTAAGGACATTGACCGGAATAATAGACCACCAATCCATCTGGGATGCGCTGGAGACGAGCCTGCCAATCCTGCGGGAAGGCAGGCAAGCTTGACGCGCCAAATTTCTTCACTAAAAGCTCAAAGGTGGGAGGAGCCTGGTCAATCACCTGAAAACCATGGTGCAGGAAGAAACTCTTTTTTTGCCAAGCCAGGTGCTGCCGCTCGTGACAGCCGCCACGCCAAACATCCCCAACCGCTCTGCATCATCGATAACTTGCTCGAGCAGGCGGCCGCCGTACCCTTTACCCTGTCCACTGCCTACCACCCACACGCAGTGGATGACCATATACCCCGGGGCATGTACAACCCGCCAGGTCGATTCTCCGGTAGCATATTCAATGAAACCGGCTGAGCGCTCCCCCTCATTGATAATCTTTAACCGTACACCCTCCGCCAGGCAGCCAGCCAACCACTGGCGCTTCTGGCGGAAACCCTCGGTCTTCGGCTTGCTCTTGTAACAGAAGAAGCCGTATCGATCGAGGTTGGAAGGATCTATGGTACGAATCATGTTTTCCATGGGGCATCCTAAGGTATCTATCCGGGTAAAAGCTTTGCGAAATCTTGAGGTAACAGCTCCCGCGTTCCCGTCAAATGGACGATTTCGCTGAAGTTCTGCCAGACCAGCTCACGTATTTCGCGAACATCGATGTGCAGCGAAGCTGAAAGCAGGTATTCTACCCAAATGAGGCGGTGGGGGATGGCGCCAGGAGGATCCCCCCAGCCATGATCAGTCTCGACCAGCAGGCGCTCCAGTGGGACCTGGGTGCGGAAGAGGGAGCGCCTGGCAATGGCAGAATGGACCGAGAAGTAACAGCCCAGCTCAACTGCCTGGCGAGTTTCTGCGGCGGAGCCTGTCCACCAATGAAGAATTGGGGCAGCGATGGGTGTGCGCTGTAACTCTTCCAAGATGAGTGAAGTGGATCGGAAACTATGCAGGCTGACAATGCGACCACTTTTTGCGGCGAAAGACAGGGCAGAACGAAGGGTGGCGAGCTGTCGCTCCAACGGTACCCGGTAAGCCACATCCAGGCCGATCTCGCCAATAATGGGGCTTTGTAAAGCCAGTTCAGCAAAGCGGTCCGGATCGAAGGCATTCTGGGCTGCCAGCTTGCGCGGATGGCAGCCCACCCCCCAGGCGAATAAAGGCTCCTGGCGAGGCAGCACTTTTTCAGCTTCGTCCAGCGAAAGGGTCATGGCGAGCACCGCACCAGCCTCCGAGAGCTCAGCAGAGGCGCGGGAAGGGTCGATATGGGCATGGGCATCGAGGGAAATAGTCGTTTGCACAGGATTAATTATAGCTTATTGAGAGAGCATTTTGCTGCAAGCCAGGGTTGATGTCCCACCGTCGAGGCAAGGCAAATTACGGTTATTAATATAATGTTGGATTACCAGATTTCGTTTGATTAACCGAAGAATGGATCAAAATGGACCTGGGCATGAAGAGATTGATGAAATTGGGCTTCGACTTACCTTACTCGGTGATGGTTATTTTATTCGCATGTATGAAGCGCCCCGCTTCAAAGCCTCCGATTTTCGCCAATGCCAGGCTGACCATTTGAGCGGCCAGGATCTCCAGGATGGGCAGGGCTGCAAGCGGGCTGACTGGCAGGTGGAAGGGTGGTGAACCTTCACCCATCCCAACCAAGTGTGCCTGTCCACCTGCATTCAGGATATCCTGCGCAATCCTGATATTTAGTGCTGAGGAAGTGTTATCGCCCCGGTACACCAGCACAAAGGTATGGGGTGAGACGACCTCCAGCGGACCATGCCGGAAGGCTGCACTGTTCATGCCCTCCGCGCCAAACCGGGCTGCTTCCTTGATGATCAATGCACCCGCGCAGGCGGCTGCCAGTGAACCACCCCTACCCAGAATGTACAGGTTCTTCACACCAATCAGCTTCTGGCTGATTATCTCAACAGAATCCTGCCAACCAGACCAATACTCAGCCACCTTCTGGGGCAGCTCCCGCAGGGCAGGGAAATGCGTGTTCTCGTCTAAAAGCTGGTCACCCAACCAGGTAAGAGCAGCGAGCGCTGAGATATAAGTCTTACAAGAGACTGTGGCTTCCTCGCCTGCATGAGTCAGGATCGCCAGACTGGCTTGTTCAGCCAAAGTACTGCCGGGTGTGTTGGTCACACCAACTGTGGTGACCCTGCCTCGACAGAGCTCAAGCAAGCGCACGATCTCTGCGCTCTGACCGGACTGGGAAACTGCCACGATCAGGTTCGCTGGATCGATCAACCGGTGCGCATAATGGATCAGTTCGGCTGTTTCTAAACGGATGACCCCTACCGGTAAGGCGAACAAGCGTAGCTGGAGTGGGTATAACCCATGAAAGGAAGAGCCCATGCCGGTCAGAATCACACGCTGGTACTTACCAGATTTCAGTAAATTGAAAAATGAGCTGAGCGATGAGCTTTTATTTAAGCCGTCCAACGTGGCTTGTAAGGCGGAAGGTTGATCCTGTAAATCATTCAGATAGGAGGCGGTCATATGTTATTCCAATATGGAGAAGAGATATTAATCTGAAATATCGTGAATCTGGATCAGGTGGATGCAGAGCGTTTCAGCCACACACAGGCAGCGCCTACCAATCCACTTTCAGCTCCCAACGCAGCTGGAACGACCTGTACCTTCTCGTACGGCACCAGTCCACAACTGTCGGCAATGGTCGACTGGATCTGGCCTTTGAACAAGGGATAGGCTTGCATCAGACCTCCACCCAGGGCAATGCAATCAGGGACAAAAAGAGTGACCAGGTTCGCCAGGCCAATGGCAATATAGCGGGCGGTGTGGTGGACTGCAGCCAGTGCATTGGCATCCCCCTGTTTTGCCAGTGAGCAAAGCTGGCGGGCGGAAAGAGGTTCGGTGTGGGGGTGCTGCTTTTGCGCCCATTTTTCCATTGCTGGTCCGCTTGCCAGGCTTTCCCAGCAGCCATGCGCCCCACAGAAGCATTCGGGTCCGGATGGGTCAATGATGTGGTGACCGATTTCCGGGTGAGCCGAACCCGTACCACGATACAACTCGCCATTCAGTACCAGCCCGGCACCAATACCGGTACCGATCGTGACCAGGATAAAGTTTGAGATGCCTTTCCCGGAACCCCAGGTCCACTCGCCCAAAGCCGCCGCATCAGCATCATTCTCGATGGCTACACTGACTCCCATGCGGGTCGAGAGCAGCTGTACAAGGTTGGCACCTTCCCAGCCGGGCATGAACTCCACCTTGCCGATCGTGCCAAGCTGCGGGTAAACCGGTCCGGTGCAGCCAATACCAATCCCAGAATATGTCCCACCAGCCATCACGGATGTCTTCCACAGCATATCAGCCATACGCTGGATGGCATCTTCCAATCCAGCTTCCGGGTCGGTGGGGCAAGACAAAGATGCCAAAATGTGGCCTTGTTCATCCACCATTCCAACCGCGATCTTGGTACCGCCGATGTCGATCGCCCCGATCATTCCTTGAGCGCTCCTGCAGTCATACCTTCGATGAACTGCCTCTGCATGAACAGGAAGACGATAATCATCGGCAGGGCAGTCAGCACAGTGCCAGCCATGATCTGGGCTACGTTGGAGGTGTTCTTCATATGGAGCTGTGCCAGACCGACCGGCAGGGTGAACAATTTCTCAGAGCTGGTTACGATGCGAGGCCACAGGAAGTCGTTCCAGGTGCCCATAAAGGTGAAGATGATCAAGGTGGCAATACCCGGTAATGCCAACGGCACCACCACCCGCCGGAAAACGCCAAACTCATTGCAGCCATCGATGCGGGCAGCATCCAGAAGCTCACCAGGGATGGTCAGCATGAACTGGCGCATCAGGAAAATGCCAAAGATGCTGGTCAGGTTGGGAACGATCAACGCCAGGTAGGTATTGGTCCAATGCAGGGTAGCCATGATTTTATACAGTGGGATCAGGTTCACCTGGAAAGGCACCATCAATGCCAGCAGCATGATGAAGAAGATTTGGTCGCGCCCCGGGAATGTGAGTTTGGAGAAGGCATAGGCTGCCAGGGTATCGAAGAACACATGCCCCAACGTGGTGACAAAAGCGACAATGACACTGTTGGCGAAGTAGCGCAGGAAAGGGATGCGGGTCAGAACATAGATATAGTTAATCCAGGTGAGCGGGTTGGGAATCCACTGGGGTGGGTTGGTGAATACAAATTGCTCCAGCTTGAGCGAGGTGCTCACCGACCAGTAGAATGGCACGATCATCATGATCGAGCTAACGATGAGCATCAGGTATAGGAAGAAACGCCCGAAGTAAAATCGGAAGTTCTTGGGATGGACAGTCATCTCAACCTCCTAAGCTCGCTCGCGTGAAAGGCGCATCTGGAGATAGGAAAATATCACCAGGATGGCAAACAGAATGTAGGCAATGGCAGATGCATATCCCAGGCGCAGGTCCCTGAATTTATCATACAGGTAATAGACGATGGTGGAAGTGCTATAGACTGGACCACCCGAGGTCATCACGAAGACCTGGTCGAAGACCTGGTAACTGCCAATGATGCCGATGATATACACGAACAGGATCACTGGCTTAAGGGCGGGCAGGGTGATGTAGCGGAATTGTGCCCAATTCCCCAGCGCCATCCATCATGGCAGCTTCATACAGCTCACGTGGGATGGATTGCAATGCTGCCAAAAATACCACCGTCTCAAAGCCGAAACCCTGCCAGATGGAGGCAATCGCTATGGATATCAGTGCCACATGCGGGTCGGATAACCAACCTACCTTGGGAAGACCGAAATTCTGTAGTATAGTATTGAACAGCCCATTCTGGTTGTACAGCATCACCCAGATGGTGGATACCACCACCAGCGAGGTCATCACCGGCAGGTAATAGGCAGTGCGGAAAAGCGAGCGGAAGCGCACTTTCTGATTGAGCATCAGTGCGGTCAGCAAGCCCAGGGTGGGACCAATGCTCATGCCCAACAGCACGAACACCGTCGTATTCAGCAGGCTCTTGGCGAATATTTTGTCATCCGTAAGCAACTTGATATAGTTATTCAGACCAACAAATTTGGCTGCCTGTTAAACCGCTGTAATCATTCAGGCTCCACCAAAAGGAGACGACCATGGGGATGAACAGGAACACGATCAGTGAGAGCAGCGGCACGGCGATGAACAGGTAACCGATGGCGTATTTCTGCATCGAACGGGAGAGCCGATGGGAGAGGGGAATGACTGTCATGGGTGTCCTTTCTGACCCTTTGGCAAGCTACCGATAAAACCAAGGCAGACCCCAAGGGTTATGCAGTAACCCTTGGGGTCTGATGGAAAGGCAAATTACTGGTCGAGAGCTTCCTGAGCAGTCGCAGCTGCTTGATCTAGTGCTTCCTGGACACTCAGCTCAGCAAGGGCGATCTGCTGCATGGCATTGGTGAAGGCATCATCAATGTCACTCCACACGCCCACATACGGGAAGGGAATGGCGGTCTCCATGGTTTGCAGGAAGATGGAGAAGGCCTTCTGCCCGCCAAAGTATGGGTCTTCCACGTTCACTTCGGGGCTCGAGAGGGCTTCTTTAAGTGCAGGAGCTGCGCCAGCCAGCTTGTAGACATTAATCTGGTTCTCCAACTCCATGGCATATTGGATGAACTCCCAGGCAGCTTCCTGCTGGTGTGGAACCAACGGGGATGGCCAGACCCGGTACCACCCAGGTACGAACCTGGTTGCTTGTTATAGGGGTGGATTGCCACCCGCCATTGCCCCGCCATTTCGGGGGCGGCGCTCTTCATGATGCCCATATAATACGGACCATCGGAGAACATGGCGATGCGTCCATCCTTGACCCCCTGGATGCGCTCACCCTGATCCTCGGTCCAGTTGATGGCGACACCATTCATACAGCAGGCTGTCATTGAAGGTGATCGCTTCCACAGCTTCAGGGCTGTTGAACACTACGGTTTTATTATCCGGTGACAACAATGTGCCACCGTTCTCGTAAATCCACTGAGAGCCATGGAAGGTATCGGCATCAAATTCGTAATAATACAGCTCGCCTTCATGCAATGCCTTGGCAGCAGTCATCAGCTCGTCCCAGTTGGTGGGCACCTGTAATGCCTTTCTGCTCGAACAGATCATTCCGGTAATACAGGGCATACACATCGAAATCATACAGGGCAGAGATGATCTGGTCATTATAGGTGATGGCTTTCAGCGCACCGGCAGTGTATGCCTCATCCCAGGGAACTCCATTGAGCATGCCACCTGAGAGAGGTTTCAGGTCAGCGAAGGCACCCAAGGAAGCAAAGCGTGGGATCCAGGTCATATCCACGGTGACCACATCCGGGAGCCTCCCCACCGGTCAGCACTACGTTGAGCTTCTCCAGGGTGGTGTCCCAATCTAAGGCTTCATAATTGATCGTGATATTGGGATGAGCGCCTGGAATGGCTCGATGAGTGGTTTGATCGGCGTGGCTTCCCCGTAATAGTCCCAAACAGTGATCGTCACTGGTTCAGCAGGCGTCTTCGGTAATGACGGGTGCTTCGGTTGCAGCAGGCTCGGTCGTCGCACCTCCACAGGAGCTAAGCAACAACCCCAGGATAATCACTAGGCTGAATAAAACTTTCTTATACATAGCTTCTCCTTTCCGTAAATTGGTTTAGATTATGATGTTAAAAGTTAGTGGCATGACTGATTGAAATGCGTATATTGCTATCTCCTCCTTTCGGTTATAAAAACCATTCCACAATTGCACCGTTGAATCCATCCAGGGAAATTTCAAAACCCTGGCGGTTGATCTTCTTCTCCAGAAAACCAGATGGGTTGACCTGGCGGATGCTTTTCAACGGAAGCTGGCTGGATACTTTCACATCCAACCCATGCGGACCATGATTGGCAAAAACAGCATAGCCACGTTTCTCTCCCACCAGGGCAGACACCTCCACCATAGGTTGATCGGTGGTAAACAACGCCTTCACCCCCGCCCACTGGCGGAAAGCCTGATAGATCTTGTAGGCATTCTCCTGCCCCTCAAAGGCAGCTGGAGTCTGCGCCAGGTAGCTTTCCACAGGGTAGGTGCATAGCAGGGTTTTGCCTTTCCCATATTGATTGGCAACCAGTGCAGGTCTGCCATCCTGGTCAATCGCGATGACCTGCCCACCTTTCAGTATCAACCGTCGCTGCCCAATGTCTTGGATTTCTGGCATCGACCTGGAAATGGAAGGTTTCACCAGGCTGCAAGTCACCGAAGGGAGCTACAACCTTCAAAGTTACATCATCTACTGGTGCATGGTCTGCCAGGCGTGCCCCAAACAGGTCATCCATGTCTGGGATGGCTACATCAGCACACAAGGAGGCATAAAGTGACACCACCCTGCTGCACATAGGCTTTGGCTGATTCCCAGAAGCCTGTATGCACGTGAACAAGGTTGTCGGAGGTGCTGGTTAATGGGGCTGGCAGTAGCAGCATGGGTAGTGTTCCCAATTCGAATATTCGCGTGGGAAACCAACTTTCAACCCGGCCTGCCTGCCCAGGATGAGCGTGCTCAGCCAGGCACCCACCAGCCAACGATTGAGCTCACCCTGCTCGCGTTTTTCACTGCCTGCGACAGCTCCACCATCCTGTGTGGAGACGTATGGGATGACACTGTTGACTTTTAATCCCCAGATCGGAAAAATCACCATGCGGCTTGGACCATTCATGCGGCACGATAATCCCGGCAGTGGTTGGTTCAGGCTCCAGTTCGGTCAGATCCATCTGCATTCAGCACCTGGCTGAAATTGCGTAGCTCCACTCCCTGCGGGCGGTCCTGGCGGTCCCAGGTGGTGAGTCCAAACTGGGTTTCGTGCGGGGCACGCAGATAAGGTGCTCGTTTGTAGGTTTCAGGGGCGGCATCGGTGTAAGCACCACAACAGGAAGCCGTTCGCTCCTGCTGCCAGGGAGGAATACATGGTCGTCCGATCAAAGGCTGCGATGCGCTCAGGAGTATATTGGGCTGAGGAGGCTCCCAGCTCATGGATCATCACCGGGTGACCAGCTCCATTTCCCAGCAGTGTCTGCAAGGCACCGCAGTAGGTGCCACGTGTGGAGAGCATCGGGTCAGGGAATAGTCCCGGCTCGTAGATCGAATAGGGATGGGCGGAGAAGAAATCCACCTCATCCGCGATGAGATCCGGACGGAAGGGGCCATGGCGACAGGTCGTCCATGGAGATGCCCACCACCAATGGTTTGCCTGGGTCATTTTTCCGGATCGCCCCGGCGATCAGGCGCGTCCAATTGATCGCCATGGCATCGCTGGTCTGCCCGGAGACGATCCAGAAGGGTGGTTCATCGGTCAAATCCCAGGCGAGGATGGCAGGCTCACCCTGGTAACGACGGGCGAGCGCTGCAGCGTGATCGGTTTCCAGGCGCAGCATCTCAGGGTCGGCGTGGGGGTGTCGCCCGTGCCGCCAGGGTACATCCCAATAGGCTTCACCCACCTCACCGCCGATGAACAGCGCTGGGTGCAGGTAGATCTGGTATTTGTGCGCCATCTTCACCAGGAAATCAAATTGGGCGAATGCTTCCGGGTTGTAATCACCCGGGCGTGGCTCGAACCAGGCCCAGAACAGGTCGAAGCGCACGGTATTGAAACCCAGATCCTTCATCTTGGCGAAGTCTGCCTCGATGCTGGTTTCATCCCAGTGCTGGGTCCAATCCAGGGCAGTCACAGCCGGCACCCAATGCGCCCCCACCGGGATGAAGCGTCCATGACGGTTGGAGAAATAAGTACCTTCTAATTTTGCTGGTGGAAGTTTCATCAAGAATACCTCATTAATAAATTTCATGCGATATAGTTCTATACAATGAATCAATTTCCTACTCCAAGATCATCTAACCTTACATTTTATGGTTATGCAATTTTTATTGAAGATCGCGTCGTCGGGCCATGATCGCCCTCTCGCAATGACACCTATTTTGATATCATATTTTATTCGAGTCGATTAGGAGGTAAATTCTACCCCTTGTTAATCAATGTTATAAGATAATCTCCTTTTTGCTGTTAAATTAATAATCTTCATTCAAAATACTCTTTAACATCGATACACCTACATCTTTAAAAAAATTCACATCGAAACCAACTTCAAACAATCTTTTCCAGGGCAGGTGAATATGCTCTACTTTTACCCCGTTTGTCACCCCGGCGTTGACAAAAAGCCTTTCCAGCTCACTCGCTGCCTTCATCAGCCGTTCCTGCACTTGCTGTTCAACCAATTCAACCTCGGGAGAAGGTAGCCGTTCCATGGTTGGCATTATTCCATGTGCAGGTAAATCTTCCAACATACACATACTCCGTTCGCGTGCCTGGTAAAAATAATCATCCAGGAAGCGCAGAAAGAGGAATTCATAATGCGCACGTGTCTGCTCCGGATCACCCCCATTACGTTGTGCCAACAGACGCAATACTGCATGTGCCAGGACGGTGCCCAGGGTGTTGCCTGCCGTATTCCACCCCCCATAGGCAGTCAACCGAGCAGTTTCCGGATGCTGCATGAGCAGGTTGCCCAGCAGCAGGTCAGATCCGTTGACGAAAGCCACATCTGCCAACGCCACCAGGCGCTTTCTATCAAGGTTTGCTGAAAGGGCACGCACCAGCTCCTCCGGGCTGCGTTCAGGGGTTTCCATCTCATAGCGTGTGTTCAGGTAGATCGGATCTGCCTCAACATCTTCCAGGTAGGGCAGCAAGTTCGCAGGTAGAATAGCTCTCAGTGCATCGATCCCTTTCCAGACCAGCCATTGGAAGCTTGCCTCACCCTGTATGTGCGCGGGTGCATTCAGGAAGAGCACCAGATCTGCCTCTTCAGGTGTGGCGGCAATCATCCCCCCCAGTGGTGCAAGGTGGGCTTTGACCAGCTCATGGATTGGGCGGTCCTCATAGGAGGTGGTTACAGATGCTGAATGGATGCTGGAATAGCGTGGGAAAATTTTTGGTTTGAACCCGGCCTGTTGGCAGGCTGCGCTTGCAAGCAGCAAGCTTCCAATTTCATCCGCCCCGGGATAGGTGATCGCCCGGCCTGTCAGGCTTTTCCTGCTGCAGTGTGGCTTGCAATATTCGTGCTTCAGCTATATTCCAACCATATTCAGCAGTATCATCCTGGGGCAGCAACAGGTAATCGAAGATACCCTCCTCAAGCCAGTCGATCATGCTCAGATTGACTTGATGGTTGCGCTGCCTGCCTTCCAGGTAATCTTCATACACTTCGTGTGGAATACGTTTGGACAGGTCAGCCCTTCTCTGCCTGCTCTTGTGAGAGGCTTCACCCAGGTTAATCTTATGCTCCAAATAGGATAAACGGAACATTGCACTGCCATACGTAGCCCAATAATCTTTTTCCTCCTCACTGGAATTCGCCCGCGAGATTCGCAAGATCACACTGGAAGCCAGGATGGGTAGCTTGGGTCGGTCTGCTTTGACCTTCTTAATTACCGACAAACGCTCCAGAACTCCCTATCAAGTGGCTCACGTGAGGTACGCGAGGGGATCAAACCTCCATAAGCCAGCGTATCCAGGGCAATGATGAGCACATCGGCAGAATCAGCCTCCTTGGTCAACCAGTCGACCAGGCGCATATGTTGCGATTCCCGCCATGGGTTACCCAGCCACTCGCGGGGTGGCAAGCTCAGCTCGTACCCCGCCAAACGAGCAAGGTAGGTCGGATAGTCATAATTAACCGGCCGGTCATCCATGGGGAGAAGCACCATTACAGGTTTCATGGCTGCCTCATTCGTTTGACGAACTGGGCAGTGATCCATTGAGGGCGGGTAATGGCACTTCCAACCACCACAGCAAACGCACCCACAGACAATGCCTGGGCAGCTTGATCGGGATTGCAAATCCGCCCCTCCCCCACCACTGGAACCTTGAGATTTAAGACCAATCCTTTTAGCAGATCAAAATCAGGGGAGTTTTGGGTGGCTGAATCTTCTGTATAACCAGATAGGGTAGTTGCAACCAGATCTGCACCAGCTAGTTCTGCAGCTAGCCCCTCATCATAGGTGGAGATATCTGCCATGACTGGGCAGTTGGTTTGTTCATGGATCATGCGAATGCGTTCGCTCAGCTCGAGACCATCCGGGTTCGGACGGAAGGTGGCATCGATGGCAATGATATCTGCCCCGGCTTGTGCTAATTGATAGGCTGCAGTAATTGTTGGTGTGATGCGCACAGCATAACCAGGTATATCCTGCTTGTAGATGCCGATGATCGGTAGGGATACAGCCAGGCGAATAGCAGCAACATCCTTAGGGGTATTGGCACGGATGCCTGCTGCCCCGCCTTCCACCGCAGCAATCGCCATGGCAACCATATGTTCCGTACCATACAACGGCTCGTCAGCTTCCGCCTGGCATGAGACAATCAGACCCCCGCGCAATCGCCTCAATAAATCAGGCAACTTCTCGAGATATGCAGTCTGAATTGAATTCTTTGAGGTTTGGATCATGGTCTAGTCAGCTGCATTCTTCACCACGCCGGAAGCTGAAATAGAAACGGCATTGATCACCACGTGTAACCGACCAGGAATATTCGATTGGCTCAGCTTCATTGGTGTAAGCTCGCACCTTGCTGAGCAAAGCGGGTGCGCCGGGTTGAGTCTCCAGATACTGAGCCTGGTCATCTTTCAATAAAACAGGCTCAAAGGTCTGGTCCATCACAGTTACTTTAGTCTGATAATGAGTACTCAACCATTCATAAAGCGAGCTGGAGGTCAGTTCGGTTGCAGTCTCAAGGCCAGGGAAACGCTTTTGGGAGAGGTAGCTCGTCTCCAGTAAAATGGGTTCATCATCTGCCAGTCGGACACGCACGATCTCAACCACCGGATCACCCTGCTCCAGCTTGAGCATGGTTGCCACCTCAAGCTCAACTTCAACGACTTTCAGTGAGATCAATCGACTGCTGGGCTTTCTGCCAATTGCACGCATCTGTTCGGTGAAACTGAGTTTGCTGGGGGAAATTTCGGTGATAGTTGGATGGTCTACAAAGGTACCCACGCCGTGCCGGCGGATCAGCCATCCCTGTCTGGTCAGGTTATCCACAGCCTTGCGTACGGTGAGTCGGGAGACACCGTACAGATCAGCCAGCTCCCACTCAGAGGGTATCGTCTCCCCCATCTCAAGTTGACCCCGCAGGATTAGTTCGCGCAGGTTTTGTTCGATCAGATCATATAAAGGGGCTTTGTCGTTACGATTGATTTTGAATAGAATTTTTGGTTCGTTCATTGCATCACTTATTCAAGACAATAGACGACAAGATGACTAGATGTCAATACATCTAATATTATAGACCAAAATAAAAAAGAGTCAAGCGGGAATCAAGCAATCATTTAATATTTATAAACTTACCTTCCATTGATAGATAAATTACCCCCTTCCCGATCTCCTTCACAATTCGAAATATGTATTGTTGGCGATGAAATCTAACAACCATTCAGATGTAAACACCCGAATGGTTGATCGTACCACTTCGATTTAAATCTATGCAAAGTTATAAATTTTCAGGTAATGCTGGTGTAATGCAGGATATACTGCTCGAGCTGACTGATCATTTCCTTCTGCTCAGAAATGATCGAGCGCACCAGGTCACCGATGGATACGATACCTACCAGGGTATCTCCATCAAGGACAGGCAGGTGGCGAATGTACTTGGCAGTCATCAGGGTAAGCCCCTGATCATTGGTCATATCCGGTGTGGAATAGACTACATGCGAGGTCATGATCTCTTTAACCAATGTCTTCTTGGAAGATTTCCCCAACAGGATAACTTTACGAGCATAGTCTCGTTCAGAGAAGATTCCCACCAGCTTTCCATGTTCCATGACAGGTAACGCCCCCACGTCTTTATCTGCCATGGTCTGCAACGCTTCATAAACCGTTGCTCCCGGTGACGTGCTCCAGATCTCATTACCTTTTTCACTCAAGATCTTCCGAATTGTCTGCATGACCCTTCCTCCTGGACGAATTGGTTTGGCGACCGGTTGAATTTTCATGAATTATATTCAGAAACATGGAATTTACAAGCACCTATATTCAGATAAATTGAGCGATGTATAATATCCAAGATGAAGACTGGATTTATCGCTAATCTTCCAAAAACCCGCCAGGAGCTTCAAGACGCAAAGGCTGAACTAGAACAGCTGGAAAAGCAGATCAGGGTATTTGAAGCTACCGTGGACAACCGACTGGGTGACCTGCTCGACCAGTTAAGCGATTTAAATGCTGAAACGGCTGCCCTTAGATGAAGAAATCAGGAAGATACGGGAAGAGCGCCTTTTTGGAGCTGACCTGATGCAATATTCGGAAGGCGCTCCACGACCTGCCCGTCCCCAAGAAACTGACCGACCTGCCTCCCCAGTTATTAACCAGCCTTGATAAGACCCAAGCATCAGCTGACAATCCATATGCGTTGCATGGTGTACAAATCCCGGATATCAAAACGCTCTACCGCAAGCTAGCCCGTCGCTATCACCCCGACCTGGCACGCAATGATGCAGACCGAGCCCAATCTAACCGGCAAATGGCTGAGATCAACCAGGCATATTCTGACAGGTGATATACCAGCGCTGCTCAAGCTGGCTGGGATGGATATTCCATATGGTGTGGACTTAACTCAACAATATTATACAGCCTGATCGTTTATCACGATCCATCACTGCCAGAGGCAGAACAGCTAGAACTGCCAAATAAAAGCTGTGCGCCAGCGGATCACCCGCCTGTCTGATTTACCCATCGTCAGGCTCAGCCTGGAAGTCAAGCTGGCCCGCCACCAGGGACGTGATCTGCTGCATGAGATGGCAAGCGAGCTGCGCTACAAAGTGGCACGTAAGACTGCAGAACGGGATTATCTTAATGCTACAAATCCAGGCCAGTGGGATATTTATCAAGCGGATGGATAATAAAACGATTAGGACCAGCCCAGCCAGGACTGATCTGCATTCACCCAGGTGAAGATGGTCATTCACAACGGAGAGATTCATCCGCAAGTAATCTACCTACCTCAACCTATAAGGAATCTTTTCTATCGCCAATCTTGAAATCATCATAATTCGCATCTTTCAATCGTGGTGGAGGCAGGAAATTGTCTCCAGAGCAGCTGCCTGCCAGGGTGATTGCGCATCCTGCTGCATGACGATCCAAACTGCAGAACATCTCCGGCGGATTATCAGCAATGCCTCCAGAGACAGCCAGCTCCACACACCACATCTCCCCATTATCCACTCCTCTTGCCATGCCAGGCGTTCATGATCTCAACCTTTGTCAGCACTTGGAAGGGAGTGCTGCCCATCCACGGGCTGGTGTAATAATATCGGGCGGTTTTATCCAACACCTCCTGGGCTTCCGTGGGTAAGCCATTATTGGCTGAGCAGCTGATCAGCAGGTTTACGATAAGAAGAAAAACTGCGATACGTTGGTATTGTCATTGCTGTTGCAGGACGTGAATGCTGGCATTTCCGTTCCCTCGTTTTACCTCTATTTAGCTTTTTTCCACCCGCTGAACAAGGCATGCCCGGCGTGCATGAAGTGCACGTCCAGATCCACATAACCGGTCTGCTCCAGCCACTTGAGCTGGTCGAACAACCGGCTGGGATGGTCGATGTCATCCGGGTCGAAATACCGATAGGTGTTCCAGCCCTCCCCAAGGAAGAAATCCAAAGCAGCTGTGGATCCGTCCAATTCCATGGATCGCTGGCGTACGACCTCGTCCCAGGCATCCGCGGCGATGCGCCTGCCAGCAGAGGTTGCCGGCTCGATCATGTCTGCAATAATGAAAACCCCTCCATCAGCGAGCATGGCATACACATCCCGGAACAACGCTCTGCTTCCCTTCTCCATCCAGGTGGTGAATGGCGAGTGAGGAGACCACTGCCTGAACAGGTTGATCCAACTTGCGCCAGGAACAGTCTGCCAGGTCAAAGCTGCCCAATTTGACTCTCCCATCAAAGCGGGAAAGCCTGAGCCCTGCCTGCTCCAGCATCAAATGCTGATCCATCCAAACCCCAATAGCTCGCCTCAGGCAGTTCATCCAGCAGCAGCTCCGCCAACAGACCCTCTCCACAGCACAGCTCAAGCACCAGGTCGGGAGATGGCAATCCCTTTGAGCAGGTCGACTATGATACGCATCTGCTGCTCGTGGGCAGGCACAAAGTAGCGCCCGTAGTCAATGTAACGGCTGGAGGTTTCTTCATCCCAGTGGTTTTGGATTCGGTTTTTCGCTTTCCAAGGCTTTTTCCAATTCGAAAATCGAGCTTATCTGATAATACTATCATAATTCCAAAATTTACTCCACCCACTCAAAGTGGGTAAACTGCGATTGGCAATGATCATGAGCGGTATGGAGAGTATCAAAAGTACCTTCGGTTAGTCTCTATCGAATAGAATTTCGGGGGTAAACCCAACCATTCCTAACAGACTTGTCAGGATATTAAGGCAGCCGCTGCACATCCCTATAAAATTATTGCGGTAAAATTAACCGATGGCTTACGCTTTAGTCATGTTTCTCGTGCGAGCGATCCTGCGCCTCATCGCTCGCCTCACTGTATATGGACTGGAAAACGTTCCACCCAAAGAGGCCAGCTTCATCGGCGTAGCCAACCATATCGGAAGGCTGGACCCCGCCTTTGTCTTGTACATGCTTGATCGCAAGGACATCATCATGTTGGTGGCTGAAAAATATAAAGAACATTCCTGGTCACGTATTCTTAGCCGAGGCTATCGATGCCATCTTCGTGGACCGATATAATGCGGACTTGAATGCCATGCGTGAAGTCCTGCGCCGCATCCAAAAAGGGGGTGTGGTGGTCATCGCACCTGAGAGCACGCGCAGTCCAACCTGCTCGCTGATCCAGGGCTGGGACGGCGCGAGCTATATTGCAGCCAAGTCTGGTCTGCCGATCCTCCCAGTTGGCGTTACAGGCAGCGGAGATAAAGAGGTGGTGGACAGGCTTAAGCATTTCCGACGCCTGAATGTGGTTGCGCATGTTGGAGCGACCTTCACCCTGCCACCGCTGGATCATAAAAACCGTGATGTGCAGCTCGCTAGATATACCGAGGAGATCATGTGCCGAATTGCCGCTGAGCTGCCGGAAGCCAACCGGGGAGTGTACGCGGATTGCCCCCGTTTGAAAGAGCTTTTAGCTGAAAAAGCTCTACACCAGGATCAAGCACCCCAGGTGTTTGGATTTATTTCGTTGATTTGGGTCATCGATGGATAACAGCCAGCGCCGAAGAGTAATTCAGGAAGCCCGAGAACTGATTCAATCTGACCCAGTTTATCTTGACACGGAAACTACCGGGATGCATCTCACCGCGGAGGTCATCGAGCTGGGAGTGGTCGATGATGCGACAAATGTGCTGTTCGACTCACTCGTCAGGCCGCGTGGGAAGATTGATCCGGCCGCGGGGAGGGTACACGGGATCACTGCCGAGATGCTCGCCAGTGCACCCACCTGGGATAAAGTATGGCCTCAAGCCGAGGCAGTGCTGATGGGGCGTAGAATCGGGGTGTATAATGTGGAGTTCGACATACGCTTGTTCAAGCAATCGCATACCCGATCGTGGCTTCGCTGGTCACTACCAGACAGCAATTTCTTCGATGTCATGAAACTGTATGCGAGATATTTTGGAGATTATGATACTTTTCACCGATCCTATCGCTACCAGTCATTGGAACAAGCTGGCAGGCAATGCGGTATCCGCTTGCCCAATGCTCACCGGGCAGTGGATGATTGCCTGCTAACGCGAGCATTGCTGCATTACATGGCAGACAGCGGATAAATAGCGATCAATTGTGAATTCTTAGGTTGGCCTATTCGAAAAGTAATTTTCTAAAAACTAATTGCTAATCGCTAATTGCTTATTGAAAACCTATGAGCCTACTCGAAGTACAACTTGAAGCCCGCAACCTGCTGCAACTGCGACCACTTTTCCTGCACAGCAAGACCACCGGTGCAGCGGAGCAATCGGAAGTGGTCGAGATAGCCATCCTGGATAGCGCTGGGATGCCACTGGCGGATGAGCTTGTGAAGCCGAAGCGACACATTCGCCCAACTGCGACGGAGGTCCACGGCATCACCGACGAGATGGTGGACTCTGCACCGAAATGGGCAGAAATCCTGCCAAAGATCGAAGAGCTCCTGATTGGGCGGAAGGTCTGCATTTATGATGCTGAAGCAGAGATAATAGCGCTGAAAAATTCCTACCAGAATTACCACAATCGCTACGTGTTGGACGATAATAACTTCATCAGCCTGATGGAGATGTTCGCCCGTTATAAGAATGAACGCGACCCACGCAGTGGTGCATTTTACGGCTATTCACTCGAAGATGCGGCCCGTCTGCTGGGGATCGACATTGAGATCATCGGGTATCGCCGGGCACGCGAAGACGCCTGGCTGATGCGCGCCATACTTGTCACTATTGCCGGTTGGAAAATTTATTACTAATGTCTGCATATTTAACAGAAGTTCAATATACCATCCAGGGGATGGACTGTGCAGATTGTGCCCTAAGCCTGGAGCGAAGCCTGGCACAGATCAAAGGGGTTGAACAGGTAAGCGTCAACTTTACCACCGGCATGGATGGACGCCAGTGGTGATTTCGATCCCAAAGAATTGATCCGGCGAGTGGAAGCGCTTGGATACCATGCTGAGTCTCCAGATGCATCCGCTGACAGGAAAATTCGAGGGCACATCCGATTAACACCCTGGAGCATCAATTCGACTGCCCGGCTTTCTTGGCTACCTTTATTCTACATCCCAAACCCGGCTGGCATTATTAGGGCGCATTGCTGCTGTTCATCTCCATCCCGTTATCACTGGTTTCAGACAGATCCCCAAATTCTCCGGATACAAACTATCCTCCAGGCTCTAGCAGCCATCATTGCCGGATACCCGATCGCCAACCGGGGTGTGCGGGCCCTTATTTTTGGGAGACAAATCACCATCGACTTGCTGATGGCTATCGCCACGCTGGGTGCCCTGCTGATCGGGGAGACCGGTGAAGCAGCCACAGTGGTGATGCTGTTCGCGATTGGTGAAGCCCTGGAAGGTTATACGGCTGAACGGGCGCGCAACTCGCTCCGCAGCCTGATTGCTTTAAAGCCAGACGTAGCGCATGTGATGCGCCCGTGCATGGATTGTTCGGAGCACATGGGGCAACAAGGATACAACGGTGGTGCCTGTCCGATATGTGGAGAGCATGAAACCACCTTGCCGGTCGAACAGGTGGCGATAGGCGAACTGGTGATCGTTAAACCAGGTGAGCAAATTCCTGTGGACGGTCACATTACCAGTGGGAGTTCATTCGTCAACCAGGCACCTGTGACGGGTGAATCGATCCCGGTGCAAAAATCCCCGGGTGACAAGGTTTACGCTGGCACGCTGAACGGCGATTCTGTGCTCGAGGTCACTGTTTCCCAGTTGGCAACAAATTCGACCATCAGCCGGATCGTACGCCTGGTGGAGCAAGCTCAAACCCGCCGGGCACCGATTGAGCGATTCATTGACCGATTCGCCGCCTGGTATACCCCGGCGGTGGTCGGCCTGGCACTGTTGGTGGCAATCCTGCCTCCTCTGCTGTCTAACACTCCGTTTTTAGATAGCAACGGCACGCATGGCTCGCTCTATCGGGCGCTGACGCTGCTCATCATCGCCTGTCCATGTGCATTGGTGATCAGTACCCCAGTCACGTTAGTCAGTGCTCTCACCTCACTTGCGCACCAAGGTGTGCTGGTCAAGGGTGGCGTTTTCCTGGATGTCATGGCACGTGCGCATATTTTTGCCTTTGATAAAACGGGGACCCTCACCCTGGGTCAACCATCTGTTACCCAGGCCAGGTCTGTGGATTGTATCCCCGGTACATTACGCTGTGCAGCCTGTGATGATATGATCGCGCTGGCAGGGACCTTGGAGCGCCGGTCCGACCATCCCCTCGCTCAAGCCATTATGGCGGAAGTTGAAACCCGGCAACTTTATCACACCTACCCGGCAGCAGAATCGATCCAGGCGATGGCAGGCATGGGCGTGCAGGGATTCTCCAATGGCAACCGCATTCTGGTGGGTAGTCATGACCTGTTCCACACCCGGGATGATCTTGCTCGACCAAAAACTACATGCTGACATTCAATCAGCCATTGATGGGGGTCAAACAGTGATGCTGGTCGGCAAGGATGAAAGTCTGCTTGGGTTTGTGGCCGTGTCCGACACGATGCGTCCGACAAGCGCTGAGGCATTACGCCAGCTGAAGGAAATCTCAAAAAACATCCACACGGTGATGCTGACAGGAGACAACCCCATCGTCGCTGGAGAAGTAGCTGCAAGCATTGGGAACCTGGATGATGTGCGAGCGGGATTACTTCCCGAAGATAAGCTGGAAGCGGTACGTGACCTGCAATCGAAACATGGGTTGGTGGTCATGATCGGGGATGGGGTGAATGATGCCCCCGCCCTGGCAGCTGCGGACGTCGGAATTGCCATGGGCGGAGCAGGATCAGCTCAGGCGATGGAAACCGCCGATGTGGTGCTGATGCAGGATGACCTGAAGCGCCTTCCCGAAACCATACGCACATCACGCAAGACAAATAAGATCATTGCGCAAAATATTGCCATCAGCCTGTTGCTCAAAGCGGTTTTTTTAATTCTTGCCTTGCTCGGATGGGCAACCCTATGGATGGCGGTCTTTGCAGATATGGGTGCTTCGCTGATTGTTACTCTGAATGGAATGCGCATGCTGCGCAAGAATAACTAAGGGTTAACCGAGCGATTCTTCTGGCACCACGATAAACAGCACGATGTAGATGAAAATAAACGAGCCAAATCCAAATAGCGTACCGACTGCAAATATTAAACGCATGATGCGTTGGATCAATTCCAAAGAAATTTGCCAAACCCGCACACACGCCAAAGAGCATGCGGTTATTCCGACTGCGATAAAGTTTCCTTGTTTCGGGTGTCATAAGTTCTCTCCTTATCCATATGCTATTATTAACGCATCCATACCCAAAAGGTTGCGCATAATGGCTGAAAACCTGCTTTCACTACTATCTCAATCGCGTTTCCGAGGCTGCCTGCTTGGTCTGGCTGTTGGTGATGCAATCGGCACCTCGGTCGAATTCATGCCCCCGGGAAGCTTCGCACCGTTGGTAGATATGATCGGGGGAGGACCGTTCAACCTTGCCCCGGGTGAATGGACCGATGATACATCCATGGCATTATGCCTGGCAGACAGCCTGATCGAAAAGAAGGGTTTCGACCCCGTCGACCAGCTTGAACGTTACGTACGTTGGTACCGCACAGGTTATCTCGCCTCCAATGGGCGTTGTTTTGATATTGGGATCGCCACGGCTGCCTCCCTGCATCGCTTCGAGCACACGCATGAGCCTTACCCGGGCTCGACCGCCCCAAACTCGGCTGGAAACGGTTCATTAATGCGCCTGGCGCCCGTGCCCATGTTCTATACCCACCAGCCGCGGATGGCGATCGAGAAATGTGCAGATTCCTCCCGCACCACCCATGCAAATGTCAAAGCTGTGGATGCCTGCCGATATTTTGGCGCCATACTGGTGGGGGCATTGAATGGGCACGCCAAGGAAGCCTTATTATTACCCCCGCAAGATTGGGGTTTCCTGGACACGGCAACGAAATCACTTCTTGCAGAGTTTGATGCCAGATATCGCTGAAGTCTCCAACGGCTCTTTCAAGCGGAAATCTCCCCCCCATATTCGGGGTGGCGGTTATGTTGTGCAAGCGCTGGAAGCTGCATTATGGGCTTTCTACAATTCCACCACATTCGAAGAGGGTGTGCTGTTGGCTGCTAACCTGGGTGAGGATGCTGACACCACCGCAGCCATTTATGGCCAGTTGGCTGGAGCGTATTACGGGGAGCAGGGCATCCCAGAAAAGTGGCGCACCAGGCTGGCGATGGTGGATTTGATCATTGGCTTTGCGGATAAATTATGGGAATTCGCCCGGTAGGGGCGGGCTGTACTGTTAGAATGGTTTTATCCTTACGGATCGACTTGCATCTAACCTATCATATCTCAAAAGATACCCGCCCCTACATTTTTCCCAATTCTACATCAATTTGCATGAAATTCATCATCCTGCCATTTTTGTGGATTGATCGTGAATGTATTCCCAAATATTTCGATAATCCTGCTCATTTCGGATTATATGATCATAGAATGAGCGTTGCCAAACTGCCACCCTGTCTTTTTCTGCAATTGGTTAATTCGCATTGCAGAGAAAGATTTGAAAGCCCGTACGATTTCCGGTAGTCCATGTTGTATCATCCTGTAGGGGCGGGTCTGAGACCCGCCCCTACATTCATTGATAACTCACGATCCCATGCACATGGTTTGGCATGACCACAAACGCCTCCAAGGTGACCTGGGGGTAATGCGAGGGAAGATCCATCCATGCATGCTCCACGATTATACCGAATTGATTCACCTGCATTTCACTATCAACAACCTCTCCAAACAGGCATTCGCGAAGTTGGGTCACCATTGTGACGAAATATGCGCCAGGAAAAGTGTAATCATATCCTTGTAACCGCATGGATTTGCGATGATAATTTTTTGGAGTGATTTTAATATCCATGTTCTGAGTTGGCAATTCATCTCGATCCAGTAGGGGTGGGTCTAGAACCCACCCCTACCACTAATCTACCGGTTCATTTACCAACACAATCCGGTAGCGCACCTTATTCTCCTTCACCCTCGTGATCGCCTCATTAACCTGCGCCATGGGCATAGTCTCAACCATGGGCGTGATCGAATTCGCTTGTGCGAATGCCAGCATCGCCTGCATGCTGGCTCGATTCCCGAGGAATGAGCCAGTGATCGACACATTATGCGCCACAAGGTCTGTCGGATCCATGGCCATGTCTGGAAAGCTAACCAGGATGATCCTGCCCTCTTTCTTAACAATGTTATAGCAACTTATTCCATGGGATCTGTCCAGTCGCGGTTACCAGAAGATCGTCAAAGTAGAAATTGCGTTTCCGCAATCTTGCCAGATCGTTCGATAGGATAAAGTGATCGGCACCGAAGGCACGGGCTTGCTCTTCTTTATCTGGGGACGATGAAATGACAGTCACCTCATGTTTAAGCCCATGGGCAAACTGAATCGCCAGATGACCCAAGCCACCTACGCCCATGATGGCAACCTTCAATGAAGGTTGGAGCGCATATCTACGCAATGGCGAGAAGACCGATATCCCTGCACACATCAGTACAGCTGCAACTTCGGAGGGCAAACCTCAGGCAGCGGGTATGCAAATCGATGGTCCACCACCACAGTGGAAGAAAATCCCCCATAAGGTACCCAGGTTGCTGAATCGACAATATCCATGCACAGTTGTTCCTCCCCCTTCATGCACCACTCACAATCCATGCATGAGCGACCCTGCCATCCTATTCCCACCCGGTCGCCGATTATTATGCTGGATACCGCCTCGCCCACATGCGAAACATACCCTACGATCTCATGCCCTGGCACAAAAGGATACTCGGTGATTCCATAGATAATCGTCCACCGCCTGGATGTCGGTGTGGCATACTCCGCAGTGTGTGACCGACACCCGCACATCATTCACTCCCATTTCTGGCGGGTCAAAGTAAAAAGGTTTAAGCGGTTCACCAACTGCCATGCTTGCATATCCAAGTTTGGTTACAGAAGACATATTTGTTATCTCCCTTCTCAACCTTTTACTATTCCCAACCTGTTTTCTAATATATACTATACAACAATAAAATGTTTAGTCAAGTTTATTTAAAATTATAGAATGTTCTTAAGAGCGGTTACGACCAACTATTGGTTACGGATTGATGGATGTCCTGATCATTTTGCGGTGAATATCATCCGGTTCATTTTTTGATTAGGAAATATGGACTTTATCGAGGAGCAGCTGACATGAAGCTAAAGGAAAAAGTTTTCTGGCACGATACAGTCGATATGCCAATGGACAGGATCCTGAATGACCTGCCCCCTAAAGTGGATCTGGCCGTGATTGGTGCCGGGATTCCCGGATTGGCAGCCGCATACCAGGCGGCGAAACGTGGAATAAGTGTTGCTGTGCTGGAAGCGGAGACGATTGGATGGGGTGCAAGCTCGCGTAATGGCGGAATGGTGCTGACCGGTCTTAAACTCGATGCCAGGGTGGTTGAGACAAGGTATGGAGCTGAACTAACCAGGCAGTTATTCGACGATTCAATAACCTCGATCAGCACGGTTGAACAGCTCGTTATCCAGGAGCAGATCAGCTGTGGTTTCAAGCGTTCAGGGCATCTGTTGTTGGCGAACAAACCAGCCCACTATGAAGCCATGCAGCAGGAAGCTGAATGGTTTGCCAAACATTTCAATTATGAAACCCGTCTTATTTCCAGGGCCGACCTGCAACGACGAGATTGGCTCTGATATATATTTTGGTGGCCTTGGTGGATGAGACTCAGTGCTGGCGTGAACCCGGCTCAGTATGTGGTCGGATTGGCAAAAGCAGCGGAAAGAGCTGGAGCGATTCTATGCCCACATGCCCGCCTGGTCCAGATCGAGAAGAACCATGAGGGTTTACACTGAAGACTGCAGCGTGGTGAATTGTTATCCAGCCAGGTGCTGGTGACCACCGGCGGTTATACCGGATCGGCCACACCCCAATTGCAGCGACGCATCATCCCCATTGGTTCCTATATCATTGCCACCCAACCCCTACCAGAGACCTGGCCAAACAGCTTATCCCCCATCATCGCATGGTCTTCGATTACCGGCACTTCCTCAACTACTTCCGCCTATCCGCCGACAACCGCATGGTCTTCGGTGGACGGGCTGCCTTCTTCCCGAGACAAGCTCGACCATCCGTTCAAGTGCAGATATCCTTCGTAAGCAGATGATGCATGTCTTTCCCCAGGTTGAGGGTGTAGAAGTTGAGTACGCCTGGGGTGGCACGCTGGATTTCTCCTTTGACCAGATGCCGCACGCCGGTCAACTGGACGGCATTTACTATGCCCTCGGCTTTGCCGGGCATGGGGTGGCACTGGGCACCCACCTGGGCATGCGCATGGCAGATGCCATCCTGGATGGCACGGTGAAAGACCTACCCTATAACGCCTATGATTTCCCCACCGCGCCACTGGGATTGTACAACGGCAAACCCTGGTTCCTGCCGTTGATCGGCCTGTGGCACAGGATATTGGATTGGATATATTAAATTTAAAATACAGATGATATAAGAAAAGGAGCGTGTATATTTAACCAGGTAATTCAACATATCAAGGCAGTGATGCTACCAACCCCTTGAATTCTTCCTCGGTGAAGGCGCGCATCGACTGAGTACTCACATTCCCCTGAGATCCAATCGATAATAAAAGGCTTGCAGCCACCTCTGCACTAGGCGCCTGGAAGATCACCAACACATCATATTGACCCATCAACAAGTACCATCCAAGCCATTTTCCACCTGCCGTTTCAACGGCTTTCCGAACGGCTTGAATTCTAGCCGGGCTTTCTTTAATATTAGCAGCCCCTTTTTCGGTATATTTACTCAAAACGACATAAGTTTCCATTTTAAATTCTCCATCGGACAATAAATTTTCTCAAATTAATATTCCACACGCTCCATAAAAGTGATAATACCACAATTTATGTCTTTATTGTCTCTATTAGAAATTCTTAATTACAATATCCAAGCAACTTGTCAATGGCAGCCATGCTTCCTCAGGTTGATCGGCTTTTGGCACAGGATATTGGATTGGATATATTAGCAGGTAGGTAGGGGCAGGTCTGAGGCTCGCCCATTATCAATCTCTCGTAGGGGCGGGTCTTCGTCATCTCTGCAACCATCCCGCCATATTTATCGATCTGTCTGCCAGTGCATCTCCTCAGAATAGGAGACCCGCCCTTACACATCCATCTGTTCGTTTTGTGGTCATCCTGCCTCGTAGGGGCGGGTCTGATTGCCTGTGGGGGAAATTTACAGCCTTCATCCTATTTCTAGGATTGCCTCATCAGCCACTGAAGACCCGCCCCTACTCATCGCATAAGGTGGCGTCACCCCTATCCGAAACATTGAGGTCGCTGGTCGCGATGAATCCAGGCAGGCGCTTTGGGGATGCGTTGCTTATGGTTTGCTGAATATATAAGTTGTAGTACTTTCAAAGGCATCGCTGCCGGCCACTCCCGAATCGGTGGTGGTTATTTCGCCGGGTTTACTGGTGCTGACGACCACATTCCAGAAGCGTATCACCCCAACGATGGGATGGGTGTATTCCACCGTCCCAAAGGCTTGCAGGTCTACAGGGCGACCTTCGATGAACAGCTTATAATTGGAATTTGACCAATACTCATCCAGCTTTCCGCTGTTGGTGTCGTCATAGATACCCGTTGTGACGTTAATGATCTCACCTACTGTTAATTTACAGGAATAATTGGTTCATTTCGTCCGCTCGCCTGCTTCGGAGCAATCCCCTTCAAATCCGTAGGTGAAATTTCCTTCTTCCCCCGTGGTCACCAGGAAGTCACCCACCATATCCCCCGGTCGGATCAATTCACTGCTTTCTGTGGGTTTGGGTTGGGAACACGCCACCAGCAAACCAGCCATCCATAAAATAAATACGATCAGAGCGAGCCTTTTCATCTTTATCTCCTTTCAGTCTGTGATGGATTGGAGCGATGTTGGCTGTGATTCTTCCGCCTGATATCGGTTAGCCTGGAAATAGTTTAGATAAACGCTTGTACCGGTAAATAAAACCAATTCCATCCCAGCGCGTGTTGTTACCGTTGTGTGATTGAACCCAGTTTCACATACTATACATTAATTTAACCTAAGTCAAGTTATTCCCCCTCCACCTCCTCACGATCCTCATCGTCATCACAGTCCCACCCTCCCACAACATTAGAAACCTTAATATATATTACATCGAGTGCTTTTCTCGGTGCCATTTTGCTTAACCCCTTGTGGGTAATACTCACCGCTCGCACCATTTTTCTAACCTCTATCCCCCTTCCCGGATTTTGTTTGTGTTTTGGAAAACTTTCAAGTGAAGTCATGTTTGAAGGACAATAAAACTATACATCTCAGATAATTTAGTCAGAGGCAACCCCTTTTCCATGAAACAAGAGTAAAGATCTGATTTTGCTACAAATGTCGAATACGGAGAACAGAGGATACCTTTCACATCAGACGGAATATTGTGTGGTCTTACATAAGGCGGATTACTGATGATTATGACAGAATCCCCCAAAGATGGTTGGCAAGCTATTTTGGGTGTGATGCATAATGTATCCCACGTCGTACAAAGAAAAGTTCGACGACGTGTACAACAAGGGGCATAACAAGGGGAAACAAGGGGCAAACAAGGGGCATAACAGGGAAGCCCCTTGTTGGAGTGTTGGGAGAATAGGGTCGTCAGAGCAGGTGAGTAATTACCCTTGTGGATTAGAACATTTGTACTATAATACAGCGGTTATATGTCTCCATCCATGTACCTTACCAACCAAAAAACACCCTTCCATGAAATAATTTTCGTTTCGATTCGTATTATTAAGGAACGAATTGCCGTGGCAACCTCATCCATCTCCAATCCAGTCATGTGGATGATGAATTGAATGCATTTGAATTATTGGATACAATTCCGACCCTACCTTCATATCCCAGGTTATAATTCGCTCAATATTTCTCTCAGGAGCGCCCAATGATCCCCAACCAATGGTATGTCATCCTCGAATCCAAGGAAATTCTTAAAGGGAAACTGATAGGTGTCAGCCGCATGGGCGAGAAAATGGTCTTCTGGCGTGACACCCAGGAAAAAATCGCCTGCGCGGTCGACCTGTGCCCACACCGGGGTGTTGCCCTAAGCGCTGGTAAGTTGATTGGCGATTGCATCCAGTGCCCCTTCCATGGCTTCGAGTTTGATTCCACCGGTCGTTGCACCCTCATCCCTGCCAACGGTCGCTCCGCTGAAGTTCCCAAGGTCTTCAAGACCAAAGCCTACCCGGTGTGTGAGAAGCACGGCCTCATCTATCTCTGGTGGGGCGAGCCGCGTGAAGAATACCCTGCTCTGCCCGACTTTGACTACATGCGCGACCCAAACCTGGTATACAGCACCGCTACCGATGTATGGAATGCCCACTACTCGCGTGTCATCGAGAACCAGCTGGACGTGGTCCATGTACCTTTCGTGCATTCCACCACCATTGGACGGGGCAACAAGACCGTGGTGCAGGGTCCACGTATCAAAGTCGATGAGTTCCCCAATAGCGCTGACATGCTCAACATTTGGACCCAAAATGAAGTCGAGCAGGGACAGATCCCACTCAAGCCAAATGACATGCCCCACACCGACCGGCACCCACAGCTCCAATTCCGCTTCCCCAATATCTGGCATAACTGGATTGGGGACACATTCCACCTGTTCCTGGGCTTTGTCCCCATCGATGACGAGCATACCAAGCTTTACCTGCGCACCTACCATGGCATGAAAATACCCATCCTGCGCCAGATCGTCAATTTATTTGGCAACCAGAGCAATATTTATATCGAACGCCAGGACCGGCGGGTGGTTATAACCCAACGACCCTTGCGTTCCGATTTGAAAATCGGTGAAAGACTCATCCCAGGGGATGCCCCGGTAATCGAGTACCGCCGGCGCAGACAAGCGTTGATTGAAGGCAAGTCATAAGCCTTTTATCACTCCTATCGTAATTACTCACCCATCAGAAATCGACCCCCTCCCAAGGGGCTGTCCAAAAAGAAAGGGGCAGCCCCTATCGCGTTTAGAAGAAATGTGATTCAATAGGGGGTATGAAAAGAAAACCAGCCGCCCCGATCTTCAAGCCGTATACGATGGCACAACCGAGCCTGATCCCACCGAGTTGGGATGAATTGATACCAGCGGATCACCTAGTGACGAGTGGTGAACCGGGCGATAGAGCGAATCAACCTGGAACCGCTGCTGAGGAAGTACAAAGGGGGCGGGACGAGCAGCTATCATCCGGGGATGATGCTGAAGGTGTTGGTGTATGCGTACACACAGCGGATCTACTCATCGCGGCAGATAGCGAAGGCGGTGCGGGAGAACGTGAACTTTCTGTGGTTGAGTGGGGGGAATCAGCCGGACTTTCGGACGATCAACGGGTTTCGAGGGGAGAAGATGAAAGGGGTGATCGAGGAAGTATTCACGCTGGTGCTGGAGCTGCTGGTGGAAGAGGGGTATGTGAAGCTGGAGAACTACTTTGTGGATGGGACGAAGATGGAAGCGAATGCGAACCGGCACAAGGTGGTGTGGGCGAAGAGCCGGGCGAAATACCAGGAGCGGTTGCGGGAGAAGGTGAAGGAACTGCTGAAAGAGATCGATGCGGTGAATGAAGCCGAGAATGAAGAATACGGGGACAAAGACCTGGAAGAGATGGGAGGGTGGCGGTGGGATCGATGCCGAGAAGCTGGAGAAGAAGATTGCCGAGTTGAACCAGCGGTTGAAAGAGCAGCCGGAAGACAAGAAGCTGGCCAAGGCGGTGAAGGTGATGGAGAAGGACTACCTGCCGCGGCAGAAGCGGTATGAAGAGCAGGAGCGCAAGCTGGCCGGGCGCAACAGCTACTCGAAGACGGACGAAGATGCCACCTTCATGCGCATGAAGGAAGACCGGGGAGCCGAGAAGCCGCTGCCCAAACCAGCCTACAACGTCCAGACCGGGACCGAAGGGCAGTTTGTGGTTGGGTTCAGCCTGCACCAGCGGGCAGGGGATACCACTTGCCTGATCCCGCACCTGGAAGGGGTCAAGGCCAACTTGAGTGCCATTGCCAAGCGCAAGCCCGAATTGTTGCCCAAGCAGGATAACCAGCCACGCTGCCTGCCGCAGAACATCTCTGCCGATGCTGGCTATGGCAGCGAAGAGAACTATGCCTACTTTGAAGACCACCAGCTGGGCAACTATGTCAAATACAACACCTTTCACCGCGAACAACAGAAGCACCGCAAACCTGAACTGATCCGCAAAGCTCATCTTCCGCACCGAGAACCTGCCCTATGATGCCGAAAAGGATGAGTTCACTCTGCCCGGCCAACCAACGCCTGACCTATCGCGGCACCGGTCATGAAAGAACCGAGAACGGCTACTGGACCGAACTGCGCCACTATGAAGCCATCTGGCTGCAACACCTGTCCGCTCAAACCCGAATGCACCCAAGCCAAAGACAACCGCCATCTGCGCGTGAGCTTCCGCTTGCGCCGCTTCCGAGAACAAGCCAGAACCAATCTGCTCTCTGAGCAAGGCAAAGCGCTGCGAATTCAGCGCAATATCGAGGTCGAAACGGTCTTCGGCCAGGTCAAACACAATATGCACTTCCGCAGGTTCAGTCTGAGGGGGTTAGAAAAGGTCAAAACCGAATGGGGTTTGGTGTGTATTGCCCATAATATGCGAAAACTGGCGGGTTGATCCGCCAGTTTTTTTGTCTTTCGCTAAATTTGCCCTCAGGGCATTTTTGGGGCTGTCTAGCGGTTGTTTCTAGACA
>CAVZSS010000029.1:0-185664 GCA_963777965.1 uncultured Chloroflexia bacterium | reverse complement strand
TTTGTGGCTTCGTTCGGTTTGGTGCTTGCTTCTTGATAGGAATTATAACCCTGGCAGGCTGTGGGGGCTCTTCTGAAAAAACTGTGACCGGGACCGTGACCTACCTGCAGCGCATCGCCCTTCCACCGAAGGCGGTGGTGACCGTTCGGATCGAGGATGTGTCCAAAGCGGATGCCCTGGCGGAGGTGATGGGCGAGCAGGTGATCCAGACCAAAGGTGCACAGGTTCCCATCCCTTTCAGTGTCCCCTACGACCCGGATAAGATACTTGATAATCATACCTACAGCCTGCGGGTGCGGATCGAGGACGGCACTGGAAAGCTGCTGTTCATCAACGACACCAGCATACCGGTGATCACGCATGGCAATCCGACCCAGGATATTGAGGTCATCGTGGTGCCAACGATTGGATGAGAAAAACCGGGTAGCCTTACGACCATGGATGCGATCGGGTTACCATCATTGTTGATTTGACTCCGATATTCATAGAAACCAGGCAGCATCATTTATACATTTCGGGGTTAACAAATACGCAGTAAAAATCTTTTTTTGGAGTAACATCCATGGTTGTTTTTGCGCTCATCGTAATTGTTCTTGGTCTGATGTTATTGGGTTTTGGAAAGCGCATGTGGTTATTTGGGGCAGGGGTTGGAGCAGTGGTTGGACTGGCCTTGCTGCGTTTCCTGCCTGGAGCCCAGGATGGTTGGCTTGGTTTTCTGGTGGTTTTTGGATTGGCGATCCTGTTTGCAGTGGGTTCCGGTATTGCCAAAGGGTTTATCGGCCTAATCACCCTGGCTCTCGGGGCGTTGGCGGGGGGTGCCATTGTGCTGTTGGTGCTCGATCTATTCGGCCTGGATTGGGGTCTGATGAATTGGCTGCTTGCTTTGGTCGGCGCCGTCATCGGGGCTGGGGTGATGTCAAAATTCAAGGATTGGGCGATCATCATCCTGGCTGCGATCGTGGGAGCATTATTATTACCGCGGCCTGCAGCTGCTCATCCCATCCCTGGATGGTGTTATCGTCAGCCTGATCACGGTGGTGTTGGCGGGAGCCAGCATCCTGTATCAGGGTGGGCTGCTCACGAAAAAAAGCTGAACCCAATCATATAGGCATGACGGGGTGGATTTCAGACCCACCCCTACTACATCACTTCTGTTTGCGTTCCAGAAGCAGTTTTCTGTAGAGGCGCAGGGATGCTGCTCGTTGTCTTTTGGGTAGACCTTCCCCTGCGCCTTATATATATAACAATTAGTTGCTTGTAGGGCGGGTATCTTACAAGCCGCATTCTCAAATGCGTTGTGTACTTGACTTTCTCCGTAAAATCCGATAATATATAGTTGTACGATATATAGTTTAACTATATAAGGAGTGCCTATGAAAGCACAGGATTACCTGCCTCTCACCGAAACTTCATTTTTCATCCTTCTCAGTCTGGCGACCACGCCCAAACATGGCTACGGCATCATCAAAGAAGTGGAGGCAATTAGCGCGGGCAGAGTGGTCCTGGCTGCGGGCACCTTATACAGCGCGCTCCGGCGTATGCTGGAGGACGGCTGGATCGAGCGCCTGGAAGACGATCCTTCCAACGGCGATAGCCGAGAGCGTAAGCTCTACAGTCTTACCGACCTTGGTCGCCGCATTTTCGAACTGGAAACCAAACGCTTACAAAGGCTGGTTCGCCTCACCGCGCGCCTGAACGCAGAGGCAATGAAGATGGACAATCCTAGGTGGCGCTTCCGAAGCCTGGTCCTGCGCCTGTTTGAATGCCTGCTGGTGCTCTACCCGCCCCGTTTTCGCCGCGAGTTTTCCGCCGAAATCCAAGCGATCTTTTTAAGCCGCATGCGCGAGGCAGAGGGGCGCGGGGTAGCAGCCTGGCTTGCCGCCGCTTTTCAAGAAATCATGGGGCTCGTAATTTCAATCCTTCGCGAATGCTGGCACGAGCTCAGGGTTCGAAAGGAGAAAGCAATGGTTCCGGAAGATCAACTTCAAAAGGAAGGTGGCGGGATGTGGGTTCTCCGACCGGCAGGGACTCCTGGCGTGCTTTGGTTTACCGGTTGGACGCTGCTCACTACCGCAGCAATCCCTGCGGCGCTGATCACCACGCCGATGCTTGCCGCCCTGTTTGTGGGCTTGATAAACCTGGGGGTTGAAGCAGGCTTTTGGCCATCCGCCAAGATGTTCCCAGCGGAAGGGCTTGGCTTTCTGATCAGCCTGGCGCTCACGCTGTCCTTGGTCCAATGGTATCTGCTGCGCAATTTCCTGCCGCGGGCGCGCTTGTGGTTCCTGGCAACCGGCGCAGGCGTATTGCTCGGCGGTCTCGTCACCGGGCTTGTCCTCCTTGGATCCTCCGCGCAAAACTGGGATCCCTTCTTGATCATGGCAGCTTTGCTGCTGTCGGTTGGCCTGGTGCTTGGCCTGGCGCAGTGGCTCTATTTACGGCGCTTCCTGCCAAACGCTTTCTGGATCATCTTCATCGATGTTCTGGCTGCTGGATCTATCCTGGTGGCTGGAAGGACCTATACCAGCCTGGCCGAGCTGGCGGTCTTCGTCCTTCCGGGGGCAATTACCGGGCTGGGGCTGTGGCTCCTTTTGGGCCATGCTCAGCCCAGGATGTCTAGCCCGGTGCAAATGGAAGCCAGCCGGGAAGATGACCGGCGCTTGCCTCGCCTCGCCCGGGTTGGGCTGGGGTTGGCGGCGCTGGTTCCACTGTTTTTTGTGTGCATTTGGGTCTATGCAGCTTCCCAATTAGCCCTGGCGAAAAACGCGGGGGTCTACCCCACGGTGGAACAAGCCATCATTGCGAACAACAGCCAGGGTTTTGGCGGCGCCGAGGTGGTCCGCATCGAGAACGTTCGAGCAGTGCCAAACCGTCGTGATGCTCAACCTCATGTCTGGTTTGGTTATGCCACAGTCACCCTGGACAAGGTTCCTCAAGGATACGATTCTGGATCACGATCACTATTCGGCGGGCTCCTATTACATTCATGTCAAGGAAGGGTGGGTCCTCGTCGGGGAAGGAGCATTCCCCGAGTTCATTGGCTGGGTGATGGAGCTTTACAACATGGAGGGTGTGAACCGGTAGCCGATTAGAAGGCTACCGGATTTTCAGACGACCTCGAAATTATTTGATAATAGCTGAGTGAAATGGATATCACTTTTATCCCCCTGCTCGTTTGAAGGTTGGTTATATAGAGGGGGTATGAAGTACATATGTAAACAGGGGGTATAACTGTAATTGAATATGCTCATCAATTATCGATGACCTCATAGGGTACCGCCAGGGCACCTGGGGAGTGCGAGTGGGCGGTCGTACAATTCGCAATCAGGTTGAACTGGAGACCTGTCTTTTTTCCTCACGGTCCATTTCAAGAGTTTATTAATGGCGCTCAAATGGCACTAAAATGTTGGATCGCTTTTCCGACTATAGCTATACGTGGGGATATATCGACTATATCCCCTATATATAGGCGCCCCCGGCGGAGCCACCTGGTCATGCCACCTGCTGTGATCTCCAGCGGCTGCACGTTTTATGTGCGGCCGTGTTCTACGATGGTGCCTTCAGGCGGTTTCGCACCCAGGACCGTCTGATCCGAAGTTGCGGTAAAAATGGTTGGGTTGAGTGAGGAGCGTTCTTTGCGATGCAAACCTCGCGAGTTTTTTTATGAGCGAGGCGAAACCTAGCGAACGATCTGTGTGAGCGAGGCAAGCGCGAAACCCAACCATGTTGGTTGTTGGGTTTTGGACTGCATTAATCATGTCACCAATTTTACGATACTTTCACCAGAAGGCATAATTGGTTCAATACCCTCAGCCAAAAATTCTCTCATCCAAATAGGTATCCCGTCATTTCCTGCATTCGCTTCTACATACTTGTCAGGTAGATTGGGAGCACGAAGCACATCGATCAAAGTGCCTATATCGCTGGTTTGTGGATTGCATTGGTTGACATCCCAATCGTTATATTCATTGGTACGTCGAAATAACATATTTTTGGGACGATGCAATACTCTCTCAATTCAGCCATTTTTATCATGTGGAAGGGAACTGCCCACCGCTTTGCCCATCAGCATCCGGCTAAGCTGGTCAGCTGCTCAAGCTGTTATGTGCGATACTGAAATGTGCCATGGCAATTGTGCCTACGGAGAAAGGAGATCGGAAAGCCAGGTATTCAGGTAGCCGTTTGTTGATCGCCGCTGAGCCAGTTCTAGCAGTCGTGTGGTCAGGCGAGTGTGTGGGCGTGGCCAGCCCAGGGCTCGGGCGTAAGCACGGTTCTCGTGCGCGCGCTTCAGTGGCACGAGACGCATCGCACGCTCGACCTGCTCCAATCCGCCTGCGTGGAGGGTATCGAGATACACATCCCTCACGGTCTCTACAGCGGAGAGTTCGTGGGCCTCGTCGAGAAGTCGGTCGAGGCCGAAGAGCGGACAGCCGACGGTTGCTTCCTCCCAGTCAAGCAATATTGCGCCTCCATCGTCCAGCATGATCGCATTGCTCCCGTTCACGTCGGGGTGATCGAGCGACGGCGGGATATCAGCCAGCGCATCCGCGTCGCGTTGGAGTGATGGCTGTGCGTCACGTAACCACTGAACCAACTCCACGGGCTGGTCCGATAGATCATCCTCAAGCAGGGCACCCGGCACTCTGCGCACGTCGAACACCGGCAAACGCGTGAGATCCAGCTTTGCGACGGCCGTCTGAACCCGTGCGAGTTCACGCGCCGTGGCCACGAGTGCTCCAGGTGTTCCCACCTCCTCGGCAGTAGCTCCTTGAATGTGCTCAAAGAGCGTCCAGAGCTGGCCGTCCACCATCTCGCTCGCAATCAGTCGCGGTGCACCTTCAGGCACGATCCTTTCGAGAAGGGCATGCACGTCGATTACCTGCGGAAACAGCGGAGTGAAGCTGGCCTTGAGAACGACACTGCCGAACCGCGCCGTCACACCCCACAGTTTGATCTGGAGGATTTCCGGGGTATCTACCTCACGCGCACAGGCAGAAGCAACCCACCGTGAGGCGGCGTCTAGGGCGATGTGCTCGTTAGGCCATGCGGGTTGCTCGTTCGTCATTGCTGTATCTCCAGAGCCAGTACTGCGGGTCGAACTCGATGTGCTCGATTCCACAACAAACCTCCTTTGGCTTTAGCGCATTAATTATATAGATTATTTGCAGTATATCCAGTCAATTTTACTGGTTTTACAGATTCACAATATATCTTATTTATAGGAGTGGTTATCATATACTCGGGGTTAAAGGTTCAATTCCAGTTAAGGGATAATTTCGGTAACGATTTACGTAACCTGCTGCGGGCGGGCATGGATAATGTTTGAGAGCAGGAATTACCTGAAGCCAGCCTGCCTTGGCGAGCCAGGCCAGGGAAAAATGCTTGATAATGCGCAAAATCCCACACGTCCTGTGCAGGCCTGTGTTAGCCCGCTTTTGATTTGTAAGTAATGCTTATCTATCGCATAATAACCAATGAAGTTATTTTCTGGCGATTAAACATCTAGTTTTCTTTCACCCAGCCACCTCACTTTTTCAGGGTCACGATGGTCAAAGAAACTACTTGTTTTTGTGTCTAAAGTTGTAATAGCTGCCAAGTCTTCCGCATTTAATTCAAAATCAAACACACTGATATTTTCTATCATCCGCTCTTTTCGGGTTGATTTTGAAAGAGTAATGATTCCTCTTTGTACAAGCCAGCGGAGAATTACTTGGGCAACGCTTTTGTTGTATTTTGCAGCGATGGAAAGCAATAATTCATTTTGAAAAATATTATTCCTTCCCTCTGCAAATGGAGCCCATGCTTCAACTTGAATGGTGTTATCTTGTAAAAACTTTTGCGTGTCAATTTGCTGTTGGAAAGGATTTACTTCAATCTGATTTACCGCAGGCGTTGTTTTGTTATGAATCATCAAATCCATTATTCGGTCAGGAGGAAAGTTAGAGACCCCAATCGCTCTGACTTTGCCCTGTTGATACAGGTCTTCCATGGCGCGCCATTCCCCATACACATCGCCGAATGGTTGATGAATCAGGTATAGATCAATATAATCTACTTGCAATCGCTTCAGGGAATTTTCAAAGGCTTTTATTGTACCTTCGTAGCCATTTCTTTGAATCCATAGTTTTGTAGTGATAAACAATTTTTCTCTTACGACACCGCTTTGTTTGATGCCCTTACCAACCGCGTCTTCATTTTGGTAGGAAGCAGCTGTGTCAATATGGCTATATCCAATTTGAATAGCGTCAACCACGCACCTTTCGCATTCGGTGCAATTAGTTATCTGAAAAACACCGAAACCGAGAATAGGTATTTCAACGCCATTGTTTAATTTTACAGTTTGCACGATTTTCTCCTTATGTTTCTGTGTTTATTGGTGTTGCTCTGGGGTAGTCAACCGTGTGAACGAGAGCGACGCTAATTTCCAGCTACCAGCTTGCTGCACATACACTTCTGTAACCACGAAGGGATAAATGACCTCATTGCCGCCAACAACAGCTTCTAGACGAATTTTATTCAAAAGGATGGCAGTCCTCGCGCCAATAAACCGCACCGACACTTCCTGGATATCCACGTTCTTGTAGTGAATCCCCTCCGCTTCTGATAACATCGAGTTCCTGTTCCTTGGACATGGTTCCGCCCATGTGAACAAAGACAGCCTTTTCATGGAATAGGGTAGCCAGGGAATCTATTTTGCACTCTGACATCCAGCGCCACTTCTGCTTAGAGAGATTGATTATTTCGTGTTCCGATTTTAGATTTTGCATAAATCGCTCCTTATGTTTATGGTGAGTCGCTGGATTTTATGCTCACTACTAGCAGAATATTTCTGTGAAGGCGTATCCCCGGATAGGCTATATTTTTCACTGACCTGCGCATTTTCATTTGTCAATTCGAACGAGAGTCTAACACATGGAGTCGACTCCAAGTCAAGGGTTTTACATGCGCGTTCGGGGATGAATCTATCCATAGAAGGTCTCAAATTTCTCAGATCCTAGTCGGGCGGGGAAGGTTTTCTCCCATCTCTTTGTATGAAACGATCGGACTACCATTCCTTATCACCCACGCAAGCCGGTGTTGGATGGAACCATGCCCGAATCACAAACACGCTGGAGAAACCAACCAGGCACACCCCGCAGGCGCGCAAGGCCGAGTTAAGGCATGCGGTTGTTGGCTGGCCGGTAGAATGGAAAACCACACTGCGCAGATGATCACCATGAAATCCATAACCCCTACGGGATGGCTGTCATGAACCGTTTCCAGTCCCGCGGACAAATGAACTGGGCGACCAATTACCCGCTTCGGCCGCGCCGGGCAATCCACCGGGAGGGTTCGTCCACCTACTCGCAAGATAGTAGTTGTTTGTAGCCGGGATCGCTGAACCCGGTCCGCCATCATCGATGGCGGACCCAATTCCACTGATGATAAATACCAATATTATCTCCGTTGGATTTGAATTAAATAATTCAATTGCATTCAATTCCTCACCTGATTACATCCAAAATGCGGTAACGATACTGCGTCGCAAAATTCGCTCCTTGATAATGAATCGGAACGAACCAGGATTGAAGAAAAGGTGATGTAAAGTTGGTAAGGAGCAGGAATGAATTGGCAAGGATTCTCTACTATGAAATTACTCACCCATCCCCCCTTAGTCCCCCCTTCCCAAAATTCTCTGGGAAGGGGGGAAAAGGTCAGAAAACAGGGATCCGCAGGGAAAACCACCTGCGGATCCCTGTTTTCCGGATATTGCCGCCTCAAATACTCGCAGGTGATGGTAATAATAGATAGCCGGTGAGTAATTACTCTACTATTATAGTACATATGTTCTAATCTGCAAGGGGTTTATGAATAATTTAAGATTCTTAATAATTGAGAAGCGAGCAGTGAGCCTAAAGCCTAGATCTATAAGGCAAGTTAAACACAAATCTCATGAAGGAAGAATTTAATCCAGCCTCCCACGAAGCTCCTTTTTTGAGATTTGGGGGAAGCATAAAACTGGCGTTGTATTTCAATCAGGTGCTCTCAATCCAACCTTGAATTGAGCCTTAACCGGTTATAGAGACATAAAAATGTCGCGATAAAGGATACCCAATTACAGGTAATGATTGGCTTTCAGCTAGAAGCATAGAGGAAGAATAATGACCTGGATTCCCCATCCTCTACCCAACCTGGATTCCCTACCCTCTACCCAACCTTGAGCTATGCTTTAGCCTTACTTCCTCACATGTGGTAAGAAGATAATAGAATTGATTGCTAAACCTCCTGGGACAATGAATATTGTACCGCTTCCATCTTGCGGCCAGGTTGGTTGACTTGAGTCGAGGGTGAATAATAGTGTAGCATTTAGATTAACAGAAGCAATGAGACGATAATAACCCTCATCCGCTCCGGCTGTTGATAGAATGAATGAGAAGCCTCCTTCTGCATCTGTTGGTACTGCACCGAGGCTGAAGCCATTGACAAAAATAGCTGCATTGCTGTCGGGGGGAAAATAGGAACCCGTTACGGTGAAGTAGCTACCTGGAGCGCCGTGGAAATGGTTGATGGTCATCTGCGGGGGAGGATTATATTTTACGAACACACCATCATCCCCTACAGCCCAACCTTCATAACCGGAAAGCATCGCAATGTCATTAATATCAACCCCGGTTCGTCTAGACAGCGACGACCATACCGCGCCATCCCAGTGATAAAATTGTCCATCTAAATCAGTTAACCAACCATCGGTATCTGAAACCATCTCGATGGCTCTCAAATTCGTGGAGGATGGAGTAGGCGATTCATCCCACATATTGCCATCCCAACGTAAAATCCGATCAGGTAATCCAGTATATGAATTTTCGATCACCCATCCAGAGGTGCTTGAAACCATACTTACTGATTTTAAGAAGTAATCTCCCAGAGCTGGGGTTGGAATTTCTGTCCACTGCAGGCCATCCCAGTGGAGAATCGCACTTTTAATTCCACCATCAAAGCCGAAGCCTACTGCCCAACCATCAGTTGAGGTGAGCATATCGATTGAATATAAATCTAAAGTTGTAGGGCTTGATACCTGCCTCCACAAGCTTCCGTTCCAATGCAAGATGACCCCCTCTCTTCCAACGATCCAGCCATCATTGCCAGATATCATCTCTATACCTTGTAAATCGATCGTGGTAGGGCTTGGTATTTCCTGCCAGAAACTCATTTGCCAACGTAAGATGGTTCCATCCCATCCCACAGACCAGCCATCATCCGAGGAAACCATATCAATATCATACAAGAATGTATCAGCTGGATTATCCACTTTCAACCAAACTGTACCATTCCAGTGAAAAAAATCGTATCCTACCGCCCATCCATTCGTGGATGACACAAAATCTACGGCAAGGAGAGGATCATCATTGGGTTTATTGACATAATCCCAGTCACTCCCCACCAATTGCATCATTGCTCCAACATCCCCAACCATCCAACCACTTCCGTCCGCCGAAATACTCACCGAATAATTAGCTGGATTAGCTGAGGACAAACCTGAGAGGAGTACCCAATCACTTCCGTTCCACTTCGAAAATGCCCCGAAATCGCCAACTGCCCAGCCATAGGATGGGGAAACCATGACAATATCATAATAAAAACCATTCGAAGGATACGAAGCCTCCCATACATTCCATTGGCTGCCATTCCAACGGAAAATATTATAATCTGAACCAACTGCCCATCCATCGGTCACGGATACCATATCCACATCATACAGCCAAATATCGGGGTCCGGATTAGTAGCTTGAGTCCAGGAGGTACCATTCCACCTTAAAATAATATCTCCACCTACAATCCATCCATCCGTAGAAGAAATCATATCTATGCTCATAAGAGATGCTATGACTGGACTGGGTATGACTGACCATGCAACGCCATTCCATTTCAGAATCGTTCCTTCAGATCCAACGATCCAACCATTATTTTCTGTTAAAAAGGTGACATCATATAAGTAAGTAGATACCGGGCTGGATACTTGTGTCCAATCACTCCCATCCCAATTTAAAATCATTCCACCCTCACCGATCGCCCAGCCGAGTGTGGAGGAAATCATATCCACATCACTTAGGAAACTAAAAGTTGGATTTTGTGAAAAATTCCAGCTGACCCCATCCCAGTTCATCATTACTCCAGTATTTCCTACCGCCCACCCGTACTGGTTAGAGACCAAATCTACAGATTGTAATCGATTATGGCATGGATCTAATGAACCGTCATCCCAACATGTCCAGGAACCGATTGAAGTGATTTGATTTTCCCCTTTAGGTGTTTGAGCAACAGAAACGGGGGTATTCAGAAAAGAAATCACCAATGCAAACACTAGCATTTTGATGAGAAGTTTCATAATATCCTCCTTTAATAAAACTGTTTTTATGAGATGAAAAATTTTCTGTTTGGTTATTCAGTGGCAGGTAAGAAATCCGCTTTACAAGAGATACGGCGGGTAAAATACCCGACCTACAAGATGGCGGGTAGGATACCCGCCCTACAAAAGCGTTTCCCACGCAAATGGTCCACCGTGCCCGGGGTAGACGGTCTGGATGGGCAGCTGCTTCAAGCGCTCCAGGCTGAGGTTTCCCTGTGCTTTATCATACATCATCGAGTTCAACATCGGCTTTCCCGTGGAGTTGGTGAGCAGGTCGCCCGTGAACAGGTCACCTGAGCTGGTTAGAATGCAGACAGAGCCGGTGGAGTGCCCGGAGGTGTTATACACGATGGCGTCTAGGCCATAATTGATCAATGATGCTCCATCTTCAAGAAACACATCTGGTTTGCCTCGATTCTCCTTCTAAAGGCAAGAACGTCTTCATCAGGCTTCGGACAAGGCGGTTTTCGAACTTGCGATGATAGAACATATCCCCATTTTCGAGCATACCCACATCTTCTGCATGCATTCCGATTTGCGAGCTGAACTTCTGGCGGAGATACACCGCATTGCCCGTGTGGTCAAAATCACCATGGGTGAGCAGGATCAACTTCAAATTACCCGGGTAACAGCCCAGCTTGTTGAGCTCAATTTCTAGCGAGCGGCGATTATTGGTCATCCCAGTATCGACCAGGTAAAAGCCATCTTCAGTTTTTATCAAGTAGCAATTTACCATGCTGAATTTGAGAGGAAAAGGCAAGTTGATCGTAGTGATCTGCAGGGACATTCCAGACCTCCGGAAAATTGAATTTTTATCGAGAACGGTGCAATTTTATCCCAAACCTGGAAAATGTGCTTGAGTTTACCCGCCCGATATCTTGTTATGATCTTCGAACGTACCCTTCGCAAGCCACTTTTGATGCATCGGGTGTTCATCCGGCGTGCCCTGGTTGATCAGCCTGGTGTACATCACCCGATCGAGCTGCAATTCAAAAAGCGCCTCATTCTCACCAGCCCTGATCTGCGTGTCTGAGATCAACGCCTATGGCGTATGGAGATATCCTCAATGGCTACCGCGCAGCCGGAAAGGTAGAATTCTTCATAGGATTCGTTTTCGGGGGGTGGAAAAGCCTGCATAGCGAAGCGGCCATCGCGCAGCAGGTCAGCACACTTGGGTGAGGTGGTCGGGATCATGACGTATAAATGGTCATTAAATAGAATGATGCTCACCGGGTGCAAACGTGGAGCCCCATCCATGCGCAACGTGGCCAGGAAAGCAAATCCAACATGGGGCTGGGATTGGAAGAGCAGCCTCCTGCCGATCATCGCCAGCTCAGGGTTTTCATGCTTTAACGCATCCCAAGATTTCATCACCATCCCTCCTTAGAACGATCTTGTTGGCTGGTTCCAGTTATTCTAATCGGGTTACCCTGGCAAACCGCTCCCCACAAAGTGCATTCCATCACTCGTACAGCCTTTTAAAGACCCTGCAAATCGCCAGGCTGATCCACAGCTTCATCTCCTTGATTTTTAGGCTATCTTTTTCCGGTTCTCCGGGTTTCATGTAGGACACTTTCCAGGATCCATCCTGCTGCTGGTGCTCCCTGAACCAGTCCAACGCCAGCCTGATTTGTGGATCATCCCTCGTAAATCCCATGCGCGAGAGCGAATCCATGGCGGAGAGCAAGCTGTTCCACCAGAATGGGTATTCAAACCTGACCCAATAATCAGCCGATTGGTACGAGGTATAAGCGTCTTCCTGGAAGAACCTGGACTTTAATAAATTCCCGGCCATGATACCCGCTGGAGAGTTGCGGTAAGATGGGTGTAGCGCAAAGGCACGCAGGATCATGCCGGTGGCGTTGTGAGAGAAAGGTTTGGATCGATCAAGCTCAAGCGGCTCAGCGTACTCGCTGGCAGAGGCGATATTGGGTCTCACGATCCAGCTTTTGGGTGATCATTGGGACAGACCAGCCCTGGTCGGCCTGGCGCATCGCCAGCAGCCATTGGAAGCATTTTTCCACGCGTGCATCTGCCTCATATCCTGCCTGGACCAGGAGTGCCAGGATCGCCCCTGTGTAATACGTGGCATATTGGTTGGCGAGCATACCCCTGAAATCGCCTTCTTTTGCCTGGCAGGAGAACAGGAATTCAGCCGCCAGCCTTGCCTGGGGATGTTGGCGGTTCAAACCATACATCTCCACCAGGTGGCGGAACCAGCGCCAGGTTTCGATGAGCTGGTAATTAATAGCCGGGTGTTTATTCTCACCACTGCGTGGCCAGCTGCCATCCGGGAGCTGCTTTTTAAGGATTTTTTGTGCTCCAGGTAACAACCATAACTGGTCAATGGGTCCGACAAATACGTTGAGCAGGTCGCGCTGGACAAAATAAAGTAGTGCTTCATTTCCAGATGCTAAAAGCGGTGGGATGGGATCAAAATTGAATTGCGACTGCCAGGTATGCATTTGTCACGCTCAATCCATTTGGGAGAAATCGATATGCTTGGATAAATATCTACTCAACCGGAGCACTTAAAATGATCTCATCAAATATCTCTGAGATCAACCCGCTAAACGCTTCTTGAGAAAGTATTTGCAGTGACCGGGGGGATAATCCTGCAGGGTGGCAAAAAGTTCGTAACCGAGCTTTTCGTAAAAAGGCCTGGCTTCAAAGCTATAAGTATCCAGGTGGGCATACGAATATCCCAATTGGATCGCCTCGGTTTCCACAAGCTGCATTAATCGAGTGCCATAACCAAGGTTGCGCAAAGATCTGTCAACCCACAGCAAGGAGATGTACATCCATCCGCCAAAGCAATTGGCGATCACGCCCCCCAGCACTGTACCTGCCTGGTTACGGATGAAAATCCTGATCGGTCGTCCTAGCTCCACATTCCCGAGCTGCTCCAGGATGTTATTGCCCAGTCCCTCGAGCATCGCCATCTCAGCTTGCTGGGCAAATTTTATATCTTCGGGAGTCCGGCATACTAGAAACGATATTCCATGGTCATCCATGCCGATTTTCTCCCATTTATTCCGCTAAAGCGGTCCGGGTCACCTTGATCACGATCCCGGAGGCGGTTGGATCGGGGCAACGGATGAACTCCGTGGTCACCCCATCGGGGTCGATGAGCTTTTCATACGGGGTGCCTTTGTATTTCCAGGAGAGTGTCCCTCCATGTTCAAGCACGCGGATCATACCAGTCAGGCTGTCCACTAGCCAAGGGCACATCTGCCCCAGGTCATCCGGATAACGGAACTTCTGCCCCACCTGGAGACTCTTCTCACCCCCCGCAAAATGCATCCAGGCGCATATGCCTTCCTTTGCAAAGTCCGGGTAAGTTCCATCTGTGCGCAGTTGCCCTCCATTACCTTCAAATATCTCGAATTCGATCTGGTATTCTCTCATTTTCTCCTCAAGGGTTGATTAGCGTATGAGCAATCCCGAATGGTAGTTCATGGTTGGTACAATACTCCGGGAGTGCCTGGAGTGTTTTGTCCACCACCTCGGGCGAGATATGGTCCAACGGGATGTGGCAGGCTCGCATGGCACCTTCGACAGCCCGCGTATCCTGACCCTGCAGCCTTGCCATGTGCAGGATTCCCGGTCCAAGCAGGTCGGCATGCGGCCAGGCAGGACCGGCGAACTGTTCTGCGCAGAAGGCGAAATAGTGCTCAGAGCCTTGCTCCGGGCGGGCATGCCCCAACTGGTTGGTCAGCTGCACTTCCATACACAGGCAGTCGAGCAGCTGCTTCAACCCGGAGTGGTCACCCTTACCCGCAGCCTCGGCACATTCGATAGCCCCCCTCAAGATGGATTGGGCATTCTCATAGGCCCATGGGATGAACTCCATCCCTGCTGGGTTCAATCCCTTCTGGTGGGCGAACTGCCAATCCCAGCTGGCGGTCAGAATTGACAGCACGTCGGTGATGCCAGCAGCCCGGATTTGAGGCGGTGCAGCGGCGATGACATCAAAATCGATGATCACCTGGTCTGGGGGTCTGGCCTCAATATACCTGACCATCCCTTGCTCGCGGATGCCAGCAACGGCAGTAAAAAAAGCATCCACCGAGAGGGCGGTGGGCAGCACCACCAGGGGAAGACCAAGCATGAATGCCATGTATTTCCCGGCATCTGCCACGAGCCCGCCTCCCACCGCGTACACGACCTCGGATGAGGCCGATTGTGGGGTGATGAGCGAATCCCAATGCGGTGTGGTGGCTTGCTTTGGCTCAGGCTGGGCTTCGATGATGAGATGTAATTTGTCCTTGACCGCCTTCCAGGCAGGGTTGGAAGTGATCAGCAGGATGGGACGCTGCTCCTGGATTTCCGGGAAAGGCGTAAATTGAATCTCTGGAAGTGTGTGTATTTGCTTCATGACCAAAATATCCCTCCTTATTTAATGCTCTTGGTTGGAGAAGGATAAACCTTCAGGTTTACGTTTTACGATAGACCATAATGCTTAATTATATATCCATATCGATTGCAAGGGCAATTCCCCCCAACACACCCGACCGATATCCAAGAGCCGGTGGGACGATATAATCCTCCAGTTGGCTGGTAAGGATAGGGTGATTTAAATAGTTGTTCAGTAAAATGGATACCCGATTCCTGATTTTCGCATACAAAAATTCCTTGCGCATCACCCCGCCCCCCAGGACGATCCGCCTGGGTGGCAGGGTGAAAATGAAATCCGCCAGCGCACAGGCGATATAGCCTGCTTCCTGCTCCCAGAATGGATCATCATCCGCCAGGGTCTCGGCTGGTCTTCCGTATCGAGCCTGGATGGCTGGCCCGGAAGCCAGTCCTTCGAAGCAATTCCCGTGGTATGGGCATGCTCCATCGAAAGCATCAAGCTTTTTATCCTGGGGAATACGCACATGCCCCATTTCAAGGCTCACCAGCCCCCGCAGAGGCTTGCCATCCAGGATATAACTGCCCCCGATACCTGTCCCCACGGTCAGGTACATGGATGGATCGAGACCTTTATTGGCACCCCAGGTGTATTCACCCATCGCAGAAGCTGCAACATCCATATCCATCCTGATTGGAACCTTCAATTCCTGCTCAAGTATGCCGTATATGTTCGTGAACGACCAATTTGGTTTGGGCGTGGTGGTGATATATCCGAAGGTCGGTGAAGCTGGATCAACATCCACCGGTCCAAATGAACCCAGGCCGATTGCTTTAAGCTGCCCTGCTTTCACATATCGGGTAAAAAAATCACACACCTTTTCCAGGGTTTCCTGCGGGGTGGTCGTGGGGAAGCGGATCTCGTCCACCATCTCCTCAGGTCCATTTCCCACAGCACAGATGAACTTCGTGCCACCGCCTTCGATGCCGCCATAAAATTGTTCTGCAATCATAGGATCTCTACTTCACATCTCATTTGGGCTGATGGTTCGTTTCCCAGCTCGCGAATAGACACAGGCTTTTCCGTTCCAATATAAATATCAAAAATGCAGCCAAGGTACTGGAGGCATTTAATATGTTTTACCATTTACGCCCAGAGACCATGACACTGATACACGAGCCAAAGTGGATCATTAAGAAAAATGTGCTTGTATGTTACCTGGATCATCCCTGAGCTTAATTATTATAATCCACCCGAGCGGATCTTAATGATTCACAGCAGGGGGAATGGAAAAATATAGAAATAATGATCATATATTTCTGGTTGCAACAATATAATCAGCTGGCTGATCTGATCCTGAGGCTTGCTCTGTAAATACCATGCCCGGTCCTTGATAAGCAGAACAACAGGGATCAGGCAGATAACGACAAAAACAAGGTCCGCCAGGCCGACATCATCAAAGATGGTCAGGAAGGCGCTGATCCCGAAGAATACAAGGGTAAGGTAAAAGGCAATCCTGATCTGTCTGAAGAGGAAGATGGTCAGAACCATCAAGATGATGGCGATGGCAATCGATAAAATCGCCAGTATACCTTTCATTTCTGGCATATCTGGTAATCCGGGGTGTGCATTTATGGCAATGATAATGCCGAGCCCGAACCAGATAAGCGCATTCAATAGGATGACAAATAGATTTATGGTGACTGTGAGGGGTCGCTTGGTCATATCAGGTCCTTTCCCGGGCATCCAGCATGCGTTCCAGCTAGTGTAAACTACCTTGGGTCAGCTTCCCAGGGGATCATGTAAACTGTGTCAGTGTCCAGTCATACCCCCAACGATGTTACTGATTTGATCGGCCAATGCCCCGCCGATATCACCCAGACCACCTAATAAACCTGATATAAGATTACCAATGTGATCAGGTACATGGGTAAGGGTATCAAAGCCATTCTCCAGACTTTTTGCCACGCTGGATGTGCATCCTGATGACCCAATCAGGATGGTCAGGATCAGTATGGATAGGATGATTATTTGCCAGGGCTTGTTTCGCATACTCTCTCATTCCTAAAAATACCTATGATAATCCAATAAGCAAGGAATTTATGACTGAAAGGATGCATCATTCAAGAATGATACTTTAGCACCTGAATTGATTATAGCATTTAAATTCTATCTAATTTTTACATCACATATTTTTCAGTAATAAGCAATCCGATAATTTGTATGGCGGGCGATTATAATTTCTTTGCCGTGAGGAGGTAGCCCATGGAATTCAACCAACTCTGGTTCACAGGTACCTTGGTCTTGGAAATTTCATCGAGGGCTGTGGGATAAAACAGCTCCCGTGTTGGGATTTTATTGGCAATTCCTGTGCACTTTGATGGATGCCCTCGTATTATTGCTCCACCTCCACCGTGATGGTAATCGTCTTCTCAGGGGCAACATCCGTTTCCCAACCACGCTTGTAATCCAGAGTCAGGGTTGTAGTTCCAGTACCTTTCGCCTCGAAGTATAAGACCTCCGTCCCGAGTGCCCCAAGCTTGGGTTCACCAGAGCTGGTTTTAGGTTCCTGGTACTGTGCCTCTCCAAGCTGCGCCACGATATCCTGGATTGGCTGATGTGGCGTACCACGCATACCCTGTGGAGGGATTGGATTCGAGGGTGATGGCGATCACATCGCCGACTTTAAGCTGTTGGGTGGTCCCATCCGCAGTGCTGTCGAGAACGAGGCTGGCAGCTTTCCCGGAAATTATGGGTAGCAATTGCTGATTTTGCACTGGATAAGCGTCTGCCTGGTTTTCCTGGTCCTCATCATTCATGGAGGCAGGTTGTGATTCAGGTGCCGGGTCATTACTGCAGCCTACCATCGATAACAACAGGACGAGAGCGAACAACATAAGGGTAATCTTCTTGAACATTCTTGCCTTCCTTTTATTATTGGTATCTGGGAATAAGACGATTGATGTGATGCCAAAGTTCCATCCATATGATATTTATAATATAAATTGGTAGATTGGTGTTAATCAGAAAACCCAGCAGCACCCACCATTGCTTGGTGATTTGTGACTAATAGTTCCGAGTCCAGAAAGCAATCGTCGACTTACCAGAAATAAAAAATGTTGGGTTTCGCTTTTGCTCACTTATCGGTATTTTTTTATTGGATCGCTCAACCCAACCTACGAATAAATTGTTGGGTTGACGGAAGCCCAAACCCAACTCATGAAAGGCGCAGGTTGATCAGCAATACTTGAGGTTAATTCAATCCTTACACCACTTCAACACAGAATAAGCACCTGCCATTGTGAGGCAATTTGTGCCGAGAGACTCCCCAATTCTGCCTGGTAAGTATTTATTGCCGGAAGCCCTTTAAATGCATGGATCAGGATCTAAGTATTTACGAAACCAAATCATAGTATATCTCGTAAATCTGATTGAGAGGTTTATACAAAACCCAATTCTGATGCGGGATGTATAATAATTGGGTTATCCGTATAAGCGAAGCTGGAATACGGGAGGAATTAATGCAGCCAAAACGAAAATTCTTCACCTTCTGGAAGCTGGTGGAAAGAGAGAATGCTTCCCGGTATATGCTCATCTCATTGTTGAGCTTTGTGGCTACTGTCACGATTGTACGCAGTTTTCTGGCGCTCACTGGCTACCCCCAGTTAGGCAGCAGTACGCTACACATTGCTCATGTGTTATGGGGAGGTCTGATCCTTTACATAGCGGCCATCCTACCGTTGATCTACTTTAGCCCGCGCTTGCATAACATCGGGGCGATCTTATCAGGGGTGGGGGTAGGCTTGTTCATCGATGAAGTGGGCAAATTCATCACGCGACAATATGATTATTTTTTCCCGGCAGCTGCTCCAATTATGTATGTTTTTTTTCTGTTGGCGGCCATTCTTCTGATAATGATCCGCCGTCCTGAAACTGTGGATGGGCGCACTGAGCTGGTGAAGGCGTTGGAGCTCGTGCGGGAACAGCTTTATCGCCCCCTGGACCAGGTGGAAAGGGCTCATATTGAGCAGGATTTGGATCGGGTGATGGCATCAGATCCGAATATTCTCCACAAAGACCTGGCGCGCCATCTGCTGGAGCTGGTGCGTGCGGATGAACGCACGGTGGAAGATAGGACCCGTGCCTGGTGGCTGCGCATAGCCGACCAGACTGAGCAATGGTTGACTGAGAAGCGCCTGGAATGGTTCCTTGGGGTGGGGATGGTAATCCTGGGTTTGTTCACCCTGAAAAATCCAATCCAGCTGTGGCTGGAGCGGGTTATGCCCAATTCAACCCTGGTGGCATTCCTTCAGGCTCATTCTGGCAGGCAGATAGCTCCAATTGAAGCCCAGGGTTTATATAACCTCAGGTTAGGGCTGGAGGTGTTAGTCGGTCTTTTGCTGTTGATCTCTGCGATCCTGCTGCTGGTGGGTAAAAAACGTCAGGCATTTAACCTGGGTTACTTGAGCCTGCTCCTATCCATAACAGTGCTGGACATGCTTCTGTTTTACTTCGAGCAGTTTTCAACCGTGCTGATTGTTTTATTCCAGTTCATCCTGCTGTTTGGTGTAATTTACTACCGCACAAAGTTTTTTAAACAGAAGGATTGAAAGTTTAGATATCCTAAACAAGTAATCCTAAACAAGTAACTACTCACCAGTCCCTTTATTTCCCTGGAGCATTTGATGCAAAATCCAAAAATGGGATGTCGCAGGTGGTTTTCCCTGCGACATCCCATTTTAGACCTTATCCCCCTTCCTAAAATTTTTTGGGAAGGAGGGGATGGTGAGTAATTAATAACCATAACTAGTCCACTATGTTATGAACCTCTTTCACGGCTTGGGCGTTCGAGATGGCTCAGGCTTATTGTTTCCGTTCCCCGGGTCCGGATTTCCCTTTCCAGGATTATCATCTTCGGAATCAGGAGCTTGCGTAGGCTGCTCTGGTGTATGGTCTTGCTTATTTCCAATCTCGGTTGGAAGGGGTGTAGTGAACCCTACATTGGGAGTGGTGGTTTTATCAATAGCATTGGGATTTGATTTGTGCATCTCCATACGGCGGTTCTGCCGCTCGCGAATTTCGATGCGAAATTTCTGTGGGTCGCTCGCACCAAATGCACTGAGCTTGACCTGCTCCTGCAGGCGCTCCTGTAGACGGACGATGGCAGGCTCATTTTGCTCTGTGAGATGGGGGATCAATCCATTAAATGTTTTACCCTGGTTTTCTGCCTGACCTTTGATCTCTTCTAATGCGTTTATCATTTGTCGGTCATCCATCTGCGCAGCAATTTGGAGGGCACTCTCCAGCTCATCCTGTAAACGTTCAGAAACCTTGGCGGGTACGTTTTTTTTCATCGCCAGCATTTGACTGATTTCACCCACCCGCCTTTGTGAATACTCAAGGGTCAGCTCTAGCCGTCGCTCGGGGAGAGTGCGTCAGGGAAAGGCGGACGTCTTCGCTGATCGATTTGAGTGGATATAAACCTTCGCCGGGCAGGCTACCCTGGGCTGCGTAAACCGTCAGGCTGCTGCCAAATATGACGATCAGGGCGATCAATAATGCTACCAGGCTTCTCAACAAAGGAAATCTATGAACTCCATGGAAAGCCTTCATTGCTCCATGTTCTTGTAACATGCCTTCACTGCTTGGATTCTGGAATAATTCCCTGTCGAATTTCTTCAACCAGGAGAAGAAACCTGGCTTTTTCTTGTGCTGCAACCTGCGGGTCTACGGGAGGAACAGACTTCAGGGGAGAAAGTATATGCTTCCCAAATTCATCTTCGGCTTTCGTCATGCGTTATATTCCTCTTGCCGGCCCAGGATCCGGCGCAATGATGCAAGGGCACGATGTTGGAGTGATTTAACTGCTCCAACGGGTTTATTCAGCACCTTGGCAATGGCTTCATTTTCCCATTCTTCAAGGTATTTCAAGGTAACCACCTGACGTTGGTCGGGGGTGAGTAAAGCAAGTGCCTCTCTCAGCTGCCTGCTTGACATCTGGTCTGCCACGATGCGTCCAGGTTCATCCTTGGAATCAGCCAGGTACACTGATTCCAATGGCATTGCAGGTAAGGCCTCTACCGCGATAATGATCAGTCACCCAATTGTGGGCAATACGGTACAGGTATGCCTGCAGATAATTATCTGGGCCGCCGTCCCGTTTCAGAGCATTTAAAAAACGACTGAAAGTCTCTGCCATGCACTCTCTCGCTAATTCCGGATCACCCAGCAGGCGGAAAGCGTAGCGATAAATCCCTGGGCTGTAGCTGTCGAAGATTTCTTCGAGGGCTTGGATTTCGAAACGTTTTGCACGCTCAATAATCGCCTTGTCTGGATTATTATTCATATACTATGACGTTGAGAATCGCTTATAGAAACGGGTAACCATTAACTTCGTTAGGATTATTGTATCGCGTTTGCATTACATCATAAACCAGCGGTGGGAGCGTACTCCGCACCGCTGGCTTATGTCAAAATATTTGATGATTAATGATCTTCGATCTAAGGTTCGACAGACGTATGGATATAAACGGTGATCAGTCGGGCTGCATAACCACTTTCAACCACATTGCCATGAACGGCCACTTTTTGACCAACCTCAAGCTGATCCAGGGTGATCGGTACTCTGTTGGAGGGTTCACCGTCATCGTCTGGATCGCCTACATCACCTGAGTCTGTTCCAAGGGTTCCTGATATCTCATCCCCCTGGGTGATCTGGAAGATCAAGGTGCTTTCGTTGGTTTGCAGAACCAGATCAGTGCCTACATACTCTTTTACCTTTGCATTGCCATGGGTCAAGGTCACAGTGATGGTACCTGCATCCAGGGCGGAAATGGTCCCCTGCAAGTAAAATGGTGTGCGCATGCGTGTATGTTCGTGGTTTCCGAGTCCACTTGATCCAGGATTAGAACTTTTGTCTTTATCCTTGATTTGATCTTTATCTTGTTCACGATCTCGATCTTGTTGCTGATCTTGATCTCCACCATTGTTTCCTTGGCCCTGATTTTGGCCATTTCCATGTCCATTGTTCTCGCCCTTGGCAGCCATTACGGGTACGACAGAGAAAGCCAGCAGGATCAGGATTAAGCTGATTATGGTTATTTTTTTCATATATCATTCCTTTCAAGTTTTGAGGTAGCTATTAAAATTTATCTCTAGTTAATGGATATGACGTGATATATGCACTGAAGATACGGATTGGATGAATCTTGATTTTATCTCCACCTCCCAAATGGGTATAATTAGCCCATATGGAACTTCCTGAGACAGGGGGATCGGGATGATCACCTTGGAGTGATATAAAGATATGTTACCTATTGAACGTGCAGCCAAATTGAGACACGAAGCGGATATTGTCTTGGGATTGATCCATGTCTACGATGTCTTGCGCCTGTATGCCAAAGTTTTCCCGACCGGCAGTTTTTTCCTGGATGTGATGGCTTACCCCGATATTGACTTGTATATCACCAGGGTTAACCTTGAGCAGCTGTTTCAGATCGGCGCCCGGATCGCGCGTTGTGAGCTGGTCATCCAGGTAGTCTTCGAGAGAACGGATGATCCTGTGCGTCTGCCGAATGGGTTGTACTTAAAACCACGTGTGAATTATGGCGATTGGGGTAGACCCTGGAAGATTGATATCTGGTCTTTGGATGAGAAAGTCATCCTGGAAAAGATGGCTGATATGCGCCATTTCCAGGCTAAGATGACCCCGGAACTGCGCGAAAAGATCATCCATTACAAGCACTCAGTGCTCACGCCTCAATTGCGCACCCCAGTATATAGTGGGTTTTACATTTACAAGGCGTTCCTGGATGAAGGGCTGACCGATTTTGAGAGTGTGACCCAATATCTTATTGCCAATGGAATCCAGATGTAAAGCCGGGTGTGCGCTTCCTGGCCTTACCGGTCGGCAATTTTAGCCTGCCATCATGCCGAATGGAATCTAAAAATTGGTTGTTTTTACTTGGAGGTAAAAATGCTTGATTCAGACAGCGTCATTCTCATCACTCGCAATGGCATGGGAGAAGCCGACCAGGTCCTGCAACATAAGCTGATCGGTACGTATCTCAAGCTGCTGGACGAACACGATATACTCCCCGGGGCGATATGTTTCTACACCGAGGGGGTACACCTGGCAGTGGAAGGCTCCCCGGTGATTGAAACCCTTCGCTCGTTAGAGAAAAAAGGCGTCCCACTCATCCTGTGCTCCACCTGCCTTAATTATTATGGTTTGATGGCTAAAGTTAAGGTGGGCATCGTGGGAGGGATGGGGGATATCCTTGAAGCGCAGCAGAGGGCATCCAAGGTTATAACCCTGTAGCTGGTGTATATGTATGGGTGATTTTACCCCAGCCCATACCTAGAGCCAAGAGAGAGGGAAGCAATCTTCCTGATTATTTTGATGATTACTTCCTCTCACATCGCTCGGTGCTGGTGACCAACAGAGAATGCTGGTATCGCGATGGTAAGAAGAGGAAAATCATTGGATTTCTTTTTTATTCAATCGGGGGATGATTAATTCTGGTCACGTAACCCAGCCAACCAAAGGGAATTACAGTAGAGGCAAGTCACGCGAACCCAAAAAAGGTTGCAAATAACACACCTCTATTGCATTAAATCTGGTAATCTCCCAAATCGATCCGCATCACGGCTTCATTTCCCATCCACTCGCCGGTGAGGGCGAATCCGTATTTCCGGTAAAATGGTTCGGGTCCATCCTCGCCCGGGTGGCAACTCAATTTCAATTCACGCGCTCCCGGGCGTGCCCGGACGTGATCGAGCAGCAGGTCCATCGCCCGTTTGCCGAAACCCAGCTTCTGGTAGCGTGCGTCGACCATGTAGCGCCAGAGGAAGTATTCAGGCACTTCGGGGTCGTCGTAGAGCATCAGGAAGCCCACCGGTGTCTCATCCGCATAGATGGCACGGAACCAGGCCTTGGGCTCGAAATACGCCTGGGCGATCGAATGCGCATTTGGGGCGACAAAGTGCTTCTGCTCCTCGCTCACATCCAGCCGACAGATGATGCGCACAGTTTCGGCATTGATCTCGCGCAAGGATACAATGGAATCACGGGTGATAATCGGTATCTCGTCGGTCATTTGGCTTTTCCTTGGAATATTCATCAGCCTGGTGGTAGATAATAGGTGATCGTCTTGGCATCCATAAATTATACCAAGTACGAATTTCGCAGGCAATTTGTATTGATATAGAACCAATTATCAATTCGTTTTACCAGGATTATTATTCATGGCAAACTTGATCACTGGAATGGTTGGTAGATTGGATCGCTATTAATTTGACAATTATAAATATTTTCTCTCAACTCTATCTGTATTTCAATCACCAAGGGTAATGCAAAAACATCTTATTGGTTTTATCGGTCTGTTAGAGCGATTGAGCGTTTCCACGGTGGCTTTTTATCCATCATTTTTTAGGAGGGTAAACAGGCAGCTACAGGACAGGCTGAGAAGTCCATAATGAATGCTGCTGCTCAACCATGTCGAAGCCTGGGGTGACAGCCAGACGGATATCGAGGTCAATCCAGCTAATCACAACTTTGAGGTATGCGATATCAACCATTCTGTATAAAATCAGGCTACCTATCACACAAAGAACGCCTTAGCCTCGCTTGTATACCTTTTCAAACTTCTTCCTGGTCACTCCAGGATGAGGTTTTTTTGTCCCCACGATGGACACACTTAAAAATTATCAAGATTATTTTATTTATCGAATGGCTGACCACGAATAGCTAACTGCTAACTCCCCCATGTTATAATTTTTCCCTCGGAGAGACCTCACAGGTTTTTAAAACCCGTGAGATCTGTTGGAGAACACATATGCCATTCTGGACCATCTTCCTCATCGCCATCGGGCTCGCCATGGATTGTTTCGCTGTCTCACTGGGGGTGGGCACAGCGGGCACCGCCACCGGCTCGCGGTCCAAGTTTCGCCTGTTCTTTCACTTTGGTCTGTTCCAGGGTGGGATGACCCTGTTAGGATGGCTGGCTGGCAAGACTGTGGTCACCTACATCTCCAACATTGATCACTGGGTGGCATTTGGTCTGCTAGCGTTTGTAGGCGTGCGCATGATCCATAGTGGGCTGCGTAAGGAAGGTGAGGAACCCGCCATACCCGACCCCTCGCGTGGCATGACCCTGGTGATGCTGAGTGTCGCCACCAGCATCGACGCCCTGGCCGTAGGGCTAAGCCTGGCGCTTATGGAGGTGAATGTGTTTTGGTCCGCCCTGGTCATCGGTGGCGTATCTGCAGCCCTTTCCCTGGTGGGACTCAGCCTGGGCAACCAGCTCGGTCAGCGCTTTGGCAAGACGATGGAGGTGATTGGAGGGTTGATCCTGATCGGAATCGGTTTGCGTGTGCTGATCACGCATTTGTTCGGGTAGGTAAAAATTGTCTGTCATGACGTGGAAGGCACTCTTTGCCCGACCCGTGCCCCGAGCCGAGCGAGAGGGAAGCTATCTTTGATACCATTATCGAACGGGTGAAAAAAGCTGGGTGGAATTATCTTGGAGCAGGAAGATTGTTTCGACTCATTACCCTCGATGCAAGCGCCAGGAAACCGTTGGGTCGCAATTACATAGGATAGGATGATAGATTGAAGACGTATGTCATTGCAAAGACCCATCATAAGTTCTTCTATGTACTGAGAGCACCCCAGCAACAAAAAAGGGAAGAAATCACCTTATGCACCTCACTGACTTGATCAACCGAACCTCCCCACCACTCCCCTGGGCGGAGGGGGACAACATCCCCTGGAATGAGCCTGGATTCTCAAAGCGCATGCTCACGGAGCACCTCTCCCAAGCCCATGATGCTGCCTCCCGCCGCAGTACCATCATTGACCAGCATGTGGATTGGATCCATACCTCACTGCTTGCCTGCTCACCTACCCCAATCCTCGACCTGTGCTGCGGTCCCGGATTTTACACCTCCCGCCTGGCACGCCTGGGTCACACCTGCATCGGCATCGACTATTCCCCCGCCTCGATCGAATACGCCATCTCGACCACCTCCAGTGATCAGCTTGCCTGTAGCTATTTCTGCCAGGACATCCGCCAGGCAGAATATCCCCCTGGCATGGGGTTGGTAATGCTGATTTATGGTGAATTCAATGTCTTCCGCCCTGATGATGCTGCCATAATTCTGGATAAAGCCTTCCAGGTACTAAAATCCGGCGGCATGCTCCTGCTAGAGCCGCATCCCTTTCCGGTAGTGGTTCGCCTGGGAGAAGCACCGCCATCCTGGTATTCCTCCCTGGGTGGATTGTTCTCCGAACATGCACACATTGTCATGCAAGAAAATTTCTGGGATGCTGGAGTTCACGTTTCAAGCATGCGATATTATGTCATCGATGCAGTCTCAGGGCAGGTGACCCGTTTTGCCCAGAGCATGCAGGCTTATCAGGATGATGAGTACCGCACCCTGTTAACTTCTCATGGCTTTGAGGATCTTCAAATCCTGCCAGGACTGTTGGGTGAAGATTCACCGCAGGAATTGATCGCAATTGTCGCTCGCAAGCGATGATGTTAAATGCTGGTAAAGCCCTCAGATTTTTTGGGTTAAGTCCTTGAAGTACTCATCCATTCGGAGGTACAAATCATCATCGATTTTCTTTTGATTAATCGTAATCTGCTTGCGCAGTTTCTCCACCTTGACCACCGGGATGGGTGAACCTTGGACCTCCAGCTCCACCGCTGGGTGAGTGAACACGATCATCGATTTGATTGTGAATTTTTCGGGGGGTATCTCCAACTTCTCAAGCTGGTCTCTCAGGTAGCCCTCCGCTCCACGCACCGCCCGGATCGGATCACCCAAGTGTTCCTCAACGATCCATCGCAACGCCCGCCCTATGGTCATCTGCTCTTTCCATTTCCCCTTCTGATATGAAAAAACACCTCCCAACCCAACTGTCTCCAGGATCACGACAGAAGAAGGTGTCAGGAGGACATGGTCACAAGGTAGACCAGGGTAGTGGTAAAGGTGGCAGCTGTCACTGAGCGATTTTAATGCCTTGTTCAGCTGCTCCTCTGGGCGGGGCTTTCTGACCCAACGGTTGGCAAAATAAATCCCCACCATCGATATACCTAATCCTGCAATCATTAATGCAAATGATATATTGGTCAATGATGGGATGAACAGCGGCAGAATGACACTGGCTAATAGGGTGAGCAACCCGCCCACGCTCATCACGTTGGAAAGGAGTGATCGTCTACGGATTTTCTTGGTATCGATATATGTTTTCAAGGTATTTGATATATCCTCTTGTGGATGGGAGTGAGAGCCTGGTACAGCTGGCGGTATTCCTGGTAGAGGGCATCGTAGCGTTTCCAGTGGGTGTCATCCGGTTCGACAATCCGGCTGATCTCAACAAATTGGTCGACTTCATCCATGCTCGAGTAGATGCCCATACCCACCGCAACCGCCAAGGCAGCCCCTGCTGCTCCAGCCTCCAGGTGATTTTTTACCACATTCAGCCTCCGTCCTGTCACATCGCTGATGATCTGCACCCACAGTGGGCTGTTGCAGCCACCGCCAATGCCATTGAAGCTTTCAATATTAAATCCCACCTTCTGCATGGCTTCACAGATCCAGCGTAAATGATATGCCACCCCCTCCATCACCGCCCGGATCATGTGCCCTTTGGTATGGCTCAGGCTCATGCCGATAAAAGCCGCCCGCGCATAGTGGTCTAAAACGGGGGCACGCTCGCCCGATAGCCAAGGCAGGAAGATCAGCTTATCTGCCCCGGCAGGTGTAGCTTCCGCCATAGCGCTCAGAACTGCATAGCTCGACTGTCCGGATGCATCGGCTTGCTGTTTTTCGGCTTCACACAGCGCATCACGGAACCACATCAGGGCACCGCCACCCGTTTCCATCTCTCCAGCGATGATATATTTATCCGGATGAGATATGGTTGAGGCCCCAGAAAGGTTTTTCAGGGTCATTGCGGAAGCTGGAAGTGGATATACCAATCCATGTGGCAGTTCCGATGCACAGATGAACCTTGCCTTCCTGGTTGGCACCCGCCCCCGATTGCGCTACCGCCACATCACCAGCACAAATCACCACCGGGGTGCCTGCGATTCAATCCGGTTTCCCTGGCAGCCTGGGGAGTGATTTCTCCGATGATATCCGTGCACGGGAATGCCGGAGGAAGCTTTTCGATGGGTATATCCAATGCCTGGCAGACTTCCTGGGACCATTGCTTGGTAAAGGGGTTAAAAAGAAAATAAACCGAAGCCCCAACCCAATCGATGGCGATCTTTCCAGTAAGTTTGAAGAGGATATATTCCTTGCAATCCAACAGGTAGGCCGTCTGTTCCCAAATCTCTGGCATTTCCTCCTTCAGCCACAGGATTTTTGGGATGCTGTCCTTGGCAGTGGGGATATTGCCAGTGTGCTGGTAGATGAGTGATGCCAATTCACCCTGACCTACCCGATCTGCCTGTTTTACACTACGCAGGTCCAGCCAGCTTAACATCGGGGTAAGGGGTTCTCCTTTTTCGTTCACGGGTAGCGTGTTCCACATCTGGGCAGATACGCCTACCCCCAGGATCTGGTCCGGGTCGATCCCTGCCTGCTGCGATCACCTGCCGGGAAGTGGCTGCTACCACCCGCCAAAGCTCATCCGGATCCTGTTCAGCCCATCCGGGGTGGGGGTAGTGAGATGCCATAGGGCTGGTATACAGAATGGAGCACATGGCCGCGCAAGTCACACAACACTGCTTTATTGCCACCCGTACCGGTATCATGTGCCAGGATGTATTTCTTTTGGCTCAATTTATTTCTCCAAATGGATAGCCCGTAAACTCATTTTGGATTGATTTCATCCATCAGCTCTTTTATGTTGAGGATAAACTGGTGGTTTTGTTTTGGGGTTCCCACCGTGACGCGGATAAAACCACGCGGCATGTTATGACCACTCATCGGGCGAATAAAGATCCCTTTATCTGCCATCCGATCGCGAATTTCAGCCGAACTTAGTTTAGAATACTGGCATCGATCAAAACGAAATTGCCTTCGGATGGAAATGCGCGCAATCCCTGGATTTTATTGATCTCCGTGAAGATAAAGTTACGTCCATCAATGACATTCTGGCGTTTTTCCTGCTGGCCATCTTGATCTTCCAGACCAGCCAGGGCGGCTGCAATCGAGATCAGGCTGACATTCCAAGGGATACGCACGCGATTGAAGTAGCTTGCCAGATTCGGGTCACACAGGAGATAGCCGATGCGAAAGCCGGCCAATCCGAATGCTTTTGAGAACGTGCGGTTGACCATCATGTGAGGATACTTTTCTATCAACTTAGCCCGGCTGTCGATTTTGTCCTCCAGTTCATAGTAGGCTTCATCGAAGAAAGTCGGGATGCCTAGCTCAAGGATCTTCAGCAAGTCTTCTAGGTGGATCTGGTTCCCCGTCGGATTGTTGGGCGAACAGACAAAGATCAGCTTGGTCTTTGAGCTTACGGCCTTAAGAATAGCCTGCATATCCCAATAAAATTCTGCTGTCATTGGGATATGGATTGGGATCCCTCCCGCGACTCGGGTACGTGCATCATACATGGGGAAGGTGGGAATTGGGATAATGACTTCGTCCCCTGGAGCGACAAAGGTATGCACCACGAAATTGATAACGTCTGTCGAACCATTTCCAAGCACCACGTGCTCTGCGTTCAAACCAGCAGCCTGCGCCAAGCTTTTCGCGCAGCATAGGTCCTGAACCTGGGTAAAGGTTGCCCAGGCGGGCGGTTTCAATGATCGCATCGATCACTTTCTGGGATGGAGCAATTAAATTCTCGTTGGACATCATGCGGATGATAGCGGGATTTTCCCATGCAATGTCCATATGCTTATCACTATACGGTTCCGCTGCTTTAACCCACGGAACGATAAAATCTTCAACCAATTTCATTATTTTCTCCATAATTAAGATTTTCTTACTATTTTTAATAATAACTAGCGGTGTAATTCTTCAACGTCTTTATACCACTTGACCTTCTCACCAATCCGTGCACGTGTTTTCCACCGCAGTGATTTTGGAGCAACCTCAATCCGGTCTTGCAACTCACGGATGCGCGTACGGACAACACTTCGATCTTCTTCAGGCAACTGGTCGTAGCGTAGCAGGGCGTCCTCCAGAAGCCTGAGATTACCCGTCACCGTTCGCCAAAATCCCCAATCATTGGCCAGTATTCGGGCGATCAGGCCAGCATTGATGGTTTCCTGGTCGTTATCACCCATCGGATGCTCACGCAGCAACATCACGGTATCAATTTGATCCTTTTCGTTGATCTGCACGATTTGCATCTTCTCCAACACCAGCTCTGCCAGATGGTAATGTTAGCTGTTCAACCTCAAGTCGTCCGGTAAAGGATATTGGATGGCAGAAATCCAGCATGTTATAGAAGATATCGATATGGCGATCGAAAACAGGATCATGAAACAGCATTCGGCGGTCTCCGAAGAGTTGGGTAACTTGCTTATCTTCCAGGTAGCCTAGCTCGGTGAGCATACTTCGAATGCCCTTAGAAAACGCGGGTAAGAGGCGAAATCGATATCGGTAAACTTACGCTGCAAAGCGTCTTGTAGGTACCCATACTGAGGGCAATGTGTCCGGAATGCCAGTGCTCCGATCAGACGCAGGATGATTTGCTCGTTTGGTTTATCCTGTAAGGCATCTAAGATACGTGTGCGTTCGCTATAAAAATCTTCTAAAATCTCACCATATTTGCCCATAGCTTTACCTGTAATATTTATCCAGAGATTAAAAGGTGACCTTTCACCTTACCATTTTCAAGATTAATGATGGCGGCTTTCATGATGCCCTCAGCATACTCACTCCCGGCATTGATGGCCAATGTGCGGCCGATGCGAACATGCCCGGGGGATTCATGGATGTGGCCATGCAGGCTCAACATCGGCTGGACTTTTTCGATGAATGATTTCACCGCGCTTGAACCAGCAGATTTCATCACCACCTGCCCACCCTCCGTGATAATCTTCAAGTTCTTATCCAGCTCAGGGCAGGTGTCCAAACCAGAGCCGTAGGGTGGAACATGCAAAACGGCAATGGTTTGCTCAGGATTGTGGATCAATCCCGCCAGGGTGTTGAGTTTGACCGTCAATTCGTCTTCTTCAATGTCACGGGCGCATGCCCAAGGTGTCATATTGGAGTTTGAGCAGCCAACGATCTCATAACCTCCCTCAATCTCATAGTGGGTCATATCCGGATTGCGGATGGATTGGAATTCAGAGACAACCTGGTCGATGGACGCCAGGTCATCATTGCCAGCCATGAAGTACAGAGTTGCTCCGAGCGGGACGAGTTTTTCCTCTGCCAGGGTCATCCACTCTCGTACGCGTTGGCACATTTCACATTCGAAGCGTTCCGCCATCTTGCCTGGATCGCTTTCGAGCTCTGCGGCTTCTTCTTTTTCGAGGACAATGGGATAAAAGCCCACCGTGCTGATATTCTTCTTGATCTTTTCCAATTCTTGATCAGTGCTGGCTGTTTCTTCCTTGCCAAACCAGCTACCTGTATAACGTCCATGCCCCTGGTGAATAACCGGTACCATGGCTTTACCAGTTACATCACCTCCCACAATCAGGATATTGGCTTGATAATGCATGCTTGCAGACAAGAATTTCCGAAAAACTACATCTGAACCATGAAAATCGGACCCATAAAGGATGCGGATCAGCTTGCCGGATTGTGTTGCTTTACCAAATTTCATTAAAATTCTCCGCTTGGATTTGATAGTATTACCATCGTACCAGCAGAATTATCCTGCTGGTACGATGACCTTTCCTTATCCGGTTTGTTTATATATAAACCGTGATATTGAATAAGGAGTGAATAATCATTATACCGGAGGCACCGATTGGAAGGTCCACTTGATGTCGATGCCTTCCTGCTTGAGACGGTACCATCGGGCGACGAAAAAGACAATCAGTCCACTGATCACAAAACCTGCCAGGGTTAACAGTGTCCCGGTACCAATCCTACCACCAACGGCTGGATATAGGAATGAAGCGATGATCATCCACAGCAGGTAAGCCATGGTGATGCCACCCACGATGGTGATGACCGGTACTCTCCCCAGCCTTCGTTTTACGAAAGCGCTGGCATTCTCAAACAGGTCTGGTTTGGTGAAGGGGAACAAGGTGATTGCCAGAACAGGGATCAGCTGAGTACACACTGCAAAGAATACGAAGTTCAGCTGAGCTCCCATCACACCGCCTGTAGCTGCATCGATCACACCCACTTCAGCAATTAAAGTGATGATGGTGATGGCGACGATCGGGCTGTGCAGGGTTGGATGAATATAGCAAACCTTCTCTGGGATCAGGCGATCGAACGACCAGGCGAAAATAATGCGGCTGCAGTAGAAGAAGTAGGTCTGAGCCAGGTTGATCAGGGTAAATACCCAGGCGAATGCAACGATCCATAAGAGCAGAAAGTTAGGTTTCAGGATGGCTGCATAGAAGGTGATCCATGGCATGGGGTTGGCTTCTGAAACACCGGCGTTGCTCAAGTAGGATTCTGCCGCGATCCACTCGAGCGGTACCAGGCGCTGCAGGAGTAAAGCAGCCACGACAAAGATTGCCCAGGTGACCAGCAGGGAAGACCAACTGCCCGCCAGGAGGGTCTTTTCGGCTTGCTTGACCTCACCCGCGAAGAAGGTTGGGATGTAATACCCATAGAAGATCCAGAAACCCATGATCAAGCCAGCCAGGGTCATCATGGCGACATTCGGGTTGGTCACCATGCCATTGGCCTTGGCCAGATCGATCCGGGCAGCATAACTGCCTGCCCCCATGAATTTATCCCATGCAGCCGGGAAAGCGTCCTTAGCCGCAGTGCCAAGTTGGAAGTAAAGGATCACCCAGGCGATGATACCCAGGAAGAATCCTACTTCAAGGATGCGCAGGATCGTGCGGGTTGGCAGGATCATCGTGATGAAGGTAATGAGGGCGCAAATCGAACCGACAACGATGATACCCGTAGTGGTAACGCACCAGCTGGCAAATTCAGTGAATGCAGGATTATTTGCGATGATGCCCATGGCTCTAAACAGAACCGGAAGGGCGGTCTTTGGGATCCAGGCGATCAGGGAACCGGCTACCATGGCGCTGAAGATGACCAGGGTCCAGCTGGCTGCAAAGGCAAGTGGAGCGCTCAAAGTCCGGCTAGCCATGGTGTAGTCAGCTGCGGAGCGTGGCATGGTTGCACCGATCACCGAATAGGTGTAGGCGTGGAACAGGCAGAAGAACATCGCAACGGTGAGAACACCGATGATGCTGCTGCCTGGCCAAACACCTGCCACCCACGAAAAGGGGATCAGACCAGAGGACGAAAGGCTGATACAGTGGACGCCGAATACCATGGCGCCGAAAATTCCAATCGTCCGAACCAGGCCTGAGCTTTTGCGTGCATAAAGTTTCTTATCTTGAGCCCCCGTAGGGGCTGCCATTTCTGCCATTATTACTACCTCCTTAGAATGATTAATTGGATGATGTGCAGATTCCGATGAATAGATCAATTATCTTGGTACTCTGCTCTACGCTTCATCCTCCTTTCCCGGTGCATCTTTTCTCTCGGGTAGGGTCACCCCCTCGATGTTGATATCCGTGTGGATGCGTGCATAATCACTGCGTAAAAAATCTTGAGAGAATACAACCGGTTTTTCGGTATCTCGGCTGATGATCAACCTTGAGAGCATTAACAAAGGGATGCCCTCGTCCACCCTAAGTTGTTCCGCCACCTGGTCTGTTGCCGCAACAGCTTCCACCGATTGGGAGATGCGTCCCAACCGGATGCCATATACGCTGGTTAACAGGTCGATGGTGGAAGTCTTTTCCAGGTTCCAATCTTCCATTTTGGGATAGTAATCACAGGGGAAATAGCCGCGTTCCAGGATAACAGGAATGCGGTTGGCAAAGCGCAGCAGAACCAGATGGTAGATGGGTGCTCCGATCTCGATCTCCAGGATTTCCGATAGCCTACGGCTGGCCACCATCTCGTTGAATTCAAGCAGCTGGGTGGAGGTGGCGATATTGCGCAGCTCCATTGCCTGGATATAATTTACCAATTCCACCGATTCATACGTGATCTTGGGTTTTGCCACATAGGTGCCAGAGCCATGTTTTCGCTCCAGCAAGCCTTCATTCACCAGCTCGGTCAATGCTTTACGAACGGTCATGCGGCTAACACCCAGGTCCTCGCTAAATTCACGTTCAGACTGGATCTTGCTCTCGGGCTTTAATTTGCCAGACAGAATCATCTCAGCAATGTATTCCTTGATTCGGGTATAAAGCGGTTTATTGAGATTTTCGCTCATCTACCACTTCCTGTATTAGTGAGGTTTTCTATAAAAAACCATAAAAGTGGTTCGTGGTATAGCCGAATGATTAGAAAACATCTATTTGAACTGAGAATTACCAAGATTTTGGTGTAATAGATTAATATAAAGTCTATGAATATCATATTATATTCATAATCTGTTAATTTTCAAGAGGATTCGTGCGAATTATTACCATTTCCATGTAAAAAACTCAAAGTGGTATATGGTATACGCATAGAAAAACGAGGTTGCAATTTATTCCATGTGGTGTAACATTTCCGGGATCCAAACGTATATATATTTGGTATGAACATTAACGAATGCCAATGGTTTGCGATTTTAATGGATCCGTATAACCTTGGATTCAGAAAACAAGAAAACCAAGGAAAAGGGATTGATTTTCTTCACCAATTTGATACAATAGTATTCCTTGAATTGATCATACAGCCTGCTGGTAAGTTTGCGATCCATAATGGAAAAATACGTCGACGTTGACTCATTGACCCAAAATATCCTTGATGAAGTGTTTCGGGTGTTCAAGCAATCACCCGAATCATGGGTGAGGCGCACCTTTGGACCTGGCTTATATTTACCCGCCCATCGTTTTGCCTCATTGGCTGCCACGTTTGACCGTTACGTGGCTGACTATGGTTTCCGTGAGGCTTCCCGGCGTATCATATCCAAATATATTCAAGGATATGAAGCTCAAAATACCGAAAATATCCCCCAAGAAGGTCCTTTGCTGATCACATCCAACCACCCTGGCACGATAGACTCGCTGGTCATCTCCGCCAGTGTTCCCCGCCCGGATTTAAAGCTTATTGCCACCGGAATACCATTCATCACTGGTTTGCGTAACGCCGCGGACCATCTGATCTATACCCCCAGGAAGGGGGTGCATGAGCGCATGATGGTGGTGCGCGAAGCGATTGCCCATCTCAAGGAAGGTGGCGCGGTGCTGATCTTTCCCAGCGGGCGGATCGATCCCGACCCGGCACTTTCACCGGAAGCAGCGGCTGACCTGGGCAGATGGTCGCATAGTGTGGAGCTGATGTTAAAGCAAGTCCCTCAAACCCAGGTGCTGCTGACCGTGGTCAGTGATGTTTTATCCGCCCGCTGGCGCTGGAACCCCATGGTCCGTTTGATGGGTGATGAGCTCAAACAGCGCACGGTGGCTGAGTTCCTGCAGGTCGTCCAGTCCATATTTATTCCGTATATCAACCGCATATCCCCACGGGTCACTTTTGCCGACCCGCTCACTCCCGATGACCTGGCAGGCATGGGTGATGGGATGCTGGATGGAATGATCGAACGAACCCGTTCTTTAATGGAAGCCCACATGGCAGATGGGCAAAAATTGCTGCCATCCAATACGTAGGGGATAATCCTAGTCCGCCATCCATATTGGCAGCAATAGTTTTCAGATAAAAAATCCCTCTCCCATCCCTGGAAGAGGGAAAATATATCTATACTCCTTTTCACCATCCGCTCCTACGGATTTTCCATCCTGCCTTCGATCGTCATTCCAGATGCATCCACTACCACCTGGTCGTCCGTAAACGTAAATACGCGTGTATCCATTACCACGTCGAAGACCTCGATTATAAAAGTCTGGTCATCCCTCCAATAGCCACGTTGTAACGCGCCTTCGGGTGACAGGCGATATTGACCATCCAGCCCAATCTTCCAGGTGACTTCTTTTCCCAACAGGTCCAGGTAGAAGATTGCCTCGGCAGGATCGCTGAAATCAAGCGTAGCGCTCTTCAGCATGGCCGGGTTGGGCTCAAAATTATAGGTCTTTCCTGAAATTTTCTGGATGATTTCCGAGGCATCTACCCCGGTCAGGGTAGGGAGCGGCTTCACCAGGGCATCCAATGCGGCTTCAAGCTGGGCGACACCCTCGGGATTGGCCGGCAATGGATTGGCTGGATCGATGACGGAGGCTGTTATGTAGGGGTCGATTTGATCATATTCAAAGCCGCCACCGGTGGTAACCACGATGGCATTTAAGGATGGCACAACAAAGATATGCTGTCCACCGCGCCCATTAGCACCATAGCTATTTTCACTGATCCACCAGCCGTAACCATAATCATCCTCCCCGGCGCTCACTTGCGGTTTGACCGCTTCCTCCACCCAATCCGCTGGAACGATCTGCTGCCCATCCCACTTTCCATGGTTCAAGAAAAGATAGCCAATCTTGGCTGCATCCTGCGGTTTTAGATGCAGATCACCCCATCCACGCGTGTAGCCCTGTGGATCACCTTCCCAGATGGCTTCTTTAATTCCCAGAGGTTCAAAAAGGTATTGTTGGGCGAATTCCAGGGCGGTCATCCCGGTTGCTTCCTGCAGGATTGCCGAGAGCAGGTGCATACCGGGGCTGTCATAACAGAACACTTTACCCGGTTCCTGGACCATCTTGCGATCCAGGGCATGCTGCACCCAATCGGAGGTGGAGATCATCGCCCGAATGGTTGGCTCATCACCTGCCAGGCAGCCTGATTCGAGGCCATTCACATTACCCGCCAGGTGCCTTACGGTAATTTGCTCCTTACGTTCATCCAGGTTGGCGATGGTCCGGTCTGGGAAATACGACAAGATAGGCTGGTCCAGGTCGATTTTTCCCTGACCCGCTGCGATGCCAATCAGGGTAGTCATGATGCTCTTGGTCACTGAAGCCAGGTCGTGCGGATATTCTCCGTCGTACGGGTTGTAGAAGTACGCATCCAGCAGCATCATCCCGTTTCGAATGACCAGAAGGCTGTTGACCGGGATATTTTGCTTTTGGATCTCCTCGATCGCTTCTGCCATCTTGATTGAGCTTAGGCCTTGTTCTTCTGGTGTGCTTGTCTGCCAGCCATCGGTAGGCCAGTAGGTGGGCTCAAAGGCCTGTTCTGAATTGCTTAGCTTGGGTATCAGGATGACAGCCAGTATGATGACAACCACCACAGCTACCAGGCCAATGATGATATTTTTCGTTTTCATTTTTTCATTCCCTTCTCGCATAAATTACCAAAATTATTGTTCGTTGATATTCAACATATCATGAAAAATGTCGGTGCATGATTTGCTACATCTTTGACAGGATTTCGGCTTTCTTTTTCTCATAATCGTCTTTGGAGATCAGGTCCTGATCCAGCATCTTCTTGAGGTTCTCCAGTTTCGTTTTTGCATCCCCGGTAACTGCCGGCTGCTGGTGGCTGGACAACCTGCCCACGCTTTTTTGACTGCCTGCCCAACCAGGTGCCTAATCCAAGGATCAGGGCGATAAGAATGCCGATCGGGAGCACACAATAGAGCAAGAATCCCTTGGTTGCCATCCCGATCGCAAATGGGGCAATGTCGGTGGTGGTATTGCCCTCCACGGTTGCTCCAGGTGCCTGGTGCACGCCGATATCCGAGCTGGACAATATCAAATCCCCGTGGATGATCGATCCCTCTGCCATGTATACATCTCCAGAGGTTAGCACCACGTCTCCACCCACCTGTGTATTCTTGCCCATATGCAGCTCACCGCTGGTAAGCATGATCGTTCCGGTCACGCGGCTGTTCTCTTCCATGGTCACCGACCCGGAGGTGACAAACAGGTTTCCCCGTAGGGTCTTACCTTCTTTTAGGACATAATTCCCCGAGAATGAGGCTGACATGCAGCCGGAAAGCAGTAGGGCTGCTATGATACCATGATGATGATTGCAAATTTTCGGTTCATTTTATTCTCTCCTTTTCCTTGAAATGGGTGGGGTTTATTGGATCAATAAGCCCCACCAATTATCGAAAACTTATAGCTGATTTTAGGTATTTACCTTGTCCTTGAAGATGAGTGCACCAATGTAACCAGCGATTGCTCCAACGATATGTCGAAAAGTACCCCAATGAAGTCCCCACGATATTCAAAATTCCACCTTCCATTCCGCTCATATCGATTTGATCTTCGAGCGGAACGACCGCATTGACCTGGTTGATGCAGTCCTGCAATTCCGGCTGCACCAACGAAGCTAAGCAGGAAGCCGATCAACCCGGCAATTACGCCTGCAGCCACTCCCACCCAGACACCTTCCTTGGTGCTGAGTGCTGCCCGACATGCGCTTATAAAGCCAGGTTGCGAAAAGTGGTCCCACCCAGAAACCAGCGCAGATGAGGCAGTTCACCAGGTTTATGAAAGGGATATTGGTTAATACCAGGGTGATGACGGCTCCGATCAGTCCAGTGATCAGGATGTTTTTTGTGTTCATTTCTTTCTCCTTTTTATGATTTTTTTGGATGAATAGATTCAATTAATGTTATATATGAGCTGCCTTTTTGCACGAAGGCATCTGCACCAGCCTGCATAGCACGCTCGATATCATCTCTCTCTGAATGGACGCTTAAAATCACGATCCGCCTGGCAAGCAGGCGTCCTTTGATCTGCTGAGTGGCTTGCAAACCATCGAGGATGGGCATTTCCAAGTCCATGATGACCACATCCGGATGCAGCTGCTCAGCCTGTTGGATAGCCTCCTGACCATCACTAGCCTCACCAACAACCTCGATCTCATTTGAAAGCTGTAGGAGAACCCGTAGATCCACCCGCACCTGGGGATTGTCATCCACGATCAGCACACGGATGAGATTTTTTTCAGTTTCAGGGGTAGCGTTTGATGGTGGCATAAGTGATTCCAGGATGATTACACTATCATCATACAGGAATCACGTATTTTTTCATCCAACTGGGGGTAGATTAATTCATTCAGTCCAGATGATTTTTTACTACCCAAAAGGGACCAAGGGTTCTACGCCATTGGACCTAGGACTTCGGGTGCTTCCTTCTTTCTAACCCCCTGTTTCGTCTTTCTCGGGACGTAATTGAGTGATCAGGCTGCGCATTTCAGCCAGTGCTTCCTGAGATAAAGCCTGCAGCTTTTCTAGCTGTGGGCGAACTTGTTCAGACTTTCTTTCTACCAGAATCTGTGCGGTGCGAGTGTTCAGCATGATACTGAATATGGTCTGGGAGACTGAATCGTGCAGCTCACGCGCCAGGCGGTTGCGTTCTTCGATTGCGGCAATCTGCTCCGCCTGTGCGGAATAGGCTTGCAGCTGGGCATTTTTCCCTTGCAGCTCTTTCAGGATTTCCCCACTTTTTGTGTTTGCACGCTCCTCTTCACGATTGGCGATCACGTAAGCTAAAAATATGATACATCCTGCAACGGGGGTCATGGAGAGTGCCAAACCAAACACCCATCCCAGCCAATAAGTGAGGCTGATCAGGATGAGGGCACAAAAAGCACCACACCATATCCAGCGACTTTTTCCAGGCAGGACCAATGCCATCTGGTAGCACAGCAGGACGAATTGTGATGTCAGGAAGTCAAGGTGCGGGGGTAGTGCAATCAGGCTTACAATGATAATCGATTGAAGCAAAAAAATGATGTGAAGCAACCACCTGGGTAAAGAAGGACGTATCATGACCAGGATGAATAGAAGCAGAAAAGCCAGCTCCAACCCGGCATACCAGCGGAACATACCGGGCAGCTCGAGATAAATATAGATTAATGCGCGAACAACAATTGCACCGCAAAATACATACAATGCGACCACACCTACCTGGTTAGGTCGAGGGGCATGCAGCGCGTACGCTTTCTTGATCGCCATAAGTCTATGATTATCCTAAGGAGCCTCAACCAGCTTGTTCTTGATGGCATAGATTGCCAGCTGAGTGCGGTGTTCCAGGTTGAGTTTTCCAAGCATGTTACTGATATGCGTCTTGACGGTCTTTTCACTGATGAACAGCTCCTGGGCGATCTCCCGGTTATTTCGACCCAGTGCAACCAGCCTGACAACCTCCCTTTCGCGGTCCGTGAGTTGTTCGACTGGGATTTCCGTGGGCAAATTTTTTGCCTGGGATACTTGCTCCATCAATTTCCGGGTGATATCGGGATGTAAGCGCGCTTCTCCATGGTGAGCTGCGCGAATCGCATCCACCAGGTCATCCGGGGAGACATCCTTCAACAGGTAGCTGGCTGCACCTGCCTGGATGGCGGGAAAGACCTTGTCATCTTCTGAAAAGCTGGTCAGGGCGATGATTTTGACTGGAGATCCTGAGCTATGGATCTTTTGCGTGGCGGTGATACCATCCATCTGCGGCATGACCAGGTCCATTAAAACTACATCAGGTTGATGCAGGTTAACCATCTCTACCGCGCTAATCCCATTATCTGCCTCCCCGATCACGCGGATATCTTCATGCAGCTCCAGGAAAGTGCGTAATCCCTGCCTTACTACCTGGTGATCGTCCACGATGAGTACTTTGATAATTTCCGTTTGTTCCATCAGTCCTTCTCTCCTGCTGGATAATTTTTCTCCACCCGGATGTGGGTACCATCACCGGGAGTTGACCGGATGGTTAGCTCCCAGCTGATCTCTTCCGCCCGTTCGAGCATGCCTGCCAGACCTAATCGCCCGCTACCCTGCGCTTGAGCAGGTGAAAACCCCTGCCCATTGTCCGTAATTTCGATCCAGAACGGATCATCCATATGCAGATGGATACTGGCTTTGGATGCATGCGCATGCTTGATCACGTTATTCAGCGCTTCCTGGATAATTCGGAAGAGACCTTGTTCTTCCTGGGGAGATAATCTTACATCGCCATCCATTTTCAGGGAAACTGACAATCCATCGGGTATATGCCGGCCTTCAATATGCTGGCGCACCTCTGACTCCAAACCACCGCCTGTCTGTCTTTCCGGGCGTAGCTCAGAAATGAGGGTATGCATCTCAGACTGAGCGCTCTGGGCAAGCTGGTTTAACCGCTCGAGCTGAGTGCCCAGCCGGCTTTGGTCGCGGTCCAAGAGGAGCAATGCGGATTGGGTGGTGAGAGTCATGCTGAAAATGGTCTGGGTGACCGAATCGTGCAGCTCACGTCTCAACCGCTGCCGTTCATGTGCCGTACCCAGCTTTTTCAGCGTGTCGGAATGGGATTCTAATTGCTGGTTGGCTTCCTGTAGTTGTTGCATCAGGGATATGTTTTCTGCGTGCGCTTCTTGGGCACGTCGCGTTGCCAAAGAGTATGCACTCAGGAAAATCAACACCGATCCGAATAAAACTACCCGGATAATACCCTCCCGGGGTCCTTCAAAGCGGATGAAGAGGACACCGAACAAGATGAAAAAAATCGTGATCCAGAGGGTCCCGGTCCTGGTATCGAGATGTAGCATCGCCTGCATCCCTAGGATGGCAAACAGGAGCGAAAAATAGTCGTAATCCTCGTGGTTTGAACCGACGATCAAAAGGAAAACCACGAGCGCTTGCACTCCCAGGTAAAGGTTAAACAATTTCACGGTGCGTTTGGAGAGAGCGTGTTCTACCAGGAACACCAGCAGGAAACACAGCATTAATCCCAGCATCCTGCCCAGGTAGTTAGTGCCCTGGTAGAACAGGACAGAACGCAACAAGACGGCGAAATATATCAGCCCGATGGCGAGGTAATAGATACTTTTATAAATTCGATTGCTGGATTGGTTTTCTGACATTCTGTTGTATCAAAAAAGAAAACCGAAGGGATGATAAATCATAGCATGAATTTATATATTTGGCACCAGGTATCTCCCTGCTCGCGGTTGGATTTTTTCAAAATGGGTTATGTTATACTCTGGATACCCTCAATCTGTAATTGCTTAGGGTGGTGAAACCATCGCATCCACGCTATGTGCAATGGTATGAGGTTTATTGGTAATATCATGCAAGAATATGACCTATGCGTAGCTTGGAATTGGGAATATGACCATGATTTTGTAGCCTTGCTGGAGGAGGGCTGCAGATCAAGGGGACTCTCCATGTTGCAGATAACTCCTGTGAGCCTCGCTGAGGCATTGCATGCCCTTGCCGAGAGAGGAGATCGTCTGCCGAGCTTTCTTCGACCGGGCGTCAGATAGTGACCCTCAATTCATGCCTCTTATCCAATGGGTGCACGAGAATCGCATCTATACCATAAATTCCTACGAACGCGCCTCGCTCACCTGGGACAAGGCGAAGCTGCATTTCCTTGGTGGTCAGCGCAGGTCTGGATGTCCCCGATACCCATATCCTACCGTCTTATTTTGACCAGCCTGTTCTGGTCGATACGGATTGGTTTGCCCTAGACCGAGCAATTCACCATCAAGCCAGCCCACGGCAGTGGAGGTGTGGGTGTGGTGATCAACGCCACCTCATGGGAGCAGGTGCTCTCCGTTCGACAGGAGCATGCCACCGATCAATACCTCCTGCAAGCCCATATCATCCCCAAAGAGCTGGATATGCACCCTGCCTGGTTCCGGGTGATCTACTGTACCGGTCAAATTTACCCGTGCTGGTGGGATCCGGGCAGCCATGTCTATGCTCCTGTTACTGCGGAGGAAAAGAACCGTCATGGCCTGGGCAGGTTGGAAGATGCTGTGGTTGTTATCTACCGCCTGGTTGGGTTGGACCTATTCTCAACCGAGATAGCCTTCACCCCGGATGAGCAATTTATGGTGGTGGATTATGTGAATGACCAGATAGACTTACGCCTGCAATCCACACATTATGAAGGGGTACCGGATGCCATTGTGCATGATATCGCCGAACGGCTCGTGAGCCAGCTGGTGAATCGTGGCTAGTAAGAAGATGGTGCAAGCTGGTTTTTTGTGATTTCCTTGTGTTCCCATTCCATCGCAGATCGGATTTATTTTTTCCCTGTCCTGATGGTCAAAAACCAAATACTCTATACCTAAACACCCTTCATTAACTATTCTTCAGAATCACCTCCATCGGCATGTATCCCAGTAAGTGTGTTTGCAGTCAGCGTGTTTGCTAATCAGTTGATCGCGCTGGAGAAAAGGCTGCGGTAAAAAAACCTCCCATGAGTTGATATTAACCCTCGTCCTACCTACCACCAACGTAATTCTAACAATGGTGTGTGAAAATCTTGCATAGTAATTGGGCAAGATTTTTACTGTTAATTAAGGTAGGAGTTAAGCATGAAATGGTCTTGGAAGATTGGTTCATTCGCAGGCATTGGCGTATTCATTCATGCCACCTTCCTGCTCATTATTGCCTGGGTTGGTTTCACCAACTGGCAGCAAACCCGCACCGTAGCAGGCACACTGGAAGGCATCCTGTTCACCCTGCTGCTGTTCGGAACAGTCGTTCTGCATGAATTTGGTCATGCCCTCACTGCCCGCCATTATGGCATTAAAACTCACGATATCACCCTTTATCCCATCGGTGGCGTCGCTCGTCTGGAACGCATGCCCGAAAAACCTGCCCAGGAATTCTGGGTGGCGGTAGCAGGACCCGCAGTGAATATCGTCATTGCTGCGTTGCTCTTTGCCTGGCAGATGGTCTCGGGTTCTCTGGCATCCCTTAGCGGGCTTAACCTGAGTGGTGGTCAGTTTATCGATCAGCTGATCATGGTCAATATTTTCCTGGTCCTGTTCAACCTCATCCCAGCCTTCCCGATGGATGGTGGGCGAGTTTTACGATCCTTACTAGCCATGCGCCAGGAGTATTCACGCGCGACTCAAACCGCCGCAACCATTGGGCAGGGCATAGCAGTCCTATTCGCTATCGTTGGACTGTTCTCCAACCCCTTCCTGGTGTTCATCGCCTTCTTTGTGTGGGTCGGAGCAGCGCAGGAAGCCTCGATGGTGAAGACCAAGTCCGTTTTGGATGGTATCCAGGTGTCGCGCCTTATGCTTACCGATTTCCAGGTCCTATCACCGCATGAACCATTGAGCCGTGCGTTGACCTCATCCTTAGGGGCTCCCAGACCGATTTCCCAGTGGTGGAAAATGGGTCCGTGCTTGGGCTGTTGAGGCGGAGTGATATCATGACCGGGCTTTCAAGGGGTGGGCATTATGAGGCGGTAGCGGATGTCATGCAGCGAGATTTCCAATGGGCAGATGCCGATGAGATGTTGGAACCAGCGCTGGCGCGAATGCAAAATGCTGGATTCAGCACCATCCCGGTCACCCTGCGAGGGAGCCTGGTCGGACTTCTGACTTCTGAGAATATCAGGGAGTTTTTGATGATCCAATCTGCCATGCGTAAGGCACCCGGCAGGGACGGGCTGGTTGGGAATACGGCATAACCGTCTCAGCATCCGGCATAGCGCCAGATTGGGGTGGTGATCAAGACATAGATTGTCAAAAGAGGCACGCACCACATATTTATTGGAGGTGTGTGCCTCTCTTCTGTCTAAATTTTCCTTCTATGGTAGATCACCTGTGACGCGTAATCGATAATCGTCCACATCCCCATAATCACGATTGTCTCCGAGGAATTTCAAAGTAAAGTCACTGATCTGACCTGGAATTAAATCGTAGTCAGTGACAATGCTGTGTTCACATCCCACTGGCACATCGGAAGGGTTATATAATGTACCACCTGTAATTACCGAATACGAGAGTTGACTTCCATCATTACGTACCCAACCATATATATCATAGTCCCCAGAAGCGGAATTGTAAGACCAATTGCTGGCAAGGATGGTAAGATCTGGGCTTGAATTATCTGTTTCGTATATTGGTTCGTCAAATTCGTAAGTTGACCATTCAAGTGGAACATCCATGTTAATAATAAAGCACCCTCTTTCCCATGCAGGTAAATTAAACGGCTCCATAACTGTCGAACCGATACCGACATCTTGACCAAAAGCATCATAAAATCTGACATAGACCTCAACAAAATACAAGGAAAATCCAGTGTTGTTTAATACCTCTCCGACCACGTGCATCATCCCTCCTGATTCGTAGACATAACTTCTGGGCAGGATCTGGACTGCTTCTGGAAATGATGTTGCAGTAGGTGTCGGCGACGGAGTAGGTGTTGCTTGCTTTGAAACAATGGGCAAATATGTCTGGTAATATGAAGCCGCCATAACCTCAACTCCCATCAAAACAAGCAATAAAACAACCAATGTGATGATTTTCTTCATACCACACTCCAAATAAAAATATCGTGGTTAAGCCAGCCAATATATTATATCCAAACCTTCCATAATAAAAGCTGGAGCTTTCTTTTAGTTTGATTTATGCCTCCGGTAAGCCTTAGTCGACCTGTCGTGCAATAAAACCCTCCAGCTTTACCCCGTAATCTTAATTATATGAATTTTATGTATAGACAGCATCATCAACCGATGCTATAATAAAACAACTGGTATAAAAATTTTTGCTTGAACACAAAATAAATAACAGTAACATCGGGAAGCGATGATCCAACAGGGGAATGGTCGCTGATCTAGTTGAGATACCCTTTTGGGGAGCCAATAGCGAAACCGGCCCATTCTGGCTGGTTTTTTTAATCACACGGTGTTCAATTGTTTTTCTGCCATATTTCTATGTTTGGATGGACATGTGGAGAAAGGGTGAGAATGCATTATCAGATTGAAGTATATAATCAACCCAATTTTTTCAACGATGACAACGCGTAAATAGCCTTGAGGTTTCTAATAAACAGTACAAAATACAGATTTTTCGATGGAATTCATCTCAAATGATATTAAATTCTAATCCAAGGAGGTGTATTAAAAAAGATTCCTTTATATATTTTATAAATTAATAAAAGTACCATATCCCAAACGCATCGGAGGAAAATATGTTAAAGAAATTAATATTCCCAATATTTATAATTATTTCACTTGTCTTTGGATCATTCGGCATGGCTTACGCACAGGATGTTCCCCCTGTCCCGGTGCCTGATGCATCCGAACTTACCATCCCCGAAGGGGATGTTCTGGTTGCTCCGGAATTGCAGCAGGTCACAGGCCTGGTTCAAATTGTGGTCCGTTTAGTGGACCCGCCCCTTGCAAAAGCCGTTGGCGCTAATGCGAAGCAAAAAGGTAGCGCTATGACGCCTGCACAACAGCAAGCATATCTGAACAAGCTCGATCAGAAGCAATCAGCCTTGCTCAACCAGATTGCAGGATTGGGCGGTGTGAGATTGGGTCAGGTCAACAAATCCCTCAACGCGGTCATTGTTGATATAGATGCTTCACAGATTGATGCGATTGCAAGCCTACCCAATGTAATAGCCATCAACCCACTCGGTAAATATGAGCTGGACCTATCTGAGACTGTGCCTTACATCGGCGCAGCCGCGGTACAGACGGCGGGTGTTGACGGCACTGGTGTACGCGTGGCTGTGCTCGATTCGGGCATCGACTATACCCACTTCAACCTGGGTGGCTCTGGCATTGTGGCAGATTTGATAACAACGATCCAACCATCATCGAGCCCGAAACCTTCCCAACTGCCAAGGTAGTGGGTGGGTATGACTTCGTTGGTGAAGTGTGGCCGAGTGATGGAGCTTTAGCTCCCGATCCCGATCCACTCGATAAGGGTTCAGGTGCTGGGCATGGTACGCATGTCGCTGACATCATCGCCGGCAAGAGCACCGATGGCTCGCACAAGGGTGTTGCCCCTGGAGCCAGCCTGTACGCTGTGGGCGTTTGTTCGAAAGTATCCACCTCCTGCTCGGGCATTGCCCTGCTGCAGGGCATGGACTTCGCCCTCGACCCGAATGGGGATGGCAATATCGCTGACGCGGTGGATGTGATCAACATGTCGCTGGGCTCAACCTACGGCCAGCGGCAGGACGACTTGAGCTTTGCCAGCGCCAATGCAGTTCGTATGGGCGTGGTCGTAGTAGCCTCAGCCGGTAATAGTGCCGATAGGCCATACATCGTCGGCTCGCCTTCTTCCACACCTGAAGTGATCAGTGTCGCACAGACCCAGGTACCTTCAGCCAAGTTGTATTTGATTGTTGCAGGCTCCATTACAGCAGGCGGCTCATGGCAACCCTGGTCGGCAGCTCCCATCCGTGTGCTGGTCCATTGGCGTACGACACAACAAATGCACTGCACAAGATCGGCTGCTACGACTGCAGCTGGCGCCAACCCATGGAGTGGTACACCCTTTACCGGTAAAATTCTACTCGTTGACCGTGGTACCTGTGCGATTAGCATCAAAGTCTCCAATGGTGCAGCAGCGGGTGCACTGGCGGTGGTTGTAGCCAATAATGTAGCCCAGGCTCCCGGCGATCTGCCACCCGACTTCTCATATGGAGGTGGGATGCCCAGCGTCGCTGGGTATTCATCACCCAAGCCGATGGTACATTACTGAGAACTCAGTGTCGGGACAAACCGCAACCATTGATCCAGCTTCTGCAGCATCGCTGGTCATGAATATGGTCTCCTCCTCCTCGCGTGGCCCCAGCGTCAGTTTCAATGCGATCAAACCCGATATCGGTGCGCCAGGTGCTTCACTTTCAGCACGAATACGGTACTGGCAATGGGCAGACCGCCTTCGGTGGCACCTCTGGAGCTGCTCCGATGGTCACTGGCTCGGTCGCCCTGGTGATCCAGAAATTCCCTGGGATAACCCCACTTGAAGTGAAAGCTCGCTTGATGAACACCGGCGAGACCAACATTGGCATCAACCCGGTAGGCCTGCCTGGCTACCTGGCACCCATCACCCGTATCGGTGGGGGTGAGGTACGCGTTGATAGAGCGATCTGCTGCAACCACCGCGGCTTGGGATGCGGATGATCTCACCGGCAGCCTGTCCTTTGGTTATCAAGCACTGACCGGTTCAGCTGCCTTCAAGAAGTCAGTGGTGGTGCGCAACTACAGAGCCAGGCGCGCACATACACCATCACACCGGCTTTCCGCTATGCAGATGACGCAGCCAGCGGCGCAGTCACCATCAGCGCTCCAGCCTCCATCAAGGTTGCCGCCAACAGCGCGGCGTCTTTCAATGTGAAAGTCAAGGTGGATGTCACCAAGCTACCTATCTGGAACTTGAACGGTGGCTCGCGAGGTGGAGATGGCTACCGCCTGCAGGGCGTCGAGTTCGATGGCTATATCAACATCGCGAATGGCGCTGATAACATCCATGTAGCCTGGCAGATCCTGCCTCATCGCGCCGCTAGCGTGACACCAGCCAGCACCAATGTCAGCCTCTCTGCTGGTACGGGCAGCCTGAGGTTGAATAACACCGGTGGCGCTTTGGACGGGCGTGTGGATGTCTTCTCACTGCTGGGCACCAGCGGTCGCATCCCGAATAAATACCTGCCGGGTGATGGCGACAACTATGCCGTAGTTGACCTGAAGAACTTCGGTGCACGCCTGGTCGGTATCGGTGGTGGACAATACGGCATTCAATTCGCTGTCAACACCTTCGGTGCACGAGCCCATCCCAACTATCCAGCCGAATTTGATGTCTATCTCGATACCAACAAGGATGGTATTGACGACTTCGTGATTTATAATTATGAGAATGGTGGCTTTGGGGTGACTGGTCAAAATCTTGTAGCTGTAGTTAACCTGAATTCTGGTACAGGCGCGGCCTATTTCTATAGCGATGCTGACTTGAACTCTGGCAACATTATCATGACTGCCCCACTCTCAGCACTTGGTCTAACACCGACTATGCAGTTCAACGTCTCGGTCTATGCCTTCGATAATTACTTCACCGGCAACCTGACCGACGCGATCGAGGGTATGACATACACCGCGGGTACACCACGCTACTACCCAGACAACTACGCTCCTGTTGTACCACAAGGTGGAAACACGACCCTGAATATCTTCGCCACTCCAGGTGGAGACACTGCTTCACCGTCGCAGCTGGGTCTGTTGCTGATGTATCGTGACGCACGCCAGCAACGTGAAGCTGATGCCATCTTTATCAACCCATAACGACCTAGTATCCCTGTAAGCTATACCGCCCCCATCATGGATGAGGGCGGTATTTTTTATTCATCACAAAATCATTGATTATTTAAGGAGTGGGTCTACTTCGAATAGGCAGCTTTTCAACACACAAGATGATCTGGTTCCCAGTATCGGTATGATAGGTATACCTCTGTCCATCTGCCGTGAGTAGGATTTTATATCCAGGAATGAGGACCTGCAGATATTCAGATCCTGGTATTCCGCAGCCCAGGCTCCCATCAGGCCAGGTGACTGAAGAGACTTCCACTAGCTCGGTTTGCCCGGGGTCGATGGTCAACCGTTGAGCCAGATCCGTTTTCGCCTGTGTGATGATTTTCTCCAAGTCTGAATCGAAGGGTGGCTGAATTGAATCTTCATTCAAGATTGATATTTCCTGTACATTTTCACGAATATACGTTGGGATGGGAATAATTGGAAATGATGGGGAAAGTGCCGGGGTGGGATTATCGGTTGGATTCTCCCTCGCGGTTGGAAGCGGAGTGGTTGAAGGTGAGGTAATTTCCGAAGGTATCATCGCATCTAAGGGAATCTGCTGGCATCCTACACATAGGATTAACACCAATATTATTATTATAAAAGCGAATATACGCACAAGAACCTCCTGATTACCTGCTCTTCCTTAAACGGAAAGTCTCTCTAAAAGGTTCCTTACCTATAAATCCAATGCATTCTTTGTAGATTGGGTTGGGTTAAGCGCTCTACGCAAAACCCAACCCCTGATTTGGTCATTGTTGTTCTCTATCGATTGGCTTGGATCGTCAATCCCGTTCTTTCCTGTCCGCCATCAACGGCGGCAGCTACAAACAAATGCCAAATATGTGTCGACTTCATCCCCCATCTTTTAGGTAGCGGTCAAAAAACTCAATCGTACGCTGCATGGCGAGGTTGAAATAGTTGGAAAGGTTATGATTATCCCCTACGTATTCATAATATTCCACTGGCACTCCAGCTGCCTGGACCTGTTGGTACAGGTCTTGGGAAAATTTGACTGGCACCTCTGTGTCGCCTGTGCCATGGTGCAGCTGGATGGGTCCCGAAAGGTCCTCCAGGTATGAATTTGCAGAAATCCCATCCAGAATTCAGGATTCTCTGCCGGCGAACCGTAACTATCCTGCCAGCGTGTGCGCCAACCGGATCGGAAATTGGGATTGGGGGTGGGGGTGGGAACACCCGGGGTAGGTAGGCGCCAGCAGCAGATCAGGTCAGGGTATGACCCAACAACCCCTGCCCAGATTACCCCAGCTTTGATATCCTTCGAGATGGTCATTGCCCGAAGGGTCAAGAAACCTCCCATGGAGTGCCCCCACATGCCAATCCGCTGGCTATCCGCCTGGGGGAAGGATTTTAGGGCTGCAACGGCGTTCAGCACATCCTCGGTGTAGCCAGGGTTACCATAGGTCCCGGTTGGTTCACCATCCGATTGGTCATGGCCGCGATAATCGATCTTGTATACAATATACCCGCTACGCGCTAGCAAATCCACATATGCCACATATCGCTCAGTCGTCCGGTACACCTCCGGTGGGATATAGCCGTGGTTGAAGACGATGGCTGGCCATCCGGTCTCCGGCATATCACCAGACGGGACTGTCAGCAGACCGTAGATCTTTAACCCATCTGATTCATACCAGGCAATATAGCGATTGTAGTAAGTGCCTGGATCCAAGGTTTCTTCGATAGTGATCGGGCTGCCGGGATATGGGGTCTCCCTGGCTGCCAGGATGTTCATCGGGTGCAGGGTTGGGGTGCTGGTGGGGGTGATTGTTGGAGAGGGAGTTATTGTAGGTTCAGGCGTCTTGCTAGGGAACGGTGTGCTGGTGGGATTTTGGGTATAGCTGGGGGCAATGACACGTGTGCTGGGGAGGGTTTCCGATGCTGTTTGTGTCACCCCACTTCCTTCTGGACGGCACCCACTGAGGAAAAAGATCAGGGATAACCACAAGGAGAGGCTTGTAATGATATGGTTTGAATACCTATCGCTAATAATAAAATGCTTCATGATGGATCTATTCCTGTAAGGTTGATATTATAGCCAGTTTGTATCCAGCAAATTTAATAAGTTGGTGAGACTCATCTTGAATTATTTGGTAGATGCATCATAGATTTATATATTTTATAAGCAAATTTTATACAAATCCTACGTAAATCTACATTGTAGATCGATTCAAAGTCTGATAAAGTTGTTCGTATTCCTAGGCAGTGGAGTAAACTTGTTTCGTAAACGCATTCAACTGGGGCTGATCCACATGGCTGTCGCCATGACTCTGGTGCCCATCAACAGCACTTTGAACCGGGTGATGATCAAGGACCTGGGAATTTCAGCCACCCTGGTGGCATTATTGGCATCCCTGCCGTACCTGATCTCGCCGATCCAGGTAGCCATCGGCTCATTTGCTGATCGTCATGCCGTGCGGGGCTTACGGCGCACACCGTACATCGCCTTGGGTTTGTTTCTTTGCGTTTTAGGTGTGATCCTTTCACCGTATGCTGCTTATCTCATGGCGGCAAAATTTGTGGGTCGGTTTAATAGTTGCCTTGTTTGCCTTTGGCGCGTGGGGGATGGGATACAACCTGTCCGCAGTATCCTACATGTCGCTTGCTTCTGAAATCTCGGGCGAGAAGGGTCGTTCACGCACCATCGCCATCATGTTCATCATGATGATCGTCGGCATCATCCTCACATCCCTTGCACTCAGCCGCATGCTCGAAGCCGTATTCACCCCAAGTTCTGGCGGATTCATTTTGGGTGATCGGACTGGTAGCGTTGGTCTTAGGTGTTCTTGGTTTGATACGCCTTGAGAAACGCCAGTCTCAGCTTGATTTGGCTGCTACTAAGAACTATACCTGGTCAGAAATGCTGCGCCTGGTTTCGGAAAACCAGCAGGTAAAGACATTTTTTATTTACCTCATTATCTTGCTGGCAGCCATCCTTGGGCAGGATATCTTGCTTGAGCCTTATGCAGCGGAGGCGTTTTCAATGCCAGTGCAGGCAACCACCCGAATTACCTCAATCTGGGGCATATGCTTCCTGGTAGCCATGATCGTGGCCGGTGTCCTGGAAGGCCGGGTGCGGAAAATTACCCTTGCCAGGATCGGCGGTTGGAACGCCCTGCTGGGTTTTGTTTTAATCGCCTCAAGCGGGATCCTTGGATCAAGCGATGTTTTTTTCATCGGCCTGATCGTGCTGGGAATTGGCACTGGTCTGTCAACGGTTTCCAACCTTTCGCTCATGTTGGATATGACCACTGCTGGTAAAGTTGGCTTGTATATCGGCATCTGGGGGATGGCGAATGCTATTTCACGCTTGATTGGGTCGATGATCGGCGGTGGGATCAGGGACGTGCTCAACCGTCTTATGCAGGATCCTGTCATGGCGTATGTGGCTGTATTCCTGTTCATGGCCTCTCTGATGCTTATTTCTTTGTGGATGCTTGCACGCATTGACGTAAATCAATTCCGCAGGCAGGCAGACCATAGGTTGGCATATTGGAGCGTGGAATACAGGTTGATTAAGCTGTCTCGTACCTCAACAGCGTTACCCCCGAGCTGAACATCCTGGTTTCCAGTAGTTTTAGATCGATTTTCTCGTCTCTTCCAAACAACCGCCTTCCACTCCCCAGGATTAGAGGATAGACCAGCAACCGGAATTCATCGATTAATCCGCAGGGCATCAGGGATTGTGCAAGCAGACAACTTCCGGCGATCAACAAATCCTTTCCGGGTAGTCCTTTAAGTTTTACCACTTGTTCAAAAATGTCTCCGGTTAATAGGATTGAGTTGTTCCAGGCAGCCTCTTTTAAGGTGGTGGTAGCTACGTACTTGGGCAGGCTATTCATCCTGTCGGCAAATCCCAGCTCATCCGTCCTGGTCGGCCAGGCACCGGCAAACGATTTATAGGTGACTCTGCCCAGCAGGAATGCATCACACGTGAACAGCTCATCCAACTTGAACATTGCTATCTCATCATTCCAATAAGGGATTGTCCAACCTGTATGCTTGTATCCTTTTTCGCCTCCGGGTGCTTCAACGACCCCATCCAATGAAATAAATTCTGTAACAACCAGTTTCATCTTGAGCTCCTTTTCTAGAATGCGCCTACCCGGTTGGGTGAATCTGCTGGGATTGCCTGACCGATATCCCACATCTCGACGATTTTATCTCCCTCGAATCGAAAGATGTGCACCACTGCCATCCCGGGCTCACCTGGTTTCAGGATGATATTTGAATGGATTACCACCAGGTCTCCTTCAGCGAGCACGTTTTTCACCATTAAGCGCTTGTTTGGGAATTGAGCATGGCTTTCGATCATGCCCTTTTTCAGGGAGGCGAAACCTGCCGAGTAGTGCACATTATGGTGTTTTCCATGCAGATTGACATAATTCGCGTAGGCTTCATCGATAGAACCTGCCACAACCAAGTGCAAGAAATCCTCAGCACTTTCCTTGTGAGCCTGAATATTACTTCGATTTGTCATTAGGTTACCTCCACAGCGGGGTAGACATATTACGATCTGATGGATTTACCAGTTCATTGGGAAATAGTTCAACCGTTATACTACAACTTTACCCCGGTGCGGATACAAGATGAAGCGGGGATGTGGAAAATCAACGGTTGAAATCAGCATGTCTTCATTGAACTCCTCATCCACCTGGTGCCAGCTAATATCACTCCCGGGGCATTAAAAAAGTCATCCAGGGTTACCAGGTTGAACAGGATCACTTGTCGCATGGTTTACCCTGCATTCCCTGGATTGGTTTTCAGTTCCCGATTCCTTGGTGGAGCATGGGTCTCGAGTTTGGCGAGTAAACCGGATGAGATGGCTGCAACATCATCCACTGCCTGATTGAAGGCTGTTTGATTAATTTTTGACGGCTTTCTGAAACCGCTGATCTTGCGCACAAACTGTAAGGAGGCCGCATGGATCTCCTCCTCGCTCGCAGGCGGATCGACATTGTAGAGGATTTGGATGTTCCGGCACATAGTTTATTCAAGGCACTCAACCAGCTTATCAAAGGATTGGTTCCAGCCCTCTTTAGTTTCTTCAAGGATCTCGCCTTCGGGAAAACCACGATGCTCCAGGGTCATCCTGGTCTTACCACCGATATCCTCAAGAGTCACTTCCACTTCCATCTCCAATGGGATATCGGAACCTGCACCATAATAAGTGGCCGGGACGATATTACCATGTTCATCGGCAAAGGAATCGGTGCAGACAAATCGGTTCTGCTCAACGATCTCTGTGTAGGTGCCCGTACTCCAATAATCTTTACCATCTGGGCTGCGCATACAGCTCAGGTACTTACCACCGACGCGCAGATCAATCTTGGCATATGGTGCGGTAAAATCCTTAGGTCCCGACCAGCACATATATTTGTCGGGATTGGTCCAACTTTGCCAGACTTTCTCACGAGGCGCATTTAATATACGGGTAATTTTGAGACTTCGTCCATTCCCTGCGAGTGGTTTCATTACTGATTTTATGGCACCCTGCTGGATGAGTTTTGTTAGGAGTTCGTTGATGCGCTCTGTTACTTCTATTGTCCCTGCTTCCATCCCCGTCTGCAACATGCCATCGCGATCTTCAATGGTTTCAAATATGGAGCGTGAGGTAAATATTGTCATACTGCCACGTTGTTCAAATCTATCGATATTTAACAATACATGATTTGGCATCCCATCCCATTCCATGGTATAGATCAGTAGTTCAGGGGATTTCGCCGTATGGTAAACACCCCGGAAACGATGAATATTTCCTTTAGGATCAGATTGAATGAATTGCCATTGCCCGCCTGGTTTCAGTTCCATCTTGTCTACTTTGGTTGTCAGGTACCTGGGTCCCCACCATTGCGGGATAAGATTTGGGTCAGTAAGAGCTGTGTAGACAAGTTCCCGTGGTGCGTTATAAGTTCGGGTTACGATGATTTCCTGTTTTCCAGCAGGTGCGTTAATATCAGTTTGAGTCATCAGATTTACTCCTGTTGTTTATTATCCTGATTGAAAAAAAACCTCCAACCCGTATTTCTTGGGGGTTGGAGCCAAATCCATGAACTGTGTTCGCCTTAGCGAATTACTATTCAATTCGTATCACATCCAAATTCTAATGGATGGTTTCTATACATCTCCAATATTTATTTTAGGCCTCGTTATGTATAATGTCAAGATATAATCCATTAATATTTGATAATAATTATCCGAATTATGCGTGAGGCTGCAAACAACCCGGTTCGACTTATGTTAAGAGCATCGTTGCGGCTCTACGTGGATTGATATTTTAGGCTTTGTGATCCCTTAATCCGCCAACAAAGTCACACCTGCCGGACGAAGCGCACCCGGTCTTCTCCGAGTCCATCATGATCGGGATCATATTCAACACCTTCACGGATCAGCTTCTCCCGGCTCAATTTGGAAACCCATGTGGGTATGGAAAGCAATCGAGGTCCGATTAATTGGTGAGGTGACGCAACGAATTGTTTGTCGCTGATTCACTCGCGCGCTGGAGAAAAAATGCTCATAGAGTAAACGCCCAAACCCTTGTTTCCGGTATTCCGGGTTCACACCCACGAAGTGAATATATGCTTCATCAGACTGGCTTTGGGATAAAAAGCCGATTAGGAAAGCCACAATCTTACCACTTTCTTCGATGATAAAACTGGTGTTGGAGAAATGTTCGAAGAACAGACGCGGCAGCATGGCACTCATCTTTCTCCCGCCCCACCAGGCATCAAGCACGGCGATGATGGTTGGATAGTCAGAAGGACGTACATTTCGAATGTTCATGATGTTCCTAGCCTTCCGGTTAAAAATTTTGAAAATATATTCTCTGTTCTTGTTTTAAGGGTAAACAATTATACAGATTATAGTTACACATTATCTTTAAATTCGATCAGAGTCAATAAAAATACCCTCCCCGAAAAATTGGGGAGGGCTCGTGGGGGTAGATATGGGCGGCATATCCTATTTCTTATTATTTCCCCCCACATCCAATTGGCGATGATATTTGAGTACTCCCAGGTTGGCAAAGCTACCTTTGGCAAGCCTGCCATCCTCATAAATAGGGAAAGCTGTGGTCAGAATCGCGCAGTTGTTTGAGCGTCTGTGCCAGGCCGATGGTGCCGAACTCACGCGTGCGTGTGGTGTGATCCAGGTCGATCATCTCGGTCAGGATGGTCTGGTTGGTGGAGGCTTCCTGCAGGATGCGACCATCCGGGTCGATCATGGTGGAACGCCCACCACCCCAGGTACCCACCCCGTTGACACTGATAAAGTAGCACTGGTTGAACAGGGCATTGGCACGGCACATCACCAGCTCAAGCTCACGGTCGGAGGTCGGGGTCAGGGTGGGTTGCAGGATGACCTCCGCTCCCTGCCATACCAGGCTGCGGGCTACCTCAGGGAACCACATGTCGTAGCAGATGCACAGCCCAAAGCGTCCCACATCGGGGATATCGAACACGCAAAACTCATCCCCCGGTGTGACACCATCTTCATACGGCAGCCAGGGGAACATCTTGCGGTATTTACGCACAATCTCACCTTGTGGCGAAATCACCAGGGCAGTATTGTACAGCTTGTCACCATCCAGCTCGTACATCGAGCCGGGGATGAGCCAGCGGTTCAGGTTGCGAGCCAGCGTGCACAATCGCTCCGATAATAACCCCGGGAACTGGTCTCCGAATTCTTCACCAGCCAATCCCGGTCCTCGGATGTGACGAACTGGTCCAATCCAGGCACCACCAGCTCATGGAACATGATCAGCTGCACCCAGGGGAATGATTTGGTCAGGTTGGTGGCAATTTCTGCCATTTTATCCACTGTAGCCTGTGCATCGAAGGCCATGACATGCATTTGTACTCCAGCAATCCCAAATAATCGACTCATATAATTACTCCTCATTCACAAAATGGCAGGCAACCATGCGGTTCTGCCTTACTGGACGTCAATATTGGTTCTTGCTGCTTGCAAATCTCTTGTGCCAGCGGGCAGCGGGTATGGAAGCGGCAGCCTGATGGTGGGTTGATCGGGCTGGGCACGTTGCCTTCCAATATGGTCAACTCACGCAAGTTGTCCACATCCGGCAGGGGGATGGCACCGAATAAAGCCTGGGTGTACGGGTGCAGGGGTGAGTGCAAAAATATCGTCCGCTGGAGCCAGCTCAACGATCTTGCCCAGGTACATCACCCCAATCCGGTCGCTGATGTGCTGCACCACATTCAAATCATGTGAGATGAAAACATAGGTCAATCCATGACTTTTCCGCAATTCATCCAGCAGGTTGATGATCTGTGCCTGAACGGAGACATCCAGAGCAGAAGTGGGTTCGTCCAGTACGATCAGGCGTGGGTTGAGCGCCATGGCGCGCGCCACTGCCACACGCTGGCACTGCCCACCTGAAAGCTCATGCGGAAAGCGATCCAGGTGTTGTTTGCCCAAACCAACCGCTTCAAGCAGCTCGATGATGCGCTTCCTGAGCTCCACAGGTTCGACGCATGGTGGGTGATCAACGGCTCAGCCACCACCTGCTCAATCTTCAACCGTGGGCTGAGTGATGAAAGTGGGTTTTGAAACACGATCTGCATCTGCTGGCGCATGTGGCGCATGGCTTTACCCTTGAGGGTGCTCAGGTCTTGCCCGTCGAATAGCACCTGCCCGGCTGTGGGCAGGAGTAATCGCAGCAGGATGCGTCCCAGGGTGGTCTTTCCACAGCCTGATTCACCCACCAGTCCGAACACCTCACCCGCTTCAACGCTCAGGTCAACCCCATCCACCGCGTAGACATAGCGCACATCGCCTGTCAGCCATCCCCCTGGCAGGCGAAAATACTTCTTGAGCGAACGGACTTCAACCAAAGGTGTCATTGGTTCACCTTCTGGGCGGGTTGGAGTCGGATCTGCCAGGAAACAGGCGCTTGAATGTCCTTCGCTGACGGTGAATAAGGGCTGGCACTTCTTGCGTACAGCGTTCAAATACAAATTCACAACGCGGGGCAAATGGACAACCGATCAATGCCCCAGGATTGGATGGCACCACTCCGGGGATGACTGCCATCTTTTGTCCCCGATTGCCCGGGCGTGGAACGGCATTGAGCAATCCACGCGAATAGGGATGCTGGGGTGATTTGAATACCTGGCGCGTGGTGCCAATTTCAGCCACCCGTCCGGCATACAGGATCACCAGGCGGTCGCAGGTTTGGGCAACCACCCCCAGGTTGTGGGTGATCAGGATGGCGGAGATATCGAATTCTTTTTGCAGCTGGCTGATCAGCTTGAGGATTTGCGCCTGGATAGTCACATCAAGGGCGGTGGTGGGTTCATCTGCGATCAGCAGGCGCGGGTGGCAGGAAAGTGCCATGGCGATCATCACCCGTTGCTGCTGCCCGCCCGATAACTGGTGCGGGTAGCTTTCCAGGATGCGTTGTACATCTGGCAGACCGACTGCACCGAGCATAACCGTAGCATGTGTCCTGGCATCCTTTTTGGATAGATCGGTATGCCGGCGGATGACCCGGATCATCTGCTCACCGATGGTGAAGACCGGGTTGAGTGATGAGCTGGGGTCCTGGAAAATCATGGCGATCTGACTGCCACGGGCTTTCTCCATCTCTGCCTTGGGGAGTTTAAGCAGGTCAACCCCTTCCAACAAAATCTCACCATGCGTAATGCTTGCTGAGCGGGAGAGCAGGCGCAGGATGGTCAGCCCGGTGACCGTTTTTCCGCAGCCTGTCTCACCCACCAGACCGAGTACCTCGCCCTTCTGCACATCGAAATTGATCCCATTCAAAGCTTTAAGGTCACCCGTGTGAGGTCTTAAATTCGAGGTATAGATCACGGACTTCCAGCAGGGTGCTCATCGGTACTGCCTCGGGTCAAAAATATCGCGCAGGGTATCACCGATCAGGTTGAATGCCAGGACGACAATAAAAATGGACACTCCTGGAAAGGTAGAAATCCACCATTGCTCCAAAATATAGGTGCGCCCTTCCGAGACCATTAAACCCCAATCAGGTGAGGGTGGCTGGGTGCCGAGACCCAGGAATGCCAGTCCGCCCATCGCCAGGATGACAGTACCCAGGTCAACGGTAGCCTGCACCAGGATGGTTGAAATGGTGTTGGGCAGGATATGCCGGAGGATGATGACCGAATCGCGCACACCGATGGCTTGAGCAGCTTCCACAAAGTAGCGTTCTTTCAAGCTAATAGTCACCCCACGCACCAGGCGTGTATACCACGGCCACCAGGTGATGATCAGGGCAATGGCTGCATTCTGGATACCGCGACCAAGGGCTGCGGCAATCGCCATTGCCAGCAGGAGCGAAGGGAAATGCCAGGAACAGGTCGGTGATACGCATAATGGTCTCATCGATCCGTTCCCCCCTTGAACCCAGCAATGGCTCCCAGCGGGGCACCGAGCAGCACTGCAAACACCACCACACCGATCGGAACGATTAATGCCGGGCGTGCACCCACAATAACCCGGCTGAGCACATCCCGTCCGAGCTTGTCAGTCCCAAAAGGATGTTCTGGTGAGGGCGGGAGTAACGAGTTGGCTACATTGGTCTTACCAGCACCTTCCAACGGGTAGGGTGCCACCTGATAGCAAAAAATGGCTACCAGGATGAAAAGAATAATGACAATCGTGCTGATCAGTGATAATGGATCCCGCAGGATGACACTGAACATATGCCGCGCCATGCGCCTGGTCTGGATTTCGGGTTCGAGAGAGATGACGGGGATAGCAGTCATGTTATTTCAGCGAGATGCGCGGGTCAATCCAAGCTTGCAGCAGGTCAACCGTCAGGTTGATGAGCACATACATGAGTGATCCATACAAGGTGATGCCCATGATGGCGGGGTAATCCACATTGAGCAGGGAATGGACGGTGAATAAACCCAGTCCGGGCCAGTTATAGATCACCTCGACGAAAAAGGTACCGGTGAGTGCGAATCGCAAAAGTCAGCCCAATGACGGTCAGGGTGGGGCTGATTGCGTTCTTTAATGCGTATAGATATACAACCACGGTCTCCCGGATGCCATAGGCACGCGCCGTGCGGATATAATCCTGTTCCATCACTTCCAACATGGTGGCACGCGTCATGCGGGCGATCAATCCGGCGGGATAGGCTGCCAGGGTAAGTGCGGGCAACACCAGGTGGTAAACCACGTCCTTAAATGCGATCCAATTGCTTCCGATGATTGCATCCACCAACAGGAAGTTGGTGACCGGATCGATGGGGTTGGTAAAGCGCAGTTCATTGCTGAATCGTCCTGCCAGGGGTAATAGGTCCAGCCTGCGGAAGAACAGGATTTGCAATAACAGGCCGAGATAAAAAGCAGGCATGGAGACCCCGATGATGGCAACAATACGCACGAACATATCCGTTGGTTTACCCTGCCAGCGGGCACTGAGCACTCCCATGGGTACCCCAACGATCACCGCCATTAACATGCCCGTGAATAAGCAGCTCAAGCGTAGCTGGCAGACGGCTTGAGAGTTCCAGTAAAACAGGGCGCTTGGTGCCGATGGAAGTTCCCAGGTCACCATGCAGCAGTTCACCCATATAGACAAGATATTGCACTGGCAGGGGCTTGTCCAATCCGAGCTCGATGGTGACACGCGCAATATCCTCTGGTCTGGCTTTGGGTCCGATATACATCGCTGCCGCATTGGATGGGATGACCCGCGCCACAATAAAGGTGATGATCGATACCCCAATCAGCACGAATAATGGAGGTCAGCAAGCGTCGGAGGATGAACTCAAGTCTGCGCATAGGGTTCCAGGATGGGATGACCCATTCGATTGGATTATGAATTACGATAAGCAGGGAGCGGAGACTGTGTGATCCGCTCCCTGCCTGGGTATTATTTTATTTCGCTGGTGTTAGCTCGTAGAACCAGAAGGGTGTAAATGGGTAGTTCAGGTTATATTTGAATCCGGCAATGTGATTCGGGATGACATATGGGGCTTTGGTGTCAAGGAAGAACACACCTGGAGCCTGGTCCACCAGCAGGTTCATCACATCGATGTACTCCTGTTGGGATTTGGCGGGGTCAACCACGGTATCTGCGATCGCCTGGTCCAGCTGGGCGTTGTAATCCGGGTTGTTCCAGTACGACAGGTTGAAGAATGGGGCTTCAGTGTAATAGAACATCGACCACAGGTTATCCGAGCCGGCATCCGAATAGGTAGGCCAGTAAAGCAGCAGGAACATATCCTGGGCATTGGCCGGGTCGGTTTTCGCCAGCTCCCATTGCTGGTTGAACAGCATGGATTCGATGGTGACTTCAACACCAAGCTGGGCAAAGGAATCCTTGATCAGGGGGGCGAAGAGTTGCCTCAGCCGCATTCTCAGAAGCATGCGTCAGGCGGATGGTGAAACCACCATCGCCGTAACCAGCCTGGTCCATAAGTTCTTCTGCCTTATCCATGTCATAGGTGTATTGGTTGACCTGGTCTGACCAAGGCCAGACTCCCTCCGGGACAGGACCACGGCTCTGGGTGCCCAGGCCTGAAAAGGCGATGGTGATGATATCCTGGTAGGGGATGGCATAGGAGAGAGCCTGGCGCACCAGTGGATTATCCAAAGGTGGGCGTAGTGTGTTGAAGAAGCCTACATAGTTGAAGAAGGACTTCTCCTCATAAACCGTGTAATCGGGATTGGTTTTGAAGGTATCCACGTTATCAAAGGGGATCGTGCTCGCCAGGTCAATTTCACCACCTTCCAGCAACTGCTGTTGGGTGGTGGCTTCGGGCACGATCATGTTCAACACGATATCATAGTTATCAGGCGACCAGCCACCCCAGTAATTATCATACTTCTTGAAGACTACTTCCTGGTCGGGGGTGTAGCTGTCGAGCATGTATGGACCTGTCCCAGCTTCGATACCGGTCTCGAAATATGCCTCATCAGCGGCAACAGCATCCAGGGCTTTGGGGCTGACGATCCAGGCACCATACAGCGACGAAGCGATCAGGTCGACCGGGGCAGGCGTGGTCAGGTTGAACACAACGGTGTAATCATCCGGTGTCTCAATGGTATCCAGCATCCACCAGATGAATGATGCACCACCATGATCCGCAGCAGCTTCGATGGATAGCTTGACCGCTTCAGCATTCATCACCTCACCATCATGGAAGGTCACTCCCTGGCGCAGGTGGAAGGTCCAGGTGAGGGCATCTTCGCTGGATTCCCAGCTCTCTGCCAGCAGGGGAGTGAATTTCTCCGCAGAGTCGGGTGGGTTGATGCGCAGCAGCTGCTCGTACATGTTTCCCATATAGGCTGCCTCGGTGGAGAAGGACTTGATCGGATCCCAGGTGGTGAAGTTGGCTGTGTTGGCAATCCGCAGGACTTTCGGCGCAGCCGTGGGTTCAGGACGGGTACTTCCGTGGGTGGCACTTCTGTGGGAGGTGCCTCTGTTGGTTGCACAGCCTCGGTTGGGGGTACAACGGGTGCTTCAGTTGTGACAGGCGTCTCGCGCCTGTCCGCCGCAGGCAGTCACCAGCAGCATGACAGCCAGCAGGATGAAAATTACCAGACGATTTTGTTTCATTACCGTTTCTCCTCTCTTTTATTTGAGATACTGTTAGAATACTACCATAATTGGTTTGCAAATAGTTTGCAACATTATGAAGCCCTCCTATCCTTCTTTCAACCAAATTCCTGTTACCGCCTGCTGGGCGTGGTTATCTTCCCCGACCCCATCTCGTCCAATGGATGGAGGAACACCTGGATAACAAGCTCATCCTGATCTCAGCACCTGCAGGTTACGGTAAAACCAGCCTTCTGTCCGAATTTCTGGCGAAAACGAATGTACCTTTTGCCTGGTACCAGCTCGATGCTTCAGATTCTGACCCTACCACCTTCATGACTTATCTCATCGAAGCCCTACGCAGGATGCAAGAATCCGAACAGAGCGATGAAAGGATGATTGGGCAAAATGCATTGGCATTGCTGGAAAGCCCTCAAGCCGGGATTGAGCCGTTCCAGGTGATGACGGTCTTGATCAACGAGCTGGGAGAGCAGCTGAGCAGCCCCACCCTGGTGGTGTTGGATGATTACCATTACACCACCTCGCTTGTGGTGCACCAGCTGGTGGATTTTCTGCTTGAAAATGGACCGCTCAATCTTCACCTGATCCTTTCAACCCGCACCGACCCTCCCCTATCATTAGCCCGGCTTACGGGCACGTGGGATTTTGGCTGAGATGCGAACAAATGATTTACGTTTCAGGGAGAGCGAGGTGACTGAGCTGATGCTCCAGGAAGTACCGGGATTATCGCTTGAGAGCCTCAGCTTGCTGAACGAAAAAACAGAGGGTTGGGCTGCAGCATTGCAGATTGTTCGATCAACGCTTTCAGGCAGGGATGCCGAGATGGCTTCAAATGTAATCTCCGGCTTGAGTGGCTCACAACGTTTCCTGTTTGAATATCTCACTGAAGAGGTCTTTCGCCGCCAGCCTGTAGACAGGCAGCGTTTCTTATTGCGCACTGCTGTGCTGGCGCAGATGGATGAGGCTTCCTGTAATATCATTGCAGAGGTGCAGGAGGCGCAACAGATGCTGGAACAGCTGGAGGAGCAGAATATCTTTGTCACCAGCCTGGACAGCCAGCGTAAATGGTACCGCTACCATTACCTCTTCCGTGAATTCCTGCTCAGCAAGCTGCGCCGCGAGCTGCCTGAGGAGCTACAGACTATTGGAAATCACTGCTGGCAGGTATTATGCAAGGTTTATCAGAATGGGTAACTGCTTTCCAGCATTATCTCGAGGCAGGAGATATCGCATTCTGCTGCAAAATGTGCCTGTAATTTCGCGCCTGATTATGTGGAACGTGGGCGGTCAGAAGCGCTCCATCGCCTGCTATCCAGTCTGCCGCTTGAGGTGATGAACCAGTACCCTGAGCTGCTTGTGCAGCATGGCAATGTGCACTGGCGCATGGGTAAAGTGGGAATGGCAGTGGAAGCCTATCAGAAAGCGCACCTGGCTTTTACTACTCAGGGGCAGGCTTCCGGTGTCAGCTCAGGCGCTCACCCGGCTGGCAGAGGTCGAACGATCACAGGGGAATTACCATTCAGCCGAGGCATTAGCTTCACAAGCCTTGGAGGCTGCGCCTGCTGATGACCATGTGGCGCGTGCTGAAGCCCTGATGGCACTGGCAAAAAGCACTGGTTTCCTGACCGGGATGGACCGGGGAAGAGCACTTGGCAGAACAGGCAGTTGAAGAATCCCGCCTGGCAGGTGATCGACTATCTCCCCTTGCCAGGGCAAATTTCCTGCAATCCCTGGGGCAAATTTGCTGGTGGTCGGGTGATCCACATGCAGCCGTTGAACATGCCCAGGAAGCCCTTCGCCTGGCACCTGATGAGTTGTCTCCCATGGCAGCCCAGGCGTACATCCTGCAGGTCAGCCCATATTTGTATTGGCGCGAGTTCCAGTCGGCATTACATTGTGCCGAGCGAGGCTTGGGGATTGCCCAGACATTGCACCTGAATGAGCTGTTGCCAGCTGCCTATACTGCCCTTGGGAATGTGCTTACCCGCGTGGGTGAAATGGCACGGGCTGAGTCAGCCTTGAAGCAGTCACTTGGAGCTGGCTGTTCAATTGGGCACTGCTTCGTATGAACAGATCATGGCCACCGGTTACCTGGCATTAAACCTTTGCAGCCAGGGCAGGGTGGAGGAAGCCTGGCAGCTGGCTGAAGGTGCTCTGTGGGTCTATCGGGGGCACCCGGATGCTTATGAGGTATACGTATGCCGGAGTGTGCTGGCAGATACTGCCCTGGAGAAGGGGATGCTTGAGCGGGCAGAAAACCTATACCTTGAGCTGGTGGAGGTGGGTGAACGGCGTGGATTCCGCATTCCGCTGGCGCTGGTGTATCTGGGATTGGCATATATCCACCTGGAGACCGGGCGGAATGAAAGCGGACTTGAGTTTGCCAGAAAGTCATTGCATCTGATCGAGCATCACGCGTGCCTTGCAGCTGTTCATTGACCAGGGTGAGCGCAGTCGGGTGGTGTGCAATGCGTTGGTGGAGGCAGGTGAGAGGTCGACATTTGTGGAGAAAGTCCTGGAGGATCTGCCACCTCAATCATCGCCAACTAAAAATAAGACTGACGATTCATCCGCCATCACCGTGCGGTGTTTGGGTAACTTTAAAGTCCTGGTTGGTGGGCAGGAGCTCACCCAGGAGCGCTGGGTATCCACCAAGGCACGTGATCTGCTGGCCTATTTTGTCACCTTCCGGGGTGAGCACATCCCTGCCGACCAGGCATTTGAAGCCATCTGGTCAGAAAAACCTGGCCGGGGAATCACTGCTTTTCACACTGCCCTCACCCGTTTGCGCAATGCGCTTGAGGACAAGCGAGCCAGCTCCACGCTTTGTATTGGTGGAAGCCGGTGAGTACCACCTGGATAGCTGCCCGGTTCAATATTGATGTGGATGAGTTTGATGCCGCCCTGGCCAATGCCCGTGCCGCCTCGAATGATGAATTAGCTGCACGCTGGCTGGAAGTAGCTGTTGGTTTATACCAGGGGGAATACCTGGGGAATTTATATTACGACTGGCTGTTCCCTGAGCGCAGAAGATTATCCCAGGAATACCTGGGGCCGCTCAGGCAGCTGGCGGATTATCACTTCTCTTGTGAGCGCTACACACGCGCGCTTGGATCTTACTTCACCGTGCCTTGCGCCTGGATAACCTGGTGGAAGACCTGCACTGCCAGGTGATGCGCGTCTATGCTGCCCTGGGTGACCGGGCAGGGCTGATGCGCCAATACCAGGAGCTGAACGACGTGCTTGCCAGTGAAATGGGCATTGAGCCTTTACCCACCACTAAAAAATTGTATGACCGTCTGCTGGCGGGGATGGGAGGGTGAGTTGACAAGGTCTGTGATATTTTTCCGAATGTAACAGGTTCTAATCTACTTCGCCAGCAGCTGACGCTTGCCCAATGACTTTCAGGGCAGGCTCAACCTGGTCTTCATCGCCTTTGAGCAGTGGCAGCAGATGGAAGTGGATTCCTGGATCCCCTTAGCTGAGGAATTGGAAGAGCAAGTAAGTGGTTTGGTTTATTACGAACTGCCCACCATCCAGAGCAGAAATACTCTCTACCAATGGTTTATTAATGAAGGTATGCGTGCAGGTATTCCCAACCCGAAGACACGTGCCAACGCACCATCACGCTTTAGCTGGATAAAAGTAAAATTCCGCAAAGCTCTTGGATTTCCCGGATGAAGGACACATTTACATTCTTGTTATTGATCAGCCAGGGGCAAGTGCTCTTTCAATCGCGTGGACCTCTATACACTGGTGTCGGAGACATCCTTGCGAGATTTCCTCCTCCAGCATGGCTAAAAATCCTGAGCCTTGATCAGAAGCATTTTAATCAATACTAAGTAGAAATATGCATAATCAAAGAAATTCTTGTTAGCGATTATCCTGATTGGGGGAGTTGCAGTTCTTGGCAGTTATGTCTGGGGTATCCTCGCCATTCATAATGCCACACAAATTCTATGGGGTGAAGTTCCAGCAATTATTCGATCATTCTCCACGGTCGGGATGTTCATGGGAGCGGTGGGTTTTTTTGCTTATAGCTTCTTTATTCTCTTCAAGTTGAACCCGGACGATACACGCATTTACGTCGCACTCGGATATGAGATTTTCAATTTCCTGTATCTCGCCATTCTGATCCCCTCAGCGCTTTGGCTACCCCTGACTTTTCTTGCAGTACAGAATAATAACTCAGTGGTTTTATGGCTGGCCAGGTTGGACTTGGTCATTGTCGCTGTAGCTTCAATTTTATTGTTATTGGCACTGTTGTATACCCAACCTCGCCAACCGATGTGGGCTTATCGGTTGGCATTGGTTGGCAGTATCTTCTTCTGCATTCAGACAGTCCTGCTGGATGCGATCCTGTGGGGGTATTTCTTTGGTTTCTAGGCATTTAGACCGACAGGTTTCCATTACCTGCCAGGACCTTCCTTTACTCACAACTCATCGCTGAAATTTTGTAGCTTTATGCTGACAATTGCGTTAACTGGCATCTGCCAATTTCCACATCCTCCGGATGCCCCCTTCTTAACCCACCAGATCTCATCCGCAATTTGCTGGATGAAATAACGGTCATGCACAACCGCCAGCACTGCCCCCTCAAACCGGCTGAGTGCCTGCTCAAACTGGCTCCGGCTGGAGATGTCCAGGTGATTGATTGGTTCATCCAACAGCAGGCAATTGCAGCCCTGCGCCACCAATTTCGCCAGCAACAAGCGCGTACGCTGGCCATAGCTCAGCAAAGAAATCGGCTTGATGGCTTCATCACCGATGAAAAGGAAATATGCCAGGAAGCTGCGCGAGGCGGTCTCATTGGGGAAGTGCTCCTGGATGGTCTCTGTGGCGCTAAGGTTAAGATCCAGACCAGCCTGGTCCTGGGTCAGGTATCCCATCTTAACTGTTGCACTGAGATGGAACCTTCCGGCCACAGGTGGGATTTCCCCGGCAATGGTGCGCAGCAGGTGGTCTTGCCGCAGCCATTTGGTCCGGTAAGAACGATGCGCTGTCCTGCATGCAAGTCGAGGTTTAGTCCCATGAGCAACGGGCGGGTTGGATCATACCCAATACTCAGGTCCTCCAGCCATAAAACTGAGTGGCTGAGGTGATGGTGGGTGCCAAATTCCAGTTTGATCGGGCGCGATTCTCTTGGTTTTTCCACACGTTCATCCGCTTCCAGATAGCGCTCCAGCTTCTTCTGCCGTGATTTGGCTTTCTTGGCAACCTTTTTTGCGATGCTCTGCTGGTACGCCTTAAAGCCTTTCTGCTTATACTCTTCCCCGCCAATGCGGATGGAGGATGCCTCCCGCTCGGTATGGGCTGCCTGCTCCTTGGCACGATAGATATCCTGCCGCATACGCTGGATCTCAGCCTGCTGGTCGTGATAGGCAGACCACTGCTGTTCGATCTCTGCTTGGCGCTGGTTGATGTAGTCTGAGTAATTACCGGAATACTGATGCACGCTGTGATGGATCGGATCCATTTCAAGGATATGACCAACAGTGTGGTCTAAAAAGGTACGATCATGGGAGATAATCAGCGCTGCACAGGGTGAATTATTTAGCCAAGTTTCCAACCATTCCAACATGCTGATGTCGAGGTGATTGGTGGGCTCATCCAACAGAAGCAGTTGTGGGTCATCCAGCAGGAGCAGTGCCAATGATAGCCTGGTTTGCTGTCCTCCGCTGATCCTGCCTACTGTAAGGTGTGGGTCGATTTCATCCAACCCCAATCCATTCATGATGTGACCCGTGCGTCCTGAATCAGGAAAGCTGGATTCGCCGGAGCACATCATCATATTCTGATTGAATGGTTGGGTTGAGAGGCTGTTGGGTCAAGGATTGAGCGAGAGTTGAAAGCTCATTCTCCAGGGCAGAAATATCTCCGGTATGCTGAATGATGATCTCATCCAGGGTGAGTGAGTGGTCTGGCTCGAATCCCTGTGGCAGGTAGCCGATGCGTAGGTGTGGGCTGCGGTTGACATGCCCATTGCTGGGTGGCTCGAGCCCTGCCAGGATGCGAATCAGCGTGGTCTTGCCGCATCCATTCGGACCCACGAGTCCGATGCGCTCGCCTGGGTTCAGGCTGAAGGATACATTTTCAAATAAGGTTTGTAATTCGAAAGATTTACTTAAACGATGAGCGGTAAGCATACTTGCCTCGGTTCTGATCTGAAAAAAAACACAACAATCCCCACTCGGTCTGGATGCTCGGGATTGGGGGGAAGAAGATCAGTGAGAGTGGCTTACCGCGTCATATTCGTTGAGTACCAGTGCCTTTTTAGGTGTGGAGATATTATCTCAATGGGTGGGAGGTGTCAAGGGGAAGACGGGACAAAGGATGACCTATCCGATATCAACCAGAACTGTCTTCAGCAGGTGAATATTGTTCTGTCTACCAGTCAATAACTGGGTCAGTGATTATTAAGCTTTGAAAATGTCCATGTATGTTTCATTAAAAAACAACCCAGATCCTATCGACAATTCCCGAAAGAATCTGGCAGACCGATTTAATTCTTGAATATTTTCCATCCATAGGCAGGTGGCGCATTTCATCAATAAAGCTCCAATCTGCGCCGATCATCGTATTTCCCTCCTGTGTTACCTAGTGATCAGCGGTAAGAAAATCGTTGGCGGGAACCCTTCATACGCGCCCATATCAAATAGAATCCCAATCGGGCGAGGTGTTGCCCATCAGGTCATTCGCCAATCCTGTCGCACACGCATTGATAGCTGGTGAGCCAAACCTCGGTTTGAATGCCCCACCTGCAGGAGATATGAACATTGGATTATACGCTGGTCCAGCTGTGCTGCCCTGGTCGATGTTACATTCAGTATCCGTTAAGCTACCAAATGCTGCCACCGAGTTTCCCCAGATAATGGTGTTATACACATTTGCCACAACACTGCCAGGCGAAAAACCTGCTCCACCGGTATTATGCGCCAGGGTAGAATGGCGGATAGTTATCGTACCACCCGCAGCCCGGATCCCAGCCCCAAAGGATCGAATGCTGGTATTTTTCACGGCTAGTACATTGTCAATTTCACTCACCGCAGTGGCGCCTTCCTGGTAGATTGCACCGCCACGGTTGGCAGTATTTTGGTCAAAAATGGTTTCCTCCACAGTCAGGTTGCTGTTATTGGAGTAGAGTGCTCCGCCATCACCGCTGGCAGTATTTAGAACCAGGCGGCTGCAATCCCGTAAAGCTGGATTGCAAGCTGTTGATAGTGGTACAAAGGATATACTTCGCTCAACAATAGCACCTTCTTGGTGAACCACGGAGGCGAAAGTGGGTAAGAGGCTCACAACCGAATCAACCGCCGCGATCGCCCCGCCGTTACCACCTATTGCCTGATTATTCCGGAAAACACAATTATCGTCAGAGAAGGTGCTGGTATTCAGATAAACTGCTCCTCCACTACCAGCTGTTGCTGAATTACCGACTCCGTTAACACCAAATTGCACACCATCACATTCGACCCGTGGGCTATTCAAAGCATAGATAGCACCACCGTTCGCAGCACTGTTGCCGACCACGGATGGCAAGGTGGAAAAATAGTCATCCATCCATAATCTCGATCCACCGCTCAGGTAGAATGCCCCACCATTTCCATCTGCGCTGTTGTTAGATATGCTCACATCACCAAAAATATCAAAAAATCCACCCGCGTTAGCATAAGCCGCGCCACCATCAAGATCTGCGGTGTTCCCTTGAATTGCCAACCTGTATCCAGATGTGGCATATAGTTCCAAGGTGCTGGTATTAGCAAGGAACACTGAACCACCATGACCATTGGCGTGGTTATTCAAAATCAAGCTTTCTCCTGGTCCCGATGTCGCCTGGAGGCTGGCATTACCGGTACCCACAATCGCCAGGGCACCGCCATTGGCACCTGCTAGATTCTCAACCAGCGACACGGATCTATCGAAGAAGACGTTGCCCGCATCCAGGTAAACCGCCCCTCCGCTTCCACTGGCATGGTTACCCTGAAAAGATGAGTTCTGGACATGGATATCAGGTAGGTTTGTGGCAGCAATCCCCCCGCCGTTGCCAGCCAAAGAGCGATTATTCGTAAACTGCGAACCATCCAGGATGTGCAAGGAGCTGGTTCCAAACAGGCGTACCCCACCTGCAAAGTTTGCAGCGGTATTGTTAGCTACCACTGTATTGCTCATGGTGACCGTTGCGTTATAGATATACATTCCCGCTCCACGCCCATCAAATACCGATGGTAGTGTGTGCTGCTCAACCACGCTGTTGGTCATCGTCAGAATGCTGCCGTCTCGGATGTAAATTCCACCGGCGTAACCCGTATTAGGATTGGACATCGTATTGCTGATGATAGTCGTACTATCCAGCCAGGCGGTTGTATTGTTGATCAAATACATACCTGCCCCATTCAAACCGGTCGCTCCAATGCGGTTGTGGTCGTTCGTACCTATGCCACCAACCGTAGTTTGGGTCATTGTGAGGCTGCTGTTTGACGCGTAGATTCCACCGCCTGAATTGGTGGCGATATTGTTTAGAATATATCCATTGTAAGTGACCTGGCTGCCATCTACATACATCCCTGCCCCTAACACCGCATCATTGCCACTTATTGATGAATTTGAATATCCAACCCGGCTGCCATTCACATTCAGCACAGTACCATTTACCAGATACATCCCGCCACCATTTCCCGTTGCGGTATTGTTCATCACAGTTGTTTCACTACCAGACAGAAAAATTTGGCTCGCACTGGCATAGATGCCACCACCATTCACCGCGCTCTGGCAGCATGGTGCTGTCTCTCCAATGAAAACCGAATTTGACAGCCTCAATACACCATTGATGATATATATACCTCCCCCATCTTCAGTCGCCGTATTGGCTATTACATCCGCATTATCCAGGACCACAGTGCCGCCGCTGACATAAATACCACCCCCATCTGTTGTTGAGCTGTTCTGATAAATGTCTGAGGTGGAATCATACCCATATAAGTTGCCATAAATGATGGCGCCGCCCCCCGCTGAGGCGGTGTTATTGTAAATATCTGCATTATTTGTATACGTTACCACGCTACCTTGGCCAATGTAAAGACCTCCACCACTCGCCCCAGCATTATCGTGCACATCCGTGTTGTCCAGAGTCACCATTGAGGAACCCAGCAGGTCGACTCCAGCACCGAAGGAAGTGCCCCCCGAAAGGTCAAGGTTACGCAGGGTGAGATTGCTGCCACCAGACATATCTACTACGCTACCCGCGGCGCTGGCATGGATTTCTGTGATAGCCCCCTGGACGGGGTTGGTGCAGGTTGCATCATAACCGCCCACGATGGTCAGATTCTTACCCACAACATCGAAACTTTCCGTATTAATACCAAGGGCTGCTAGTAATGTATCTCCATTCGCGGCAACATTGATGGCTGCCTGGATCGAAGGATAAATACACGGACCACTGTTCACCGCCACCCAATTCGCGGTTATCTGATCGCCAGTCACAGGTGCTGGGGCTGCGGATAACTCGTTCTGCGCATCACTCTCTGCCGCTTGAAGCAACGGAAGGTTGGGATCCGGTTGGGTGGTAACGAATGCCAGCACCGCCTCAGGACCTGCCTGGCGGGCCTGATCCAGGGCTAGCCCCAAAGCGGCTTCTGATCCGGGAACTACGGCTTCGGGCACAACCAATGGGTGTTGATCGCTTTCATTTTGCGAGGCCAATTCTGGTGAGGGAGGTGTCGGCGCTGTCTGCTGCGGGTCTATCGCCACCCATTCATCCCCTTCGCTGTTTATAACTGCCTCCGGCGTCTGCAATGCTGGTACTGCAGCCAGGATAGGGAAAGGGGAAAGCCAAATGACTAAACCAAATACCATCAATAATGCTAAACCTATTGAAAATGTTATGCGAGTCATGTAAGCCTCTCCTTTAATTAGATTATTTAGATGTAATTAGTATATTGTACATTAATAGATGCACTATTTTGCAATTCGTTTTCTCACAGATTGAAAATGATATGACACTGGCCTATGCTATTCAAACCGTTCGAAGTACCTATCTGCAACCTCTGACTGCCACCTTGTATGTAATCTGTTCATATCCACCTGCCAGGTTCCAGATGCATCGAGCCAGAGTATGGTATAATCACCAGACTTGACAAAAAAGCTCGTATTTAGTATATTTATTTTTTTCCAGCCTACCCGTAGTTAGAGATCCTAATTATACCTTTATGACCGAATCCAAACAACTTACCCTCCCTATCACCGGCATGACTTGCGCCAACTGTGTTGCAACAGTCGAGCGTAACCTCAAAAAATTGGACGGTGTTCAAACCGCAGTGGTAAACCTTTCCTCTGAGCGTGCCACGGTTGAATTTAATCCGGCACAGCTGGGGTTGAGCGATATCATTACTCGTGTCGAGCGTACGGGCTATGGGGTGGCTACGGGTGAAGCGGAGCTGATGATCAAGCGCCTGGCGGATGATAACGATGCCCGTAGGCTCGAATCAGCCTTGAGCAAAATCGAAGGCGTTCTCGAGGCACATGTATCCTATACGACGGAAAAAGCACGCATCCGTTATGTCCCCACCATTGTAAGTCAGACCGAATTACGTCGGGCAGTTGCCAGTATTGGCTTCGAAGCTATTGAGCTGGGTGGAGGGGGGGAAGATGCCGAAGCCGTAGCGCGCCAGCGGGAGATCGATACCCAGCGCAGGTTGCTGATCATTGGTTTAGCATTTACCATTCCACTTTTCTTGCTCTCGATGGGAAAAGATTTAGGCCTGCTGCCGGATATCTTTTATGATCTCACTAGTGCCGTTCACATGAACGGTATGCCTGAAGCGAAGTGGTGGTTCAACTGGCTCTTGCTTGCCCTGGCCATCCCGGTGCAGTTCTATGTGGGCTGGCAGTACTACATTGGCTCATACAAAGCTCTACGCAACAAATCCGCCAACATGGATGTGCTGATCGTTTTGGGATCATCAGCTGCTTTCTTCTATAGCCTGCCGATCACCTTTGGCTGGATCGAGGGGCACGTCTATTTTGAGACAGCTGCGGTCATCATCACCCTGATCAAACTGGGTAAATACCTGGAAGCTAAGGCGAAAGGACGTACCAGCGAGGCGATTAAAAAGCTAATGAGTCTGCGCGCCAAGACTGCCCGTGTGATCCGGGAAGGTATTGAAATTGAGGTGCCGGTCGATGATGTGCGTGTAGGTGACCTGGTCATGGTCCGACCGGGTGAGAAAATCCCGGTCGATGGTATGGTCATTGAAGGGCGCTCCTCGGTCGATGAATCGATGCTGACCGGAGAATCTCTCCCGGTTGAGAAGAAAGCTGGTGATACCGTCATTGGTGCCAGCCTGAATAAACTTGGCTTTATCAAATTTGAGGCCACCAAAGTGGGCAGGGAAACCGCTCTAGCCCAGATCATCCGCCTGGTGGAAGAAGCCCAGGGATCGAAGGCACCCATCCAAAAATTAGCAGACCAGGTCTCAGCTGTCTTCGTGCCGGTAGTCATCCTGGTCGCTGCGCTGACTTTCCTGGGTTGGTACTTCTTGGGCCCCCCATTCCGATCAATTCGGATATCACCGTCTTCACCCGGGCGATGATGAACATGGTGGCTGTGCTTGTCATTGCCTGCCCGTGTGCCATGGGACTTGCCACACCTACGGCGGTCATGGTTGGCACAGGTAAAGGTGCGGAAATGGGGATCCTGTTTCGTAATTCAGAAGCCCTGGAAAGGGCTGGTAAGGTGACTGTGGTGGTATTAGACAAGACTGGTACCATCACCAAAGGCCAGCCAGCTGTCACCGATGTGATCACGGATGGCGTATTTGACTCCGAATACTTGCTCCACCTGGCAGCCTCAGTCGAAAAAGGCAGCGAGCACCCATTGGGTGAAGCGATTTGGGCGGAGGCTACCAATCGCGGCCTGGAGCTATATGACCTGGCAGGATTTCAGGCTGAGGCTGGGCTTGGTGTTGAGGCTGAAGTTAATGGGCATCGTGTTGCGGTAGGCAGTCTGCGCCTTGCAAACTTGCGCGGATACCCGCTTAATGGTCTCGAAGAGTCGCTTGAGCGCCTGCAATCTGAAGCCAAAACTGCCATGCTGGTCATTGTCGATGAACAGGTGCGTGGGGTAATTGCTGTCGCTGATACGGTTAAAGACAGCTCAGCCAGCGCCATTGCGGACCTGCATCGCCTGAACCTGAAGGTGGCCATGCTCACTGGTGATAACGCCAGGACCGCAGCTGCCATCAACATCCAGGTGGGCACGGATCTGGTTCTCGCAGAAGTGTTACCGGAAGGAAAATCAGCCGAGATTAAAAGACTGCAAGGTGAGAAAGCTGTGGTTGCGATGGTCGGGGATGGGGTAAACGACGCCCCTGCTTTAGCCCAAGCTGATGTTGGTCTGGCAATTGGCACCGGCACCGATATCGCCATGGCTGTCGCGCCTGTCACCCTGATGAGCGGTGACCTGCGTAGCGTCGCCCGTACGATACTGCTTTCCCGTAAAACGGTTGGTACGATCCGTCTGAACCTCTTTTGGGCATTTATTTACAATATCATCTTGATCCCGGTTGCCATGCTGGGTTATCTTAACCCGATGTTGGCTGCAGGGGCGATGGGTTTCAGTAGTGTATTTGTGGTTACCAACAGCCTGCGTCTCAGACGGGTGAAAATTCAATAGGGGAAGAGAGAAAAAATGGCCGATCCAATTCTAATTGCTTTTATTACAGGTTTGACTACCGGGGGGCTGAGCTGCCTGGCCATCCAGGGTGGATTACTGACCGCGTCGCTTGCCAATCAGCTTGAGCAAGATATGTTGAAGACGCCGGTGACTGGCGTAAAACGATCTGGCTCAAAGGTGAAAAAGACTTCCACCGCGAGAGGCACGCGCTGAAATAAATGCTGGGCAGAAACGGACCCGTCCGAACACTGCCCTGCCGATCGCCCTTTTCCTGATGGCAAAGCTGGCAGCATACACTTTACTGGGTGCCTTTCTGGGTTGGGCTGGATCGTTTCTTACGATAACACCGATCAGCCGGGCGATCCTGATGCTGATCATCGGAATATTCATGGTCGGCAATGGTTTGAGAATGCTGAATGTTCACCCGATTTTCCGGTATTTCAATCTCGAGCCGCCCAAGTTCATCACCCGCTACATCCGCCGGACTGCTAAAAACGGTACGGAGCTGTTTACACCGCTTTTCCTGGGTGCTCTGACAGTCTTCATTCCATGCGGGGTAACCCAGGCCATGATGGCAGCGGCGTTGGGTACTGGTAGTGCGGTGATGGGTGCGGCTTTGATGTTTTCCTTCACCCTCGGCACCAGTGTATTGTTTTTTGGGGTGGCTTATTTGGCTACGCAGTTGGGTGCCCGTTTGGAAAAATTCTTTATGACCTTTGTTGCCATCACAGTGTTGGTCTTTGGTTTTATTACGATCAACAGCGCTTTAAACCTGATGGGTTCTCCCATGTCGTATGAGAATATCACTCGGCGGATCTTTGCTGTCGATGAGCCGCTAGCACCTTCCTCTCAAACCGGTGTAACCGCAAGCGCGGATGATAGCCTTGATGGAGGTGTGCTCGAGTTGTCCGTAGAAAATGGGGGCTATTTTCCTCGAACGCTGCACGCGAAAGCCGGTTCAGCTCTCACCCTGGCGTTGGTTACCCAGAACACCCGCTCATGCGCTCGGGATTTTGTCATCCCGGCGTTGAAATTTTACACCCTATTGCCTGAAACCGGACGGGAGCTGGTAGAGATCCCACCCCAGCAGACAGGTACGATCATGCGCTTCACCTGTTCGATGGGAATGTACACCGGACAGATCCAGTTCGATAATTGATCAGGTACTCCGATGCTCAAGAAAACGTTCCGCGTTAGTGATATGCATTGCAGCAACTGTGCCATGAAAATCGATAGCCTGGAGGATGACCTGCCGGGTGTGAAAAGCGTCTGTGCCAGCTACCAGAAAAGCCTGGTGGTGGTGGAATTCGACGAGACTTGCCTGACCACCGATGACATCATTCGGGTTATAAAAAAACTGGGCTATACTGCCAGTATAGATCAATAAATATTAGGAAACAAATCCAAACCCAGTTTTGATGATAGTGACTTCACAGGTTTATCCGACCTGTGATGTCTTATTTTAACTTGGATTTGTGCATCTGGAAAACCAACCATAACTGTATCTGGGATCATTGATCCCGATGTTTTCGCTACCGCCATCAACGATAGGCAGCTACAACTGCCATGTAAGCTGGTGGCTATACAAACACATATAAAATGAACCAGCCTGGTATAAGTATAAAAATCATCGCACCCATAGACGAGTATTTGCGCGATAATGTTGGCTGATGGATGAATCGGAGAATCTCTTTGTAGATTGAGGAATGTGATTACCTTGGAAATCCGATTAACAATAAACGGTTATTTCGCTTTCTGTTAAACTAATAGGTTGGAGAGTGCCTCATGGTTGATTACTCAGAAGAAACTTACGGTGAACGCATTGCCGATGTTTATGATCAATGGTATTCCGGGTTTGACCCGGCTGCCATCGATTTCCTGGCGGAGCTTGCTAAAGGGGGTAAAGCGCTCGAACTCGGCATCGGCACAGGCAGGATAGCTTTGCCATTATTGAAGGCTGGGGTGGCTGTTCAGGGTATTGATGCCTCAAAGTCCATGGTTGCCTGGCTCCGTTCGAAGCCGGGTGGCGACCACATCCCAGTTACTATGGGTAGCTTCGCCGATGTACCTGTGGATGGGCAATTTTCCCTGATCTATGTGGTCTTTAACACCTTTTACGCCCTCCTTACTCAGGATGAGCAAATTCGGTGCTTCCTAAATGTTGCCAGGCATCTTACCGCACGATGGTGTTTTCGTCATCGAAGCTTTTGTTCCCGACCTGACCCGTTACACAGGCGGGCAGTGTACCCGTACAGTCAGGATGAATGATCATGAAATCCAGATGGATGTTTCTCAACTTGAACTGGAAAAGCAGCTGATTACCAGCCAGCACGTGGTGCTCACCGACGAAGGGAACGCGCTTTTACCCGGTGAAACTGCGCTATGTTTGGCCTTCGGAAATGGACCTTATGGCGCGGTTAGGTCAGCTGAAGCTCAGGGAGCGTTGGAGTGATTGGAGAAAAAGCCAGTTTACCGCCCGAAAGCGGAAAAGCATATCTCCGTATACGAGCACCGTAAATAAAATATTCATTAATGCGCTGGTAAATCATCAATTATCTGGCGTTTTATTAGCCATCATCTTGACTGAGGTATTTGTTGGGATTATAATCAATTCAGACCATATTAGTCCTAATATAAATGAGAGGAGATAATATGACACATAAAATTGTGCATGTTGAAATATACAGCCAATGATCGCAAAGCATTGAGCAAATTCTACGCTGACGTATTCGGTTGGGAAATTACCCACCTGGACGAAATGAATTACTCAACCTTTGAAACCGGAGAAGGGGTTGGTGGAGGCTTCAATCCCGTCAGTGCGGATAACCCCGCTGGAACTGTCACCTTTTATATCCATACAGACAATGTCACTGCCTCGCTTAAAAGAAATCGAAAAGGCGGGTGGCACAATCTTAGTTCCGGAGATGGAAATTCCGAATACTGGAAAATTTGGCCTATTTCTCGATCCACAGGGCAATAAAATCGGCTTGTTCAAACCATTTCCCAATGGCGTGAGATTGTTCCATGGTCTAAGGGTTGGATAATTGACCAGGTTGATAAGTAAAATAGATATCTCGGGCAGTCGTGGTTTTACCCAGACATTAAAGAACAATGTCCCTTCCTTTTATCGAGATGGAGGGGATTTTTTCACACAATGCTTTTACAGCAACGATATTGACCTAAGCTTGATATGGTGATTTCATCTTTAAGGCGAGTGATCTTCCGTCTGATAAGTCCTAAGTGGGCAATGTGGTCATATTAAAGATACTATAATCCGAACCGTTTATCCGAGCGCGTGGTGTGCACATTGCCTTTGACACTTTCCAGCCAACCCAAGCGGAAATCAGGTGGTGAATCGAATTCAGGCACATAAGGCTTGATATCGAGCAAGGGGGTTCCATCCAAGATGTCGAGGTTTTCCACATGGAGAATGTTCTTCTCCACCATAACCAACTTCACCACAGAGAGGCCGATCGGATTTGGGCGGTTTGGTGCTCGTGTGGCGAAGATGCCATGTGGTTTTGAATCCAGGAAGGGAGTGACTGAGAGGGTGATACGAGTGAGAAAGGTGCAGGTGATAAATCAAAATTATGTGAGAGAAACCTTCAAGGTCTACAAGCCCAGGGCTGAGTTCAAGTAAAATTTCCACCGTACCAGGTGCGCTGATATTGCTGGTAGGTTGGATTGGCATCCCGCTCATTTCACGGAAAGGACTATGAATGGTTCCGATAGGATTGAACGTAATAGCCAGGTGTTTTTTATTCATGATCATATTATCGCGCAGAAAGTCCTAAATTTTCAACCTTGCTCCTTATGGTAAACTAATTATCGTTACCTTTAACTTATTTTCCAAGCGCTACGAACCTACTGACCGGCAATCAACATTCGAACTATCAGCCGTTCCAGTATAATTCAGAGAACCGGTTGAGGCTTTCCATGAATACCGTCGATCTGAAAAACGATTTATATATTTGCATTAAAACTACCAAGCAACTGCATAAGAATGTCGGTTCCTAGTTAATTATGCTCTACCCTAACATCAATAAGACCAGGAGCAAGGGAGGCGGATATGAACCTGAGCTATGGATTAAAATTAGGATGCATAAATCTCAATCTACTAGGAAACAATGCTTTTCCATAGTATTAAGGTGATAATCAGTAAATGTTAACAAAAATATAACACCCCCATGTTATCTTAAATGTTGCCATGACTGCGGATGGGAAGACCGACACGGTGAATCGCCAGGGAGCAACAATCTCTTCGGTTGAAGACAAGGAGCGTGTTGACAGGCTGCGCGGCAGATGTAGATGCCATCATGGTGGGTGGCCGAACCCTGCTGGAGGATGACCCACGCCTGACCATTAAATCCGAGCAGCTACGCCAGGAGCGCACTTCAACGTGGGCTGAGCGCCAATCCGATCAAGGTTGGCGTGGTGACAAAGGCAGATCTTACAGCCTGACAGCCGGTTCTTAACCGATGGACCTGCACAGGTGATCATTTTTACCACATCCCAGACGGAACCGACCCAGGTTGACTTTCTGCAACAGCAGGGAGTTCATGGTGTATGTGCTGGGTGAGCAACAGGTTGACCTGGCACTCGCCATGGAGAAGCTGGTGGAGATTGGTGTCCAACGATTGCTGGTGGAAGGTGGAGGCATTTTGATCGAATCACTCCTGACGTCTGCAGCTGATTGATGAGATCAATATTTTCGTTGCTCCGCTTATCTTTGGTGGTGCAACTGCCCCTACCTTTGTCAATGGACCAGGCCTGAACCTGGACGAGACTCTTCGCTTACAATTAATTGCCATAAACAGGCTGGGAGATGGAGGAATTCTCCTGAAATATCTCCCAGTTCATGAGTAGAAAATATAATAAGACAAATTAGGAGAAAATCATGTCTCTCGACCATATGCAGATACAAGAAATTTTAAATGAAAATGCTACACCATGAATGTGGGGGTTTTGGCAAGGATCACATTTGTGTAAAGATCGCTTCGATCGCTGATCTGCCCTCCCGCTTTGGAGATTTCCAGGTGGTGGCATTTTACAACAACCGCGATGGCAAGGAACATGCTGCCTTCGTGCATGGAGATATCACCGGGAAGGAAAATGTGCCCGTACGGATGCACTCGGAATGCCTGACCGGCGATGTAGCCGGATCATTGCGCTGTGACTGCCGGGACCAGTTCGAAGCTGCCATGAGTATGATCGGCCAGATGGAAAATGGCATTCTTCTTTACCTGCGCCAGGAAGGCCGAGGGCATTGGTTTTATCAACAAGATCCGTGCTTACAGTTTGCAGGATTCTGGTTACGATACCGTGCAGGCGAACCTGGCATTGGGATTCCGCGACGACGAGCGTGATTATTCTGTGGCAGCCCATATGCTCGAATCGCTCAAGGTGAAGTCCATCCGCCTGATGACCAACAATCCCAAGAAATTGAATTCCCTCAAGGATTATGGGAGTCAAAATCACTGAGCGTATCCCGCTGGTCATCCCACCCAACCCGTATAACGAGTTTTACCTGCGGACCAAGGCAGAGAAGTCCGGTCATATGATGAACTTTTCCAAGGAATTACGCTTTTTTGAGCAGATCGATCGTCCTGTTGTGGACGGCATGACCAAGGAGCAAATCATAGACTGGCATGGAGAAGATTGCGATGATGAGCCCACTAAGGCTTATAGTATTTCGGATGGATAGGTCATGGCGATAAAAGATCGTGTTGTAGTGATCACGGGTGCAGCTGGGGGTTTGGGCAGGGTGGTGGCTCATACATTCGCACAAGCTGGTGCAAAACTGGCTTTGGTTGGGAAGAACGCTGTGAAACTTGCAGAATTGGAGCAGGATTTAGCGTTATCACCTGAAAGGATACTAAGCTACGCCGTAAACCTCATCCAACCAGGAGCAGCCGCCTCACTGCATGAGGCAGTGTTGGCAAAGTTTGGCCGGGTGGACATCCTTCTGCATTTCGTGGGCGGTTGGATCGGTGGCAAACCACTGGTCCAGGCCACCTCGGAGGATATATCCAGCATGCTGGAGCAACACGTCTGGACGACCTTCCATCTGGTGCAGGCATTCGTCCCAGATCTGGTGAAGAATGGTTGGGGTCGGGTGATTGTCGTAACATCACCGGTTGTGTCAAGTACACCTGCAAACGTTGCCCCGTACACGATCGGTAAGTCGGGCGAGGAAGCATTGATGCTCACTTTAGCCGAAGAGCTGAAGTACACCGGTGTGACTGCCAATATCCTGCGTGTGAAAACTATCGATGTGAGGCATGAACGGGATACATCCCCAACCCCAAAGAATGCCTCCTGGACCACACCGGAGGAAATTACGTGCGACGATCGATTACCTGTGCTCCGATGAGGCAAGGGCTGTGAATGGAGCTCGGTTGCCGTTATATGGCAGCATGTAGGCTGGGGAATTCTTATCGGTCAAGCCAATGGTGGGATAAAACCTAATGAAAGAATTATGTATGATAAGAATTATCCTGGTTCGTATGGCGGGAAACTGACTATTCTTTTTATGATTATGCGGGTTTACGCGCCTCCACCAGGATGCGGTGGTCATGCACCTGCAGCGGACCATGGGCGAGCATGTCTTCGTGGATGGCATAGAGCTTGGAGCGGTATTTCTCCACGCTGAAATCAGCCACCTGCCAGGGGATGATGCGCAAATAGAACACCAGCATACTGATATCGGCAAACTCCGCCAGGGGGAACTCCTCCTGCACATTGAGCAGCTCGAAACCAGCTACGCTTAGTTGGCGGGTGATCAGTTCTTTGGTCCAGTAGGAATACTGAAACTCCGGTTTGTCCTGTAAGAGCTCGTTCAGGCGGAAGCAGTTCTGCCCGCCCACCTGCTCAGTGAGGAATAAGCCACCTGGTCTCAGCAGACGCATCAATTCAGCCTCGGAGTAGGAGCCGTGGCGGTCCAGCACCAGGTCAAGGCTGGAATCGGGGAGTGGAATGGACGCATCGGTGTAATCGGATATGACCTGCACCCCGAGGGGTTCCAGTCGCTGCCTGGCAATGGGGATGTTGGGTGGGTAGCTCTCGGTTGCCCAGGTGTGCGGGGGGAAAGGTGTCAGGGAGGCGAACAGCTCACCGCCGCCCGTGTCCAGCTCGAGCATGGATTGGATGCCCAGTATGTGTGAACGAGCCAGGGCAGGGTAATCCCAGGAGGGCTCGCTGGTCTTCCAGCGATCGCCGAACGAGGTAAAGTCCCACCCTGAGAAGGGCATCGAGAGGGCTTTCTGGATGAGCTGGTTAAATTGGTCGTCTGTCTTGATCATCTAGGGTAAGTAGTCTAACATCTTCCTGATCAATTGTTCGCCCAGCAGCACGTTTAGAAGTGATTAAATCCTGTTTCGATACGACCCAAAATTCCTGACCGTGATATTCCATTCTCTCACGACGATTCCAGGCATCAGAAAATGCCAAACCTGGGGTTTTTGTTTGTACATCGATTCGTACACGATCTCTAAAGATGGTGATTTCATGGGCGAGCACATCTTTGGGTGATGTTAGGCTAGCTGTGCCCAATCCTGCTTCGAGGAATGCATCCAATAATCGACGTGTATTGGTAAATTTGCCTTCTATGAGAATATCAAGGTCAAATGTAGCCCGTGGTACGCCATATAATACAGCTGCGATTCCACCGATAACCAAGTATCTAACCTTATGCTTTTGTAAGGATGCGAATATTGTCTGTAATTGGTCGAGCATCCTTTGTCTCCACGATGTTCGGATTCACCGCCAGGATAAGATTGCTATATGTGCAAAGTAGATCCATACGCTCTTGCAATGTAAGCGATTGGAACCAACGGGCTTTTGCTTCAGGGGTTTCTTCTCGGATTGAATGCGATATAGTTGGTTGCATCATCATGCCTTCAAGGTAATTATAGCGCGATTGCGTCAAGGAATTTTCAGTGGTTGTATAGGGTGGGTATCTTACCTGTTGGTTCGGCGGCGGGATACAATCCCGCTCTACGGTTTTACGGCACACGGGCATACAAGCGCGAATAGATGGTGTAGATCTCGTAAATTGCCATCAGGTACTTGCGGGTCTCGTCGAAGCGAACCACTTCCACGAACAAGTCTGGGTCGCCATTGGCAAGTGATTGCCATGCGGCGGCATTGCCCGGGCCGCCATTATAAGCTGCCAGGGCGGCATATAAATCTCCACCCAGATTGTCGCGCTGGCGGGCCAGGTAATCCACCCCCAGGGTCAGGTTCACATCCGGAAGGAGCAGATCTGCCTGGGTGTAGTCGGGTGGCCAACCAAGGCGTGAGACAATCTCTTCACCTGTGGATGGCATGATCTGCATCAAGCCATGCGCTCCTGCGCTGGATTGGATGCTGGGATCAAACAAGCTCTCCTGCCGTATGGTTGACCAGATGAATAATGGGTCAAAGCCGTTCTCCTCGGCTTTGGGGACGACCAGGTCTGGGAAGTACGCCCCGAAGCGGATATGGTTGAAAAGCAATGGGGCAGTCAGGGTGCCGGCATCATCCAAGCCTGCCAGGTCAAGCACCTGACGGGCAGAAAGGATCGCCTGGCGGTACATACCCATATCGGAGAGGTAGACCGCCAACCGATAAGAAGTGAGTGGGTCATTGGCAGCTGATTCGCGCAGGTCGCTGAACTCGGCTTCTGCTTGGTCTTGCAAACCCAGGTTCAATAGTTCCTGCCCGCGGATAAAGCGGGGGTCATTGGCCATCGGACCTGGTACCGAAAAGTCAGTACTGGAAGGATAATTGAAGGTGGTACGCATCCACAATTCAGCCTGGCGCAGCTCAGATTGCCGGTCAAAGCCGAGGTCGATCATCTGGGGAGGGGTAAATGGAGAACGGTTGTTGAGCAGGTCGCGGGCGCGTTCGGAATAATACCCGGTGGGGTCGATAGGTGCAGCCTGCTGCCAGGTAGCTTTGGCTGAAGCCTCATCTCCCTGGGCAGCCTGGGCTTTCCCAGTCCAGAAGTACGCGGCAGCCCGGTCAGCCGGGGTGGTGGCAAGAGCCTGAGCCTGAGAGAAGACCGATTGCGCGGCTGTAAAGTTTCCCAAGCGATAATAACAGACGGCAGCCAGGAAGAGGGCGCGGTAGACATACTCAGAGTTTGGGTATTCGTTTTGGATCCTTTGCCAAATTTTCGCAGCCTCTTCCAGACGACCATCGCGTTCTGCCACACGTGCGGCATCGAAAAGGAACTCAGCTGCACGCGGATGGGAGGGGGCAGCAGTGACAAAATCCAGCAAGGTTTTCTCAGCGGCAGCAAAATCTCCCTGGTATGCCCATTGCGTGTACGCCTTTTGCTCCCAGGCAGAATCCCACTTTGGGCTCGTTGCATCACCCTGAATGATTTCATCCCACAGGGAGATCGCCCCGGGTGGGTCTTCCTGGTCGCGAAGGATGAGCCCTTCATAGTAGAGGGCGGTGGATGGGTCAGGTGGGTTCGTTTCAAGATACCGGTCAAAGGCAGCCAGGGCAACATTATCCTGCCCGGCATAATAGTCCACCAAGCCGCGCTGGAACTCGTCGATCGGGTAGCCGGCATCGACCAGCTCCACCAGGCTGAGGTAGGAATAATAAGCCTGGGGGAAACCAAAGACCGCATCCAGGTATGATGTGGTGGCCTGTTCGATCAGACCCTGGGTGGTATACATTTGACCGAGGGCATAATCCACCTGAGCCTTAACCGCCTCCGAGCTGGTGCGAGTGTAAATATCTTCATAGATCACCTGGGCGGTGGTGTAATCACCTAACAGAACATAGGTCTGGGCCAGCTTGAGCTCGAGCAGGAAATTGGTGGGCAAACGGGGCGATTGTATGGCATTGTTATAGGCGGTGAGGGCGGCATTCCAATCGCCACCAGCCATGAATGCATCACCCTGGCGCTCATAGACGAAAGCATCCACCACACCTGGACGGACAGCCAGGTAATTGCTGAAGGCATCGGCGGCTTCCGGAAAGCGGTCGAGCTGCATGAGTGTTTCACCGAGGAAGTAATAAGCGCCTGCAACCTGGGAAGATGCGGGGTAGTTATCAATGATCGTGCGAAACTCGTTCAGTGCATCGGGATAGATGCCAGTCAGGTAATGGATGCGACCCTGCCCGAGCAGGGCAGCCGAAAGTATCTCTGGGTCGGTGGAGTTATTATCAGCGGTGTTATATTCACCTAAAGCGGCCTGGTAATCGCCATTGAACAGGGCGTGGTCAGCCTCGGCGATGCGCACTGCTGGTACAGGTGTTGGGGTAGGAGTGGGAATGGAAGTGGGCGTGCTGGTGGGGGTTATGGTTGGGGATGGAATGAGGGTTGCCGTGGGGATCGTTGTAGGAGTGGCAGTGGGTGCTGCCGGGATTATTGATGGAAGATTACAGGCAAGGGCTGATAATACCAGCAGGATGGCGATGAATAAAAGCTTCTTCATGAAGAGGACTATACACGCAAGGTGAAGAGGTGTCAAGGAAGGGGTGTCAAGTCAAGAAATTTGTTTCCACAGAGATTCGCGAGGTAGTAATCAGGGGAAAAGAATATTTAATAAAAAAAATGAGGAACAAAGAGGAACAACTCAGGGAAGGAGTTAGAATTCCAGAAAGAAAAAGAGTGGTCGGTGGGAGGAGATAGACACAGATTTCCAGGGATAACGAAAAAGAAAAACCGATACTACGAATGCAATTATCGATAGGATAGTGCACCTTTCAATTATTAAATGCACTCTTAAACTGATTAAGATCGATCGGTATATGAATGCCTTTATTGCAAAAAGAGATGAAAGCATTCTAATGTAATTATTCACCCATCCGGATATTGCCGCCTCAAATACTTGCAGGTGATGGTAATAATAGATAGCCGGTGAGTAATTACATTCTAATTATAGCACAATTGTTCTAATCCACAAGAGGTTTATGGGAAATGGCGGAAATTTTAAGATTTCTAATGTGGAAATTCAGAATTGACTATACAATATAAAATAGTAGATTAGATTTATAGAGTTATAAATTAAAAATGCAAGGATAAATTCCTGATGAAAGACTTAGATTATTCAACACCCGATTAAGGTGGTGCCGTTTTCAACCATCATTCTATGAAATATTTTTTACCTGCTAATTGCATGAATGTTAAATTAACAATGCATAGTGGAGGTGAATATGAAATTGTTCTATTGTCTTTTTCTTTTGGTTGTTTTACTTGCGTCTTGCGAATCCGTCCCGACTGGAAATGCTTTACTGACTGCGATGGCCCAACCTACTAAAACTTTTGTATTCAATCTAACTGATGTGCCAACTCTAATTCCTCCAACCCCAATCCCAACGACCCCTATCCCACCAACCCCGATCCCAACGACCCCTATCCCACCAACCCCAATCACACCAACTCCTATCCCACCAACCCTGATCTCACCAACTTCTATCCCACCAACCGTTGCGCCTTTGAGTGAATTGGACATAGAATCTATCCTATTTATACCTGGCGATTTACCCGATAATTATGAAGCGTTTGGGTTTTTTAAGGAAATCCCAAGACTTCACGATATAACTGATAGCCAATACCCTGCACCTGATGTTTTCACTGCTCTAGAAATTAATGACTCAAAAAAACCGAAGAAAAGTTATGTTGTAGTGATGCTTTACAACGATCTTGTGCAGCTGATGCATGCCAATAATGCACTCGATTTTTCTACCGGCTATGGATCTGACAGTTTCAAAGATTTATCTGATGTAGGAGAAACTGCAGAAATTTTTATAAAGCATTCTCAAGGCTATGAAGCAGTAATATTTATACGCTGCAATGCGCTAGTTTATATGCTAACGACGGGCGATACTGCAATTTACGCCCAAAGATTGGATAAAAGACTAACCGAATTAGTATGTCGCTAATTAAATAAAACAATTGATCAATATAGGAATTATGACAGCAGTAAATTGTAAACTGGCGATAGGATCGTGGAGGGGATATGAATATCCCAAGAATACTTAGAATTGTATTGGTTGCGATTTCCATCGGTTCTTTTGAAATCACAATTAGCCTGACAAGTGCAAGCTCACAGCAAATAAAGGATGATAAACCACCTGAGGACATCCGGGGCGGATTTTGGTCTGATCATTTCTACAATCCGCAATTGGTGGGGGGAGTCAATTTCGATGTACAGATGAGCCACTTGATATTAAAATTTGATCAACAACTTCATTGGACACAAACCTGGACGGCTCACTTTAACAGTGGTGATTTTTTTCAAACCGAAGCCATTTCAGATTCTGTACGGCTGGCACCTGATGAGATGGGTCAGTATTTTATCACCGGTACTTTTACATCCACGGTATTTTATGCTGGAAAACCCGTAGATTGGTCATTAACGGGATGGAATTTTTCCGGAATTCCTGAGGGGATCGAAGTGAAATTTAGAACTGGAAATACCCCTACGCCTGATGAAACCTGGACTGCCTGGGAAGTGCCATTGAAGATATTTAATGAGTATTATCTGCTGGTATACATTCAACACTGATGACACCGGATGCCTGACCAATATGAGTGGAATTGAGAGCAGCGCTTATATTCAATATCGGGCTGCATTTAATAGTGACGATCCAACAAAAACAGTAGCACTTTATGACATAGACTTCCTGTACGGAACGCATACATTTACAGGTACAGCGCTTTCAATGATCATTCCACCGGTTGATTTGCGGGAATGGGAGAGTGTCATCGTCACATCCACCATTCCAACATCAACAACATTGATCATCGACGTAACGACACCCGATGGAACCATATTAGCGCATGATGTACAAAATGGTGACAATTTAACCTGGATCGATCCTGTGGAAAATCCTGCTTTACAGCTTCGGGCAAGTTTTAGCACCAGCGACAAATCACTGACACCGGATGTTGATGTATGGGGTATTAAATGGTTGGTTTTGCACAAGCAATATCTACCAGCGATTGTTCAGGTGATCCGTTTGACCATTGATATGTCTTCATTGCCAAGAGCCCAGGACAGATTGTTTACAGGGGGGAGTTCGTCTTGTATAATAGCTTACTTTTGAGTTGAGACCCAATTGGAGAAAAAATATGAAAGCCAGGATCCTGGATGAGCAAGTCAAAGTATATACCAGCATGGAGGCGGATGCGGTTTCGTTCTCCACCCTCACGGAAGGCACCGAGATCGATTTTGCACCTGCCAAACGTAAAGCCGGTAAATTGTGGGTACCCATCACCCTGTCCACCGGGCAGCAAGCCTTCATCCCGGGGGAGGCACGTATTGCCGTCATTCGGGTGGGAGCCGTGATGCAGAAGAATGTGGACCTGTTGGCAGATCCCGAGGAGGGGGCATTGGTGATATCACACCTGGCACGAAATTCAAGGTTTGATATCCTGAAGGTAATGGAAGGCAAAAAATGGGTAAAAATACGGGATTCGAATGGGACTGAAGGCTACATTTCTGGGAACACGCGCATCCGGGAGATCAAGCAGAAAACCAAGGCATTGGCCAGGAAAAATATCCTCTCTGGCGCGATGTGGCTGATAGCCGGCGTGTTGATTGTTTATTCGAATATCTTTGGCTCATCAGGGGGCAGTTTTACAATATTGGGATACGGGGCACTCCTGTATGGAGTGATCATGCTTGTCTCTGGTCTGGTGCAGTTCTTCACCGCACCCTCCTAGGAATCCAGTCAACCTTATATATCTTTCCGATCGGATGGGAGTAATAAGCAGATGGAACCTATTTTAACGAGGTGTGGTTACCGCTGTGACCTGTGCCTGGCTTATCGACCCAACATTGAAAAGAATCCATCGAACCAGCAGAAACTGAGCGACGGGTGGTTCAAGTACTTCGGTTTCCGCATCCAGCCTGAAAATATCCTGTGTGACGGCTGCCTGGCAGAAAATGCAAGGTTGATCGACCAAGGCTGCCCGGTGCGACCATGCGTGATCGAAAAAAGGGTGGAGAACTGCGCAGCCTGCGATGATTATATCTGCGAAAAACTAAAAGAGCGGCTGGTCATCTACGAGGATGTAAAACAAAGGATTGGTATAGATATACCGATGGAGGACTATACCTGCTTTATCCAACCGTATGAAAATATGCGCAGATTGGATATGTATAGGAAAACGGGTGAAGTCAATGGGTAAGGCTAAAGGGTAGAGATTATAGAAAGTGGTTTTAAAATCATCGTATCCAGGAAGATCGCAACCATGGAGTTCATCACAGCACGATTAAGATTAAGGGAGTTCAAGGAGCGGGATTTTGAGGCTTTGCGGGAGATGGACAGCAAGCCCGAGATGCACACCTATGAGCGGAAGCTTCCAAGCGAAGTAGAAACGCGGGAGGCACTGGACGAGTATATCAAGAACCAGTTGGAAGTGCCGCGTACCACGTTCAGGTTTGCGATGACCATCCCGCCGCAAGACACTGCCGTGGGATTAATAAAATTAGCCAGGCAATGGGAATTGATACGGGAGTGGGAGGTGGGGTGGGCAGTGAACCCGCAGGAATGGGGCAAGGGGTATGCCGGAGAAGCAGCCTGGACAGGTGATGGATTGGGCATTCAGGGAGCTAAACGTGCACCGCATCGTGGCATTCTGCCATGTGGGTAACGCGGCGTCGGTGCGGGTGATGGAAAAGCTGGGCATGCACCAGGATGGCCGGCTGCGCGAGACGCGGTGGTTAAATGGGAAATGGTGGGATGAGTACGTATATTCGATTTTGGAGAGGGAGTGGGTGGATAAAAAAACAGCTCTGATAGCAGATCTTACACGTCCCTAAGAACTACCAGATTTTGGTGTAGAATAGATGAACATAAACAAATATATACCCCCGCCCCCGGTCTGTCTAGGCGGTTGCTAATTTCAGAATGTATACCTACAAGTATCAATCATATGCCTATGATATTCGTAATCAATCAAGAAAATCTCACATAAGTGCCGATGTATATATTGAGTAGGAATTCAGATAAGGATATATAACTAATAAAAAGGAGAATATGTCATGGGAATACTCAGTTGGATCGTATTAGGTGGCCTCGCTGGTTGGTTAGCCAGTATTGTGATGAAACGCAACGATCAGATGGGCTGTATTACCAACATCCTCGCAGGCGTCGTCGGTGCAGTGGTTGGTGGATGGGTGTTCAGCCTTTTTGGTAAAACAGGCGTGACTGGTTTCAATCTGCCCAGCTTATTGGTAGCCTTTGTCGGTGCACTTATCGTGCTGGCGGTAGTCAACCTGATATTTCGTAAAAAATAATCATACACTAGATTACGATCTACAGTTTGAAAATTTCTTCAATCTTTTATAAATAATCCTAGCATAGTAGAGTCAGATCTACGAGATTAGGTAGAAATTATCAAAGCCGTTAAACCAGGATAGGTTAACGGTATTATTCTTCATCATCTCTTAGAAGGAACGTGCCTTAATTATCCAGATTGATTACTTGTTTAGTCTACTCAGTTATGATAAAATCTGGCGCACACGCAACCCTTATTATCGAGTGAACACTGCAGTTTACTTAGATAATTTCCAGGTCGGGTTGTAAGTACTCAAGGGCGCGTAGCTCAGTTGGTCAGAGCGCACGGTTCACATCCGTGAGGTTCGGAGGTTCAGCCCTCTCGCCGCTCTGGTCACATCGCTGTCCCCGCAGGGATAAGGTTCGGAGGTTCGAGCCCTCTCGCGCCCACTCTGGTCACATCGCTGTCCCCGCAGGGGGGATATAAAGGTTCGGAGGTTCGAGCCCTCTGGCCACTCTGGTCACATCGCTGTCCCCGCAGGGGGGATTGGTCGAGGTTCGAGCCCTCGCGCCCACTCTGGTCACATCGCTATCCCCGCAGGGGGGATACAAGGTTCGGAGGTTCGAGCCCTCTCGCGCCCACTCTGGTCACATCGCTGTCCCCGCAGGGGGGATACAAAGGTTCGGAGGTTCGAGCCCTCTCGCGCCCACTCTGGTCACATCGCTATCCCCGCAGGGGGGATACAAAGGTTCGGAGGTTCGAGCCCTCGCCCACTCTGGTCACATCGCTGTCCCCGCAGGGGGGATACAAAGGTTCGGAGGTTGAGCCCTCTGCCCACAACCGATAGAGAGCACTCGGATACATGTGTTGAGTATCCGTGCGCTTTGCGTTATCCGCATGAACAATCTATGCTAAAATAAAAACGAAGGCGCAGGGCACAACAACCAAATAAGCCACTGCGACGGTAGGATTACAGGAATTGGGGAGCAATATGGGGTCACCAGGCGGATGGAAAAAGCGATCTCTGGTTCGCTCTGGCATAAGAGGCGGCTCGAGGGTTGATGATCAGATAAGAATTCACAATTGAACAACGCGTAAGATAGGAGAAATCCATTGAAGAATTATTCCTTTCTCAAATGCTTATTCATCATAATGCTCTTACTTGCACTATTGAGTGTGGCAACCGAGCTATCCACGGCTGTGGCTGCCCTGCCCGTAGGAACAGCCTACACCCAATCCCCCTTCACACCAGGGGATACCAATTCCGTACACGCAACTGAAGACCTTGCAGACAGCACTACCTACCTGCCATTGGTAGAGAGAAGTCCAATTATCCCTAATCCACCGGTATTAAATCCAATAAGCAATACGGATGGGGATGGAAACTACACCGTTAGTTGGAGCTCGTCCGAGGGGGCAACCACGTATACCTTGGAAGAGGACGACAATGTAGGTTTCTCCAGCCCCACCACCGTCTACTCCGGCTCTAGCACTTCAAAAAACATCAGCGGTAGAGACGTAGGGACGTATTACTATCGAGTCAGGGCGTCCAACGCATATGCCAGCAGTGACTGGAGTAACGTCGTATGCGGTAGTAACCGTGCCACTACCAGATTGCCCACAGGCAGGGAAGTGGCGGGGAACAACCAGCCAAGAAAAAAAGGTGTCTTTCATCGTTCAAGATTCACCTCAATGCCAGATTGCGTCGGATTCTTTGATTTTCGGTTGGTCGGCAGGGGCCGTATGTGGTGAGGGTATGACAGAATTTTTTATACCGTTTGAAATAACTGATGACAAATTCGATGCATCTAATGTCTCTGACAAACTGGATGAATTAAAAGGTACATTTACTTCTTCGAACATGGTTGAAGGTGACTTTTATGTTGAGTATACGATAAATTACCCTTATACCCGAACGTGCACAGCAAGTGGTACCTGGGAGGCGCAGCCACTCCATGGGGTGGGCGGTTCGGTCGATGCACTTCAAGTCCAACCTGATGGCAAGATCTTAATAGGCGGAATATTTACCAACGTGAACGAAATCGAACATAATAGCATCGCCAGATTGAATCCTGACGGCAGTTTGGACGGGAGCTTTAACACGGATGTGAACTCCTATGTCTATTCCATAGCCCAGCAAGCTGACAGAAAAATATTGATTGGGGGAAGTATTTCCGACGTGAATGGGCAGGTGGTAAATGGAATTGCACGGCTGAATGACAATGGCAGCTTGGATACTAGTTTCACTTCTGAAATAACTCGCACCGATTCAACTATTGGACACATATTTATGCATTGGAAGTGCTATCGGACGGCGACATCCTGGTGGGTGGGGAATTCAACGAGGTAGATGGGCAGGAGCGAAATTATGTTGCCCGATTGAACCCCGACGGCAGCCTGGATGAGAGCTTCAATGCAAATATTGACATGGATAGCACCTGGACTGTGAATGATATCGCAGTCCATGAAAATATGATCTATATCGGAGGTGAATTCGTCGTGGAGCGGATTATTGGACAGGTCCACACAACCTTGTGCGGCTAAATCCTGATGGCACCCTGGACGAGAGCTTTAATGCCCAGGGTTTGGAGGACATCGATATTTGGGAGGTCGATTCAATTGGTGTGCAACCTGATGGCAAGATTATAGTGCTATATTCAACAAATATTGTTCGTCTCAACCAGGATGGCACAAAAGATACCAGTTTTATTACGCCTGCTTTCAATGCATTCCCAACAACTTTTGGTTTTCAGGCGGATGGCAAGATTGTCGTCGGCGGTTATTTCAGCAGACATATCTACCAACTCGACACCAATGGGACTCAGAATTTCAGCGTTCAATCCTGATCCTAACGATGATGTTTTAATAGTGGCAATCCAGCCTGATGGCAAGATTGTGGTCGGCGGTGAATTTACTCAAATAGGTGGAGAGGTACGTCATAGTATTGCCCGGTTAAATCCTGATGGGAGTGCTGATACCACATTCGATCCAGGTCCGTAAGTTGCGGATATGGGAAGTAGTTTGTTTTAAAATTTGTCTCACAATAAGATGAATTTATACTACCAATTCCAGTCAACCATGAACTGTGATCTTCGCTGAAGGTTCCAACAATTAATTGTGAACCATATATCGGTCAGGTAGCGAGATCACCCTTGCCTGCTTACCGCTTGTCCTGGGAGTATATTCGGAAAGCAGATAGAAGTTCACCTCAGGCAGATATCATACACAGGTGTGAAATTAGAGCATTCGCGTGCCCACTGATCTAGTGATTAGCAGTTAGCAGTTAGCTGTTAGCGATTAGAAAAATATGTACCTGGACAGCCTTGTTCTTAGATAGAGAGGGTTATCATTTTATTAATAACCTGGAAGGTCTCCAAGACCTGCCAGGTTTAATATGGGAGAGCTATTTAAATTTTCGGGGGAAGAACTGCCCATTATCGGCGGTGGATGAGGCTGGAAAGACACCTGCCTGGGTCGAACGAAGGTCTTCAATGGTGATAAAAGCATTTGGATGGGTCTGATGGATAATACTCATAACCCTGGCCATATCTTTTCGTTTTACGACTGTGTAGACCATTTTGACTGGTCCTGTAGTGCCCTGCCCATCCACACAAGTCACCCCATATCCAGCGTTATGCAAGTTCTCGGTCAGTAAAGCATGGTTATTTTGGATAATCACACGCACAACCTGGGTGCCAATTGCCAACCGGTCTTCGATCCACATTCCGACATAATTCCCAGCGGCAAAACCCGCTGCATAGGCCAGGTAGGCAACGATGTTATGGGCATGGCTGACAATTTGCGAGACAACCGTTATCCAGATGAAGACTTCAACAAAACCAAGGATAGGTGCAATGTTCCTTTTACCCCTGGAGATGAAGATGATACGTAACGTGCCCAGGCTGACATCTGCAACCCGGGCAAAGAAAACCAATAACGGAATCAGTATATAAATATATAGATTCGAGTCTAAAACGCTCATCGCTCAACCATTTTTTTGTTCGATGGGCATGGGTTCATCTTCCAGCTGCCCGCCTGGATTGAGCAGCAGCTGCTTGATGGGAAGGATCGTCTCCCGCTCGCAAAGGGTGGTAATCACATCGCCAGCATGCACCAGGGTGTCGCCGCGGGGGATGATGGTCTCATCACCGTGCTGAGATGGAAACAAGCACGGCGGCGCGCGGGATATCCAGCTCCGCGATGGTTTTTCCGACTGCCAATGAATTGTCCGGGATGGTTATTTCGAGGAATTGGGTGCGCGCTTCGGCTGCTTCACTAAAAGGGGGTGAACCTTCTATCAACTGGGCATCCACTTCGGTGGCAAGCTGCTCAAAAATCTCTTCCGAAATTACACCGTCATGACGCAGGCTAAGCAGGGAATTTCGCTGAGCTCGAAGCATCTCGCGCCAACCCGTCTCCAGCTCTTCCGCTTCCAAGACCGGATCTGCCAGGAGCATACCGCGTACCTTCTCTGCCAGGATGGAAGCTTCTCCGGTGACAGAGCGTTTAAGCCTGTCCCAGGTATGGCTGGATAACAATCCATCATTATGCATACGATCGAGGCGCGCGTCGGCACTGCGCAAGGCTGTCAGGCGTGCATGCTGAATTTCATATTCAACCTGTGCTTCCGAGCGGGTGATGATCTTCAGCCTGCGAATGAGGGGTGCCATGGTGGTGCTTTGAACGAGCAAAGTAAATAAAACCACCCCATAAGCCATTACCCGCAGCAGGTCACGCTCAGGACCTATCTCAATGGGCAGGCTGAGGACTAACGCCAGGCTGATAGCGCCGCGCAAGCCTCCCCAATTGAGGATATGCTGCCAGCGGAAGGGTATGGGTTCTGAAAAACGGTTACCCAACCAGCTCAACCCGTAGACCATGATCAATCGAGCTACCAGGATGGCTAAAACTGCCCACAAAATGGGCTGCCAGGAAGCAAGCAAGGAAGAGATATTGATCTGTAATCCCAATAATAAGAAGACCAACGAGTTGGCCAGGAAGGCCACATACTCCCAGAAGTTGAAGATCACAATCCGGCTGGTGGGACTCATCCCCTGCGGGCTGATGTTACCGTTCACCAGACCAGCCACAACCACAGCTAAAACTCCGCTGAAGCCAAATCGTTCAGCAACAAGGTAGGATCCAAAAGCTAAGATTGTGGTGAAAGTAGTTTCGATCAGGTAATTATCCACCCGGGAAATCAACTGAGCGACCAGCCAACCAAGTACCAAGCCGACCAATATTCCACCGATGGATACAACAAAAAAGTCGACCACGCTGTCAGCCAGGCTAAATTTACCAGTGAGGATAATGGCGAGCATCAGATTGAACAAGACGATGGCGGTGCCATCGTTGAACAGGCTTTCACCTTCAATGAGCACGGAGAGACGCTTGGGCACCCCCAAAGTGCGGAATAATGCCACCACCGATACCGGGTCGGTGGCAGCAATGAGGGCACCAAAAACCAGGGCTATTGGAAGGGTAAGGTTGATCCCCAGCACGAGCATGCCTCCGACAATGAAAGTGGTCAGGATGACGCCGGGAAATGTCAGCAGCAGGATGGAAGGCAGATTACGGCGCAGCTCCACCAGGTTCAGGTGGAAGGCTGCTTCAAATACCAGGGGTGGTACAAACAAGGCTAGGATCAGCTCAGGTGTGAGTTCGAATTTTATCGGCGACTGGAATGTTATCAACAATCCGACCACCACCAGCGCAACCGTATAAGGCACTCGCAATCGGCGCACAGCAATGGCAACGATGGATACAATCAACAATAACTCTATGATCAATGTCTCTGTGGTTAAGAACTGTTCCATATCTCCAGGTCCGTTGAGAATAGGGTTGATCAGATGAAGTCAGTCATGTTCTGCGGTCCATAATACCTTAAAACGTTTTTACGGGCAAGCGGTGGTATAGCAACATGAAATGTCATGAGCTGAAAAGATAATTGAATATAAAATACGTTTGATAAAAGTAGAAACAGCGGGATGATATAATCCCAAATGGGAGGACTCAGGAATGAATTACGCAGAACAATTCCGGATAAAAACCAACAGCCAGGTGAACCTGGGTAAGATCGAGGCCCACTTTCGGGGAGATTATGACGGCGAGGAGGCTGCGATTGAGGTGCAGGAGAAGTTAAACCAACGGTTATCTGAGCTGCAAGCCTTGATGTATGCCGAGAATAAGCATGCCTTGCTGGTGGTACTGCAAGCGATGGATGGGGGTGGAAAGGATGGAACCATCCGGCATGTGATGGAAGCCTGGAACCCTCAAAGCTGCAATGTAGTGGGATTCAAGGTGCCGACTGCCGAAGAATTGGCGCACGATTACCTGTGGCGCATCCACAAGGCAACCCCGCGCAAGGGGCAAATCACGGTTTTCAACCGCTCCCATTACGAGGACGTGCTGGTGGTGCGAGTGCACAACCTTGTGCCCAGAGATGTGTGGTCCAGGCGTTATAACGAAATCAACAACTTCGAGCGAGGACTGGCGAACAGCGGGACGACTATCGTCAAGTTTTTCCTGCATATCGACAAGGAGGAACAGCTCAGACGCTTCGGAGATCGGTTGTATGAACCGGATAAGCAGTGGAAGATCAGCGAGGCGGATTACACGGAGCGCGAATACTGGGACGACTACCAGCAAGCCTACGAGGAAGCGCTCAGTAAATGCAGTTTCAACTATGCCCCTTGGTATGTCATCCCTGCCAACCACAAGTGGTTCCGCAACCTGGCGATATCCCAGATCCTGGTGGAGACGATGGAAGGCTGGAAGATGAAATACCCCGAACCAAGTGTTGACCTGGAAGAGATCCGGAAGAAGTACCATTCCGAGGTGGCAGAGGAACAGGGGCTACCAACCGTGGAGGAGCCAGTGGTGAAAGAAGAGCAAGCCAAGGTGAAAAAAGGCAAAAAGAAGGGGAAGAAAAAGAAGAAATAAGATTCACTTCCTGGTATCCGTAAGGGAAGAATTTAGTTGTTAGTGGTTCGTTTTTAGTAAAAGAAAGAAATCAAAAAAACCCCTCACAGCCTCCCCCAAATCCGAAATTCACGGATTTAGGGGAGGATTATATAAAATCACCTCATCGGCCAAAAAGTGGGCAGGGCGATGCGCAGCAGGGTGTCGATGATCAATGCCAGGATGAACAAGCCTCCGAACAGGCGGTTATGGTTGAAGTTGAAGGCGGAAAACCAGGTAGGCCAGAAGGGGAAGTTGGGTGGAGCTTCTTCCGGGCGTGGCTTCGAGAGGATTTTGATCGACAGGATCAAGCGTTTGATGGCGAAGAAAATGATCAGCATCAGTGGAGTGAAGTAGCGGGGAATGAAAACCAGGTAGACCACCACCAGGTAGATCAGCACCAGGACGGCGATATTTACATAACGGGCGGCTTTCTCACCGATCCGCACCGGCAAAGTGCCCACCCCTTTGAGCTTGTCATCCTTCATCTTATCAATATGCTTACCAACATTGATGCTGGCAACGCTCAAGCCAAATGGCACACCTGCCAGGGCGACATTCCAAATGTTGTCTGTCAGACCCTGTGCCAGGACGACGTACACGCCCACCACCATGATCGGTCCCCAGATGAGGAAGATAGCCAATTCTCCCAGGCCCGAGGTATTTGAGCGGGTAGGTGTAAAAGAGCAGCACCAGGGCACCCAGGGCGAATAACCCGATCACGAGTGGATCGAAGTGGCTGTAGAACAGGGCATACACGCCGGATAGGAAAGCAATCACCCCGCTGACCATGAACCAGCGCAGCTGGGTCGGTTTGTCCCAGAAACCCTGCACCAACGGATGGACGCCGTATTGGGTACGGAAGTAATTGTCCTTATCGACGCCGCGGCTGAAATCGGTGTAGTCATTAAGCAGATTGTTGGTGCCGTGGGCGATGAACAAACCCAGGGTAAGGACGAGCCAGGGAAGAAAATCAAAGTAGCCATCCCGCCAGGCCAGCAGCCCGGCAATGACGCAGGTGTACACAGTCACCAATGTGACTCCTGAGCGGGTGGCGATCAGCCACTTGGAGACAACATCGAGCTTGTCCCAGTCTTCCTTTTTATCCATTTTGACCAGGGTCCACAGGGCGGTTTTCCACATGGCAAAGTTGATGTTCATATCATCACTCTCCTTTTTAATATAGATATTTCGTTGTCTCCAAATGCAACGATAAGGAAAACCGGTAAAAGAGATTAATTCTTTTATTTATTATACCGATTAACAATAAATTTGTGAGATTAATTACAGCCAGCGAGACATAACCCAATAAATAGCCAGAATGAGGGTGAAATTTCTGAACAAATAGCAACTTGGGCAGTTATAATAACCTGGATCTGATATTTTGAAATCAAATGAGCAGGATGAATTACGCTGAAAATCCATCCACACCCGTAACCTGTTACCTGGATGAGCGGGGCATCCCGTACCGCTTCTTCCGACATCCGGGGGTGGTACACTCGCTCGAGCAGGCAGCCACTGAGCGTGGACAGCGCCCTGAGCAGATCATCCGCAGCATCCTGTTTCGCTTATCAAGCGGCGGATTTGTGCTAGTGCTGGTGGCGGGACTCAAGCAGGTAGCCTGGCCGGCACTGCGTAAGCACCTGGGCACTTCACGCATCAGCATGGCCACCGAGAATGAGGTGTTGCAGGTGACCGGTTACCCGCTTGGGGCAGTCTCACCCTTCGGAGTAGTCGGAGGCGTGAGAGTTTTGATGGATAAAGGCATCCTGGAAGAAGAGGAGATATCGGTCGGTTCAGGGGTGCGTTATACCACAGTGATCATGCAGCGGGAGGATTTTTTACGTGCCTTGGGGGAGGTGGAAATGGGGGATTTTGCACTGGAAGAATTAATAGGATGAAGGCGCAGGACAATGTTTAGCTTTTGTTATTTTGTGTATATAATTACTTGGAGTAAAGAAAACCTGCGATGTTGACTACAGATAAAAATGTTACGAGAACCCACTTGAGGATTTTCGATGTTTTTTACCCTGATACATAAGGGAATCATGGTAGTACCAGGAATAAATGGCACAAAAAATTACTCTGGTTGACAACTAAAAATAAAAAGGAAAAATATCCAGAATGCGTAAACTCTTATCCTCCAGCCGGTATATCATCCTCATCGCAGTACTATGTGCCTTCCTTGCTTCAGTGACATTATTGGTCGTAGCAGGCATCGAGACCATCCAGTTGGTAGTTGGTGCGTTCACAGAAAATGTAGATAGTAAATCAGTAAAACAACTCGCCATCTCCTTTATAGAAATCATAGACATCGTACTACTCGGCACTGTTTTTTATATTACCGCACTGGGTTTATACGAATTATTTATCGACGAGGATGTACCTACACCAAGCTGGCTGCATATCACACATTTGGATGACTTAAAATCCAAATTAATTGGCGTTATTGTCGTGATTTTAGCTGTCGTATTCCTCGGACAGGTAGTGGATTGGAAGGGGGGAAATGATATATTTTTCCTGGGAGCTGCGATCGCATTGGTTGTTATAGCGATCACGTTTTTCCTGGGATGGCGGACGAAAAAAGAGTAAAAGATTATCCATGCATCCACCAGATAAGCACAAATCTTGCAACACATGCATCATAGCAAATCACTAAGGATGGAGGATGTATGATTATGAACCTGATCAATCTAGTGCTTGGAATTATCCTGTTGACCACAGGCAAGAAATTGTATTGGCTCTTTGTGGGTGTGATTGGGTTTATTATCGGGATGGGGCTGGCAACCCAGCTGGTGCTCAACCCACCCTGGCTGGTTTATGTCGTTGCCCTGGGTGCAGGCATCCTGGGGGCAATCTTAGCCCATTTCCTGCAGCACCTGGCAATCTCTCTGGTCGGTTTCATGGTTGGGGCTTATGGGGCTTACCGCCTGACCGGTTTGCTCGGGATCACTGCTGAGGCTAACACCTGGATGGCTTTTATCATCGGTGGCATCGTTGGACTGCTCATCGTATCAAGCGCATTCGACTGGTCGCTATACATCCTGTCATCGTGGGCAGGCGCGACCCTCGTAACAGAAGCCATCGACCTGCAGGGAACGGTCGGAACGGTGGTGTTCTTCGCCCTATTTGTGCTCGGGATGATCATCCAGGTTGGGCTGTTTCGAGATCAAACCAAGAAAAAGCCGGCTGAAGTTACATCCGAAATACCACCTGCGACGAAATAACACTTCTATCAACAGAATAGGCAAGCCGTTTTATCACCGTGCTTGCCTTTTTTCCAATTTGAAAAGTCAGGCTAGAATAGCAGCCTGGATCGATGATGGGGGTCGAATGTCTGCAGTAGGGTGTTAAAAAAACAACCAGCCATCAGAGGCTGGTTGGAACGATTTTTCCACGCTATGCAAATGCGGATATTTAATATTTGAGGGGGCTCGGGAACTTGCAATATACTAATTTTTATAATGCCCGAACATAAAGTGAGAATAGAAGCTGAACCAATGCCTGGCTGATTTCAGACCAATAACGGCAGACCACAGATGCGGTGATCAGAAGAACCAGCAGGATGATCGCCACGAATGTGACCATCTGGCTGGTTGAAAAGCGTTTGAGTTTGGCTGGTTTTGCTTGTTTTGAATTTTGATTCGCGCCCGTTTTATCTTGCTTTACGGGTGTGGCAGATGACTTGGATTCAACAAATGCTGCTAAATTGGCTCCGCAAAATCCACAGTATCTGGCATCCGGTCGAACGGAATGGTTGCAGTTGGGGCAGTTCTTGGACATGGGTGAGCTCCTATTGATTGGATAAATCCGGTTGAAAGAAACTTTGGGTTGGTAACATATTTTATCGAGACTTGAAGTACATACGACTATTGAAAATAAATTCAATTCACGGTTGAAGGACGGTGAAATTGTCAAACAGGATGTCCGTCCCAGGGGTCTCGTAAGTGCCAATGATCAGGCCAACGGTTCCGCCGGTATATTCAGGATCGATTTTTTGTTCAAGCTGGTAACCATTGACATACAGGGTCAGCTCATCACCGACACAGTCGAATTGAATGTTGTTGGTGGCACTGCCCTGGTTGATTAAATCGCTGTATTCCAAATATTCCCCACCGATCACATCAAATGACTCGGCTGTCATCTTCGTGATGCCGTAATAACCGTCGCTGGTAATAATCCCAGAATAAAATTGATCTTCATTCAGATACCGGCAGATGACTCCCATATCATTTTCGTCGGGGCCAGCATTCTTGGTGGCATCGACCTCAACCACCACGTCATTCACACCGAATTCATCTGGATAAGCCCATGAGGTCGTGTTGGTTTCATTTTCGATCATGCGGTAGGCACCATTGTAGTAATCATCCACATACTGCTCATCGTTAAATACCGGCCACCCAGAGTTTGGATCAGAAAAATCATCAAAGAACAGAATCGTTGGGGTAGGTGTAGGAGGCGGGGTGGCAGTGGCTGGCTTGAGAAAGTCAAAAGCGGAGCTGTAACTGTAAAATCCCCAGACCAGGGTGAAACAGCTCACGAAGAGGCAAAGCAGCACAAAAGCAACCCAGCAACCACCAGATCCACCTCTCATTTCCCTTATTCGATTTCTTAGCTGCAGGAAGTGCTTGTATTTCGGGTAATTTCTCAGCCTGGGTGGCTGATACCATCAAGCTCCACGCCCCCTTCCGGGGATATTACCTCAGGTGCAGAAACTATTCCAGGCAAAACGGACCCTGCCGTATTTTCTTTTTTCCGCGTCTTCTATCCAGGCACCACAAAAAACGCAGGTACTTGAATTTTCGGGATTTTCTTTTCCACAAAATGGACAATTCATTGACGCCTCATGATATGCGTTTGTTTTCAGGCCTATGCATTGCGAAGTCTTTTAAATGCTGTTATATGAACAGTAAATAAAGGCTGGCTAGATGAGTTTTTTACTCATAAATCTATCATGGTTGAAGGACAATGAAATTATCAAACAGGATATCTGTTCCAGCTGTGTTGTACGTGCCTGCGATCAACCCAACATTGCCTGTTGCATAGTCATCGTCGATTTGTCGGTCAAGCTGGTCACCATTTACATAAAGGGTGAGCACATCTCCGATACAATCCAGGCGAATACGATTGGATGCGTATCCCTGGCTGACTGAATCGCTAAATTCCAGGTTCTCACGGCCGAGGGTAGCTGAACCATCGCTGGTTACCTTGATGATGCCGAAATAGCCATCACTGCTGATAACTGCATAATAGAAATGATCAACATCCTGGTAGCGGCATATGACGCCAAAATCATTATCATCCGGTCCAGCTTTCTTGGTGGCATCCACTTCAACTGTTACATCACCAAAGGATAAAGAATCCGGATTTGACCAAACATCCGCCATGGTCTCATTTTCGAAGATCCGATATGAATTCTCGTAATAATCGGTCATATACAAAGGCTCGTCAACTTGATCCCAGCCGGAGGAGGGGTCGGAAAAATCATCAGAGAAGAGTATCCCGGGAGTGGAAAGGATCGGATTGGGGGTGTGGGTGAGGTTTGGCGGTATGGTCGCGACTGGCGGCAACGTTGAGATGGTGGTTGGCGAATGGGTAGCCGCGGGTGGAAATGTCGAGGTTGGCATGGACAGTATAGTTGGGGTAGAGGTTGGGTCTTTAAGAAAATCCAAGGCAGCACTGAAGCTGTAAAAACCCCACAGCACCGTAACGCAACTTACGATCAGGCAAACAATCACAAAACAGCCTACAAGCCACCAGATCCACCTTCCGCAGCCTCTTTTGGGTTTTACGATCGGAGCCTCTGGTTCAAATGTAAACGCCTCAGGTTGGGGAGCAGAGGGCTCCACATCGAATGTCGGTTCCATGGTTGGTGCTTCAGGTTGTCCTGCTGGTTGTTCAGCATCGGGGAAGGTTTCATCAAATAATTCATCGGACAGGATTGTTGGTTCGGGTTCGGTTACCTGCGGGAGATCTCGATCATCAATTTCAACGAGCCTTCCACCGCAAAAGTTGCACAAGCTGATAGTTTCTGGATTTTCTTTTCCACAATAAGGGCAGATCATATTTTCCTCGTGATTCGTGTTTGGATTACTGGTTAATTTCCAATAAATAAATTAGATGTTCAAATAACGACTGAGCCGATTATGGCTGGGGCCAAGGGATTTCCACCCAATTGGTATATCCGTGCTTTTCAACCCCATAGACCCTGGCGTGGGAAGGCATGGAACAACCGGATTCGTCTTGCACGTCGACGATGGTTTCCCACGATCCGATGGGGGTGAAAATTAGCTGACCAGCCTGGCATAACCAGGCTTCAACCAGATAGGGATACTGAAGTGAGTCATCACCAGCCCGAAGGACGAGTGGGTTCCAGGAGATGACCACGGTGTTACCGGCGCGCTGCGCATTAGCCCCGGTGAGTGGTCCATAATAAGGTGACCGGGGAAGGGGCAGTGAGGCAGGCGCCAGGCTCATCGGATCCCCTTTAATATCCAGTAAAGAGGCTTTCACCCAGCAAGGATTGGAGCCACCCATGGCCTGGATGACAATCCAGGTGCCGGTTTCATTGCGGCCGATGATTTCGACGTTGTTGCCTGCATAGAGCCCGTATTTATAGAGGTATGCTGCACCTGGCCCGTACCTGCAGTTGGCTTGCTCAAGCACTGTGCCCCTCAAGATGGCATAGGTCGGGGTAAGGGTTGGGGTTATGGTTGGCACAGGTGTGTGGGTCGAGGTGGCGGTTAAGGTGAAAGACGGAGTTGGAGAGATGCTCGCGATGGACGTTTGGGAAGGCTTAGTGGTTTGGGTGGGAATAATGGCGGTGGCGGTATTGGTGGGCTGGCTGGAAGGTGAGGTGGGGCTGACCCGGATATTTACCTGGGCGGTAGTATCTGGTAGGGCTTCTTCACTCGTTATTGAAGGGCTGCAGCCAGCTGCTGCCAGGCTGAAAGCAAGAAAACCAACCCATAGAAGATCATGCGCTTGACGTTGGATTCCATAACGGTCCATGTGGGCAGCCCGGAAATCCTTCACCCTAAAATTACCTCGACGATGATGACAGAGATATTATCCTCGCCACCTGCCATGTTGGCAGTATCGACCAGGAAATCGCATGCCAGCTGGGGCGACATGGCTTCTTGAGTGACCACCTGTATCTTCTTATCTTCCAACATCCCGGTGAGCCCATCCGAGCAGAGCAGGAGCTTGTCACCAGGTAAAAGGTCCTGGGAGTAAATCTCAAACTCCGCCTGTGGTTTTTCACCCAGGCAGCGCAGGATCACATTTCGCTGTGGATGTGTGCGCGCTTCAGCGTGGCTGATCTCACCATTGGATACCATCTGTTGAACGAGCGAATGATCGATGGAGAGCTGCTGGATGGACTTTTCCCTGAGCAGGTAGACACGGCTGTCGCCAAGATGGGCGAGATAGGCCGTGTTACCAACCAGCAATGCGCACACCAGAGTCGAGCCCATATCTGTGTCAGCTTGCTTACGGGCTGCATAAACAGCCATGTTGGCTGCCTGAAGGGTTTCAATGAGCCAGGAGACATATTTTTCTTTTGGATAGTTATGGAATGACCGTGAGCTCGGTGGAAGCTTTCTCAAGGATGGTCTGGATGGATAAGCTGCTGGCGAGCTCCCCCCTGACATGCCCACCCATGCCATCGGCAATGGCGAATAATCCAACTGGCAAGGAAAGACCTTGCTGCACCCTGCTCAGGCTGAGGCACAGCAGGCTGTCTTCGTTAATTTCACGTTTCTTCCCCAGGTGGGTACGCTTGCCTATGTGATAATCCAAATTAAGGGGAGAGAGACCGGTTTTGAGTGCTTGATCGATGTACTGGGCAAGGTCGGCACCACTGGTAAAACCTTCGCCCACTAGAGCCCGGTGGAACAACCTGTTGAGGCTGGGATTGAGAGATGAGTCGACGCTATATGTGGAATTTCCAGTGATCCAGGAATATAGGCTGAGTGCCAGCAGGCGGACATTATTGATCTTTTCACGGTCTGCCAGCATGGGTAAAACGCGCGCATTATGAAAATTCCGCCAGACGATCGAATCATCCACAGTCCCGAAGGTGGATGGGTTAAGCTCTTCCCCTAATACCACGCCGTGAGAATGCAGGTAATCGAGGCCTTCAGCAAGCTTCAGCCCCCATTCCAATACCTTTAAAATCACCGGGTCCGCTGGCAGGTCTTGTGAGCATGGTGTAACCAGGTAATAACGCACCCCACCAGGCAGATCTTGTTGGAATATGGCAACCGGAGGATGAATGTTGGGATGTGCCAGCTGAAGGTCAATAATCTGCTGCAGGTTCGTAAAGCGGTCTGTATCTGCTTCGTGGAGCAGCAACAAGGGGGAAAGCTGGTCCATCGGGTGACCACAGCGCGTGCAGAATTTCTCCTGCTCTGCACCAGCAGGGATATGGATGGTACGGCAGGCAGGATTTGAACAGATGGTAACCCAGGGAGTGTGCGGGCGAACAATTTCAGTTACCGTATAAATGTTCTCATGCCCATCCTGGTAGACCAAGGCATCATATCTAAATCGCTCACCAAAGATGGTTCCTTCCGCAAGCGGGGCAAAACCAGCTAAAATAGCGGGTGGTTTAATGGGTGAAATCACAGAAGCCTCAGGTGGGGCGGGTTCAGGTTCATGCGGTGTGAGCTCACTTAAAAACAGCCCAGAGGACAGAGGCTCAGGTACAATCGCATTGGATGCGGGAGCTTCCGGTTGGGCGGATTCTGGTTGGGAGGTTTTAGCGGAGCTGGGCTGAGCTAATAAAATATTGCCGCAATTAGCGCAGAATGCTGCTTCTGGTCGATTTTCAGCTTTACATTTTGGGCAGATCATCTGTATCATCTCCACAGGAAGGTTTATTCAAAGTAGTACGTTTTACATAGAAACTATACCAACCAGCATCCTGGCACACTCCGTCCTTCCGACATTCTCTCTCAAGCGTCGATCGGATTGTGTGCGCCTTCACCTGTCCTGATCCTGATTTTGGACAGGCTGGGTGTGTATGCATCCTGGATCATGCCCAGAGGTTATTTCCGCTAATTAGGGAGGAACATGCTCCAGAGGGTGCAGATTGATCCTATTTTATTAACCCATATTCGCCAGCATCTCGTGGATGGCGGTCTTTTGGAAACGCCATACCTTACCAAGCTTAATGGCCGGCAACTCACCTCGGCGAGCCATCGAACGTACAGTTTCAGGCTGCAGTTTAAGGTCTCCAGCAACTTCCTCCACCGTCCATAACGGTGAGATGGAATCTGTGGCAGATTGTTCAAACCGGGAGCTTGAGCTCGAGATTATTCCATGCTCAAGGTTTTTATTATTCATCATAGGCCTGTTCCTTGGTTTGGATAACGGCACATGGGGAGATGGATGGACCTTTTTGCAACTGTTTATACTGGTTTATAGATGGATACATTCGTATTCGTGTAGTTGCATGAATCATACCAGAGGAATAAAAAACACGCACCAAGCACGAGTGGCAGTTTTATCGACATTCCAAAAATATTTATCCGTTGAAGGATCATAGAAGGATTGGCCAGACCTGCTTCCCGTTGATAGATACTGCGGCAATATGCGTACCATCCATCGTTAATACCAGGTCAACCTTGCTGCCGACTGATCGCCTACCAAGCGATGACCCCAGATGGAGCATGCGTGCCGAAACATGGGTCACCGCGGAGAGCGCATCGGGTAAGTGATAGCCGGTGAGCTGATCGGGTTGTTGAACCAGGTCCGGTCTGAGAATAAAGTAGCGTTGTGAAGATAAATCATGCCAGATCCACAGGAGAGTTCATCTCCCGGGTATATTTATAATACCGAATGGCTCGATCAGCTGATAGGTCGCATTCGCAGCGTATATTTCACCTTCAAGTGGCACGGAATAACCCCATTTTGCTGCAGTTTCATCCTCCACCCAGCGATATAAATTCATCGTGGCACATAAAGCATAGGCGATATCGTTGGCGTCATAATGGGCAAAAATAGTCTTCAGCCCTGCGACTGCACGCGAAATCAGCCCATTCCTCCAGGAATCGTCCCCGCAGCCAGGTGTCATAGCTATCACCTTTCAAAGCCCGGGCATGCCATTCAAGCATCTGCTGCAGTAGCCATTTTAAATGCATATCCACACAGGATTTTGCCCACCACAACTCACCCCGCCGTAGATGCTTGGCGCTCCACAGGGTGTGGTACCAAAAATCGCTGGTGGCATTGACGAAAGCTTGAAGGTCGGGTTTTTCGAATAAGCTCGCTTGAGGAAGGGGTAACCGCATGATACGCGCCAGCTTGCCGTCTTTATCCACCAGGATCCTGACCCCACGGCGAATGACATCTAGCATGGCAGGTGGAATTTCAGCCTGGATAGCATCCAACCATTCGACCGGGTAAAAAGAAACATCCACATCCAAGCCACCATTGTAAAGCGTGCGCCGCTCCCAGGCCTGGCCGTCACCCGTACGCTCGGAAAAAGATAACCAGGCTGGTGCAATTGCCTTTGCCCAATCGGATGAATGGGTGAACTGATCCGTTTGATGGGCAAAAACCAGCACATCCAGGTCAGCCCATTCATCGGCAGGGTGATCTGTACGGGCGCGGGATCCGAGAATGAGGGCGGCGCGCACATCGGGATGAGAATTTGCCCAGGCAGTAATCCGTGCGATCAGGTCGTCGTAATTTAACATTCAAGTTTCTCCTATAGAATTTTTTTTCTCAGCTGATACAATCGGCCCAAAACCCTCCGGATTTGCCGAAAATCGCGATGAAAAAAAGATAGAGCTTTCATGCTCCGGATTAATCCTGGTGTTACCTTATGGGAATCTGTTTGATAAGAACACCCCATGTGTTTTGGTGCTGAAATAAATGTAGTTGGGGAAATTTGGATCAATCTGGATGGATTGAATGGTGAGGGCGGTTAAATTCCCATCCACCACACCCCAGGAAAGGCCGGTATCATTGCTAATATAAGCTCCATTATCACTTGTCCCGGTATAGATCCTGCTTGGGTGGGATGGGTCGACTGCGAGGGCGGTGACCGCATGATCCGCTAACCCCAGTTGCGTCCAGCTACCAGCTTCGTAGGTGTATAGACCGCTGCTGGTACCGGCATATAGAATACCAGGCGTGGTTGGTGAAGTCGCAAGGGAATAAAAGATTACAGGCAAGCTGGCATCCGTCCAGCTGTCCCCACCATCCAAGCTGATTTTCAGGCTTCCCGGCCTACCCGTGGCAGCATAAACCAGGTCCGCGTCCGTCTGATCGACTGCCAGGCTTTGGATCGTTTCTCCGCCCAGGCCAGCAGGTGACCAGTTTACCCCGCCATTGTCAGATCGATAAACACCTGAACCACCCGTACCCAGATAGGCAGTTTGTGGATTTGAAGGCGCAAAATTCATCACCAGCAGGTTTACACTGGTAGCCTGGTCAGCCAGGAGTGTACTTTCCGGGCTGGAATTCCAATCCTGCATCGCGTGGGTGGCAAAGGGATGTTCTTCGGAGTAAGCAGGCAGGTGGACTCCTGAAAGTGGTAAGCCCAGCCCAACCTTTGTCCAACCAGATCCACTATTGATATCGACCTTGAAAAGCCCGCTGAATCAGTCAACGCAAAGATTACCTCAGGTTGGGCAGGGTCCTGGACGAGCGAATGTACGAATTTATCATCCAAGCCTGAGTTCATCGCAATCCAGGTTCGTCCCCGGTCAGTGGATTTATATACACCTGCGCCATAAATGCTGGTAAATAAGCGCTTTGAATCTGTAGGTGAGACAAGCACTGAGGTAGCCATGGCATTTTCAATGCCTTTATTGCTGGGCTGCCAGGACATCCCTCCATCCAGGCTCTTATGCAATCCATCACCGGCGGTCCCCGCATAGAGCGTGGATGATGTGATCGGATCGATCGAAATGCTGTAGATCAAGGTCATCCTGCAGCCCGGCAGGCTGCCAGCCCAGACCACCGTCCAGGGTCTTCATAATCCCATGGCTGAAAGTCGCCAGATAGACACGATCGGTATTCAGGGGGTCAATCGCCAGATTGTAGACCTTGGTGAAAGCGATAGCGTGGTTGGCGAGGAACCAATCATTACCACCATCGATTGACTTGTACAGCGTATCAAAATGCCAAACCCCATAAAAAATCGTAGTGCCGTCACGATATTCCGGGCTGATGACAATCGACCTGCCAGAATCGTCATTAATTCCGTCGTGGATCGGATGCCAGGAATCGCCATAGGTTGAGCTATGATAAGGACCATGCTCATGAGTGGCCGCATACACATTATTGTTGTTGAATGGGCTGACTGCCAGCGAGTAGACCCAATCCTGGACATCTTCACCCCCCACGTCCTGCAACACCGGAGACCAGACCTGCCCAGCATTCACCGATCGATACACTACGCCATTCCAGGGTGGGTTGCCGTTGTTGGAAATACCCCGGGTGGCCGCGTACACGGTATTTGGTGAAACCGGATCGATGGCAATCGCATAAACGGTGGCCTGGTCTTGCATCCCTGTTCCGGACCAAATCCAGGTATTTCCGCTATCTATAGATTTATATATTTGGTTTCGGTAAGTCCCTGCATAAAGTGTGGCAGGCTGGATTGGGTCAATGACCAGGGAGTTGATGTAGAGATTTCCGAGACCGCGGTTGGAAGGCAGCCAGTTTTGCCCACCATCCTGGGATTTAAACACACCGGACCCCCAAGAGGCCGTATACACCAGCTGGGGGTTGGAGGGATCCATGGCGATGGAAGTGATATAGCCTCCATTGGGTCCGATCCAGCTGCTCTGGTTATGCGAGACCAGGGGAAGGTAAGAGGTGGTAGTGATCGATTGACCAGCGGAAGCGAGATAGCTGGCGACCAGGAACAGGCAGGCCAGGATGGTTGGAATGAGTATTCGCTTAATCTTCGATGGCATGGCTGATATTTATATACGCAAAAATGAAAATGTTCGTTATACTAGCTTTATAGAATGCATGGGATTTTACCATGGTGAGGGAAGCGTGGCAAAACATATATTGATCGTTGATGATGACGTATTAATGAGGCGCAGCCTGGCGTTCAACCTGGAGCAGGCAGGATATCACACCAGCACTGCTGAAAGCGCTGAAACGGCACTTTCGAAAGTGCGCCTGGAAAAGCCAGACCTGGTGTTGCTGGACATTGGCCTGCCCGGTATGGATGGACTGGATGCTATGCGCCAGCTTAAGCAGCAATTTGACCTGCCGGTGATTTTTCTGACCGCCCGCCGACGCGAGCTGGATGAAGCCTTGGGGTTAGAGCTGGGTGGGGATGACTATATCACCAAGCCATTTGATCTAAACGTTTTGGTTGCACATGTAAAAGCTGTTTTACGCCGTTTTGATCGGGCTGCAAGCCTCTCATCGGCCCAGGTAGCTTCAGACCATAAGCCTCTGGAATTGGGTGACCTGGTGGTTGACCCATTCACCCATATCGTGACCGTGGCGGGAAAACTGATTGATTTACCCCGCCGTGAATTCGACCTCTTACACGCCATGGCGCTCCAGCCAGGGCATGTTTTCTCGGTCGATGAGCTCCTAGGCATGGTGTGGGGGGCTGAGTTTATTGGACAGCCGCAGGTGGTTTACGTGCATATCCGCTGGCTGCGGGAAAAAATTGAACAGGACCCGAGCCATCCGCGCCGTATCCTGACCGTGCGCGGCGTGGGCTACAAGCTGGTCGTGGAGGCTGTGTAATGTTCCGCAACCTGCGTTCACGCCTGATCCTAAGCCAGGTGATTCCCCTACTGGTGATCATCCCGATCATGGGTGTAGCCCTGGTAAGGCTCATCGAAACGCGCGTCTTGCTGCCCAGCCTTTCAAGGGCTTTAATGAATAATGCGGTGCTGATGGCAAATCTTGCCGGAAATGAGCAGGACCTGTGGTCCAATCCAGCTTATGCAGATTATTATCTGACCCATTTAAGGCAAAATATTACTACACAGGTGATGTTCCTCACCCCGGATGGGCAGCTGATGGCATCGTCCGATCCGTCTGATTCAGGCTTGCTTGGTCTTTTTTTTGATGTTGAAGGGGTATCGAAGGCACGCGCGGGGCAAGTTGCCAGCTATATTTATACCAACAAAGCCTCCCCATCCGAAGTCATCGATGTATTTGTACCTGTGATCAATCAAAACCAGCAGTTGGTGGGTATACTGCGCATGTCCTATACCTATAACACCCTCTATTCTGAGCTTGTTCAATCGCGCTATGTTATCTATGGCATCCTGGCAGTCGGACTGCTGGTTGGGATCATCCTGGGATGGAGCCTGGCATTGAATTTAAGCCGGCCTATTGGCCAGGTTACCCAGGCGATCAATGACCTTGCGCGCGGCAACCGGCAGGCACAAGTGGTGGCGGGTGGACCTGAAGAAATTCAGCTGTTGGCACAGTCGTTCAACTCGTTAAGCGAGCGTTTAAGCAGCCTGGAAAAAGCCCGCCGGCAGCTACTGGCAAACCTGGTACATGAGCTAGGCCGCCCTTTGGGAGCCATCCGTTCCGCCATCCAGGCATTGGCGGGAGGTGCTGGTAACAACCCTGGACTGCTGAAAGAGCTAACCAGCGGGATGGATGATCAGGCTGTCCGATTGCAGCACTTATTGGACGACCTGGCTCACCTGCATGACCAGGTATTGGGAACCCTGGAGCTGGATTACCAACCCGTTGCAATGAGTGAATGGCTTGTAAAACTGCTGCGTCCCTGGCAAGGAGCTGCCGAGGCCAAGCACCTCCATTGGAGAACCGATATTCCTTCGGATTTGCCCGTGGTCATGATCGACCCCCTCCGCATCGCATCGGCTGTGGAAAACCTGGTCAGCAATGCGATCAAGTATACGCCCGGGGGTGGGGAAGTGGTGGTTAGCAGCGTGCTGGAAGCATTTGAAATCTTGATCTCAATACAAGACAACGGACCAGGGATCGACATGAATGAACAGGAAAAGATCTTTGAGCCATTCTATCGCGGCAACCAGGGGAAGCGATTCAAGCAAGGGATGGGGCTGGGTTTGAGCATCGCCTGCGACGTGGTGGAAGCCCATGGTGGTACGATCAACCTGGAATCTGATCCAGGAAAAGGCAGCATTTTCACAATTCACCTTCCCCTGGTGAGAGCAGAGCCTCGAGATTCCACAGGATAATCTACTATCTCCCTTTGTTGTAAATCACTTCAGATTTAAAACCATCGAACCGGAAAATTATTCGCCGAAGGTGCACGAACATTCTTGCGGAGGCCTGGCTTTGTGCTTATACATGTGTCGAAGGGTATAAACATCCAGGAATATGATCTGGATCTACGATCGATAAGATTCTAGCCTTGCAAAGACCTGTTTTTCATGTTGTTGCGAGGGGTGGTTAAATTTCTCGACCCGAGGCAATCATCCAGCGTATCTAAAAATCATATTCGCAGATAAAACTCTTTTTGAATGGATCATTCCTTTTTTCCAGAGTAGAGTATTGCTTCTCCCACACTACCTCGCTCGCAGAAAGAGCTCGCGATGTTGCGCTCGGGACACAGGCCGTACAAATAAGGCTCGGCTCGCATTGACAACCATAGGGCAGGTTTTATCCACTCCTTCAATTTCATAAGGTTTACTTAAGCTGTGCATAGAATGGAGTTAAGGACAGTAAACACAGGACGGGCTATGATAATGGCATAAGAAAAGTAAATCATCTTAACCAAAAAACGGAAGGAAAATATGAAAAAGAATCTTATCAGTATTACCAGTATATTACTTGTATCGGTATTTGCCTTATCAGCCTGCGGTGGAATGTCGGATATCGCATCGATCGTTTCCAGCCAACTCGAAAGTGCACAAGCAGCCAGTGAATCATTAACACAGGGTGCTCCCTCAGGTTCAGATACCAGCGCAACGACAGGTTTATCCAAATCCAAGGAGAATTCAACGGCTGATTCATCCGCTTTAACCAGCGGTTCAGACTTGTTGGCAGCCTATGAAAGTGCGCTGCAATGAATGTATATGAGACCGTTAACCCGCAGGTGGTGAATATCATGGTTCGGGTCAGAAGTCAATCCCAGTGATCTACAAAATATCCCTGGAATGGAAAATATACCTGGATTAGAAGATATCCCCGATTTGCAGATTCCAGAGTTAAACCAGGGATTAGGCTCTGGTTTTATCTGGGATACAGATGGAAATATTGTCACCAACAACCATGTCGTGGATAGCGCCACCGAAATACTGGTCACCTTCTCAGATGGTACAACTGTCCCGGCTACCGTGGTGGGAGCTGATCCATACAGTGACCTGGCGGTGATCAAGGTGGATGCCCCTGCAGGTTTGCTCAAGCCGGTGACCATAGGAGACTCTAACCAGTTGAAAGTGGGAGAGATTGCGATTGCGATTGGCAATCCATATGGACTTGATGGGACAATGACGGTGGGAAATGTGAGCGCACTCGGACGCAGCCTACCAGCCAGCCAGGTTGACCAGAACGGCGGTGCCAGCTATTCCATCCCACTCGTGATCCAAACCGATGCTTCCGTGAACCCAGGAAACTCGGGTGGTGTCTTGGTCAACGACCTGGGTGAAGTGATTGGTGTGACGTCCGCCATCGAGTCGGCCAGTGGTTCCAGTGCAGGTATAGGCTTCGCCATCCCGGCAGAGATCGTCATGAAAGTTGTTCCATCTTTGATCTCCAGCGGTAATTATGAGCATCCCTATCTAGGAATCAGTGGGAATAGCATGACTCCAGATGTAGCTGAGGCGATGAATCTACCATCAGATACACGAGGCGCACTGGTACAAACCGTATCCGCGGGTGGTCCTTCAGAGAAGGCTGGATTGCAACCCAGCACAACTTCAGTGACTATCAGTGGCGTCGACGGCACTGTGGGTGGTGATGTTATCACTGCTATTGACGGGCAACCCATTAAAAATATGTCGGATATCATCGCATACCTGGCGATTCACACCCAGGTCGGGCAGACCGTGGAGCTGACTGTGCTGCGTGATGGTCAGACAAAGACCGTTGAAGTTACATTGGGCAGCCGCCCGAACTCAATAAAGTGAAGTATTAAACCCATCTATCTCCCTCAAATCATATTTGGTTTGAGGGAGATAGAAACTTTTTAAAAAGGTAGATAAATGTTCAATCGGCGTGGAGTTCGTGTAGTATTAGCTCTATTCTTACTAATGGTCTTCCTGGCAGCCGGATTTACGGGGGGAGTGCTGGTGGACCATTTCCTGATTCCTCCCACCGTCGCTGTTGCCAGTGCTCCAACCCAGGATGCTGGGCTGAATTTGGTCAACCAGGCATACCAGGTCATCCAGCAGTATTATGTAGCCCGTGAAACAGTCAACCAGACACAGCTCGAATACGGCGCCATCAGCGGGATGGTCGATGCACTGGGAGATACCGGGCACAGCCGCTTTTTAACGCCTGAAATGGTCAAGGAAGAACAAAACTTCACCCAGGGAGCCTTTGAAGGCATCGGGGCGGAAGTGACAGAGAAGGATGGTCAGGTGGTCATCGTGGCACCCATGGATGGATCACCTGCATCGGCAGCCGGTGTCAAACCGGGAGATATCATCGTGAAAGTAGATGGCGTTGATATGACCGGCAAGAGCATCGACCAGGTGATCAGCAAGGTGTTGGGTCCAGCCGGCACAAAGGTAACCATCTCGCTGCAGGATCCAAAAACCAGGGTGATCAGGGATGTGACCATCACCCGGGCAAAGATTAATCTCCAAAATGTGTCCTGGTATATGCTACCCGGCACGACCGTTGCCCACTTGAAGATATCTGCTTTCAGCAATGGTGTCACGAAGGATTTGCAGGCTGCCCTGAAGCAGATCCAGGCTGATGGTGCTACAGGTATCGTGCTTGACCTGCGCAACGACCCAGGTGGCCTGTTGGATGAATCCATCGGTGTAGCCAGCCAGTTCATTGGCAGCGGAAATGTTCTCTTAGCCAGAGATGCACAGGGGCAGGAAAAAGCCATATCCGTTGACCCGGGTGGATTGGCTTTGAACACCCCGCTGGTGGTCCTGGTGAACCAGGGTACAGCCAGTGCAGCTGAAATTGTTGCCGGCGCTATTCAGGATGCCCAGCGTGGTACTTTAGTCGGTGAAACTACCTTCGGCACCGGGACAGTGCTAAACCACTTCGATCTCACGGATGGTTCCGAGATATTATTGGCAACCCAGGAATGGCTCACTCCCAACGGGCGGGTCATCTGGCACCAGGGAATTGCTCCCGATGTGAGCGTTAGCATGACTGCAGATGTAATCCCATTGATCCCCTCGATGGAAAAGACCATGACAGCCGCTCAGCTGCAAAGCAGCCAGGATGTCCAGCTATTGAAAGCCATCGAAATCCTTTCACAGGGGGGCAAATAAAGTTAGTTTAGTGATGCGAGAGAATTGGTAAGACCATCCTCCCTGGAAGCCTCTACTCCCTTCCGGGGAGGGTGTTTTTAATACGAGTCCTTTTCCGCCTACATAAGCTCCCCTTGAATTAGAGTATTTTTATTTTTATGGTCTTCTGCGCAGGTACCTATAACCACTCCGCAGGTGTCCAGGCGATGCACAGAGGGGTCATCGACACCCAAGTGATCCTTCACTAAATCACGATCTACTTTGTTCGATCCACGTAGGCACGAATATTGTAACCATAACTATTTAATAACCTATCTATCCGTTACAAGATCTGCCTGGGGAGAAACCAATATGTCTGACCAAATGATAACCTCAGTCGCTGAAGCAATCAACGCTCTGCCTAACCCCTTCCCGCCTGTCAGCCTGACGAAGCATTACAAAGGGACTACCCTAAATCAACAGGGGCGTATCGTCGATATCAACCCGTTTTCCGCCACGATCCAGGCAACCCAACCCATGACTTTCCACATCCTGTCGGGTATGATTCACTTGCGCAGTGAGGTTTTCCCTGGGGCGATCTGCGCGAACATTCACCCGGTCGATCACACACAGGGAACCTTCCATCTTTCCGACTTATCCTACGGTGGCTGGCGAGACCGCAAAGCTGAACGTGTCCAACCGAAATACCCGACCTTTATCAACATACATTTCAATCGAAAAACTTATCCCGCCTACTTGGAAGACATTTGCAACGAGGGGATGGGGATCCTGGTGAGTAAGAAAATCGACCCTGATGGCAGGCTGCGAGCTGGCGTAAAACTCTTGCTTGAGTTTCGGCTTACTCCAGAGCACGCATTCAACAACCTCAGGGGTGCGATATTGTACCGGAAGAATATTGATCACGAGATTGACAAGTATGGTCTACACCTGCTCCCCAATACGAACCAGAAAACAACTTTACAGGCTTATATTACCCAGCGCTATGATGAAATCCTAAATGAACTGGAGCAAAGTTACTATCGGATGCGAGATCCATTCCGTGTTGAGAATAAACGCTTCTGAATAGTATAACCAAATCCCGGCCTCAAAAATACTCTTCTTGCTGTATGGCAAACCAAACCATTCGCCATGCAGTTTTTTTTATCTTTCCTGCCAGCTCCCTCATACCCAGGCGATGCCCTATGGGGTCAGCGACACCGAGCGAAGGAAAGAACAAGCGTTGATCAACCCCCCTGCTCACATGAATGGTCTCATATTCGAAATGAAATACAAGTAAGCATGTCGTCATTTACCTGCATATTCATAACCAGTCTGCTGCAACAGGGTAGCGATGAATTGCACACCCGCATCGGAGGGATGGCTTCCATCAGCTCTTAGATACCCTGCTGGGATTTCTGACATGTAATCTTTCCCATTAAACCCGGCCATCGACGTGGCACGTCTGGCATATTTATACTCCCTATTTACCGGAAGCGCGGTATGCGGTTTATTCGGTCTCCAGGTATATTGATGAAAAATTATCCTCATCCTATCTCTAACAGTCCTCAACAAAGAAGCCATTGGTCGGATTCGAGCCCACAAGAACTTGATCCGCAGTCATCTCCGAATGGATTTTATGACTGTCTGTTATGTCCAAGACATATATTTAATCGTCATAAGTACAATATGAGACTAAATTGACGGTTGATTAGTCCATTCAGTCCACAATTACCACACTGTATCGGGATATTTGCACCCAAACTACACCGGAATTGCCCCACAGTATGAAGCAAGGAAAGGTGACCCGCAGCCCAGAGTTGAAAGCATATTAGTCAGAAACGGCAGGTGCAAGAGCACTTTCGTACAAGGGCAGTTGTCGCTGTTTTAGCGTGACTAATATGATAGCCCTGGCCACCCACCAGGACTATTTATTAGATTTACTATGTGCTAATGAAGCTGATAAACCAACGGCTGGTGCTTAAGCCGCGCCGCGTAGCTGCGTCGGCTTGAATGAGTTGTTAGGCATGATTGGATTTTCCCCACTTTCTGAGTCGTCCGGTAATCCCCTCATCACTGCGTCATCAGCGCGAACACGCCCCAGCCCAGGTATTCACGCGTGTAAGCGGCGTAGCGCTCGGGTTCCGAGGTTAGACTGGCTCGAACATCTTTCGCGAACACGTCGGCGGGATTGGCTTCAAGCCATCGGCGCATGGTGAGCCACTTGGCCGCCTCGTATCTGTCCCAGCTGTCTTGGTCTGCCAAAACCATTTCCACGACGTCGTAGCCGAATTGGCCGAAAGACGCAGAAGTTCTGGAAGCAGGAGAAAGTCGGAGATTGAGTTGGCAAGACACCCCTTGGCAACATCATCCGTCGGTGGCAACTGCCGCCAGTAGGGCTCGCCGATGAGGACAATCCCTCCGGGGCCGAGGAGGCTCTGCGCTGAAAGCTCGATGGTGCCAACGACTCCCCCGGCGATCCAAGTGGCACCGACACAGGCTGCGTCATCGACCTTCTCGTCAGAGACATAGCCAGCTGCATCGCCATGGATGAACTTGATTTGATCGGCGACGCCGAGTTCTTCAGCACGGAGTTTCGTTTGCTCGTGAACAACTGGCTCATGTCGATGCCAATGCCGATGACGCCGTGATCGCGTGCCCAGGTGGATAAGCATCTCCCCGAACCGCTGCCGAGGTGACACTGGGAGACTTTCCCATTCCAGACGCAGCGCCGCGCCGAGAGTGGCGAGCTTTTCGGGTGTGAATGGGTTGTGGGATCGGGTGAGCACTTTCGGTGATGTCGAGATCCGTGGAATATCCAATGCAGTATCTCTTCTTATGGATGTGAATAGACTCGGCCAATGCCTAACGGTTGGTTTTAGCGGCAGCGGCGGGCTGGGCGAGACCTCTTCGGCAATCCCGAAAACTTGGCTGGCTTGCGGCCCATACACCGAAACGGCGAAGCCGCGCCCGCCACAAACGATGTTGGGTGGGCATATCCATATTACGTGATTTTTTCTATATGCCAAGCACCTCCGACGCATCCCCAGATTCCACATCGGAACAATTCGACCAACATTTTCACCTCAAAGGGTGATGATTTTGACAATCTTTGTTAATTTTAGCATCATTTTCTCCATTTTAGTTCATTTTTGGCGATCTATTTCATAAAATCGGGCGTTGGGATTGGCTTTTTCTAGGCCTAGTCTTAAATACAAATAACGGGTTGAGACATGAAAATGGAAGTTTTTTCAGGAAGAACTTTTTTCATATATCTCTTGATTGGGATATTTCTCAGAAAGCTTCATCACCACACTTCTCGCCATTCTAATGATCTTCCCAGCCAGAAATATGTACTTCAATCGAAAGGTCTTGATTTGCTGCCGGTATTCTGTTTCCCCTGCGAAGTCCATCTTGAACAGCAAAAACAAATTGTATGCCAGCATCATCAGCTGAATGATCGCTTCATTAGCCCAAAATGACTGGAGCAACAGGTGTTCAACCGCCGGGTAATGTTAAGACTTTGTACCCAATTGCATGGAGAATGGGGTATCTGACTGAGCCAATCATCCAGGGCGGTGGTGCTTTCAGGAAACGATATTCCGCTAAATAAGGCAAAGTTTGTCCAAAATATTTTGAAAATGAGTAGAATCAGAGTATACTTTTAACCAAAAGCATTGCAGTTCAACCTCAGATGACTTGTTATCAGGAATTTAGTATACAGTGACCATCAAAGCTGAGGTTAGAGCAGCATTGAAATATTTGAATTTACAATTCGGAGGTGGATATGGCTTTGGATTTAACGCAAGATCATTCGGCAATAGCACAATTAGTGAGTAGCAGCCTCCAAAAAGCCACGGGACAGGTATCTGGTCTTCGAAAAACCAATACCCGGCTGATGGGTGCCAACATCGTATCTTCCACATCTGCCACGCTAGTAGCGGGACTCACCGCTGCAACCGGCCCAATCGTGGGTACGGGACCTGAAGGATGGCGGACATCCTGTATCGTGGCTGCCATTTTAGCTTTCATCTCGACCGTAAGCATAGGATTTATCCAACAGCTTAAATTCGAAGAACGGTTGATGCAGGGAAATCAGTGCGTCGGCAGGTTGAGAGAGCTCGAATTGTCGATTGCAACTGGGAGTCACGCATGGGATGAGATAACAAAGGAATATAGTGATATCGTAAAGACCTATCCCAGAGCTGATTTGATAGATTGCCAACTTGTGGTATAAATAACTCTAATCATGGCGAAAGAAAAACCTGCCCCTGCAGAATTGAGCAGCACCGAAAAGGCTGCTGCGCTCATCCTTTCAGGTAAGAGTAAAAAGCGTGGGCTGGCACGCCTGCTACCATTCATGGGTCCGGCATTCATTGCCAGTGTGGCCTATATGGACCCGGGCAACTTTGCCACCAACATCCAGGGGGGTGCCCAGTTTGGATATACCCTGTTATGGGTGGTGGTTGCCACCAACCTGATGGCAATGCTTGATCCAAACCCTGTCTGCCAAGCTGGGGATTGCCACTGGCAGGAACCTGGCGGAGCTATGCCGTGAAAATTTCCCACGCCCGGTGGTTCTGGTGATGTGGGTGCTGATGGAAATCGTTGCCATGGCGACCGACCTGGCGGAATTCCTGGGTGCTGCCCTTGGGTTTTTACCTGTTGCTGGGCATCCCCTTATGGGTGGCAGGTTTCCTGACTGCCATCATCACCTTCGTCATCCTGGGTTTGGAACGCTATGGCTTCAGACCGCTCGAAGCAGTCATCACTGCCTTGATCGGTGTGATCTCGCTAAGTTACCTGATCGAAATCATCCTGGTGAAACCAGTTTGGGGGCAAGTGCTGTACCATGCAGTTGTGCCGCAATTCGCCGGACCAGAAAGTGTCCTGCTGGCTGCGGGCATCCTGGGTGCGACGGTCATGCCGCACGTGATCTTCCTGCATTCCTCCCTGACCCAAAAACGGATCGTGGTCCGCACCCCTGCCAAGCTGCGCCAGCTATTCAAGTTTGAAGTGGTGGATGTAGTCATTGCCATGGGGCTGGCGGGATTGATCAATGCAGCCATGTTGATGATGGCAGCTTCCACATTTTACCGCGAAGGCATAACCGCGTGTGGCACCATTCAGGATGCACACCAGACCCTTCAGCCATTATTAGGAAAAGCATCCAGCGTCTTCTTTGCCATCTCATTGCTGGCATCGGGGTTGTCCTCTTCATCGGTGGGCACCATGGCTGGGCAGGTGATCATGCAGGGATTTTTACATTGGGAAATCCCGGTGTGGATCCGCCGTGTGGTAACCATGGTACCTTCATTAATTGTCATCCTCATTGGGTTGGACCCAACCCGAACATTGGTCATCAGCCAGGTGGTGCTCAGCTTTGGATTGCCTTTTGCGGTCATCCCGTTGGTCATGTTTACCTCCCGGCGTAAGCTGATGAAAACCTTGGTCAATAGAAAAATCACCACCCTGGTTGCGATGCATTGTGACGGTACTTGATCGTCAGCTTGAATATTTATTTACTCGTGCAGATTTTTACAGGAAATTGATATGACCCTGAAAAATATCCTCGTCCCATTGGATGGCTCGCAGCTGGCAGAGACGGTATTACCTTTGGCATCCATGCTTGCTGAGCTCAGTCATGCCAGGCTGATATTATTCCATGTCATCGAGCAGAACCCACCTGACACGGTGCATGGTGAGCATCACCTGACCGACCAGCAGGAAGCATCCGCATACCTGACTAAGGTCACCCAGTCGCTCCCAGCGATATCACGGTGGATCAGCACGTCCATTCCATTGCAGAGAAGGATGTAGCATCCAGCATCGTGGACCATAGCAAGGAAATGGGCGTGGATCTGATCGTGATGTGTGCTCATGGTCAGAGTGGTCTGCAGACGCGCATCTTTGGCAACATTGCCCAGGAGGTGCTCAGCAATGGGTGATGTGCCTGTGCTATTGCTCTCTCCCGAAAAAGAGCTGTCAGGCTAAGTCATGCGCAATGCCAGTGCATCCTGGTGCCACTGGATGGTGACCCCGAACATGAAGCAGGTTTGGATATGGCAGTGGAGCTTTCCCAGATCTGCCAGGCAAAATTACACCTGGTGATGGTTATCCATGAGCTATCCACCCTGCCAGGCGAGCAGGCAGCCTCGGCAGTGCTGTTACCTTCAGCTACATCTGCCTTGCTGGATATGGACTGTGAAGAAGGAGAGCTCTACCTGGTTGAGCTGATGGGAAAACTGCTGGACAAGCACATCCCGGTCACGGGTGAAGTGCAGCGCGGTGACCCAGCCAAGGCAGATCGTACGTTCTGCCAAAGATATTCAAGCAGATATGATCGTGCTTGGGCACGCACAGCAAAACCGCCATGGATGCCTTCTGGTCTGGGAGTGTGACGCCAAAAATCGCCACCCAGACCCATTTACCGCTGCTGTTGGTGCCTGTGCACGAGAGCTAAATGAATCATCGGTAACAACCTATTAGATAGCAGGCTGGTAATTATCAATAGAATAACTTCACGATATCAGGATTCAGAACGATCTGTAAACCCTGCTGGAGGTGAATGATGAGCGCGGATAAACCTGCTTCAGCTTCGAATTCATCTGAGATGAAATCAGATAGTGAAATCGAAATACTGGGCAATGGACTCCAGCTGAAATCTATGCAGCAGCTTCAAAGCTCCCCGCAGGGTTTGACTGAAACTGAAGCACAGCTACGCCTGGAAAAGTATGGTCCAAACATCCTAAAAGCCCGCCAGGAACTCACCCCACTCAAACTCTTCCTTAACCAGTTCAAAAGCCCGATCGTACTTATCCTCATCTTTGCCACGCTGCTGTCTGCCTTCCTGAAGGATTGGGCGGATGCGATCATCATTCTGCTGATCGTTTTAGGCAGCGCAATCCTGAGCTTTGTTCAGGAAAACAACGCCCATAATGCGGCTGACAAGCTGCGCGCTGCAAGTGACCCTCAAGACGAATATCCTGCGGGATGGACAAAAACAGTCCATCCCGACCGAGCAGGTCGTGCCTGGGGATGTGGTTCTGCTCTCTGCTGGAAGCTTGATCCCTGCAGATGGAGTGGTGCTGGAAGCCAAGGACTTTTTCGTCAGCCAGGCGGTGCTGACCGGTGAAACCTTCCCGGTGGAAAAGCTACCGGGTGTGCTGCCCGAAAAAGCCAGCCTGGTGGAACGGACCAATATGGTGTTCATGGGTACCAATGTGCGCAGTGGCAGTGCCAGCGTCTTGATCGTTCAGACGGGTCTTGCGACAGCTTTTGGTCAAATCGCAACCAGGTTAAATCTACGCCCTCCTGAGACTGAATTCGAGCGTGGTATACGCCAGCCTGGGTTACCTGCTGACCGAGTTCATGCTGGTGCTGGTGATTGCCATTTTTGCGCTGAATGTTTATTATGAAGAAACCCCCGCTGGATAGCCTGCTCTTTTCGGTAGCACTGGCGGTGGGACTGACCCCCCAGCTGCTGCCGGCAATCATCAATATCAACCTGTCGAAGGGTTCGCAGGTCATGGCGAAGCTGGGGGTGATCGTCCGCCGGCTCGAGTCGCTTGAGAATTTTGGCAGCATGAATGTGCTCTGCACCGATAAAACTGGCACACTGACCCTGGGTGTGGTCAAGCTGGATAATGCCATGGATGCACGGGGTCAGCCATCCGAGAAATTGTTTCGCTATGCGTATTTTAATGCCCATTTCCAAACTGGTCTGGCGAACCCGTTGGATGATGCCATCCTTGCCAGGGAAGCCCTGGATAGTTCAGGGATTGAAAAAGTGGATGAGATTCCCTATGATTTTATCCGCAAGCGTCTGACGGTGGTCGTCAGGGAAAATAATCAGGATACCATGCTCACCAAAGGTGCCTTTGAGAATATCCTGAGCATATGCACTCAAGCCCAAGTTGGGTGATAAAACCATCCCCATCGAGTGGTGAAATAACCACCGAGATACACCAGCGTTACCAGGATTGGAGCGAGCAGGGCTATCGTGTCCTGGGGGTGGCGATAAAACCGGTGGAAAAGTGTACGGATGCGTACACCCGCACGGATGAAGTCGAGATGACCTTCGCGGGTTTCCTGCTTTTCTTCGACCCACCGAAACCAGGCATCTTGAATACCATCCAGGATTTGGAGCAGCTGGGCGTGGAGCTCAAGATCATCACCGGAGATAACCACCTGGTGGCCAGGCACACTGCCGATGCAATCGGGTTGGAAATCTCGGGTGTAGTGACCGGTGCCCAGATGGATGAAATGCGTGATGCCGCTTTGATCTATGCGGTCGGGCATAATGATATTTTCGCAGAGGTCGATCCTGCACAGAAAGAACGCATCATCCTGGCGCTTAAAAAAGCCGGGCAGGTGGTGGGGTACATGGGGGATGGGATCAATGATGCCCCATCTTTGCACAGCGCAGATGTGGGCATCTCGGTCGAGAATGCAGTGGATGTCGCCAAGGAAGCCGCCGACTTTGTTTTGCTCAAGAATGACCTGGAAGTCTTGCGCCAGGGCATCATCCAGGGCAGGAAGACATTTGCCAATAGCCTCAAGTATGTCTTCATGGCAACCAGTGCCAATTTTGGGAATATGTTCAGCGTGGCAGGAGCATCCCTGTTCCTCAGCTATCTACCCATGCTACCCAAGCAAATATTGCTGATCAACTTCCTCACCGACCTGCCGGAAATGACCATCGCCAGTGATAATGTGGATGAGGTATTTATCCAGCGACCGCACCGCATGGATGTGGGTTTCATCCGCCGGTTCATGTTGGTGTTTGGTCCATTAAGCTCGGTGTTTGACCTGCTCACGTTTGGAGTGTTATTAGGGATCTTGCACGCAGACCAGGCATCTTTCCACACGGGTTGGTTCATCGAATCGGTGTTATCTGCCAGTGTGGTGGTGTTTTCTATCCGCACCCGCATGCCATTCCATCGAAGCCAACCCAGCCGGGCAATGATACTGGTCACTCTGGTAGTGGCTGTTGTCGCACTCGTGTTACCTTATTCACCTTTGGCGAATATCCTGGGGTTCAAGCCACTGGGATTGCAAACCCTGGGGATGATTGGTGGAATTATTATTTTGTATTTCATCTCTGCGGAGATCGTCAAGCGCTGGTTCTACCGACACTTCAGTATATAAATGATTCAATAGTGATTTATACAGGAGGAATTACTCATGGTAACCGAATTAACTGCAGAAAAAGCCTATAAAGTATGTGGATCGGATAACATTGGCTGCGATTCCAGCCAGGAGCTGACCGCCCTGGAGACGATCGTGGGTCAGGATCGCGCCATTCGTGCCATGCAGTTTGGACTGGGCATCAAGGAAAAAGGGTTCAATATCTACGTCTCCGGCATGCCAGGCACCGGGCGCACCACCGCCGTCCGTAAATACCTGGAGGAAGTGGCGGCTACCAAACCGGTTCCCAACGATTGGTGCTATGTGAATAATTTCCAGGATCCCTATCGCCCCAATGCGCTCAGCTTGCCAGCCGGGCGGGCGGTTGAGCTGCAAAAAGGGATGGAAAATCTGACCAAGGTGGTCTTTCAGGAAGTGCGCAATGTCTTTGAAAGCGAGGAATATGCCAAGCATAAGGAAGAAACACTGAAGAAATTCCAGCAACATAAGCAGGAAATCCTGGAAAGTGTGAACCAAGATGGCAAATGAAGCAGGTTTTATTCTGCAGCCAACTCCGATGGGGGTGGTCACAGTGCCGACACGTAATGGGAAGCCAATGAGTGAGGAGGATTTCCTCAAGCTCTCTCAAAAGGATAAAGACGTATTGGTACAAAACCAACAAAAAGTGCAGAATGCGCTGGAAACCTCCATCCAGACAGGCGAAAAGCCTGGATAAGGATGCCCGTGATGCAGTAGATAAGCTTGACCGTGAAATCGCATCCTATGCCCTGCGCAATTGGAACGAGGATATGAAGGAGAAGTTCCAGGATCTTGCCTGAAGTGTTGACATATATCCAGGATGTGCAGGCAGATTTGCTGGACCAGGTGGAGCTTTTCAAAACGGATGGCCAGGAAGAAGCACCAGCTCTTCCATTTGCTCCCCCACCGAAGAGTTTGCCAGTGAAGAAATACGCTGTCAACATCCTGGTGGATAATTCCAGGTTAAAGGGTGCACCTGTCATTGTTGAGACGAACCCCACCCACGATAACCTGTTTGGTCGCATCGAGCAGGAAGCCCGGCTTGGTGCCCTGGTGACGGATTTCACCCTGGTGACGGGGAGGTGCCCTGCACCGGGCAAATGGTGGCTACCTGGTGCTGCCAGTTGAAGATGTTTTGCGCAGTCCATTTGCCTGGGAGGGATTGACCCATGCCCTGGAAAATGCAGAGATCGTGATTGAAGATGTCTCAGAGAAGTTCGGTTTTTCCACCAAGAGCCTGAAACCTGAGCCAGTCCCATTGGATATCAAGGTGATTTTGATCGGACGCCCCGACATTTTCCAGCTTTTGCTTGGCTATGAAGTGCATTTTCGCGAGCTTTTCAAGGTGAAGGCTGAATTTGATACCTCCATGTCGCGAACCACGGAGCATACCCGTGAATATGCCGGTTTTGCCACCATGCTGTGCAATACGGAGGGTCTGAAACACCTAGATCGCTCAGCCCTGGCTCGCCTGGTGGAGCATGGCTCACGCCTGGCAGAAGACCAGGAGAAGCTATCCACCCGCTTTGGAGAGATCTGCAGACGTGATCCGTGAAGCCAGCTACTATGCCAGTTTGGATGGTGCAGAGCTGATCACCGCTCAGCATATCCGTAAGAGCAATCGAAGAACGTTATTATCGCTCGAACCTGATCCAGGAGCGCCTGCGGGAGATGATCGAGCGAGGGGTGATCAAGATCGATATCCAGGGTAAAAAGGTTGGGCAGATCAACGGTCTCTCGGTGCTTGGACTGGGCGACATCAGCTTTGGTCAGCCCAACCGCATCACGGTCAGCCTCAGCCTGGGGCGAGAGGGTGTGGTCAATATCGAGCGCGAAGCCAAGCTGAGCGGTCCCATCCACACCAAAGGCGTGCTGATCCTGGCAGGTTTCCTAGCCAGCCGCTATGCGCAGGATAAGCCTCTCAGCCTGTCTGCCCGCCTGGTCTTTGAGCAGAGTTATGGCGGTATCGAGGGGGATAGTGCTTCCAGCACCGAGCTGTATGCCATCCTTTCTGCCCTATCAGGATTGCCGGTCAACCAGGCGATTGCTGTGACCGGTTCGGTCAACCAGAACGGGGAAGTGCAGGCGATTGGAGGGGTGAACGAGAAGATCGAAGGATACTTTGAGATTTGCTCAACGCTGGGGCTGACCGGTGAGCAGGGGGTGGTCCTGCCTGAAAGTAATGTAGCCAACCTGATGTTGAAGGAAAGCGTGGTCGAAGCAATCCGCCAGGGGAAGTTCCACCTCTGGCCTGTGCGCACCATCGATGAAGGCATCGAGGTGCTCACCGGGGTCAAAGCTGGTGAGCGTCAACCGGATGGAAGCTTTGAGCCTGAAAGCGTCAATGACCGGGTGGATAAGCGCCTGGGCGCGATGGCGGAAGCGTTACAGCGGTTTGGCAAGGAAGATAATCATAAGCAGGAAGTAGCTGAAGATTAGTTAATGAAGCAAGATAAGGCTGAATTTTTACTTAGATTTACTGAAGCAGCACCTCGACTGGTATCCATTAATGGAACCGCGTGATGTCTATAAGCTTTTCTACCAAGGGGTAATGGGCTCGGAACACCTGATCACCTCCGCACAGGGATTTATTGACTACCTGGTGAGAAGAATTCGAGCCTTTGCAACCCGACCCAACTGGACGGCTTCTGGAACCCATCCGACCTGACCAGTCCCTCTTCCGCATCAACCTACGCCCGTATAAAGCCTTGCATCAGCCCGTGGACCGGCTGGTTCCGGCCTTGCTTGAAACTGCCCGGGCATTCTCAGGCAACCTGGGTGAGTTTAGAGCTGCCTGGATGAACTTCGTGCTAGCGTGTGAAAAAGGCCAGGTTCTCCGTTTCGATATCGGCGAAATTAACCAATTCACAGCATGGGTGGAAGGGTTAGGCTTCCCAGCGATGCACCATTCGGAAGCTTACAGCCATGAATACCAACCTGCTTACCGCCTGATTTCAGCACAATTAGCCGCTCAAGCGGGGCTAGGAGAGGCGGGTAGAGCATAAAAATTAAGACCTGGCAGGTTTCCAAAACCTGCCAGGTCTTCGAACGGTAAAGTATAAAAAACACGATCGATCATTTATCGACCAATTGTTGATTATGCTTGGTAAGCCAGACATCAACTATCAACCATGCAAACCGGGGATGACGGTTCACGACGGTCTCAGCCAAATCTCTCAATTCATACGAGTCTTGATGCCAGATGTCGGCATCAATGATCGTGTCGTCCGGATTGGGTAAAACTTCTCGGATAGATTTTGTTGAGTCCAATGCGTGCCTCCATGGGATGTAGTTGTTGATAGATTAACTGAGTTAGATGAATTTTGTTACTGTTTTTCCATGTAATAAAGCGTCCAATAAACCAAGGGATCATTAATGGTTGTTGTACAGCTCAGCTTACCATCGCATTAACCAAACCAACTTGCAGCAAAAAGATAGTCTAACAAGAGATTGGCTCATATTCTTCGGGTGTTTTATGAATATATTATAAGCAGAATAATGGTCTAGCTAAATTTGAAGTAAATAGGAAGCGTTAATCTTACCCAAATATTGATGTTGTATAATAAAAATGCTATCCTTCAATCCTTCGAAGGCTCCATTCAACTGGGATAGCTCAGGTGGCGAATTAAACCGGGTTATTGGTCTCGACTGATTTATTTCAACATATCTGGTAATCAACATATTAAGTGTTTTTGGAGGTAATCCATGGGATATTTTGACACTCTTTCCAGCAGCGCTTTCAAGACGAAGGACGATGGACAAAAACTTTTCTTCCCTTGGGGAACCCTTGGACATGGCTACATCATTCCCTCAGATGCGGAATTTGAACGCCTTCAGTATCGTTACAAAAACGTCACGGTTTTCTCTATCCTGGTTGGAATCGCGGCAATCATCTTTTTAACAGAGTCTCCTGAGTATCGTTGCCTTCTTGTTCGTTTTCATTGTCGCGTATATGGTATGGGTACGGTACCAGTGTCGCAACCTGAGTTCAACACAAGAGAAGCTGACAGTTAGCGAGAATGTAGCGAACCAGTCGCGTGCATACAACCCGGTCGTCCTATGGCTTCTTGAGATCATATCGCTCATCTTTATCGGAATTGGTGTGCTGATGTTTTTAGTCGATCCTGCCAACTGGCTGATAGCAGTATTTTCAATGGTTCTTTTTGGGTTTAGCGCGGTTGTGTTAGGACGATTGATTATCATCCAGAGGCGCGATTCGGGCACGCGGCAGTAGCGATAAAAGTGAGTTAATTCCCGAGACCTGGCATGTTTGCAAAACCTGCCAGGTTTTTTGGGTGGTGGGCTTTTTGTATACCCCCTCAATCCCTCCATCGAAAAAAAGACAAAGTTTGGCGGATGGCGTTGAACTCAAAATATCGATTTCAGCATGTGGGCGATCACCGATCGCCCCTACAGAATATCATTTTCTAATTGGTTTCAAGATTCTCCGTATATAGATGATTTTTCAGGTGTTGGGTTTCGCGAAAATCACTCAACCTAACCTACCGTGGCTGTTGTGAGACCCGGCAGGTCTGACTAATTTAATTGGCAGGAGTTGGGTTTCGCGAAAATCACTCAACCCAACCTTGGCTGTTGTGAGACCTGGCAGGTCTGACTAATTTAATTGGCAGTGTGGTTAATCAGTTCCCAAATTCGCTTCGTCCTTGCGGTACAATTGGTCGTGAGGTGAGCCCATGAACGAACTCGATGATCAGCTAAATCTGCGCCTGGAACTATCCAAATCCCTCCTGCCTTATCCGCTGCAGCATCCATCGGTTTACAAACTTCTCCTGCTGGCTTTGTCTGAGGATCTGTCGGATAGCGCTAACCTGGCTGAGTTCAGGGGACAGCTGGCAGGTGGAGATATCACCAGCATGGCGACCATCCCGGCGGGCAACCCGCTGAATGGATACATTCGCAACAAGGCCGGTGGAGTTGTAGCAGGGCTGCCTATTGCTGAAGTAGTGTTTAACCTGGTCGATCCAACCATCTCGTTCCGGCGGGCGGTCAAGGATGGCGACGTGGTACAGAAGGGGCAGGTACTGGCACAGGTGCAGGGGGATGGCAGGGCACTGCTGGCAGGTGAGCGTACAGCGCTCAACTTCCTGGGCAGGCTGTCGGGTATCGCCACGATGACATACATGTTTGTCCAGGCGGTCAAGGATACCAAGGCAGTGATCCTCGACACGCGCAAGACCGCTCCAGGGCTACGCTATTTGGATAAATATGCCGTCCACTGCGGGGGTGGGCAGAATCACCGCACAGGGCTGTTCGATATGGTGCTGATCAAGGATAACCACATCACCGGGGCAGGCGGTATCACGCAGGCGGTGCAGAGGGTGAGGGAGATGCATAACCAGCGTTATGCCATCGAGGTGGAGGTGAAGAACCTGGGCGAATTGGAAGAAGCCATCAGTTTGAAGGTCGACCGCATTATGTTGGATAACATGGACCTGGAGGCGATGCGCCGGGCGGTGCAGGTAGCCAATGGACGTGTCCCGCTGGAGGCATCAGGCAACGTTAATATCAACAGTGTACGGCAAATCGCCGAGACAGGTGTAAATTTCATCTCTGCGGGTGCACTGACACACTCCGCCCCCACACTTGACATCAGCATGAAAATAGGATAGATTAAGTCCAGAATCTGCGACCATGATGCAGGTTTGGAAATTGGAGCACGAATTATGTCTGTAAACAGCATGTATGAAGAAATGAAAAGCAAGCTCAGCCGGGTGGTGCCTGATTTCGAGCTGCGCTATAAAGCAGAGCTGGCAGTGCAGATCAACCAGCTGAAGATAGAGAAGAACGCCATCATCCTTGGTCACAACTACATGGAGCCAGCACTTTTCTATTCCATCCCTGATTTCCGGGGTGATTCGTTGGACCTGAGCCGAAAGGCTGCCCAGACGGACAAGGATATCATCGTCTTCTGTGGGGTGCGCTTCATGGCAGAGACGGCCAAGCTGCTCAACCCCAGTAAGACGGTGCTGCTGCCATCTGAAAAAGCAGGCTGCAGCCTGGCTGCCAGCATCACTGCCGAGGACGTGCGCCAGCTGCGCGCCCGCTACCCAGGCGTGCCAGCGGTGGCATATGTGAACACTTACGCAGATGTGAAAGCTGAAGTGGATATCTGCTGCACCTCCAGCAATGCCAATGCGGTGGTCGAATCCCTGCATTCTGATACGGTCATCTTCCTGCCGGATGAATACCTGGCGCGCAACATTGCAATTGAGACCGGCAGGCATGTCATCTTCCCCACCCTGAAGGAAACGGATCATAAGCCATCCACCACGCTGGATTACCAGGCAATCCGTAAACCGGAAACGCTGATTGGCTGGCACGGGCGATGCGAGGTGCATGAGAAGTTTACCGTCCAGGATATCCAGGCAGTCCGCCAGCAGTTCCCCGAGGTGGTTGTACTTACCCACCCAGAGAGCAGCCCGGAGGTGGTGGCAGCGTCCGATTTTTCCGGCGGTACGAATGCCATGATCCGTTACGTGAAGGAGAGCAACGCTCCACAGTACCTTGTATTGACTGAGTGTGCGATGGGCGATAATATCGCGGCTGCCAACCCGGATAAGGAAATGCTGCGCTTGTGCATGGTGCGTTGCCCGCATATGAACACGATCACGATGGAAGATACGCTCAAGAGCCTGCAGCTGAACCAGTATGTCATTGACATACCTGAAGATATCCGTGTACGCGCTGCCCGTTCGGTGGAGCGCATGATCGCCATCGGGTAATGGGGGAGGGTTAAATGCAAACTGATGTACTCATTATTGGCTGCGGGATTGCAGGCGCTACCGCAGCATTACAGCTTGCCACCGATACCCAGCGGCAAATCACCGTGATCACCCGCGCGGAAGAAGCCTCCGATAGCAACTCCAACTATGCCCAGGGGGGGATCGTCGGACGCGGGTTGGATGACAGCAGCGAGCTGCTTGAAGAGGATATCCTGGCAGCCGGGGCTGGTCTATCTTATCCACCAGCGGTCAGGCTGATCGCAGAGCATGGTCCAAAATTATTGGATGAAATATTGATTGAGCAGGTAGGGTTGCATTTTGACCATGATGCGCAAGGTCAGCTACTCATGGGTCTGGAAGCAGCCCACTCCACCCGGCGGATCCTGCACGTGGGGGACGGCACGGGGGCGGCCATCATGCAGGCCTTGCTGCGCAAGCTGAGGAAGATCCCGAACATCTGTTTGCTTAAAGGGCACACGGTTGTTGATCTGATCACCTTTCCACACCATGCCACCGACCCATTGGCGGTGTACCAATCCCTCACCTGCCACGGGGCGTACGTGTTCGACCAGGAAATCACACCAGGTAGTACCCATCCTGGCGCGGAAGACCATCCTGGCGACAGGTGGAGTGGGGCAGATCTACCTGAATACCACCAATCCCATTGGGGCACGCGGCGATGGGGTAGCCATGGCATACCGTGCCGGGGCGAACATTATCAATGCTGAGTATGTCCAATTCCACCCGACCGCTCTAAGCTCCTCCGACACCACCAAGTTCCTGATCAGCGAAGCGGTGCGTGGTGAGGGAGCAATCCTGCTCACCCCGCAAGGCAAGCCATTCATGGAGCGCTATTCTCCTGAGTGGAAGGACCTGGCACCGCGTGATATTGTCGCCAGGGCAATTTACTCAGAGATGGTTGATAAGGGATACCCATATGTGTTGCTGGATATTGCCTCTCACCAGCCAGCGGATTATATCCGGGAACGCTTCCCGCATATTTACAGCCACTGCCTGGAACAGAACATCGATATCACCCGCCAGCCTATCCCGGTAGTTCCAGCAGCCCATTATTTTTGTGGTGGTGTACAGGTGAACCTTTCAGGGTGCACAAGCATCCCGAACCTGTATGCGGTGGGTGAGGTTAGCTGTACGGGTGTGCATGGTGCCAACCGGCTGGCAAGCACCTCTTTACTGGAGGGATTGGTATGGGGAGTGCAGGCTGCAGAGGATATCCGGGCGCAGTCACCAGGAAGGTTGTTGAGTGAAAATGATTTTCCTGAATGGAATGACAGCGGCCTGATCTACGAGGGTGACTCGAATTTAATCCAGGGTGATATGCAGAGCGTGCGCAACCTGATGTGGCATTATGTGGGTTTAGTGCGCAGCGAATATCGCCTGAACCGGGCTATCCGCGACCTGCGCCAGATCTGGTTGGATATTGAGGAGTTTTACCGCAAGACACGCCTGAGCGATGGGTTGATCGGCTTGCGTAATAGCGTACAGACGGCCTTGATCGTAGCGTATGCGGCTCATCGCAATCGGATGAGTCGGGGCTGTCATTACCGTGAGGATGAGCACCCGCAGGCAAAAACTGGCACACCTCCAGAAGCTGCCAATGTGAAGCTCAGTGGGGGATTGCAATAAAGTCAAAGTTACGGTGGTTCTGAGACTCACCCCTATAATAGAAAATACCACCAAATCCCACAATAATTATGGCTTAATCTTTATCGTGTGGATAGTCCTACCCTCTCCCGGCCAGTAGAGTAGAAGCTGTTCGGAGCGCTTAATCTCGTAGCGGCCATCACTCACCTTGATAGAATATCCATGCGGATACTGGTAATTTGGCACAAATACCTCGGTGGGGGCTGAAATCACCGGATCATGGCGGAATTTCATCTTGAACTGACGCCTATACGGGTTGAAGGATGCTTGAAGCAGCTCACCTGAGGTGATGATTGGATATGGACGCACCACTGCTTGCAGGCCACGCCCACCTGAATTGATATCACGCGGGTCGCCACGTTGGTCAGGACTGTAAATGGACAGATCCTCGTCATTCCACAGGTCACCGTGCAGATTGGTATTATCGGGGGTGTAGTTCCAGAGCGTGTAATTAAGCAGATTGTCCTCCACAGCCTTCATGCTGCGCTGTAGGGCTTTCACCTGGATGTGGAAGTCGCCCGTCTGGTAAGCGCGTTTCTCATGCAGGTCAAAGGGGATACCGAACTCCCCCAGGACGAACTGGCACCCCACCCAGCTGATGGTTGCTGTGCTTTTTCAGGGTGGCTAGCTGATTATAGTATGAGCGGCGGATGGCTGGGCTGAAAACAACCCTGCGGGTGTGGCTGTTCACACCGATGAATGGTGTGTATTCTTTCTTCACCAGAACGAAGGCATCATACCAGTGGGGGGCATAAACGATATCTTTGAAATCCTGCTCACCCTGCTCGTAAGGCGGAACACCCGGTTCTGCTTCGATGAAGATCAGCGCTTCTGGATGAGCACAATGGATCATTTCTCCGAAACGGTTGTTGAACAAGCGGTAATAATCACGCGTGAAATTGACTGGATGGCCGTTGACCTTGGTGAAATAATCCGGGTCCAAGCAGGTGGGGCTCACCAGAAGTATCGAAATCCCATACACCATGCTGCTTCCAGACGCAATCATACCCAGGCAGCCAGACTCGTTGGCTTGACTTCATTCAAACGGCGCGTACCGGTCTTCTTGATGCTAGCCAATCCGAGCGACCAAAAATCAACTTCCTGGGAGAGACCTGCCCCAAGCAGCATGGACTGGTATGGTGTGGGGCTTACATCCAGGTTGACATGCCCGGCGGTAGAATTCAAATCCTTCCATCCAATGTAGCCGCTGGACGGCTCATTCATCGTATCATAGCCAATTACATTGGGCTGATCTTTTAGGCGAAGCGCAACCTGTTGGATGGCATTGAAGTAATGCCTCTGCAGGTATTCCTGGATTGGCTCACCATCAACCAGTACCTGTGGGGCAAAATCATTCCCTCCAAAAAACAGGGTGAACATGGTGGCACAAGCAAGCTTGTTGGTGTTGGAAGACCAGATCATCCTGGGATATGGACCAGGATGGGTAGCGTGTACAATGGCAGCACCTGTCTCGACGAAATGGGAGATGTCAAATCCGACCGCTTCGAACGTCCATCCGGGAGCGCCATCCCCGCCAGAGAAACGGCTCCACACATCCTGGTGAGGGTCGATGAACAGGTTGAAGCCGTATTCGCCAGCTTTCTTCACCACCTCGACGATATAGTCGAGGTATTCCTCATCGTAGATTCCTGGTCCGGCATGTTCGATGGCTTCCCAGGTCACTAATAGACGCAGGAAGTTGAAACCCCATTCCTTCAGACGGCCGAGGTGCTCATCAGCCTGGTCCAGTGGAAACGGGCGACCAACGAAGGAGACATTGCGGTGGTCAAAGAAACCTTCCCGGATATAGGTAGCTCCATCGGGTTTGTAGGGAACTTTACTGCTTCCGCTCAGGTTGACCCCGTGCAGCATCACCCGGCGTCCGAGTTCATCTACGAAGTGTGAGCCTTGTGCGTGAATATTCATTATGCTGTAGTGGTAGTATATGGAAGGCTGGCAGCTTATTTCTTATCAGGGATGAACAGATTGAAAACAAAGGAGACCAGGCTGACGATGATCGAACCCCAAAAAGCACCCCAGGGAAATTGGACGTAAAAACCAACGCCCATCAGCTGGCAGAGCCAGGAGGAAAACCAAAGCAAGAAGGCATTGATCACCAAGGTGAAAAGACCCAGGGTGAGAATGATGCACCCACAGGAGAAGAATTTCAGGATAGGGCGGATGAAGATATTGACCAACCCGAGCACGATTGCCATGACGGTGAATGCAAGCCATGCATCTGCACCCTGGACAGACATCAGGTTATCCGGTAGGAGAAGTGTCGCGACATACAAGGCGATCACCGTGACGAGCCAATGAAGGAATATTTTCATGAGATACCTCTTTCTGGTCAGCTGGTAGTTAAGGATACGACAAATAAAAAATAACAGGTTGTTTTGAATATGTCAAGGAGAGGTGCGTATGGGTCCAACTCATCCTTCAACAAGAACCATCGGGGAAACTTTCATACGGAAACGCAATGAATCGATTGATTCATTTATCAGTATAATTAATACGAAAAAGCAAGCCGATTTGTTGCAAATTAGCATTCTTGAGTATGTGTCATTGGAGGTGGAAATGAAAGCAACCCGCGATCCTGAATGTGCTGAAGTTAGTCATTTGATTAAAGTATGTGAGCTCACGGGTAAGAACGTCCTGGAGATTGGATGTGGTGAGGGGAAATTTACCCGACAATATGCAGGCATGCCAAGTAGATTAATTGGAATTGATCCTGAGATAGCCGACTTGAGAGAAGCAGAAGTAAATAAAGGTACTACGAATTCAGCTTTCATCCAATCTATTGCAGAAAAATTACCTTTTCCATCCCAGGTTTTTGATATAGTCATTTTTGCTTCATCGCTTTGATGAATCCCTGTGGAGGGCATGGTCCATGCCCTTAAGGAAGCCCACCGAGTTTTGGTCCCGCAAGGGATCATGGTCGATGTACGCCCGTTGAGCGTGGATGTCCCACTGGAGATTTTATATGAAGGTGGTCGGGAATCGGCTGGAATGATTGATACGAGCCCGGATATCGAGCTTGATATTGCTGCGGATAATGCAATCGAGTCAATTCTTATAGGACGGATTTTTATAGAATCATCCAAAGAGTATTTTGATTTTGCGTACTACTGGAAAACGATCCATGATTTGGAGGATGATTTGGAAGAATTTTGGAAGGATGACGTAATCCTTCCTGAGGCAGTTATCCTGCAAGCGCATAAGCTAATTAACAAACAGCGCCCGCAGACTCAAATACGGGTTGGACTCCAGATGAAATTGGGGAAATACGAGAAATTAGGTTGAGGTATTTGGTTTAATATACCAGGATTCAAGTCGGTAACTGGATGTTTCTATTTAGGGGGGACGATGATCCAATACTATTCCACTCTTCGGGTTTGAGGAATGATTCGCTAATTACTATGCGAGCAGGCATTTACCTGGATGTCGATTGTGGGTGTTGCTGTGTTCTTATCCCCGTGACGAAATAATTCACAAGATATTCATAAAATCTCCATAAGTTCTTCACCTGTAACATGCCTGGTAAATGTATGATGCTGGGGTCGGCGAGAAATGTTATTAAACATGGAGCGTTGGTGAATCTCAAAATTATTCGTAGGAAAAATGATCATATGAAAACACAAATTCTATCCAAACAAACTCAAAGGAACTGGTGGGTTGTTGCCAGCTTATTTAGCAGTGCTGTGGTTGCAGCTTTATCGGGTGTCTATTTCCTTTTCCTGCCAATCGGCGGATACCAGGGTGGACGCAATCCCTACTATAACTTGCGTATCGTATTTCAACGCGAGACCTGGGATGACTTGCACACCTGGGGTGGAATCGTGATGATCGGTATCGTGCTCATCCACCTGGTAGTGCATTGGCCATGGGTGGTCAGCATGTCCCGTAAAATGTGGAATGAGCTGACTGGAAAAAGCTGGAGCATGAGCAAAAATGGGCGCTTGAACCTGCTGATCAACGTGATAGTTGCCGTAAGTTTCATGTTTACAGCAATTAAGTGGTGTGTATTTTTTCTTTACGCCCGAGGGACATAATGCGCTTGACCCGATGTTCCTGTTCAGTCGTACAACCTGGGATCTACTGCATACCTGGGCAGGTGTGACACTCATGATTGCAGCATTGGTGCATATTGCCATCCACTGGAAATGGATCACAAAGGTGAGCGGGAAAATGGTGAATATGGCATTGCCATCCAAACAAATCGCAAAACCGACATCCATCACAAATTAACGTTTCTATACAAAAACTAATCAATCGAAAGGAAAATCAAATGTTGAAAAAAATTATCGTTACAATGGCTTTAGTCGTTATCATTGGAGTACTCGTTTTTGGGGCAGTCAACCGCAGCCTGGCAAAAGTAAATGATGAAAGCAGCAATTTGAATCAAAATGGGTATGGATCCAATAATTATCCTTCCCAAGATTCCCAGATTGAAGGGAAAAATGAGTTAAACCAGGTTTCGAACACAGAGCATGCCAATGAGCAGATCATCCTGCCTCCGGCCAGCGAAGATGGCTTGAGTGAAGTGGAAGTTGCAGGACTACTTTACATGCGGGAAGAGGAGAAGCTGGCACATGATGTTTACGTCACTTTTTATTCACAATATGGTTCACGCAATTTCGATAATATCAGTCAGAGTGAGTTGACCCATATTGAGTCCATAAAGACCTTGATCGATCGTTATGGATTGACTGACCCGGCTTCTGGTGAAATGGGAGTCTTCACCAATCCAGATTTACAGGCACTATATAATGAGCTGGTTGGGCGTGGAAATCAATCTCTTGCAGATGCATTAAGGGTTGGTGCAGCCATCGAGGAAATCGATATCCTTGACCTGAAAGAACACCTGGCGCAGACCGATAATGCGGATATCCAAATTGTGTATGAAAATTTGCTGGCAGGATCTGAAAACCACCTGAGGGCATTTGTTGCGAAATTACGGCAGCAGACCGGAGAAGTTTATGAGCCGCAGTATCTCAGCCTGGATACTTATCAATCGATCATTAACACAGACACGCAGGTTGGCGGTAGTAACCGTGGTGGAGATAACGGCAATGGTGGTGATCAAGGAAACCAACCTTAGATAAAGAGGTAAGTATATTTCTTACTACAGGCGGTGAATTCATCATCGCCTGAAATTTTTTATTTATCGGATGCACAGATTACGCATCTGATTATCTATTGAGTAGTTAACCGAGACAATCGCAATTGACAAAATGTATACTATACTATATAATATGTATAGTATACTATACATCTAAATCACAAGGGACTCCATTGAAACTGGAAAATAAATTACGAAAATTTCGCTTTGAGCATAATGAGATTTCACAGCAGGATCTTGCAAATGCTGTAGGTGTAACCAGACTTACAATCCACTCAATAGAAACTGGAAAATTTTATCCTTCTATTTTCTTAGCGCTGAAAATAGTGCGATTTTTCGGGGTAAATGTTGAGGATATTTTTTATTTAGTCAAGGATGAGAACGAGCAATGAAAAAGATATTTCAACCGGTAAGAATAATCACTATATTTTTCGCCTTTCTCTCGATTGCATTCTATGTATATATATTTTTTATTTTTTCGAAACTCAAACCAAAAATGATTGAATTTAAGACCCTGACTGACATTGAGGAAACCATGATGGTGTGGGTCGGGATTGGTTTATTGGTTACCTTTATATTCTTTCTGCTATCATTGCTACAAATCATTATATATATAAAATATGCCTCAAAAATAGAACCCTTCTCACTATTTCTGATCATCATTGGCATCATTTCCTTGTTGGCTGTCTTCAGCGATGTGGCTTTAATAAACGATATCCATAAACAATATCGGTATGGACTTGCACAACCTGAGTGGTCCCTGGTTTACCCAATGCTGGGATTTCAGTTTGTAACAACTCTGGTATTCACGTATTTGCATTTCACAGGATATTTTGGTCATAAACAGCTTGACAATGTAGCTAGAGATATAAATATCTTCCTGGTCGTCCATTATATTGGTTTTATATGCGGAATAATGGGATTGGCATTTGCTAGTTTAGGTTTCTTTTATCCACACTCCTGGACTTTACTTCATACCAGCATGAATATTATCATTTTACTCTTTCCCTATGCTTTAGCAGTCTTTTTTTGGTTGATTACCAAACTTTTAGAGAAGGATAGGCAGTGGTTTGACGAGAAACAACGACAAGATCTAGGAAAATCAGCATTATTGACCTTAATCATCAACTCCTTGTTTATGATTTTACTTTTTATTACCAATTATCAAAATCTGGATGTAGTGATAAGGCTGCTCTGGTTGCCTTTGCATTTATTTGGCACATTATTCTTATTTTCTTTGGGAAATTTATATTTTAGCAACAAAGCATAATGCCTTTCCATCAGATGAGGAACTGAGAATATATAGAGAATTGCTCCATCCGTTGAACGGATTTCAGCATCAATCAGGGTGATTAGGTGGAAAAATAGGTGACTGAACTTGCGATACTGCTATAGGGATATATCCCTGTTGGTGAATTACCAATAACTGTCTGAGAAAATCACAAAATATGATATTTTATCTATCGGATTCCAGGGATTTTGTTCTCGCAATATAAAAAAAAGCAGCAGAAATACACCCATTTGTTATAAATAATTAAGGAATGAAGGCGTCGTCCAGGAGGCTCAAACGGTGTATCCATTTAATAAATCTCCTATTCATTGTTGATTATGAGGCTTCGAATACATCACCTGAGGTTATGAGCTCAACAGGTATAAATTTTTAATCAAAGCCGCGTTTGGCATCTTTTTAATCACAAGGCTTGGATTCGAATGCATCTTCCTCCATGGAAGTGCTCGAAGACCTACGTCATTTTAAGCAAAAAACCAGAGCCCGATGAACTCTGGTTTATGCTCAGTAGCGGGGCTTGGATTCGAACCAAGGACCTCCGGGTTATGAGCCCGACGAGCTGCCACTGCTCCACCCCGCATCAAATGCGTGCTCTTTTTTTGAGCGGGCGGTATTATAGCATGCACAGTCTACGGCGTCAAGGCATTGACGTTGCGTTGACAGGCGTTGACTAAGGCTGGTCTACGAGTAAGGAAAGCCACACCTGCCAATTGGTAATGACCTCAGGTGTGACAATGGGAGTGGGTGTGGGTTGGGGCTGACTGCCATCAACCTGGATGGGCACGACCAGAACATCGCCTTCCTTACCGAGATGTTCGAAGTTATATGCCCAATAATAAACGGCTGCTTCGGAGGTGGCGTATGCAACCTGGGTTTCGAGGGAGGTCTTGGGTTTCAACCAGGCTGGTAACTCGGGCGCTAACAACTTCCTTCTCAGCTGTCAGACGTCTTAATTCTGCCATGCGATTGTTAAAATCCATCACCAGGAGAATTAAAACGGCAAACCCGACCAAGATCAGCGCAGGTTTCCAGCTATTACCCAGTTTTTTCATAACGCTATCTTACTCCAGCCTGAATGTTCGTGCAAGGGAAATAAAAATCCCTGCTGGTATGATGCAGGGATTGTGCCAGTGCCGAAGGTGGGATTTGAACCCACACGAGCGTAATGCCCACTACGCCCTGAACGTAGCGCGTCTGCCAATTCCGCCACTCCGGCAAGATAATTTAATCAACGAGGTGACCGAAATTTTACCTGGATTTTTAGTTTTGTCAACCTCATCTAGCATGCTATAATTTCATCAGCGGAGTATGAACCAAATAATCGATCGAATATTAGCCTGTTAACCACACCCCAAGGCTACCTGATTATTATCCTTGTGCTGGTGCTATTTTCATTTGGTGCCTACCAAGCCTGTTCATACGCGAGTGGGCAACAGGCTTCATGGGAGGGCAAGCGAATGCGGCAGGGGTTAATATCCCTGCTTATCGCACAACTCTTACTGTTTTTAGCTGCCTGGCTTGCCTGGTTGGGTGTGATCGAAGAACACGCCTTCCTGCCAATCCTTGACCGGATGGTTGCTTTTTTTAGCATCGTCGTGATCATCTGGTTATGGGCTTTCCCAAAGCGAATCCCTGCTGCAGATGCCATCGTGCTGATATTGTTAGCGATCATTCTATTTGCCGGTATTATCAGCTTAGTGTGGTGGATAAACCAGGATGCAGCTCAATTCTTCAATACCTCGATCCTCGGTGGTTATGCATATTATGTTGGGATCGTACTGCTTGTCGCAGGTATCCTGGTGCTGTTTTGGCAGCGACCCAAAGCCTGGGGCTTGGGTGTTTCGATGCTTGTTATCCTGCTGGGGGGTTACCTGGCTCAATTCCTGGTCCAACAACCAGCGGGAGATTACGCCTGGTTGGTTCGGGTTGGAGAGATGGTTGCTTTCATTATTTTGCTGGAACTACCAAAAAGATTGACACCTGATATCGAAGTAATACCGCCTTCAGAGGGGACAAGACAATAACAACCAGCACAAACCCATTGGATGAAAAGTTCATCCAATCAATCTTTAACCTGTGTAACGAGAAGTCACCACAGCAGTTCTACTTGAAATTAACCCGATTGATTGCCCAAGCGCTGGAAGCCGAGGTTTGTTTGCTGCTGCTGCCACCAAAAACGGGAACACAGATCATCATACCAGTGGGATTTAATTTGCCGGATGAACGAGCGATCGATGGATTTACCGTGGATGGACAAAAGATGCCTATGCTGCTGGGGGCGGTCCAAAACAGGAAGACCTTGCGAATCGATGGTGGCAAGCCAGATTCAGAGATTACAATCCTTATTCGAGAGCTCGGGCTAAACCAGACTGGTCATATTCTAGTGGTTCCTTTCACGGTAAAAGATTCGAATACTGAATTTAGCATCCTGGCATTATCCAGACCATCCCATCCGATGTGGAGTGAAGCTGATAGTTCCCGGTTAACCGAGATCGCCAATGGGCTGGCAGCCATATTCCCTCAACCGACTGGAAGCAACCTTGGCGGAGAAACCGAGACAGAGAACCAGGCAGCACTGGAACAAGCCCGGGTGGAATTGGAAAATCAACGCCAGGAAAATGAACAGCTGAAAATAAAATATGATGACCTGGTAGCAAAGGCGGCAGGCGCGGCAATTGGTGTTGGAGCAGCGACCGCATGGATGGCTGACCAAAATAGCCCGGATGATACAGTTGGGCAATTGGAGGAACGAAATCGAGAGCTTGAGCTCCTGGTAGCCAAGGGACGACCATCCATTGAAGAAGTTGAACAACTGAGAGAAGAACTGCGTGCAGCATTAACAGACCTGGCGCGTATCCCGAGCACATTATCAAAATCGGATCAACAGATGCTAGAGCTACAGCTTGCCACGATGAAACGGCTGGATGATATCGGACAAACTGAGCTGGTTACTTCAATCTCAGAAGAGTTTCGGCAACCATTATCGGCGATCATTGGCTACACGGACCTGCTGCTCGGGGAAACGGTTGGATTACTCGGGGCGGTACAAAGGAAATTCCTGGAACGCGTGAAAGCATCATCGGAAAGATTAGGTATCCTGATGGCAGAGCTGGTGCAGGTGCTGGCAATCGACAGCGGGAAAGTGGATCAAACACTCACCAAGGTGGACCTTGAGGCAGTGATCGATGAAGCGATCGGGAACATCATCGCCCAGATCAGTGAGAAAAACATCACTATGCGGGTAGATTTACCTGAAAAACTGCCTGAAATCAGGGCGAACAAGGAAGCTCTACAGCAAATCCTCGCTAACCTGTTGGAAAATGCCTGCATCGTTACCCCGCAGGATGGAGAAATCAGGTTAATTTCCAGGATCGAACAAAAACCAAATGAGCCGGACTTGCTTCTGTGCTCGGTGACAGACCAGGGGGGTGGTATAGCACAGGTGGATATTCCGCGCATCTTTACACGACGGTATAAGATAGAAAATCCGTTGATCGAGGGGATCGGGGATACAGGTGTAGGATTATCGATCGTAAAATCATTAGTTGAATTGAACAAAGGCCGTGTTTGGGTAGATACTGAAGAGGGGATTGGCTCCACATTCAGTGTATTAATCCCATTGGTTGAGGATCTACCAGGTGGGGAGAACCATACCATCCCCTGATTTTTAAAATTATAAGAACCTTGTATTTGATTAGTTGGTTACATTGGATTTTGTAGCCAATTTTTCTTTTAATGGCGTGGAAATTATAAATTTCCTACTTGTAGGTATGAATATTGCATCTTATATGCTCAGTTAATCCTCACCATGATGCCTGCATGGCTTCAAGAGGTAAATTTGATGAAAACACATTCTGTCACGGCATGGGTAATTCGATGAAAACATCCTTAATTGCATTCTTAATCATGATCGTCATAATCGTATTTGCTGGAAATTTACCAGTGCAGTCTTCTGTGCCAGATGCGAACCTATCCGCTTTCGGCAATAGTGTTGTGCTTGCAGCACCTGGCGATACCCCAACACCAACGCCAATACTAATACCAACACTATCGCCCACAGAGGATCAGAAATTATCACTCAGCTCGATCATCGAATTACCACGCATATCCATAGAATTACCGAGCGTATCCATATTCCAATCATCACCAAAAACAGCCAATCTGATCGTATATGCGCCATTTGTGTCAAGGGAAATGCCTCCAAGTCCCACACCTACACCCGCGCCTTTACCAACAGAAACACCCCCACCACCTCTTCCAGAACTTGATGATGAGGCTGACTTTATTTCTGACCAAGGACGTTCGTGGAGTGATTATCCTGGTTCAAGCATATGGCCGGATTTCCAAGTTCCTCCACCTGCCGGGGTCCTCGGCCACCCAGTAAATCAAGTCAACATCCTGTTACTGGGATCAGACCAACGGCCTAATGATAGCGGTTTTCGAACCGATACAATCCAGTTACTCACCATCAATCCTTCTGAAGGCACTGTCAAGCTTACTGCGTTCCCGCGAGACCTGTACGTCTACATTCCTGGTTATACGATGCAGCGCATCAACACAGCCTTTGGATGGGGCGGATTTGAGGCACTTGCAGACACGATGGAGTACAACTTCGGTGTCAGACCAGACTATTATGTTTTGATCAGGTTCGATGCATTTAAGGATGGAATCGATTCGCTTGGAGGTGTCAGGGTATCGGTTGGAAAGGATTTTTGTGATCACATGGATGATTTTGGTAATTTTTGTGTCTCAGCGAGCGATTATTGGATGAATGGGAGAACAGCCTTATGGTATGTACGAGCGAGATATTCAACCAGTGATCTCGATCGCGGCAGGCGACAGCAAGAAATACTTGAGGCAGCATTCAGAAGTATTGTCAGTATAAATGGATTATCACGCGTTCCAGAATTGTATGATATCTATACACAAAACATAACCACGAATGTCGACTTACATTTGATCACCTACCTTCTCCCAGTTGCACTCCGCCAGGCAAATTCACCTGATATAAACAACTATTCCATCGGGAGGGAGCAAGTGTATGATTGGATCAATTCCTATGGATCAATGGTCCTGGTACCGCTCCGTGAACCAGTAATGCAGGTCATGCGAGAAGTAATCAGTGAGCCTTAGCGGGCAAGCATGCTGGAACGGACGGATCAGGAGACATTGGAATGGCATTAGAAGGAAAGGGATTTTTTACCTGGAAAATTCCCAATTGTGAACACGGTGATGCCAGGCAGATCGTAATTCACGCCAAAGCAGCAGAATTGACCCACCTGATCTTAAAAGTGGCAGATGGGACAATGGTCTATAATGGAACATGGGGAGACCCAACTGATTACACCACGCCGGTAGTTAACGCTCTTCGGGAAGCTGGTATAAAGGTTTGGGGCTGGCACTATATCTATGGCGATTACCCAAATGGAGAAGCCAACGTAGCTATTGCGCGTATCCGCCAATACGCCCTGGATGGATACGTGATCGACGTGGAAAAGGAATATAAAGAGAGCGGGAAAAAAGCAGCAGCCAAAAAATTCATGGCTCAGCTTCGAGCAGCCTGCCCCGATCTGAAGATCGCCTTGAGCTCCTTCCGTTACCCTTCCTTGCACCCCCAGGTGCCGTGGATTGAATTTCTTGAACAATGCGACCTAAATATGCCCCAGGTATATTGGATGAAAGCGCATAACCCGGGAGACCAACTGGAAAGGTGTGTATCAGAGTTCCAAAAGAAGAACCCATCCCTCCCGATTGTTCCCACTGGGGCTGCCTTCCGGGAATATGGGTGGAAGCCAACGGATGCCGAGGTGCTTGAATTCTGTAATAAGGCTAAAGAACTTAACCTAAGCGCGGTGAATTTCTGGGAATGGTCAGATGCCCGTTCAGGTAACATTCCAGGTGTATGGGATACGATCCGGGAATATAAGTGGTCTGAAAAAGAAGTCACCAAAGACATCTGCGTGGATTTGATCAACGCTATGAATGATCATGATATTGACAACATTATCAAGCTTTATGGATTGCCTGCAATCCATATCAGCGCTTATCACACGACCCAGGGCATGGATAAACTACGTTCATGGTATACCCAGCTATTTGAACAGATACTACCCAACAGCAAGTTTACACTTGGAAGCTTCAGCGGGAAGGGAGGCAGCGCGGCATTTTACCTGGACAGCCTCCAGTGCCAAGGGTTTTGTCCGCAACGGCAATGACACCCTTGGGATTTCGCATGGTAAAATTAATTATCATTACTCATTCTTTACTGTCAGCAAATAGAAGAAATGTCAAGTTATTATTTGTGGTTTTAACAATTTACTGCTGGCTGACTGCCTGCAGCAAGCCCACCACTCTGACTACCACACCTGGCTGGACAGCTTTGCCCAGTAAAACGGCGCCTTCTACGCAGACTTCCACAAGCACTGATTCTCCTACGGCGACATTAACACCCAGCCCGAGCACTACACCCACCCGGACGCGCACACCCACAACAACGCCAACCATGGCACCCCTGAAAATATTCACCTCCCGGGTGCTGAGGAAGGAGTGCAACCGCAATCCTACCTGGAAGATAACTGCGCGTACTTGCAAATGCGCTGGTCGGCTGAAAATAGCCAACCGGGAACCGTGGTGGTACCGATCATGTTCCACAGCATTGTTCAAAATGGCACACGGGTGGACAATCCGAAAGATATCACTGGAGACGAATTCAATGCGTTTGTGAATTATGCCCGGTACCTGGGATTTGAAACCATTACCACTCAGCAGCTGCTGGATTTTCTAAAGCAGAATACCAGCATCCCGCCACGCTCGATGATCATCATTGTTGATGATCGCAGGCCGGGGCTGATCCGAGAATGGTTGATGCCTGTATTGGAGGAAAATGCCTGGACAGTCACATCCGCATATATTGCCGACCCGGACAGCTTCCAGTTCGCGTGGGACTTAATGGACCAGCTCTTTACAACCGGACGCATGGAAGTCCAGTCGCATGGATATACTGGGGGGTTGTATATCCTTCCCGAAACCCCCGTAGAGCAAATTCAGAATGAAATCTGGAACTCCACCCCCGTATTGGAGGAGCATTTCGGGAGGCGACCGAATGCGTTCATCTGGCCGGGAGGAAATTTCACACCGCTCAGTGCGGAAATTCGCGCGTGAAGGCGGGTATGAACTGGGATTCAGCGCATATTCCCGTGGACCGCTGCTGTTCAATTGGATTCCGCTGGGGGAGGAGGAACGGGCGGTGAATGACCCATTGATGGTGCTACCGCGTGCCTGGAGTAGCGCAGTCAACGTCAACCTGGATGAAGCTTTGAAAATCAGCGAGCAAGCAACTGCCTATGCAGAAGAGCACTTCAAGGTAGAAGCCGATTGGTACAGGACCTACTGCGGGGGGGAGCTTGTAGAAAATCCTTAGGCGAGTGATTAATAGGAGAAAGGAACCAACCCGCTCATTTTATTCTCTAGGCCGGTAACGGACTTAAAGGGCACGATGTTTTTTTCACAGCATTCAATATCAATCTTCCTGATTGAAATAATTATCGCCAGGTTGCTCCTATTTTCCATTCGTTCCTGGGTTTGGTTTTACGCTCCGTCTTAATGGCGGGGATTTGACGCGTTTTGGCTTCCAGGAAGGTGGCAGGATAACCACCGAAGGGGCAGTCGCGTTTTTAATAGTAAGTTTTTTCGGGCTTTTATTCCGGGCAGCAGGTTTTTTGGGAGCGGGTTTTGTCTTTTGAGCTGTAGTGGGCTTGGTCTGACGGGGGTTGGTTTTTGATGTTTTTGGATAGCTTTGCGTTCCCGCTTTGGCAGGTGGCTTCTTCCCAGGGATCTTCCCAGCTCCAGCAGTAACTTTTGTGGTCCCGGCTTTAGAAACAGGTTTCCTTCCAGTGCTTGAAGCTGAGCCACGCGTGACTTTCGCCTTGCCTGCTTTGGGAGCAGGCTTTTTCCCAACGCTTGAAGAAGATTTAACCCCCGATTTCACCCTGGGGATTTTAGAGCTTTCGGCAGGCTTATTCGCCGGGGAAGATTTGGAGGTAGATGGCCGACCAACTTTTTTGGCTGGTGCTGGACCAGTTTTGGAAGCTCTTTCCTCCGGGGCAGTTTTGGGTGAAGCAGGTCGTCCTGCTTTTTTAGCTGGCAACGATCCTGGTTTGGATGCTTTCGTTTCAATCAACGGGGCTTGCACAGCTTTTTCTGAGATATTTCCTTTTCCACTTTTGATACCCCCAGGTGATTTTGATCGACTTGTCCTGGTGGGTGAAGTAGGCTTCCTGGAAGAAACCGCTTTTGTGACCAACGCAGCTTTGGCAACCCTGGTTTTACCGGCTTTGGATTGATTTGGTTTTTGATTCGTTGTCAGCGCGGGGCTTATGAGAAGCGGGTTTTACATCTTTTAAAGTGGTATTGGAGGCAGGCTCGATCATACCAAAGGACAGCTGTTCAATTTCGGGAGCCAGGGCTCGATCCGGTTCTTCCGGAACTTCAGGTTCTTTCTCTGAGGAGGGGGTTACACCCGCCACGGCACGCGGTACCACCCAGGTGATGCTCATACCCAGCACCTGATAACCGGGTTTGAGATCGATGAGAGTCTTACCCGAAGCTGCCCGAGTCTGGAGTGGAGCCTCATCCAGGCGGATGGCTTTAGGTGAGAGCTTATCAATAAGTATGGTGACCCGTGTAGTAGATTTTCCAGCCGCAATACCAACCACCTGTGCAGTGCGGGGAAGCTTCCAGGCGATGACACCCTGACCGTAACGTCCCTGGCGAGGGAATTGATCAGACGCAACCCGTTTTGCCTTTCCATCGGATGCGACCAGGAGGATATCACCACGACGAGGGATCAGCTCCATTCCGATGACAATATCACGCGCACCCAGCTTAATGCCGTTGACACCAGCAGCCACTAAACCCATTGGACGGACTTCATCCTCGTGAAAACGAATTGCCATACCATCGGCAGTAGCCAGAAGTATCTCAGCTTTTCCATCCGTCAGGCGAATCCAACCCAGTTTATCCTCTTCGTTCACCTTCACAATGGTAAAGCTATGCCCGGTGGGACCAGGCAGCTCATCCAGTGCGGTCTTCTTGAGCATACCCTGCTGTGTGGCGGTGAAAACATACCAGCCTGGCAGGCGTTCTTCCTTGGATGGCAAGGTGAAGAGTGAAGCTAACTTCGCATCTTCTGGTAATGCGGATACTTTATGGATTGGGGAGCCAGATTGGGGATTTTCCGCTTCAGGGAGGGTTTGAACCGGTATCCCCGCAGCTTCACCTTTCTCAGATACCAGGAAAAGGGTATCGCGGGTGTTGACCTGTAAAAGGTAACGAGGAGCGAAGGATCCACTGATGCGAGGTCGTTTTTCATCCAGGGTGCGTGAGATCAAACCTTCATTGGTGGCGGAAACCCACACTGTCTGCTCGGGAAGCAAATCGTTGGAAGTCATATCGGGCAGGACGGATTTGGCACCCACACCCAGGCGGGTGATCTGGGTGCGTCGCCGGTCGCCGTAGGCTTCCTTGACCTGGCGAAGCTCGGCTGCAGCGGTCTGGCGTAGTTTCAATGGAGAATGGAGCAATCCTTCCAGGGATTTGATCTGTGCCAGGAGTTCCTTGTATTCATCTTCGATTTTCTTGCGCTCAAGGGCGGCCAGTCGGCGCAGCTGCATATCCAAAATCGCCTGGGCTTGGATCTCCGACAACCGGTAGCGCTTCATCAGGCGGTCACGGGCGGTCTCTGCGTCAGGTGATTTCTTGATCAGCTCGATGATCTCGTCCAGATGTTTAAGCGCTACACGCAGTCCTTCGAGGATGTGGGCGCGCTGGCGGGCTTTTTCAAGCTCAAACTCCGCGCGGCGGCGAATGACTGTCAGGCGGTGTTCCAGATACACACGCAAGGCTTGCTTGAGCGAAAGCATGCGTGGCTCACCATCCACGAGCGCAAGCATGATGATGCCAAAGGTTGATCGCAACGGTGTCTTCTTGAATAATTCCTGCAGTACCTTGTCCGGTTCAGCGGTGCGAGAAAGCTCAATAACAATCCGCAATCCATGGCGGTCGGATTCATCGCGCAAGTCGGACAATCCGTCGAGGTTCCCTTCACGGGAGAGCTCGGCAATCCGCTCGATGAGTGAAGATTTATTCGTCATGTATGGGAGCTCAGTGACGATGATACGGTTCCGCCCGCGGCTGATTTCCTCGATGTGGCAGCGTGCCTGAACAGTCACCCTACCACGCCCGGTGCCATACGCGGCAGTCAGGTCATCTTCATGCGTATCCTGGACGATCAGCCCTCCAGTTGGGAAATCCGGTCCCTGGATGAACTGCATCAGGTTTTCAATGTTAACATCGTCGAGACGTTCCCAGTTTTCCAGCATAAAAATGAGGGCATCCACAACTTCACCAAGGTTGTGGGGAGGAATATTGGTGGACATGCCCACTGCGATACCAGTCGCACCGTTTACCAATAAGTTGGGCATGGCAGCGGGAAGCACATCCGGTTCTTGCAAGCTGGCATCGAAGTTATCTGAGAAATCGACCGTTCCCTTGCGAATATCTGCCAACAGCTCCATGGCAGGGGCGGTCAGGCGGGCTTCGGTATACCGCATCGCGGCTGGCGGGTCACCATCCACGCTGCCGAAGTTCCCCTGTCCTTCCACCAGCAGGCAGCGCATGGAGAAATCCTGGGCCATGCGGGCCATGGATTCATAAACCGCCATATCACCGTGGGGGTGATACTTGCCGAGCACTTCGCCCACGATACGGGCTGATTTCTTGTAAGGCAGAATCAGGGCGTAAATTCATGTCGAACATGGCATACAGGATGCGTCTGTGAACAGGCTTTAAACCATCCCGCGCATCCGGTAAAGCACGAGCAACGATAACGCTCATGGCATAGTCAAGATATGCTTCCTGCATGGTTTGATCAATATCAATTGAACGGACGAGACCGACTTCCATAGGAGCTCCAGGGAAAAGTGAGTAGCGATTAGTGGTTCGTGATAAGCAACTCGTATACTGTGCTAAGGCAGGAAAATTGGGTGACCAGGCAATCTTGTATATGAGGTCGGTTTTTACCTTGGATCCGTATACAAGACCCAGACGTAGCTAGATAATCAACGGTATATTAAGGGTAAACAAGGGAAACGTCAAGCATTATGGGTATCGAATGGATAAAAATGGTGCACTGTTTTTTTAACAGCTGCACCTGATAAAAGTTCCATCAGCCTTTATTTATTCGTGGTAACTATCGCTGCGATAGACTTCGTTGCCCTCAATGAAGGTCAGCAACACCGTGGTATTGTGGATTTCGGAGGGATCAATCTCCAGGATATTCTGGCTGAGTATAATAAAGTCGGCTTTCTTACCCATTTCCAGTGATCCAATCTGGTCTTCCATGAAGACAGCATATGCGCCGTTGATGGTGAAGCTGGAAATCATTTGCTCGACAGTGACACGTTCTGCTGGAACCAGGGCTTGATCAAAACTGGTCGAATGTTTTTCGCTCCTACGGTATGGTTAATACAACAAATGTGGCCTAAACATCTAACTGTGTGGCTGTGGGACCATCCGGTCCGAAGACCGAATTGATCCAACCGCCACCTTGCAACCCTTGCAGATCAGGAGTTGCAGCCACAAAATCTCTCAAGGCTTGCTGGTATTCCGCGATACTACCCATGCCATATAACCAGACTTCGTAGATCTCTGAGACAGCTGACGGGACATGGGCGTGACTATCAATCAGACCCGGCAGGACGAGTTTGCCTTGCAAGTCGATCACACGTGTAGTATCCCCCACGAACTTTTGGACGCCTGCATCGTCTCCAACATAGATTATGGCATCACCTTTGATTGCCATCGCTTGCGCAACTGTGCGAGATTTATCCACGGTATAAATGGTCCCATTTTTAATTACCAGATCAGCGATCTCTTTGGGGGTGGACGGCTGACAAGCGGAAAGCAAAATAAGAGCAACCATGCTAAGAATGAAAATCGATCGAAGTGTATTCATATTCTTCTACTCGGTTAATAGAATTAAACAGGCTCAAATTTGGCAGTGAAGTGGCGCAAGTATTTTGGTGCATAGGTGAATTTGTAACCACGGAGCTTATCCTTGGAGTGGGCGATTTCACCCAATACCTGGACAACATAATCCAGGTGGGCTTGGGTATATACACGGCGGGGGATGGCCAGGCGGACAAGCTCAAGGCTTGGGTGCACCATCGCCCCTGTGAGTGGATCGGGATGAGCGAACATAACCGAGCCTATTTCACTGGTACGGATACCTCCCGCCAGGTATAACTCGATTGCCAGGGCTTGACCAGGAAATTGTGACTGGGGTATATGCGACAGGAAGCTCCCCGCATCGATGTAAACAGCATGCCCACCTGGAGGCTCCACGATGGGAACCCCGATTTCTTTTAGCCGCTCAGCCAGGTAAGCAGTCTGACCGAGGCGGTAAGCGAGATAACTCTCGTCCAATCCCTCCCATAGCCCGGTAGCGATGGCATCCAGGTCGCGCCCAGCGAGGCCGCCGTAGGTGGGGAAACCCTCGCGCATGATCAGCTCGTTACAGGCTTGCTGGTAAAGAGATTCGTCATTCATGCACAGGAATCCACCAATATTGACGATGGCATCCTTCTTGGCACTCATGGTGCAGCCATCTGCAAGTGAAAACATCTCCCGTGCGATCTCCAGGGTGGATTTTTGGGTATAGCCAGGTTCACGGAGCTTGATGAAATAGGCATTCTCAGCATAACGGCAGGCATCGATAAAGAAAGGAATGCCGAACTCGCGGTACGTGGCGGAAACTTCACGCAGGTTCTGCATGGAAACTGGTTGACCACCACCGGCGTTGTTGGTGACTGTGATCATGCCCATTGGGATATTTTCTGCGCCGGTCATTTGGATGAAATCACGCAATTTATGAACATCCATGTTCCCCTTGAAGGGTACGATCATGGTGGGGTGATTGGCTTCATCAATGATCAGGTTAATTGGCTGCCCACCACGTCCCCTGATATTGGCTTCTGTAGTGTCGAAGTGCATGTTTGAAGGGATATACTTGCCATCTCTCACCATTACGGAGCACAGGATGTTCTCAGCCGCTCTGCCCTGGTGGGTGGGGACAAAAAAACGGAAGCCAAAGATCTGCTTAATGGCTTCCGTGAGCCGGAAAAATGAACGCGCCCCGGCATAAGATTCGTCTCCATTCATCATGGCAGCCCATTGTCCCTGGCTCATGGCACCCGTGCCAGAATCAGTAAGCAGGTCGATAAAAATATCTTCTGCTTTGAGGCTGAACGGGTTGTAACCAGCAGCAAGCAAGGCTTGCTGGCGTTCCTGGGGACCGATCAATCGAATGGGCTCAACCATTTTGATGCGAAATGGCTCGGGGGGATAGATGGGCATGTTGACCTCCTGGATGATGGTATAGTTTAACATGATTTTTCCATTTCATCCTGTTTTATGATGGGTAAGCTGTAGATTGCGAATGGATTGCCGGGATTTGAGTATAATCAAAGCTTGATGTGGAAAAAGATACGTCGCCTGCTTTCAATCTGCCTTTTAGCCATCTCAATCATCCTGATCCTATGGTCTTTTTTACCAGAGCAACGGCTGGTGGAGGTACATCCAGTCCAGCCTGGCTTGATGGGGGTAAAGCCATTCGGAGAGAAACAGCCAAGTTTACCTGGAAAGCGTCAAGTGAGGTTGGAATGGCCTTCGTCATTGCGCATAGGCGACGAAGGTAAAATCCTGCTGGATTTTGAGTATCTGGAAGAAGGATCTTCAGCATCTGAGCTAGAGGCAGGATTTTATGACGTGTATGACAGATTATAATATTATGGCAGAAACGAAGCTCGAGGCAGCAGGGGTAAAAATCGAGCCTGCCAATCCAACCAGGGTGAGCATGCTTCCCGGACAAAGTGTGCATTTTGAATGGCTAATCAACCCAGAACAAGCAGGGACTTATCATGGGAAGGTGTGGCTATCCTTGCGTTTCCTTCCGCTGGATGGCAGCACACCTGTCCAGGTGCCTGTTTATGTAAACGAAGTAGATCTGAAAGTGACCAGCTTGATGGGCTTGAGTACAAGCATGGCGCGCTTCGTTGGTGGGGTAGGGGTGCTGTTGAGCCTAATGCTTGTATTCAATGATATGATTCATTGGTCGAAAGATAGGAAAGCCATGAAGACCACAATGGACAAAGAGGTTTATTAATTTTCACTATGCTTGAGATCATTCCGCTTGTGCTTGGACCCGTGGGGACGAATACATACCTGGTGGGTGACCATCAAAGCCAGTCAGCCGTAGTGGTAGATCCAGCCTGGGATGGTGAGCTGATCCTGGAAGAAGCAAAGCGACAGTCATTGGAATATCGAACAAATCTGGCTAACCCACGCTCACTTTGACCACATTGGGGGGATCGCCGGATTGGTGAGAGGAATCCAACCTGCGCCAGAGATCGCGATCCACCCTGGGGACCTGCCTCTGTACTCCGTCCAGGGCGGGGCAGCATTTTTTGGAATGCAGATCGAGGCTGGTCCGGAACCGAGCATACTTTTATCCCATGGACAGAAGTTGTCCCTGGGTGAAAAGGTTTTTGAAGTGCGGCATTGCCCGGGGCATACGCCGGGGCATGTGATTTTTTACTGTGGACGGGAGAAAGTGGTCTTTTGCGGTGACGTGATCTTCTGGGGAGGAATTGGACGGACGGATTTACCAGGAGGCGATTATGATACGCTCATCCACAGCATCCACTCGCAAATCTTGAGTTTGCCAAATGATACAAGGCTGCTGTCGGGTCATGGTGGAGAAACCACGGTGGGATATGAGCGCCGTGAAAACCCATTTTTATCATAACAATAATTTAAGATTACCACAAAGGACTCAAAGTACACAATATTTTTCTTATAATACTTTGTATCCTTTTCATACTTGGTTGCGATCTGTATATTTACTTGGCGTAGTCGACGGCCCGCGTTTCCCGGATGACGGTCACTTTTATCTGACCCGGGTAATGCATGGTCTCTTCGATATTCTTGGCGATGTCACGTGCCAGGCGGATAGATTCCAGGTCGTCAATATCCTCAGGTTTTACAAAAATTCGAACTTCACGACCGGCTTGCAAGGCGAAGCTCTGGTTAACACCTTTGAATGAGTTGGCCAGGTCTTCAAGGGCGCGCACACGCTGGATGTACTGTTCCAGGCTTTCTCGGCGTGCACCAGGTCTGGCACCAGAGATGGCATCGGCTGATTCTGCAATGGCAGCTTCGATAGATTCCTGCTCCACTTCATGGTGGTGAGCAGCGATGGCATTGACTACGAGGGGGTGGACGCCATAGCGTTTGGCAAAATCTGCACCTAATCCAGCATGTGTGCCTTCCATATTATGGTCCATGGCTTTTCCAAGGTCGTGAAGCAAGCCCGAAGCCTTGGCTAATTCCACGTTCGCTCCCAGCTCTGCCGCGATCACCGCAGAAAGGCGTGCCACCTCAACCGCATGGTCAAGCTGATTTTGACCGTAAGAGGTGCGGAATTTAAGCCTGCCCAACATCTTGGTCACCTCTGGGTGTAGACCGGGGACACCTGCGTCAAAAGCAGCCTGTTCACCGGCATCAGCGATGATGCGCTCGACCTCTTTTTGCTCATTTTTTAGAACCTTTTCGACGTGAGCCGGGTGGATGCGCCCATCGAGCACCAGCTTCGCCAACGAACGCCGGGCAATCTCTCGCCGCACGGGATCAAAACATGAAATGGTGACTGCTTCAGGTGTATCATCGACAATAACGTCAACGCCGGCTGCCTGCTCAAAAGCATGGATATTACGTCCATTTCGCCCGATGATACGTCCCTTCATTTCGTCGGATGGAATTGAAACAGTGGAAGTGGTAATTTCACTGACATGATCGGAAGCGACCCGCTGAATGGCGGTGGTGATGATCTCACGTGCCTTTCGGTCTCCATCCTCCTGCGCCTCTGCCTCCACCTGGCGGATGATGCGAGCCATGTCATCACGGGCACCCTTCTCCACTTCCGCTAATAACACGCCCCGTGCATCTACCTGTGACATTTGAGAGATACGCTCCAACTCGCCCACCTCTTTTTCGTACATTTCCTCAACTTCGTTGAAACGCTTATCTACGGCACTCTGGCGTTTGTTCAGAACCTGTTCACGTTTTTCAAGCCGGTCGGTGCGGTTATCCAGCTCTTCTCTACGCTTGGTAAGACGGTCTTCCTCACGGGTGACTTCAGCACGGCGGCGGGATACTTCTGCATCTGCCTGCTGGCGGAACTGGATGGCTTTGTCTTTTGCCTGCAGCTCGACTTCCTTGGCTTTTTCTTCTGCTTCCAGCAATATATTTTCGGACTTGATTTGAAGCCTGGCTTTTTCTTGCTTGGAGCGTGCATTAAAGAAATAATAGCCAATCGCAAACCCAACAATCAGGACGACGACGGCAATGATTATCACAATACCTGTATTCATGTATTGGCCTCTTGGTATATCAACTCAATCATCAGAATGGGCATTTCAGACTTCGAACTGCCCGTGTTTTTCTTCCCAGACCCTGGTAACCACTGGCTTAATCACCTCGTAGGAAAAACCCCGGCGTGCCAGGAAACTGCCGAGTTTATTATGAAAATCTCGTTGTGGCAGATCTTCATACCTGCGGGCTTGCTTGATAGCTGCCTGGTAAGCCATGGATTCTTCATTCAAGCCTTCCAAAGCCTTCTCGATGTCAGAATCATTCAAGCCACGTTGATGTAGCTCAAAAGCTAATGCTTTACGACTGCGGGGGCGGAATTCATTGCGATTTTCAACCCAATCCTGGGCAAAGCGCTCATCATTCACCAAACCGCTGCGCTCCAAGCGCTTGAATACGTCATGAATAACATCCGGAGGAAATGAATGCTTTTCCAGGTTGCGCTTGACCTCCGCCCGAGAGCGAGGCCGATAACCCAGATAGCGCAGGGCTTGAACATAGGCAACTTCACGGGCATCTTCAGCCTGGAGCCTGGCAATCTTAGAAGGACTTAACTCCTGGCCTACTTGAAGCCAGGCTGCAGTAATGCGTGATAATCCAAAAGAGAATTCATTATCAAGGTACACATTGACCCGGTTGGGATGGCGTTTTTGTACCTTCAGTGCGGTGACTTTTCCACCAGCGGCAGCATCATTCATAAACCACTCCAAAAAAATATAATAGCCGCGCCCATATTCCTCGGGTCACGGCTATGAAATATCGCTGAGAGTATTCGGTTTAGTTCAGTGTCAATGTAGGATCGCTTAATAAAGCAACCCATTGTTTGGGAATAAATCCCAACCTAACCAATCAGGGTGAATTCGGATAGATATCTTCCCAAGAATATAAATCAGGTTTGATGAGAGGGTTTATCAATGAAAAATCAACCTTCACAAGTTCAATCCAATACTATCCGATTAAGCCACCAACCTATTCTGCCAGACTCACATACTTCTCGTGTGAGTGCAGTCCAGGTTCTCCAGACACAGAACGGTTTCAAACTACTCAATTCAGTTTCAAATCAAAGCCGCAGCTGCGAAGAGGATAAAGGGAAAATAGGACGCAGCGACCAGCTTATTGCCGGGACAGAGGTTAGAAAGGGTACAAACTAATCCTTTCCTCACAAGTTACCTATGTAACCCGGGGCTTGTTAATTACATTTCACCTGGGGGTGAAATGTAGATAATTCATATTTCGTGCTTGTATTATACATGAAATTGAATAAATAGGTTGATTATTATTTTTGCCAGGGTTACCCATCGATTTTGAATTCTATAGAACATGATATTCAATTCAATACTTGCTAAGATTTCTTTTTTAGTACTCACTCACTGAGTGAGTATAGTAGCGATGCATTCTCGATTATCACCTGAATACGTGCTGATGGGATTCTTATATCAACATCCTGGGTACGGTTATGACCTTCACCGGCGATTATCGGAGGAATTTGGGTATATCTGGCATGTCAGCCGGAGCCAGACCCATAATATCCTTAAAAGGCAATCACCCAAGGTGGAAGGTACGAGCACCTGGCACGTGTTCCAGCATATCATGCTCCCGCTTGCCAGCCGCGCCTTGATGACTGCCATTATCTTATCCTGGACAAGGGCTTTGGGTGAATTTGGAGCAATTTTATTATTCGCCGGTAACCTGGAGGGTAAAACCCAGACCATGCCGTTGGCAATCTATGTTGGGTTTGAACAGGGATTGGGGATCACCCTGGTATTGTCGGTGGTACTTCTGGCAGTCTCATTTGTGTTGCTTGTTGTTTTACGAAGGCTTGAACTGAAAAACTAGCATTAATATTTATAGTACTAACAATCACCCCAGATTTTGCGATGCATGTCAAAAATTACCATCTTCCTGGCCAGACGGGGTACAATAAAAGGAAAATAATGAGGAACATCATCCCTGTTATCATATTTTCTGTCTTATCAGGAGGAGTGATCATGACCAAAATTACGCGTGAAGAAGCCCTTGAATATCACCACCTGGATGGGAAACCGGGCAAGGTGTCGGTGGTACCCACCAAACCAATGGAGACTCAACGAGACCTGAGCCTGGCATATACCCCAGGTGTAGCGGTTCCGGTATTGGAAATTGAAAAAAACCTGGAAGCAGCATATGAATATACCTCCAAAGGCAACCTTGTGGCGGTCATCACCAATGGGACTGCCATCCTCGGACTGGGGGATAGGGGGGCACTTGCATCCAAACCAGTGATGGAAGGCAAAGGCGTATTATTCAAGCGCTTCGCTGATGTAGATGTATTCGACATCGAGGTTAATTCACACGACCCAGAGGTGATCATCCAGACGGTGGCGGCGATTTCCCCCACATTTGGAGGGATCAACCTGGAGGACATCAAGGCGCCCGAATGTTTCTACATAGAAGAGACGCTTAAAGGTATGCTCGACATCCCGGTGTTCCATGATGACCAGCATGGAACAGCGATCATCTCGGGGGCAGCGCTGGTGAATGGGTTGGAGGTGGTGGGAAAGAAACTGGATGAGGTACGCATCACCATTTCCGGTGCAGGAGCCTCAGCTATCTCGTGTGCTGAGCTGATGATACGCCTGGGAGCCAAACGCGAGAATATCCTGCTGGTGGACACACGCGGGGTGGTCTACAAGGGACGCACGGAGGGGATGAATAAATACAAGGATCGACTGGCAAGTGATACGAAGAAGCGCAGCCTGGCAGAGGCTGTTCAAGATGCGGATGTCTTCTATGGCCTCTCGGTGGCGGATATCCTTACCGCTGAGATGGTCAAGACCATGGCGGAGAGACCACTTATATTCGCCATGGCAAATCCCGACCCGGAAATCAAGTATGAGCTAGCGAAGGAAGCCCGTCCGGATGCGATCGTGGCGACAGGGCGTTCCGATTATCCCAACCAGATCAACAACGTGCTTGGGTTTCCGTATATCTTTCGTGGTGCCCTGGATGTGCGCGCCAAGGCGATCAATGAAGAAATGAAAGTGGCGGCTTCAAAGGCTCTGGCAGCCCTTACGAAGGAGGATGTGCCTGACAGCGTGCTGAGGGCATATGGCCTGGAGGCGCTTAAATTCGGACCGGATTACATCATCCCCAAGCCGCTGGACCCGCGCGTGATGCTGTGGGAATCACCTGCAGTTGCCAAGGCGGCGATGGAAAGCGGGGTGGCACGCAAATCGATCGACCTGGACGAATACCGTAAGCAGCTGGCATACCGGCAGGGGATGGGTGAACAGGTACGCTATTTCATCATGAGCAAAGCCAAGGCTACCATGCCTAAGAAACGGCTTGCCTTTGCAGAAGGTGAAGAGACGAAGATCATCAGGGCTGCAGCCCAGATATTGGATGAGGAGATTGCAATACCCATCCTGGTTGGGCGTGAAAGGATTATCCGAGGCAAGCTGGAAGCCTTAGGCCTGGACAATGACATGATGGTCATAGACCCTGAGAATTTTGAGAGTTCAGAGATGTATGCCGAGGCTTATAGCAAGTTGCGCCAGCGCCATGGGGTGACCATCTGGCATGCCAGACGCAGGATTTTGGAACCAAATGTGTTTACCGCCATGATGGTGAAGATGGGGGATGCGGATGCCTCTGTTTCAGGGCTGACTTTTGATTATCCGGATGTCATCCGTCCTGCCCTGCGAATCCACCATACCCAACCAGGAAAACGGATCGCAGCGGGGGTATATATCATGGTGGTGGGGAGGCGAACCTACCTCTTCACGGATGCAACGGTGAATATCGACCCCAGCCCGGAGGACCTGGCTGATATAGCCTTCCTGGCAGCGGATTTTGCCCGGCAGCTGGAGATTAAACCCCGGGTGGCATTACTATCCTTCTCCAATTTCGGTTCCACACCGCACCCGCATTCGGAAAAAGTCAGGCAGGCAGTCAGGCTGATCCGTGAGCGTGGGGCGGATTTCCCGGTGGATGGCGAGATGCAGGCAGATACAGCAGTGGTGGCAGAGCTGATCGACCAGCGCTACCCATTCAGCCAGGTTCGGGATGCGAATGTGTTAGTTTTTCCATCGCTTGAGGCGGCAAATATCGCCTACAAGCTGTTGGCACGGCTGGGTAATGCACAGGCGATCGGTCCGATCCTGCTGGGGATTGGTGCACCCATCCACGTGCTGCAGACCGGCGATGATGTAAGGAACATCGTCAACATCGCAGCGGTGGCGGTGATGGACGCGGCCAGCAGGTAGAGGTTTGGAAGAGATTTCAGATTACCCCATCCTGCCTCCCCCGACCTCACGAACATTTTTTGTGAGCGAGGTGGGGGAGGAGAAAACAAGACCTGGCAGGGTTGCGTTTTCGGATGATCGATAACTAGATATGTACGTAAGATAAGACCTCACAGGTTTCAGAAACCTGTGAGGTCTATAATTTTGGTGAGATTTTTGCCCCCTCCTACCTCCCCCAAATCTTCTGATTTGGGGGAAGTGTAAACTTGATCTGCGAGGTCTATGTAATAGGATAATCTACAGCTTGAAATAAGCGGAAAAATCCGGCTTCCAGCCAACCGGCGAATACTCACCGCTGGTTTTTTCCTGCATGTATTTTGCCTTGTAATCGTTGCGTGCGATATGGGTAAGGGCATCTAACAGAGTGTCCACATCTTCATATGTGTTGTAGAGCCCAAAAGAGGCCCTGATTAAGCCCGGCATATCAGACCGATCGCCCTCCAACATACGGCGCCGGACTTCAACTGCCTCCTCCTTGCTTAATCCCAACAAGTGCAGGATATAGGGGTGAGCGCAGAAACATCCGCTGCGCACACCAATGCCATATTCATAGCCCAGGATAGCAGCTGCCAGGAAATGGGGGACATGCTCAACCTGGATGGGAATCACCCCGAGGCGATCTTCCGTATTCGATGGGTCGCGGTCACCGAAGATCTTTACACCGGGGATGCGGCTCAAGCCCTCCAGGGCATAGCGGGTGAGGAGGGCTTCATGGTGTGCCACCTCGGCCAACCCCACTCGCTCAAGCTGGCGGATAGCGGCAGCCAAAGCCACTGCCCCAACCGTGTTGGGGCTGCCAGCTTCCTCACGTTCCGGTGGAGTGGACCACACTACACTGTCCAGGGTGACGATCTCCACCGTGCCGCCGCCGGTCATATCCGGGTCGCCTTGTTCAAAGACATCCCTACGCCCGATGAGGGCGCCTGTACCAAACGGGGCATACATTTTATGGGCTGAGATGGTGATGAAATCCAGATGTTCTGGATCGTTTATTGGTCGCATATCAATCTTACGATGGGGAGCGAGTTGGGCACAATCGACCAGGATCATGGCTCCAGTTGCATGGGCTTTACCTGCCAGGCGGTGGATGGGATTGATGAAGCCGGTCACGTTGCTGGCACCGGTGAGGGCTACAAGAGCGACCCGGTCGGCATATCTCGATAATTGCTCGTCAAAATCAGACTCGTCCAGGCGCCCATCAGGAGTTAAACCTACATGGATGACCCTTGAGGCAGCCCGCCAGGGCAGGTCGTTAGAGTGATGTTCCATCCCACTGGTCAGGACAATATTGCGTTGAGAGTCGAATGGAAATCGACGGGCAAGCTTGTTGATCGCTTCTGTCGTGTTCTTGCCAAAGATGCAGGTATGATGCTTGGGGTCTGCCCCGACGAATTTCAATACAATCTCACGGGTTTGCTCGTAAGCATGGGTGGATAACTGGCTCTTAAACCCGGTGCCGCGATGGACACTGCTGTAATAAACCAAAAAGTCGTCCACGGCTTGCTGGACGGCTTTCAGGGGTGGTGTGGAGGCGGCGTTATCCAGGTTGGTATAACAGCGACAGGAGCCATCCATGAATGGAATGAGGGCATCCAGGCCGACGAATAGGGAGCGATAATCATTGAGAGGCTGGTTTGGCATTTGGATTTCCTGTTTGTGAGAATTGGTCATCAAATTGGGGTTAAAAATACTTGATTTTTTTAATAGATAGGACTATACTGTGGGGAATTGTGGTATAAAGTGGGTCGAAGTGGGAGCGCCGGAAAATCCGGCGTTTCGTGCAAATAAGGGATAACTAGAACATATGTTTTTAGGTGAGTACCGCCATAGTATCGATATCAAAGACCGCCTAACCGTGCCGGCGCGCTTCCGTGAGTTAATGGTGGATGGTGCATATATCCTGCGTGGTTTTGATCGGAACTTGATGGTGTTAACACCGAAAGCATTTGATGCTATCTCACATCGACTTGACCAGATGAGTTTAACTGATCCATTGGCAAGGGCATTACGGCGGTTAATCATTGGATCAGCGAGCCACCTGGAAATTGATAAAGCTGGCCGCATCCTGGTCCCAGATTTCCTGTGCCAAAAAGCTGGTTTAACCTCAGACCAGGAAGCCATCCTGGTAGGGCAGGGAAGCTACTTTGAAATCTGGTCATCCGATGAATGGGCACTCCAACAGCAAGCATTGGATCAAGCTGAGGCCAACACTGAACGGTTTAAAGTACTCGATCTTTCCACCAGCACTGAATGATAGCGGGTTGCCAGGAAAACCTGATAAGACAGCAACCCTAAATAACAGGTGATGACACACCTACCGGTTCTTTACAATGAGATTATACACGCGATGCAACCTCACCGGGAAGGGTTGTACATCGATGGCACACTGGGTGCGGGAGGGCATGCCTGGGGAATACTCCAGGAAAGCAGTCCAGATGGTCTTTTACTCGGATTGGACGTAGACCCACAAGCACTTGAACTAGCCCAGGCAAAACTGGCTGAATTTGGTGACCGTGCCATCCTTGTACATACTTCCTACAGCACCTTGCTTGAGCAGGTGTCGAAACTGGGTTGGCGCCGGGTGGACGGTATCCTATTAGATCTGGGATTGTCCTCGATGCAGTTGGATACACAGACGAGAGGTTTTTCATTCCAAACCGAGGCACCCCTGGATATGCGCTTCGACCCACTCGGAAAGGTATGTGCGGCTGACCTGGTGAACAACCTGGATGAGAAAGAGTTGGCTGACCTGCTCTTTCGATATGGCGAAGAACAAAGGTCCAGGCAGGTAGCCCGGGCGATCGTGAGGGCGAGGCCGATTCAAACCACTACCCAGCTGGCCAAGGTGGTGGCTAGCGCAACCAGTGGTGGGAAGAGTGGAATACACCCAGCCACCCGCACCTTCCAGGCTTTACGTATCGCGGTGAATGGTGAGCTGGAAGCCCTCGAAGCAGTGCTGCCTCAGGTATTGGAGGCATTAGCCCCAGGAGGGCGGCTGGCAGTGATTTCGTTCCATTCACTGGAAGACCGCATGGTCAAGCAGTTCTTGCGAAAAGAGAGCAAAGACTGCCTCTGTCCACCTCAGCAACCGGTTTGTACGTGCGGTCATAAGGCAACCCTGCGGGAGCTGACCCATAAGCCAGTTCGCCCACAGGAAGATGAAATTCGTACTAACCCGCGAGCCCGCAGTGCTCGATTAAGGATCGCGGAGAGGATATAAAAAAAATTCGATAGAAAAATGGCATAAGACTTGCAAGCCTGCACTAGAAATCCGTTTCCTTTTGATATTGGTTGAAGAAGTATTCGTAAACCTGAGAAATTAACTAAGAAGATGATCAAGCAATCAAAAGCAGACGGGTTTTTAGATAGGTGAATGATATGGAGAATATACAAAAACTCACGCATGCATATGAACAGGCACCCTGGCGTAAACAAATGTACATGATTGGGGTGGTCCTGTTGATCCTAGTCAGTGCTGCCATTATTGCCGGAATTTACTTGAACGTCACTGCCCGGGCCGCAGCTGTTGGCAGGGAGATACAGGAGATGCAAGTCCGGCTTTATGGGTACCATTACCTGTCCACGCAGGCGGGTGAAGGAGCCGTTCCAATTGAGGAATTGGAACAGAGGATAGCCAATCTCACCAGCCAACTGGCGATGATCACATCCTATCAGGTGATGCAGGAGCGTGTGCAGGACCTAAACCTGCAACCAATCGATGCTGAACATATCATGTACATGGAGGTACCTGGATATATTGACAGACAAACGACCTTGCTAGCACCACCACCTGAACCGGTGGTTGTTAATGCAAGTGTGATCGATCCACAATTCAAAGAGTCGTTATTTGAATGGGTGGCCGAGCAGGTGCAAAAAACAGCCCGTTATATCAGCGAGGCAAGGCCATGAGAAGATATCTGGCTGATCAAGTCGTCCCAGCAGGGCGGCTTCGTCGGAGGCCTCCTGCACGGGAAAACCCTGATATCCCACGTTCGGTAAATGAGAAAGCCGGTCAGAACCTGACCGGTTGGCGATTTAATTTATTAGGAGTCTTGTTTCTATTAGCTGGTGCGATGATCGTTATCCAGCTGGTGAGGCTGCAGTTCAGCCCGGAACGAAATGAGTTTGTCTCCCTGGGTGATCAATATTCCCGCACACTACACATATTTTATCCACCCCGAGGTGACATTTATGACCGCTGGGGACGTTTGCTGGCAGGCAGCACCCTGGTTTATGAAGTGGGCGTACAGGTGGATAACGTAGATAATGCCGATACGATCTCGTTTGCATTGAGTAAAGTACTATCCTCGCATCCCGAATATGACTACCCAGAATATTCCGATGAGATTTATTCCGCCATCCATCGTGCCCAAGTTTCCGAGACAGCATATGTACAGCTGGCAGATTTCGTAACGCCGGAGGAATTATCCCAACTGCAGGAGTGGGCACAAAATTATACGAATTTACCGGATGTGAACTATGGGGAGGTTGGTCGGCCAAGCCTGGATGGATTAGTTTACCGGCCGCGCTTGCAGCGCTATTATCCAGAGGACAGCCTGGGTGCGAATATCCTGGGTTTCGTCAACCGTGAAGGGACGGGGATGTTTGGTGTGGAAGCCGAGTTTAACGACCTCTTAGCTGGTGCCCCGCAGTCTGTGTGGATGTCACTGGATCCCTACCAGGTGGCTGAGATTCCACAGCTAAAATCTGGCTCTGACCTGGTCTTGACGATCGACCGCGAAATCCAAGCGGCAGCAGAAGACGTGCTGAAGAATGCCCTAGAGGACAGCGGAGCGGATGGTGGGGTAATCCTGGTGATGGACCCAAATACCGGTGAGATGCTGGCGATCGCAAGTACGCCTCGCCTCAATCCGAATGAATATTGGAATTATGCCAATGTATTCACCGACAGCACCCCGTATAACCGGGCAGTGAGCCAGGATTATGAACCCGGGTCGGTATTTAAAGTGTTGACCATGGCAGCCGCTTTGGACGATGGCGCGGTAACCCCGGATACAGAATTCGTGGATACCGGCTCGATCCAGATTGGTGGAATAACCATCCGAAACTGGGACTGGGGCGCATGGGGCCCACAGAACATGGAAGGTTGTTTAGCCCACTCATTGAATGTGTGCCTGACATGGATTGCCACTGAACTTGGTGCAGGACAATTCTATAAGTATATGCAAAATTTTGGTTTTGGACGAACAACCGGTGTTGACCTGGCTGGAGAGGCCCCTGGCAGACTAAAGCTGCCGGGCGATACTGACTGGTTTGAAGCTGAGCTGGGCACCAACTCCTTTGGGCAAGGTATCGCGGTAACGCCGATCCAAATGGTGATGGCAATATCATCCGTGGCGAATGGTAAAGGCGAGATGATGATGCCGCACGTGATGCGATCGATGGTGCGGGATGGATATCAATACACCCCGACACCCCAGGTGATTGGCCAACCCATTTCAGCAGAAACAGCCCAAACACTGACCGAGATGCTCGCCAATTCATTGGTAAGCGAATCGTCCGATGCGTTGATTGAAGGATACCGGGTGGCTGGAAAGACAGGTACCGCGGAGATCGCCACCCCAACCGGTTATTCCACCAGCGCAACCAACGCGTCCTTTGTTGGTTGGGGCCCGGTAGGAGATCCACGATTCCTGGTGTACGTGTGGCTTGAAAAACCTCAAAGCTCTCCCTGGGGTTCAATTGTAGCTGCTCCAGTCTTTGCTGACATGGTTGAACGGCTGGTGGTGCTGATGGATATTCCACCTGATGATATAGCTCAAAATTTGGCGGAACATTGAGGATTTGAACCTTGTTAACCCTGGCTGATGTTCTTGAGGCACTAACCGGAATACATCCAACAGATGCAACCTGTGAAATTACGGAAGGCGCCATCGACTCACGCCTGGTAAATCCCGGCGCATTGTTCATTGCCCTGCCAGGTGAACATCATGATGGTCACGATTTTATTGGTGAGGCATTTCAAGCTGGGGCTGGATATGCAATTGTCTCGCGAGACCAAAGCAATCAATTCCAGGTCTTGGATTTACGGACCCCACTCTCACCGGATGAGCTAGGAGTTCGTCTATCCAAACTGGATGGAACATTCTGCATACAGGTGCCTGATCCGCTTAAGGCTCTGCAACAGGTAGCGAAATTTTGGCGGGGTAAGCTGGCTGTGAAAGTCATTGGCATCACTGGCAGTGTGGGCAAGTCAACCACAAAAGAAGTGGTGGCTGAGGTGCTCAGCCAGCGCTACCATACCTTGAAGAACAAAGGGAATTTAAATAACGAAATTGGATTACCCCTGTCCATGCTCAGCCTGACCGAGGAACATGAGCGGGCAGTCCTGGAGATGGGCTTTTACGTCCCTGGCGAAATAAAGCTGTTGTGTGACCTTGCTTTGCCCCGTATTGGAGTGGTAACAAATATCGGCACAGTACACGCTTCACGGGCAGGCTCACAAAAGGAGATCGCCAGGGGAAAATCCGAATTGGTCCGGGCGCTTCCGGAAGATGGCTTTGCGATCCTGAACTTTGATGATCCATTCGTACGCAAAATGGCCGACCAGACCCGTGCGCAGGTCTTTTTCTATGGCTTGGATGAGGGGGTTGACCTGTGGGCTGATAACGTGGAAAGCCTGGGTTTGGAGGGCATCCTGTTTTGGATGCATTACCGCCAGCAGATCAATCGACCGGCAGAAGTCATTCAATTACGAGTGCCTCTTATTGGAAGACATTCGGTTCAAACGGTGTTGCGGGCGGCAGCAGTTGGCCTGGTTGATGGTTTAACCTGGCAGGAGATTGTCAGTGGCTTACGCTCTGCAAGCAACGAGTTGCGGTTGATCGCGGTCCATACCCAAACGGGCGCGTTGTTGCTAGATGACACCTACAATGCTTCACCCGAATCCATGTTTGCAGCGCTAAATTTATTACATGATCTGGATGGGCGAAAAGTAGCTGTGCTTGGTGATATGCTCGAGCTTGGACAGTATGAGCGTAAGGGGCATGAGATGGTTGGTATTCGGGCCGCAGAAGTGGTAGATGAGCTGGTGACGCTTGGAGAAAGGGCTCGCATGATCGCCCAAGCAGCAATGGAGGCAGGTTTACCTTCATCGAAAATCACTATCTTTGAACAGGTGGAGCAGGTCATAAAGTATCTGCAGCCTGGCTTAAAGCAAGATGACGTTGTGCTAATCAAAGGCTCGAACGGGATGAGGATGGACCGGATCGTATCAGCATTGGAGTACCAATCATGAGAGAAAGCGCAATGGCTTTAGCCCTGGCGGGTTTCTCCTTTTTGCTGACGGTTATCTGGGGTGAACCTTTACTGAGGATCTTACGGCATTTTAAGATCGGTGAATCCATCCGCGTTGATGGACCTCAGGGTCACATCTCTAAATTGGGCACTCCAACCATGGGTGGAGTGTTATTCATGATGCCCGTGATTCTTATCACGGTCTTGTTCAATGGGGCTTCATTGCTAGGTTTTACCTTTTATGGCCGCTCTATTTTCCTACCTATGGGAACCATGATCGTATTTGGAATACTCGGTGGCCTGGACGACTGGAAAAAGCTGCGTGGAAAACGAAGCGATGTGCGTGGCATTCGGGCGCGTACGAAATTCATCATCCAAATCATTTTTGGGATCATCATCGCTCTCGGTCTGCAATATGTGCTACTGGTACCTGAAATCTACCTGCCCTGGATGAATTCAGCTTTCTCGCTGGGGTTTTGGTACCTACTGATTGCCACCTTTTTGATCGTGGGGTTTTCAAATGCAATCAATTTTACCGATGGATTAGATGGATTGGCTGGTTTGATCTCCGCTACATGTTTTGCGGTCTTTGGCTTGATCGCTTTGATGCAAGGGCAGCTTTACCTGGCCCGTTTTTGTTTTACATTGGTTGGCGCATTGTTTGGCTTTCTTTGGTTCAATGTTCACCCTGCGATGTTGATCATGGGCGATGTTGGTTCCTTGCCATTGGGAGCCACCCTGGCGGTGGTCGCTTTGATGACCGGCCAATGGATATTATTGCCATTAATTGCAATAATCCCGGTGAGTGAAATTGTAAGCGTGGTTTTGCAGGTGAGCTACTTCAAAATCACCAAGGGTAAGCGGTTATTCAAAATGGCTCCTCTGCACCATCATTTTGAATTGATTGGCTGGAGCGAGACCCAGGTGGTGCAGCGTTTTTGGTTGATCGGATTACTGGTAGCAATTATCGGTGCTGCCATCGCAATCGGATGAATGTTCAGGATACGACGGGAAGCTGAAATGACGGATTGGATGGGAAAGCGCATTATCGTGATAGGAGCTGCCCGACAGGGAATTGCCCTGGCGCGCTTTTTTGCCATCCATGGTGCGAACGTGGTTTTGAATGACCAAAAACTGGCTGAACAGCTACAAAACGAAAAAGAGCTGTTAAATGACCTTGACGATCTGTCATTCGCCCGAATCGAATGGACCTACGGTGGACATCCAATAAACCTGCTGGATGGTGCTGATCTCGTCTGCCCATCCGGAGGGGTGCCCTTGAACCTGCCGTTGATCGCTGAAGCAACTCGACGCGGCATTCCACTTTCGAATGATTCACAAATCTTTCTTGAAGCTTGCCCATGCAAAACCATCGGCATCACGGGTTCTGCTGGAAAAACCACCACCACCACCCTGAGCGGGAAAATTGCCCAGGTTGCGATTGAATCTGGTAAGGGGATTGGGTACCGAAAAGTGTGGGTGGGTGGAAACATCGGTTCACCGATGATATCTATGCTGGAAGAAATGCAGCCCAATGATTTGGCAGTGATGGAGCTATCGAGTTTTCAGCTAGAGCTGATGACTGTATCTGTTGACATTGCCTGCGTATTGAATATCACGCCTAACCACCTGGACCGGCATGACACGATGGAAGCATATGTTGCAGCCAAACAGCGTATCCTGGAATTCCAGTCTGAGCGGGATGCAGCAGTCTTGGGAAAGGATGACCCTGGCGCTTGGGGATTGTTGGGCGATGTCCAGGGTAGAAAGTTCTCATTTGGCAGGGAAAAACCAGCAGAGGGTATGCTAGGCGCATTTATCGAGGGTGAGTGGCTTTGCTTATGGGATGGAAAGGATAACAGCCGGATTGTAAGGCTGGATGAGATCCAACTGAGGGGTTGGCATAACGTGGAAAATGTGATGGCAGCCTGTGCCGTCAGCCAGGCAGCCAACCTGCCATATTCGGCAATGCGCGAAGCCATCACGGCATTTAGTGGCGTTCCACACCGGCTTGAATGGGTGCAAACTTGGCGTGGGGCAGATTGGTACAATGATTTGATCGCTACCGCACCAGAACGTGTCACAGCTGCTATCCATGCGTTCAGTTCTCCCATAGACTTGCAAAGACCGATCGTGCTCCTGGCGGGTGGACGAGACAAGAAATTACCCTGGGGAGACCTGGCTGAACTGATCCACGAGAGAGTGGAGCATCTGATCCTTTTTGGAGAAGCATCCGGGATCATTGCAGCAGCGGTTGGAGATTTGAAGAAGGGTAATAAACCTTTTTCGATTAATTCGTGTGCAAGCCTGGAACAAGCAGTGAGAGTGGCAGCCCAGGTTGCTGGAGAGGGCGATATCGTCCTGCTGTCTCCTGGAGGGACCAGTTTCGATGAATTCCGCGACTTCGAGGAGCGCGGGGAGGCCTTTAAACGATGGGTATTCAATCTTTCGTGCATGTGAAGGGTGATCCGAAATATTCTAACCAGGGCTCGGTAAAAATCCATCATCCGAAGCGCCTGAGTTTTGATGTACCTCTTTTATTGGTGGTCATCACCTTAATACTGTTTGGGATCTTGATGGTGTACTCTGCTAGTGCAGATTACTCTTACCAGATATATGGATCACCATCGTATATCTTCATGCGCCAATTGAGGTGGCTAGGGCTTGGTGCCTTGGTGATGTTCATCCTGGCCTGGATAGATTATCACTGGTGGAAGAAATTTGCCTTGCCCCTCATGCTGGTGGCTATATTTGCACTGGTAGCCGTTCTCATCGTCCAGGATACCCGCCTGGGATCTGTGCGGAGTTTATTCCGCGGTTCCATCCAGCCATCTGAGCTGGCTAAATTTGGAATTGTCATTTACCTGTCGATATGGCTGCATAACCGGCGAGCGATGCTGAAAAATATTTACCTGGCAATGATCCCTTTAAGCGTGATCATGGGTATCGTGGGTGGATTGATCGCCTTGCAGCCAGATCTGAGCGCTGTGATTACCATCGGTATATTGGGAGGGATGATGTTCTTCCTGGCAGGCGGAGAACTTAAACAATTCCTGTTCATGATGGGCGTCGGTATTCTGGTTGGGGTGATCGTTTTACGCTCGGGAATTTTCCCCACTGGTCCAGACCGTATGGACAGCTTCCTTGCTGGCCTTAAAGATCCACTGCAATACTCAGAGCACGTTCGCCGATCACTGGAGGCATTTATGCGAGGCGGCTGGATCGGGGTGGGTATCGGGAAATCGCAAACCAAACTGAATGGACTCCCATTCCCACATACCGATAGTGTCTTCGCTGTCGTTGGAGAAGAAACGGGACTGCTGGGTGCTGTTGCGCTCGTCAGCTTGTTCCTTTTATTGATGTGGCGAGGCTGGGTGATCTTACGCCGGGCACCGGATGGGCTGGGAATGCTTTTAGCAGGAGGGCTCACCTTCTGGTTGAGTCTGGAAGCACTGATCAATATGCTGGTGATGGTTGGACTGCTGCCTTTTGCTGGCAATGCCCTCCCATTCATCAGCGCTGGCGGTTCAAATCTATTAGTGGTCATGGCATCGGTTGGAATTTTATTAAATATTTCCAGGGTGTCAGAAAAAAACAAGCAAAGTGAGGAGAAGGGATTTAATGCGGTTGTTAATTTGCGCAGGGGGGACCGGCGGCGGCGTGTATCCCGCCCTGTCAGTCCTCAAACAGCTGATGATAGCAAATCCTGAGCACAAGCCGGGTGAGCCGGCTCCATCCAGGGAAGATTTACCCAATGACCTTCAGGTGCTGTGGGTAGGTGGAGCTGGTGGCATGGAGGAAGACCTGGTGAAGCGGGAAGGATTGCGTTTTGAGGCAATCCCTGCAGCTGGTGTGCACGGAGTTGGAATACGTGCTTTGCCAGGCAATCTCTGGATGCTTGGTCGAGGATATTTCTCGTCCAGGCGAATCCTGCGTAAATTTCGACCGGATGTACTGTTTTTTACCGGAGGTTACGTAGCAGTTCCAATGGCATTGGCATCCCGGCTACCAAAACGCTCGAAGAGCCTCTTGTATGTTCCAGATATCGAACCAGGACTGGCTCTCAAGACAATCGCACGATTTAGCGACTGCATCACGCTGACGGTGGAAGAATCCAAGGAATACTTTCCTACGCATCCATCCCGAATTGCCACGGGATACCCGCTCCGCCCGGGATTGGATCAATGGAATATGAATGAAGCCAGGAGTTTTTTCGCTCTGCAGGAGCAACTGCCGGTGTTATTGGTGTTGGGTGGCAGCAGAGGTGCGAGGTCTATCAACCAGGCTGTAGCTGCTGCCTTGCCTGAGCTGCTAAAGGAAATGCAGATCATCCACATCACCGGAAAGCTGGATTGGCAAATGATGGAGCAGGTACGGGCTGGTTTATCCGGTGAGCAGCTTAATCGCTACCGCCCGTTTGCATACCTATATGACGAAATCGGTGCTGCAATGATGGTGGCAGACCTGGCATTAACCCGCGCTGGAGCATCCACACTGGGAGAGCTGCCGGTTTTCGGTTTACCAGCTATCCTGGTGCCTTATCCTTATGCATGGCGCTATCAACGGATGAATGCTAGCTACCTGGTCAGGCACGGTGCGGCTGTCCAGCTTGAAGATTCACGGCTGGCTGATCAAATCGTTCCAAAAGTGCGCGAATTGTTGGCTGACAAAGCTAAATTGGAACAGATGGCTGATGCAATGCATGCACTGGCAAGGCCAGCCGCATCCGCAAGGATTGCAGGATTGATCAAAGACCTGTCGAACTCCTCCAAGCCAGCAGGCTCACAAAATGTTCCCAATCGGAGTGATTAGGAGCAAACGATGGTTTATCTGAACTTCATTTTCTGGTGTTTTGTGATCATATTTGCTGTCATCGGTGCCATGCGCGGATGGGCAAAAGAGATGATGGTAACTGCCAGTGCAATATTGGCGCTATTTCTCATTACTGTCCTGGAAACCTATGTTAAAGGGCTTTCTCAATCGTTTGCTGTGCCTGGTTCGACTGCTCAATTTTGGATGCGTACTGCAATTATTCTCTTGTTGACATTTTTTGGTTATCAGACACCCAACTTACCCAGGGTGGGTGGAGAGCGTTTTGCGCGTGAGCGTTTCCAGGATTCCTTGCTGGGTATCTTCCTGGGAGCACTGAATGGCTACCTGATCGTTGGGTCGATCTGGTATTTCCTGGCTCAAGCAGACTATCAGGCTCTCTCGTATATCGTTCCACCAGATCCAAGTACTGTACAAGGTCAGGAAGCAATCAAGCTGCTCGGTTATATGGCACCTGCCTGGCTGGGCATACCATTTATTTACTTTGCGATCGCATTAGCGTTTATCTTCGTAATCGTGGTCTTTTTATGATGGAACGAAAATCGGTGCATTTCATCGGTATAGGTGGAACAGGCCTCTCGGCGATTGCCCGGGTGCTACTGGAAAGCGGCTACCAGGTCACTGGATCTGACCGCAACCTTTCACCTCTAGCAAAAAGCTTGATGGAGGAGGGCGTACGGGTAGCAATCGGCCATCGTCCGGAGAATATTGAGGATGCCCAGGTGGTGGTCCGGTCTTCAGCCATTCCTGATGACAACGTGGAGGTTAAAGCTGCCCGTGAGCTTGGTATCCCGGTGCTAAAACGCAGCGAATTCCTTTCAAGCTTGATGGATGAGCGGATGGGTATTGCGGTGGCGGGTACGCATGGCAAGACGACCACAACTGCCATGATCGCATGGATGCTTACCTGCCTGGGACAGGATCCGACCTTTATTGTTGGAGGGTCTTTAAATAACCTTCACACCAACGCCCACGCTGGAAAAGGCAAGGCATTTGTAATTGAAGCTGATGAGTATGATCACATGTTTCTAGGGCTTAAACCGAAAATCGCAGTGATCACCAATATTGAGCATGATCATCCGGATTGTTATCCCACCCCGGAGGATTTCTTCGAGGCATTTGATCAATTTGCCACCCAGGTTGGAAGTGACGGGACGCTGCTCATATGTGCCAATGACAGCGAAGCCAGCAGGTTGGGCCAAATCGCGAAAGGCACGTGGACAAAAAGTGTTTTCTTATGCGGTACACAATTCCAATAATGGCTCATTTAACCAGCAGATAACCTATGTTGCTGAAGCACTCACACCGAACATGCTTGGTGGAATGAGTTTCGAAACATCCAGTGCTCTTTCTGGAGGACAATTCGAGATTTGACACGCCCATCAACCTGCGGGTACCAGGCAGGCATAATGTCCAAAATGCACTAGCCACCCTGGCAGTCGCCCACCAGATGGACCTGCCTATTGAACAGGCAAGTAAAGCATTATCCGAGTTCCGAGGCACGGGGAGGCGGTTTGAAATTTGTGGACAGGTGAACGGGATCATTGTGATCGACGATTATGCCCATCACCCAACAGAAATTCGGGCAACTTTATCTGCAGCGCGGCATGCGGTACCCAAAAAGCAAACTTTGGGTGGTATGGCAGCCGCACACTTACTCCCGCACAAGATTATTATTCCAAAATTTTGTCGGCGCTTTTGAGCAGGCGGACCACGTGTTAGTGGTGGATATCTATGCTGCACGGGAGAGTCAGCCTGAGGACGGTTTCTCTTCCAAGCAGATCGTAAGTGCTATGACCTATCCGGTCGCACAATATTTAGCAGATTTTTCCCAGGCTACGGATTACCTGGTCGATCGTTTGGTACCCGGAGATGTGCTGATCGTCCTTTCTGCAGGAGATGCAGACCAGATCAGCAGCCGGGTACTGACCCAGCTAAAAGAAAGGAGTGAGACAAGTGAATAATTCAACCAGAACGACATGGGTTGCATATTCCCCGAAAGTGGTGAGTTCACCGGCATATGATGCTGAACTGGAGCCCTATGTATCTCTTTTTGTTAAGCCGTTAACCAGCAAGAAGAGCCTATTCTCAAAACAAGAGCTTGAGGTAATGTGTAAAGATCCACTGCATTCTCCCAAGCTGATCAGATACCTGATCGATGTAATAAAGAAAATGTGACCGTTTTGACAGGACTTTTCTGATGAATTCTCTACCTACCCACGAGATTTTAGCTCCCGCATTTGGCGAACGCTTACAGGTGAATGTTCCCCTCAAGCGCTATACTGCGGCACGCATCGGCGGTAGGGCAGATGTCTTGATCACTGCAGATTCATCCGATGAGTTGGTGGATACTGCCAGGCAACTGTGGCAGATGGAAATACCTTTCATCGTGCTCGGCAGTGGATCGAATGTATTGGTAGCAGAGGCAGGTATTCGCCAGGTGGTGCGTTATAAACCGGGCGAAACAATTCCGGCTCAACTCTCAAGGAGAACCGCCGACTGCCTGGGTTGAATCAGGTGCCAATCTGGGTGCCCTGGCACGTAAAGTAGCTTCACTTGGATTGGCAGGATTAGAATGGGCTGCTGGAATACCAGGAACCATTGGCGGAGCGATCTATGGAAATGCTGGCGCCCATGGTGCTGATATGTCTGGTAATTTAGTGATGGCAGAAATCTTGCACCGTATACAGAACAATCATGGAGATTTTAGTCAAATCTTGCAGGAGAAATGGTCTGTAGATCAATTTGAGTATGAATACCGGAGCAGTATCGTAAAACGCCAGCCTGGCCGGGTGGTGGTGCTTTCGGCAGATCTGAATCTCGTTAGAAGCACACCCGAAGCGGTGCAGGAGAAGATGGAAGAATATAAGAAAATGCGGCATAACTCACAACCTTCCGGGGCTTCTATGGGTTCAATATTCAAGAATCCTGAAGGAGACTATGCCGGGAGGCTGATCGAGGCAGCAGGGTTGAAAGGGCTGGCGTTGGGCAAGGTTGAGATCAGCCGCAAGCATGCCAATTTTTTCATTAACCAGGACAGCGCCTCTGCCAGCGATTATTTTGCCTTGATCAGGATGGCTCAGCAGAAAGTATTCGATAAATTTGGTGTGAAGTTGGAGCTCGAGATTGAAATCCTAGGTGATTGGTCAGGCCAATAGAGATGCGGATGGAGAACGGTAAAAAACTGCAGGTTGGGGTTATTTTCGGCGGACGCTCGGGTGAATACGAGGTTTCGCTGATGTCAGCGCGCTCGGTCCTGGGTGTGCTGGATCCACAGCGCTATGAGGTGATCCAAATTGGCATCACCCGGGATGGAGCATGGGTGACAGGAGAGAACGTGCTGGAAGCCATGGAAAATAGACAAGAAGAGGTACTGCAGGCTGCTGCCTTGATACCCGATCCTACGTGGGCAGGATTACATACCATCCGAAAATCAGAACAAGGAAACAAGCTCACGCTGTTGGCTCACTTGGATGTGGTCTTCCCGGTCTTGCACGGGACATTTGGTGAAGATGGCACCCTGCAAGGCTTGCTTGAAATGGCTGATCTTGCCTATGTAGGGGCTGGAGTGGTTGGTTCTTCGGTAGGCATGGATAAAGGCATATTTCAGAGCGTGATGCAGGCTAATCACATCCCTGTCCTGGAGACGATGGTGGTGTTACGCAGAGATTTAGCAAAACAAATGAATGAAATCATCACCTCAGCAGAGAAGATGGCGCCATACCCATTATTTACAAAACCTGCCAATTTAGGCTCATCGGTGGGTGTGAACAAATGCCAGAATCGGGCAGACTTGTTGGAAGGGTTAATGGATGCAGCCCGTTATGACCGGCGGATCTTGATCCAACGCGGTCTCAATGCACGCGAAATCGAAGTGAGCGTACTTGGGAACGATACACCTGAGGCTTCGGTGCCCGGGGAGATCATTCCAAGCCGTGAGTATTATTCATATGAAGCTAAATATGTGGACAATGCATCGGAGCTATTAATCCCTGCACCCATCCCAGAGGTAGTTTCAGATCTGGCGCGAAAGCTTGCAGTGAAAGCCTTCACAGCCATTGATTGCCAGGGTATGGCTCGGGTCGATTTTCTTCTGGACAGGAATACGGATGAGCTTTATTTGAATGAATTGAATACCATCCCTGGTTTTACAAGTATCAGCATGTATCCAAAGCTTTGGGAAGCCTGCGGATTACCCTACCCCAGGCTCGTGGATCGTTTGATTGAGCTGGCAATGGAACGTAAAGCCGATAATCAAAAAACTGAACACCGCTATGCGAGATGAATTATGGCAGAGCTAGATAAAGATATGGACCGACATGGATCAAATAGAGAGTTGAGCAGGGCTCGCCAGAGAAAAATAAAGCGAGAGAAGCCAACGGATACCTCCTCTCAAAATGGAGCAGGATCAAACCGGAAGAGCGCAACTCGCCAGCATAAACCACGGCGAAACGGGCCATCAGTCAGGGAGCGATTGGTTGCAACACATATCAATCTTCCCACTACATCCATCCAATCCATACAAGGCAAGCTGAGCTCTAAATTGGGTCGCAAACCACAAAACACTGAGACTGATAAAAAAGGCCGCAGGTTATTCTTATCCAGTGCTTTGTTGGCAAATCGTCATGGACGCCGTAAAAATGAAACTCAACGGAATGAAACCCATTACGAAGCTACAACTCGTTCTGAGACGCAACGTAAATCCAATGTTAACCAGACATTTATAGGGCACAAGAACCGCAGAATTTATGATTCACGTTCTGAGGCAGTTCCACCTGTGATGGTTCGTGGTGGCATGGGTGGGATGGCATTTGGACGTGTTGCTACGTCACGATTGCATAAGCAGAAAGCGCATAAAAGACGATTTGATGTGCCCTTGAGAATGCCAGGTGCTGAAGTACGCCTGCCTTCGCTACCTTTCATTCACTTTGGATGGAGAGTTGTTTCACTGCTGATGGTCATGGTGATGGCAGCAAGCTTATTCCTCATCTGGAAAATGCCTGTTTTCCAAGTCAAGACAGTCGAAGCAGAAGGTTTGAAAAGATTAACCGTGGGAGACCTTAATGCAGTTATGGGAAGCTTTGGGGCTTCCATTTTCAGTATTAATCCGCAAAAATTGGAAGAAGTACTCCAGCAAGCGTTCCCTGAGCTGGTGAATATCTCCGTTAAGGTTAACCTGCCTGCCGACCTAAAAGTGGAAGTGGTTGAACGTGAACCGGTAATTGCATGGACGCAGGGTGGGAGTGAAGTTTGGGTGGATGCACAGGGTGTAGCTTTCCCACCCAGAGGTACTCCGGAAAACCAATTAGTGAGAGTGGAAGGTCGTGGCAATCCACCAGGTTTAAAATCAACCGCATCTATGAGCGAATTACAAGGTTTACCTGCGGGGATGCCCAATTTAACCCCTACGAGCATGCCGAGCCTTAGCCTATCACCCAAGCTGGTGTCTTCCATCCTTGCCCTCGGGGCAAAAGTGCCCGTGGATACATTATTGGTTTACGACAGCGAACATGGCCTTGGCTGGAATGACCCGAATGGCTGGGAAGTTTTCTTTGGGTCAGAAGACCAGGACATGCAGATGAAAGTAAGCGTATATGAGTCGTTAGTCGAGCGCTTACAAAATGAAGGCATTCAACCGGAATTGATCAGCGTGGAATATGTTCACGCACCATATTACAGGATGGAGCGGTGAGTTCACCGCGAAGAAGTGCATATGGACGAACCAATCATAGTCGCAATTGATATCGGCACAACCAAAATCTGTACCCTGGTTGGCCGGGAGGAAACGCCTGGTCAGCTACGCATCCTTGGGGTGGGGATAGAACCTTCCCAGGGCGTTCGTAAAGGGGTCGTGGTGGACATGGTTGCCGCCTCCCAGGCTGTCGTGCGTTCGGTGGAAAAAGCCGAAAGGACCTGTGGCCTGGAGATTGATTCTGCCCTGGTAAGCCTGGCAGGATCGCATGTTTCATCGGTAAACAGCCGGGGTGTTGTAGGCGTGGCAGGTCGGATGATTGATGAAGGCGATATCGCCCGGGCGATTGATGCGGCTAAAGCAGTAAATATCCCGCATAACCGCGAGATTATCCATATCATCCAACGCGGATTTAATATCGATGGACAAGAAGGTATTCGGAAACCCCTGGGGATGCATGGTTACCGCCTGGAGGTTGAAACCCATATCATCACCGCATCGGCAGCATCGGTTGAAAATTTGCGCCAATGTGTAGGCGCAGCTGGGGTTGATGTATCCCAATTTGTATTAAATCCGCTGGCATCTGCCGAGGTGGTGCTGACCGAGACAGAACGTGAAATGGGCGTGGTGGTATGTGATATGGGCGGGGGCACCACTGACATGGCAATCTATATTGGGGGCGATGTCTGGCATACGAACGTGTTGGCAGTCGGTGGAGACCATATCACTTCGGATATCGCACACGGATTACGATTACCCATCACCCAGGCGGAGGAAATCAAGATCAAGCACGGGCATGCCATGCGTGAAGAAGTGAATGCGAATGAATCCTTCGACGTCAAGCCATTTGGTGAAGAAGAATCTGTTCAGATCAACCGGCGAGAGCTTGCGCACGTGATCGAAGCACGGGTGGAGGAGATATTTAGCCTGGTCCTGCAGGAGATCAAACGGTCTGGGTATGATGGATTGTTACCTGCTGGATTGGTGCTTACAGGCGGTTCAAGCGCTCTGCCAGGCGTTCGGGCAATGGCCAGCCAGACGCTTAATCTACCGGTACGGATTGCCCAACCAGAAAATTTGATTGGCATGGCAGATAAACTGGAGAATCCGGCTTTCTCCACCAGCATCGGGCTTTTGAAATGGGCTCTTTTAATGACAGATATCTATGTGCAACCCACCCAGCAAGGGATGCGAATCGGAAGGGCTACGATGGGAGGATTTGAGTGGGATGGGATTAAAACTTTCTGAGGAGGTTGCTACCATAGAAAAACAATCCTTTTTCCTTTTTATCTGGCAATTATCTGGAATTGCAATGGTTGCGAAACCAGCAAAATTTTACAAGAGTATTATAAATTTTTAGAGGAGGCAGAGACAAATGAATCAAACATCAAGTTATTCAAATCAGTTGGAATCCTTCGCCCATATCAAAGTGGTAGGCGTGGGAGGTGGTGGATGCAATGCCGTTGAAAGGATGATCAAGGAAGGTCTTTCGGGCGTTGAATTCATCGCCATCAATACCGATGCTCAAGCCCTGATGCTTTCCAGCGCAACGACGCGAGTCAGGATCGGTGAAAAGCTTACGCGTGGTTTGGGCTCAGGTGGCAACCCGGAGCAAGGACGGAAGGCAGCGGAAGAATCACAGGAAGCCTTGTATAACGTCTTGCGAGGGGCCGACATGGTCTTCGTCACGGCTGGTATGGGTGGCGGGACAGGAACTGGGGCAGCCTCCATTGTTGCCCAAATCGGGCGCGAGCTTGGCGCACTGACCATCGGTGTCGTCACACGTCCCTTCACCTTCGAAGGCCAACGCCGCATCCAGGTGGCAGAGGCTGGGATTGAAAAATTGAAGGAACAGGCCGACACCTTGATTGTTATCCCCAATGACCGCCTGTTGCAGATCGTTGACAAGCATGTCAATCTCCAGGATTCATTCAAGATTGCCGATGATGTCCTGCGCCAGGGTGTTCAGGGCATCTCGGAGCTGATCACGGTACCAGGATTAATCAATCTTGACTTCGCAGATGTTCGCACGATCATGTCTGAGGGCGGGGCTGCCCTGATGGCTGTCGGTCTGGGTCACGGTGACGATCGTGCCCTGATGGCAGCGGAACAGGCAATCTCAAGCCAATTATTGGACATAACCATTGATGGCGCACGCGGCATCCTTTTCAATGTCACAGGTGGTCCAGATTTGACCTTGTTCGAAGTCAACCAGGCAGCCGCTATCATCAAGGAAACTGCCCATCCAGAGGTGAATTTGATCTTTGGCGCAGTTATCGACCAGAATATGGGAGATGAAGTGCGTGTGACAGTTATCGCCACAGGGTTTGAACGGGCAGGGATTCCAGTCCGCCGATCTGCAGAGGTGCAGAAGAACCCTTTACGCCAGGAGAAACCAGTGATACAGACTGAAGAACTGGCGCGAGAGCTGCAAGCTGTTGAGATCGCCAAGTCAGATTTTGCACCACGCACTTTCAATACCGAGGACTTGGATATCCCGACCTTCCTGCGAAATCGTCACCGCGGATAATTACTTTAAGCGCAGTCTGGTTCGGGAAAGGGATCCGCATGCCAAGAGCAGCTCCCGGCGTAATCGCCAGGGGGGCGTTATGCCGGAAAATCCCAGGAGAGCCACGAATACCTGTCCAGGTTTTGGGCTGGTATATGGAAGGATATTCCTCCCGGTCGAGGAGCGAGGCATGTATCCGTCCAGATTTGCGAGAGTATCAACGCAGAAAATCCTTCACCCCGCACTCATCCGGTTTTAGGGTTGAACGTGGTCGTTTGGGTGAGGTTGTTAGCTTGGTAGGGGATTGCCGGCCTCCTCCTCCCGGCAATCCCCACCAGCCCATCATTCAGAACTCGCATTTTGCAATGGGATGGTGGGCTGGGGAAGAACCCGTTAAACAAAGACGGGTTCGTTGCTTTTATCCCCAAATGGCAGAAAAATGGGGGAGTTATTCTGCCTATGTACAAGCAGCATTCATTTAATAACAATAAAAAACATACCAATCTTAAAAATTTCAATCCAGCGCAATATTTTAAGAATATTCGCTCATATTCCTCTTGCGCAGTGAAGTGCACTGTGCTAGAATTTGACAGTTCCCACTGCCACCTATACGGGTTTTGGCTAGTGGGACCCCCTTCTATAGCGATAACAAATGTTCTAACATTATAGGGAAGAACTATGCGTTGTCCTTATTGTAGACATGATGAATCAAGAGTGATCGATACTTCGCATGACACGCGGGGTGGCGTCAGGCGTCGCAGAGAATGCGAGCATTGCGGGCAGCGCTTCAGCACCTATGAGCGCCCCGTCCTGGCTACACCGCTCATCGTAAAGCAAGATGGTACGAGAGAAGAATTTGATCACGAGAAGTTAAGCCGGGGTATCCGGATCGCATGCGCAAAACGTCCAGTACCTGCTGCGGATGTTGACAGGCTGGTGGGTGAGATCGAGGCTACCCTACAAGCAATGGGACGGGCTGAGGTTTCTTCCAGAGTGGTTGGGGATATGGTCATCGCTGGTTTAAAAGAAATGGACCAGATCGCATATATTCGCTATGCCATCGTATACCTGGGCTTGGACGATTTACGTTCGATCCGTAAAGAAATAGATCGCTTGCTGGAGGGCTAAGTAGTTGTGGGGTGTTCTGGAGAAATGTTATGACACATACTACGAATGAACGATTGGATCGATTTGGGCTTTTACCTACACCCGACATCTCATCAAGCATGTCGGAGGTTCATCTGACGGATAATGCACGTCAGGTGCTTATCCGGCGTTATGTACGGCGTGATCGGGAAGGGAAACCAGCTGAAACGGTCGAGGGAATGTTCTGGCGGGTGGCTTATCATGTTGCAAAGGTTGAGGAAAACTGGAATGGTTCTGGATTAGAACGGGCAGAACGGTTCTTTGATCTTCTAACCAGCAAACAATTCTTTCCTAATTCACCAACTTTTACGGGAGCAGGCACACCTTTAGGTCAACTGGCAGCCTGTTTTGTCCTACCTGTATCGGATGACATGGGCCGCCATGAAGCAGGTATATTCCAAACCTTGCGGGATGCAGCGCTCATCCAACAGACAGGTGGTGGAAATGGTTTTTCTTTTTCGCAGTTAAGACCAAAAAACACCCTGGTCAAATCCTCTGCTGGACAAGCGACCGGACCCGTTGGATTTTTACGCGTATACGATAAGGCTTTTGGTGAGATTGCGCAAGGTGGCACCCGCCGGGGGGCTAACATGGCTGTTCTGAGGGTCGATCACCCGGATATCGAAGATTTCATCAACTGCAAAAGTGATGAGAATGCCATTACCAACTTCAATATTTCGGTGGGTATTACCGACGCATTCATGCAGGCAGTCGAAAATGATGAAATGTGGGACTTGCGATTTCCGGACGTGTCCAGCCCGGAATATCACGAATTCCACGGCACTTTGGAGAATGCGGAAAAAGCTGGCATACCCATCCTCACCTACAAGCAGGTTAAAGCACGTGATTTGTTCAACAAGATTGTAAAACAGGCTCATCACAATGGAGAGCCCGGCATGCTATTTCTCGACACAGCCAATCATTTTAACCCTGTTCCACATCTATACCAACTTGAAGCGACCAATCCCTGTGGCGAGCAGTGGCTTGGACCCTATGAGAACTGCTGCCTTGGCTCGGTGAACCTGGCGGAAATGTTTGGCACGACGCAGAGCGTGGATTGGGAAAAATTGCGCCTGGCCGTTGAAACCTGCACCATCTTCTTAGATGATGTCATCCAGGCGAATGCATATGTTCCAGCGGTTCCCCAATTGAAGAAAGCCGCTGAACAAGCACGGAGGATCGGCTTGGGCATGATGGGCTTGGCTGATCTAATGTATCACTGTGGAATACGTTATGGATCGGATGAAGGGCAGGAATTTGCTGCACAGGTGATGGAATTTATCCGCTATCACGCCATGCTGGCAAGTATTAACCTAGCAGAGATACGCGGAGCGTTCCCAGCCATTAAAGGCTCGATATACGATCCTGAAAATCTCACCTGGGTTCCACCTGAGCCGATTACGCCTTATTATTGCGATTTTAACCGTCCTGAGGTAGATTGGGATACGGTTATAAAGGGCATTAAAACCCACGGTATCCGTAACGCTGCCCAAACGACCATTGCTCCGACCGGTACCATTGCCACCGTTGCCGGGTGTGAAGGTTACGGTTGTGAGCCAGTATTTGCACTGGCATATATCAGGCATGTCAACGACAATGGTCAGGATCTTCCACTGACTTATACCAGCCCGCAGTTTGAATCTGCCCTTATCGAAGCGGATATTGATGAAATGACTCGCATGTCAATTATCGAACAAGTGATGGAAAGCGGCACCTGCCAGGGAAACGAGGCAGTCCCGGAGCAGATTCAGCATGTCTTCGTCGTATCCCAGGATATTAGCGCTGATGAACATATCCGCACCCAGGCTGCCATGCAGGCATTTGTAGATAACAGCCTGAGCAAGACGGTGAATTTCCCGGCTGGGGCAACCGAAGAGGATGTTGCTACTGCCTATATGCTGGCCTGGGAGCTAGGATGCAAGGGTATTACCGTTTATGTAACTGGCTCTCGGCAAAAGGTCGTCCTTGAGACGAAGGCTACATCGCGTGAGAAAGAGCTATCTACTACCAGTGATGGCAATCAGACCGTAATACCGTTGGCACATGCAGATGAAGAGGAGCATGTTTGGTCAGCCTCCAAGAAACCTCGCCCCCGCCGGCTGAGAGGTTACACTTACAATATCAGCACCCCGGTGGGTAAAGCATTTGTTACGATCAATGAAAACGGTGGAGATCATCCTTTTGAGGTGTTTGTCAGCACCGCCAAGGCTGGGTCGGAAACAGCCGCTGTGTCTGAGGCGATCGGGCGTTTGATATCCTACCTGCTGCGTATCGCTTCTCCAGTGTTACCACGTGAACGGCTGAAGGAGATTGTTAAACAGCTCTCCGGCATCGGCGGTGGTCGCTCGCTCGGATTTGGACCGAACCGGGTGCGCTCACTGCCAGATGGGGTTGCCCAGGCTCTGGCGGAATACCTGGATGATTCTGAGGAATATCAAGAAGCCGCTGCAGTGGGTGGCAATGGTTTTTATGGAAAGTACCCAATCCGACCTTCTGATATTCCTGAAAAATTAACAGCCTTCACCCAGGCCTCATTGCAAATAGGGGACTTATGCCCAGAATGTGGTCAAGCAGCAGTTGTTAATGAAGAGGGCTGCCGCAAATGCTATGCATGCGGCTATTCTGAGTGCTGATTTAAAAAAAATATGAATGGGCTATCCCGTTTATTTTGGACAACCCCTAAGCAACTGCATGTGATCCGTTATGACTGGTCCAGGTCATTGAAAATTGTTTTCATGCGTGAGACGTAGCTTTTAAAGGTGGTTCTCCCCAGATCGCTCAAGCGTACCAAGGTGTAGGGGCGTTTGCCGCGATAGGTTTTTTCAACCTGGATGTAGCCGGCTTCTTCAAGCTTGCTGAGATGGGCGGAAAGATTGCCCCAGGTGAGACCGACCTGGCGCATGAGGAAAGTGTAATCAGCGCTTTCCACCACGTACAGGCTGGCAATCACCATCAGGCGGGTGGGTTCATGGACCAGCCGGTCAATGTCGTGAATACCTGAAAAATCGGGCTCAGGATTGCTCATGAGGTGTACTTTCCAGGGGGTACTGTCGCAGGAACCGGAATAGCTGGATCACACCCAGCAGTATAATCAACACGCCGCCCAGCACCATCCACCAGGCCTGGTCAAGCAGAATCATCAAGAACACACCGAGCGACATGGCCACGGCAAGGTAATAAAAGCGCGGGGATATCCATGAAGTAGGCGATCAGGAGGCACTGCCAGGCGCCACAAAAGAGACTGGCGACGATGGCAATTGGCAGATTTGTGCTGCCGGTATCACCGAGAATGGGGATCAACTGGCTGCGCAGGGATGTCGAGAGGAGAAAACCCATCTGCAGGAGCACCACCAGCACCCCTATTGCGACGATCACCGCTAGGGTGAAGAATCAGGTCGTGTGCGCGCTTACCGCGCGCCGGGCCGAATGTCACGAGGCCAATGCGCGGCAGGGTGATATATCTCTTACCAAGCCAGAAGACCAGGGTGCTCAGACCAATGCCGATCAGGTAATAGAGGAGAACCTGCAGTGAATCCATATCGGTGCCAGGGAAGATCGTGAAAGCGAATACTGCATTGCTGGCAAGAATCCCGCCGAGAGAGATGTCCAGCAGGCCATCCTGGTAAGTGCGGCGGTAAGCTAGCTGTTCCAATTCATTGAGATTGAGCGCTTTTTTGATTCATAGAGCAACTCCTTTATACTTTGTAGTGCAAAGTTATTTACAGTATAGCATACTTTGCAGAAATGTCAATAGGTAATGATCAAAAGGCTGTCCCGTAAGTTTCTTTTAGGACAGCCTCTTCAATGATTGGTTCAGCTTCAAACAGACGTTTGGTAGATTCCTTACATAACAGGCGAACAAGCTCACTTATTCATAGCGAAGTGCTTCTACAGG
>CAVZSS010000028.1:0-37778 GCA_963777965.1 uncultured Chloroflexia bacterium | reverse complement strand
AAAAGCTGGCGGATGTTCACGCCAGCTTCTCAAATACTTGTTTCAGTATGGACTGGTAAAACGGATGAAAACCGCTTTACCTGAGTGAGTAGCTTTATGCTGAGGGGTTTCTTCAGCTCGTCGACTTTCTTGGAGAGGGCGTTGATTTTCTCACGAAGCGCTTCGACATCGGCTTTGGTAGGGATGCTCATGCGGGAAAGCACATTCTCGACATTCTTGTTGATCTCAACCGTGACATCGGCTGTTTTGGTTTTTCGCTTATCCATCATCTCGTTGATGAGCTTTTTCCCGTCTTTTTCAGCAATCTCGCCACGCTCAACCAGCTTGTTTACCAATGTTTCGACCTCTTCCTGTGCTATCACCGCAGCGCCAATGGTTGCCAGGAACATTCGCCGCAACAATTCTGTCATCTGATGCTGGCTTTTATCTTTCGGTTCTTCTACAACTTCTTCTTTCGGTTTGGTGGGCATATTATTCCTCCGGTTTATTGAATAATGTGGTTTGGATTTATTTTACTATTTTTATGACGCACTGCGTCGTAAAAAGTATAGCACTATGAGTGCCGGGCGTCAAGGGACATTTCTACTTTGCATTGACAGGGACATTTCTACTTTGCATTGACAGAGACATTTCTACTTTGCATTGACAGGGACATTTCTACTTTGCCTTGACAGACATTTCTACTTTGCCTTGACATCCAGAAGAATTAACCATCAACGAGGGCGGCATCGTTAGCGAACACTCCATCTCTCAGTATGAAGCATTACGGTGTCAGCACCAGGTGATCCTTGGATGCACTCTCCACCGGCGTCCGATCCCAAAGCATGGGGTGGTATTGGATCGTTCGCCATAATTCGATCTGGTCGTCATAATTCGGGTGGAAGGCATGACCCGAGTCTCCCGTGGTATTCAGCGCTACGGATGCGGCAAGATTGCGAAGGTCGAACGATCATGCGCTCCGATGGTAACCAGGTTACCTGGTAAGCTTTCACTGGATCGGTTTCAGCTGCATCCCAGGATGTGGCATTAACAATAGAATTGCCACCCGATGTGGGATAGGGTCCACGGTTGAAAATGGCTTCGATGGGGGCAACCCCAGACGTGCCGAGGGATTGGTCTGTGGAAGGTGACGGTGTGCAAGTCACCCCAGGTCCAGTGTGAAGCATCCTTGCCTAGGAGCTGCTCAACTTCAGCCACGGCATCAGAAAATGCCAACGTCAGAATATCATCACGCCTCTCAACCACCGGAGTGTTGATATCATCCCACCAGGCACTGTCTGCAGACTGCACAAGACGGCGCATCACCTCGAACCAGATATCTCCACCGTCAGGTTTGTAATCTTCGGGAAGTTCGTCGTGGAAAGTGCGCCCCAGGGTCGCTCGCCAGAATACATTATAGAGCGCTGGTGCAGCCAGGTCCATGTGATTTTGATAATCCCAGCCCGTGAGTATATCACGCACCTCGATCAGATGCTCATCTTGCAAGTTGAGCTGCAACAGCAGCGGAAACAGATAAGCCGCTGATGCATTAAAGTTATCACCATGCATCTTTTGGATATATGCAGCATCAATCAGGCCAGGTGCATTTTCGATCATCTCTACGATGCGGGCTGCGCGATAGCCAGAGTCCCATAATGTTGTGATGGTGTAAGGGTAGTCCGCACCGACCACCGCATTGTTGGCGCTGGTAATGTATCCCTGGGGAGGGTTATAAGAGCTGGGAAGCTGGTCGAAATCAATATAGCCCTGCCATTCGTAGTCATCCGTCCAACCTGGAACGGGGTATACCCCAACATGTCCGGGCTTACGAATGGGGATATTGCCGGGTGTTTGGTAACCAATGTTGCCTTCGATATCAGCGAACACCATGTTCTGCGATGGAACGAAAAAATGAGCGGCTGCCTGCCGGAATTCATCCCAATTTTGAGCACGGTCATAACCGAACACGGCTGTAAAGATACTGCCAGGTTCAAGGGCAGTCCAGCGCATGGATATGGCAAAGTTGGCAGGCAGATCAACGCCCCATGTTTCCTGGGTGGTCTGCTGGGAATCAGGGTCATCCCAGATCACTGGGCCATGCCGGGTGTATCGCACCGTAAGCTCTACGGGATCGGATCCAGCAACCTGGATTGTTTCCTGAACGAGGCTCATATCCACCCATTGACCATTGACCTCATACTGGTTTGGGATTATCCGGATTAATCTTTTCGATATACAGGTCCAATACATCGGGATCGACGTTGGTAAAGCCCCAGGCAATGCGATCGGTATGCCCAACAATCACTCCAGGTGCACCGGCGAAAGAATAGCCCGTGACTTCAAATGGACAGTCAGGACCTTTAGGCGTGCAGTGCAGGCCAACCTCATACCAGATGGAGGGTATCATCTCACCAAGATGCATGTCATTCGCCAGGAATGGTTGCCCGGTTGAAGTTCGGCTGCCTGCAAGGACCCAGTTGTTGGAACCGATCCCCCTACCCGATGGGCCCAAAACCGATCCCACATTTGATAGGCTGGCCAGAATGCTCTCGAAAGCCGGGTGTAAATCGGCCAGGGTTTGAATACTCTGCGACAGCACTGTCGAGCCAGTGGGAGTTTCGTTAATTGAAAAATCCGGCACAATCACTGGATGGTCTGATGGGTAGGAAGGGAAGAGATCTGCAATCTGTTCTGGGGTGAGCGTCTTCAGTAAGCTGGCATGTACGGTCTCGATATACACCTGGCCTTCGCCCAGGTTCCAAGCCATGACTTTCGCCCAGGTGAGTGTGTTAAGCGGTTCCCATGCTTCAGGTGTGTAACCTGGGGTGAGCAGCTTGAGGACGGCATACTCCAGGCTGAGTGCCGCCCCTTTGTGGTCTGCCAGGTAGGCGTTCACCCCATCTGCGTAGGCTTGTAGCAAAGCTAACTCATCCGGGGATATCGTATCCAGCTCTTTCTGGACGATGCGCGCCCAGCCCAACGTGCGCAGGAAGATGTCCGTATCCAGCTGCGACTCACCGAACATCTCCGAGACCCTGGCCGAGCCGATATGGCGCCAGAAGTCCATTTGCCAGAAACGGTCCTGTGCATGTACGTATCCTTGCGCAAAGAACAGGTCATGCGAGGTCTGGGCGTAGATGTGAGGGATTCCGTAGTCATCCCGGTAAATATCAACAGCAGAATCCAATCCATCCAGCTTTACCTCCCCGGATGTGCGGGGAAATGAGGCTCGCGGAAGGTACAATCCAACCGCCAGCATGACCAGCGCCAAGACCACGATGACGCTTAATATGGAAAATAACAAGCGACGAAGTTTTGGGGACATACATCCTCCTTTGGCAAGGAAAGTAGTATTACCTGGTTTCAATATTCAGTTGTCAGATTACGAGAGAATAAAGACAACCCGTTCGGGTGGGTATTATCCGCCATGTCATCGTATTTAGCAAGGGGAATATGAGAATATAACTGATCTCCATAAAAAACAAAATCCGCTTTTATGCCGACTTTGCTTCGTGGATACTAAAATTGATTTACAACTCTTGCTTCCTGAATACTATCCAGGCTGCCAGTAAGGAAATCGCGATCAAGCCTGCGCTGACCCCAAATGCGGTCCAGGAAGCGCTCGTATCACCCTGCATCAGGCGGGAGCCCCACCCGATCAGTTCGCCCGGCAGGTATTTCCCCAGGTTCGGGATGACACCCAATATCCCGAGAATAGCCATTAAGCCGAGTGCCATACCACCCGCAGCAGCCTGAGATTTGGTCAGGGTGCTGCAGAATAGTGTAATCGCGATATAGACCATCAGGTACAAAAACATCAATGCATTCAACCCCAGCCACTGCAGGATATCCATGCTCTCGAATAATAGTGCGGTGTAATAATAGCAACCTATTCCGGCAGCAATCAAACAGGCGGCAAACATGGATGCCAAAGCACCAAATTTGGCGCTCAAAAATGCTCCGCGTGGCATGGGCTTGACCAAGATCATGGCGGCAGTGCCCTTGTCTTTCTCCTGGGCAATGGCACCCATCGTCAGCAAAATCGCCAGGATGATGCCAAATTGGGTCATATTCTTAACATATTGGGTTACCGCGTCCAATACCGTTGGAGTTGGGATCAATAACGAGATAGCCTCACCTCCTGGGATGAAGGTGATGATCTCGGGGGTAAACTTTGCCAGCAGTGGTGAGGTCAATCCAAAAAAGACCAGCACAACAGCCACGATCAGGAAGCGATAGGTGCGGATGAGCTCCATCCATTCTTTTCGGAAGGCGGTAAAAAGGTTCATGATATCCCACCCTCCTGGTTCACCAGCTGCAGGAAGACATCTTCCAGGGAAGGTTGGACCACTTCATAGCGGGTCATCACCAATCCTGCCTTTGTAATGGAGGCAACTAACTCCTTCTTTGCCAGCTCCACATCGCTGACTACCACGCGTGTCACAAATCCCTCAAGCAGCACCGATTTCACCCAGCCTTCCTGGCGCAGAGCATCACTCCACGGGATAAGCCCTGATTCTGATTGAGGGTCAACTTCCACCTCGAATGCAGGGATGGCGTATCGAGACACCAGTGACTCCCGCGAATCAGCGATCACCAGCTTTCCACGGTTGATGATCCCCACCATGTCGCAAACACGCTCCACATCCGCCAGGATATGTGTGGACATGAATACCGTGCACTGGCCGCGTAACTGCTCGATAAAATCCAGTACTTCCTTTCGTCCCATGGGGTCCAGAGCGCTGGCAGGCTCATCCAGGAACAGAATTTCGGGATGGTTCAGTAACGCCTGTGACAGTGCCAGCCGTTGGCGCATGCCGCGTGAGAAACCACCAATCCGCCTCTTGGCAGCCTCTTCCAATCCTGCCAAAGCCAGCAGCTCTTTTATCCTGGCAGAACGTTCTGTAGCGTTCATGCCAAACACCCGTCCTATATAATCCAGGTATTCGCGTGGGGTCATCCACGGGTAAAATGCCGGCTCTTCGGGTAAATAACCAATTTGGCGGGCAATCTCCAGCCCATTGGCACTCACCTCTTTGCCAAGCACCCAGGCACGCCCACTGGTGGCATGTGCCAGCCCGGTCAGGATGCGGATGGTGGTGGTCTTGCCCGCCCCATTCGGTCCAAGGAAACCAAATACTTTACCCGGTTCGACTTCCAAACTCAAACCATCTAATGCCTGGAATGTCCCAAAAACCTTCCGAAGCTCTTCTATGCGGACTGCGGTCATTAGGCTAATCCTTGCGGCCGAATATCAAATAGATGACCGGTCCGATGATCTCACCCAATATAATCACCAGTGCCCAAATCCATTTGGGACCATGGGTCTTTTCGCGGCGGATTAAATCCACCAGAGCCACAATCATCAAGGTGAGCTGTAGAAGCACCAGCGGGATGATAAATGGCAGAAACTCGGAAAACTCTTCGAAGGAAGCTGTTATGGGTTCCATCCATTAATCCTTTCGTGTTGATTCAAGTGTAGAGTAATCCTAATGGATTTCCGAAGGGTAAACCTAAGATATTCTTAGTAATTATAAAAAAACTAGATTTATTCGACCATTGCCACAACCATGGCAATGGCATGGCTGTGTGTGTGGCTCAGGCTTAGTGACCAGCCAGCGATTTTTTGCTCAACTGCTAATTTCTGTGCCTTACCATAAAGCTGTAAAATGGGCTCCCCAGATGCTCCCCGGAGGATTTCAATATCCTGCCATGAGATAATCCCAATGCCGGTGCCAAAAGCTTTGGCCACCGCTTCCTTGGCGGCGAAACGGGCTGCCAGTGAAGGCATGTTTTTACGGTTTTCTGCCAGCTCGGTCGGGGTGAAAATACGATTTAAAAAACGTTGGTCGAAACGTTGGCAGGCTGAAGAAAAACGTTCAATTTCTATTAAGTCAACACCCGTGCGCAGGCTGGTGGGCATGCTGGTCCTATCCGGTTAGCTGGAAGCCTCGAACGTCCCGGCCGTAGCAATTGCCAAGCGGTCGGGGTTCAGGTAACGCTGGGCAGTCTCCAGGATTTCAGCTGGGGTTACCGCATTGATCAAATCTGGATAGGACAGGTAATAATCTAGCCCGAGTTGGTAGCGCTCAAGATTCAACAAGGCAGAAGCGACACCCACGTTGGATTCGAGCGAAAGGGGTAGCCTGCCGATATAGTTGGATTGGGTATCTGCCAATTCCTCACCGGTGACAGGCTCGCTGACAAAGCGTGTAATCTCCTTGCGAATAAGCGCTATAGTTTTTTCGATGTTTTTGGGATTAACACCCGCAAAGAAAAGCCAGGGTCCTGGACCAATCCCCCCGCTCAAGCTGGATGAAGCGTGGTATGCCAGGCCTTCGCGCTCTCTCACCAATTCACCAATCCGCCCGAACATCCCGAATTGACCAAGGATATTATTCCCGAGTGAGGCTGCCAGGAAATCTGGAGACCGGCGTGGTGGACCTGCTACACCCATGATGATGTCGGCCTCAGATTTCCCCGGGATGTTCACCTGGCGGGTGATCATTTCATTCAATGGTTCTAATGGAGGTAATTCAGGCGGATGCGGTTGGGCAGGATTTTTCCAATCCCCCATGAAGCGGGTGACAGAATCCACGGCGCGTTCCGGTTCTATTCCACCAACAATGGATATGACCATCCCAGATGGCCCATAATACTGCTCACGAAAAGAAACCAGGTCATCACGCGTAATCGAGCGGATCGTCTCCGGTTGGCCATCCTCTGGTCTTCGGTATGGATGGTTGGCGTAAACTATCTCGTCAAACGCCAGTGATGCTAACTCCGACGTGTCTTGAGCGCGGATGGCCAGCCCGGTGAGCAGCTGATTGCGCAAGCGTTCCACCTGGTCTGCGGGAAAAACGGGTTGGCGCAAAGCCTCTGACAGTGTTCCGGTGAGTAAATCCAAGTCTTCTGCCAGGGCATGTCCGTAAAAACCGGTGGTATGGGTTCCGCTATCGATTCCCAGGCTGGCACCATTCGATTCCAACGCGTCATAAATCTGTTGGAAGTCTCGTTGTTTGGTTCCGCGCATTAATGAAAGTGCGGTGAAACCAGCCAGGCCGAGTTTCTCGTCTGGCTCGCTGAGCGCACCAGCATTAAGGTATCCGCTGATAACCACAGATAGGCTACCAGCATTCGGGCGAGCCAGAACAGTGATACCGTTAGGGAGGGTACAGCGGGTTATATTATCAGGACCAGGAAGAGAATGGGTGTTCAAGTGTAAAAACTCCTGTGATGTGTCGCTCAATCGGACAAGGCGATTCTCATCGATTATTGGGATGATTCGCTGGGAAGATACACACCCAGGGTACGATTCTGTGGCTTAAGATAATTTTGGGCAATCCGCTGAACGTCTGCTGGGGTGACTGCTGCTAGCCGCTCAAGATAGCCATTGAACCAGTCAATCGTAGCGAACATCTCCGAGAATCCCAGCCAGAATGCCTGGTTGGAGATTGACTCACTGCCGTATGCGAATATGGCGCGCGCTTGTTTCATTCCGCGCTCAAGCTCTTCGTTGGGTGGTGGAGCATCCTGTAATCGCTTGATTTCTGCTTCCATGGTAGCAATACAATCACTCGCAGTATGTTTTGGATGGACGGTAACAACAGTCGTATAAAGATAAGGATCGATGGTAGCTTGTACGCCTCCATTAACACTGACAGCCAACTCATTCTCCACCAGGGCTTTATACAGGCGGCTCGTCTTATTGGTGGTGCCTCCTCCGAACATGTTTAAATTCGTTGGGCCAGTGAGCAGGCTGTCCAGCACAATCAACGTAAAGAAATCCTGGTCATCCGCCCTGGGTGCCCGGTATGAGACCTGCAGGTATACTGTTTCTCCAGGACCTTCAACCGATACCCGCCGTTCGCCTGCCTGGGGTGGTTCTGTACGTTCCAGGCGAGTTGGAACCGGACCTTCAGGTAGGGGTTCAAACAACTCGCCAATCCGGTCAAGCATGGATGGGGTTTCAAAATCTCCCGCGATGGAAAGCACCGCATTGTTGGGAATATAGTTTGAACGGTAATGACGGTACAGGTCCTCGCATTGCATCGAATAAAGGTCTGTTAGGTCGCCAATAATTTCGTGGTGGTAGGGATGGACCCGGAATGCGGCAGACTGAACCTCTTCACTCAATCGGAAGAGAGGCTCATTTTCGCTCCCCTGGCGTTCTGAAATGACCACAGTTCGTTCAGAGCTGACCTCACGGTCATCAAATAAGCTGTTGAACATTCGGTCTGCTTCCAGGCGTAAGGCGATGTCGATTTTATCTGCTGGCAGAGATTCAAAAAAAGACGTCCAATCCAGAAATGTAAAAGCATTTAGGTAGCCGCCCTCTCGTGAGATCACCTGGTCCAACACACCCTGCGGGTATTGCGGGGTGCCCTTGAACATCATGTGCTCCACCCAATGAGAAGCGCCAGTCAGCCCGGGCACTTCATCCCGCGAACCAACGCGGTACCATATCCATTGGCTGATGATTGGCGACGTATGTATCTCTTTCAATAAAACCAGCAAGCCATTTTGAAGGGTTAGTTTGGTAAATGAATCATTCATTTGCAATTTCACATCGAGTATAGTTTTTATCTTAACAGATAGCGGTATAAATAAAGCCGGGGCTCATTGGTTGCCAAATACGACACTACAAAGCCAGCCAGACCACCAATGGTTGCACAAGGGTAAATCTTCTTTTGAGTTGAATTGCGTGCCCAGCAATACCTTATAGGGATCAACGGCGCTTTGCAAACCAACGATGGATTGATGTAAATCAGTCTGGTCGATCGCTATATCTAATGGCACCAGGAGTGAAACCGGGACAGTGATGTCAACCGGAACGCTCTGGCTGACAGGGATGGTTATATCGAGGTTAGCCTGGATGGGCGTACCTCCAGGCAGGGTGAGATCGGTCAGCACAGGCGTATTATTTAGATAAATAGTTGCACCAGGTATCCGTATGTCTTCGGTTATCGATAATTGGGTGCTCTGGTTGATCGGCAGGTCAAAAACCACTGGCAGGTCATCCTGCAGCTGAACAGTCGTTTCAACAGGGACAGTAGTGACGATATGAGCCTTATCCATCAATGCCAGGTTGTTGGATACCCCAGTCACTAGACCATCTACCACAAGCTTTTTAAGTTCAAAGAAATAATTCCCAAAAAGGATCAGGATAGCGATAAAGATTATATTGACCAGAAGTGAAAAAATCGCCGTGACCGTCCAGAACGCAGGCATAAACCTCCTCTGATAAACAATCTTTTGAAGGCGTGGTGAGCGACGGTAGCGTGCTTTAACTTCCGCAAACCACATTTTTACCCGATCGAAAGCCTTGGTGATGTTCTCATTTACATAACCCTCCGATCCTGTCTCTGTGGATGGTTGTGACTCCTGGGGGGATTCTGCTTGATTGTCAGGTATTGGCTCTCGTTCTTCATCTGACAGGTCTGGCCTGGTGTTGTCCATGGTTCATCTCCTGAATATATAGCTGAATATAGCACAAACAGGCTGATTAGGAAAGCTAATTAATCATGGCCAGGACGAGCGGTAGATGGCAGGTATGAATCAGGGAATTTCTCTTGTGAATTTAACCTCCTCACGCTAAAATTGAGTTGCCCCTGTTTAATCTGGAAATTTTCTAATTATGCAGGGGGAAGGAGAGCTATAATTTAGCACGGAGACGGCGAGAGCCGTCTTTTCGAGGAGTATAACAATTGGTTGATGAAATACTAGGGAAATACCTCGTTGCGGTCATTGGGGCAGGTCCTGCGGGTCTCTTTGCCTCGAAAATCCTTGCCATGCATGGCATCCACGTGGTGCTATTAAACCGGGATATTATTCCAGGTGGACTGGCAGAGTATGGCATTTATTATGATAAGTTCAAAATGAAAGAAGGGCTGCGCAGGCAATTTCAACAAATCCTGGATAATCCCTTGATCGACTATTACGGTAATCTCACCATCGGTGAAAAAGGCGATTTCAGCTTATCGGATCTGCGTGCTCTTGGTTTTCAAGCCTTATTGGTGACTGTTGGTGCACAAGGAACCAAGTGGCTGGGATTGCCTGGCGAAAACCTTACCGGTGTATACCACGCCAAGGACCTGGTATTCCATTACAATTTATTACCTCCCTACAGTACCATGGATTTCCATATCGGCAAGCGTGTGGCATTGATTGGCGCGGGGAATGTGATGCTGGATATGGCTCATTGGTTGATCCGAGATTTAAAAGTAGATGAGGTTATCGCGGTTGTTCGAAGAGGCCCCAACGAAGTCAAGTTCTCAAAAGAAGAGCTAAAAATGGTGGTGGGAAATCTGGACTTAGCTAAAATGGAGTCCGAGATGGAGCGCACGCAGCCTATCGCCGATGCGGTGGGGCAAAATGTGGGTGAAGCAAAAGAATACATCTTATCGACTTTGCCGAAAGCCCTTGAGCCAATCTCAAACACCCGCTTTTATTTCGACTTCCTGGCTTCGCCAACCCACATATTGGGAGATACCCAGGGTTATGTAATGGGTCTTGAAGTCGAGGATACCACCCTGATATGTGCAGAAGGAGAGGTTCAAGCAAAAAGATTGGGCACAAAACGAATCCTAGATGTGGATACAGTTATATTCTGCATTGGCGACAAGGTGGATGAAACCTTTGGGCTGCCCGTGCGAAGGAATGCTTTTGTGAAGCATCCTGATCCGTTCTACCCCGTGGATGGTTTATCCTATGAGGCATACGACCCAGATTTAAACCGGCCTATCGATCGTGTGTTTGTTGCAGGATGGTCGCGTCAGGCCAGCAGCGGGTTGGTGGGTGTGGCGCGTAAAGATGGCGAGAATGGCGCCAACGCAGTACTGGAGTTCCTGAAAACCGCACCGAATTTGGTGAATCCGAACAGCATCTTGGATGAATTTAGGGGTAAACAAAAAAAACTCAATAAACCCATTATCCAAAAATCTGACTTAAAGGAGCTGGCTGAAGCTAGCGCTGAAGAGGCAGCAAAATCAGGACTGCCGGCTTTTAAATATAACACCAATGAAGAGATGCTGGCTGCTATGGGACTGAATTGAATCAATCCAGGAAGTTGGGTCGTTCCAGGATTAAATTTTTTGTAATTCGCCTATTTGAGGTTGAGGTTTCTTATAGGGTATCAGCATCAGCAAACCAACTGCGATGACGATCTCGCCAATCAGAACTCCTAACTGCTGATAAATACCAAAAACCGGAATTGTGGGGTAATTGTTGCTGCCAAAGCCAAAAATATCTGCCATACCGCATGCGACCGCAATCACGTAACCCGTACAAACGAGCCGTAAACCAATATCAGAAGGGATCGATTTGGGTCCACCATTCCATAAGGCAGCCAGGCTTACATATCCCCCCAGGCAGATAAATCCCAGCCCTACCAGGAAGGTGGCAATTTGCACAAACCCAACCACTGGACTGCGATCAAGATGAAATATCCCGGGTTCAGCACCCAGCAGATATATGATGAAACCTAAGCTGGTTACCCCCAAACCAATACGGATGCGGAATCCCCCATTCGCCTTGCGAACAGGCACAACATCAGTCATAAAACCTCCGGCAGGGTGTTTTGAAGGTGAGCCAGCCAGTTCCCACCCAGGATTGCGGAAATATCACTCTCAGTATACCCCTTTTGGGATAGAAGTGGAATTATTTTTCTTAAATCAGCCACTGAGTTAACATCAGATGGAACCGATTGCAAGCCAAACCCACCGTCGAAATCACTACCGATGCCAACATGGTAAGCATCCCCAGCCATCTGGCAGATATAATCAATTTGTGCAGTAACATAATCCAGCGTAACGCTAGCTCTTCCCCCGGTTTCTTGCCAGTTCGGTTTTAAGAACCCATTGGATGGCACGATACCAATCGTCCCTCCCCGTTCCAACAGACCCTGGATCTCCCTGTTCGTCAGGTGACGGTTGCTGCCCGATCCTGTCAACAATTCCAGGGCATTGGCGTGCGAGGCAATGACCGGACCAGCATAAGCATCCATTGCTTGTAAGGCAGCTTTTTCATCCATGTGGCTTAGATCAAGGGTAAAACGAAAATCTGCCATCCGGTTCAGTAATGCGTATCCCTCTCTGGTCAGTGGACCTGGCTCGTGTGTACCGCCGCAGAAGCGCGTCCCAGCCCATGCAGGACCAATAATACGCACGCCTCGCTGGTACCAATCTTCCAGCTCAGCCAGCGCACCCACTCCCTCGGCTCCTTCCATCAGGATTACCAAGCCAACCGGATGCTCCTGGGTGTCATTCCGCTTCCAATGGGCCAGGATAGACTGAAGATCAAGCCTTTTTTAATCATCTGGAACATTGTTGGATGCTCATCCGCTAAGCGTGTATAGGCATCCAATTGCCGGCTGTACACCATGTGCGCTTCCTCAACTGAGGTATAACACTGCTGGTCCCACTCGCCCAGCTTATGCCGGTCAGGTGTCGCAAAAAGCGTGGAAAATACCACCCCAACCATACCGCTCTGATAATCTGGCCAGCCGAGCAGGGTGTCCCCATTCATCTGTGGGGCGAGACTACCCTCTTCCCGCTTCCGGGTATCAGCAACTGACAGGGTGTAATCCCGCCCAAAGGTGAGCATATTCCAGGCCAGGTCTTGATGCGCATCAACAATCAGGGGGGCAGTCATAGGGAAGTAGATGATACCAGAGTTTGGGAAATCTGGCGATCGATTTTTCCCATTGGAAATTGTCTCAGATCACCCGGAAGAACCCAGCGCACATCGGTAGCCTGGATCGGACATGGCTCACCCTGCAGCAGGTTGCACCAGAAGGCATACAGGGTTACCCGAAAATGTGTATAGGCATGCCGATACTCCCCCAACTGAGTGCCCACCTCCACTTCCACGCCAAGCTCTTCATATATCTCGCGCCGCAGGCAAGCTTGCAGGTCTTCCCCATCTTGAAGTTTACCACCCGGAAATTCCCACAACCCCCCAAGCAAGCCCCGGGGAGGGCGGCAGGCAATCAGCACCTTGTCGTCCTTGCTGATCACTGCCGCGGTTACGATATGGTGCGGGATTGCAGGTTTGGGGAGGCGCACTGGTCGCTGCTCTTGTATTCCAAGGTACTTTGCGATGCAGTTATCTTTTATCGGACATTGTTCACATTTAGGGGATTGCGGGGAACACAAGCTGGCACCCAAGTCCATCAATGCCTGGTTGTATTCGCCTGCGTGTCCAAGCGGTAGATGTTGTGACACAAGCATCCACAGGTGATGCTCCCCCTGGGCGGAACGGGCATCTTCGCAAACGTTAAAGTAGCGCGCCACTACTCGGCGGATGTTACCATCCAGTGTGGGTTCGTCACGGGAAAAAGCAATCGAGGCAATGGCACCCGCAGTATAACGCCCCACGCCGGGTAATTGGCGCAGCAACCGCACTTCACCAGGTAGCTCACCGTTATATTCGTCGATAACAATTTGAGCAGCTTTGTGCAGATTGCGCGCCCGGCCATAATAACCAAGCCCTTCCCATAACGCCAATACCTCTTGTTGCGAGCTGGATGCCAGGGCATGGATGGTTGGAAAGAATTTCATCCAACGTTCAAAGTAAGGGATCACGGTCTCCACCCGCGTCTGCTGGAGCATCACCTCGGAGATCCAGATAGCATAAGGGTCAGGGTGACCTCGCCACGGGAGTGAGCGCTTATGCTCTGCATACCAACTGAGTAAACGCGTGGAGAAATGCTCTTTATCCAAGGTGACGAATCCAATCGTGGGGGTAATGAACCTGCAGTGATAATCTTAACGATAAAAGATCAAGCCAAGGATAGCAGTGCCGAGGATGATCAAGGCTGGATTAACCTTGGTGAAGGTCAATAATATAAAAGCCGCTAACACAAAGAGCAGCTTATCCCAGCCTTGAGCTAACGCCTGACCCCAGCCGAGTTTTTTAACCCCAAATACCGAAACTGCCATATCATAAGCCGTCCAAAGCAGCAGCCCCACCACCACTGGACGGACTGCCTGGAGCATGGCTTTAACCGCTGGGCTACTCTTGACACCAAAAAAAAGGACCACCAGGAACAGCATCAGCACGGTGGTCGGAATCACAGTCCCAACCGCAGCAGATATTGCACCTGGGACCCCAGCTAATTTATAACCTACATAAGCAGATACCTGTGGGGCAATCGGCCCAGGGATAGCATTACCTAGCGCGACCGCATCCGCAAATTCATCCACAGTGATCCACGGGGCAGGCTCAGTTTGACCGCGCGGAATCCAGGTGGCAGCGGTAGTTTCACGCTGCATTAAAGCCAGTGAAGCAGGACCACCACCCCAGGAGAACATTGCCACGCGGGTGAAGAGAACAAAAATCTGCCAGAGCAACATCATGTTGGCCATATACCTCTACATTGGAAAACAACATTGAAGGCTTTGCCGCTAGAAAGCCGGCGGAAAACTTTCCTATACACATCTCGTCTTACATCTGGAAGCCTGACCGTGCCGGGACAATTTTATATTGGTAGTTTTCGACGTAATCCAACAGGCGGTTGACCAATCCCTGCCATTCCTTTGAATCCAGGGCGTCTTGCATGGCTGGTAGGTCTGGCATCTGCGCTGAAGCCATGATCTGTGGCTGGTCGCCATACATCGTAAGCCAGGCGTCTTTTAGTTCCATTCCAAGTTGCTGTACCTGTGGAATGAACTCACGGACAACAAATTCAAAATATTCCTGTTCTCGACCTGGAGTTATATCCCAGGTCATGATTAGTTTAAACGGTCACAACTAAACTCCAATTCGATCAGTGCTGGAATTCCAGCACGTATCACACGCGTTTCATCAGGGATCATACTTTTAGTGACCTTGAGTGATGCCTGAGGATCGATATCACCCAAGCCCATCTCTTTGAGAAATTTGCCGATCGGTGCCAGCTTGATATTACCGGACGAGGTCCCATAATGCATCGGGATGACAAACCCAGGCTCCAATAAGCTGACCACCTCAGCTGCCTTGGCGGCATTCAATCCACCACCTCCACCCACAGGTACCAGGGCAATATGCACGGTACCTAGTGCCTCGATCTCAGTCTGGCTTGGCACACGCCGCAGGTCACCCAAATGCGCCACAGTTACCCCTTCATAATCGAAAACATATAGGGTATTACGCGGCTCATCTGTATCATTCTTTCCATACCCATTGGTTTGGATGCCCGTGATAAATACCCCACCGATCTCAAATTCACCCGGTGTGTTGATCAGGCGCGAATATCCTTTAACTACGGAAGTAGTAGAATGCCCAGGAGCTTCATGGCTGACAGTGACGATATCCGCCCGGAGTTTAAGCGGCTCATATCCGGTAACCTGGCTATCATAAGGATCAGTGACAACCGTTGCTAGATTACGTTCGGTCAGACGAAAACAGGACAGACCATACCAGGTGATTTCCATGCAACCTCCAATGATGGTGAATTATATCATTTGCGTAGAATGACGAATTCAAGACCGTTTCCTGAACAGGTGGTATGATAATTCTATAATGGCTCCTGGAATTCATTATCTGGATATCACTATATCTCCCACTGCCTTGGTAAGTAATATGGGGCAGGGCAGCTGGCACCTGGAAATCCCTGCCGATTCCAGGCGTAGGTATCGATTAGCCCAACTGGACGACCATGGGTCGCTTCAACGGCGAAATTTCCCCTGGCGGCCTCCCCTAAAGCTGAGTTTACAAGCGCGCGTTTCATCGAAGGAGATTCCTGGCACATGGGGGTTCGGCATGTGGAATGACCCCTTCAGCTTTTTGCTTGCCAATAACCGGGTAGTGCCTCGCTTCCCAACACTACCGGATGCCGCCTGGTTCTTCCATGCTTCACCTCAGAATTACTTGTCCTTCAGGGATGATCTTCCAGCAACTGGCTTCCTGGCAGCTACATTTTGCTCTAAAAAAATTTCCTCTGCTTATCTGGCATTGGCTTCACCTGCCCTGGCCCTGACATTGATCCCTAAAACTGCTCAAACGATACGCAGAGCATTACGCCACGTGATCAGGCAAGCAGCGAGCCTGGTTGATGCCAACGTTACAGAATGGCATGAGTACAGCCTGGAATGGGATACTGATCAGGTCAAGTTTTACTTGGATGGGGTGAAGATCCTGCACACGGATATTGCCCCCAGCGGACCTATGAGCTTAGTGATCTGGGTCGATAACCAGTACGCAGCCCTGCCACCCAATAGCAGGTTGAGATATGGAACCTTACCCAACCCCGAACCAGCCTGGATGGAGATCAGGGAGTTGTCCATACAGGGAATAACCTAACCTCGGATTGGGTAAATATCTCGCAAGGTCATATTCAAAGTATAAATATCCGTCGTAGTAGTATAATATTCGCTTGCCAGATCATTAACCAATCACAAGGAATTTAATGCGACCCGTTTATCCCTTCACAGCCATCGTCGGCCAGGAACGCATGAAGCGCTCCCTGGTCTTAAACGCAGTGGACCAGCGCATTGGTGGTGTGCTCATTCGTGGTGAGCGCGGCACCGGCAAATCCACGGCTGCACGCGCCATGGCAGCCCTGCTGCCTGAAATTAATGTCTTCGCTGATTCACCCTTCAACGATGACCCGGAAGCGCCTCTCTCCTGGTCGGATTGGGTGAAAGAACGTAAAACTCAAGGTGTTGATTTAAAAATAGTTAAACGCCGCATCGCCTTTATCGATCTGCCCATCAGTGCCACGGAAGATCGCGTCGTCGGCACCCTGGATATCGAAATCGCCATCCAGAGGGGTGAGCGCATATTTGAACCTGGCGTGCTGGCAGCTGCCAACCGAGGCTTGCTCTATATCGACGAGGTCAACCTGTTGGATGACCATGTAGTCGACCTGCTGCTGGACTCAGCCGCCATGGGTGTCAATGTGGTTGAGCGTGAAGGTATCTCCTTTGCCCACCCCGCCCGCTTCATCCTCGTGGGCACGATAAATCCCGAAGAAGGTGACCTGCGTCCGCAACTCCTGGACCGGTTCGCTCATTCAGCCGAAATCTATGGCATCCGCGAAGCGCGCGAGCGTGTGTTGATCATGGAACGCAATCTGGCTTTCGAAGAAGATCCCGAAAAATTCCGCAGGCAGTGGTTGGACAAGGAAAAAGAGCTTTCACACCAGATCGAGCTGGCACGCCTGCTGGTGGATAAAGTCACCTACAGCAGCCGTGATCTGCTTTCAATCGCCGCTCTGACCGCTTCCCTAAACGTGGAAGGTCACCGGGCGGATCTTGTGATCCTCAAAACTGCCCGTGCCCAGGCTGCCTTTGAAGGTCGAAAATCAATCACGGAACGGGATATCGTCCTGGCTGCCGAGCTGGCATTGCCTCACCGCATCAGGCAGGGACCATTCCAACAAGCGGTGGTCTCTGAAGACGAGCTTCAAGAGCGCATCGAACAGCTGCATGGTTCAACAGCCAGCGCAGGCGAGCCAGAACCAGTGGAGGAGGACGAAGATCATACTCCACACTTTGATAAAAAAAAAAGACCTAAACCTCACCTCGGAGCAAGACCAACCGAGTCCGAACCAGAGTGAGCCTGCCCGGCAGAGTGTCTTTGATATCGGTAATGCATACTGGTGGGATGGGGGAGAGAAAGTAAAGGTTGGTGAATCCTTCCGGCCACGCAATCTGAATACCAATCTGGACCAGCTCTACCGCAAGCGTGCTGGGCGTCGCTCGCGCACCCACACCGACCGTAAACGCGGGCGCTATATTCAGGCTCGTCCAGCCAATGGCAAGACCGATGACCTGGCTTTTGACGCCACGATTCGAGCCGCAGCCCCTTTCCAAAAGGATCGCCAGGAACAGCGTAAACGGGTAGCTTTTGCCATCCGAGCCAGTGACTTCCAGCGCAAGGTGCGGGTGAAAAAGACAGCTAACTTTGTCCTGTTCGTAGTCGATGCCTCCTGGTCTATGGCAGTCGCTGAGCGTATGTCTGCCACCAAGGGGGCGATCCTATCCCTTCTCACCGATGCCTACCAGAGGCGGGATCGTGTGGGCTTGATCGTTTTCCAAAAAGACCGTGCTACCATGGTCCTGCCGCCCACCAACTCGGTTATGCTGGCGCAGCGTGCCCTGGTGGATATACCGGTCGGAGGCAAAACACCCCTCTCTGCCGGGCTCTATATGGCTCATCAAACCTTGCTGCGCGAGCGCATCCTGCACCCGGATGTTCAACCCCTGGTAATCCTGCTCACCGACGGTGCCGGTAACGTATCCATGACCTCCATGCCGCCGCAGGATGAAGCCCACCGCCTGGCTGACCAGATCGCTTCTGATGATATACACTGTGTTGTGGTAAATATGGAGCACACCGCCTTCGACCAGGGTCTGGCTCAATCCCTGGCAGACCATCTCGAAGCCCCCTGCTATACTTTAAGCGAGCTCAAAGCTGAGACACTCTACAAAGCCGTCAAAACCGAGATGGAATCCACCCGGGCTTAAAATAACTCCTCCCCTAAATCCTGCTCTGGAATTGGGGGAGGCTGTTGTTTTTCTAATCACTAATCACTAACAGCTAACCGCTAACTGCTAACCGCTAACCGCTTCCCTTCCCCCTCGGATTCTTCAACCCCGTCCGCAGCTTGTTTCCAACCTCTCGCTTCACCCTGCCTGCCAGAACGTGCTCATGCTCCTTGATAAACCCCTCCACCGCTTTGGGGTCGAAATACACCAGCTCCCTGAGTGCCCACGAAAGGGCTTTAACCACCATATCCTCGTGGTCTGCCACCAGCAATTTACAAATAGCCAATGTCCTCGGTACATCCCCCTTGCCGCCCTGCGATCGTACATTGAATGCCACCGTGCTCACCAATGCAGCCCTCCGCCACCAAAGATCGGGGAAGCCTGCCCACATAACGATCAGTTCGTCTGGGACCAATCCATCCCGCCAGGCTGGACCCGCCAGGGTTCGGGCGAAGGCATCCACCGTCCACCAGCTGTTGATCCCATGACCCAGCGCTTCCAGCTCATCCGCACGCAGGCTCTGGAATGCCCCCTTGTGTGCAGCAATTAATTCATAGGCCTGCCACCGGTGACCATGCGTAAACAACACATGGCTGGCAAAGCTCATCACATACTCAGCAGAAGCCTGGCATAATAAATTAGAGTACTTCAGCCGGAGAATCCGTTCGCTGTCGGTGTTGTGGATAGAAAGGGCACGCTGCTCTTTATTAAATATTAATGCCAACTCAATGGGTGAGGTGGTTTCCCAGGTGCTCATGTCTCTTGATTTGCCGATTGGAGATCGATGGTCACTTCCCAGATCCCATCCACATAGCGCTGTTTGTGGGATAGCCCACTGCGTTGCACCAAGGTCAGCATGCGGTCGTTGCCCATCTGCAGGTTGCCGCGCAAGAAATGGATACCCTTGGCTCGGGCATAATGGACCAAGCGCCAGAGCAACAGCTTGCCAATCCCGCGCCCTTGGTACTTATCCTCAACCACCACTGCTGCCTCAGCCATTTCTGGGTCATTGGTATCCAGCAAGGCATAACGTGCCACACCCATCACGATATCCTTGCCATTTTCCAGGCAGGTTGCCACAAAAGCCATCCGGGTGATGTAATCCAATGTAGCAAGCTGACGGGCTTCCTCGTCAGTCAGCACTTTTTTAAAGGATAGGAAGCGCAAATAGATACTCTCCATTGAAAGGCGCTGGAAGGCAGCTTGCAGGTCGTCAGCGTCATCCGGCTGGATGGGGCGGATGACGATCTGTGTGCCATCGGTGAGAGTGATTGATTCTGGTTCGTGTGAATCTGGGTCAGAAGAAAGCATGCTAATTCCTGGATAGGCTTGGATGAATCTCACGCGATTGTAACAGGAACGAAATACACGGGATATTTACGCCACGCTTCCCCTATTGAATTTTGACTCCTCTCAGTCCCCATTGTAAACGAATGTGGCTGTTGCCTCACCGTACATATCATCGCCGGGCTACTTACCTTGGAGCGAGCGCAGTCGATGCGGCCACCCCACGTCGGCGGGTCACCTGCACGTTTTTGGCGGGCCACCTGCACGTTTTTTGTGCGGGCCACCTGCACGTTTTTTGTGCGGGCCACCTGCACGTTTTTTGTGCGGTTCTCCGCATCGTATCCAGGGCGATAGAGCTCCCGTTTCCGGAAGCTCCTGTGACTAACCAGTAATTTGAACCCAGAGCCGATTGAAAATCATTTCTCTTAGTACTCCGGCTGGTTGATCAGTAGTAAGTTGGGTTGTCAGCCACAGCTCTCTGCGAAACCGCATTCGAGCCCAAGTATCGGCCTGATTCGGCCAGGGACCGCAAACGATCTGCACAATCGGTTTTCATTGGTGTCTAGCCAGCAGCGTGGGTCAAGCAATCTCCAACTCAGTTGGATAGAAGCAGGCTTACCGGACAAAGACCGCTGGATGGATTTGTTTTGTAGGGGAGGAACGTGTTCCGCCTTATTTTAGGTCTTGTAGGTTCGTTTCTCGGTCTCAACCCAACCTCATTATTTTGGGTGTGTCACCGCACGGTTTGTGTTCCTATCCCCATAAGTATAATTCACTCCTGCCCGAATGGAGAGGTTCCCCGTGCTGCTGCTGTAGGGGCGATCGGTGATCGCCTCAGGAAAAGTAGAGACGCCCCGGCGGGGCGTCTCCAAAGCACATCCTCATTCCCACGTCCCCACAAAACGGCTCTTCATACGCTTGCGTACGTGAAAGAATACGGCAAAGACTTCTCTCACCAAGCCTTTCAGCTCAGGTGAACAGTCTTCTTGTATCATCATACCGTACATCTGTCCTCTAAACAGTCTGTTGAAGATTAAAAATATCACCCTAATTCCGCATTTTCTCCTTTTTTATGGTGAATTATTGATTTTGCCCGATATCATCCAGCAGATAAACTACCATTCTGTAAATATATAACAGGACGACACATTACTCACTGGTTTCTAATAATTAATTACTAATAACTAATCCCTAAAACCCCCAACCTTAAAATATCCATAAACCCCTTGTGGAACCAGAACATATGTGCTATAATACACATGTAATTACTCACCACTTTGAACATTTCTCTTTAGGTGATATAAGGATTTTGTCATTGCGAGACCAGCGTTCTTCGCTGGTCGTGGCAATCTTCCTTTTCCAAGAATGCTCAACATATTTTCTAAACCCGATTGACCTGCTAGATCTGTGGAAGATTGCTCCCCGTCGTTCCGCTCGGGGCAAGGGTCGCACAATTTGCTCCTTCCCCGAAATTCAGCAGGGTTGACCGCAATTACATCCAAAACTAGCGCTTGACAACGAGTTCAACGAACGTTTAAGCCCCTTGTTGGAGAGTAGGGAAAGTAAGGAGAGTAGGTGAGTAATTACATCAAGGAGCGAGGAATAGGCGTTCTAGCCATAAAATCCACCTATCCCTACCACACCCAGTAAAGATGAATTGAATGCATTTGAATTCATCTTACGATCCAGGGTTCAACCCGCAGCGCAAGACCTTATCTGTCAGAGATCCAGGGTGGTATTTTCCCACAGGTCGTAGTTGTGTATGTTGTGGTCGAATCGCAATGGTGGTTTTTAGCGACGCAGTCGCGAAACGTTTTTGAGCGATGCCGTGACCGGTTTTTGCCAAGCAGTCGCCCCCGTTGCATAAGGGGGAGTGATAGGGATGGTTATAATTACATATCATCGGCTTAGATCTCTTTCCCTGCTCCTTACCAATCCACATATATATTTGCAATCACATTCGTCTGATCGTGTTTTCAAAAACGAATACTGTTTCAACGTTTTTCGGAAGATCAATTGAATGCATTTGTTTTTTTTAGATTCAATTCCCTGGGCAGATAAGTCAAATCATCCATTGCCCTTGGCCGATCACCTGAATGCTATACAGATCACCGGTACACTCCTTTTTTTCCCTTCTACCTGGGTTACAATATACCATCCAAAGGCAAGTGGATCATGCATTGATTGTGCTTGAAACCTAAAACGGAGATGGATATGTCTGATTGGTCCGATGGTTACTGTGATCGCAAACGGCATCAAAATTCATTATTATCGTACCGGCGGGAATAAACCTCAGGTGGTGATCAACCACGGCGCCGGGGATGATGGGCTGTGCTGGACACGCGTTGCCATGGAGCTGGAAAAGGATTATGACCTGATCCTGCCGGATGCGCGTGGGCATGGGAAATCAGCCTCCGGTAAAAAGGATTATTCCACCCAGGCGCGTGTGGCAGACCTCTTGGGATTAATCCAGGAGCTGAAGCTGGACCGGCCAGTCGTTGGGGGTCATTCCATGGGTGCTGAAACCTCCTTGCACCTGGCTGCGGAATATCCCAGCCTGACGCGTGGTATCTTTTTGGAAGACCCACCCATCATTCTTCCCGGGGAAATCATGGGCAATGCAGAGCAGTCCGTAAAAATGGAAGATATCGGCAAAATGATGGCCAAATTTATGCGCTTGTTCAAGCTCATGCCAAGCTTCATCGGGCGTCGCATGGCTCGCAAAGCCTCACCCACTTACCCGGATACCGAAATTATCCCCTGGGTCAACTCAAAAAAGCGGGTCAGCACTGACTTCTTGAATTTCATGGCTTACCATGAGAATGGATATCTCAGATCCCTTCGAGGTTTTCCGCCAGATCACCGTCCCCGCCTTATTATTCATTGGCGACCGGGAAAAAATGTCCATCGTCTCACAGGAAGCTGCCCAGAAAGCGGTAGAAGTGAACCCCACAATCCAGGTTGTTCACCTCGCAGGTGCAAGCCATGACATTCGCCGCACCCGTTTTGATGGCTATATGCCTTCATTAAAGAAATTCCTGGAGAAGCATTCCTACCTGACACGAACAAAGTTTTGAAGGGGATAATAGATCAAGCACGCATCCTGTTACTTGAATAATGAAAACCTTATCGAAGAAACTCTGCCTTGTGTTACTGGGTAAATACCAGCCCCACTCCATTTTTTTATTTTCCCTTACTTGGGTTACAATATACCATTCAAAAAACGAACCCCTTGTGGTGAGGAGCAATCAACAATGGAATTTACCGAGGTGATCAGGAACCGGCATATGATCCGTACCTATACAGACCAGCCGGTCGAACCGGAGAAGCTGCAGCAGATCCTGGAGACAGCCAACCTGGCTCCCTCCGCTGGCAACCTGCAGGCTTACGAAATCTACGTGGTCACCGACTTTAAAAAGCGGGACGGGCTTTCCTGTGCCGCTCTGGCCCAGGATTACATCGCCAAAGCACCCGTGGCACTGGTCTTTTGCACCCACCCCGAGCTGACCGAGGGGAAATATACCGAACGTGGTACCCGCCTATACACCGTGCAGGATGCCACAATTGCCTGCACCTTTGCCATGCTGGCTGCCACGAACCTTGGATTGGGCTGCGTCTGGGTGGGTACCTTCGACGAAAAAGTGGTGCGCATGATCATCGGTGCACCCGAACGTCAGGTGCCGGTGGTCATCCTGTCCATCGGTTACCCGGGTGAATTCCCTACCAGCACCCCCGCCGCCCCTTAGACCAATTGGTGCATTGGGTGAAGTAGAATAGATTATAGAGCACCATCAAGATTACCAGGGAATCTCAGTAAGGGCAGGTCTAAGACCCGCCCCTACGTACACTCAAACAAGGAAATTCCACAAACCTATTTATATGGCACTATCGTCAGCACCGCTGCCCCGTCAAGCCTGCCGCTGCGCAGGTCGTCCAATGCCTGGTTGGCATCTTCGAGCTTATAGGGAGTGACCACAGTCTTCACCGGCACCTTGGGGGCAATCTCCAGGAATTCCTCCCCATCCTGTCGGGTGAGGTTTGCCACCGATCGGATGATGCGCTCCTCCCAAAGCAGGTGGTATGGGAAGGATGGAATATCCGTCATGTGGATGCCGCCGCTCACCACCACCCCTCCCTTGGCTACCGCTTTCAAGGCCGTCACCATCAGCGCACCAATGGGCGCCAATACAAGGGCTGCATCCAGCTCTTCGGGGGGCGTTTCATCCGAGCCACCCACCCAATAGACACCCAGCCGGCGGGCAAATTCCTGCGTGGCGGTATCCCCCGGACGGGTGAAGGCAAACACCCGCTTCCCCTGGTGATTAGCCACCTGGGCAATGATATGCCCGGCTGCACCAAAGCCATAGATTCCGAGTCGCTCCACATGTTCCCCCGCCAAGCGGTAGCTGCGGTAGCCAATCAGCCCCGCACACAGCAGCGGTGCAGCTTCTATATCGCTATAAGCATCGGATAACCGGAAGCAGTAGCGCTGGTCTGCCACAGCATATTCGGCATACCCACCATCCACGGTGTAACCGGTGAATTCAGGATGGTCGCACAGGTTTTCCTGTCCGCGCTGGCAGTATCGGCAGGTGCCATCGGTATAACCCAGCCAGGGCACTCCAATGCGCTGGCCATGGGTGAAGCGGTCCACTTCCTCACCCAGCTGGACGACCGTGCCAACCATTTGATGCCCCAGGATAAGCGGTAGCTTGGGTTCGGTCAGGTCACCATCCAGCACATGCAGGTCGGTACGGCATACCCCGCAGGTACTCACTTTGATCAGCACCTGGCCTGGTCCGGGCTTTGGAACAGGAACTTCCACCAGCTTTAATGGCTGGTGCTGGGTTTCAAGCAGCATGGCGCGCATCTTCATGGGGATGTTCATGGATTCACCTGGCATTCAGGGCACAGGTAGCAAGCCCCACCAAGATAAGCTATCTTCTGGATGGGTGTTCCGCAATCCGGGCAAGGTTTTCCAACCGACTGGCTACTCATCAAACGGCGATAACCACCTGGGTGATCAAACAGGTCACGCTCATCCTCCCGCCCACCCAGCTTGATCGCCTCCGCCATTGTTAGCTGGATAGCTTGGTACAGCCGCTTGCGCTCATCAGCAGTGAGTGAAGGTATCTTACGAGCTGGATGGATCTTGGCCGTGAACAGGATATCCTGCAGGTAGCTGTTGCCAATCCCGTTGACGTGTTTGCTGGTGACCAGGAAACCTTTAATTCCTTTTTTGGTTTTATCGGGGTATTCCTCCAACAGCTGGTTGAAGCGTTCAGGGGTGAACCCATCCGAGAGGGGTGGAACACCAACCATGGCATAAGCATCTTGGTGCACTTCCGACTCTTCCAATAACTTGACAAAGCCCCACATTTGCAGGGTGTAGGTCATGACAGAGCCATCCCCGAAATCCCAACGCAGGTGGTACTTGGCGGGTAAAGGTTGTCCCTGCGGATGGTAGAGGATGCGCCCACCCAGCTCGCCGAACCACAAACAGGTGCTCCTTGCCCACATCCAAGAAAATTGAACGCCCATAGCTGCTCGCTCCAGTGATCTGCCTGCCGGAAAGACTGGCATCGTATTCTTCTGCTGTTCTACTCAGCCACAGGAATTTGTGCACCAGCACGCCCCGGCAGAAGTGTTGGATGGTCTTGCCGGTCAGGGTGGACTGCATCTGTTGAGCGATTGTTACAGCTTCAGGCATCTCGATCATGGCTGTCTCCTCTCATATCCATCCTGGTAACTTAAAGATCTATTTTGCCGTCACGCTCAGCTTGCCAACCTGGATATAAGGCATCAGACCGGCAAACCATGCCCATGGTCCGCTCACCCACTCACGCTCCTTGCTGATGGCGGTAATATCCTTGATTGCATCGAAGGCATTACCGGCCAGCATGACATCTTTGACCCGCCCAACCAGCTTGCCATTCTCAATTTTGTAGCCTAAGAACACATTGACAGAGAACTCTCCATTGATAGGGTTGCCCTGCCCTAATCCCAGGAAATCATTCACCAGCAGTCCCCTGGTGATGTTGCGCAGCATGGTTTCGTAAGGTACATTGCCAGGATTGATCACCAGGTTGGTCAGGTTGCGGGTGGAGCCGTGCCCGGTGGGTTTTACCCCAGCCCGCCCAGCTGTGTCCAGGTCATAAATGAAGTTACGCAACACGCCTTTTTCAATCAGTGGAGTGACTTTGCGAGCTACGCCCTCATTATCAAAAGCACTAGTACGTGGTCCATATTCTATGAACGGATCATCCAGGATCGTCAGGCTTGGGCTGGCGATCTGCTGACCAAGCTTGTCTCCCAACGGGGAGGCACCAAGGTAAACGCTCTTCCCATCCACAGCCAGCCCCAGGGAGAGCAGCAGGGCGATCAAGCCACGCGGGGTGAATATGACAGGCATCTCGCCCGACTCGATTGGGGCGATCTGCTCAGCCATGCGGAAATATTCGATCGCCTGCGTGGCAATCTCCTCGGTGTCTACAAGGCGCTTCTTTTGCCCCACGCTGTGCCCGGCAAATAGGATATCTGTGCCCCGCACCAGCTGCCCACCTGTACCCACATTAAACTCAGTATGGTCAGCAGAATAATCTACTCCTCGCGAGTTGGCGTATTCCACTTTATACACCGTTTTGTTGACCGATGCGCCAGCCAGGATTTCGGGATTATAGGTTTTTACCATGTCCATCATCTGCTGTCCCATGCGGATCATTTCTGGTTTTTCAAGTGGTAGCAGGGTGGGGTCAAAGATTTTCACGGGCTCCAGGGACTGAGCATCAGGCATCTCAAAGTGTGCCTGGCTGCCAAATTCAGCTGCTTCAAGTGCGCGGCTCACCACACCTTCAATGTCCTGAGGATCAGTGGTACTTGAAACACCCACTTTCCCATCCACGATGACCTTGATATCGATCTGGGTTCGCTGGGATGTCTCGGCCGACTTAAGCCTGTCATTCTCAAAATCCACCGCACTGGTTTCCTGGGTCAGCATAATCGCCTGGACAGCCTGTGCTCTTTGTAGAGCTTTTTTGACAATCTGCTGAACGATCATTGTTGACCTCCCACCACACAATTCTGAATGCGAATGTGGGGACCGCCAATTCCCACCCGCAGAGGGTGCTGGTCATTTTTACCGCACCCACCAGGACCATTGGGCTGCCATTCAAGGTCATTCCCAATCTGGTCAATATTCATCAGGGTTTCAAACACATTGCCGGTGAGCACCACATCGCGTACCAGCTCGGCAATCTGCCCATCGCGAATCATGTAACCATAAGCAGCGCTGAAGGTAAACATCTCCATGGCGGTTTCGCCCCCGATGGCTCTATGGGCATATACCCCTAGCTTGATACCTTTGATCATGTCTTCAAATGCCACCTTTCCCTGGTCAATGTAGGTGTTGGTCATGCGGACGATGGGTGGGTGCTGGAAATGTACCGCGCGTGCGTTGCCTGTCACAAGCTCACCCATTTTAGCAGCGGTTACACGCGAATGCAGCCGCCCAACAAGAATGCCATCCTTAATCAGGTAATTCTTGCGAGTCGGTACCCCTTCGTAATCATAGCGATGGGTTCCCAGCCCATCGAGCAGCGAGCCATCATCGATGATGTTCAGCCCCTCCACGCCGAAACGCTTACCCAGCTGCATAAGCTCTTGCATGCGGGGGTTCTCGTAGACAAAATCCGACTCGCTCAAGTGACCGAAAGCTTCATGGGTAAATACACCGGTCAGGAGTTGGTCAGTGATGACGGTGTATTTGCCACCATTCACAGGTGGAGCTGCCAACAACTCAACTGCTTTCTGGGCAGCGTTTCTGGCTTTGTCTTGGAAACCTTCAACACTCTGGTAGCCATCGATTCCACCGCCAGTTTCGAAACCATTTTGGACGATATCCCCCTCACGGGCAATAGCCGCAGTCATCAGGTTGACATCCGGGACTTCCTCCTCGATGTATGTGCCCTCTGAACTGGCAAACCAGATCTGCTTGAAGCTGTCGGCGTAGCGCACTGAGCTGGTCTGGATGCTTTTGTGATGCCCCAGGATGATTTGATTGTATTCTTCGGCAAGGGCTTTTTTCTCAGCCAGAGGTATCTGGCGGAAGTCTTTAACCAACTTCGCCTTGACCACATCCACAACAGGCTCGGTGGGGGCAAAATAAGTGGTATCCCTGCCAACCAATTTAGCAGTTTCACAGGCTTCGCGCACCCTTTTGGGTAGGTCTGCCAGGTCGTTAAAGGTGGCATAACCCCATCCACCCTTGTATAGCGCACGGACGATCCCACCCACCGTGCGCGCTGAACCAATCGTGTCCAGGTCAGGACCTCGGAAATTGACCCAGGCATTCGTCTTATCTTCAAGTCGAATATCAGCGTATTCGACATCCTGCGCTTTTAGTGCTTCACTCAAACGATCTCGCATGTCAACCTCTCCTTATCAGGATCTTGGATATCTTCATAATCATGTACAGCATAGATTACCCAATTCTACTCCAATTTTAATTGATGTGATTTCTATCTTTCTATTCAGGAAATTCCCAGTAATACTACCTTTGTAATGTCTTGCTGGTTCGAATAGGTTATTTATTCTTTTCAATGGCAATGCAATGCTCGCGGTAATGCTCACAGGTGTTTGCCCGAATGAGTTGCAGCAGGGTGAGGTCATCATCCGGAAAGTCGTAAGAATAAGGTTGGGTGAGCTGGTCTTCACTTAGCGCTTCGAGCACGGTCATCACACCCCGGTACAAGCTACGAAATTCGATGATTACCGAGGTCAGTGGTCGATCCTTGTTTTCAGTATACACCTGTGCATTGAAGCGGTGGACATCATCCCAGGATGTCATGGCGGGATACATGGGAGGCTGTCCCGGTCATCACCATTCCAAGCCGGTCAAGCAGGTATTTCTCCCAGGCGGAGATGTGGCACAGGGTATCCTTGACCGACCATTCACCTTCCACGCCGGGAGCGACCATATCCGCTTCACTCAAGCCGGCGCAAATGCGTTCGATGCTAATCCATTCCTGGTCTATTTCAGCCAGTAATTCGGATCGGATGGAAGAAATCGTGTTTTTATCCATTGAGTTGCTCCAATCTGTCCACCAACCCTGCCAGGACAGCAAAGGCTTTCTCGACCGGTTCAGAGGAAGTCAGGTCAACCCCCGCCATCTGCAGAGCCTCCAGTGGGTACACCGAGCCTCCCAGCTTCAGGAAATCAAGATATCTTTGGGCTGCATCCGGCTTGCCGGAAAGGATGCTATCCACCAGGGCATGCGCACCCGAGATACCGGTGGCGTATTGGTAGACATAAAAATTCATATACATGTGACCGAACTGCGCCCAGGTGATGCCAATCCGTTCGCGGTCAAACTCCACCTCATTGCCATAGCCTTCCTTGAACAGGTCTGCCGTAAGACCGATGAGGATATCCGCATTGATCGGCTGCCCCTTTTCTGCCCGGCTGTGCAGCTCCAGCTCGAAGCGTGCCAGGGTGGGCATGATGAAGAAGTAGCGGTGGTAATTCGACATGGCTTCCTCGATCAGGCTGATCTGGAATTCAGGGGAGGTTTGGGTTTCGAACAGGTGGCGACGCACCATCGCCTGGTTGAAGTTGGAAGCCACCTCCGCCACGAAGAGCGAGTAGCGGCTATAGATGAACGGCTGGAACAGCCGGCTGTGGTAGGAGTGCAACGAATGCCCCAGCTCATGTGCCAGGGTGCTCAAGCTGAACAGGTCATCTGCGTAGCTCATCATGATGAAGGGGTGCGTGCCCATCGAGCCGCTGGAGAAAGCACCCTCCCGCTTGCCCTTATTGCGGGCATAATCAACCCAGCGCTGCTCCATACAGCCATGCCGCAGGATATCGACATACTCCTCGCCCAGGGGCGCCATGCCCTCGGTAATCCACTCCACTGCCTGGTGGAATGGGATGACCGGTTTTTGGGAGGTGAGGGGTGCTTTGATATCGTAAACGTGGAAAGTGTCGTAGCCCAAAAGCTTCCTGCGCAGGCGCCAGTAACGCTGCCAGGTGGGCAGGTTCTTCTTGAAGACCTCGATCAGGTTGTGGAAGACCTCAACCGGGATGTTGTTGGGCGCCAAGGAAGCATGCAGCGATGATTCGTAGCCACGTGCCCGGGCATTGAATACATCCTGCCGGATGGTGGCGGTCAGGGTGGTGGCCATGGTGCTCTTGAACTTGAGATATCCATCGGAGTAGTTTTCCCAGGCAGTCCGGCGTAATTCCCGGTCCGGGATGGGTGATCAGCGCACTGATGCTGGCCTGGCCAACCTCATGAGGGGTGCCATCCAAGGCAATGGCCGGCTGAAAGGTGAGCTCGGCATTGTTGAGGGTATTATAGATGCTGGTGGCAGCGAAAAACGGGTCATTGACCAGCGCCAGCACCTCTTCCACCTCGCCAGAGCGCACGTGTGCCTGGCGTTTCTCTAGCTTGTCCACATAATGGGCAAAGAAAGCCAATTCCGGCTCATCCTGCATCCACTGGCTGCAGCCTGGGGAAGCCAATCTGCATCAACTCCGGGTCAAAGAAAGCTGTGGCAGCGCCATATTTTGCCATCAAGCTGCGTCCCTGCCCATTGCGGGCGGCTGCTTCCTGGTCGAGGGTGTCCACTGCATAGGCGTTGCTGGCATATACATTGATCTTTCCCATCAACGTGCCAGCTTCCTGGAATAGCTGGATGAATTCAAGCAGTTTCTGTGGGCTTTCACCCAGGTGACCCTGGTAAGCAGACAGCGCCGGCAGCATGGAGGTCAGCTCGAACAGGCTGCCTCCCATTCTAAGGGGGTTGGAAAAACGGAGGCAAGGTCCCAGGTCTGTTCGAGCGGGATATCACTGCGGGTTGGAAGGGTGATGGAATTTGTCATACTGTGCTCCTGGGCTTAAGGGATTATCAATATCGGCAATATTCAGATGGTCTCACTGGGTGCTCATTCCCGTGGATTATTATAATCCTTTGAGGGACGGACAATCTCCATGAATATAAATATCAATCCTGGATTATCCCGTGGATGAGTTATTCCTTGTACCTGTAAAATGATAAAATGGAGTTGCAGAAAGATGATTAATACTCCCATTGATTGGTTGTTGAAAGGTGAGCCCTGGGTTGAATATCGGGCACGCCTAGACTTGTTGGGACAATCAGAGGATGACCCACAAGTCAGGTTCAGCGCGCCAGTCCATGTTGACAACGCCTCAGGTGCAAAACCTTGTCGCCGAGCTTTCCGGCTGGCCTGGCACGGTCATCTCCAGCCACAAGAGCGCCGGACAACCCTTCCACAAGCTGACCTTCATCGCCGACCTGGGACTCAAGGCCGATGACCCCGGTATGGATGTGATCATCCAGCGCATCCTGGAGCACCAATCAGATCGAGGGTCCCTTCCAGCTGTCCACCAACATCCCGATCCACTTTGGGGGAACGGGTAGCAGACCTATGGGCGTGGGCTTTATGCGATGCCCCGCTCATCGTGTATGCCCTGGCTGAAGTTCGGCTTGCAGGATGACCCGGCAGTCAAGTCAGCCATTAGATCACCTGGCTGGGCTGGTCCGCGAGAACGGCTGGCCGTGCGCCGTCTCAAAGGAGCTGGGGAAATTCCGAGGTCCGGGCCGCAAGGAAGACCCCTGCCCGTTCGCCAACCTGGCCATGCTGAAGGCACTATCCGTCATGGAAGAATGGCGCAATAGCCCTGAATGCCATACGGGTGCTGAAACCCTGCTTGTCTTTGTGGAGCGAGAGCCTCACTCAGCACCCCTACATCTTCTACATGGGCACCGACTTTCGCAAGCTCAAGGTGCCGTTCGTGTGGTACGACCTGATGCATGTCCTGGACATCCTGTCACGCTTTGAGTGGCTCAAAGAAGACCCGCGCCTGCTCAACATGCTTGGGCTGTTGAAGAAGCAAGGCCGATGAGCAGGGTCGCTTCACCCTCGAATCGATCTGGACCGCCTGGAAGGATTGGGAGTTTGGGCAGAAGAAAGTGCCATCCAGGTGGTTAACCCTGATGGCATGGCGCATCCTCGGAAGATTTGAGACCTCTTCAATATAATCCAACCCTGATTGCGTCTGGATAGAATCTTCTTAATCAATATATAATAAAAGATAAATTGGATAGATTTTATGGTATTATTATCACATTCTTCATGGAATGTTGCCATGATAAAGACATACCGTAATCCAATATGCATATCAGGAGGATACGATGAGAATCAATTTATCCAGCGTCTTGGTCGATGATCAAGAGAAAGCGTTGAAATTCTATACCGAGAAATTGGGGTTCGTTAAAAAGGCAGATATACCCATAGGGGAATTCCGCTGGCTGACCGTCACCTCACCCGATGGACCCGAGGGGATTGAACTGGTGCTTGAACCAATGGGCTTCCCACCCGCCAGAGATTATCAAAAAGCCTTATTCGAGGCTGGAATTCCACTGACTGCTTTTCTAACCAACGATATTCAGAAAGAGTATAAACAACTGAAAGCACGCGGGGTGATGTTCCGCAGCGAACCGCAGGCCATGGGTGCCATCACTATCCGTTTTATTCGAGGATACATGTGGTAACCTGATCAACCTGGTGCAGCCTGTATAACTGACCGTATGAGATGATCTCCTTAAGCTAGTTTTTGACTATGGTTGATTTTTCAGTAAGCCCAATCATTTTCAATTCTCCGATCCAATATCGGGGGTAGAATATTTATGATAAGATGAGAGCATTTCGTACATCTATCCGCTTTTAATCCAACTTGAATTAGCCATAGAAGGGAAAAATAACATGAATGGAGTCAGGGTTTTGGTTGGAACTCGCAAGGGTGCATTTATATTGACTTCGGATACTCAGCGGGAACATTGGGAGATCAACGGACCTCACTTTGCAGGCTGGGAGATTTATCACCTCAAGGGTTCACCAATGAACCCGGATAGGCTGTACGCATCACAATCCAGCGGTTGGTTCGGGCAGGTGATACAGCGCTCCGATGATGGTGGTATAACCTGGGCACCGGTTGGTAACAAGTTTGTGTATGGAGGTTCACCCGGTACGCACCAGTGGTTCGATGGCTCACAACATCCCTGGGAGTTCAAGCGAGTATGGAAGCTGGAACCCTCCCTGACTAATCCTGAGGTGGTGTATGCCGGAGTGGAGGATGCTGCTTTGTTCCGCTCAAGCGATGGTGGACAGACATGGCAGGAGTTTGAGGGGCTGCGCCAGGCAAAAGGGCATTTATGGTCACCCGGCGCGGGTGGAATGTGCCTGCACACGATCATCCAGGATCCTGCTGACCCTGGGCGTATTTACACTGCCATTTCAGCTGCGGGTGCTTTCCGTACTGATGATGGTGGGCAAACCTGGAAACCGGTGAACCATGGTTTGCAATCCAATTACGAGCTGCCTGACCCAAATGCTGAAGTCGGTCATTGTGTGCACAGCATCACCATGCATCCTGCACGCCCAAATGTTCTTTTCATGCAAAAACACTGGGATGTGATGCGCAGTGACGATGCAGGCGAATCATGGCATGAGGTGAGTGGCAATCTGCCTTCTGACTTCGGGTTTGCCATTGCAGTACACGCCCACGAGCCGGAAACTATCTACGTCGTCCCCATCAAGAGCGACTCGGAGCACTACCCGCCGGAGGGAATGCTGCGCGTTTACCGCAGCCGGACGGGCGGGAATGATTGGGAGCCTCTGACAACAGGATTACCGCAAAGCAATTGTTACGTCAATGTGCTGCGCAGCGCCATGGCAGTCGACTCACTGGATCCATGCGGAGTATACTTCGGCACCACCGGTGGGCAGGTGTACGCCAGTGCTGATTCGGGTGATAGATGGTCTCCCCTGGCGCTTAATTTACCACCCGTGCTTTCGGTAGAAGTTCAGACATTGCCATGATTCGAGTTGTGCTCCCCCAACATTTACAGGTTTTAGCCAATGTCAACCGCGAAATTGAGCTTCAGGTCGAAGGTCCTGAAACCCTGGAGGCAGTGTTGGAAGCATTGGAGGATTGCTATCCCATGCTGCGTGGGACAATGCGTGACCAGGTGACTTTAGAACGGCGACCCTTCATCCGGTTTTTCGCCTGTGGGGAAGATTTATCACAAGATTCGCCTGCCAAACCACTGCCAGAGCAGGTACTAACAGGAAAAGAACCTCTCAGGGTGGTAGGTGCCATGGCGGGGGGTAAGTCGGGTGCTGGAGATCTATCAGCGCCTGCCTTAGGAATTCAAAATCCTATCAATAATTACATTAATTTCTTTACGCGCACCGCTACTCAATCCACCATTGCTCGCATTAAAAGGCAAATTCTGATGGGTGAACCACCGAGCGGTTTGTTGGACGCATAACGCTGGAGTTTGAGGGTGGTCTTGGATGTATTGAAAAAGTTCTACAGCTGTTTTTTCCTGACCCTGTACATGCACCATTGTAGCTGCTATTCCAGCCAGGGCATACAAGCTTAAAGGCGTCGTTTGGTAATTTTGGGTTTTCTTGAGCGCCTCTCTGAAACAATCTTCCGCTTTATTTATCTCCCCTAGCCCGACATACCCGAACCCTAACCGGCACAGTGACGTGCAAATTCCCCAATGATGGCCAAGCGATTTGAATATCTGGTAACCTTCCTCTGCCAGCTCCACCGCATGTCGGTATTCTTCAAGGAAATATGCGCTTTCGCTCATTCGACTTAAAGCATACCCTTTACCGGTACGATTATCAGTTTTTTCGAATATGGCCAGTGCCTGACGATGATAATCCTTCGCCTGAGCAAATTCTCCAAGCCCATCCGCGGCCAATCCCATCTTGCTGGATGCAAAGGCCATTCCCCAATAATTTCCCAGGCGTTCGAAAATTTCATAGCATTTTTGTAAACTCTCCAGTCCGCGCTCGTACTCCCCGAGCAGGAAATATGCATGACCCAACCATAATAAATAGGTTGGCCACATGGAATTCTGGCTTTCTCTCCCAAGCAGGATGGCTCGCTCCAATTGCTCCATTGCGAGTTCATATTCACCTCGGAAAGACGCATTTACCCCAAGGTTATGGATACATTCAGATAATTCACTCTTCAAACCGATGGAACATAAAGGCTCAAGGCATTCTCTCGATAGTGTCTCACTCACTTCGATTTGTCCCAGGTTACACAGTAAAAATGCCTGGTGGGTACAGGCGCTTAAGTAGATCGGATCTTTTTCCAAATCAAACACATTTTGAGAAAAGAGGGCTTCTTTCCTGGTTTGAGCAATATTTCCAAAGACGTCTTTTCCTTCATGCCATCCATAGACCGCATAAAAAGCCAGTAACCCGGCAAGAATTTTCCTGACCCTGTCTCCTTCCCAATGGACGATTGCCCAATAAACCGCAAAACGAATGTTATCCATTTCTTTACGGACTTCATCGGCGGCAATATACATCTGATCCCCCAGTAAATTTAATTCTCGCTCGGTTAGAAATTGTGTGTAATAAAGGCAATGCTGATTACAGATTTCATCCCAGGTAGATAATGAAGCCTTTAGCTTTTCAATGCCATACTGTCGCAGCAGGCTATGCATAAAAAAACGTCCAGTATGATCTCTGCTGAGCATCGATCGATCCATTATGCTGGTAACCTGACCTATGCTTACGCTGGCTACTCCCAGTGCTGCCTCTCGGTCAAAGCCTCCTTGAAATATCGAAAGCTTACAAAACGCATCCCGTTGCGTTTCATTAAGTAATTGCCAGGAGCCATCAAATGCAGCTCGTAAACTCTGGTGCTTGTCATCCACATCACGCTTGGCAGAGCTGAGGAAGTCCAGGTTGGTCTGGATCTCTTCACTGATCTCTTTGAGATTAAGGACAGGTGTCCAGGCTGCTGCTAACTCAATTCCGAGAGGCATCCCCTGAACAAGCCAACAAATATGAGTGATACAGCTTCGATCCGCTTCAGAGCTCGTAAATTCGATATTTGCTTGCTTCGCGCGCTCAATAAACAGCCGAAAAGCGCTTGAATCCTCTTGAAGCATTTCACCAGGATTTTGAGGTACTGGAAAGCCTGTAACGGGAAAAATCCACTCCCCCAGTAAATCTAATTTTTGCCTGGAGGTAACCAGAATTTTAATATGTGGAGCGTGACCGAGTATTTCCGATAACAAACTAGCGCGTATAACCAGGTACTCAAACCCATCCAACACCAGTAAGATTGACCGGTTCTTCAAATAATCCAATAATTGGTGTTTAGAGTCAAGTTAAGTCTCTAAAGAATTGATCCTAAACTGAATTGCGTCAGCGATGACATGAACCAAATAATCAACGGAAGCGATTCCTTCCAATGGGACAAAATAGGTTCCATCAGAATAATTATGAAAACATTTGGTGACTACCCGGATGGCTAAGCGCGTCTTGCCAATTCCACCCTGTCCTGTCAAAGTCAGCAGGCGGCAGTCAGGATTACTAATTAAGGTAACGATCTGAGCCAACTCCTGTTCGCGACCGATAAAACTAGTTTGCGGGGCGGAAAGATTAAATATTGACATCAGTGTTGTACCACTTCCAGGTTTTGCCCCCTTTATGATCTGCATATACAGCGACTGCGTCTCCTGGGAGGGTTCAACACCCAGCTCAGCCTGTAAAATATCCTGGCATTTTTTATATTGCTCTAAGGCGTGAGCCCGTTGGCCATCCAATACGAACAGGAGCATACACTTCCTGTGAGCTTGTTCATCCAGCGGATCTATCTCGAGCAATCGTCGCGCGAAGGCTTGCCCTTTCTGATATTCTTCAGTTTCAATGGCATGGGAGATCGCTGAGTGCAGCCCTGTAGTTACAAGCGTGTTAACCCGCTCCTGTTGTAACCGGCGCCAATCTTCAAACTCCAGGCAGTCACGGATGTAGAAACCCTGTAAGAAATCGCCCTGATATACATCCAGAGCTTGCTCCACCTCACCATTCGCTAGTTTTCCTTCCAGGTCAGTTAACGTCAAGATACACATTTGCACCTGGTTTCATTCCTGCCGCATCACGGGTGACCTCTAAATAATCCTCCAGCTCTCTATGTAAAAGTGACAAAGCCACTCTTAAGCTGGTCATGGCTTGGCTCTCAGGGCTCTCGGGCCATAATAATGTTGCGAGTACATTCCGATTGCACATTCCCCCATGCATTACCAGGTAAACCAGGATTGCCTCAGCCTTGCGTGAACCCAGGTCGTTGAGAGCCTGGCTATTTACCCTCAGGTCAAATCCGCCCAATAACCTAATTTCTAACATCTTCTCCACCCAGACATCTATAAATTCGGTTAGCAACAGTTATTCAAGTGAAAAAAAGTGACACCAAGGAAAATACCTTGGAAATCAGCTTCATTAAATGTTAATTTAACGAATTTTTTACGCCTTGTCTCTATTATACAGACAGAAGATACAAATAAGCAAGGAGATAGATGCCATGGAACAAAACAATAAAATTCTTTTTCTCTTTCAAGCCAGCTTTTCTCTATGGATTTTGTCATTCGCGCTTATGGTGCTGTTTTGGGCATGGACCCTATTATTCCATTACGAAACATCAAGGGGAAAAGGGCCAAGCCTCAATCTGAAAGGGCTTTAGGAAGGAGGAACAAATTTTTCACTTCAGAATGGACTAAAACCATCACATCCAAACACCCAATAAGGTTTAGCTAAATTGATAAATCAATCCAAAAAAAGGAGATACTAAAATGAGCCTTAAAACTCTAATGATCATCAAAGCTGTCGTTTGCCTGACCCTTGGAGCCATATTGCTACTTGTACCCAACTTTTTATATTCGTTCTTTGGTGCTACACTCAACGATGCCGGTGTTTTCGCTGCCCGAGAGTATGGCGCAGCCCTGATTGGTACGCTCTTTCTAACCTGGTACGCTAGAAACGCAGCAGAATCACAAGCCCGCCGGGCGATCATCTTGGACCTATGTATTTACGATGCCATCGGTGTCGTGATCACCCTGATTGCCACACTTTCCGGCGTGCTCAACTGGCTTGGCTGGGCGGTGGTCGTCCTGTACCTATTCTTCGCTGTTGGCTACGGCTATTTC
>CAVZSS010000027.1:0-45063 GCA_963777965.1 uncultured Chloroflexia bacterium | reverse complement strand
TTCCGACGTGAGTGCTAAACCATGCCCTATGATACCTAATTTTAATAAGGACGTCAAGAGGAAATGGGTGATTCTAACAAAATTCTGATAAATGATTTGGGAAGAGTCCCCGCCATGTTCGGGGAAGAGTCCCGCCATGTTCGGGGATACCCAGGCGAGACCGGGAACACCCTGATTTTAAGGATACGGCGTACCCATCAGCGAACGGCAGGTGGCTTCGTTGTCCTCCACATTTTGCATCAGCACCGGGTCATCAGGGTAGGTCAGGCGCAGCTGGGTCATCAGCTCGAGAGAATGCGAGCAGTAGCCATTTTCAGGCGTGCTCAGGTAAGCCAGCACCGAGCCATAGCGAACGTAGTAGTATGCCACATTCAGGTTGGTGAGGGGCAGAGGCGCCACATCGGTGCTTTCGTTCAGGATGCCTTGCTCCATAAAAAGCCTGGCCGTCTCATTCTCCTCGGCGGTGCAGCCATCCACGGCACAGCGCAGGGCAGGCAGGGCGGTCTCGTAATTACGCGCCTGGACGTAGATCATGCCCAATTGCCCATAGGTATCCGAGTTGGTGGGGTCAAAGGAGAGGGCTTTCTCGGCATTACGGGACGCAATGAAGAATTCCCCCTGCTGGGCATAGGTCTTGGCAATGGCGATGTAGGGCAGCGGATCCTGGACCCCAAGCGTCTGGTTGATGGTGGCGGCCTTCTCGAAGTATTCCAGGGCAGTGTTGAACACCTGCAGCTGGCGATAGACCAACCCGATGCGCAGGGTGAGGAAGGTCAGGTTGGGGGTGATCTGGGAAGCCTTGATGTACTCATCGATGGCGTCCCGGTAATAGGCCCACGATTCAAGCACGGTGCCCAAAACACGGTGGGCGTCCATCGAATCAGGCGCCAGCTCCACCGCCTGGGTGGCGTACTGCTTGGCCTGGTCCCACTTTTGCTGGTCCAGCAGGACTTCGGCGTAATAGGCCAGCGCCATGGCATTTTCAGGGTCGAGCAGGTAGGCGCGGGTGGCGGCGGTCTCAGCCTGGGCCAGGTAGCTTTCACGCTCCTCGTTCGTGATCAGGTTGGAGGAGGCGTTCCAGTCCAGCACAAATCCGTGGATGGCAGAGACGGTGCTATCGTCGGGGGCAAGCTCAACCCCCTTCTCCACCGAAACCAGGGCTTCCTGCAGGCGATCCAGGCGTTCCTGGTCGGTCCGCAGGTTGCTGGAGGAATAGGTCTGGATGCGGGCCAGCTCCGCCCAGGCCTGGGCATTATTGGGGTCTATCTGCAATGCCTGTTGATACGCCCCAATGGCATCCTGGTCGGAGGTTGGGTCATCCAATTTCCCAGCCGCAAAGTAAGCTTGCGCGGCCAGGATGTAGGATTGAGGGCTGCGGGTGGGCGTGGGCGTGGGGTTGAAAGGTGATTGGACCACCCCGCGGTTCAGCTGGAGCAGCAACCACACACCAGCCAGGATCAGCCCTAACCATAGCAGGACGCGGTATGGGTTGGAGCGTGGCTTGACCGGGTGGAGGTTAAACGTCTTACCGTTCTGGATCTGGCTCATATCAAGGTGTGGGCGTCGCTTCGGCGGAGGGAGTGGCGACCGTGCCGCGGCAGTAATCCATGCCCTGGGTGGCATTATAATACGCCACCTGGTCTTCGGCGATATTGGTGAGAATCGCCTGCATGATGGGGATGGCGTTAGCACAGCGGTCGAGTTGGGTGAGGGAGAGGGCATAGATCGAATAATAGTCATTGGCGATCCGCCCAGGTGCGAGTGGTATGCCTTCAACTACGATCCCATCGGCGGTCGTGCCCCCATTCACAACCAGCTTGAGCTCTTCCGCAGCCTTGACGTAATCATCATTCTGGTACAGCATCACACCCAGGTTGCCATGCAGGCGCGGGTTGGATGGGTCGAGGCTGAGGGCTTGCTCGGCATACTGGATAGCCTTACCATACTGCCCTTCGGAGGCGTAGGTGCGGGCGATCTCGGTGAGGATGTCGGGATTGGTGGGATTGAGCGCCACCCCGGTGAGCATTTCCTGGACAGCCAGGTTGTACTCCCCCTGCATCTTGTAGACCGCACCGAGCGAGTAGTGCAAGTCCCACAGCTTATCGTTGATAGCGATGGCAGCCTGGTATTCCTGGATGGCCTCGGGGAAGTTACCGGTATTGAAGAGCACATAGCCACGTGCCCGGTGGGTCTCAAGGGCAGTGGGGTCAAGTGCCTGGGCTTTCTGCGACATATCGATGGCGGTCTGGATATCTTCGTAATCAGCCTGGTCGAGCAGGATCTCAGTGTAGTAGGCATAGGCAGCCGCGTTGTTTGGGTCAAGCTCGATGGCTTTGTTGACTGCTATCTCGGCCTCATCGTATTTCCCAACATAATCCAGGGCAGAGGCCTTGATGGCATAGGCCATGGAATTGGTCGGGTTGAGCAGCAGGGCATTCTCAGCGTTGGTAACAGCTTCCTCGTACGCCCCGGCAAAAATCTGGGTACGGGCAAGCTCAATGAATGTAGCTGGGTTACGCGGGTCTGCCAGGACAGCCTGCTCGTATGCTTCAATCGCCTGCGAGAGCTTGCCTTCGTTGAAGTATGCCTGGGCTTCGTTGAGCAGCGATTCCTGGCTGCGGGTGGGTGTGGGTGAGGGCATGAAAAATGCGGGCACTTCAGGAACCACCACCTGGTTAAAAGTAAATCATTGCCGCGATCGCCACCACCAGGAAAGCAATCCAGAAAGGATTGGAGGGGCGCCGGGTGCGCTTCTTCATATTTAACTTGCTACCGCGCATGTACATGGTTTCATATTACCACTGCCTGGAGTGAGAATCAAGAGAAGGGAGAGGTAGATTAACAATCCTTTAGGATGGCACCATTTCGGATTCGTTACCAATTGTGGTAAAATCATTTCCGCAAACGTCCCTGTAGCTCAGCGGATCAGAGCATTTGCTTGCGGAGCAAAGGGTCGGGCGTTCGAATTCGCCCCAGGGACGCCTGCCGGCCTCGCTCACCAGCAAATTCCGCGAGGCTTTTATATTCTTAAGGAAATGTGGAGCATGGAAAAACCCATCCAAATCTTACTGACCAATGATGATGGCATTCAATCTCCGGGACTGTGGGCAGCTGCCGGGGCACTTTCAGAGCTCGGTTATGTGCACGTGGTGGCACCGCGCGACCAGTTCTCAGGCGCAGGGCGAAGCCTGCCCTCCACCTCGGATGGCATCATCACCCCGCAGCAGATGCAGGTGAACGGCAAGCTGTGGACGGTTTACAGCGTGGGCGGCACACCTGCACAGGCAATTCTGCACGCTATCTGCGAGATCCTACCGGAGCGACCCAGCCTGGTCGTCTCAGGCATCAATTACGGTGAAAACATGGGGGTGGGGATCACCGTCTCGGGGACGGTGGGGGCAGCCATGGAGGGGGCGGGTAATGGCATCCCCGCCCTGGCGGTATCTTTAGAGACCGACGAATCCGACCATCTCTCTTATTCGACCACCATCGACTTTACCGCTGCTGCCTACTTCACTGCCCAGTTTGGGCGAATGCTCCTGGAACAGCGCATGCCGGAGGACGTGGATTTGCTCAAGGTGGACGTGCCATGCGATGCCACCCCGCAGACTCCCTGGGAGGTCACACGACTCTCGCGCAAGGCATACTTTTTACCAGTTACCCCGCAGCGTGCAACATGGGATCAACCGGAACGGGTCGGTTACAGGCGGATTAATGAGATAAGCGGTGAGAGGCTGGATTCAGATGTATATGCACTGCGGGTTAAGCGGCTGGTCTCGGTCACACCCGTCAGCCTGGACCTGACTTCACGGGTGAACCTGCGCGATTTTGAGCAACGATTACGGGGCGAGTGACCCTGATTTGCGGTTCAAGCCGTCCAGCATGAGGGGGTGGAGAAGCGGATTGGTTGCCAGGATGGACTGGGGCGGCGAGATAAAATCTGCCCCGCCCCGAATATTGGTGACCTTTGCCCCGGCTTCCTGGGCGATCAGCCCACCCGCGGCTACATCCCATGCCTTGACCCATAATTCCCAGTACCCATCGAAGCGGCCGCAGGCCACATAACAAAGCTCCAGAGCAGCCGAACCCAGGCGCCGTACAGCCTGTGAATGGGTGGCGAAGTGAGCATAGTGGTCCAGGTTGTTGTTCGGGTTGGTGCGGATGTCGTACGGGAAACCCGTTACCAGCAAAGCATGGTCCAGGTCGGACGTGGAGGTTGGGCGGATGGGTTGCCCATTCAACCAGGCACCTTTAGTGAGCTCAGCACTGTAACATTCATCCCGCGATGGGTCATAGACCACACCCAGGCGCATTTCTCCTGCCTCGGCATAGCCAATCGAAACCGAGTAGATGGGCAGGCCATGAACGTAGTTCACCGTGCCGTCCAACGGGTCGATGTACCAGGCATGATCGGCAGTGCCAGCATGCTTGCCGCTCTCCTCTGCCACGATGGTATCCCCAGGGAAATACTGGCGGATGTGGTTGAGCAGGAACTGCTCCGAGCGGTGGTCGGCATCGCTGACCAGGTCGATTACGCCTTTGTGGTCGACTTGTAGTATTTGGCCGAAGCTGGCGCGCAGGATGTCTCCTGCCTGGTGGGCGAGGGTAATGAGGTCGGTGAGGGTGGGGAGTATCATAGTCATATTGTAATGGTTTTTATAACATCACTGAAAGCAACGGCACGATCATCTCCTCTGGGGAGAGACCACCATGCTGGCCAATGAGCAGGTTCTCTTTATCTGCCCACCACAGGTAGGCTTCGTCACGCGCTAACACGATCAGGTCACCCAGGCGGTCGGCCAGGCGCGGGTGGGGCGTGCCGGGTCCGAACAGGCCTTTGGCAACTGCCTCGGATGGGTCAAGGAAGACGAATTGGCCAGGCCATGTCTGATCGAAATACTTACATACATGGTCAGCCTGGTTGGGTTTGAGGAACAGGTACATCAGGCGGTGCTCACCGGTAGGGAGGATATGCATCAGGCGAGAGAGTTCGGGGTGGTTGCGTAGATCATAATGGGCAGATTTTTGAGTAGCGAGCATCCCATGGTCAGCAGCCAGCAAGACGAGGGTGCCTTTGCGGATGGCAGGCGATAGACGCTCCAGGAAGTACTGTTCGAATGCCCGGCTGAAATCGGCGAATTCGGTGGCGGTGCGCTCATCATCCGGATGGTAGTAATGCGAGAAGTGGTCAAGCTGACCGGTATAGACCCAGAAGTATTGCCGCTGAGTTGGGTTGGATTCCACCAGATGGCGCAGGTTAACCCACATCTCAGCCGGGGTAAGATACCCATGAACCTTCACATCCTTTAAGAACATCTGTGAGAGTCCCGAGCGGGTTATGCTGCGGTGCTGAAGAGCATAACTTGTGACCCCGTAGGAAGCCAGGTGGGTGCCCAAGGTGGGGAGGTCGAGGAACTGTTCTGGCTTAAAACCAGCCTTCACCAGGCTACCGGCATCATTTTCGTAGCTGATTGGGGTGTGCAGGATCATATTACTGACCACCCCATACTCCTTCAGCCATAACTCATAACCGACGATGCCGTGCTCAGCGGGGCTACGTCCCGTCCAAAAGGAGGTGAGAGCAGCAGAAGTTGTGGAGGGAACGATCGAGGTGAGTGCCGCCAACCTGCCCTGATTGGCCAGGTACGACCAGACTGAGGCAGTGCCATCAGACATCCAGCGCTGCAGGCGGTGCAAGGCGAGGGCGTCCACCAGCACCAGGATGACACGACGTACATCGGTGCTATCCGCCAGGATCAGCTCAGAGCGAACAGGCACGGCACCAAGGGTATCAGCCCCAAGGGCATGGCAGATGCTGGAAGGCAGGTTCAGGATCGAGCCGCCCAGGTAATCAGGGTGGATGAAATCACCGTCCAGCTCCAACCCGGGCAGGCGGTGCGATATCATGCGGGGGAGGATAACGTGGGTGATGTCACTCATGATGGCGTGAAGCGGAGGCGCAAGGAGTTCTTTTTGATATAATCACGGGATTGGAGAAATTGGTGCATAAATTTATCGATTCCTCGTTGCAGAACCGTTATCTTACCTTATTTTATGGCATAACTCTAGGGTTGGCATTGATCCTGGCATTACTTGCCATTATCCTGCATGTGAATGCAACGCCAGCTTTAGTTGATATTCCTGTCACCCAGCTGGAACCAACGAACGCTGTAATCCCCGCCCATAAAAGTACCCAGATACAGAGTAAAAACACTCCCACATCCCTTCCAGCCATTCCACCCACTCCCAATGAGAAGACGCCATCTACATTGGGTATGACCGCAGCTGAATTAGCCGGAGTGCAGGTGAGCCTATGGCATCCGTGGACAGGGGCAGAGGGTGAAGCTCTGGTAAATATCCTGGATGAGTTCAACCGTACCAACCAGTGGGGGATAACGGTGCAAACGCGTGGGTTTGAAGGTTTTGGCAGGCTGGACGAGGCAGTGGAGTCGGCATTACTCGCAAATACACAGCCGGATGTGATAGTGGACTATGGCTACCAGGCAAACCATTGGGATGTAGTGGAAGCATTGGTCGATATGAGCCCTTATGTCGATGATCCGGTCTGGGGATTTTCAAACGATGAGCAGGCTGACTTTTTACCAGCGTTTTGGGATGAAGATATCGTCATGGATAACAACACAGGTCAGACCAGGCGACTTGGAATACCGTTTTACAGGTCGGCTTACGTGTTATTCTATAATCATAGCTGGGCACAGGAGCTAGGCTTTCCTCAACCACCCATTACGGCTGAAGATTTCCGCGTACGGGCATGTGCAGCAGCTCAGTTCATAAGCAAACAAGGAGATAAATCCAACCTCGGTCAGGGTGGTTGGCTGGTCACACCCCAACCAGGAGTGCTGGCAGGCTGGATCAATGCCTTTGGCGGTGGATTTATTGACCCAAACGCTCCGGGTTATCTCTTCAGCACACCTGGAACAAAGCAGGCATTCGAATACTTGAAAGGCTTACAAAATAGCGGCTGTGCCTGGACTGATCATGCATTGGACTCACAAAATGAGTTTGCCAACCGCCATACATTGTTCGTGGTGGGGAGCCTGTTCGATATCCCTACCCAGCGAGAGGCTTTTAATCAAGCTGGCAGCGGTGATGAGTGGATGATCATACCTTTCCCGTCCAGCGACCAGCCTGTTGTGGATGCATACGGTCCATCCTTGTTGATCACACGCTCGAACCCTGCTAAGCAATTGGCAGCCTGGTTGGTTATCAAATGGCTGGTTTACCCACCCAACCAATCAGAATGGGTCAAAGTACAGGAGACATTCCCGAGCCGCCTGAGCACGCTCGATTATCTGACCGAAACTGATGCCGACAATCCCCAATGGGCACAGGCACTAGAACTGCTACCGGACGCACGCAGTGAGCCTACCCTGTCTTCGTGGAAGGTGATGCGCTGGGCACTTGAAGACGTGATGACCCAGCTTTTTGACCCGCAGTTCGAATCGGACCAGATCCCTTTACTGCTGGAGAAATTAGACAGCGTGGCGGATGAAATCTATTCCCAGGTTTATTGATGACTGACAGACCACGCGTCACGATCTATACGGACGGAGCCTGTGAGCCAAATCCTGGTCCAGGGGGTTGGGCAGCTTTGTTGTTATTGGGAAAGCATGAAAAAGAGCTGAGCGGAGCCGAGGCACACACCACCAACAACCGTATGGAGCTGACCGCGGCAGTGCAAGCATTGGAGGCACTCAGCCAGCCATGCAGTGTGGATTTCTATACCGATTCTGAATACTTGCGCAGGGGTATCACGGAATGGCTGCCAGATTGGCGACGCAGGGGCTGGAAACGAAAGTCAGGAAAGCTGGCGAATATTGACCTGTGGCAGGCACTCGAAGGGGTCATTGAGGAACATGAGATTAATTGGCATTGGGTGCGGGGGCACGCCGGTGACCGGTTTAATCAACGGGTGGACAGCCTAGCCAGTAAAGCCATGCGCAATCATCCTGTGCGCAATCATCCTTGACCGTGGAGAAGGTATACAGTATACTCACCCCCGCCGGGGCGTAGCGCAGTCCGGTAGCGCACCGCGTTTGGGACGCGGGGGTCGGCGGTTCGAGTCCGCCCGCCCCGACTTATGGCAAAAATCAAGTATGATGGCGTGCTAGAGATTGCCCATTTTAAGCCGGATGGGCAGCTTGATTGGGTGCGAGTTTATTTACGCCGAGGACCCATTTTTTCGGACCGCATCCTGTTGACCCGGCAAGCTTTTATTGAACAGCTTAAGGCAGGAAAACGTTTTTGGGTTGGTGAGCGCATCCACAACATGGGCGGCAACTTCAATATAACCCAGCCAATACGCTTGCAGCAAGCAGATGGCAACCCGGTGGTTTTAGTAGGAAATTCAAATGCAACGAAAGATGATCTGACAGGCGTGCCCATCATCTGAACCAGTAACTGGCTCTCATTTTTAGCATATTAAAGCGGCTTATATGGCCGTTTTTTTATTAGAGAGAGAACCTCCTGCAGGCTGGTATAATTTTTCTATGCCTACCCCTTTCTATCACTTGAACCTGGCTGAAAGCTTGCTGGAACATCCAGCATTGCCGGAAGAGGTACGTCAATTTCTGCACGGCTCCCGATGTGTATTCTTGTTTGGCAACACTTCCCCAGATGTACAGGTAGTCTCTGGACAACCACGCCAATCCACACATTTTTTTAACCTACCCATCCAGGCAGAAGACCTGCCTGCCTGGGAGCAGTTGCTGTTAGATTACCCCTTGTTAGCAGACGCTGGACATATCCCCGCAACCCAGGCGATATTCATGGCTGGATATTTGTGCCACCTGCAGGCTGATTGGCTATGGGTGAAGGAGATATTTACCCCCGTTTTTGGCCCGTATTGTTCCTGGGGCACTTTCAGTGAGCGCCTGTTCTTGCATAACGTATTAAGGGCATACCTGGATGAATGCATCTTACCCGGACTGCATACTGCCATGGATATCTGCTTGAGTCAGGTTGAGCCCGATGGGTGGCTGCCGTTTGTGGAGGACGTATACCTATGCAAGTGGCGCGACTTTTTATTTCCTCAGCTTGAACCTGGCGCTACTTCCCAAACCGTGGAAGTTTTCTCATCACGGCAGGGAGTATCAACACCCGAGTTCCATGCGTTACTTGCTTCTGAAGAACGTATGCAGGCAGAAGTTTTCTATCATCTGCCTCTGCGACAAGTCCAGAACTATCACCAACGGGTCCTGGATGAGAATTCTCTACTACTATCGAAGTATCTGGCATTTACCTTGCATCATCGTAATATACCTATCGATGGAGATGTATTCCAGGGAGTTCAGAGATGAAGCTGATCGAACCCACACAAAAAACAGAAAAGAAGAATAACTTCCAAAAGATTAGCGACCAAATTAAGCAGATTATTCCATTCGGAAAGACGGATGAGCATGCTGGTGATGCGATATTGGCGCGCTTCCTGAAGGGATTGGATAACCGTTTCATCCTGTTGTACAATCTGCAGCTTGAGAACATAGGTCCGCCATTTCCCCCCATTGTGCTTGGTCCGTCTGGCCTATATGTTCTCAATATAAGCAGCGAGAACGGTTTTTTTAAGGCAAAGGAAGATTCCTGGTGGAAGATGGATAAGACTACTCATCGATTTAATCCAGGGCGACCCAATTTAATCAAACAAAGCCAGGAGTATGCCAAAAAACTTGCAACGATATTGGACGTGCATGGGAAGTCTCACCCAGAGATCATCCCACTATTAATCTTTGCCAACCCGGGAGTGCACATTGAAACAACCAATCCAGCTATCCGAACCGTCCTAATGGACGGCATCGACAGCCTGATTTCTGCAATCCTTAATAGCGATGAAGCCATCACACCAAACGAGATCAATTTCCTGGCTGACTCACTTGAGGTGATGTCAAATCCTGACAAGGCTATTCCCATTGGTGAAGGTGAAGATTTTTTTGGCCGAGATTTATTTGAACCTGAGAAGAAAGCATCCCCGAAGCTGCCAAGCATTAAAATCCCAACCGATATGTCCCTGCCTGCTGTTGAAAAGAAGCTGCAGTTCAGCAAAAAACAATGGATCATCCTGATCGTGTTATTATTATCAACCATCGTACTCCTTTTTGGTGCTATTGTGTTTGCGTTGAGTGGCATGTGACATAGAGGAAGCCAGGGAAGCGATTGACCGCACCATTCCTATCGATCATAATTCCTGCGCATAACGAGGAAGAACGCCTGCCTGACACTCTCAGGCAGGTACTTGAGTTTACGGAGAAGCAGGCATTTGTGACGGAAGTGGTGGTGGTCGAGAACGGGAGCACAGACCAGACATTTCAAATTGCTCAAGGGTTTGCTTCACAGCACCAACAAATATACGTTTTACAGAATGACCAGAGAGGAAAGGGTCGCGCTGTCAAGCAAGGTATGCTTACCGCACAGGGTGATTACCGTTTCATGTGCGATGTTGATTTTTCTATGCCAGTGAATGAGATAAGCCGATTCCTACCTCCCAACCAGACAAATTATGACATTGCCATTGCTTCGCGCGAAGCCCCAGGAGCAGTCCGGCATGGGGAGCCATATTACCGTCATCTAGTTGGCCGGATCTATAACGGATTGATCCGAAGCCTGGCATTACCGGGCTTGCAGGATACTCAATGTGGTTTTAAATGTTTTCGAGGGGTGGTGGCAGAGGAACTATTCCAGCGCCAAACCCTCACGGGGTGGTCTTTTGACGTGGAAATCTTGTTCATTGCCAGGCAATTGGGTTACAAGATCATTGAGTTGCCCATTCACTGGTATTACAACCCCCACAGCAAAATAAACGTGGTGCGAGATTCGTTTAAAATGGGGCTAGATCTGCTTACCATCCGCATAAACTCATTACGAGGGATCTACACACATCCCAATGCCCGCCTTTGATGCCTCCTTGCTCCCCCCTGAGCCCGACCTCTCCTTTGAGCTGGAATTATGGCAGGCAGGCCTTATGGGAGTGGCTGGGATTGACGAAGCTGGGCGTGGTGCACTGGCAGGACCGGTAGCAGCGGCAGCGGTCATCCTGCCGCAGACGATGGAGGTAATCGGGTTGCTTAAAGGCGTGCGCGATTCCAAGCAGATGACCCCCAAGCAAAGAGAGATAGCCCGGGAATGGATCCTTCAATATGCTGCAGCGTGGGGAGTGGGTTTTGCTACACCGGAAGAGATTGACCAGTTGGGGATTGTGCCTGCCACGCAATTGGCAGCATGGCGGGCGTTAGGGCAACTGCTTCCTTATCCTGACCACTTGCTGTTAGATTACCTGTTTTTGCCGGATGTACCAATACCTCAAACAGCGTTAATTAAGGGAGATTGCCGCTCGCTGAGTATCGCAGCTGCATCCATTCTGGCAAAAACATCCCGGGATGCGTTGATGCGGGAGCTGGATCTGACTTACCCCGGTTATGGCTTTGCTGCCCATAAAGGATATGGAACACTAGCTCATCGGGGTGCCTTGCTTCGATTGGGACCGAGCCAGGTACACCGGCTTAGTTTTACACTTATTTAAAAATCATGCGCCTGGCTTGACGAGTTAATAAGAGAAATTAGATCAGTCAAGCAATAAACTACAAGATCAGTAAAACCCCCAAGATTTTTCCTTCCAGCCATGTTGGCCTCGTAAAGGCACAAATGCCACCGGGGTAATGTGTTCCTGGTGATATTCACCGTCATGCATGCGCCAGCGGTCCAGCATCTGCCCGCCAGCCCCACCCTCGGGTAAAACCAAACACCCTCCCTCGGCCAGCTGGTCGAACAACGGTTGGGGTACATGCGGAGCGGCCGCAGTGATCATGATGGCTCCGAAGGGGGCATATTGTGGCAAGCCCAATGACCCATCCCCAACATGTACAACCACGTTTCTCAATCCAAGCCTCATCAGGACTTTTTCAGCTTTTATAGCTAGAGCTTCGTGCCGCTCAATGGTATGGACTTGGTGGGCTAATAATGCAAGTAAAGCCGCCTGGTAGCCAGAGCCTGTCCCCACTTCTAAAACTTTTTCCTCCCCCTGCAATTCCAGGAGCTCAGTCATTAAAGCTACAATGTACGGCTGAGAGATGGTCTGGCCAAACCCTATGGGCAGCGGCCCATCGGTATAGGCAATATTCGCATACTCCTCAGGAACAAACCAATGGCGCGGGACATGGCGCAGTGCATCCAATAAACGCCCATCCTGGATGCCTCGCGAAACGATTTGCTCGCTGACCATTTGATTACGTAAATTGGCATAATAGGTTTCGTCAGCCATTGCTAAAAGATCAAATGCCTTGTAGAAGGTGTTTCCAAAACTCATCCCGCTCACCGGGCTTGAATGGAATATATAATCCCAGGCGATCTACCAAACCCAGGTAACGTTCCTGGAGCGCAGCCGGCATGTCGGCTGGAGCAGCAATAACTGCAAACTCACGGAGCATATCATCATCGATCAAACCTGCCATGTCTGCCCATGCCGCGCTGGTGGCTAAAGTAGATAACTTACTGGCAATATCATCCCATCCATGCAGCTGCATGACCGGCCGGTAGGAGGGTGTGGAGGCATAGAACGCAATCTGGGCGCGTACAAATGCTTTTTCCTCTGGCGAAGTGACCACAAAGGCAGAGGTAGCAATCTTAATTTCTGCCTGGGAGCGACCAGCTTTATCTGCACCTTGTTGGATGGCAGGCAGGATAACCTCGCGCAGGTAGCGAGGAGTATGGAAGGGATGGGCGTGGAATCCCTGGGCAATCTCTCCGGCTAACCTGGCCAGCCCGCTATTAACCCCTGCGATATAAATGGGGATAGCAGGATATTTTATCGGTCCCGGGTTGAAGAAAGGGGACATCAGGTTGAGTTTATAATGCTCGCCACAAAAGTTGAGAGGCTGGTTTGTCTGCCAGGTATTCCAAAAAGCGCGTACCGCTTCAACCTGCTCGCGCAGCTTGCCCACCACCGATTCTGGCCAGGGCATGCCAAAACGGCGCACAATATGGGCTTTCACCTGGGTACCCAACCCAAGAATAAAGCGCCCTGAAGAGGCTTGAGCTAAATCCCAGGCAGTGTATGCCAAATTAGCCGGGCTGCGGGCAAAGGCGATGGCGACAGCCGTCCCAAAATTTAGTTCCCGGGTATGCTCAGCGATAAGTGCACCCGGTAGGAAGGGGTCGTGCATTGTTTCGGTAGACCAGAGAGTGTTGAAGCCCATGCTCTCTGCGGCCTGGGCAATGGAAGGGATGGAGGATAAACCGGTGGGTGGGAGAGTGGCGTCGATAAGCATTTTAACTTGATAAATAAGCCACCAACCATTGTGTAGTTGCCACCAGGGCATCTAGGTGGGTGCGCTCATAATTATGCGAAGCATCCACACCCGGTCCGATCAATGCCAGGGCGACGTCACCACCTGCTCGCCAATAGGCTTCACCATCCGATCCATAGTGGGGGTAGATATCCACTTTATAAGGTATGCCATGCTCGTCCGCGATACGCCGCAGTTTTTGGCTCAGGTCATGATGGTACGGACCGCCAGAATCCTTTACACACAGGGTGGAGTGGAATTCGTCGGAGGTTTGCCCATCGCCAACAGCTGCCATGTCCACACTGATCAGCTCGGTGACCTCAGCAGGTATCCCTGCAGCAGCACCATGACCTACTTCCTCGTAGTTGCTGATATGCAGATAGGTTGTTTGGGTTGGTTTTATACCGGCATCATGCAGCGTCTTGACGGTTGATACGAGGCAAGCCACACCGGCTTTATCATCCAGGTGGCGCGAGCGCACAAACCCATGGATGAACTCTACACGAGGATCGAAAGCGATAAAATCACCGACCCGGATACCTAGGGCTTCGGTTTCCTCCTGGGATGTGGTACGTGCATCCAAGCGTACCTCCATATTGTCATCCTCACGCCTAGTTTCGTTTACTTTAGCACCGTGAACATGACCGGATGCCATTTCAAACAGGATCGATCCACGCACAGGATCACCGCGGCTGGTAAAAACCATACAACCTTCCCCTTCGACCGTATTCCAGGCATAACCGCCAATCTTGGTCATCCGCAAGCGACCTGTGGGTTTAATTTCCTTGACCATTGCTCCCAGGGTATCAGCGTGGGCGGTGAGGGCGCGTGGTGCAGTGGACTTTTCACCATGCCAGGTGGCTACCAAAGCACCTTTCCGGGTGCGCTTGAGCTCCAGCTCGGGGAAGGCTGCAAATGCCTGCTCGGTGAAAGCAATCGCCGGTTCGGCAAAACCGGTCGGGCTGGGTGTATTTAGCAAGCCGGTGAGAAAATTTAACAAGGTTTCGGTGTCAATTGTCTGAAGCGCCATGAAGATACTCCATGATATGAAGTGTCATCCGAAGCATGGCAGCATTTCACCCCCTTTTGCCAAACCAGGATGAGAAGATGATACCTAGATTACCCTTTTTCCGTCATTGCCTCGAATTGCTGGATTGCTGTGCGCCATTCTTCAGGTATGGGCACTGATTGGCGGTTGAGATAATCATATGCCACCAGCACGCTCGAGCCCGTGGCAAATATACTTTCATCCCTTTCGTCCTCGATGGAATATTCCGAGGTCATGCTCTTATTGCCTATGCTGGAGATGCGCACGCCAACCCGAATGGGGTCTCCAAATTGGAGCGCCTTTTGAAAGGTAATTTGAACATCGGCCAGGATGATGCCAATGTCCATGAAGGAACCTCCTTCCCAGAGTTTGAGCTGTTTGAGGTAAAAAACGTGTGCCTGTTCCATGTAAGTCAGGAATTTGGCGTTGTTGACATGACCCTGGGGGTCAAGGTCGCCATAGCGAACTTCAATGAGGTGGTAAAAGTGGAAGTCTGTCATCAACCGGATTATACCCTCATCCGAAGCTTTGGTCTTAAAATTTATTATAGCTTTGTTGGTTAACTGGATGATCAGCCCTGCTCCAGGGGGAATATCGGGTAACATTTTCACCCAGAAGTTATAATAAGCCTGATGATGCGTCTGAATCTATTTCGAAAGCTCAGGGCAATCCGCGGGATTGAATACCTGTTTGCCGTTCTGGTGACCGGCTTGTTCACCCTGATCTTCATACCCTTCCGCCCGGAGGGAGGGCAAGATTACACCATTCTCTCACTGCTCTATTTGCTGCCGGTGGTGTTAAGTTCAGTGGTATGGGGGCTTCGCCCTGGGGTGCTGGCGGCAGTGGCATCATTCCTGGCATTGAATTACTTCTTTATACCACCCTATTACACACTCCTTGTACATCACACGCAAGATTTGCTCGTATTGATCGTATTTTTGGGAGTCTCAATTACAATAGGACAATTGGTGGGAAGGGTGAGTAAAAGCCTGGCTGAAACGACTGCCCGTGAGCATGAAGCCATCCATCTTTATGAGTTAACCATGCTTCTGGCAGGATTACAGGATGAAAAGGCTATTGTATCTGCCCTGGCGGAACAAACACTGATAACTTTTCATGCCACACGAGTGGAAGTCCTGGTGGAAACCCAGGGAAATACACCTGCACAGATTGTACGGTTGGAGGACCGCTTGCAATCGGGCCAGCAAATTGTAGGAACTCCTTCTTTCATCACACCATTACAATCCGCACAAGGCCTTATCGGTGAGATAAAGCTTTGGCGGGAGCCAGCTATTCTTACGAAAGCAGAAGAGCGTATGTTGAATACCTTTGCCAGCCAGGGCGTGTCGGCTCTTGAGCGAGTACGGCTTTCTCAGGCAGCCTCCCGTGCGCGTTTACTGGAGGAAAGTGACCGGTTTAAATCTTCCCTGCTATCCTCTGTATCTCATGAGCTGCGGACACCCCTGGCGACGATCAAGGCTGCCATCACCAGCTTGCGCAGCAAGACGGTGGAATGGGACACTGAAGCAAGGGCAGACTTGTTGGCGATTGTGGAAGAGGAAACCGACCATTTAAACCAGTTGGTGGGAAATTTGCTAAACATGTCGCGAATTGAAGCAGGCGCATTGAAACCACAAAGAAGCTGGAATTCATTGGCTGATATTGTTAATAGCGCGGTTGAGCGGATGCACCAGCAAACCGAGCGACACTATCTGGAAGTGGACGTCTCAGCAGATCTCCCGCTCATGCCCGTAGATTATTTACAAATCGAGCAGGTATTTATCAACCTTATCAGCAACAGCACCAAATACTCAGCCGAAGGCACCACAATTGGCATTACCGCCCATGCAGTGAAAGACGATCAGCTTCACGTGATGGTACGAAACCAGGGTCCACACGTTCAAGAAGAGCACCTGGAGCGCATCTTTGATAAGTTTTATCGTGTTACCGCTGCAGATCGTGTGACTGGTGCCGGGCTTGGCTTAAGCATTTGTAAGGGGATTGTCGAAGCCCATGGAGGCCGTATTTGGGCAGAGAACCTGACAGGAGGTTTTGCCTTTAATTTCACCCTGCCCCTGAGGGTAGAAGGTTTTTCACTCGAAGTTGGGAAAGAGAGGGTTGACGAATGAATAGCCAACCTCACATCCTTGTTATTGATGATGAAGCGCAGATATTAAGGGCGCTGCGGACCATTTTATCCAGCAACCAATTCAAAGTCACGGTAGCCAGCCGGGGTGAAGAGGGCCTTGCACTTGCAGCCGCTATATCTCCTGACCTGATCATCCTTGACCTCAGCCTGCCGGATATGGATGGCGTGGAGGTATGCGAACGTTTGCGTGAATGGACCCAGGTACCCATCATCATCCTTTCTGTGCGCGAGAGCGAGCGAGACAAAGTCATCGCCTTGGACAAGGGGGCGGATGATTATCTGACCAAGCCCTTTGGTATCGAGGAGTTATTGGCGCGCATTCGGGTGGCACTACGCCATTCAGCGCAGAACCTGGGCAGCCAAAAAAGCCAGATCATCACCGCCGGGTCAATCGTGATTGACCTAGCTTTGCACATCGTCACACGATCTGGGGAGGAGGTCAAGCTGACTGCCACCGAGTTCAAGCTGTTGGCGTATCTGGCAGCGAATGCTGGCCGTGTTCTTACGAACCAGTCCATCCTCTCGCATGTTTGGGAACCAGCGGATGCAGACCGGGTTGAATACCTGCGGGTTTATATACGCCAGCTGCGTAAGAAACTTGAAGATGATCCCGACCATCCACGTATCATTCGCAACGAGCCGGGTATTGGATATCGTTTTATGGCGGATGAGTAAACCAGTTGTGACTGGAAGATATACATCCAATATGGAGTAGTGTACAATTATTTACTTTTGGAGAAGGTATGGCAGAAAAATCTCGAACTAAAAAGTTATCGGATCTATATCCTGGATTGGCAGATAGCGCGGTTAGCCAGTTACGGAAGGAATACCTAGATTACCAGGAACTGTTTCAGATACAACCACCCCTGGTGCAGCGCTTCTTGGAAACACAGGCTTCCTCCGTGGCAGAGGCTCTTGTCCAGGGATTACCACAGGTGCGGTTCACCCTGCCCGATCGGGTGGTGGTGTCAATACAGGATGGTGAAGCCAAACCTGCAAGTGTTCCAAGCGAATCGCGCGAGCAGATAACAGGTGGTTTGATGGATCGCCTGATGCGCACCGACTTGCGCACTGCGCTGAGGCTTCGCCTGGGGGAATTGGAACAGTCTTCGAACCGGGCGGTGGCGGTGAGTGCAACCCTCCTTCGGCATGCGGTGGTCAGACATATGGTGCACAACATGCTTCCTTCAGGTAGAACTGTTCAATATACTGTCGCCGAAGGGGAAGAAATCCCCAGCATCCCGGTGCATGGAGACCTGGAACCGGAGTCAGCGATTACCGCGACAACCGATGCAATTGCCATAGAAGAGGGGGGAGAGGCAGGTAGGGGAGAATTATTAGTGCCTTATGTGGAATCGGCACGCCATTTCTACTTACCGCAGTGGGTGGCGTTTGATGATGAAGGGCACTTGGTTGTGGGAAGCGTGAATGAGGCCGAAGCGAATATTTCCTCGATGCAGCGGTATCTGTCGGTCTTGCATACCGCAGTGGGTATGGCACCCTACATGGTGGCGGATGATGAATACCAGAGCAAACGTTATGGCATCCTGGGGCAACTGGTGAGCCAGGGGCGTGCCCTGGCGCGCTACCAGGTGGGAGAGATTGTGAATACAATCCAGCGGCGGGTTGCATCGCATGACTTAAACCGGGGACTGAGCCTTAGCCTGCCGTATTTCAATGATCAAACCCTGGCGATGGAAAACTATGGCTTCGAAGTGATCCCTTCTGGGCGGATCATGTTCGTACCGGCATTTGTGGTTCGGGCAGCACGCGAGCAGGAAGCAAAGATTGCCCAAGATACCCGCCTGAGTCAATCGACCCGTAAGCACTTGTTAGCAGAGTTGCATATCCTTGAAAAAGCCTTTTCCAAATCATAATGATTAATTAAGATCGGTAATAATATATATGTTATTTTCGATTGGTCTTCTGATTGTTTTAGGTTATTTAGCCTACCGATCATCGCCACGAGAACGTCAGGAAGATGCACATGTGCATGGAGCCGGGCAGATAGGGTTATTAGCCGCGATTGCGCTGTTCGGTGTGGATTATTACACTTCGTTCTTTTATGCAACAGGCGAGATGATGAGCTCATTGCATCCATATGGGCTAGAAAAATACGGCTATATTGCAGTAGCTTTCATCGCCTTTGCAAATGCTGTTTTTGGCTTCTTATACATGTTTTCGTTAGGCATCTTCAATGAAGGTGGTGGATCCTATACTGCGTCCATGCGTTACCTTACGCCGGCCTTGAGCCTGATCGTTGCAGTTGTGCTCATCCAGGATTATATTTTTACCATTGTCGTTTCCACCTTATCGGGGGTGGATCAGGCATTGTCCCTGCGTAACGCCACCGGAATACCCTGGATTTGGCACTTTCTAATCGCGGCGGTTTTAGTTACGATCAATTATTTCCTGACGATCCGCGGGCGAGGCGAATCGGCGCGGGTGGTTTTTATGATGCTATTCATATTTATTATGCTCACCATTGCGATGGCTTTCGGGTTATTCAAAGCCAACGCGGCGGGTGTTCCAGCTTTACCCATGGTCGAACAACCTGAAACGGTTTCATTTGGCCAGGCGCTATACCACATGTTAACGGCTTCTATGAAAGGACTTGTGGCTCTGAGTGGTCTGGAAGCCATGTCCAATGGCATCCAATTCGTTAAGAACGAGGATGCCGGGATTGTCAAGTGGGGGAAAAAACATCTGGCACGTTTAAAAGGCCTGTGGGGGTTCTATAGTGGAAAATCGGGTATTGGGCGGATTGTCCAGACTTCATTCCTGTTCTATGGTGGAATTACTACACTCCTACTGGCTTCTTTTGCCATTCGATTCGATGCCTATGACGGTACGATGGGGCGGACACTGGTTGGCAACCTGGCTTTCATAGGATTCGGGCAACTTCCTGGTGGAGTGATTCTGTTCTGGGCGTACCAAATCCTGGCAGTCGCGCTATTAACTGCTGCATCTATGACAGCTTTCCAAGATTTACAGGCAACAGCCTGGCGAGATGTCGCCATTGGTGAAATCCCTGAATTCGTTGTATATCGTAATCCGGCAGGTACATTTACACGTTCGGTTACAGCGGGATATATCATAGCCTTGTTGATTATGTTCGTTTTACGCGCAAAACAGTCGGCTGCTGTTCCCTATTATGGTATTGGAGTTTTCATGCCCATCATGGTTATGGGATTCGCGATTCGCAAGCATATCTTAGAAAAATATACTGGCAGGGTGCGTCGATGGGGCAGCCTGGGAGCTTTGTTCGCTGCTATCATGGCTGCGTTTGTTTTCATCGGTCAAATTGTTGGAAAATGGACGGAGGGCGGCTGGGTTGTGCTCATCACATTCAGCATCCTGATATTGGCTGCCAATACGCTTTTAATTTCCCCCATCGGATATCGCGATCCAAAGCAAATACACCGTATCGTGCGTGAGAAAGCACGTGTTCAGGGATCAATGGGCTCAATCGTTGAATGGCAATCCTTGAAGATGCAGGAATACCGATATACAGTCCTGGTCTTAATTACCCGTGTTTTCGAGGTTTTAGGCGTGCGCAGGCCTTTACGCTATGAGCCACCAATCCTGGCCGGGGAATATGATGAGGCTGTCCATTCCGATCACCCTGAAGCGCCTTCATTGTTGGCACAATATTTAGATGAGGAAGAAGAACCCATGTTAGGTGGAAAACCGAAGGAAACCGCTCCTGGGGATGATCCTTCGAAATTACCATAAAAGTCCTGATTAGTATAAATCAAAGACCTCCCGAGCCTCGGGAGGTCTTTATTATTTATTAATTACTTTACTCTAAATTTTTGTCTCAGTTTTATTTTAGACCAGTAGAATGTTGTTATGTTTACAAGATAATCGGGTACTACTGCCAGGAGATTTATATGTTAGAGCAATCACTTTTAATAAATCTATCTTCTCCAGGAATTACTGAGAATACTACCAGCCAGTTGCGAAGAGAATACCTGGCTTACCAAAAGCTTTTCCAGGCACAACCCGCGTTGGTACAACAATTTCTTGGAGTACAAGCCGCCTATTTGGCTGAGGCTATTGTGGGAGGTTTGTCGCATATTCGGTTCACCCTCCCCGACCAGGTTGTTGTAAAGGATCAAGATTTAGAAGCTAAAACAATTCCAATCCCTGTCGGGTACCGTCAACAGGAACTTGGTGGATTACTTAGCCGGTTGAGGCAAACCAACCTGAGCTCAGCGCTGAGCTCACGTTTATCGGACCTGGAGAATTCTGGGAACCTGGCTATTTCCTATTCTGCCATTCTTTTACGCCATGTGCTTGGGATGCATTTAATTTACAATGTTTTACCAGCGGGGAATAGAGTGCAATACATTGCGGAAAAGAAGGATGATATTCCCAGTATTCCGGTCTACAACGAGAGATTGCCTGGTTCGTTATACCCAATAGAAACCGAGGCAGAGGTTTTCAAAGAGAATCGAGGTACGGTAAGTGGAGCAGAGCTGCTTGTACCTTACGTGGACACTGCTCGAGGTTTCTTCATGCCACCGTGGGTGGCATTTGATGAGCAACACCATTTGCTTGTTGCAGACTTGAACGAAGCTACTGCCCAGATCGATGCAATGAAGCGTTATTTGTTAGTGTTGCAAACGGCAGTAGGATTAGCGCCTTATATGGTGGCGGATGAGGAATATCAGCATAAACGCTATGGAATCCTTGGACAGCTGGTAAATCAGGGGCGAGCATTGGCGAACTATGAAGTGGAAGAGATCATTCGGACCATAAAACAACGCGTAACTACACATGAATTGGACCGCGGATTGAGCTTGAGCCTGCCATACTTCAATGACCAGGCTCTTAGGCTGGAGATTTATCGCCTCGATGTCATTCCAGTGGGGCGGGTTATGTTTGTGCCAGCATTTGTCGTTTTGGCTGTACGAGCGGAAGGAGCAAAGGTAGCTCAAGACACACGCTTCAACAAATCTACACGTAGGCATTTATTGATGATATTACGTACTTTAGAGGAGACATTTTTGAGGTAGGAATATGCTATTTTCAATTGGTTTATTAATTGTAATTGTGTTTTTGATTTATCGCGTTGCCCCACGTGAGCACGCAGAGGACGCACATGTACACGGCGCAGGGCAGGTTGGTCTTTTAGCTGCAATTGCACTGTTTGGAGTAGATTATTTCACTTCGTTTTTCTACGCGACAGGAGAGATGATGAGTGCATTGCACCCCTACGGGTTGCAGCAATATGGTTATATTGCAGTAGCAGTGATAGCGGTGGCAAATGCCGTTTTTGGTGGCCTATATATGTATTCGTTGGGGGTTTTTAATGAAGGCGGTGGATCCTATACTGCCTCTATGCGCTACTTATCAGCTGGGATCAGCCTTGTTGTTGCTGTTGTATTGATCCAGGACTATATCTTTACCATCGTTGTTTCCACCTTATCTGGGGTTGATCAGGCGCTGTCGCTCAGGAATGCAACTGGAATTCCCTGGATTTGGCATTTCATGATTGGCGCTGCTCTGGTAACGGTCAACTGGTTGCTTACTATTCGGGGGCGGGGAGAGTCTGGTAAAGTAGTATTCACTTTATTGGGTGTCTTCCTCACCCTCACAATTATTATGTTCGGTGGTTTGCTCTTCGCTCACATTAATGGAGTACCGGCCGTGCCTATTAGTGAGGCTCCCAAAGCAGTTAGCCTGAGTCAGGCGCTTTATCATATGCTCACTGCTTCAATGAAGGGTTTGGTAGCGCTCTCTGGTTTGGAAGCCATGTCCAATGGCATCCAATTCGTAAAGAACGAGGATGCTGGGATTGTAAAGTGGGGGAAGCGCCGATTTCCGCGTATTAAAGGGCTGTGGGAATTCTATAGCGGAAAATCGGGGATTGGACGAATTGTACAAACGTCATTCTTATTTTATGGTGGAATCACCACCTTATTGCTGGCAGCATTTGCTATTCGATTTGATGTATTTGATGGCACGCTTGGGCGCACATTGGTCGGCAACCTATCTTTCATTGGTTTTTCACAAATACCAGGAGGAACGATCCTTTTCTGGGCTTATCAAATCCTGGCAGTGATGTTATTGACGGCAGCTTCCATGACCGCCTTTCAGGATTTACAAGCTACGGAATGGCGGGATGTTGCCATTGGCGAAATTCCTGAGATCATTGTATATCGCGACAAGCGGGGTACTTTTACCCGTTCTGTAACGATCAGCTTCATCATAACCCTCTTCATCATGTTCATTGTCAAGGGGAATACCTCAGCTGCCATTCCATATTATGGTGTAGGTGTGTTCATGCCCATCATGGTGATGGGCTTCGCGATCCGCAAGCACATACTCCAGAATTTCACGGGGCGCGTTCGCAAATGGGGTAGCCTGGGAGCTGGATTGGCAGGTGTTCTATCCGGGATTGTTTTCATCGGTCAGGTTGTTGGTAAATGGGAAGAAGGTGGTTGGGTGGTTTTAATATCCTTCAGCTTATTAATACTGGCAGCCAATATCCTGCTCATTTCTCCTATTGGCATTCGCACACCAAAGCAAATCCATCGCATCGTGCGGGAGAAAGCGCGCGTGCAAGGCTCTATGGCTTCCATTGTAGAATGGCAATCGTTAAAGATGCAAGAATATCGTTATTCTGTACTTGTAACGATCACTCACTTGTTTGAATTACTTGGTGTGCATCGTCCTTTACGATACGATCCACCTGCCGAAGCAGGTGATTATGACCATGCCCTGCATTCCGACCACCCGGAGGCACCTTCTTTTTTGGCACAGTACCTTGAAAAGAAAGAAGAGCCACGGTTGGGGGGTAAACCCAAGGAAACAACCCCTGTCCAAGAGGGCCATCTACCCTGAGATTGCTGGACAAGGGAAACAAGCCCATTATCCCGGTATGATACAATCGCTATGCGCTCAAAGCGCATAGCGATTTATTATGGCGTCTGAACCCATTTATTCCCTGACTGTCTCTGAAGCCTACCATGCACTAGAAACTTCACCCAATGGACTAAATAGCTCTGAGGTCGAGGCGCGCCGATCGCTGTACGGCAGCAACCAGCTCTCTGCGCCACCGCATGAACCTGCCTGGCGTAAATTCCTTGGTTTCGCCACCCACCCAATGGCTCTCCTGTTGTGGGCAGCTGGGGCTATTGCATTGGGGCTGGGTGAACCAACTTTGGGTATCATCATCTGGATCGTAGTGCTGGTAAATGCTGTATTCTCCTACTGGCGGGAACACCGCGCCGAGCAGGCTACAGCTGCACTTGAGCACCTGCTGCCAAGCTATGCACGGGGCATTCGCGATGGTGTTGAAGTCAAAGTTGCCGCCACTGAACTGGTACCCGGTGACCTGCTCATCCTGGCAGAGGGGGATAATATCCCAGCGGACGCACGTGTGGTCGAAGAATACGGCTTGCGCGTCAATAATGCCGTACTCACCGGCGAGGCAGTGCCCGCGCGCAAAACAGCCGATGCCTCACTGCGTGAAGGTATCAGTGAGGTGGAACGTCCAAACCTGGTCTTTACCGGCACTTCGGTAGTCTCGGGTACAGGTCGGGCGATTGTGTATGCCACGGGCATGCTCACCCAGTTTGGCCGCATTGTCCGGCTTACCCAGGCAGTCCGCGAGGAACCTAGCCGCTTGCATCAGGAGATGTCCCGCCTGACGCGCGTTATCTCTTTGATTGCCCTGGGATTGGGGGCGATCGTTTTCACAGTGGGAATTGTGGATGTGAAGCTTGGGACGTACGAATCCTTCCTGCTGGCGATGGGGATCATCGTGGCTGCTATACCTGAAGGCTTACCCGCCACTGTTACACTATCTCTGGCGGTTTCGGTGCAGCGTCTGGCGCAGAAGGGTGTTTTGGTCAAGAAATTATCCATCCTAGAGACCTTGGAGCAGGTCTCAATCATTTGCACCGATAAAAGCGGGACCCTTACCCAAAACCAGATGACCGTCCGCCAGGTGTGGGTGGGTGGAAAACCGCTGGTTGTAACCGGTTCAGGTTATACGCCGGTAGGTGAATTTGTTCCCAGCCTGGGCACTGAAGCGGCTGAAAAGGATTTAAACGCTTTGCTATGTGCCGGCATGCTGTGCAATAATTCTCGCCTTAACCCACCAACGCCAGAGCATCCCCAATGGACGGTTTTGGGTGACCAGACTGAAGCTGCCCTGCGTGTAGTGGCAATCAAGAACGGTTTGGAAGAAGAAACACTTGCCCATTTGCTGCCACGTATCCATGAAATCCCATTTGATGCCAGGCGTAAGAGGATGAGCACGATCCATCATGTTCATCGCCAGGAAATGTCCTTTCCTGAAATATCTACTGGACAGCAGCTCGCCTTTGTTAAAGGAGCACCGCGCGAGGTGCTGCAGCTGTGTACACATATCCGCATGCATGGAGAGGTGATACCGCTGGATGACAGCTGGCGTGCCCGGATTTTGTCTGCCAATGACGACTATGCCCGCAATGCACTGCGCGTTCTAGCGCTGGCGTATCACACCCTACCTCAACGCGTTGGGAGCTATACCACCGAGAGGGTTGAGATTAATCTGGTTTTTCTTGGGTTAACCGCCATGATGGATCCTCCACGGCCGGAGGTTATGGAAGCAGTAAAAACCTGCCACCGGGCAGGAATACGCATGGTGATGATCACGGGTGATTATGGCCTGACAGCAGAATCATTAGCCCGCCGTATTGGGATGCTTACCACACCCGACCCGTTAATCCTGACTGGCGCTGAACTTGAGCAACTCAATGACATTGAACTCCAGGGATTATTGGGAAAAGAAGTGATCTTTGCCCGCATGGCTCCTGAACACAAATTACGGTTGGTGGCTGCATATCAGGCACAGGGGGATGTGGTGGCCGTGACCGGCGATGGAGTCAATGATGCACCTGCCCTGCGCAAAGCGGATGTGGGCGTTGCGATGGGCCTGGTTGGGACCGATGTAGCCAAGGAAGCAGCGGATATCATCCTCACCAATGACAACTTTTCCACCATCGCGCGAGCAATTGAAGAAGGCCGCGCGGTCTACGATAATCTTCGAAAGTTCTCCACATATATCTTTTCCAGCAACGTACCTGAAATTTTGCCATTTATGCTGACTGCCCTGCTTACCCCTCAAGTGATGCCGCTTGCCCTGGGAGTCAGGCAGATCTTGGCAATTGACCTGGGGACAGACCTGTTTCCAGCCCTGGCCCTGGGGAGCGAGAATCCTGAACCGGATATCATGCAACGCCCACCACGCCGTAAGGCTCAACCATTGGTGGATGGTCGCCTGCTGAGACGTGCATTTCTATGGCTAGGCCCGATCGAAGCTGGATTATGCTTCCTTGCATTCTTTTTCATTAACGATTGGATAGACCTACCCGCCTTTCAATCCTTACATACATTGGTTTTTTCCAATATTCCACATACAAGCCAGTATGCACTGGCAGTTACCGTCTTTTACGCCGGGGTGGTCATGGCACAAGTTGGGAATGCATTTGCGTGCCGTACCGAGCGCAACCGTGGGCGTTTCCTGGGGTGGCTGAGCAATCCCTCCCTGTTACGCGGGATCGCGATTGAGGCGGGAATCCTGCTTGGTTTAGTCTATATCGAGCCTGTAGCTAAATTATTTGGTCACATAGCCATACCGCCGGTCCTGTGGTTGGGGCTTCGTTTCTTCCCGATAATTGTTTATAGCCTGGATTGGATCCGCAAGTGGTTCATTCGTTGGCGTGAGCGTTTTATGCAACAAGTGATAAACAGTTCAGTGAGTAAGGAGGTAATATGAAAGTAATCATTATGGGATGCGGCCGTGTGGGTGTGCAACTTGCTAGGCTGCTTGTTGATGAAGGTCACCAGGTAGCTGTTATCGATTATGATGCCAGTGCACTGACACGCCTGGGACCTGATTTTAAAGGCCAGAAAATAACCGGAGTAGGGTTTGACCGGGAAATCCTGATCAAGGCCGGGATCGAGCATGCTGATGCATTTGCAGCTGCCAGCTCATCGGATAATGCTAATATCCTGGCAGCGCGTATCGCGCACAACATTTTCCATGTCCCGCGTGTGGTTGCCCGATTATTTGATCCACAGCGGGCTGAAATTTATCGCCGGCTTGGGATGTTGACTATCTCCTCAACTACCTGGGGTGCTGAGCGTATCCGCGAATTGATTACTTCAGCGGAAATCGATCCAGTTTTCAGTTTTGGTAGTGGAGAGGTAAGCCTGGTTAATATCGAAGTACCAGGGCAACTGGTTGGACGGATGGTAAAAGACCTGACGGTGACAGGTGAGATTAGCGTAGTTGCCGTTACCCGCCAGGGAGCCGCTTTCATCCCAACCCTGGGCAGCCAATTCAAGGATGGTGATATCATCCACGTGGTGATCCTGGCATCGGCATTGGAACGCTTTAAAACTCTATTAGGGCTGGCGGAAGGAGGTTGAGATGTTTGTCATTATTGTTGGTGGTGGTAAGACCGGCTCACAGCTTGCCTCCCAGCTGCACAGTGGAGGCCACAAAGTCAAGCTCATTGAAGATCGTTCTGTTGTACTGGAGCGATTACGTGAGGAATTGCCCGATGAAGTCATTGTAGCAGGTGATGGCAGCTCTCCCAGCATCCTTGAGACTGCCGGGGTTGAGGATGCCCAGGTGCTTGCAGCCGTCACGGGTGAAGATGAGGATAACCTGGTAGTCAGCACCCTGGCACGCTTTGAATTCGGTGTACCGCGGGTCATTGCACGAGTTAATAACCCAAAGAATACTTGGTTATTCACCCCTGACATGGGAGTGGATGTGGCTCTTTGCCAATCCGATATCCTGGCAAAATTAATCGCCGAGGAAATGTCAATTGGGGATATGATGACCTTGCTTAAATTACGCAAAGGTGAGTACTCGATTGTTGAAGAGAAGGTACATCCTGAGGCTGTTGTGGTTGGTAAATTACTGCGTGATATTGAATTGCCTCCGCAATGTGTATTTGCAGCGGTTATTCGCAAAGGTCAATTGATCGTGCCGAATGGAAGCACTGAGCTTGCCCCAGTGGACGAGATCATCGCGCTGGTGCATGCTTCTCAGGTGACGAAATTGGCACAACTCCTGGGTCCGCACGTGTAGGTTTCATTCAGATTAGATGGATTACCGGGAACAATTGCACAGTCAAGGACGTCAATTTACCTGAGGTATAATTGGCGAATGCAATCCCCCAAATTAGACGAAACTCATCCGACTTCAAATAAGCCGGAAGAATTACCTATGCCTGAAACTGGTGAAATTCAGGCTGAAACTTCAACTCCGTCAAACCAGGAAGCAAACGCTGGTATCACTCAGCAAATGACCGTTAAACCGGTGGCAGGAGCATTAGAGTTGTCATCTCATGATTCCTCCAGCCTTCCAACAGAACATTCTTCAAAAGAAGAAGAAACCATCAGCGAAACGCAGCCTTCAGAGCTCAGTGATGAAGATTATTATATACCCACTGAAATTCCTGACCATCCTGAAAGTGCTCAGAGGGGCAGGCATTTGTGGATATTGTGGGCTTTTCTGGGGGTTTTATTGCTGGCATTGATTGCTGGCGGGAGTGTATATGCGGGTTATAACTCGGCGATTGACCAGCGCACCCGCTATGAATCTACCTTGGTGGCGGGTGAGACATCCAACCAATATATCCTGGCTCAACAGGATATCGCCCTTGGTAATTTTGACCGTGCCCGACAGCGCCTGGAATACATCATTAAAATCGATCCCAATTTCCCAAACGTATCTGATCAGCTAGCGTTCGTGCTCACCCAGCAAAGGATCACTGCCACACCTACTTTAATCCCATCTCCTACCCTGACACCCACCCCTGATTATCGGGGCAGGGATGAGCTTTTTGGGCAGGCGCAGAATCAGCTCATCGCGCGTGAATGGACGGGAGCCATCGATACACTGTTGCTATTACGCAAGAATTACCCGGATTTCATGGTGGTGAAAGTGGACGGCATGCTGTTCGTGGCACTAAGGAACAGGGGAATCGATAAGATTGCCCAGCTGCATGACCTGGAAGGTGGCAATTATGACCTTAGCCTGGCTGAACGCTTTGGTCCATTGGATGCAGAGGCACGAAATTGGCGCGATTGGGCTGAGCTGTATATCCGCGGGGCAAGCTTTTGGGGAGTTGACTGGGCACAATCAGTTAATTATTTTTCACAGTTAGCTGCTGCTGCGCCGAATTTGAGCGATGTCGCGGGTTGGACAGCCTCCAATAGATACCTGGATGCTTTACTTGGTTATGGGGATTGGTTAGCCGCTAGAGGTGAATGGTGTGATGCCCAAACGCAGTATGACACCTACATGACGTTGTTGGCGAATCCACAAGTTGAACCTACAGCGGTATTCGCTGCTGACCAGTGTGCACAAGGTGCAGGCCCAGAAGTCACCCCGGGCGGAGAAATAATCATCCCAACGGAAACTCCTGCCCCAACAGAAGTGCCTCCAACTCAAACGACCCCCTATCCATAATAAATTACGGATTTGGCAATGGCTCCTTATAGAGCTGGATAGATCGCCCAGGATAGTAATGGTAGACTGTACGGTCCGGGAAGTCATTTGCAACGGAGGCATCAACGGAAGGGCTGATGCTCCAGGCAAAGATGAAGGGTGTGGTGTATTGGGGGTCTTGGAGGTCAAGCAGGGCACCATATTCCATCCATCGCCTGGTATGTACGAACACAAGCGCTGGCGTGAGGGTTTGTGCATCCCCTGTCGTAAAAGGTATCTGGTCAGCTAGTTCAATATTATACAAACCCCTCATACTATCAAGCCTGGCCGGGGTATATTGTGTGAGGTTGATTCCCACCAGGATACCAAGGACCAAAAGCACAAACAGCGGTCGTAATTTTCGCCAACCTTTTGCGAATACAAAAACCTGACCTGGAGTACAAGGCCAACCTGCCAGCCAGGCGATACCTGCACCGCTGATCAAAGTCAGGCTGAATAAACCTTCGTAGTAATACCGCGGTCCAAACAGGGTTCCACCGATCCAATAAGTGGTATATAACAGGATTATTGAGATAATTACACTGCCAATAAGCAAGCCTTTTGGGTTACGACGACTTGCCCAAAGCCCAAAAGGGAGAAACACCCAGGAAAAAGATTCCCAGCCGAACAGGTCATTGCTGGCAGAATCCAGGCTTTGGCGCAAATTATGCCAGGCTATATTTAAAGTGTGGCCATTGATATCATGACCATGTCCAGGTCCAAAGCCGACCTTATCGTATGGCCACCATAAAGTGTAGGGGTTGAGCAATGCGTTACCTGTCAGGGAGTACTGCCACAAGAAGAACAAGCCAACGAAAATTAGTGCAGCCAGGCTAAAAACGAACAGCCTAAGGCGAGTCAAACTATCGCTGCGAAAAAGCAGGTACAACCCATGTATGGCAAATGGCAATGCCACAGCCATGGCGGTCATGGGGCGAGTCAGGATCAACGCACCTAAAACCAATGCTGAAAGGATTGTGAACCACCACCTCTTTTTGGAGCTGGCGGTATCTTCGCTTTGTGTGTGGTCGTTGTCCTTCCAGAAAGCTTCCAGCCAGGCAAGGGTAAAAAACGCGCTCAAGACTAATCCTAACGGATGAGAGAGCAATGACCCCGAGTTCATAAGGAAAAAGGGCGATGAGGCAGTCAGGCCGGCAGCCAGGAGTCCAATAACCTGGCTGAAATGGCGTTTCCCCAGCTGGTATGTCAGCCAGACCCCCAACCCGGCTAATAGCGGATTGATCCATGCCCGGAGCTCTAGTTGAACAGCCAGGGATAGCAACACAGGCCAGCCAGGTGGATATTTTCCGAACCGCTCCCCCTGAAAATCAACGACGAATGGCACCAGAAGACTTTTTGGATGTGAAGGTGAGGAGATTTTCAATTGGCCATCAGCCAGTACCTTTGCCTGCCAAACATATGCGATTTCATCTTCAATGTGTGGAATGCCCTCGAAAACTCGTTGAGTGACCAGGGCTGAAGCCAGGAATCCAAGCAGGGCAAGGAATAAGGCAAGAATATCGGCAAGGTGCTTGCGAAAGGAGTGTGAAGAATTCAGATGGATATTATTCAAAGCTATACGGGTGATGGCTGAGGTTTACTCACTCGAGTGATACACATCAGGGCAGAGCAGCATAGTAAATGTAGTTACGGATGGCCAGGAAAGCAGCCCGGTTAGGGCTGATTGCAAAAGCAGTTGCATCCCCGTCTGCAAGGGTCTCTTTAGGCTGGTATTGATTTTGTAAATTCAACAGCACGCTAAAGTAAAAAATTGCCTGGTTCTTTGGGTCGAGGAGATAGATCGAACGTTCGGGGAATGACAAAAAGTAAATTTGGCTAAAAATCGTGTCTTCGATGGTTGGTCCATGAATCTTCCCGGGACGGTTATCGGAGTAGGGATAAGGGTCATCACAGCGGGTGGGTGATTCTGCTAAACCACTATAGGTACACTTGGTCATATGTCCATCCGCATGCAGCAGGTACAGGTCGTCATTATAGGCTGCCAGGTCAATAACATCTTCCATCGGTGGGATATCGTCACCGAAGTACAGGCGTGGTTGCTGGCTTACTTCCAGGTTGCGGTATATCCAAACCGCATTGACCTGTGGATCCAATATGTACAGGTCACCTTGGTCCAGGGTCATCGCAATTGGTGTCCCAAACCCCGCATTGGGTGGGGCCATGGCTGCGCTATAGGGTTGTGAACCAATTACACAATACAATAAATTACCATTCGAGTCCATTCCCAGAAGGCTGGCGTTTTCAAATGATCCTGGAGGAAGCTCGTCGATATCCACCAGTGGTCCCACATCGATAGGACCGTACGTTGGACCGCATTGGAAGTTGGGATCAATCTCATATCCACGCCCGGTCATGATGGCGCGCAGGACACTGCCCTGCTCATCATTAAGCATATACAGGTCGGTGGCAGTGGCTACCATTCGGGTGACCCTCACCCCGGCATCCAATCCGCCCACGATGGCTTGCTGGTAATCCAATCGCTTGATGGCATCCAGGTTATCCAGGTTATCGATGGCAGTTACCCGTAAGGCTTCCGATTCGCTGGTGACGCCATAATTTTCTGCTTTATCCAGGTCACCCAGGACGGTTTGCCAGGCCATATGTTGATCCAATGGATTGGTAACTGTGACAGCATATGCCGCATCTTCCTGTGCCTGCTTTAATAACACCTCATGCTGCTGGGCACGCCCACGTTGTAAATAGACCATTCCACCAATGGTAGCCAGGATCAGGGGGATTGCCAGGGCAATAAATACCATCGTTGATGGAGGCAGGCGGAGAATATCGGCATCTGGCAGAAGATTTTTAAGCAGCCGCAAAAGTGCTTGGGAGAGGGCTGCCATGACTTTATGCATGGTGCGGCCGATGGCTGCCACGATGGCTGCCAGGGTTATTCGGAAAGAAGTGACATACTTTGCCAGTGGATTCGGCTTGGATTTAGAACCTTCTGTCTTTGGTTGGTTCTGACCTGGGCTTGATATCGCAGTGGAAACGGCAGGGATGCCGGCCTCTACGCCAGGAATACCCTGCAGGGATGGCACAGAACGATACGCAGAGGATGGTTGGCTGGCCGGTTGAGCCGGTGCTGGTACGTCCTCCACCTGACCGACCGCAGGTGGTTGCATCCCAGCGCTTAAGGTTTGGGGCGCTGGAGAGCTCGAGGGTGATCCATGTTTTTTATCTTCGGTGGATTGCTTGTCTGCATCCGCAGGCGGGTCAGGGCTGGTGGGTAACCCAAGCCTTTTGTCTTCAGCTGGCTGTGAATGGGATTCTGTTTCAACAGGTTGTGGTGGAGATATCGGACGAGCCATAACCGGCGCATCCGTCTTACGTTTCAAAATTTTCAACTTACCTGTGCCAGCCTGGGCCTGGAGGATCACGGCATTGAAATCCTGGCTGTCAATATCCAGCAATTGGCGTCGAAACACTTCGATTCCCTGGGGCTGAGGGTGTTTGAGAGGCGTTTTAATCCATCCAGGCTGGGCTTGCGTGGCAAGAACCAGGAAATCCTCGGGATTTAGGCTGGTTTGCAGGAAACGCAAGGGGGTAGTCCGGCTGAGCCCGAGCCCCCGCCCAGAACTCTGTGGGTCATATAGGTGCTGTGACTCTTTTGGCGTGACTAGAAACGCATGCACATCGCCGCATTGTGCGATGTACAGGGTGTCTGCCCGTAAAGCAACCAGGATCAGTTGCCCGATCCCTTGGCGACCTACGCTTGTGCTGCGCAGGTTGCGGTCGAGCAGGTACAAGTTAAGCGCATCAGCAACCGTACGCATTGCAGAGGTCAGGCTGCCAGCAGTCTTATAAAACTTTTGGGCTAGCTGTTGCAGTAATTGGGCATGCGCTTCAGGGGAAAGCGGAGAATTCCCTGCCATGCTAAGATAGATGATCAAACTATCCGCTTCACGACCATGCGCAGCTCTACGGGGCGGGGTGACCGCATACATATCCGGTAGCTCGGATTTTTCATTTCCGGCTTGCCGTGCGATCGGAAGCAGATTGAGATCAAGAGAAGAATTCATACCGAGTGATTATACTGGTAAAATCTTACTTGGATAATACTACCAGGAGAACTTATGCACATTGCCACCATATGCAACCTACCTGAGTTGATCAACCTAGAAAAAGAATGGAACGATTTGTTAACAATCAGTGCAAGTCATGTGCCGTTTTTGCGCCATGAGTATATCATCGCATGGTGGCAGGGATTGGGTGGTGGTGAATGGTCACAGGGAGAATTGTACGTGGTTACTGCCCGTGCGGAGGATGGCAGATTGATCGGGATCGCGCCGCTCTTTAAAACAGACAATCGCGATGGTGAGCCAGCGTTAATGCTGCTTGGCAGCATTGAGATTTCTGATTATTTGGATATCATCGCCCGACAGGAAGACATCCCTGCCTTCCTGGAGGCGATCCTGGAGCACCTGGCGAGTGACCAGCTGTCTGCTTCCAATGTGTTGGATTGGTACAACATATTGGAGAGTTCCCCAACATTGCCAGCTTTGCAGGCGGTTGCAGAGAAATCAGGCTGGAGCTACTTGCAGGAACCGCTCCAACACTGCCCGTACATTCCCCTTCCGGGTGATTGGGAGACATACATAAGCAACATTGATAAAAAGCAACGCCACGAGATCCGGCGCAAAATGCACCGGGCAGAAGAATACTATATGCCTGTAAGATGGTCTATCATCCAAAACGAAAATATGCTGGACCAAGATGTTGACATCTTTTTAGACCTGATGGCCTGTGACCCCGATAAAGCGAAATTCCTCACGCCTGCCATGCGCACACAGATGCACTTGATCGTTAAGGCAGCCTCTCAAGCCGGTTGGCTGCAGCTGGCTTTCATCGAAGTGAATGGAGAGAAAGCTGCCGGTTACCTGAACTTCGATTATATGAACCATATCTGGGTCTATAACTCAGGGATGGATTTCCGCTTCAGTGAGCTTTCATTGGGCTGGGTGCTGCTGGGCCACTTGCTCGAATGGGCAAATGAACATAAGCGCCAATTTTTCGACTTCATGCGTGGGGACGAGAGGTATAAATATCGTTTCGGGGCGGTTGACCGGCGGGTGATGCGCGTGGTGGTTCGCAAGTAACGATCAATTGATTGTTTACAAAATCCCCCAATCACTATCTAAATAGCCTGGGCATCCCCCAACCCCCTAACCTGACTGAATCGGGCTTATCGGTCCAGATGCCGGGTATTTTTGTGCCGCATTTGGGACAGGTGCCACTTTTGGTCAGCAGGTATTTGTAGATGACATACCCCGTGCGCTCCACGAGCAGCGCCTGGCACCTGGGGCAATGGGTATTCTCGTATTCACGCAGGCTGCCAGGTAGATTGCCAGCGTAAACGAATTTCACCCCAGCCTCCTGACCGACCTCGGCAGCACGTTGCAGGGTTTTTACCGGGGTGGGTTGAGGATCGGTCATCTTATAATCGGGGTGAAAAGCCGTCACGTGCCAGGGGATGTCAGGCGAGACCGAGGTAATGAACCTGCCTGCCTCCATCAGCTCATCGGTGCTGTCGTTAAAGCCGGGGATGACCAGGGTCACCACCTCCACCCACAGGCCGAGCTTGTGTGCCATGCGGATGGTATCCAGCACATTATTCAATACCCCACCCAGCTGGCGGTACTGCTTGTCCTGCATGGTCTTCAGGTCAACCTTGTAACCCGCCAGGTAGGGTCGCAGATATTCCAACACCTGTGGGGTGGCGTTGCCGTTGGAAACATAGACACACTTGAGGCCCTGTTCTATTGCCAGCTTGAAGATGCTAACCGCCCATTCGGAGGTGATGAGAGGCTCGTTGTAGGAGGAGGCGATCACACTTGCTCCAGCCCTTTTTGCTGCCAGAACTATCTGCTCGGGCGTGATACGGCGGATATAGCCGACCGACTCGTCTGCAGCCGGGTCCCGCAGGGTTTGCGAGCTAACCCAATTCTGGCAGTTGGCGCAGTGGAAATCACAGCCAAGCATGCCGAAGGTGAGGGCATCACTGCCAGGCAGGACGTGGAAGAAAGGTTTCTTCTCGATAGGGTCTGCCTGTAAGCCTGCCACGTAACCCCAGGGCACACACAGCTTGCCACCCCGATTGAAACGGACCTGGCAAATACCGCGCCGGCCTTCACGGATCAGGCAGCGGTGGGCACAGGCATGACAGCGCACGGAATTATCCGGCTGTGGATCTGCCAGCTCCATGTTCTCAACGGTCAATTCATCCAGGACGTCCGCTACGGTTTTCATATCGCTTATCTCCCAGGCATATATCCCATTATAATCATGTTTGGTAAGGTTTCTTATATGATGAAAACCAGGCTGAAATCGATTGGAATCAGGGTATGTTAACGCTTGTGATCCAAGCGGGTGGTGAATCCCGGCGCATGGGGGCAGACAAAGCCCTGCTGCCTTTCCTTGGGCAGCCACTCATCCTACGGCCGCTCAATCGCCTGTCTGGGTTGGCAGACGAAGTGCTGGTCACCTCCAATCACCCTGAAAACTACCGTTTCCTAGGTTTCAATCCCATCGCAGATCGGTTGCCCGGGTACGGTGCTCTGGGTGGACTATTTACTGCCTTAAGCGCAGCCCGATACCCTTATGTGGCGGTGGCGGCCTGTGATATGCCCTTTGCCAGCCTTGAAATCTTCACCCTCGAGCTGGTTCTGCTGCAGGAAACGGATGCTGATGCGGTCATACCCCGTTCTGAGGCTGGGGCAGAACCGTTCCATGCGGTCTACCGGCGGGAGACCTGCCTGCCATATGTTCAATCAGCTCTAGAGGTGGGTAAGCGGCGGGTGGATGCATGGTTTGATGAGGTGCATATCCGTTTCTTAGAGCCTGATGAGATACTTCCGTATGACCCTGAGGGGATAGCTTTCCTGAATATCAATACACTGGACGAGCTGCAGGAGGCGGAGAAAATAGCCAGGAAGGCACGTTTCAATGACAATCCTCCTTGATCAGTTAAATACTTCTATAATCCTTTCAAAGATATTTGTTTTAAAGCTGTTTTCTATACCGCATTATAATTAGCCCCATTCTTGCTAACTAATCACTGATGACTGGAGTTCACCTATGCCTCTTGACCTGACTGCCATACGATCCCAATTCCCCGCTCTCAAGCGCGATGCCATCTACCTGGACAATCCTGCCGGCACCCAGGTGGCGCGCAGCGTGCTCGACCGGATGAGCAATTATCTGGTGGAGCATAATGCCAACCATGAAGGTGCGTTCGCCACCAGCCGCGAGTCGGATGCGCTGGTGGAGGAAGCCCACCAGGCGGCGGCTGATTTCCTCCATGCAGGTGGCGCACATGAAATTGTCTTTGGTCCCAACATGACCAGCCTGACCTTCATGTTTAGTCGGGCATTGGTGCGGACGTTCAACCCGGGGGATGAGATCGTGGTCACCCGCCTGGACCATGATGCCAACATCACGCCATGGGTGATGGCGGCGGAGGACCGTGGCTGTAAAGTTACCTGGGTGGATTTCCACCCTGAAGATGGCACGCTAAATATGGAGGAGATGCAGGCAGCCATCGAACGAAAACCTCGCCTGGTGGCAGTCGGTTATGCCTCCAATGCCCTGGGGACGATCAACCCGGTGGGTACCATTACCCAGATGGCGCATGAGGCAGGAGCACTGATCTATATTGATGCGGTGCAGTATGCCCCGCATGGGCCGATCGACGTACAGCACCTGGGCTGTGATTTCCTGGTGTGCTCATCCTACAAATTCTTTGGTCCGCACATGGGCGTGCTGTACGGACACTACGACTTACTGGACCGGCTCACCGCGTACAAGGTCCGCCCAGCACCCAAGGACCCACCGGGGAAATTCGAGACCGGCACCGGGAACTTCGAAGGCATGTGTGGGGTACTGGGGGCGCTGGAGTACATCGAGTGGGTGGGGGAGACCTTTGGAGATGAACATGCGGAACGCTACGCGGGTGATTACACCGGGCGGAGGCTGAACTTTAAAAACGGCATGTCTGCCATACGCAGTTATGAGTTTGAGCTAAGTCAGGCGCTGCTGGATATCCTGGCGGAGACGCCGGGGGTGACGGTGTACGGCATCACGGACACAAAGCGGCTGGAGGAAAGAGTGCCAACGGCAGCATTCACTTTAATGGGCAAATCACCGCGCCAGGTGGCAGAGGAATTGGATGAAGCCAATATTTTCGTGTGGGACGGGAACTATTATGCCCTGGAGGTCACCACCCGCCTGGGATTGGAAGACAAGGGCGGCATGGTGCGGGTGGGTCCGGTGCATTACAACACGCTGGAGGAGATCAGGAGGTTTGGGGAGGCGTTGGGGAGGATTGCATCCCATCTGGGATAATGAATCCCCAAATCACCCTTAATATTTTACGAACAGATTCAATCCATCATTCTGAAAACCAAAATGGCTTAGGATCGTAGTAGAGGCTTTCACGGCTTATCTTTCCGCCTGTCAATTCAATAACTGAGACGCCTCTCACTTGATACGGCTTTCCGGTAATAGGGCTCACCCCGCTCCAGTTCCATTCGATAGTAGCAAAGTGATCCGATTCGAGTATCTTGAAATCAGAAAATCGCACTTCTGGAAGGCTGAAGAGCTGTTGAAAATAATTCCTGAGTGAGGCGCGGTCAGTAATCCAATCATTGGATGAAGAAGCTTCAAATAAAAAATCATTGGCATAGAGCTCGGTCATCTTGTCAGCATTTAACCCTTCAAGACCTTCTTTACCATCTAATAATACTTTGGATGTCATCATACCCTCCTGAATTTATCGCATACGAAGTCTTTGGATGAAGTTTTCCGCGATCAATTATACTAATTTCAACACAATAGAGCCCCCTTTTAAGCATAAAAAATGAAGGGGGCTGAAGAAATGTGTGCAGGCTGACCATTGGATTGTGGTGGCTTGAATTGAAGTACTCGATTATTCTCCTCACAAGGTAAAATGGGATGATCAATTCTCACGATTTTGATAACCTAAACCTGACCAGGCTGAGTGGCGGGCTTTTTAAACCAGAAATAGCCGTAGCCAACCGCGAAGAATAGATACAGGACGACCACCGCCCAACCAAGCCAGTTGAGCACGCCGGAAAGTGTGGCAATCAGGGTGATCACGACACCGATGGCATCGTAAATACAAAGGTCCAAGATGATCGCCCGTCGGGCTTGTGATTCTGCTGCGTTTCTAGCGTACCAGGTTAGAAAGAGCGTACCAATCAGGGCTGCGCCATACTCTCGGGCAGCGAAAACACCGGCATCGTTGAGTGTAGCACCAAAGAACGAATATAAAAAGTTGGGTACAAGTAGCAATATGGCTCCAAGGGTCAGGCAAACAACAGCTTTGATGATCATTAGAGTTTTAAGGCTCATTTTAGTATCTCCTTTTTTTGGATTGATTTATCAATTTAGCTAAACCTTATTGGGTGTTTGGATGTGATGGTTTTAGTCCATTCTGAAGTGAAAAATTTGTTCCTCCTTCCTAAAGCCCTTTCAGATTGAGGCTTGGCCCTTTTCCCCTTGATGTTTCGTAATGGAATAATAGGGCCCATGCCCAAAACAGCACCATAAGCGCGAATGACAAAATCCATAGAGAAAAGCTGGCTTGAAACAGAAAATGAATTTTATTGTTTTGTTCCATGGCATCTATCTCCTTGCTTATTTGTATCTTCTGTCTGTATAATAGAGACAAGGCGTAAAAGATTCGTTAAATTAACATTTAATGAAGCTGATTTCCAAGGTATTTTCCTTGGTGTCACTTTTTTTCACTTGAATAACTGTTGCTAACCGAATTTATAGATGTCTGGGTGGAGAAGATGTTAGAAATTAGGTTATTGGGCGGATTTGACCTGAGGGTAAATAGCCAGGCTCTCAACGACCTGGGTTCACGCAAGGCTGAGGCAATCCTGGTTTACCTGGTAATGCATGGGGGAATGTGCAATCGGAATGTACTCGCAACATTATTATGGCCCGAGAGCCCTGAGAGCCAAGCCATGACCAGCTTAAGAGTGGCTTTGTCACTTTTACATAGAGAGCTGGAGGATTATTTAGAGGTCACCCGTGATGCGGCAGGAATGAAACCAGGTGCAAATGTGTATCTTGACGTTAATGACCTGGAAGGAAAACTAGCGAATGGTGAGGTGGAGCAAGCGCTGGATGTATATCAGGGCGATTTCTTACAGGGTTTCTACATCCGTGACTGCCTGGATTTTGAAGATTGGCGCCGGTTACAACAGGAGCGGGTTAACACGCTTGTAACTACAGGGCTGCACACAGCGATCTCCCATGCCATTGAAACTGAAGAATATCAGAAAGGGCAAGCCTTCGCGCGACGATTGCTCGAGATAGATCCGCTGGATGAACAAGCTCACAGGAAGTGTATGCTCCTGTTCGTATTGGATGGCCAACGGGCTCACGCCTTAGGGCAATATAAAAAATGCCAGGATATTTTACAGGCTGAGCTGGGTGTTGAACCCTCCCAGGAGACGCAGTCGCTGTATATGCAGATCATAAAGGGGGCAAAACCTGGAAGTGGTACAACACTGATGTCAATATTTAATCTTTCCGCCCCGCAAACTAGTTTCATCGGTCGCGAACAGGAGTTGGCTCAGATCGTTACCTTAATTAGTAATCCTGACTGCCGCCTGCTGACTTTGACAGGACAGGGTGGAATTGGCAAGACGCGTGTTAGCCATCCGGGTAGTCACCAAATGTTTTCATAATTATTCTGATGGAACCTATTTTGTCCCATTGGAAGGAATCGCTTCCGTTGATTATTTGGTTCATGTCATCGCTGACGCAATTCAGTTTAGGATCGATTCTTTAGAGACTTAACTTGACTCTAAACACCAATTATTGGATTATTTGAAGAACCGGTCAATCTTACTGGTGTTGGATGGGTTTGAGTACCTGGTTATACGCGCTAGTTTGTTATCGGAAATACTCGGTCACGCTCCACATATTAAAATTCTGGTTACCTCCAGGCAAAAATTAGATTTACTGGGGGAGTGGATTTTTCCCGTTACAGGCTTTCCAGTACCTCAAAATCCTGGTGAAATGCTTCAAGAGGATTTCAAGCGCTTTTCGGCTGTTTATTGAGCGCGCGAAGCAAGCAAATATCGAATTTACGAGCTCTGAAGCGGATCGAAGCTGTATCACTCATATTTGTTGGCTTGTTCAGGGGATGCCTCTCGGAATTGAGTTAGCAGCAGCCTGGACACCTGTCCTTAATCTCAAAGAGATCAGTGAAGAGATCCAGACCAACCTGGACTTCCTCAGCTCTGCCAAGCGTGATGTGGATGACAAGCACCAGAGTTTACGAGCTGCATTTGATGGCTCCTGGCAATTACTTAATGAAACGCAACGGGATGGGTTTTGTAAGCTTTCGATATTTCAAGGAGGCTTTGACCGAGAGGCAGCACTGGGAGTAGCCAGCGTAAGCATAGGTCAGGTTACCAGCATAATGGATCGATCGATGCTCAGCAGAGATCATACTGGACGTTTTTTTATGCATAGCCTGCTGCGACAGTATGGCATTGAAAAGCTAAAGGCTTCATTATCTACCTGGGATGAAATCTGTAATCAGCATTGCCTTTATTACACACAATTTCTAACCGAGCGAGAATTAAATTTACTGGGGGATCAGATGTATATTGCCGCCGATGAAGTCCGTAAAGAAATGGATAACATTCGTTTTGCGGTTTATTGGGCAATCGTCCATTGGGAAGGAGACAGGGTTAGGAAAATTCTTGCCGGGTTACTGGCTTTTTATGCGGTCTATGGATGGCATGAAGGAAAAGACGTCTTTGGAAATATTGCTCAAACCAGGAAAGAAGCCCTCTTTTCTAAAAATGTGTTTGATTTGGAAAAAGATCCGATCTACTTAAGCGCCTGTACCCACCAGGCATTTTTACTGTGTAACCTGGGACAAATCGAAGTGAGTGAGACACTATCGAGAGAATGCCTTGAGCCTTTATGTTCCATCGGTTTGAAGAGTGAATTATCTGAATGTATCCATAACCTTGGGGTAAATGCGTCTTTCCGAGGTGAATATGAACTCGCAATGGAGCAATTGGAGCGAGCCATCCTGCTTGGGAGAGAAAGCCAGAATTCCATGTGGCCAACCTATTTATTATGGTTGGGTCATGCATATTTCCTGCTCGGGGAGTACGAGCGCGGACTGGAGAGTTTACAAAAATGCTATGAAATTTTCGAACGCCTGGGAAATTATTGGGGAATGGCCTTTGCATCCAGCAAGATGGGATTGGCCGCGGATGGGCTTGGAGAATTTGCTCAGGCGAAGGATTATCATCGTCAGGCATTGGCCATATTTGAAAAAACTGATAATCGTACCGGTAAAGGGTATGCTTTAAGTCGAATGAGCGAAAGCGCATATTTCCTTGAAGAATACCGACATGCGGTGGAGCTGGCAGAGGAAGGTTACCAGATATTCAAATCGCTTGGCCATCATTGGGGAATTTGCACGTCACTGTGCCGGTTAGGGTTCGGGTATGTCGGGCTAGGGGAGATAAATAAAGCGGAAGATTGTTTCAGAGAGCGCTCAAGAAAAACCCAAAATTACCAAACGACGCCTTTAAGCTTGTATGCCCTGGCTCGATAAGCAGCTACAATGGTGCATGTACAGGGTCAGGAAAAAACAGCTGTAGAACTTTTTCAATACATCCAAGACCACCCTCAAACTCCAGCGTTATGCGTCCAACAAACCGCTCGGTGGTTCACCCATCAGAATTTGCCTTTTAATGCGAGCAATGGTGGATTGAGTAGCGGTGCGCTGTAAAGAAATTAATGTAATTATTGATAGGATTTTGAATTCCTAAGGCAGGCGCTGATAGATCTCCAGCACCCGACTTAACCCCCCGCCATGGCACCTACCACCCTGAGAGGTTTCTTTTCCTGTTAGTACCTGCTCTGGCAGTGGTTTGGGCAGGTGAATTCTTGTGATAAATCTTCCCCACAGGCGAAAAACCGGATGAAGGGTCGCCGTTCTAAAGTCACCTGGTCACGCATTGTCCCACGCAGCATGGGATAGCAATCCTCCAATGCTTCCAACACTGCCTCCAGGGTTTCAGGACCTTCGACCTGAAGCTCAATTTCGCGGTCGACATTGGCTAAAACCTGTAAATGTTGGGGGAGCACAACTCGAATCATGGCAATGTCTGAACTTCTACCGAAGCAGCATACGGTAAATTAAGCGCCAGGGGAGACCATCTATCACCCGAATCAGCACTGGCGTACACCTGCCCCCCGGTGGTGCCGAAGTATACTCCGCATGGATCCAGTGAGTCGACTGCCATGGCGCTGCGCAGCACATTGACGTAACAATTGCTTTGCGGTAATCCTGTTGTCATAGGTTCCCAATCATTCCCGCCCGTCCGGCTGCGGTAAACGCGGCAGCATTCCCTCCGGCGGGTAGTGCTCCAGTTGCTCTTGATGGGGACGACGTAGATAGTTTCCGGCTCTTGGGCGTGTACTGCAATAGCAAACCCAAGTCAGAAGGCAGATTGCCACTCACCTCATGCCATGATTTGCCTGCATCGTCACTGCGCATCACATCCCAGTGTTTTTGCATGAAAAGAACATTTGGGCGCGGAGGATGCATGGTGATGCTGTGCACACAATGACCGACTTCAGCATTTGGGTCAGGCAGCTCGTAATTGGATTGCAAACCATGGTTCACCGGTTTCCAGGTTTGCCCACCATCATCAGTACGGAAAGCACCCGCAGCTGAAATGGCAGTGTAAATACGACCAGGGTTAGCAGGATCCTGGATGATCGTGTGCAGGTATATTTCCACCGTGCCGGGTGACCATAAATGCCCTTTTGCCTGGCGCAGCCCCTCAAACTCCTGCCATGTCTGTCCACCATCGCTTGAGCGGAACAAAGCAGCATCCTCCACTCCAGCATACACCACCTCAGGATTAGTCAGGAGGGTTCCAGCTTCCATACTCGCTTGAACTCCCAGGGATGCTGTGAGCCATCAAACCACTGGTGCGTGCCGGGTGAACCTCCATACACAAACTTGTTACCAACCGGTGCCCAGGTTATACCACCATCATCGGAGCGCTGTATCACCTGCCCGAACCAACCGCTGGATTGTGATGCGTACAGCCTATCCGGGTTCATTGGTGAACCCTTCTAGGCCAGAAATCTCCCAGCCTGCAAAGTGAGGTCCGTTTATCTCCCAATGTTCCCGCTGATTATCCGAAGTCAATATAAATGCACCCTTGCGAGTTCCAACCAAAACCCTGACTCCATTCATGTAATTTTTCCCTTCTATGGCTAATTTAGTTGGATTAAAATGGATAGATGTACGAAATGCTCTCATTTATCATAAATATTCTACCCCCGATATTGGATCGGAGAATTGAATATGATTGGGCTTACTGAAAAATCAACCATAGTCAAAAACTCAAGGAGGAGATCATCTCATACGGTCAGTTATACAGGCTGCACCAGGTTGATCAGGTTGCCACATGTATCCTCGAATAAAACGGATAGGATGGCACCCATGGCCTGCGGTTCGCTGCGGAACTTCACCCCGGTGTGCTTTCAAGTTGTTTATATTCTTTCTGAATATCGTCGGTTAGAAAAGCAGTCAGTGGAATTCCAGCTTCGAATAAGGCTTTTTGATAATCTCTGGCGGGTGGGAAGCCCATTGGTTCAAGCACCAGTTCAATCCCCTCGGGTCCATCGGGTGGGGTGACGGTCAGCCAGCGGAATTCCCCTATGGGTATATCTGCCTTTTTAACGAACCCCAATTTCTCGGTATAGAATTTCAACGCTTTCCCTTGATCATCGACCAAGACGCTGGATAAATTGATTCTCATCGTATCCTCCTGATATGCATATCGGATTACGGTATGTCTTTATCATGGCAAGATTCCACTAAGAATGTGATAATAATACCATAAAATCTATCCAATTTATCTTTTATTATATATCGATAAGAAGATTCTATACAGACGCAATCAGGTTTGGATTATATTGAAGAGGTCTCAAATCTTGCGAGGATGCGCCATGCCAGTGGGGTTAACCACCTGGATGGCACTTTCTTCTGCCCGAACTCCCAATCCTTCCAGGTGGTCCAGATCGATCCGAGGTGAAGCGACCCTGCTCATCGGCCTTCTCTTAACAGCCCGAGCATGTTGAGCAGACGTGGGTCTTCTTTGAGCCACTCAAAGCGTGACAGGATGTCCAGGACATGCATCAGGTCGTACCACACGAACGGTACCTTGAGCTTGCGAAAGTCGGTGCCCATGTAGAAGATGTAGGGGCGCGCCGGGTGAGGTTATCGCTCCATAACTTAGCAGGGTTTCAGCACCCGTATGGCATTCCGGGCTACTAGGCCACTCTTCCATGACGGATAATGCCTTCAACATGGCCAAGGTGGCGAACGGCAGGGACTTCCTTCCGCCCCGGACCTCGGAATTTCCCCAGCTCCTTTGAGACGGCGCACGGCCAGCCGTTCTCGCGTACCAGCCCAGCCAGGTGACTAATAGCTGACTTGACTGCCGGATAATCCTGCAAGCCGAATTTCAGCAGGGCATAAACAATGAGAGGGGCATCACATAAAGCCCAAGCCCATTGATCGCTACCCGTTCCCCGAAGTGGACCGGGATATTGGTGGATAGCTGGAAGGGACCCTCATCGGATTGGTGCTCCAGGATACGCTGGATGATCACATCCATACCGGGGTCATCAGCCTTAAGTCCCAGGTCGGCGATGAAGGTCAGTTTGTGGAAGGGTTGTCCGGCGCTCTTGTGGCTGGAGATAACCGTGCCAGGCCAGCCGGAAAGCTCGGCCACAAGAGTTTTGTACCTGAGGCGTTGTCAACATGGACTGGCGCGTGAATCTTGACTTGCGGGTCATCCTCTGATTGTCCCAACAAGTCCAGGCGTGCCCGATATTCAACCCAGGGTTCACCTTTCAACAACCAATCAATGGGAGTATTATTCATCTTTCGGCAACTCCATTTTATCATTTTACAGGTACAAGGAATAACTCATCCACGGGATAATCCAGGATT
>CAVZSS010000026.1:0-35224 GCA_963777965.1 uncultured Chloroflexia bacterium | reverse complement strand
CAGGGATGTCTGCTCGTTTAGGATTTGCCTTAGCTACAGATAGCCAACCGGATATCCTAATCGTTGATGAGATTTTATCGGTCGGTGATGAAGCTTTTCAACATAAAAGCTATGAGCGCATCCAATCCATAAAAGCCCAGGGAGCCTCGATATTACTCGTTTCACACTCCATGAGTGTCATTGAAACCAATTGCCAAAGGGCTGCCTGGATCCATCATGGTCAATTGATTGCTCTAGGAGATGCGAAAGCAGTCGTTGCACAATATTCTGGAAGTGTACTTGAAAATCAGTCGGAGCGCCTTAGCATCCAAATGAGTACGGTCGAAGGAAAACTTGCCCTAACAAACAATGGATCACCATATCGTTGGGGTAACCGGAAGATTGAAATCACCCATGTGCATATTACTGATCTAGCGGGAAAAGATCAGACGATCTTCAACACTGGCCAATCTCTTCGCTTACATATTGATTACGAAGCCCATGAATGCATTAGTGCGCCAGTATTCGGGGTAGCTATACACCGTCAAGATGGTATCCATATCACAGGTCCAAATACTGCCCAAGCGGGATTAACGCTACCTAAGATTGACGGACCTGGAAGAATTTATTATGAAATCGCAAGTCTCCCCTTGCTTGAAGGCTTGTATAGTTTCTCAATAGCAGTAGTCAATAAGAACGAAAATGAAATTTATGACTACCACGATCGTCTTTATTCCTTCCGCATTGTCAACCAGGAAAATCATACGAAAGAACGTTATGGCATCCTGACCCTGAATGGCAGGTGGGAATTCGAAGTTCCCCAAATTATAGAGCATAAATGACCACAGACCAACAGGATCAATACAATGCCGCGTATTATGCGCACAATTGCGGGGAACCCTATGAGCATAATGAAGCCTGGATGGGTGTGTTTAACCTTATTGCTGACCACATTGTAAATGAATTTCATCCTCGCTCTGTCTTGGATGCGGGTTGTGCCATGGGTTTCCTGGTTGAATCCCTACGGCAACGTGGAGTGGAAGCATGGGGCATCGATGTTTCAGAATACGCCATCCAGAATGTGTTGCCCGATTTCCAACCCTATTGTAAAGTGGGTCTTATTACCGAGCCCTTCCCACACCCTCGGTTACGACTTAATCACCTGCATTGAAGTTATCGAACACCTGACCGCCCAAGAAGCTGTCTGTGCAATTGAGAACATATGTAAGCATACTGATGACATCCTGCTTTCATCCACACCTTTCGATTTCCGTGAGCCTACCCATGTCAATGTCCAGCCGCCTGAGTATTGGGCTGCCCTATTTAACCGCTATGGTTTTATTCATGATATTGATTTCGATGCCTCATTTATTGCCCCATGGGCAATGCGCTTTGTGAAAGCCCAACCACCCATTGAAAACCAGCTCTTAAGTTACGAACGCAAGATTTGGCACCTGTCGCAGGAAATTACACGCAGGCGGGACCTGATAGTGGAATATAAGAAAGAAATCGCCCAGAAGGAGATGTCTATCCAATATTGGAAGGCAGGGTCAAAACGTCTTCAATCTGAACTGGATGAGATCAGAAATAGTACCAGCTGGCATATAATTACATCCTTCCAGCGCTTTCGGGAGCGAATAATCCCATTGGGTAGTCGGCGAGAGGTAGTTCTGCGCGCTATTTTTCGCTGGGTAAGAATGCTGCGTCGGGAAGGTTTTGTCCGCTTCCTGCATTTAGCATTTCTTCGCCTGAGGCTGGAAATCGAATTACTCCGAACTAAACTTAAGCTCAGATACTCTTTCGTTCCCAATACTGTACGGTTATCTGAGGTAGAAAGCGTGGTCAATCGCCTTAGAGTAGAACCGCATATATCATCTGTCGATATAATAATTTGCATCCACGATGCGTTGGATGATGTTATGCGGTGCCTCGATTCGTTATTAGAGCACACAGCACAGCCATATAACTTGATATTGGTTGACGATGGTTCTAGTGAGGAAACAGTCAGATACCTGAAGGAATTTGTGGTTTCTCATGATGCTTTACTCCTTCGATCAGAAAAAGCGACTGGTTATACTTATGCCGCCAACCGGGGGATACGTGCTTCCTCAGCAGAATTCATCACTTTAATAAACAGCGACACAATTCTGACTCCAGAATGGTTAGACCGCCTTATTTCCTGCATCCAGAGTGGTCAGAGGATTGGTATTGTTGGACCACTTTCGAATACAGCCTCGTGGCAGTCTGTCCCAAGAATCGAGGATAACGGTGATTGGGCTTCTAATCCACTGCCAGATGGAATTACCCCTGCCAGGATGGCTCAAATAATTGCTTCCAATTCTGCCAGATTATATTTGGAGATGCCTTTATTGAATGGATTCTGCCTTTTGATACGGCGGACTCTTTTGGATGAAGTTGGCATGTTTGACGAAGATAATTTCGGTCAGGGATACGGTGAGGAAGATGATCTTGTGCTACGGGCGCAAAAAATGGGATGGAAGATGGTTCTTGCCGATGATGTATATATTTATCACGCCCAATCAAAAAGTTATTCGAGCAGTGAACGAAAAATGCTTTCAGAACGTGCAGGGAAAATCCTGCGCAGCAAGCACGGAGAAGAAATCATTCAAGAAGGTGTACGTTACTGCATGGTAAATCCTGTCCTAGATGGGATCCGCGCAAGATTCCAACCTGCGATCGATCGAGCATGGTGTATACACGAAGGAAGGCAGTATGCAGGAAAGAAGATTCTTATCGTCATGCCCGTCAATACTCCCGGAGGCGGTGCAAATGTCATCCGTAGCGAAAGCCTCGCTTTTCAAAATATGGGAGTCAATGTAACCTTTTTTAACCTGGAATCTAATCGCAAGGGATTCGAAACAGCGTACCCAAACCTTATAAATTCAACTATCTTTGGAAAGATAGAAGATTTAGGAAGAGTGGCATTAAAGTATGACGCCGTTATTGCCACGTTCAATCCTACGGTCGCCTGGCTTCAACCGATTCTAACTAGGGATAGGCATCCAGTCCTCGCATACTATGTGCAAGGATTTGAACCCTGGATGTATCCAGAGGGAAGTTCAGGATATACAACTGCCCTCGAATCATATTCATTGATCGAAGAAATGATCCTCTTTACAAAGACAGAATGGACAAGAGAGCAAATTAAAACATTTGCAGGTCGAGACTGTGAAGTAATTGGCGCAAGTATCGACATTGATCTCTATCGCCCTCGACCACACAACCTCCCAAAATGGCCGTATGGTCCAATAAAGGTTGCAGCTATGATCCGGCCAGAATCAGCCTATCGAGAGCCGCTCAAAACAATGCAACTACTCAAAACAAACTCCCGCAAATATAAAGGAGGGGTTGAAAACATTATCTTTGGAACCCGTTTCGAGGATCACCTATTCTTGGATTTACCCCACCACTTTCCCTGTAAACTATATGGAATTCTTATCCCTGAACAGGTAGCGACCTTGCTTAATCAGGTCGACATTTTCATCGATTACTCCTCCCAACAAGCCATGGGATTAACCGCAATGGAAGCAATGGCTTGTGGTTGCGCAGTTATAGTTCCACAGCATGGTGGTGCATCGAGTTACGCTGTACATGAACGCAATAGCCTGGTTGTCGACACATCAGCGTTTGAGAATGTTTGGAGTTCATTACAGCGTCTTGTCGATGATGAGAAACTGCGTAACCACTTGCAGCACAACGCAATCCATGATATTTGCGCATATTTTCCAGAGCGTGCTGCATTAAATATTCTTAAAACGGTATTCAAGTCATAATACCCTGAATATAACAACCCAGATTTATCGGGGTACTGACGTACAGCCTTACTATGATTGAATCATTCATATCATCCCCTCCACCGACTTACTCATCCCGCAAGACGCCAATATCCGTGGAATTTGGTAGTGAATTGAAGAAATTAACCATTGAAACATCACGAATTGACTGCTGATAGTGAATGCTTGAGATTGTCACTTCTACATCTTGTCATTATTAACAAATTATGATTTTCAGCAAAGGTCTACGGGAGCGCTTCATTCCACCAGGCAGTCGACGCGAAGCCGCTATGTATACCGTACTTCACGGGATAAATATCCTTCGTAGTGAAGGAATAACTTCTTTCCTAAAACGCGTATACCGGAAAGTTATTTGGCAATTAAAGATTATAACCAGTGGTATCCGATTTAAACTCACCATACCAGGAGATTCTAAGGTCATTCGAGTCGAAGATATCCACATCAATCCCGAAGCCCAACCCCATCAGTCTAAGGTTGATATTGTTATTTGTGTCCATAACGCCCTGGCAGATATCCAACATTGCCTAGAATTCGGTTTTGAAATTCACCTCCCTTCCCTTTACACTTACCTTGGTAGATGATGGTAGCGATGAGGATACTCACCGATATTTGGTAGATTTCGGACGAGAACATCAATGTATCCTTTTACGCAATGATCAAGCTATAGGATATACCTTGGCTGCCAATCAGGGTTTACGTCAATCCTCTGCAGAGTTTGTTATTTTGCTCAATAGCGATACGATTGTCACTCCCAGCTGGGTGGATCGCATGATCGCCTGTGCTCAATCCGACTCTAAGATCGGTTTGGTTGGTCCGCTTTCCAATGCGGCTACTTACCAATCCATACCTGAGATCATCGTCAATGGAGATTGGGCTGACAATCTTCTCCCTTTAAATGTCTCCGTCGACCAAATGGGGGAATGGGTAGCAAATTATTCCGAGCGCTTATACCCGGATATGAAATTTTTGAATGGTTTTTGCCTGATGCTCCGCCACCAGCTAATCGATGAGATTGGCTATTTCGATGAAGAGAACTTCGGCGTTGGTTACGGTGAAGAAAACGATTATTGCCTGAGGGCACGTAAGGCAGGCTGGCAGCTTGCCCTGGCTGACGATACCTACATCTTCCATGCTCAATCCCGAAGCTATAAACAGGAGCGGCGTCGGAAACTAAGCGAACGCGCCAACACTATGCTGGCACAAAAATATGGGCAACTGATTATCGATGAAGGGACAACCGAGTGCCGCGAGAACCGCATCCTGAATGGGATACGCTCTCACAGTCGATATATCATCGAGCGTGAAGAATTACTTCAACGAGGTCGTAAATACTTTGCGAATCGCCGGGTGTTATTTGTTTTACCCATCAAGGTTGCAGGTGGTGGAGCTAATCTGATCATGCTCGCAGCCCAGGCAATGCGTAAGATGGGTGTGGATTCCCAGATCATGAACCTGCATGCCCATCGTCCCTCGTTTGAAAGTTCTTATCCCAATCTGGGAATACCAGTTGAATACGGTAACATTGAAGATATCCCCAATGTTGCCATTCACTATGATGCAGTCGTCGCCACCTTCAATCCCACTGTTTCCTGGATCGCCCCGGCAATGAAACAACGCCCAGACTTGAAGGTTGGCTATTACATCCAGGATTATGAGCCATATTTTTATGCACCAGATACCGATGTCTATCAAAAAGCAGCTAACTCCTATACGCTCATCCCAAACCTGGTTCGCTGTGTGACTACACAATGGATTGATGACCAGATCCAGCGTCACCATGGTGTCCCGTGTCACATCATCGGGGCTAGCTTAGACACAGACCTTTTCTGGCCGCGTCCCCGCCATGACCCAATTTGGCCTGACCGACCAATGCGCATCGCCGCCATGATCCGCCCCCAATCTGAGCGCCGAAATCCCAGGATGACTATGGAAGTTCTTGAGCAAACCAGTAAAAGGTATGGTTCAAGGCTGGAAATCATACTCTTTGGCTGTAAACCTTCTGACCCTGGGTTTGCCCCTCTCCATCAAAATTTCCCCTGGCAACTGGCAGGAGAGTTACGCCCAACGCAGATTGCCAATCTGCTTAATGAAGTAGATATTTTTGTTGACTTTTCTGAGTATCAGGCATTAGGTCTTACCGCAATGGAAGCTATGTCCTGTGGTGTAGCTGTAATCGTGCCTGATTATGGTGGCACACACACCTTTGCAAAGCATGAAGAGAATTGCCTTATAGTGGATACCCATGATAAGTCTGCCTGTTTCAAAGCTCTCCAACGTCTAATCGAAGACCATTCCCTCCGGCAAAAGATCCAGAAGAATGCCATCTATGGAGCAGCGCAATTTTATCCCGAATTACCAGCCTACAATTTTCTCAATGCTTTATTCCAGGAAGAAAAATGACTGATACCGAAATAACAGCGAAGCATCCCCACGTCCACGTTGTTTATGAATATGGCATTGATTACCGCCCACATAGTAGCCCTTTCTTACGCCTGATCCGTCCATTTTCTCATCCCCGGGTTCAATCCCATATCAATACAACCTTTGACCTGGACTATAATGGTGAGCCGGCTGATCTGGTTATTATCGATCGCCTATGGCGCCCAGATGTTACCCTGGAGCTTGTCCAAGATTTGGTCAATAGAATTCAGCTGAAGGGTGCCAAGATAGTATACAGCCTGGATGATAATTTTTTTGACCTGGTGCTTGAGAACAAGGGTTGGCCTCCCATGGAATTCTTACCCATCGTTGTTTTTTTGTTGCGCCAAGCGGATGGTGTGTTGGTTTCGACTCCTGCTCTACGAGAACGACTGCTCGAATACAATTCAAACATTTTCGTCCTGGCAAACCAGTTGGATGAACGTTTGCTTGTTATTCGTCACCCAGACGAGATAAACCCTCTTGTTGCCTCCAACCGCATCGTGATCGGTTATATGGGCACCATCACCCACGATGAAGACTTCCTGATGGTCTTACCAGCACTCAAAGCCATCCACCAGCATTATCCAGGGCTGGTCGATGTTCAAGTCATCGGTGTGGTACGCAGTGAAGAAACAAAAAAAGAACTGCAACAAATTTCTGTACGTTATATTCGTCCCAAACCTGATGAGAATGAATACCCTTTGTTCATGCTCTGGTACACTGGGTATATCCATTGGGATATAGCTATCTCACCCTTGCGTGAGACCCCTTTCACTCGTTGCAAATCTGATATTAAATTCCTGGATTATGCTGCGATTGGTGCAGCAGGTATCTTCAGCCAGACCTTAGCATATTCATCCACCGTTCACCATAGGGAGGATGGCTGGATTGCTGAGAATAGCCCTCAGGCTTGGGAAGAAGCCCTGGAAACACTTATTCAGGATAACGCCTTGCGACTGAAAATCGCCCGCAATGCTTCCCATTACCTTTACAGTGAGCGTATCCTTGCGCAACGTGCCACAGATTGGGTTAATATTGTGGAAAGACTGATTTAAACAGCACAACTGATTATTTGTCCACATGACCGAAATTTCATCCCACATCCGCTATCATTTCCCTGAAGGGGTAAAGCCTGGTAAGCTTGGTTCACGCCCAACGCTCTCCACCCCACAGGGAGGCCGGATCGCTGTAGATCCAACCCTGCTCACTATCTGGCAGCAGGCTGATGGTCATACCATTGAGGATATCCTGAATAGCTTTGCTGGTCCTTCTGGAAAATCCGCCCTTGAGTTTAGTCCAGAAGCCATCCGGGCAGCTCTTGGTTGTCTGGCTGAAGCCGGCTTGCTCACCCGTCAGGAAGAAAATCTACCTTCCCTCAATCACAAGGCAGCTTCTCCAGGCAACCCTCCTCCACCAATCCTGAATCAGGTTACGATTTCCCTGGTTTCCATAATCATTGTGGAATACAACAGCCGGGAATGGTTGGTTGAGTGCCTGTCCTCCTTAAAAGTGCAGACCCACCAACCGCTGGAAGTCATAATCATCGATAATGGTTCAAGAGAAAGTTCCTTACCTTGGCTTGCACAGGACTTTCCTGCTATAAAATCCTTCCGGCTGGAATCATCGGTTAGCCTGGCTAGTGCTATTAATCTTGGTGTCCAGCATGCGCAGGGAGATTATTTTCTAATTTTAAATCCCGATGTGACTTTGGAGCCAGATGCGCTTACACAACTGGTCTCGGTAGTTGAAAATAACCCTGATTGTGCAGCGGTGGCTGCCAAGCTTAAGTACTGGTGGGCACCAGCTTTCTTAAACGGACTGGGCAACCGGGTTGGAGTTTCCTCATTCGGATCGGATAATGCTCAAGGGTATCTGGATTTGGGTCAGTTTGATAGCTGGGCACAGGTACCTTCTGCCTGCTTTGCGGCCGCTCTTATTCCCCGCTCTGCTTGGTATGCGATCGGACCTCTGGATGAAGCCTTTCCCATGTATTATGAAGATGTAGAATGGTCTCACCGGGCACGCATGTTGGGTTGGAACATGCTGGTGTCACCTAAAGCTGTGGTTTATCATGCTTTTGGACGCAGTGTCCACACTGGGGAAAACGTAGACCTGACGCCTGATAAATTACGGAGCGTTATCTATGGTCGCCTGCGTTTTGCCTTAAAATTACTTTCCCCCCTCACCCTGTTTCGTTTTTTGACGATATATGCGATTCAGGATCTGGCGCGTGCTTTCCTCTACCTGTTCCAGGCAAAGGGACGCATGATGGGTGCCATTATGGCTGGATGGTTGGATTTTATTGGCCATATCAGCTCAATTCTCCCCCTCCGTCACAAATTACAAACAACTCGTATACGGTCAGATATTGATCTATTCTCATTACAGCACATCGTCCCACCAGCTCTCATCTGGCGCGGTTTACCTGAGCTAACCTGGGATATTATCCTCCACACCTACCTGCCACTCATTCTGACTGGTAAGACCCGTCCACTATTTGAATTTTCAAACAACCCAACGCCTATGACATCTGAACCAGGTACACCTCCAAGTCTGCTTATCATCAGTCAGGATATCATCGATAAAAAAATGGCTGGTCCAGGAATTCGCTACCTCGAAATGGCTCGCACTCTTTCTGAGAGCATGGACGTCACCCTGGCAATCCCAGCCGAGACTACCCTGAAGTTGAATGACATCAAACTCGTTCCTTATCGTTTCGAACAGCCTGGCTTCCTCAAAGCTTTGGCTGAAGGCAGCGATATCATTCTTATCTCTAGTTTTATTCTAGAAAAATTTCCTTTCCTGAACTCCCTTCCCGTACGACGAGTCATCGACCTGTACGATCCTATTGTCTTGGAAAATTTACATCTCTACCAAAATGAGCCCTTGAACAGTCAACTCAGTCTAAATACCCAGGCAGTTCAGATGATGAATCACCTGGCCAGATGTGGAGATTTCTTCATCTGTGGGAATGAGCGCCAACGTGACTTCTGGGTAGGTGTGCTTACCTCTTGCGGGCGTATCAATCCCTTCACTTTTGCCCAGGATACCAGCCTGCGATCACTGATCGATGTTGTAGGAGTCGGCTTTCCCGATCGTTCTCCTGTCCATCATCCCTTCCTGCGAGGTGTCCACCCATCATTTCCAAAGGAATCTCAAATCGTCTTGTGGGGTGGTGGGATTTGGGATTGGCTCGACCCTCTCTCGCTTGTCAGAGCCTGGCCGCAAGTCATATCCCGCCACCCACAGGCACGTCTGGTCTTTTTGGGCACGCGTCATCCCAACCCGGATGTCCCCCGCCATAAAATGGCAGATGCCACAGAAGCCCTGGCAACTGAGATTGGACAGAATGGGCGCACGATATTCTTTCATGAATGGCTATCTTATGAAGATCATGAAGCTCTGCTCTGCGAAGCCGATGTTGGTGTAGCCCTTCATACCTTACATGTAGAAACACGATATTCTATCCGCACTCGTGTCTTAGACTACCTATGGGCGGGGTTGCCCGTACTGGTGAGTGATGGAGATGTTACTAGCGAATGGGTTCGCCAATTTCAAATCGGAACCGTTGTACCACCCATGGACGTGGATGCAATCTCTACGGCTCTCATCACTCTACTGAGTACGCCAAAGGATTACTGGCAACCTGCTTTTACTCCCCTGGCTCAAATATTCGCTTGGAGCCATGTCATTGAGCCGTTGAAACGCTATTGTCTTCAAGGTACTCCCGCTGCTGATCTGGCTTCAGGTCGTCCTCCTTTCCCAACTGATCCTGCTTTAATCAATATCAACCAATCCTGGCAACAAAGGCTTGCACGCGCCCGCTATATATGGCGCACGGAGGGTTTCCGCATGCTCCTGCACCGGGCTTGGCGCTTCTTTCAATGGAAAGTTTATAGGTGAAATAGATATGAAGAAATTCACCATCTTATTTGTATTTCTGATAATTGCACTATTGCTTACCGTTTGGAACACAAAACCTGGTGTTGCCACATCTGAGCCGGAGGCTACCTATATCCTCGGGGAAGGGTTCGATTTTGCGACCCGCAATCTGAGTGATCCATGGGATATGTCGAACTTCTCGGATATTTCTCAATGGTTAAACCATGCTTCACCCAATAATTTAACCGATATTCAAGTCGCTGGTGGTTTATTCTCAGCTCGAACCTTGGGAAACTCGTCATATTTCTTTACCCTTTTTCCCGGATATCAACCTGGAGTGAACTCTGGAAAAATTGGCGCTCTCTTTCCAATCAATTCGAGCACCTATTCTTGTTTTTACATGGCAATGAAAGCCAACTGGAGTGATCCTCAAAACAACAACTTTATGAATGTGTTTTGGGCTGCTGATAAAAATTTTGTATCTCCTGGATACCAGGAATGGGGCCAAGCGTATGGTTACAGAATTCCGCATAACCAATGGCAAATGTACAGGATCAACTTGAATTCACCAAAGCTTATTTGACGAACAAACCCTGGTCTTCCCAGCAATACTGGCAGGCGTTTCGCATCACCCCCAGCTTGGTCCCAGACACTCAATTCAACGTGGACTGGGTCCGTCTGACCAACTGCCAGCCCGTCAATGTTAATTTAACTGGACTACCCCAAGGTGCATACTCTATGTGGCTGGGTACCGGTTCACCAGAACGCCAGATCCTGGTGGTTAATTCATTCTCTCCCTCAAATGGTTCTTATACCTGGGATGTTCAGGGCATCCCAGCGGGTAATTATAACTATTATGTGAAGAACTCGGCGGGGAACATGATCCAGGAAGGGCAGTTGAATATCGTTGGCTCTCCCATAGTTACATTCACCAGTCCATCCCCTTATAGTGGTCAGGATTATGCGAATGGCCAGGGGAACCCCTGGGATATGGAACCCTCCGATATCACCCTGATTAACTGTGCTACCTATGGTTTTTCCAATGGGATACTATCTCTTGATACACAATCTCGTGCTTGTGCCGGTCCTGGCGCAAACGAAGCTGACCCAAAAATCTATCTTAACTCCATAGACCATGGCAACCTGTCCAGCTACCGTTATCTCTCTTTCTCCAGCCGTACGGATGGTGCCTGGAGTGTTCCAGACCTGGGGATGATCGTCCGCCTGATCTGGCGCCTGGATCGTCCAGGGGAGGATTGTTATTATATCTCCCGCGCTGTGGCGCTGGATGTCGGTTGGCATACATACACAGTCGACTTGTACGATCCGTTGAATGGTATGCCGGAGGAAATTTACGCCCGGTAATTGCCCTGCTGTCTCATGGCGAGATCAAGGGTCAGTCGGACCTGTAGTCGGTTTTCGTCTCGACCCCAATGAAAACATCACCGGTAGTGTTATGCACCAGGAATTCGATTGGCTCAGATTAACCAAGGTTGAACAGGTTACTCAAGGCAAGCCGGTGAAAATCCGCGTGCTGCTTAATAAACCACCCTCAGAGGTTTCCTTAAACTTCTTCTATACCACTGTCCTTTCACTGCCAACGCAAAACCTTGCCAGCACTTATTCAATGACGAGCTTAAACTCTCCCTTTCTCATTTATCTGCCTTTTGTTTTCAAAACCGATCCAAATTATGATCCCTTTGTTGAACAGATCCCTGCAGATGTAACCTACCTGTGGAACACCACCGGGGTCACCCCAGGTGAGTATTATATCTGTGCTCAGGCAGAAGATGGATATAACCAGGCAACCTATTGCAGTCAAGCTCCTGTCAAAATAAATCCATGAGAACAATGCGCATCGGAATCGATGCCACTGCTTTACCATCCCGTCCGGTTGGAGCAGGAAATTACATCATCCAATTGATCCGCGCCATTACCCGGTTCACAATGAATAATGGTCGCTTACCGGATGATAACCAACCAGACAGGATGGAGTTCATTATCTTCGTTCAAAGATCTCGATTGGATTTACTTGGCATTCAGGAGACTCCAAACCTGCGCTTGATTATTCTTCCCAACTTATCTCCTCTAAAACGTCTTTTTTGGGAACAGATCAGCTTGCCTAAATTGGCGATAAATCACCAATTAGATTTACTCCATTCTTTGCATTACACCATGCCATTATCGTTTCCTGGACACAGGGTGGTAACGTTCCACGATATGACCTTCTTTCTATTCCCGCAACTCCATACTCTGCCCAAGCGTTATTTCTTCCGCTTCTTTATTCGCACCAGCTCGCGCCGTGCTGTTGCCCTCATTGCAGACTCTGAAAATACACGGCAAGATACCATTCGTCTGGTAGGTGTCTCACCTGATAAAATATTTACCGTCCAACTGGGTGTAACCCAGGAGTTTCGTCCAATCCGGGATAATGCAATCCTCCAGCAAGCGCGTCAGAAATACCATCTCCCGGATCATTTCCTGCTATATGTTGGCATGATCGAACCAAGAAAGAACCTGTCCTCACTTCTGCAAGGGTTTGCCAGTGTAGCAAACCAGATGCCAGATCATCGTCTGGTGATTGTTGGTCCTAAGGGATGGATGGTTGAGAATATCCTCGAACAGACCGGGCAATTAAACATATCCGATAAGGTCTATTTCACTGGCTATGTTGAGAATGTTGACCTCCCACTGATTTACAATTTGGCTGAAGTATTCATCTACCCTTCAGTTTATGAGGGATTCGGTTTACCAGTTCTGGAAGCTATGGCTTGTGGTACTCCAGTTATTAGTTCGAATGTTTCATCCATGCCCGAGATATTAGGCGATGCTGGGGTGCTAATCGCTCCAAATAACCCCCAAGTCCTTGGCCAATCGCTGCTCGATCTAATTAATGATCCAATCGAGCGCCAACGGTTGTCTCTCAAAGGATTGGAGCGCGCTTCTGCCTTCACCTGGGAGCGCACTGCAGAGAAAACCATTGCAGTCTACCGTCATGTTTTCGGTATGGACTGAATCTTGCTTCATACAATCAAAACCGTTGATTACTTGATTTACTTTATCAACTTAAACGCTTGCGACTACTATTGAGATTGTTTAGTTATCATCACAAATCAAACTACGTCGCTCCATTAACTCGAAAGGACTGACTATGATGCTCTTCTATGGAAAGAAAGTTTGCTTCATTGGTGCCCATCCCGATGATATCGAGTTGGGATGTGGTGCTTTTATCTCGAATATTCAGGGAAAAACAGATATATTTTGTGTCACTTTGTCTGACAATCAAAAGAATCCTTCGCTTACCCGCCTGGTTGAGGAACATTACCACAGCATGGATATTTTAGGTGTTTCTCACGAGCACATCAAATTGGGGGCTTTTGCTACCCGCAGGTTTCCTGAGCTGCGTCAGGAAATCCTTGAATATCTCTATCAGCTCAATCATGAGTACCAGCCTGATATTGTGATCACGCATACCCGCTCAGATATTCATCAGGACCACCAGCAGACCACGGAAGAGGTCTTGCGTGCTTTCCGCGGCACAACAGTTTTAGGTTTTGATGCTCTGCGTAGCAGTTACGGGTTCTTCCCACACTTCTTGGTGGAAGTCAGTCCTGAAGATGTTGAGAAAAAAATCCTGGCATTGGCTGAATATTCCACTTACCATGATAAGTACTATTTTGATGCATCGGTATTGCGCGCTACCCTGATACGTCATGGCGCATTGGCAGAGCTCCCTTACGCCGAGGGATTCGACATCCTGCGCATTGTCGGTAATTTTGATACACGCTGATTTCTGATCTACCCTGCCGTTCCTATAAAAAAGCCAAAATCCTATCCTCATATTTGGTAGTTTTAAGTTATAATTCAGTCATTGAATTTCAACAACTGAATTTTGATTATCTTTATTCGTTACCTGAACCTGGATTATAAAAATAACCAATGGCAGAAAATCCTGAAGCAACACGTGAAATGATTTTGCTCGAGCAGATCGAGGAAGACCCCAACGTTACTCAAGCCACCCTGGCAACCCACCTGGGAGTTGCGGTGGGAACGGTTAATTGGCACATCAAGCGGATGATTGCCAAAGGTTATGTCAAGGTCAAGCGAGCCGAGAGACGAAAGCTGCGCTACATTATTACCCCTGAAGGAATATCCTTTAGAGCTCACCTGACCATAGATTATATAGAACAATCTTTCCTGTTATACCGAAATATCCGTAAACGCGTGGCTGAGTTGCTTCTTGAAGTTAAACAGGCTGGATTTGATCACGTGCGTATTGATTGTGCGACCGATTTCGATGATCCAAAATTGTCCAGTCAGACAAATGACATCGCAGATGTTTGTCGCCTGACCTGTTTGGAGCAGGGTATTAGAATATCCCAAGACTCAAATTCACCAGCTCTGGTGGTTCAAGGAGTAAAAGTTACCATAGATATGGAAAAGCCGATATGAGCGACCAGCCCACCGACGCATTTGGCAATGTTAATAACAACGATGTGATCACTGGTTGTGTACGGGAGGTTCTGCATGCCATTCGCTCTGGTCTCATCAGTGATAGTCAAATCCGGCATTATCGAAATGCCCAATTTATCGTCTAATGATGAAGTGCATGATATTGTCATTTAACATGAAGTATTGTAGGAGTATATATGGCACTACAATCCGATCCTAAATTCTGGGAAAATAAACGCGTGTGCGTCACGGGGGGAGCAGGTTTTTTGGGTTCATTTGTTCTTGACGCGCTAAATCTCCGTGGTGCAACCAATATTTTTGTACCTCATATCGAACAATACGACCTGGTCGATCCACGCGATATTCAACGCGTGCTCGATCGAAGTAAACCTGATATCATCATCCATTTAGCCGCACTTGCCGGTGGAATTGGCGCTAACCGGGCTCGCCCAGCTGATTTTTTCTACATCAATCTCATGATGGGTGTCCAGCTTATGCACGAGGCCTGGAAGAGAAATGTTGAAAAATTCGTTGCCATCGGCACGGTTTGTGCCTATCCCAAATTCACCCCTATTCCGTTTAGGGAAGAAAATCTTTGGGAAGGATATCCCGAGGAAACCAATGCCCCCTACGGTTTAGCAAAGAAAATGCTTCTCGTTCAGGCTCAGGCATATCGCGAGCAGTATGGTTTTAATGCGATTTACTTGTTGCCTGTTAATCTTTACGGGCCGAAAGATAATTTTAACCTCGAGACATCCCACGTGATTCCTGCCCTGGTGCGAAAATGCATCGAGGCCCAGGAACGAGGAGATAAAGAGGTGATCTTGTGGGGTGATGGTTCACCCACACGTGAATTCCTTTTCGCTGGTGATGCAGCGGATGCGATATTGACTGCAGCAGAGTTTTACAACGCTGCTGAGCCTGTAAATATTGGTTCTGGTCAGGAGATAAGCATCAAAAACCTGGCAGAGATGATTGCCCATCTTACTGATTTCGATGGGAAGCTCGTGTGGGATACAAGCAAACCCAATGGTCAGCCGCGCCGCGTCTTGGATACCAGCCGAGCCCTTAATTACTTTGGTTGGCAAGCCCGGACATCCTTTGAAGAAGGCCTTCATCAGACCATCACCTGGTACCGACAGAATCGAAAAAAATAACCAAATGACAATGTCTGCTGACCAGCTCTCCAAATCACATCAGGACGTGATTATTCTCAAGCCCACCCGCGGCTTAGCTGCACTAAATCTGCGCGACCTATGGGTATATCGCGAGTTGGTTCTCTTCCTATCCTGGCGGGATGTCTTGGTGCGTTACAAGCAAACCGTCTTGGGTGCCACATGGGCAATCATCCAGCCCATTATCCAGATGATTGTCTTCACTCTAATTTTTTCCAGGGCTGCTGGCCTCTCTTCCGAAGGTGTGCCGTACCCCATTTTCAATTACACCGCCCTCCTTCCATGGGGATTGTTCTCCAAGGCAATGAATGATGCCGGACGCTCCTTGGTGAATAACCGCAACATGATTACGAAGGTTTATTTTCCTCGCCTGACTATCCCGGTTGCTTCGGTATTGGCAGGTTTAGTTGATTTTAGCATTGCCTTCATCGTATACATCGGGATAATCTTATATTACAACTTTGCGCCTAACTCGACCTACACCTATACCATTACCCCGGCATTACTTGCATTACCTCTATTTATTATCCTGGCACTTGTTGCTTCTCTTGGTGTTAGCTTATGGTTCGCTGCAGCAAACGTGATCTACCGGGATGTAGGTCATATCCTGCCATTTTTAACCCAAATCTGGTTTTTCATGACCCCCATCGTGTATTCCTCCTCTGAAGTATCAAAAGAGTGGCAAGTTATTTATGCCCTAAACCCTCTAACTGGCGTGGTGGAAGGTTTTCGTTGGTCCTTACTGGGTATTCACAGCCTTCCGTTACCACTTTTACTAGTATCTGCAGGGGTTGCGGTGGTGCTCTTGATCACTGGTTTGTTCTATTTTCGAAATATGGAGCGAACCTTTGCTGATGAGATTTAATCGTGCAATGATCAGGATATATTTACTAATCTAATAAATATTTTATGAATGATATTGTCATCCGTGTCGAAAACCTGGGCAAGCGCTACCGCATAGGTGCTTCACCTGAGCGTTATAAGACCTTGCGGGATACGATTGTTTCTGGCATTAAAGCACCTTTCCACAAGCTGCGTTCTGGATCATCTATTGGTCAAGCATCAGCTGGACCAAATTTGATTTGGGCTTTGCGAGATATCTCATTTGATGTCCCACGCGGGAAAGTCCTGGGGATAGTCGGCCGGAATGGGGCCGGGAAAAGCACCTTGCTTAAGATCTTATCTCGAGTCACCGAGCCAACCGTGGGCAGTGCTGAGATTCATGGACGTGTCGGCTCCCTGTTGGAAGTCGGGACAGGCTTCCACCCTGAGCTGACTGGTCGTGAGAACATATTTTTAAACGGTGCTATCCTTGGCATGAAACGCCTCGAGATTGGGCAAAAATTTGATGAGATCGTCGCTTTTTCTGAAGTTGAACAGTTCATCGATACGCCTGTTAAACGCTATTCGAGTGGGATGTACCTGCGTTTGGCGTTTGCCGTCGCTGCCCACTTGGAGCCTGAGATCCTGGTTGTGGATGAGGTTTTGGCTGTTGGGGATGCCGAGTTTCAGCGCAAATGCATGGGTAAAATGAGCGATGTTGCTCAGGCAGGGCGGACAGTCCTGTTTGTCAGCCATAATATGTCAGCCGTCTTGCGCCTAACCGAAGAAACCATCGTACTGGATAAAGGAAACCTGGTATATCGCGCTCCCACCCCGCAGGCTGTGGATTATTACATGGCAGCCGGGATTACCGGTGCAGGTGAGCGCCTTTGGACTTCGGCTGAAATTCCCGCTGAGTCTGCTCCATTTACCCCCATCGCCTTGCGTTTACGGGATACCAGGGGTGATGTAGTCGATACGCTTCGCTCGACGGAACCCATCAACCTGGAAATCGAATATCGTTTAGATCAACCCATCACGGGTCTACGGGTAGGGATTTACCTGCTTACCATGCGTGGAGAATATGTCTTTACCTCCTTTGATATTGACAATCCCTCGCAATTTGAACAATTAGGCGTTCGTCAGCAAGGTCATTACATCAGCCGTTGTTCTATCCCGGCTAATACCTTGAATGAAGGTCGCTACGTTATGGCTGTTAACGCCAGCACCTTCCGGGTGAAGCGTTATTTTTGGGATGATCATGCCCTGGCTTTCTCAGTGGATGCCACCGGTGCCCCTGGCAAACAATGGCCGGAACCGCGTATGGGCTCCATCCGGCCTGCCTTGGATTGGGTGATTGAGCGCCTATGAAAATGATTAGCAAGCAGGACCTCAAGAACATAATGGGGCAAATACCACTGACTGCCGAAGCGTATTGGTACTTGCGCCAGCCTGGAAAACCCATCACGCCTGAATTTACCCTTGACCAGCTCGATCAGTCACTCCCAATCTGGCGTGAGCAAATACTCAGCGCCCAATCGAACCGTATTAATATCCCCGCATCGCAAAGCCAAAAACACAAGCGGGTCTTCATCTTTGGCACCCTGCGCTACTGGATTGAACATGCCAGCCTCTTGGGAATGGCACTCGCCGGATTTGGCCATTCGGTTACATTTTCTTATCTGCCTTACGCAAGGTGGCAGGCACCGATCGATGCATTTAACCTGCGGCGCCAAAACTTGTATGCTGAGGGTGTTTTAGGAAAAGGCTCGCCTTTAATTAAAGTCGTACCCCTACTAAATCATGGGAATGCACGCAGGATACCCTCTGAATTGTCAAATATGGTCGACCTGGTTTCCTTGCGTGATACCCAGTATACGCTCCAGGTGGAGGATGTCAGTCAGGATAGTGATTTATACAAGCTGCGTTCCCAGCGTAATTGCGCTGCTGCCTGTGCAGCCTTCTTCTACCTGAGGAGGCATAAACCTGATGTCGTCATCCTGCCCAATGGCACCATCCTTGAATTTGGTGTGCTCTACCAGGTAGCCCGTTTCCTGGACATCCCCGTAGTGACTTATGAATTTGGCGAGCAGCGGGATCGTATCTGGATTGCCCAGAATGCAGAAGTCATGCGCCAACAGACCGATGTTTTATGGCAGGCGCGTAAACACCAGGAACTGACCCAGGAACAGCAAAACCAGGTGCAAAAGTTGTTCACTTCCCGTCAGCATGCCAGCCTATGGGAAAATTTCTCCCGCCGGTGGCAGGGTGTGCCGTCAGAGGGTGGCGAGCAGGTAAGACAGACTTTAGGCTTGGATCATCGTCCTATCGTCCTTTTAGCAACCAACGTAATTGGTGATAGTCTCACCCTCGGCCGGCAGGTTTTCAGCGATTCAATGACCGAATGGCTGGAAAGAACAATGCAGTTCTTTTCTACCCACCCCGAGGTGCAGCTGGTCGCCCGCATCCATCCCGGTGAATTGATCACCAAGGGTCCTTCGGTTGCACAGGTGGTCCAAAAAACATTGCCAACCATCCCCGAAAACATTCACCTGGTGCCTGCGGATGCCAGGGTGAACACCTATGATATCGTGGAGATTGCCGATTTGGGTTTGGTCTACACCACCACCGTTGGCATGGAGATGGCCATGCGCGGGATACCGGTGATTGTCGTGGGAAACACCCACTATCGCAACAAAGGCTTCACCTTGGATCCGGAAACCTGGCAGAATTATTTTGAATTATTATCTGAAGTCCTGGTAAATCCCGGTCAATATCGTCTCTCACAGCAACAGGTTGCCCAAACCTGGAATTATGCTTATCGTTTTTTCTTTGAGTACCCACACCCATTCCCATGGCATTTACTGCATATGTGGAAGGATTTAGAAACCTGGCCTTTCTCGCGTATGCTTGCGGATGAGGGCATTTCTAAATATCATATGACCTTTTCCTATCTGGTCGGAGAACCTGTAATCTGGTGAGCTATGGCTTCAGAGTTTGAGATTAAGCATCAGGTGCGTGAGTTTTATGACCAAATTGGCTGGAAGGAAGCCTCGGATGGCTTTTACCAGAATGCCTCCTATGAAGACCTGCGCCCGGTGGCTCGTGAGTACATCCACAACTGTCACTTGCGGGTTCTTCGTCATTTAAATCCTTCTGGTCGTCTGTTACTCGATGCTGGTTCAGGTCCCATCCAATACCCAGAATACCTGGATTATTCCAGCGGCTACCAACACCGGGTGTGCGCCGACATCTCTATGGTCGCCTTGCAGGACGCTCGCAAGCGGATCGGCACTCACGGTCTCTTTACAGTCTGCGATATAGCGAATTTACCTTTCAAATCCAACACCTTTGATGGCTATGGTATCGCTCCACACCATCCACCATCTACCCCCTGATGAGCATGTTCTTGCATATCAGGAGTTGTATCGTACCCTGGCACCAGGGAGTAGAGGTGTAATTGTTAATGGATGGGACAATCCACCTCTCACCATATTTTTGAATTTTTGGATTGGCTTAACAGAAAGCCTATACGCACTAATTCGTCCACTTCCTGCTACAACTGACCGTGGAAAGGAATTATCCTCTCCCAAGTAACAAACCAGCAGCACGCGGCACTTACATTCGTAAACACAATGCTTCCTGGCTGCAAAAGGATGTGGGCAGCCTGATGCCTGTTAAGATCTGGTGTTGGCGCAGTGTAAGTGTGCGCTTTTTGCGCACCTTTATTCATGAACGCTTCTTCGGCAGGTGGCTGTTAAGAATCCTATATTGGAAAGAAGAGCGCTTCCCACATTTATTAGGCAAGTACGGTCAATACCCTTTGATCGAGTTGAGTAAATTCAAAACATAGGTTCGATTTTAATGATGATGGAGATCCCATGAACTGGACAGAACAAGTCATCCTCGTCACCGGTGGCACTGGGTCATTCGGTAAGAAGTTCGTTGAAATGATGCTGGCTGATTACCACCCTGCCAAGCTGATTGTCTTTAGCCGCGATGAGCTCAAGCAGCACGAGATGCGTGTGTCGGGGTTCGACCACCCATCCCTGCGATACTTCATTGGTGATGTGCGTGATGTCGATCGATTACGCCGTGCGATGCATGGTGTAGACATTGTCATCCATGCTGCCGCCCTAAAACAGGTCCCAGCTTGCGAGTACAATCCCATGGAAGCCATTAAGACCAATATCCTGGGTAGCAGTAACGTCGTTGAGGCAGCCCTGGATGTAAAAGTAAAAAAGGTTTTAGCGCTCTCCACCGATAAGGCAGTAAATCCGATTAACCTGTATGGTGCCACCAAGTTGGCGGCTGAAAAACTGCTTATCCAATCCAATTCGTATGCGGGTGGGGTGCCAACCCGCTTCAGCTGTGTGCGTTATGGGAATGTGGTTGGTTCGCGTGGCAGCGTAGTGCCCATCTTCCTCCAGCAAAGGGCTTCTGGTAAGCTGACCATCACCGATGAGCGAATGACACGTTTCTGGCTCACCCTCGAGCAAGGCGTCCGCTTTGTTATCCATTGCGTTGAGAAGATGCACGGGGGTGAGGTTTTCGTCCCCAAGATTCCCAGCATGAAGATTATCGACCTTGCCAGGGCAATTGCTCCCGGAATTGTTTTTGAAGTGGTTGGTATTCGTCCTGGGGAAAAATTACACGAAGTATTGATCTCCGAAGACGAATCCCGCTCAACCGTTGAAATGGAGGATATGTATGTGGTCCAGCCCAGTGTTGGCTTCTGGTTTGGGCATGATTGGCAATCAGAAGGGCGTGGATTGCCTGCTGGTTTCCGCTTTGGCAGTGATAATAATCCGCATTGGTTGAGTGTCGATCAAATCCGTGAAATGGTTGCACCTTTTGAAGATCGTCTGGTAAATAGCTATGCCGAAGAATAACTGATATGCGCATCCTCATCACCGGAGCCAGTGGTTTGCTCGGGTTGAACCTGGCGTTGGAAACCGCACACCGGCACACGGTCTTCGGGACGGTCAATCACCACACCCTGAAAACCGACGCCTTCACGGTGATCCAAACCGACCTCCTGGCTCCTGGTGCAGTGGAGCGCCTGCTCGAATATTCACATCCCGATTGGGTTATCCACTGCGCCGCATTAGCAAATTTAGAGGCCTGTGAGGCTGACCCCCTCCTGGCGGAACAGCTGAATACCGAACTCCCACACAAACTGGCAAGATATGTCGCCAGGAGCGGAGCGCGGTTGCTTCATGTCTCGACGGACGCAGTTTTTGATGGTCTGCGTGGTGATTACACGGAGGAAGACAGCCCATCTCCTGTTGGTGTATATACGCACACCAAGCTGAACGGCGAGTTAGCTGTTGCTGAAGCCGACCCGAGCGCCATCATAGCCAGGGTTAACCTTTTCGGTTGGTCACTCACCGGTAGGCGCAGTCTGGCAGAGTTCTTTTTCAACAATCTGAGCCAGGGTAGGCAGGTGATGGGTTTTACGGATGTTTATTTTTGCCCCTTGCTAGTCAATGATCTGGCAGATATTTTTATCTCAATGTTAAAAGATAGGTTGAGCGGTGTTTATCATGTAGTCAGTTCAGAAAGCCTCAGCAAATATGATTTTGGTGTCCGCCTTGCCCAACGCTTCAACCTGGATAGTGGGTTGATCAATCCGACTTCTGTCTCTCATTCGGGGCTTACAGCAACCCGCTCCCCCAATCTCACCCTGCGATCTGACAAGCTTGCCCATGCTTTGGGTATCTCTCTCCCTGATGTTTCCACAGGATTGGGCAAGTTATACACCCTTTATCAACAGAAATATCCACAAATGCTCCGCACCTTAGAGTTAAACTAGCTGAAAAACCTTTTTGATGTTTTTCGGAGGAAGTAATGGAAATTAAGATCGGCACCCATACAATCGGAATTGACCATCCCACCTATTTCATTGCGGATATAGCCGCCAACCATGATGGTGATCTGGAGCGTGCAAAACATCTCATTCGTTTAGCGAGCCAGGCTGGGGCAGATTCTGCTAAATTTCAAAATTTCCGCGCTCCAAGTATTGTTTCTGATTATGGTTTTACTCACATGGATGGGCAGGTTTCTCATCAAGCTGCCTGGAAAAAGTCGGTATTTCAGGTCTATAAAGAAGCCTCCATACCGTTTGAATGGACTCCCATTTTGAAAACAGAATGTGATAGGGTTGGTATTGATTTCTTCTCAGCACCTTATGATTTCGAAGCCATTGACATGCTCGATCCATATGTCTTGATGTACAAAGCTGGTTCCGGTGAGATTGACTGGATTGAAGCCTTGGAACGCATGGCTTCCAAGGGTAAGCCTATCTTCGTTGCCACGGGAGCATCAGATATTGGTGAAGTACAGCGTGCTGTGCATGCCATCCAAAAGATTAATCCTCAGCTGGTGCTGATGCAGTGCAATACCAATTACACGGCCAGCCCCAATAACTACGACCATCTTCACCTGAATGTGCTCAAGACTTACGCCACCATGTTTCCAAATGTTATCCTCGGGCTTTCCGATCATACTCACGCCAACGCCCCGGTCTTGGGTGCTGTGACACTTGGTGCGCGTGTCATCGAGCGCCACTTTACCGACAGCAATGACTAGGGAAGGACCAGACCATAAGTTCGCCATGAATCCGGAGAAATGGGCGAATATGGTTGAAGAAACCCGCCTCTTGGAACGCAGCCTGGGTAGCGCTGATAAAATTGTTGCTGGAAATGAGATAGAGACTGCGGTGATCCAGCGCCGCTGCTTGCGTGCCGCCCGGGAGATAAAAGCAGACGAAATCTTCACCCGAGAGATGATTGACGTACTCCGTCCCGCCACCCCTGGGGCTATCAAGCCTCATGATATAGATACTGTCATTGGTAAACGGGCGTTGGCTGATTTTCCATATGGCAAAGAACTACGCTGGACCGACTTGGGAGATTAGCTTTGTCTGCCACTATTCCCCAACGCGTTGAAGCTGCTCGGACAGGGACCAACCCGACCCTTATCTGCAGGGTGCCATCTGGATGGGTTGTTCTCTGCGACATGCAGTTTCTGAGCGGGTACTGCATCCTCCTGTCAGATCCAATCGTTTCCAGCTTGAACGATCTTAACCGCGCACAACGGGCTGAATTCTTATGGGACATGGCGACTGTGGGGGATGCCCTCCTGGAAGTCACAAGTGCATACCGTATCAACTACGCCATTGCAGGGAATACCGATCCATACTTACATGCCCATATTGTCCCACGCTACTTATCAGAACCCGAAGAGCATCGAAAAGGTCTGCCCTGGTCACACCCAAAGGAAGAAATGGACACGCTATTATTCGATTACGAACGTGATAAACAACTTATGCAGCTGCTCCGCCAGGCAATCGAAAAGCGGTTGTAAGCCCTTATCATGCGCATTCTTTACTTCTCTCGTGATTATACGACCCACGACCACCGCTTTCTCAGTGCGCTGGCACAAACAGATCATAAAGTTTACTACCTGCGCCTTGAGAAAGGTCCTCACGAGCTCGAAAACCGTCCCTTACCGCCTGAGATTACTCAGGTGGAGTGGATTGGTGGCAAAAAACCAGCCACGGTTTATGCTGGACTACGATTGTTGTCAGATTTACGCAGGGTGATACAGCAAGTAAAGCCAGACCTTATCCACGCTGGTCCTCTCCAGCGCTCAGCCTTCCTGGTGGCACTTACAGGATTTCGTCCCCTGGTCAGTATGTCGTGGGGATATGATTTGTTGCATGATGCCAGGATCAATCCGTTTTGGCGTTGGGCTACAAGCTATACATTGGGTCAAACCTCCGCCATGGTGGGTGATTGCAACACGATCCGTCAGCTGGCCATTTCCTTTGGCATGGCGGATGAACGCATCATCACATTCCCATGGGGAGTGGATATCCACCACTTTAATGTTCCATCGTTAGGTAGCATCGATTGTCTTTTGATCGATGAAGGTTCAAAAGTTCAAACATTTAATCTTCTCTCAACCCGTGGCTTTGAGCCTATCTACGGGGTGGATGTGATCGCACGTGCCTTTGTGATCGCCGCTCACAAACACCCAGATCTCCACCTCACCATGTTGGGTAATGGCTCGCAGGCTGCCGTCATTCGCCAGATCTTCCTCGTCGGAGGCGTCTTTGATCGGGTTCATTTCCCTGGCCAGGTTACCTATTCGGATCTACCCGGTTATTATCGAAGTACAGATGTATATGTAAGCGCTTCTCATAGCGATGGCACCTCAATTTCACTTTTGGAAGCCTTTGCCTGTGGCGTTCCTGCCATCGTTTCAGATATCCCAGGCAACCGGGAATGGGTCATTTCTGGTGAAAATGGCTGGCTTTTCCCCGATGGTGATGTCGAAGCCCTTGCCTCCGTGATCTTGAATGCCGTTGATCAATCCCAAAAATTACCTGAGATGGGACGCAAGGCACGAAAACTGGCTGAAGAACGTGCCGATTGGGATAAGAACTTCCTTCAGCTCGAAAAAGCCTATGCTCTCGCTTTGGGGCAGCCGATCTAAGGTTGGGATTTCCACCTGATGCGTCATAATAAGCTGGCAATCATCCAGGCACGCATGAGTTCTTCTCGTCTCCCAGGCAAGGTCCTATTAGATGTTGCCGGGAAACCGATCTTACATCATATGCTGGAAAGGCTGCAGAAAGCAAAATCCCTGGATGGTATCATCGTTGCTACCACCACCGACCCTTCCGATGATGTCCTTGAGCACTTCTGCCAAAAACTGGCTGTTCCCTGCCACCGTGGTAGTCTTCCCGATGTGCTCGACCGCTGTTATCAGGCTGCAGAAAAATTCCAGGCTGATGTGATTGTCCGTCTTACCGCGGATTGTCCTCTAATCGACCCTGAAATACTCGACCTCACGGTAGCGGTTTTCCTTGGTCAATCTATACAGAATGGTTTATCTGCTTCTTCCAAATTACCTGGCAACGACTCACCAGGTGCCTATCCCTTCGATTTTGCTGCCAACCGTTTACCTCCACCTTGGAAGCGTACCATCCCCATCGGTTTGGATGTTGAGGTTTGTTCCTTTGAATCTCTCCAGCGCACCTGGAAGGAAGCTCACGAGACCTATCATCGCGAGCACGTCATGCCCTATCTTTATGAAGGCATCTCTTTTCAGGCTTTCACTCCGCCTCAAAATCTTGGATGGTATATCGAAAGTGGAACCACTCCCCGTGGATTCAGGGTTGCCCAGCTCAACCATTTCCCAGATTATGGCTCACTTCGTTGGACGGTGGACACTCCCGCGGACCTGGAATTTGTCCGCCAGGTTTATACCCGTTTCGAGCACCAGCCCAGCTTCGGGTGGCAGGAAATATTAACCTTGCTTGAGAGTGAGCCTGGGTTAGCCATCCATCAACGCAGACGTAAAACATAAATCTGCCTTTGATGTTGACCAGCGTAACATGGGTCATTAATATCAGAAGCCATGTCCCAATCAGAACCGCTTATCACAATTTTCACAGCCCCCAAACCTTTTACAGACCCGCACATCAGCCTGATTCAACGGAATGCTATCGGATCCTGGCAACACCTTGGTGAGGAAGTGCAGGTGTTAATGATGGGTGACGAGGCAGGCATGGCATGACTTCGCAGCTGAAGCGGGTATCCAGCCATTACAGGATGTCTCACGCAACCATCAGGGAACGCCACTTGTAAACTCAATCTTCGAGCTGGCACGTCAAAATAGTAAATCTCCCTTGCTTGCCTATGTAAATGCTGATATTTTGCTCCTCCCAGAATTTGTCAGCCTCGCAAAAAGAGTTTTCAATCAAGCGAATGAATTCCTCATTGTGGGTCAGCGGTGGGATTTGGAACTCAAACAGCCGTTGGTTTTCAACCAGGATTGGGATGTGCGCCTGTTATTCGATGTGAAAACGCGTGGTCGCCTGCATCCCCCCGGTGGAAGTGACTATTTCGTTTTTCCTCGTCAATGCTTTACCGATGTACCCAGATTCGCCATTGGTCGCGCTGGTTGGGATAATTGGATGTTCTACCATGCACGCTCACAGGATTGGCCCGTCATTGACCTAAGCATGTCTTTAACCGTCATCCACCAGGATCACGATTATTCACACCTGCCGGGTGGCCAGCCGCATTATAAAATGCCTGAATCTTTCGAGAATATCCAGCTGGCCGGAGGACGGCGCACGATCTTCACCCTATTGGATGCAGATTACCAGCTCCAAGCAGGTAAATTGCAGCCTATCCCTGCCCGTGGCAAGCGTTTCTGGCGTAGATTTGAAACCTATCCCCTACTTCATTGGAACTCCTACCCCTTGGCTGAGCTTACTTTTGCAATTTGCCACCCGTTAAAAGCTTTCGGGGAGTGGCGCGGTCGGCTGGCATACAAGCTCAACTCCTTCAGGCATCAGAAAACCTGAATACATTCTTGTTTTTATGCATGAGATAAATACGATAGCCCTATGAGAAAAGGTCAAAATCCTGCCAAGTTCGTAAAGCAAGTAGCCCAACCCCAGCGCATCACGGTTGCGGTGCTCAACTATATTCCCTTTCTGAGTGGTTTTTACGCCCAAACCTTGGACGTGCTGAAAACCTGCCTCGGCAGCATCTGGGCAAATACCGACCTACCATATGATTTGCTGGTATTCGATAATGGCAGCTGCCAGGAAGTAATTGACTTCCTTACGGATGCTCAGGCTGAAGGCAAGATCCAATACCTGCTTTTATCTGAGAAAAACATGGGTAAAGGTGGCGCCTGGAACGTCATGCTGAACGCAGCTCCAGGTGAGATTATCGCTTATACCGATAATGATGCGTACTTCTATCCCGGTTGGCTTTCCAAATCCGTCCAAATCCTCGAGGTTTTCCCAAAAGTGGGAATGGTCACCAGCCGGCCTTTCCGCACACCTCCAGAGTTTTACACGCATACCATTGCATGGGCAGAGCAAACCCCCGAAGCATCTCTCCAGCGCGGTCAGTTCATCCCATGGGATGCTTTCAAGGCTTTTGATATGAGTCTCGGCACTCCCGAACCGGAAGTCCGCCAGCGTTATGAGAACACCGAAGATGTTCGTATTACCTATCAAGGAAAGACGGTCCAGGTTGGTGGCAGCCATTGGCAGTTCATCGCCTATAAATCTGTTATCCAGCAGTTTCTACCGTTCAGCATGGATCGTCCGATGGGTCAGGTTCGCCAGCTTGACCAGCGCATGAACGACGCTGGGTACCTTCGTTTGATGCCAGTGGAATTCCTGGCTCAGAATATGAGCAATCGCCTGGATTGGATCCATGATCCTTCCGAGCTGCAAAAATCAAAAACTGTCCAACCCAACCCCCTTTCAAAGCGGTTTTTGAATATCAGTATGGTAAAGCGCCTTCTACTCGGGCTTTATGATCGCATTTTCCGCTGGTATTATGAAAGTTGAGTATGGCTATAGCTCCAATGGATAATGACCTTTCTGGTCAACCACCCACGCAGAGTTTTCATCAGTGCCGACCATGGTTTGGCGATTGTTTACTTCCTCCAATCCGATGTCGTTCCAAGCCTGCTCGAATCAGGAATTGAGGTTATTTTATTAACCGACGATGCCCTCACCACCCAGATCCAGAACCGCTTCGGTCGTCCCGGGCTGACCGTTGAAGGTCTACGGCTCGATCAAGCGAATGCCTATGCAAAACGTGTTAACCCGGAAATTCAATGGTGGATGCAGACTTTGCGGAGGGTCGGCAGCTCTAACCGAATCAACACCCAGGCAATGGATAGCTATATCGACCAGATCGCTGTCGAGGAAGGCTGGAAGCGCCGGCTTCTTATGCCCATCGGTCGTGGATTGATTGGTATTACTGCGCAGGTCCCGCCGTGCACGTCAAGCCCTGGTCAGGTTGCAGATGAGCTATATCCCGGGCATATATACAGACCTGTTCCATCGTTATCAGCCTGATCTGGTGGTCGCCAGCACTCCAGGTTGGCGCCTGGATCGCTACCTATTGCGTGAAGCAATACAACAGCACATCCCCACCGCCGCAGTCGTGGTCGGATGGGATAATCCCAGCAGCTACAGCATCCCTGGGGCTCCGGTTGACCACATCACCTGCTGGTCACAGGTACAGAAAGATGAGCTTGTGCTCGGTTCAGATTGGTCTCCCGACCCGGTGAACATCGGCGGTATTCCCACCTATGACGGCTATTTCCGCAAGCAGTGGCAGCTTTCTCGCGCTGAGTATTTTAACCTTCACGGGCTTGACCCCGACCGCAAGCTGCTTTCCTATGCTGCCAGCTTTGTCAGCTTTTCACCCAATTACCAGAACATTGAAGCACTCGCCCGAATGGTTGCGGGTGATTCTCTTGCATATCCCAGTCAGTTGCTCGTGCGCCTGCATCCCAATCACTTTTGGGATAACCACCTGTTCGCCGCTGAGCGCGAAAAAATTCGCCAGCTGGCGCTTGACTACCCCTATGTGCATGTCGTCGAGCCGGTACCGTTGGGTGGCTCCTTGGGCTATTATTCAGGTGAGGACATGCCCGAGAAGGCTTCCATGATGGCGCATTCAGATGTTTTCCTCACCGTCTATTCCACCATGGTGGTCGAGACTGCCATTCATGGGCGCCCGATCGTGAGTGCTTGCCTGGACGCACCTGGTGGTTGGAACATCCCCCGCAAGTACTCTTTACCCCTATCAGAGATCGGCAATTGGCCTACCCATGATCGCTTCCGCCGTTCTGGTTTTGGTCGCATCGCCATGGATGAACGTGAGCTTCTTGATGCGATCAATTTCTACCTCCAGGCACCCGATGCAGATTCTATCCAGCGCCAGGCATTTATCCAGCGGGAATGCACTTATACCGATGCCTCGGCAGGCAGGCGCACCGGGCAATATCTGCTTTCGTTATTGGATCCTCAGGAAGTGAGAAAATGAAATTCCTTATTGCAGGTTTGGGTTCCATTGGTCGCCGTCATTTCCGCAATCTGCTTACCCTGGGTGAGCGCGATATCATTCTTTACCGCACCCACCAGGCTACCCTACCGGATGACGAGCTGGCTGGTTTTCCAGTTGAGACTGACCTCCTCTCGGCTTTATCTCACCATCCGGATGCGGTTATCATCTCCAATCCGACTGCCCTTCACCTGGATATTGCCATCCCTGCTGCCCAATCTGGCTGCCATATCCTGCTTGAAAAACCAGTCTCCCACTCGATGACGCGCCTGGATGAGTTGGAGCATGCAGTCCAACTGAATGAGGTGAAAGTATTGGTGGGATTTCAATTCCGCTTCCATCCTGGCTTGCAGAAAGTGAAGCAGTTATTGGATAAAGGTTCCATCGGGGACCTGTTATCTGCGCGTGCCCATTGGGGTGAATATCTCCCCAACTGGCATCCCTGGGAGGATTATAAGCTCGGTTATGCCGCCCGCTCCGATCTTGGTGGGGGCGTCGTGCTTACACTTTCACATCCGCTGGATTACCTGCGCTGGTTCCTGGGTGATGTCGAATCGCTTTGGGCGTTTACAAGCCACAAAGGATTGCACATGCCTGTAGAAGATCTCGCCGAGGTTGGTTTATGCTTCAGGAATGGCTCAATTGGCAGCCTTCACCTGGATTACAACCAGCGCCCGCCTTCCCACACTTTGGAGATTATCGGCACGCGTGGTACCATCCGGTGGGACAATGCGGATGGTACCACCAGGCTTTCTACAGTTGGACTGGATGACGAGACTGATCCTTGGCAGGATTTTCCCCCGCCCGCAGGGTTCGAGCGTAATTGGATGTTCCTGGATGAGCTGCGCCATTTCCTTGATGTGATACATGGTAATTCCGAGCCAGTTTGCACTCTCCAGGACGGTATTCAAGCCTTACGATTGTCATTAGCAGCCCAAAAACAGCAGTTGGTTAGGTTTGTATAAAATCCATCCTGAACATCGCTCAAGAACTATCATTAAACAACATCAAAACGAGAAAACTGAATGAAATCTGATAATATCTTCCAAAAATTTAATCTCAGCGGTAAGGTTGCCATCGTAACGGGTGGTCCTGGGCTTTTGGGTAAAGAATTTTCCCGCACTTTAGCGGAAGCCGGTGCCTTTGTGGTCGTTGCAGATATCAACGCTGATGGTGTCAACGCTGTAGCCTCGGCCTTGATTAAAAGTGGCTACCGTGCCCTGGGAGTTGCCACCGATGTAACCCAGCCTGAATCAGTCCATGCACTCCTCCAAGAGACATTGGACACATTCGGTCGCCTGGATATCCTGGTCAATTCCGCCGCCCTCGACCCTAAATTCGACCCCGAAGCCCTGGCAGAGATGGCAAAACGCGGCACGGTCTCTGGCGCATTCGAAGATTACCCCCTCGAATCCTGGAAAGCCGCCCTGGATGTCAACCTGACCGGTATGTTCCTGTGCTGCCAGGCTGCGGTTAAGCCCATGCTTGCTCAAGGCAAGAAAGGATCCATCATCAATATTTGTTCCACTTATGGTCTGGTGGCACCTGACCAGCGCATATATCAGCGTGAGGGTAAACAAGCCTCCTTCAAACCGGTCTATTATTCGGTCACCAAGGCTGGCGTGCTGGGACTGACCCGTTATTTATCAGCCTATTATGCTGGAACGGATATCCGTGTCAATGCCCTCACACCCGGTGGGTGTATATAATAACCACGATGATGTTTTTCTCAAAGCTTACACCGCCCGCACCGTTATGGGACGTATGGCAAACAAGGACGAGATGAACGGTGCTCTCCTGTTTCTTGCCTCAGATGCTTCTTCCTATATGACTGGTTCAAACCTGGTTGTTGATGGTGGTTGGACCGCCTGGTAGTTCAAGATCGGACATTAGCCTATGCATATTCTCGCCCTCATTCCTGCTCGCGGTGGTTCCAAGAGCATCCCACATAAGAATATCCGTCCTTTGGCAGGTATTCCGCTCATTGCCTATTCCATTTCCGCTGCGAAAGGATCAAAATTGGTCACCCGCACCATTGTCTCCACCGACGATGACGAGATCGCCAGTGTCGCCCGTGAATTTGGCGCAGAAACCCCATTCATGCGACCAACCGAGTTCGCTCAGGATAACACGCTCGATTATCCAGTTTTCACGCATGCTATCTCCTGGCTTAAACAACACGAGAATTACCAGCCCGATATCCTTGTTCAGCTGCGGCCGACTTCCCCCCTTCGTCCACCAGGTTGTGTCGACCAGGCAATTCAGGTACTGTTGGATCACCCTGAAGCCGACTCAGTACGTGGTGTCATCCCCTCCGGTCAGAATCCCTTCAAGATGTGGCAGATCAACGACAATGGTCAGATGACCCCCTTGTTAAGTCTACCCGGGATCCCTGAGCCATTTAATGCCCCTCGCCAGGCTCTCCCTCAAACCTATTGGCAGACCGGTCACGTGGATGCCATCCGTCTGACCACGATATCCCAAAAAAACTCTTTGAGTGGTGATATCATCTATCCTCTCCAAATTGACCCGCTCTACGCAGTTGATATTGACACATCCCGCGACTGGCAGCGCGCTGAATGGCTCATCAATCAAGCAGAAATACCAATCGTCCTCCCTTTCCATACCAGGCGCCCTTTGCCCAGTCAAATAAGCTTGGTGGTGTTTGATTTCGATGGGGTCATGACGGATGATCGCGTTTGGGTAGACCAGGATGGTCATGAATCGGTAGCTGCAAGCCGGCGTGATGGACTTGGCATTGCCATGCTGCGTAAAGCAGGTATCCCGATGGTGGTGCTCTCTACTGAGACCAACCCAATCGTTTCTGCACGCTGCCGCAAGCTGGAACTGACCGCAATCCAGGGTGTGGGTGATAAAGGGACAGCCCTTAAGTCTCTTTTACAAGAACGCAAGCTTGACCCTCAGCATGTTGTTTATTTAGGGAATGATGTAAATGACCTGCCTTGTTTTTCTTTGGTTGGTTGTGCTGTGGCGGTCTCCGATGCCCACCCAGGCGTTATTGCCCAGGCAGACCTGGTACTAACTCGTAAGGGTGGTCATGGAGCAGTTCGAGAGCTTTGCGACATGATCATCCAAAATCAGAAATAAGGGCTCTTGTTAATTGTCATAGCTTATCCATAAAAAAATAAGAATTCTTAGCAGAAAGGTGAATACTCATGTCACGTGAAATAATGATCGGTAATCGGACTGTCGGTGATGGGCACCCAACCTATATCGTCGCCGAGATTGGTATCAACCATAACGGAAGTATAGATATCGCCAAGTCCTTGATTGATGTCGCCGTAAAAAATGGGGTCGATGCTGTCAAGTTCCAGAAACGCACTCCCGAGTTGTGCGTTCCACCTGACCAGCAGAAACATATGCGCGAGACCCCCTGGGGTTACATCACTTATTTGGATTATCGCTACAAGGTTGAATTTGGTGTGAATGAATATCGAGAAATCGACCGTTATTGCAAACAACAGGATATACCCTGGTTTGCTTCGGTTTGGGATGAGCCTTCTGTGGATTTTCTCCAGCAGTTCAACCCGATTTGTATTAAAGATTCCCTCCGCTTCCCTGACTGATAAAAGCCTTCTTCTTCATGCACGCGCCACGGGGAAGCCGGTAATCCTTTCCACGGGCATGTCCACCATGGAGCAGATAAAGCAGGCGGTTAATATTATTGGTGAGGAAAATTTGCTCATCACCCATGCCACCAGCACCTATCCATGTGACCCGGCCGAGCTAAATCTGAAGATGATCCGCACCCTGGTGGAAACATTCTCCTGCCCGATTGGCTATTCAGGGCATGAAGTGGGTCTGATTCCTACCGTCGTTGCTGTATCCATGGGTGCGTGCATGGTTGAGCGGCATATCACCCTGGACCGTGCCATGTGGGGCAGTGATCAGGCTGCCTCGGTCGAACCTGGTGGAATTGAGCGTCTGGTTAAGTACATCCGGGTAACTGAGCAATCACTGGGTGATGGGGTAAAGCGTATATATGAAAGTGAGATGTCTTCCCTACGTCGGCTTCGCCGGGTAAAGGATTAATCCTCGGCCTGGTTGCGTATATTCTAAGCCCTCATCAACCGTAAAATACTTGAAGCCAATCAATGAGTTCGTTTAGTAGCAAAGTTAATAAGCGTTTCTCTTTGTCCACCCAGCGCTGGAGGAATAATCGTTCTGTTCGCCAGCTTGTGCGCCAGGTGAATTCCAACTCACCTTTGCATGAGCTCGCCATGCGCGTTTCAAACGATTCCACACTCAAGCCTGTGGCATTCTTCAACGCCTCCACCCGCCTGACGGGAATTAGCTTGAATGCTGCTTTTTCACTCCTTGCCAGTCTTGGGCTGCAGGTTTCTGGTGTGCCAGTTGTTCGTTTTGCCTGTAAAAGAGGCATGAGCCTTTGTGTTTTGGGCACCGATCGTAATGATCCATCAAAATTACCTCCCTGCAAAGCGTGTATTGCTCAATCTCGTGTGCTTTTTTCAGACGCCCTCGTTATCCCATTTTCATATGCAACCAATCCCTATCTCACAGGTTTGGTTAAAGACCTACCTCTAGATGCTTTATCCGGGATTGAAGTTCAAATTCCTTTACGGGCTGGTCAATCTACCCCAAATGTATCTTCAAATGTCATGCCTGTCGGACAATTGGTGCTACCATCCATCCGCTGGGTTTTACGGCGCCACCATCTCCAGGACGACGAATTAACCCGGTTTATTTTCCGGCAGTATATCCTCTCTGCTAATCATGTTGCCCGAGAGTTCTCAGCCTTCCTGGATAAAGTCGATCCACAAGCCGTTATTCTTTTCAATGGTCAATTCTTCCCTGAAGCAGTTGCACGTTGGGTGTGCTTGCAGCGGGGGATTCGCGTCATCACCCATGAAGTAGGTCTTCAGCCATATAGTGCCTTCTTCACCACCGGTGAAGCCACTGCCTACCCCTTGCAAATTCCAGCAGATTTTGACCTCAACGATACCCAGAACAAACGCCTGGATGACTACCTTAGCCAGCGCTTTCAAGGTCAGTTTTCGATGGCTGGATTCGATTTGGTCCAAGATGAGCGTCCTGAATGAAGAATTTCTTCATCGTGCTGAAGGCTACAAGCAGATCGTACCTATTTTTACCAATGTTATTTTCGATACCAGTCAGCCGCACTCCAACGTTATCTTCCCCCACATGTTTGCCTGGTTGGATATGGTTTTAACCATTGTCCAGGAACATCCTGAAACCCTGTTCGTTCTGCGTGCCCATCCCGACGAAAACAGGCCTGGCAAAACAAGCCTTGAGAGCGTGAGCCAGTGGGTAGCCCAAAAACATGCCGATGAATTACCCAATCTTATATTTATTGATTTAGGGTCAGGGATCAGCTCCTATGAGCTCATCCAACGCTCGAAGTTTGTCATGGTATACAACTCCACCATCGGTCTTGAAGCATCTATCATGGGTTTCCCCGTGATTTCTGCCGGTCGAGCCCGCTACACCCAGCTGCCCACCGTATTCTTTCCTTCCACCTCACAGGAGTATCTCCAACAAGTGAATTCTTTCCTGGATGTAAAAGAGATTTCCGTTCCATCAGAATATAAAACCAATGCCCGTCGCTTCCTGTTTTACCAGCTTTTTCGGTCTTCTCTGCCATTCGGGGATTTCTTACAAGCAGATGGAATATGGCCCGGTTTTGTTAAACTGAAAAAATTTCTCCCCTCAATCTCTTACCACTTCAGTATCACCGGCAATGAATGCCATTTACAAAGGTATCCTCGAAAATGGTAAT
>CAVZSS010000025.1:0-70482 GCA_963777965.1 uncultured Chloroflexia bacterium | reverse complement strand
ATGGTCTAGTGACTGGAGTATCCAACAACCTGGCATTGATGGATAAGGCTCATATCGTCACGACTGTCCCTGTTGAAACGACTGTTCAGCTGCAGGATGACCTGCCAGTGGTTTTTGACCTGCCGATCAACCAGAGCACCCAATTATCGATAACCGAAGACATACGGATACCTGGTGCAACTATTTATCTAAATAAACTGCCAGCTGCTGACCGATCTCACCCTGCCAGCAGGTACGCCCATCCAGGCTAACCTCGATATAACTATCCCTGTCAGCCAGAGCGTTCCGGTTGATATAACTGTCCCGGTTTCACTCCTGGTGCCATTAGATATAGCGATCGACCAGACTGATTTACATCAATCCATTGTTGGTTTGCAAAGCGCCGTTGATCCCTATAAGGTTTTGCTGGGCACGAAATTCAACTCAATAGAAGATTTACCCTTGTGCAACTATTGGTGGTTTGGCTGGCTTTGTAGTGTCGTATTTGGCAACCAATGAGCCCCGGCTTTATTTATACCGCTATCTGTTAAGATAAAAACTATACTCGATGTGAAATAGCAAATGAATGATTCATTTACCAAACTGACCCTTCAAAATGGCTTGCTGGTTTTATTGAAAGAGATACATACGTCACCAATCATCAGCCAATGGATATGGTACCGCGTTGGTTCGCGGGATGAAGTACCCGGGCTGACTGGCGCTTCTCATTGGGTGGAGCACATGATGTTCAAGGGCACCCCGCAATACCCGCTGGGAGTGTTGGACCAGGTGATCTCACAAGAGGGCGGCTACCTAAATGCTTTCACATTTCTGGATTGGACGTCTTTTTTTGAATCTCTGCCAGCAGATAAAATCGACATCGCCTTACGCCTGGAAGCAGACCGAATGTTCAACAGCTTATTTGATGACCGTGAGGTCAGCTCTGAACGAACTGTGGTCATTTCAGAACGCCAGGGGAGCGAAAATGAGCCTCTCTTCCGATTGAGTGAAGAGGTGCAGTCTGCCGCATTCCGGGTCCATCCCTACCACCACGAAATTATTGGCGACCTAACAGACCTGTATTCAATGCAATGCGAGGACCTGTTCCGTCATTACCGTTCAAACTATATTCCCAACAATGCGGTGCTTTCCATCGCGGGAGATTTTGAAACCCCATGCCATGCTTGACCGGATTCGCGAGTTGTTTGAACCCCTACCTGAAGGTCCGGTTCCAACTCGCCTGGAACGTACAGAACCACCCCAGGCAGGCGAACGGCGGGTATCGGTTGAAGGTCCTGGAGAAACAGTATACCTGCAGGTCTCGTACCGGGCACCCCGGGCGGATGACCAGGATTTCTTTGCGTTGATTGTGCTGGACAGCCTGCTCACTGGCCCAACGAATCTAAACATGTTCGGAGGAGGCACCACCAATAAGACGAGCCGCCTGTATAAAGCCCTGGTGGAGAATGAGTTGGCTGTCAGTGTTAATGGAGGCGTACAAGCTACCATCGATCCTTATCTTTATACGACTGTTGTTACCGTCCATCCAAAACATACTGCGAGTGATTGTATTGCTGCCATGGAAGCAGAAATCAAGCGATTACAGGATGCTCCACCACCCAACGAAGAGCTTGACCGCGCAATGAAACAGACCCGCGCCATATTCGCATATGGCAGTGAGTCAATCTCCAACCAGGCATTCTGGCTGGGATTCTCGGAGATGTTCGCTACGATTGACTGGTTCAATGGCTATCTTGAGCGACTAGCAGCAGTCACCCCAGCAGACGTTCAGCGGATTGCCCAGAATTATCTTAAGCCACAGAATCGTACCCTGGGTGTGTATCTTCCCAGCGAATCATCCCAATAATCGATGAGAATCGCCTTGTCCGATTGAGCGACACATCACAGGAGTTTTTACACTTGAACACCCATTCTCTTCCTGGTCCTGATAATATAACCCGCTGTACCCTCCCTAACGGTATCACTGTTCTGGCTCGCCCGAATGCTGGTAGCCTATCTGTGGTTATCAGCGGATACCTTAATGCTGGTGCGCTCAGCGAGCCAGACGAGAAACTCGGCCTGGCTGGCTTCACCGCACTATCATTAATCCGCGGAACCAAACAACGAGACTTCCAACAGATTTATGACGCGTTGGAATCGAATGGTGCCAGCCTGGAAATCGATAGCGGAACCCATACCACCGGTTTTTACGGACATGCCCTGGCAGAAGACTTGGATTTACTCACCGGAACACTGTCAGAGGCTTTGCGCCAACCCGTTTTTCCCGCAGACCAGGTGGAACGCTTGCGCAATCAGCTGCTCACTGGGCTGGCCATCCACGCTCAAGACACGTCGGAGTTAGCATCACTGGCGTTTGACGAGATAGTTTACGCCAACCACCCATACCGAAGACCAGAGGATGGCCACCCGGAGACGATCCGCTCGATTACGCGTGATGACCTGGTTTCTTTTCATGAGCAGTATTATGGGCCATCTGGGATGGTCATATCCATTGTTGGTGGAATAGAACCGGAACGCGCCATGAATATGTCACCCGCTTCATGGGGGATTGGAAAAATCCTGCCCAACCGCATCCGCCTGAATTACCTCCATTAGAACCATTGAATGAAATGATCACCCGCCAGGTGAACATCCCGGGGAAATCTGAGGCCGACATCATCATGGGTGTAGCAGGTCCACCACGCCGGTCTCCAGATTTCCTGGCAGCCTCACTCGGGAATAATATCCTTGGTCAATTCGGGATGTTCGGGCGGATTGGTGAATCGGTGAGAGACGCGAAGGCCTGGCATACCACGCTTCATCCAGCTTGAGCGGGGGGATTGGTCCAGGACCCTGGCTTTTCTTTGCGGGTGTTAATCCCAAAAACATCGAAAAAACTATAGCGCTTATTCGCAAGGAGATTACACGCTTTGTCAGCGAGCCTGTCACCGGTGAGGAATTGGCAGACACCCAATCCAACTATATCGGCAGGCTACCCCTTTCGCTCGAATCCAACGCGGGTGTCGCTTCTGCCTTGTTAAATCTTGAGCGCTACCAACTCGGGCTAGATTATTACCTGTCCTATCCAGATTTGATCAATGCGGTAACCCCAGCTGAAATCCTGGAGACTGCCCAGCGTTATCTGAACCCCGACCGCTTGGCAATTGCTACTGCCGGGACGTTCTAGGCTTCCAGCTAACCAGATAGGACCAGCATGCCCACCAGCCTGCGCACGGGTGTTGACTTAATAGAAATTGAGCGTTTTTCTTCAGCCTGCCAGCGTTTCGACCAGCGGTTTTTAAATCGTATTTTCACCCCGACCGAGCTGGCAGAAAACCGCAAAAACATGCCTTCACTGGCAGCCCGTTTCGCCGCCAAGGAAGCGGTGGCCAAAGCTTTTGGCACCGGCATTGGGGCTATCTCATGGCAGGATATTGAAATCCTCCGGGGAGCATCTGGGGAGCCCATTTTACAGCTTTATGGCAAAGCACAGAAATTAGCAAATGAGCAAAAAATCGCTGGCTGGTCACTGAGCCTGAGCCACACACACAGCCATGCCATTGCCATGGTTGTGGCAATGGTCGAATAAATCTAGTTTTTTTATAATTACTAAGAATATCTTAGGTCTACCCTTCGGAAATCCATTAGGATTACCGTACACTTGAATCAACACGAAAGGATTAATGGATGGAAACCATAACAGCTTCCTTCGAAGAGTTTTCCGAGTTTCTGCCATTTATCATCCCGCTGGTGCTTCTACAGCTCACCTTGATGATTGTGGCTCTGGTAGATTTAATCCGCCGCGAAAAGACCCATGGTCCCAAATGGATTTGGGCACTGGTGATTATATTGGGTGAGATTATCGGGCCAGTCATCTATTTGATATTCGGCCGCAAGGATTAGCCTAATGACCGCAGTCCGCATAGAAGAGCTTCGTAAGGTTTTTGGGACATTCCAGGCATTAGATGGTTTGAGTTTGGAAGTCGAACCGGGTAAAGTATTTGGTTTCCTTGGACCGAATGGGGCGGGCAAGACCACCACCATCCGCATCCTGACCGGGCTGGCACATGCCACCAGTGGGCGTGCCTGGGTGCTTGGCAAAGAGGTGAGTGCCAATAGGCTGGAGATTGCCCGCCAAATTGGTTATTTACCCGAAGAGCCGGCATTTTACCCGTGGATGACCCCACGCGAATACCTGGATTATATCGGACGGGTGTTTGGCATGAACGCTACAGAACGTTCTGCCAGGATAAAAGAGCTGCTGGCTTTGGCAGGATTGGAAGAGGCTGCCAAGCGGCGGATTGGTGGTTTCTCACGCGGTATGCGCCAACGGCTGGCACTGTCACAGGCGTTAATGAACCACCCTGAAATTCTGTTCCTGGATGAGCCTGCCAGCGCTCTGGACCCCATGGGACGAAAGGAAGTACTGGATTTTATCGAGAAGTTCCGCGGCCAATGCACGGTATTCATGTCCACACATATCCTGGCGGATGTGGAGCGTGTTTGCGACATGGTGGGGATCATCAACCGTGGAAAGCTGGTGATCGCTGATTCGCGGGAGTCACTGGAGTCTCGATACGCCATCCCTGCATTCGAGGTGGAAGTTGACCCTCAATCAGAATCAGGGCTTATCCCGTGGAGTGATGCTCTACGCCAGGAAGGCTGGGTGAAATCGGTGCTGCTTGAGGGATTTGTGACACGCGTGGTAGTCAACGATGTGGAGGTGGCAAAGAAGGAGTTAGTTGCCTCCATTACTAAAGCGGGCTTAATCCTGACCCGCTATGAAGTAGTACGCCCATCCATGGAAGATGTCTTCATGCACCTGGTCAACGAGGAGGTGCAGCCATGAACCTGATCGTCGCACTTCGTAAAGAATGGATGGAATATCTTCGAACCTATCGATTTTTGATCGTGGCCGTCGTCTTGATATTTTTTGGGCTCACATCTCCGCTACTTGCCAAATTCACCCCAGACCTCATCGCTACCTTCATGCCGAAAGGTACTGATATTTCAATACTGATCCCAACTCCAACGGTATTGGACACGGTAACCCAATATGTTAAGAATATGACCCAATTTGGCATCATCCTGGCGATATTGCTGACGATGGGTGCCATTGCCCAGGAGAAAGACAAGGGCACTGCCGCCATGATCTTGGTCAAGCCAATGCCACGCGGAGCATTTTTGAGCGCCAAATTTGGTGCTTTGGCATCCATGTTTGCCGCCTGTTTGATTGCTGCCGGAATAGGTTGCTATTATTACACCGCACTATTATTCGAGAGCATGGATATCCTGCATTGGCTGGGGTTGAATGCATTGATGTTTTTGTACCTGATGGTCTATATCGCGATTACACTATTCTGCAGCACCCTGACCAAATCTCAGGCTGCTGCGGGTGGTATGGCACTCGGCTTAATGGCTATTCTCGGGATATTGGGTGTCATCCCGAACCTGGGGAAATACCTGCCGGGCGAACTGATCGGGTGGGGCTCCCGCCTGATGCAGGGTGATACGAGCGCTTCCTGGACCGCATTTGGGGTCAGCACAGGCTTGATCGCGATTTCCTTACTGGCAGCCTGGATAGTATTCAGGAAGCAAGAGTTGTAAATCAATTTTAGTATCCACGAAGCAAAGTCGGCATAAAAGCCGATTTTGTTTTTTATGGAGATCGAGTTATATTCTCATATTCCCCTTGCTAAATACGATGACATGGCGGATAATACCCACCCGAACGGGTTGTCTTTATTCTCTCGTAATCTGACAACTGAATATTGAAACCAGGTAATACTACTTTCCTTGCCAAAGGAGGATGTATGTCCCCAAAACTTCGTCGCTTGTTATTTTCCATATTAAGCGTCATCGTGGTCTTGGCGCTTGTCATGCTGGCGGTTGGATTGTATCTTCCGCGAGCCTCATTTCCCCGCACATCCGGGGAGGTAAAGCTGGATGGATTGGATTCTGCTGTTGATATTTATCGGGATGACTACGGAATCCCTCACATCTACGCCCAGACCTCGCACGACCTGTTCTTTGCGCAAGGATACGTACATGCACAGGACCGTTTCTGGCAAATGGATTTCTGGCGCCATATCGGCTCGGCCAGGGTCTCGGAGATGTTCGGTGAGTCGCAGCTGGATACGGACATCTTCCTACGCACGTTGGGCTGGGCGCGCATCGTCCAGAAAGAGCTGGATACGATATCCCCGGATGAGTTAGCTTTGCTACAAGCCTACGCAGATGGGGTGAACGCCTACCTGGCAGACCACAAAGGGGCGGCACTCAGCCTGGAGTATGCCGTCCTCAAGCTGCTCACCCCAGGTTACACACCTGAAGCATGGGAACCGCTTAACACACTCACCTGGGCGAAAGTCATGGCTTGGAACCTGGGCGAAGGCCAGGTGTATATCGAGACCGTACATGCCAGCTTACTGAAGACCCTCACCCCAGAACAGATTGCAGATCTCTTCCCTTCCTACCCATCAGACCATCCAGTGATTGTGCCGGATTTTTCAATTAACGAAACTCCCACTGGCTCGACAGTGCTGTCGCAGAGTATTCAAACCCTGGCCGATTTACACCCGGCTTTCGAGAGCATTCTGGCCAGCCTATCAAATGTGGGATCGGTTTTGGGCCCATCGGGTAGGGGGATCGGTTCCAATAACTGGGTCCTTGCAGGCAGCCGAACATCAACCGGGCAACCATTCCTGGCAAATGACATGCATCTTGGTGAGATGATACCCTCCATCTGGTATGAGATTGGCCTGCACTGCACGCCTAAAGGTTCTGGTTGTCCATATGAGGTCACGGGCTATTCTTTTGCCGGTGCACCTGGAGTGATCGTTGGGCATACCGATCGCATTGCCTGGGGTTTTACCAACGTCGATCCCGATGTATTGGACCTTTATATCGAAAAGATCAATCCTGATAATCCCAATCAGTACGAGGTCAATGGTCAATGGGTGGACATGACCCTCGTTCAGGAAACAATCCAGGTTGCTGGATCCGATCCCGTAGAGCTTACGGTGCGATACACCCGGCATGGCCCAGTGATCTGGGATGACCCTGATTCACAGCAGACCACCCAGGAAACATGGGGCGTTGATCTGCCTGCCAATTTTGCCATATCCATGCGCTGGACTGCCCTTGAACCTGGCAGTATCTTTACAGCTGTGTTCGGTTATGACCGTGCTCAAAATTGGGATGAATTCCGGCAGGCAGCCGCTCATTTTTTCGTTCCATCGCAGAACATGGTATTTGCTGATATCGAAGGCAACATTGGTTACCAAACACCCGGCAATATCCCCATTCGTAAGCCTGGACACGTTGGGGTATACCCCGTTCCAGGTTGGACGGATGACTACGAATGGCAGGGCTATATTGATTTCGACCAGCTTCCCAGCTCTTATAACCCTCCCCAGGGATACATTACCAGCGCCAACAATGCGGTGGTCGGTGTGGACTACCCTTACACCATCACAACATTATGGGACTCTGGCTTTCGCGCAGCCCGCATCGTAGAGATGATCGAAAATGCACCTGGCCTGATTGATGCTGCATATATCCAAAAGATGCATGGTGATAACTTTAATGCATCAGCGGCCTATCTGTTTCCGCTGCTGTTGCAGCTCAACTTGCAAGATGAGCATCTGATCGAGGTGCGTGATATACTCACGGGCTGGGATTATCAAAATCACATGGACCTGGCTGCACCAGCGCTCTATAATGTATTCTGGCGAGCGACCCTGGGGCGCACTTTCCACGACGAACTTCCCGAAGATTACAGACCTGACGGTGGAGATATCTGGTTCGAGGTGATGCGCCGTCTTGTGCAGTCTGCAGACAGTGCCTGGTGGGATGATATCAACACTCCGGTGGTTGAGAGGCGTGATGATATTCTGACGTTGGCATTTTCTGATGCCGTGGCTGAAGTTGAGCAGCTCCTAGGCAAGGATGCTTCACACTGGACCTGGGGTGACTTGCACACCGTCACCTTCCACAACCAATCCCTTGGCACGTCTGGGGTTGCCCCCATCGAAGCCATTTTCAACCGTGGACCCTATCCCACATCGGGTGGCAATTCTATTGTTAATGCCACATCCTGGGATGCAGCTGAAACCGATCCAGTGAAAGCTTACCAGGTAACCTGGTTACCATCGGAGCGCATGATCGTTGACTTTAGCAATCTTGCCGCATCCGTATCGCTGAATACCACGGGAGAGTCGGGTCATGCCTTCCACCCGAATTATGACGACCAGATCGAATTATGGCGAACGATCCAATACCACCCCATGCTTTGGGACCGGACGCAGGTGGAGAGTGCATCCAAGGATCACCTGGTGCTGACACCGTAATGCTTCATACTGAGAGATGGAGTGTTCGCTAACGATGCCACCCTCGGTTGATGGTTAATTCTTCTGGATGTCAAGGCAAAGTAGAAATGTCCCTGTCAATGCAAAGTAGAAATGTCCCTGTCAATGCAAAGTAGAAATGTCCCTTGACGCCTGGCACTCATAGTGCTATACTTTTTACGACGCAGTGCGTCATAAAAATAGTAAAATAAATCCAAACCACATTATTCAATAAACCGGAGGAATAATATGCCCACCAAACCGAAAGAAGAAGTTGTAGAAGAACCGAAAGATAAAAGCCAGCATCAGATGACAGAATTGTTGCGGCGAATGTTCCTGGCAACCATTGGCGCTGCGGTGATAGCACAGGAAGAGGTCGAAACATTGGTAAACAAGCTGGTTGAGCGTGGCGAGATTGCTGAAAAAGACGGAAAAAAGCTCATCAACGAGATGATGGATAAGCGAAAAACCAAAACAGCCGATGTCACGGTTGAGATCAACAAGAATGTCGAGAATGTGCTTGCCCGCATGAGCATCCCTACCAAAGCCGATGTCGAAGCGCTTGGTCAGAAAATCAACGCCCTCTCCAAGAAAGTCGACGAGCTGAAGAAACCCTCAGCATAAAGCTACTCACTCAGGTAAAGCGGTTTTCATCCGTTTTACCAGTCCATACTGAAACAAGTATTTGAGAAGCTGGCGTGAACATCCGCCAGCTTTTTGTATTACACTCCATGCCAGCAAAAGGATTACGAGGCAGTGACGAAAATCTATGCTGCCGAGTGCCCCATCCGACGAGTTCAATCAGAACGATCCCTCTTCGTAAACTAGCTGGGCGAATTTCGCTCTATTTATACTGAACGATTGACATCCGAAGGCACCCTGGTTCCTTCATCCGATGATGGATAAATGCCAATCACTTGTTGGAGTAAAGATATACGACGTGAACCGCACAAGTATAAATCGGTTCACGTCATCAGATATGGCAGTCAATCTCTACTGCGTGTGGCATCCGGAAATAGTATTAAGGTTCAACCCTCCATTTACCAGCCACTTCATCTCGTCGGTTAGTGCATTGATCATCGACTGGTGTTAATATCAACATATTTCCGTCAACGGTCCAGGTATAGATACCTGCTATACCCAGGCATGAGAAATAGTCCCCCATTATGGAAAATTTGTTACCGATCACATTGTAGATTCCATTTTCCTCTGCCAGCTCGCTTTTGCTTTTGTAACTGCCATCAGCATTAATCTCCCATGTCCAATGACCTTTAACTAGGGTACCGATGGGAAAAGACGGCGCGGTGGTTGCCGTTGGCGCTGGGGTGAGCGTTGATCGTGTCGCGTTGGTACCACACCCAACGGTTATCATTGTGATTGCAATAACGATCAAAACTATTTTTACAATTTGTCTATTCATTGAAATTTCTCCTCAAATATTTGGAAATTTGCATATGTTTTATTATGTCGTTACTAATGGTTGATGCGTTTTCAATTTATATGATCCTTGCGTTTGTTTTCTACTACTCTTTGTTGGTTTGATCCGTTCGCCAACCAGCTTGCCCGGTTTCTTCTATCTCTTTCAGAAAGATTATGAGATTATCCATACTTGCAAAGCCATGGTGCTCACCAGTGTGGATGTTTTCAAGATAGATTCTCCACGACCATTCATTATTCTGATTTTTTAACCACAGGCGTAGTAGATATGCAAGATATAGCTTTGTCATTTTATTTTTCTCAGGATCTTGATATATATGCTGTTGTCCAGTTAATGTAATTGAAGGTCCAACATATACGATCCTTTCTGGTCAGCAGAATGGGACAATATGGTGTCCTTCGTAGATGGAAACATCTTCATGTACCTCCTCTCTTCTCAATGGGTGGGTTGGATTGCAATACCCTTAATCTACACAACGAGAGTGGTGATTCCATTAGAAAAACGTGGTGAATCATGGGCACTCAGTAAATTTGGGTATAATTCAGTCTGATGGCTCACCTTTCAATTTCTCTACTCGGTCATCCGCTTATAAAGCTGGATGGGGAATCCGTGGTCGGATTTGGGTCTGACAAAATTCGAGCCATGCTGGCGTTTTTAGCCATTGAAGCAAATCAATCCCATTCTCGACAAAAGCTGGCTGGATTATTGTGGCCTGATTTCCCTGAACGCTCCGCTCTCAACAATGTGCGCTTCGCGCTATCTAACCTCCGTAAAGTAATTGGTGACCGAGAAGCTCAACCACCTTTCCTGCTCATCTCCCATGACACACTACAATTCAACCGGGAAAGTGATTACGACTTTGATGTACAAACTTTCGTTGAAAGCATAGAGTTCGACAGCATAGAACGATTGAAGCATGCGGTTGCGCTCTATCGCAGCGAATTTCTAGGCGGCTTTGCTATCGACGATAGTGCAGCCTTTGAGGAATGGATCGTGGTAGAACGTGAGCAGTTGCAGAGGAAAATGCTGCTGGCGCTCCGTCACCTCGCTGACCAATATGAAAGAATGGGTGTGTACGAGCAGGCTCAGCAGTATGCCTGGCGGTTGGTGGAGTTGGAGCCCTGGCAAGAGGAAGGTCACCAACAATTGATGCGATTGCTTGCACTTAACGGCCAACGCAGTGCGGCATTAGTGCAATACGAGACTTGCGTGCGTCTCTTAGCTGATGAACTTGGTGTGGATCCTTCCGTTGAGACCACTACCTTGTATCAAGATATCCGCAATGGATCGATTGGAGTTCAACCAACGCGCCTGCCACTCCCCGCCTTCCTTGATTCGCAATCTCCATCCATCGAGTTTGAGCAGACTGTCTTTGTGGCACGCGAAGCTGAGCTTGCACGTCTCGATCAATTTCTTAACCAATCGCTTATCAATCACGGGCAGGTAGTTTTTGTTACCGGGGAACCCGGAAGCGGTAAGACCGTGCTCGTACAGGAGTTCACACGCCATGCACTGGCTACCTATCCGGATTTGATCGTAGTCAGCGGTAATTGTAATTCTTATACAGGTTTGGGCGACCCTTACCTACCATTCCTGGAGATATTACAAATGCTCACTGGCGATGTTGAGGCCAGATGGGCTGGAGGCGCAATCTCGCTCTCGCAAGCTCAACGCCTGTGGGCATTATTGCCTGAGGGCGTGCAGGCTCTGGTAAATGATGGTCTGGAATTGATAGACCGTTTTGTGTCTGGAAGTGCTTTGCTAGCACGTGCGCAGTCTGGGGCGCCTCAACAGGTGGCCCGGTTGAATGAGTTGCTGAAACGCAAGGCGACAGGCTCTGGTGGAGCCAATATTCAACAAACTGACTTATTCGAGCAATATACCAAAGTGGTACAGGCGCTGTCGCATAAACACCCGCTGTTGCTCATGATAGACGATTTACAATGGGCAGATGAAGGTTCCATCAATCTACTCTTCCATATCGGACGGCAGTTGGTAGGTCACAGGATTTTGATGGTGGGTGCATATCGCCCTGACGATGTGGTAATAGGCCGTGGTGGCGAAAGACATCCCCTTGAGCCTATTGTTAACGAACTCCAGCGCCAGTATGGCGATGTGAAAGTGGATTTAGCGCAGGTCGAAGGTTGCGACTTTATTGATGCTTTCATTAATACCGAACCAAACCAATTAGGACGGGAGTTCCACCAGGCGCTTTACCGGCACACTAACGGACATCCGCTGTTTGTTGTTGAGTTAATGCGTGGTCTGCAAGAGCGCGGCGATTTGGTAAAGGATGAAAGGGGTCAATGGATTGTTGGAAAAAAGTTGGATTGGGAGATTCTACCCACACGTCGAAGCGGTGATCGCGGAAAGTATTGGACGATTACCCACACCATGGCAAATGACGCTGTTTATCGCCAGCATAGAGGGCGAAGTCTTTACTGCTCAAGCTGTATCACGTGTACAGGCGATGGATGATCAGGAAGTCATTCGGCAATTAAGTGGACCGTTAAGCAAACTACACCATCTGGTGACTGCAGCAGGTGTCCAGCGATGGGGTGAACAACAATTCTCAACCTACCGCTTCCGGCATTTTCTTTTTCAAAAATATCTATACAACCGATTGGATGAGGTGGAACGGGCACATTTACATGAGTCGATGGGAAACGCTTTAGAGATGCTGTATGGAGAGCAATCGTCAAAAATTGCACTACAACTGGCTCGGCATTTTGAAATCTCTCAATTAATCGCACGGGCAATAAAATACCTACAGCTGGCCGGAGACCAGGCGATGAGACTTTATGCCAATGCCGAGGCCATTAACCATTTTCGACACGCTCTAGATTTACTGGAGACATTACCCAATTCTCCAGACCGAAGTTTTCTCGAATTGCGGCTACGTACAGCACTTGGTGTGCCCCTGCTGGCCACCCTCGGCTTTGGGGATTCAGAAGTGGAGCAGAATTTTTGGCGTGCGCGGATGTTGACAAAGCAAGTTGAAACCACATCTGAATTATTTCAAGTATTATCTGGATTGAAGAACTACTACGACTTGCGGTTATCTCTTCATACTGCGCTTGAGTTAGCAAAAGATATGCTGAGCCTCGCTGATCGACTGAATGACCCGATGCTCCAGCAATTTGCCTACCATCAAATGAGCACCACGTCGTTGTATCAGGGTCAGTTAAAATCCTTTTTTGAATACAGGCGGAGAGCAAGTGAGCTGTATGACCAAGAATTGTTTCGTACCATCATCTTCAAACTGGGTTTTGACCCCGAGTCAGCTGGGCTCTCCCATGCGGGTTGGGCATACTGGTTTCTAGGCTATCCTGACCAAGCCCAACAGAAAAGCCGTGAAGCCCTGGCATGGGCTGAAGAATTAGGGCATCCTTTTATGATCGCCTTCGCTAAGTTTTTTGCCGCACAGTTGTATTGTTATCTCCGCGATGTGGCGATGACGCTGTAAACTTGCCGAGGAGACAATTCGTCTTTCTAATGATCTGGGAATGGCATTTTGGCTGGCGGCTGGGGATTCTTTGATAGGGTGGGTCTTGGCAGAGGAGGGAAGAATTGAGGAGGCTATACCTAAACAGCAACAGGCTTTGGCTAGCTTGAGTATGATCGGCGCTGAATTAGGACGTATCCAACATGTTCCATTAGTGGTTGGAATATATTCCAGGATAGGTAAGGTCGACGAAGGACTGTTGTTGGTGCAAGAGGCGCTGAATAAAGCACGCGTGGCTGAGTACCTCATTGTGGAGCCAGACTTACTCCGCTGTAAAGGGGAACTGCTCCTTTTGAATGGCAACGCTCAGGCTGAAGCTGAAGTCTGTTTTCTGCAGTCTATCGAGTCAGCTCGCTCCATCGAGGCAAAATCATGGGAACTGCGGGCTACCTTGAGTCTGTGCCGATTGTGGAAGCAACAGGGCAAACCTGAGCTCGCCCAGAAATTATTATCGACCATATATAACTGGTTCACGGAAGGTTTTGACACACTGGATTTGATAGAAGCACGCCAACTCTGCTTAATGAATTAATCAGCCAGTAACCAATCAAGACCTTGTTCAGAAAGCGAGGGTTGCCTAAATTAATCGGGGAATCCCACATAAGCATTACCGGCCGTCTGCTTATTTGATAATTGTCAGGACAAAATCCCTTCGGTGGGGATATTTTATTTAATGGCGCGCGGTAGGGATGATTTGGTGCGAGTATCAAACTACCTCTCACTTAAGCGATACTTTTTACTGGGAAAACAGCTAATTAATAGAGGAGGGAGAGAGATTCGAATGGACAACCTTCACTTGCCACGCTCTCTTCGTTCGCTAGGTTTCGTCGCGAAGAACGCTCCTCAATGCCCAGGATGGATTTGAAAATGTGAATACTGGCGGAGGGAGAGGGATTCGAACCCACGATGGATTTCTCCATACCTGTTTTCAAGACAGGCGCCTTAAGCCACTCGGCCATCCCTCCATGATCGGAGAACCCCCTCAAGCGCACGGAATTCTACCATATCCATGGTGAGGATGCAACATTTCGAGAATTGAGGCCTTGCTTCCATCGTCGCAGGGTTATTATTTTCACTCAATGCTCAATCCCAATGGTTTCCCTCATCCATAATAGAGCATGAACTCATGCTATACTTGGCAAATGTCGCGCTTTGCAAAGTCAACCCTAATTGTGGCGGTATTCTTTGGGTTGGAAAAGGTGCTGGGGTTTGCCCGCCAGATTCTCATTGCGCGGCAGTTCGGGCTCTCACCCGCGTTGGATGCCTTCAACGCCGCTAACAACCTCCCAGACCTGCTCTTCGCCCTCATTTCTGGCGGTGCATTGGGCATTGCTTTTATCCCAGTATTAAGCGAAACCCTGCAGAAGCAAGACCGCCAGGCAGCATGGGACTTATTCTCCCGCATCGCCAACCTGATGTTCCTGGTCACTGGTGGCATCGCGCTGATTTTGTTAATATTAGCCGGTCCACTTGTGAACAGAGTGGTCACACCGGGGTTCTCTCCCGTACAGCAGCAGCTCGTAACGGATATCATGCGGCTGGACCTGATCGCCACCATGATCTTCTCGATCAGTGGGCTGGTAATTGCCGGCTTGCAGGCAAATCAGCACTTCCTCCTACCCGCCATGGCACCCAGTATGTACGACCTTGGGATGCTGTTTGGCGTGCTCATTCTTGCGCCTGAGACCGGTTATCAAATTGGTCCATTCACCTTGCCTGCCTTTGGTTTGGGGGTATATGGATTGGTTTACGGAAGTATCATCGGGGCGGTGATGTTCCTGCTGATCCAAGTGCCTGGTTTGGTTATCTATAAATTTCACTGGACACCTGCCATTAACCTGCACCACCCTGGGGTTCGAAAAGTTTTGGCTTTAATGGGGCCGCGTGTCTTGACCGTCTTTTTTATCCAATTGGTTTTCATCGCCACGGATAGCATTGCCTCCTGGCTGGTGCCTGGGGCAGTATCTGCAATGGTATATGGATGGTTGTTCATGCAAGTTCCTGAAACACTGGTAGGTACCGCCATAGGGGTCGTGCTCCTGCCTACCATCTCTGAGCAAATAGCCCGTGAGCAGTTGAATACCTTTCGCCAATCCCTGAACCATGCGTGCCGCATTATCCTGGCCCTCACCATACCTGCAGCAGTTCTGGTGATGGTTGGGATACGCCCCCTGGTGAGCATCCTTGGCTTTGATATGGCTGGTACGGAACTTGTCGTGTGGGTGACACGCGGTTTCCTGATTGGATTGATGGGTCATGCCTTGATTGAGATCGCCTCGCGTTCGTTTTACGCCCAACAAAATGCCTTGATCCCGTTGGGGGCTTCCTTTCTGGCAACTGTGACCTTTGTTGTTTTGGCGATCAGCCTTGGTTTTACCATCGGTGCCGCAGGGATCGCCCTTGCGAACGGGTTGGCTTTTTCTGGCGAAGCATTGCTGTTATGGTATTTACTCAATCGCCGTTTTGCGGGTGTGGCGGATGTACGCTCCACGCTTGTGCGGGTGGTTCCAGTTGCCTTGATAGCTGGGCTGGTGGCGTATGGAATCTTACAACTGTCGCTGCCGGTTTCTGGATTAATTTTGGGGGCTGTCGCACTGGGGGTTGGTGGATTAGTGGTAATACCATTCATCCTACCTGAATTGAGATTATTGATAAGAATGTAGGAGAATACATCTTGCTCAAATTAGGTCATCTTTTACTGGTTGTAATAGTGATCTTATCGATCATTCTGGCTGGTTCAGCAGCCCCGGCTTCTGCTGCCCCATGGCAAAGTAAAGTAGATTCCTGGGTCTTGCAGACTGCCTCTGAAGGTGAAACAGAATTCCTGGTCTATTTAAGCGCTCAGGCTGACCTGAGCGGTGCACGTACTTTAACGACGAAGCTTCAAAAGGGATGGTATGTTTACCGGGCGCTAACCTCTGTGGCTGATCGTGCCCAAAAACCAGTCATTACCGAGCTGGAAAAGTTAGGAGTGGATTACCGCACCTATTGGATCGCTGATATGGTTTGGGTGCGGGGCAACAAGGAAATTGTCCAGTTGCTGGCGCAACGATCTGATGTGGCACACCTGTACGCCAACCCACACGTGGCTCTGGAGGCACCTGTTGAAGAGCTCAGCTCGAACGCTCAAACTCAAGCGGTCGAATGGAACATTAGCAAGGTTAAAGCACCTGAAGTATGGGCGCTGGGTTATACCGGGAAGGGTGTGGTTATTGGTGGACAGGATACAGGATATGAATGGGATCATCCTGCCTTAAAGAACCAATACCGTGGTTGGGATGGCGCAGCGGTGGAGCATGACTATAACTGGTTCGATGCCACTACCAATCCCTCCTCAGTTCCCGATAGATCCATATGGGCATGGTACGCATACCATGGGCACCATGGTGGGGAATGATGGTGGTGATAACCAGATTGGTATGGCACCAGGCGCGCGCTGGATTGGCTGCAGGAACATGGATGCAAGCGGTAATGGCACCCCGGAGACATATATTGGTTGCTACCAGTGGTTCCTTGCACCAACCCGTCTGGATGGCACCGCACCTCGCCCCGACCTGGCACCGGATGTGATCAATAACTCGTGGAGCTGCCCACCGGGTGAGGGCTGCACAGATCCTGATGTACTCATCGAAGCGGTACAAAGCGTTGTTGCGGCTGGAATTGTGACTACTCATTCCGCCGGGAATTCTGGCAGTTCGTGTGAAACAATCCAGAATCCCGCCGCTATTTATGCTGAAATCCTTCACCGTCGGTGGGACCAATTCCAGTGATTCTTTAGCTATTTTTAGCAGCCGTGGACCTGTCACCGTGGATGATAGCAACCGTACCAAGCCGAATATCTCTGCTCCGAGTGTGGGGGTGCGCTCGTGTATCCCAGGTGGTGGCTATGCCTCGATGAGTGGCACCAGCATGGCCGCTCCGCATGTTACCGGGTTGGTAGCATTGCTCATCTCAGCCCAGCCGGCACTACGCGGGCAGGTGGATCAGATCGAGTCGCTGATTGAACAAACCGCACTGCACATTCCATCAACCGAGTGTTCAAGCAGTGGTGTTCCAAATAACCTTTATGGTTGGGGGCGGATCGATGCGTTGACTGCAGTCAACTATCACAACATCGATCTGGATAAAGTTGCCTCTTCTTCCTCCGTTATGCCCGGTGATTTAATCACCTATACCCTCACCATCACCTCTGTTTCTGTCATCAGCCCCAATACCAATGTCGTACTCACTGATACCATCCCGGTTGGGTCAACGTTTATCTCCGCCACTTCATCATATACCCAAACCGGGGATAGCATTCATTGGGACTTTCCGAGCTTGGATCCGTTGGCTATGGTTAGTGTGCAGTTGGTGGTAAGGGTAAACCTCGATTCGACTGGGACTCTCACGAATCAAGACTATGCGGTCCAGAGTGATCAGGTAGCCCTGGTTCGCGGAGAGCCAATAAACACCCTGGTTGGGAGGTTTTACTTCCTTCCATTGGCGGTTAAAAGCCCATAATCTCTCCCGGGTGGGTGGGCTATTGAGCTAGCGGTAGTTTTCGTAAATAGAGAGCACTCTATCCGCGTAAGAATAGTCCACGTCCATCGGTCCATAGGCTTTAAGCGCCTCGCGCGTGCTGCCCAGGTTGGAGACCAATCCTGCCAGCATCTGGCTGCCGTATTCAACGTTGAATTCGGGTTCCAACAGTTCTTCAATCGTTGGACGGCTGGCAAAGCATGGGCCATTGATACACTCGAAGGATGCTGCAATGCCATCGCGCGGCATCACCTGCATCAATCCCACCGCACCGCTCCCTGAATAGGCGGCCTCGTCCCCGCCGCTCTCCATCAGGATAACTGCCGCGATCAGGTCGGGGGGTAGCTCAGCCTGGGTCGCCTGTTCGGTGATGAGCTCACACCATTGCAGGATACCGTACGGATAGCTCAAACTCACCCGGCAATGATCTGATTGGGCTGTACTTTCATCTGTCTGAGATGAAGCGGCTGCGTATGCCACATCGTCTAAAGATGAGAACTCGATCTGCCCGGCCAGGAACCAGCCCAGCAAAGCTAATGCAGTGCATCCCATGAAAGTGCCTCGAAATCACCAGCGATGGTCCGTTTCTCATATGCCCTCCAATGCGTGGTTCAACATCCCCATAATAGCACATATGTTCTAATTAAGCAAGGTAATTGCTCACCGATTCGTTATGACAAACCCAACCCCCCTTTGTCCCCCCTTCCCAAAACTCTGGGAAGGGGGGAAGAGGTCTGAAAATGGGATGTCACAGGTGGTTTTCCCTGTGACATCCCATTTTCAGATGAGACCGCATCCAAATGCTCACAGGGGATATAAAAATATTGGACTAGTGAGTAACTACTAAGCAAGAGATTGGAATTGGTTTTCTGGAAATTGCCTCTTGACAAATTAGAACAATTGTTCTATATTATACATAATTGTTCTATTTGGCGATAAAAACCACCTGAGAATGGGTCGAGAAGACCAAAGGAGATTAATATGAACCGCAATGGAATGTCTGCAACAAAAATGAACCACGCTCTCCACGCCTATAAACCCTCACGCGGTTTGATATTCGGCGTGCTGATCCTGGGCGCGTTAGTGGCATTTGAGATCTTCAATTACACCACCACCGACTTTGCCCTGTCCGATTTACTCGGTGACTTGCGTTTTATGGGTCTCCGCTGGGCAACAATCCTGGCAATCGCCTTCTGCGGCATCGACTTTGCCGGGCTCGCCCGCCTGTTCACCCCCGAACGTGGTGGAGGAGAATCGAAGGAAGTCTGGTACCTGTTCGGTGCATGGCTGCTGGCGGCTGCCATGAATGCCATGCTCACCTGGTGGGGCGTGGCAATCGCCGTGCTCAATCATGAATCGCTGGGAGGGTCGGTGCTCTCTCGCGAGACGATACTGAAAGTGGTGCCGGTGTTCGTGGCCATCATGGTGTGGGTGATCCGGGTGCTCATCATCGGGTCCTTCTCGGTGAATGGGAGCCGCCTCTTCAGCCAGGGTGTGCCCAAGCAATCGGTACATCCGGTGGTAAGGCAAACTCAGCCTCAACCATTGACACCCAGCCCGGTAATTTCAGCCCACGCGGCACAATACCGGGGACCATCTAAAGCTGAAACTCATCCCGCCCCGAAACCCATACAACCCGCACAACCACGCTCCGAGCCAACCTACCACCCCATGTCGATGAGCTCGGCTGACCAAAACCTGACCCTGATCCGTAAGTAAGTTTCCCATTAGCTACCTCACGGAGGGTCCTGGTGCTGCCTTTGCCACCAAGACCCTCTTTTAGATTAAAAGGATGCCGGACGTGGGGGGGACACGTCCGGCAATCTAAGGAGGGCCACCGGTATCGCTTACTCGTGGGGGACGAGTAGCAAATAAGTTCCGGTGGTGGACACTTGTGATACCGATAAAAGTTTTTGCAAGTGTCAACCTTCATAATATACACCCAATTTATCCACATTTGATTAAAACTTGATTAGGGTTATCCGGCATATTTATGTCTACTTTGGTTTACGTTCCTGCTTGAAGATCGCCTCCCACTGGCGAACCTCAGCTTCGCTGAGTGGCTCGTCTGGTTGAGGGGTAGAGCTCAGCCGTCCAGGCTGGAGCAGACGGGTTTGCATAAGGTTGGCAAATTCATCTGCGCCGAGCACCCCCGCATGGGCTTCCCGGGCTGCTGCTTGAACGCTACGGTCGGAGGTGACCACTGTCCAGGATTTAGCTGACCTGCCCATAGAACGCAGGCGCACCCGGATGGCATTATCAGCAGTGCTCTTCTCGGACACAAAATGCGCCCGCACCCTTCCGAGGCTGATCGTCCCCGCGCGACCCACTGGCGCACGGTCAAAGTAGATCTCCACCTTGTGTGCAGACACCTGGCAGAACAGGATGAGCAGCTCAATCAGGCGCTGTTCGTCGTCGGGCATGCTCAGGCTGAGGCCAGGGATATACGAGACCAGGTTATGTCCATCGATGATATAGTTCATACTGGCAGTTTCCGAGATGGATAGTTTATCATGGCTTGCCACCCAACCTGTGTAGAAATCATTAACCCTCCGATGCCAGGAAGTGCTATAATTTGCGTCGCAAATTTTTCCTGAATCGTGAGCGTACTTCTGGTTACCAAAGGAGTTATGCTGCCATGGATGACCAAGATAAACTTGAACAGCTACGTCAGGCTCAGCAGGAGTGGGAGCAGTCCACCCTGAACGAGGTGCTGGCAGACATGCCTGAGCGCCAGGCGTCATTTATCACCACCTCCTCCGAGCCGGTTGAGCGACTGTATACTCCACTGGACCTTCCGGACTTCGACTACCTGGCAGACCTGGGCTTCCCGGGAGAGTACCCCTACACGCGCGGGGTGCACCCCACCTTGCACCGCGGCAAGCTGTGGACCATGCGCATGTTCGCTGGTTTCGGCACAGCCGAGGAGACCAACCAGCGCTTCAAGTATCTGCTGGAGCAGGGGCAGACCGGGCTTTCGATCGCCTTCGACCTGCCAACCCTGATGGGCTACGATACTGACGCCCCCGAGGCTGAGGGTGAGTTCGGCAAGTGCGGTGTGGCAGTTTCGTCCCTCAAGGACATGGAGATCCTGCTGAGCGGCATCCCGCTGGACAAGGTCTCCACCAGCATGACGATCAACTCGCCGGCAGCCATCATCTGGGCCATGTACATCGCCGCAGCCGAGAAGCAGGGCGTGCGCCCGGACCAGCTTGCGCGGCACCACCCAGAACGACATCCTCAAGGAATACATCGCCCAAAAAGAGTATATCTTCCCCCCCGAGCCATCCATGCGCCTGGTGGTGGATACGATCGAGTTTGGCACCACCAGCCGTGCCCCAGTGGAACACCATCAGCATCTCGGGCTACCACATCCGCGAGGCCGGCTCAACCGCCGCTCAGGAGCTGGCTTTCACCCTGGCAGACGGGATGGAGTACGTGCGCTGGGCGCTCAAGCGCGGGCTGGACATCGATAGCTTCGCCCCGCGCCTGTCGTTCTTCTTCAACGCCCACAACGACTTCTTCGAGGAGATCGCCAAGTACCGGGCGGCACGGCGCATCTGGGCGCGTGAGATGCGCGATACCTTCAGGGCAAAGCAGGACCGCTCGTGGCTGATGCGCTTCCACACCCAGACGGCCGGGGTATCGCTCACTGCCCAGCAGCCCGAGATCAACATCGTGCGCGTGGCCATCCAGGCGCTGGCAGCAGTGCTGGGGGGGACGCAATCGCTGCACACCAACAGCATGGACGAAGCCCTGGCGCTGCCCTCGCAGCATGCCGCCACCATCGCCCTGCGCACCCAGCAGATCATCGCCGAAGAATCGGGTGTGGCTAACACGGTGGACCCACTGGCGGGCTCCTACTTTCTCGAAGCCGCCACCCAGCGCATCGAAGCCGAGGCATACGATTACTTCCGGCGCATCGACGACCTGGGTGGGGTGCTGCCGGCGATTGAGAAAGGCTTCTTCCAGGGCGAGATCTCGGACGCGGCCTACCGCTACCAGCGCGAGATCGACGAGGGCGTGCGCAAGATCGTGGGCGTGAATGCCTACGCCGAGGACAAGCCGCTCACCATCCCCCTGCTGGAGATGGACCCGGCAGGTTTCGCCCGCCAGGGTGGAGCGCCTGAAGCAGGTGCGGGCAGAGCGGGACGCAGGGCGGGTAGGGCAGGCGCTGGACCGCCTGCGGATTGCCTGCGCCGGCACCGAGAACACCATGCCGTACATCCTGGAGGCGGTGCGGGCGTATGCCACGCTTTCCGAGATCATCGGCGTGATGAAGAAGGAATTTGGAATTTACCAGGAACCGACCTGGATATAAAGATTAGGTTTCTGAAAGGTATTTATACTGGAAGGAGATTTATGGCTAATATCAAGAAGAACTCAAGTGTGATCGGTATTTTGACTGGCGGCGGTGATGTGCCCGGGCTCAACCCGGCCATCCGTGCCGTGACGGTGCGCGCCTTGCGCGAAGGCTACAAGGTGATCGGTTTGCGGCGCGGCTGGGCAGGCCTCATTGATGTGGTCCGGGATGAGAAAGCAGATAACAGCGATAATTTTCAGGTCCTCACCGAGGAAGTGGTCAACAAGGCCGGGCGCACGGGCGGCACATTCCTGCACACCTCGCGCACCCGCCCGAGCGCGGTGAAGAAGGACAGCGTGCCAATCCACCTGCAGGACAAGTACAACGCCGAGACCAACGACCTCACCCCCGAGGTGCTGAAGAACCTGGACTGGCTGGGCATCGATTACCTGATCCCCATCGGTGGCGATGACACCCTGAGCTATGGCGTGCGGCTGTATCAGGAAGGGCTGAAGGTCATCGCCATCCCCAAGACGATGGACAACGACGTGCCTGGCACTGATTACTGCATCGGATTTTCACACCTGCGTGACGCGCACCATCCAGCTGACCAACAACCTGCGTACCATCGCTGGCTCGCACGAGCGTATCATGGTGTTGGAGGTGTTCGGGCGCTACGCCGGCTTCACCGCCATGCTTCCCACCATGGCCGGCGCAGCCAACCGCTGTGTGATCCCGGAATACAAGTTCAACATCGAGCGCCTGGCCGAGCTGCTGGTGTACGACCGCAACCGCAACCCAAGCAAGTATTCCGTGGTGCTCGTTTCGGAGGGAGCCATGTTCGAGGGCGGCGAGATGGTCTTCAAGGATAAAACCACCGATGCCTACGGGCACGCCAAGCTGGGTGGCATTGGCGATCTGGTGTCGGTGCGCCTGGGTGAGCTGACCGGCAAGTATAACAACGGCAAGCCGATCAACATCATCAACCAGAAGCTGGGCTACATGGTGCGGGCGGGCGATCCGGATGCCATCGACTCGATCGTGCCGATGGCATACGGCAACCTTGCGTTGAACCTGGTGATGAAGAAGGTGCACGGCAGGCTGGTGGTGCTGAAGAACGGGCGCTACGACAACCTGCCGGTGGATGTGATCGTGGGGAAGAAGAAGGTGGTGGATATTGGCACCTATTACAACTGCCAGCGCCTGAGGCCGCATTACGAGAGCTTTGAGATGAAACCGCTCTTTATTATGACCAGTGAATGAGGCTTTCTCATCGTTGATACAAGAAATCGAGGGCGATCTCTGCCCGAAGCGTCGCGAACGGTTTTTGTGAGCGAGGGAAACCGCTGTTCATCATGACGTCTGAATAAAAGACTACCACAAAGGATAAAACAAAGGGCACAAAGGTTCACCAAGATTTTTAAAATTTTGTAGGGGCGCAGCGATGCTGCGCCCTATCTTGGTATATCTTCTCACCGTATAGATGTAATCCACCGGCTGGTAGCAGGGAACCCGCCCTGCGTGTTTTTCGATTTAAATAACCAGCAGCTCGGCAGGCAAACCTGATTTCAATGGATGGCGGTTGAGTCAACGAACCATTGGCTCCATGTTTTTGTAAGATATGATGAGACGGGTGAATTGATGTATACTTGAAACAAAGCTGGAGTTGGTGGCATTGTTTCAAGATGCTGGCGACATTGCATCCTGAATCTCGAGATACCATAAAATAAAATCCAAGCCTGCTTATCAAAAACACTTTTTCACCTCAACCCATTGAAAGGAGATTACCAATGTCAGTCGCACGGGTCACTGAAATTAAAGCTTCTTCTACAAAGAGTTTCGATGATGCGATCAAGGCGGGAGTTGCTCGCGCCCATAAAACTCTTACCAATGTCAGAGCCGCATGGATCGAGAACCAGGAAATCATCATCGATGATAAAGGACAGATCACCGAGTATCGCGTCCAGATGAAGGTAACCTTTATTCTCGAAGACTGAATCGAAAAGCGACCTAAGGAGGAACAAAATGAAACTATCCCCACCGAAACAGATCACCTGGTTCATAGCCCTGGCGCTGGCGGTGCTCGCACTGCTCGGCTTTACGGAGACGATCGCGGCACTCTCCACGTATGCGTTCTGGCTTGCCCTGATATCTGCTGCCCTCATGCTGATAGCCACCATCGTTAAAGGCCTATAATTCATACCCAATCAGGGGGTTGTTTTGGGTTAATAGTCTGGAATGCGCCAGCCCTGTGGTTGATGGGGTATTGGGTCTATTTAATTATTAACTTCCAAATTTATTAGCGGAAATGTCTCCTGCTGTCGATTAATACTCGGTAGGCTCAGCCGCGGCTACGAAGGAATGCAAAGAAAACGCCGTCCTGCTTTGCCTGCCCAGCGAATATAATGAGCAGGGTGGTTAATCGTTAATGCAATCTCAATGATTCGACGATGATGTTTTCGGCACCGACGATGGAGCCCAGGCGACCGATGAGCTCGGAGCTGAAGTGGGTGGTGTAGTTGGGGAACTCGATGCGGTAGCCGCGGTTGCGCTCGAAGATCTGTAGGGCGAAACGGTCGTTCCCCGAATAAGAAATCAGGATGCCGTAGCACTGCCTGAGGCGCAGGTTGTCGCGCACCTTGTCTGGCCCGCAGCGCAGGATGACGGTGATCATATTTAAAGCTTGGCCGGCGTAGGCTTCAGCGGGAGGCAAAATATACGGTGGGACGGCTGTGCCTGGCTGTCCCGCTGTGCTTGGCACGCCTGCTTTGCTTGGATCAGAGGGTTGGGGAGGTGCAGCAGCAGTGATATCCGATATACCGGTTGCCAATACCGGAGACTCAGGCGGAGCCCGGGCTCGAGGGAGATGGGGGCAAGCGAGGCACCTACTATGGGAGGGGTATCCACCGGTATCTGCACAGAGGGCGCTGGCGTGATGATCCATTCCCGAGGCTGAGGCATGTGGAGCTTCCACACCCTCTACGACGGTCGGTTCCCGGACAGGCTCCACGGCTGCGGGCTCAGAAATCACCACATCAGGGACCTTGGCGCCCACGGGCTCAGAAATCGCCACATCAGCAATCGTCACATCAGCAACCTTGGCACCCACTTCCAGGATAAAGCCGCCGGGTGCGAGCTCCAAGGCGTTCCAATCGGGCGGGAACTCATCCGGTGGAGGCGGGGTTTCGCCCACGGGTTCTCCCCGTGAGGAAGTGGCAGCCGTTCCATTAGGTCTTTTAGGCTTCGATGTTTGCGCTTCGTTCTTGGAAATTGTGACTGCGCTGTTCGAAGGAGCAGCTGGATTGTCGTCCTCTGGAAGCGGGGCTTCGGTGGGAGGAGGTGCGAACGGGGCAGACCCTGGGGCGGGAGCTGAAACCTGTGGCAGCGGCTGGGAGGAGGTAAGATTGGGGCCTGGAGGCGGGCTTGAAACGATGGTCTTCAGGTCGGTGGTGACGCTGTCCACCAGAACCTTGGGGTCACCACCCTGGGCGTCCACCTTGCCATCCACCAGCACCACACTGTCAACCTCGAAGACCTCCCAGTACTGGTCCCAGGTGCGGGGGAAGACCACCAGCTCGATATTACCCTGCAGGTCCTCCAGGGTGACGAAGCCCATGGATTTGCCGGTTTTGGTCTGGTGGGGGCGGACGCGCGTGACGATGCCGGCCACGCGCACCTTTTCGCCGGGGGCAGCATCGCTAAGCTGGGCGGAGAAGTGGCTGACAGCCTGGGTGAGGGCGTCCATCACCGGGCTGAGCGGGTGGTCGGAGACGTACAGGCCAATCAGCTCGCGCTCCCATTCCAGATCTCGCGCCGGTTGACCTCCAGGATGCCCGTGGGGAGCACGACCTCGTCGCTAATACCGGTGTGAGCACCGAACATGCTCATCTGACCCAGGTCGGAGGCGCCGGAAATGGGAGGCGCTGATGGACAGGATCTGATCCAGCGAGAAGAGCATGGCACTGCGGGTGCCAAATTGATCGAGGGCGCCCACCTGGACCAGGCATTCCAGCGAGCGCTTACCCACCTGGCGCAGGTCCACCCGGCGGGCAAAATCATTGATATCGGTGAATGGATGGTCAGTGCGCGCTTCCAGGATCGCATTCACCGGTCCATGCCCGACATTCTTGACCGCACCCAGCCCGAAGCGGATGGCATTCTTGCCGTCCGGGAGGTCTCGATGGTGAAGTCCCAGCCGGTGGTGTTCACGCAGGGCGGTTGGACGTCGATGCCCATACGCCGGCAATCAGCCACGTACAGTGCCACTTTGTCGGTATCGTTCTGGGTGACGGAGAGCAGGGCGGTCATGTACTCTTCGGGGTAATGGCGCTTGAGGTAGGCAGTCTGGACGGCGATGACGCCATAATCGGCGGCATGGCTCTTGTTGAAGCCATAGCGGGCGAACTCTTCCCAATCTTCAAAGATGGCGCTGGCGGTTTCCTCTTCAATGCCGCGCTGGACCGCCCCGCGCACAAACTTCTCCTTGTGCTTGTGCAGCTTGTCCTTGATCTTCTTGGAGATGGCCTTGCGCAGGTCGTCCGATTCGGCGGCGGAATAGCCAGCCAGCTCCATAGCGGCGAACATGAGCTGTTCCTGGTACACAGGGAAGCCGTAGGTCTCCTTGAAGAGCGGCTCGAGCAGCGGGTGGCGGTATTGGATGGCTTCCTCGCCGTGCATACGGCGGATATAGGCGGGGATAAACTCCATGGGACCCGGGCGGAAGAGCGCTACCATGGCGATGACGTTTTCGACGGCGGTGGGCTTCATCTGCATCAGGTAGCGGCGCATACCCGTGCCTTCCACCTGGAACACACCGGCAGTCTCGCCGCGACCAAGCAGGGCAAAGGTAGCCGGGTCATCGGTGGGGATGTTGTCCAGGGTCAGTTCAATACCGTGGCGGCTGCGGATGAGGTCACAGGCGCGGGCCATGATGGTGAGGGTGGACAAACCGAGGAAATCCACCTTGAGCAGGCCGAGCAATTCAATCACACCCATCTCGAACTGAGTGACGATCTTGATGGGCGAATCTTCGGAAGCGGCGGTTCCGGTGGGGCGGTGATGGCCTGGTCGAGTGGCTGGCTGCGATGACCACAGCGGCGTGGGTGGCATTGCACGCCCTTCCATATCGGCGGCCGTCTGAACAATTCCTGGAGGTCTTCTCTGATTCGTACATCCCCTTGAACTCGGCGATGTCCACCAGGGCTTCCTTGAGGGTGACCGGCTTGCCGGGGATGTTGGGAATGACCTTGGCGACTCGGTCGACTTCGCTGAGCGGGATGTCCATCACCCGGCCAACATCGCGAATGGCGGCACGTGCGCCCAGCGTGCCGAAGGTGATGATTTGAGCCACCCGGTCACTGCCATACTTTTTGGCAGCATACTGGAGCATCTCCGAGCGGCAGTCGTCCCGAAAATCCAGGTCAATATCAGGCATGGAGATACGCCCGGGGTTGAGGAAGCGCTCGAAGATCAAGCCCGTGCTGGATAGGCTCGACCAGGGTGATATCCAGGCAGTAGGCGACGATGGAACCGTTGCCGGAGCCACGGGCGTTGTACCAGATGCCCTGCTCGCGGGCATAGCGGCACAGGTCCCACACGATGAGGAAGTAGGTGTCAAAGCCCATCTTGTGGATAATCTTGAGCTCGTAATCCAGGCGCTCGCGCACCTTTGGATTGCTAGCTCGGTCGCCGTAACGGCGAGCCAGGCCGGCTTCGCAAAGCTGGCGTAGGTAGCTGTTGGCAGTGTAGCGGGGCGGCACCTCGAACTTGGGCAAGTGGTAGCCCTTGAAGCCTAGGTCAAGGTCACAGCGCTCGGCGATCAGCAGGGTGTTGGAAAGGGCATCGGGGGTCTCGGCAAACAGCTCAGCCATTTCCTGCGGGCTGCGCAGGTAGTAAGTATCGGCGCTCATGCGCATACGCCTCGGGTCGGAGAGGATGCTGCCGGTTTGGACGGCGAGCATAATGTCCTGGAGGCGGGCGTCCTGCTTGTCGACATAATGCACGTCGTTGGTGGCAACGAAGCGGGAGTTGTGGCGTTTTCCCAGCTCGAGCAACTGCCTGTTGACCACATCCAGCTCGGGAATGGTATGATGCTGGAGCTCGAGGAAGAAGTTGTCTGGCCCGAACAGGTCGTAATACCAGCCCAGCTGCTTATCGGCCTGATCCAACTGCCCGTGCTGGAGCAGGCGAGGGATCTCGGCTGACATGCAGCCGGAGGTGCAGATCAGCCCCTCGGCGTGCTCAGCCAAGATGTCATGGTCTATCCGCGGGTAGTAGTAGAAGCCTTCCAGCTGAGCGATGCTGGCGAGTTGTAGCAGGTTCTTGTAGCCAGTGGCATTCTCCGCCAGCAGCAGCAGGTGGGTGGACTTCTTGTCTTCCTGGGGGTCGTGCTCCTTGATGGTGCGGGCTGCCAGGTAGGCCTCCAGCCCGATGATGGGCTTGATACCCGCAACCTTGGCGGCGTTGTAGAACTCGATCACACCGAACATGGTGCCGTGGTCGGTGATGGCGATGGCAGGCATGTCCATCTGGTGGGCGCGCTCGACTAGCTTGTGGATATTGCTGAATCCATCAAGCAGGGAGTATTCGGTGTGAACGTGAAGATGGACAAATGACATGGGCGTGAAGAAAAAGATTATAGCATGCTGGTCAAATAAACTACCCAACAGTTAACTTAAAACATTCAGGACGAATCTTAAAGAATTCGACTTTGGTAGAAAGGGAGCTAAAGCCATGGACATATGGCAGCTATTAATAAAAACGACCAGATAAGACTGGCTACCTATCTGCATTTACATCGTCCCCAGAGATGCAATTATTAGTTAGTTTGGATACAGGTAGTTTATGATTAAATGGTTGAAAATGCAACCCTATTGAAAGGAATTGGAAAAACATTAATCTAGCTGCGGTTTGGGGCGTGCATCAAGTTGACATTCACTTTCTTTGGTGTATAATTCCGGTGCTAAAAACACCGGCTATCTCCGGCAGAAGCATGCACTTTATCAGCACCCCATTTCGCGAGCATGGCCCCGTAGCTCAATTGGCAGAGCAAGCGACTCTTAATCGTTAGGTTAGGCGTTCGATCCGCCTCGGGGTCACCAATATATGGTAGTTTCCACCCTGATACCCCGTATATATGGGGGTAAAACCTGCTCACAAGGCAGGTTTTCCTTTTAATGGTGCAGTCGTGGTGGAGATTGGTGTAGTTAAAAAGGGCGGTCAACGGTCTGAAACGTGATTTTCAACATCTTGCGGATTTGGGCAAAGCGACTAGCACTGGTGTCAGGATCTCATCCATGATCCGGGCTGGCTCGTCCTGGCTCTCCATGTAAAGGTGAGCGTAGATGTTCAGCGTTGTGCTGGGGTTCGCATGGCCCAAGCGTTTTGAGACCACAAGGGACTGCAGTAGATGTCTTGGATATCTATACCTTAATAGGTGGGAATTAATCGTTCATATGTATTATGGCGTTAGGTGATAAAAACCTCAGTACGAATCCTAAGGAACACACCTGTGATCCGAGGTAGATGCGCATACGTATTGTTTGGAAGTGCAAATCCTGGAAGGGTCTGTCCTGGAAGGGCTCTGTTAGGTAGTTGGTATTTTGAGTTACACTAGAGTATCTTGTTGATACCAGAAAGTAAGGTCACTACCCGAAGTAATTCTTAATTTCGGAAATCATTTTCTGATGATGTTTCTTAAACTGAGGCAACCCTTAAACTGTTCCAGAAAACCAAGGCATTGTATAATCTGATTAATCCTAAGCGAGGCAGATTATAACTCCTCACTGGATGGCACAGCGTCTTCGTATTATTTATTGACCCGAACAAGCTTGTTTAGCAACGTGGGTATACCACCAGCGGGGGTGGTTTCAAGCCCATAAGGAGGTCGTATGAAGATCGGATTACTCATTGGCTGTGTTTTATGTGCCAGTTTCATCGTACTGGCAGCAACAAGCCCATCGCTGATCGGGATGCAAGGGGATTTCGTAGGATTACAGCAGAGCCGCCGTTAGGATTAGAGATATCCCTGCCCTAAACATCACCCAGAGTTTTCCTGCCGTTGCGGACGTCTCACTCGCCGCAGAATTCCCGGATGATAATTTTCAAAACCCTGTCTTTCCCTTCCTGGAAGTGGATTATTGGCATGATTCTCAGGGGGTTCTCACATATGTTCGCATATTCCTGATACGGTTCGACCTGACAGGGCTACCCCCGGATGCCATCATTGACAATGCATCTATGCAACTCCACTGGAACGGATGCTCCGTGTCGGGTACGTATCCAGTGCCGGTTGGGGTGTATTTTGTTAACAGCCCTTGGACTGAAAGTACGGTGACTTATAATACTCGCCCCAGCTGGGCAACAGTGGGTTTGAACAACCAATTTAACTGCCCGCCTGACGACGACCCTACAATCATGGAATATAACAAGTTTTACCCAGGCATGGCAGAGTGACCCAGCACACAATTATGGTGTGAAGGTTAGCGCACCATGGGATGTGGGCTATGACTATAGTATTACATTCAATAGCCGGGAGATATCTTAATGTAACACTACTACCTGAGCTTGTGGTTACATACCACCTGCCAGCAACGCCCACGGCGACCAGCACCATCACAGACCCGAACTGCTACGCCAACCAGCACAGCGACCCGGACTGCTACGCCGACCAGCACACCGACCCGGACTTCTACACCGACCAGCACACCGACCCGGACATCCACACCGACCAGCACCCCTACACCCACCGGGGGGACGGTCTCCTTGATTTACCTTCCCATTATCATGAAGCCACTCCCAGCCAATTGTACTGAACAGCTGGCCAATGGCGACTTTCAGACTGGAGGGCTGCCTCCCTGGTTCTCTGTTGGTGATGTAGGGCTCGGCACAGGTCGTAACAGTACCTATGGAGCTTGGCTAGGCGGCAAGGACAACGCATTTGGCGAGTTGGATCAATGGATTACCCTGCCTGCAGGTGTAAATCCCGTGCGCTGGGAGTTCTGGTGGAAAGCAGAGGCTACCGCTGTGCAAAATAATGATTTAATTTATGTCCGGATTGAAAGCGGTGGACAAGAACCTATCTTGCTGACCCTGCGGGCTGATGGGTCTTTGAATAACTGGCGTCAGGATGCAGTGGATCTCAGTGCCTACGCTGGCAAGTCTCTGCTCGTTTCCTTCTTCGTTCAGACCGACAGCAACATACCCACTACTTTCCGCGTGGATGATGTGAGTATCAAGGCTTGTAGTGTACGATAAGGTACGCGAGCCTGGTCCAGATCACCAATAAATCTAGTAATTAAGCTAATATTGCATAATGAATGCAGCAGAAGATGCATGCATGAATGATGATTTGCTATGCTTATACCATGTAAATAGTCGAGTTACCTCTCTGTTATAAATATAACGTCATCATCCCAAAATACTCTCATGCCGGAAATACTATCTTTCCTATTTCATTTTTCTTCCATTTACCCAAGGGATATACCATACGCATTCCATGATCTCCTGATGTCTAAGCGATACCCTACAAATCCTTCTTGAGAGCGACAGGTTATTCAATGGTAGATCCTGTTCCAGACAGGGCGGCAGGCTGTCTTCCCGCGTTGATTTTTTCCACTTCTATCCCTACTTGGTGTAAGTATGGTGCAGATGGACTATAATGTAGTGGATTTCATGGACGTGTTGAATAAATTTACCACCATATATGGGATTCCTTGGACATAATAATACTATACGTACGTTGTCGAACGCCCTTTCTATAACTCTTAATCGTTAGGTTAGGCGTTCGATCCGCCTCGGGGTCACTAAAAACAGAAGCTTGACCATGAAGAAGTCAAGCTTCTATTGTTGACCAGGGTATAAACAGCATGGGCAGGAATATCGTGGACAACCAAAGCGGCCTTGAAGCCGGCTGGCAGGGTGAGGTGGGACTGGCAGCAACCCGCAGCGGTATCACACGTGAGAAGGCAAATGAGATTGCCCTCAAGTTATTGCCGTTGTACAAGGATACCTTCAACAATCCGAAGCTTGGTCAACCCTTCCATGAACTGTATAATACCGTGACCATCACTCCCAAGCAGGAATGGCAGGATTGCTACCGGCGTGCCAAGGAAACCCTGACCAAGCTGGGATTGACTTTTACATCTGGATCTTACGATTAATAGGCGATAAAGAAATTTTCTGGTATATTCAGATAGCCAGGATATTTGTCAGGAAAACTCTGGAAATAATATAGAAATCAGGTGAGGAATATGCAGACCTTATTAAAAAGCAGAACAAAAGAATATCGGATAACCACTGATGGACCGGTCGCCATCATCGGTGAGAGCATCAACCCAACCCGGCGCAAGAAATTGACAGCCGCGCTGCTCTCAGGAGAGATGGAATACATCTTTGAGCTGGCTCAAACCCAGATCGATACCGGGGCGGACATCCTGGATATCAATGTAGGCGCGCCCGGTGTGGATGAAGTGCGCATGCTATCACAGGTGGCACTGGCAGTGAGTGAACGCTTTGATGTGCCCATCTGCCTGGATTCATCCAACCGAGATGCTTTAGCTGCTGCGCTTAAAGTAGTTACTGGAAAACCGCTGGTTAACTCAGTCAATGGTGAAGAGGTGAATCTAAGTAAATTGCTGCCACTCATCAAGGAATTCGGTGCAGCGGTGATTGGCCTGACCATGGACGAGAATGGTATCTCCAGCGATCCCGAAGTGCGCATGGGAATTGCGGCAAAAATCCTTGAACGGGCAGGTAAGCTTGGGATACCCGATGAGGATGTGGTCATTGATCCGTTGGTGTTGACCGTAGGAGCTGACCAGCATGCCGGGCGTGTAACGCTCAGGACCATCGAAATGGTTCGCCGTGAATTTGGAGTCAATATCAACCTGGGCGCCAGCAACGTTTCTTTTGGCCTACCTGACCGCCATACAGTCAACCAGGCTTTCCTGGCACTGGGAGCGGGTGCGGGTGCCAGCTGTGTCATCACCAACCCTGAGAAACTGACACCCATCATTCGCGCGTCTGACCTGCTTGCTGGGGCGTGATGCTTTTGCGGGACGATTCATTAAGGATTTCCGTAAACGACAAGCGCTTGGATTGGTTTCCGATGGAACTACAGGAAAATCTTGACCTGATCTATGACGTGGATGCAGTGCTGCGTGGGCAGGGGGCTGACGCAGCGATCCTGCGCGCCCGCAGACCAGGGTCTGGTGCAGGTGGCGGAGAAAGCCATGCAGGAAAGCTTCTCCTTGCTAGTCCCCAAGGTGATCTACCAGGAGTATGAAGTTAGAGGGAGTTTTGCATGAGAGCATGCTCCTGCAAGGGGGGCGAAAAATTGATAGCAAGCTGCTCGCCCAGCACCTTGGAGGAGCGAACCGGCTGATTGTCATTCTCGCCACCATCGGCGAAAAGCTGGAAGAGCAGGTTTCCAAGATATGGGAAGCCGACATGGTCTATGCCCTGGCGTTGGATGGAGCAGGTTCAGCTTCGGTGGAGGCGCTTGCCAATGCAGCCTGCCTGTATTTTGAAAAGCAGGCCCTGAGCAGGAGAAGCTGGAGGCTTCCATTCCATTCAGCCCGGGGATGGTGGATTGGACAGTAGATGATGGTCAGCCGCAAATCTTCAACCTGCTTGGCGAAGAAGGGTCAATCGTAAATCTTACACCCAGTTCCCTCATGATCCCGCGTAAATCATTGACCATGGTCATGGGCATCGGTGCGAATATGAAATCTACCGGCAGGGCTTGTGATTTCTGCACCATGCGTGAAACCTGCCGCTACCAGGATCACTATACAGCAAAAAACTAAAGGCAATATATTTATTTAAGCGCAACTGTCAAGATAAAATCAACCGACTGGTGATTGTGCACGATACCCCATGAAAAGCCTGTGTGAAGAATACATCCTGGCTCATACAATCGAGGAAGCTGTAGCAACCTTGTCTGCAGCGGATGGCTCTGCGCGCATCATCAGCGGAGGATCGGATTTATTGTTGGAGATACAGCAAGGGATCCATCCACCGGTTGGGAAACTGATCGATGTAACTGAAGTTGAGGAGATGTGTGCGCTGGAGATACGTGGGGGATGCTTATTCATTGGCGCTTCTGTCACCCTAGCCCGAATCACCCATTCATCATTAACAAGGCAGCATGCCCAAGCGTTGGCGGATGCAACGATATTGATGGCTAACCCGCAGGTGTGCAATGTAGCAACCATTGGAGGCAATGTTGCCCATGCCTTACCCGCGGCGGATGGGACGATCTCGCTGTTAGCCCTGGATGCGAAGGCTGAAGTGGCGAATATGGCTGGCAGGCGTAAGGTTCCGCTACAAACTTTGTTCAAAGGTCCTGGCGAGTCTACTTTAGACCGCGACCACGACCTGCTGGTAGGGTTTTACCTACCCCTGAAAGCTAAAGGACAGGGCTCGGCGTTTGTGCGGCGCGTTAATCCACAGGGCATACCCCTGGCAATGTTGAATATGGCGATATGGCTGGAGCGAAAAGAAGATCGGATTGTCGATATCCGGATCGCAGTTGGACCATCGGGACCCATCCCGCTGAGGATATTATCTGCTGAAAAAGCATTGGTTGGGAAGTCTCCATCTCCCGAGGTGCAGGCGTGTGCTTTGGATGCACTGCTCCAAGAAGCTCATTTCCGCACCAGCTTGCATCGAGCGACTGCAGAATATCGATGTCATCTCGCTGGAGTGCTACTGCAGGAGGCGTTAATGAAGGCCTGGCAGAGAGCTGAATGAAATTATATAAGCATATGGAATCGCAAAAAACGCTCTCGCTGGTTGTAAACGGCTGCCCGTTCTCCGTTCCCATCCTGCCCGGGGAAATGCTGGCTGATTTACTGCGTGAACGCCTGGGGTTGACCGGCACAAAAATTGGCTGCAACGAAGCTGAATGCGGGGCGTGTACGGTGCTGGTGGATGGGGAACCTGTCCTGTCCTGCTCCTACCCTGCGGCACGTGCCCAAGGAAAAGAAGTTCTGACCATCGAAGGGCTGGCTTCGTTTACTCCCCCTGAAGATGAATCAGCAGGCTTACACCCACTGCAAGAGGCTTTTATAAAATTAGGTGCGGTGCAATGCGGATTCTGCACACCAGGTCAGATCATGACCGCGTACGCGCTACTGAAACAAAACCCGAATCCGTCGCGGGAAGAAATCCGGGAGGCACTGAGGGGCACTATCTGCCGCTGTGGAGGTTATCCAGCAATCGAACGCGCCATCCAAGCCGCTTCAGATTCCATCAAGCATCATTCACCCATCTCTTCACCATCCCTTCCACTTTCGGGACAGAAACACCGGGAGGTTGGTAAAATCCAGATCCGCCCCGATGCAGTCCAAAAGGTCACTGGCGAGGCAAAATATACAGACGACCTTATATTTCCTGACATGCTGTATGGGCGAGTAAAAAGGGCGGAAGTTCCACATGCCATCCTTCGCCAAGTTATAACCAGCCAGGCACGCACATTGCCCGGGGTTCGGGCAGTGATCACGGCAGAAAACCTCCCTGGCGAGCATAACCACGGCCTGGTCAGTGCGGATTGGCCTATATTGGTTGGAATTGGTGAGCGGATAAGGTACGTGGGTGATGCGATTGCGATTGTGGCAGCAGAGACTTGGGAAGCTGCAACCAGGGCGTTAGATCTAATCACGGTTGATTTTGACCTCCAGAGCGTGGTTACAGGTCCGTTTGAAGCACAGCAATCCGATGCACCTGTCCTGCACAGCCGGGGCAACCTGCTTAAACACATCCAGGTACGTAAAGGAGATGTGAAGCAGGGTTTCGAAGAAGCCGACCTGGTCCTGGAGCACACTTTCCAGATACCAGCCGCTGAACACCTCTTCATGGAACCAGAATGCAGCATTGCCAGGCCTACCCCCGAGGGGAAAATGGAGATTTTTGTCGGTTCACAGATCCCATATTCTGATCGCGAGCAGGTGGCAAAAGCGCTGGGCTGGCCGGAAGAGCGTGTGCGAGTGGTAGGCCAGTTCGTAGGCGGAGGTTTTGGGGGTAAGGAGGATATCGCCGGGCAAATCCACGCAGCACTCCTTGCGCAAGCATCAGGGCGACCGGTCAAGCTGCTTTTTGATCGCCATGAGAGCATGCTGGTCCATCCAAAAAGGCATTTCACCCAAATTCGGATTAGAGCGGGTGTGAAACGAGATGGCAAGCTGATTGCAGTGGAAACCGAATTGTTCGGTGATACCGGCGCGTACGCTTCTCTGGGGGAAAAGGTAATGGAGCGGGCAACAACTCATTCCACCGGGCCCTATGAAATTCCCCACGTGGCTTCGGATTGTTATGCCATGTATACCAATAATCCGCCTGCAGGAGCCTTCCGCGGTTTTGGGGTCCCACAAGCTACTTTCGCCATTGAAAGTATGATGGATATGCTGGCTGCGGAACTGGGCATGGATCCGGTTGATTTCCGCAGGAAGAATGCCCTGGGCGAGGGGGGCACGACCAGCACTGGGCAAGTATTGCAGGAGAGCGTGGGGCTGAAGGAATGTATTGATAGGGTTGAAGCTGAACTGAAAACGCGTGGCGGCGAACATCCATTTATGCCTCGCATAGAGGGTCACTTCTACAAAGCCTGGGGATTTGCGGTTGGTTATAAAAATACCGGCTTTGGGGGTGGTGCGATCGATGCTGCCAGCGCAGAGGTTGAGATGCTGGCAGATGGTATCGTGGAGGTGCGGACATCCTCCGCTGAACTGGGGCAGGGATTATCCACCGTGCTTCAAATGATCGTTTCCGAGGAATTGGATGTATCACCCACCCAGGTCCGGGTGGTTTTAATGGATACGGACCTGACACCGGATGGAGGTGCTACGACCGCCTCCCGCCAGACTTACGTCAGTGGGAATGCTGTACGCCTGGCTGCAGGCACCTTACGGCATGCGGTCATTGGTGTGCTGGCTGAAAAAATCGATATTGCGCCAGAGATGATCCACTTCACAGATGGTATGGTACAGGCTGGTGATCAACGCTTCTCGTTTGCAAACATTGTAGAGATGATGCGATCAGAAGGGCATGAGACCCGGGTTCGATATGAGTACAAGGCTCCGGATACGAAACCACTTGGTGAAGCGGGTGATACCCATATTGCATACTCCTTTGCAGCACAGGCAGCCGAGGTTTCAGTGGATATACGTACAGGTGAAGTGGTGGTGCTGCAAGTGATCACTGCAAATGATGTAGGCAAGTGCCTGAATCCGCTCGGTTTACAAGGCCAGGTTGAAGGGGGTGTCATGATGGGTCTTGGGGGAGCACTGTTGGAAAACTTCATTGTCGATAATGGCCTGGTCTTCACCGACAGGATGGCGCGCTACCGTGTTCCGTTCATACAGCATACGCCGGAAATAATCAGTTTCGTGGTTGAGCAGCCCACCCGTGACGGTCCGTACGGGGCGAAGGGGGTGGGAGAAATCGCAGGTATCCCTACTGCACCGGCGATCATCAACGCCATTTATAATGCTGTGGGTGTGCGAGTGGATCGCCTGCCGGTTGATCAGGAAATTAATTTGGAGGTCGGTGGATAGGAGGGAGAGTGACTCTTAATTGGACAATCTTGTGGGGGATAAGCCAATATTCCAGGTATCGATATTGCTTAATAAATGCTATAGATATCTTTCAAATATCTGTTTGGTTTGCTGTGCCGTTTTCATCCAGGAAAAATTCCTGGATTGTAATTCGCCACGTTCTTTCAATTCCCCAATTAGGATAGGACTGTTCAAAATCATACCAAGTTTATTAGCCAGATCTTCGGGCTGTTTTGGGTCAAAAAACAACGCTGCCTCACCACACACCTCTCTAGAGGATGGAATATCAGAGCAAATCACCGGACAGGAACATGTCATTGCTTCCACGAGTGGTAGCCCAAACCCTTCATATAAAGATGGAAAAATAAGCCCCACGGCTTCGCAGTATAAAGCCTTGAGTTCTTGATTAGAGAGATACCCGACTTTCTTGATATTTGGTGCAAATTTCAGATTAGTCGATTGGAACACCCTTGAAAAATCCCCCCCAACCCATATTATTTCATATCTTTTCTTATCTAATAATTCGTTGGCAGCAAGGACTACCTTAAGATTCTTATGTGGGCTATTACTTCCAACCACGATAAAAAACGGCTTTACCCCTAATGACAACCTCTCCATTACGCTGGTATCTGCGCTAATCCTTTCGAAATGCTCCCGCCCTTCGTAGATAACTGAGATTTGTTCTGGTATTAGTTTCAACCAATGTTGTAGCTCGGATTTTGAGAATTCGGACGTGGTGATGATATGGTTAGCTATACTAGCCATGCGTTGGTAGGTGATCTGATATTTCAACCTGAAAGACCAGGTATATGATTTGGGATGCGTAAAAACCGAAGCATCATGGATGGTAACAACTTGATGGCGTTGGAAAAAAGGACCAATATTCGCTGGAGAGAATAGCATGCGTTCCTCGACTGAGCCTGGGTAGATCGATTTGTTCCCAGAGGTTGCCTTTAAACCAACCGCCTTCCGTTAGTCGAATGTTTTTCCAACTCACCTTTGTATTGAATCCAGATGGGCAATAAGCAACCGCTTGCCCTGGTTCAAGAATTTCATCCAGGGCATTTAACACTTCTAAAGAGTAACGCTGCACCCCCGTCTGAGGTTGGGTTAGGAAACGGGCGTTGAGGGAGAGAGGATAGGTATACATTTTGTTAATGTATAGATTATGAACTATACCTATTTACGGTCAGCCAGAATCCGCCACCAAATAGGTTTCCGAGAGGAAAATCCTTGAACTCAATTTTGATTTATCAAGGCAATGAACCTGTGTTTTCCTGTTTTGTAAAATAAGTGCTTCCATAAATTCCTCAATTCATAGATGCACCAATAAATTATACAATTGGAATAATGCTTTTCCTTAAGATTTTTAGTAATCTTCATATATAAACTATCAAAGGAAATGATTTTTTATTTTAAGTCAATCCTGGTAATCATATATGAAAGCTTTCTAGTATCATTGTTTGGACCGTATATATCTGGCATCTCTGCGGGAATAAAAAAACCTTGTGAACCTAAACTCAATTCGAAATTTGGTTCATCCGGGTTCTTATTTACCAACAAATTAACAGTAGTCCCGTTTGAATTGATTGGATTCGAAGTGATCTTCCCTGTGGTGTCTTTCAGGACTGCAATAAGGTCTGTAACATTTACACCGGTTTTCAGATCCAAAGATACCTCGATCTGATTTCCTCTCCCTCGCCACTTATTAAAAGTTTTGCGTCATCCATCAACCAGTTATCAGGATATATATTTTGCACAATATAGTCAAATTTTATTTTCCCAGTGGAAATATCATTAATTTTATATACATCAAATAATTTTAATCCTGTGTCAACATATTCCGCACCTTGAATTTTAGATCTTATGAATAAATTTTTCGGTGTGATAATAAAATGGGGATTAATTGCCGGATTATAGGGATAATTTAATACATTTTCTGCGAATTCAATTTGTACGAAATCCTTAATTGATTGGGTAGTATATAACGAATCAACCCACCAGAGGCCAGCAGGACTTAAAACGATTGGGGTGCCTGGAACTTCATCGACTAATTTACTTAAGTAAGTATATTCGATTTGCCTTGTTATGCTATTTGTGGTTATTGTATAATGCCGATATGTTTTATATATTGCATACCCATGATTAATTAATAGTAATAAAAAAATAGTCCATAATAATATTTTTTTGGAAATTATTCCATCAGTTTTTTTGTATAAAACATAACCTAAATATACTAATAATATTGCTGCAAAAAGCGCTAGAATATTAGAACCATTTATTATTCTGTGACTAATCGTTTCTGTGAGTAGTAAACTTTTTGCATCAATAATCGAACCGTTCATAAATTTAGGCTGAAATAGTAAATAATACAAGACTATAAATGAAGAACAAAAAATCCCAAAATACTTGAATTTAATCTTCGAAAAATCTAATTTCACTGTCATAATTAATAAGGGAGTAAAAAATTGAAAAAAATAACGATAATGAACCCTTTGAACTTCCCTTGCCGATCCACCATCATCTATGTAAATTAATACTACAACGGCAAATATTGTAATGACAAAACATATAGCCAGAAATAATAAAAATTTACGATCGTTTAACTCGTATTGATCAAAATTATCAAAAGGTAAAATTAAAGGAAAAATCATAAAAATACATAATGTAAAAAACAGGTAATATAAAATTCCATTAGGAATATCTGATAGAAAGTTGATAGCTCCAGCGGCCAGCCTACTTAACGCTGAATGCGTCCAAAAATCTCCTACTGCTGTAAAACTTCCAAAATTTATATATCGAATAGCAAGTGATAGCAATTCTCTTAAACCCAACACCAATATCACTATAATAAGAATTTGATAAACAAAACTTTTATAATTCCTAAATTTATTTATAAAAATAAATTCAAAAAATAAATATAATATATATCCTGCAAATACTGTTGCACCAATAGCCTTACAGGTCCATAATAAAAACAAAATGAAACTCAGAAAAACTGGATTAATGCCCTTACCACTAATTTTTTGATAAATAAGATAAACGGTAAATAGAAATAATGGATAATAAATAACTTCTTGAATGACCGAAAAAGCTAATGTCATCTCAGGAATCAATACTGCAAAAAAGGAAATTAGTAGAGCATATTTCTTGTTATTGAGAACTGCCAAACCTAATGCATAGGCAGGAAAAACAGCACAGGACATAACTAATAGGCAAAAAAACCTGAGAACTGTCAGGATATTCTCCGGAGAATAAAGAGCATATAAAGGGCTTAATAAAAGTGGAAAAAGTATTTCACTAAATTGTTTGATATTGGGAAATACATTACTAAAAAAATTATGGTGATAATAGATGCTCTTGGCTAGCTCAATATAATGGTGTTCATCGCTGAAAGAAAACCATGCAGCCCCAAGATGAGGAATAACAAATAATTTAGATAATATGCTTGTCCCAAAAACCATCACTAGCAGCCATATAGTTCGATATTCAACCCACCAATTGATCTTTCTACTAATTCCATTAATCATGTATACCTGATCTTTCAGTTGTGAAATTTACATCAGATTTAAGAAAATAGAAGAGTTCACATGAGAATTATTAATATATATGGAAGTATTTTTCTAAGGATGAGAAATCTTTATCCCAAATGAAGTAATAATATCCTGAACCGGGATGCCCGATGAAACGAGAAATAATTGAAAAATTGGGAATATTGGTAAATTATTTACCAAAAACGTGTTTCTTTACCCGCCCGCAAATAAATTCCACATCCTCATAAGTTACTAATGCATGTGTGGGTAAATTTATCCCCCTTGCTGTGATATCTTCTGCTACCGGGCAATGAGCCTGATCATTAAAGTGAGGAGGCATCAGGTGCATCGGGTAAAATAATGGGCGTGTTTCTATTCCATCACTGGCTAATGATTTCATCAGCTCATCCCTTGAAATCTTGGATTTTTCTGTTAGAAGAATTGAATACATCCACCAGACACTGCTTGCACCAGAGGTCTGTTGTTGTGGAATAAGATATTCAGGCACATCAGCAATCCGCTTACTATACCAATCAGCCACCTGGCGCCTGGCTGTAATGTGAGCATCAACATTCTCCAATTGAGCTAGCCCAATGGCTGCCTCAATATTCGTCATCCGATAGTTATAACCAGTTTCGATGAACCAGTAACGGTGATTGGGGTCCATGCCCTGTCCTTTAAATAACCGCATCTTCTCAGCCATGGCATCATCATCGGTAACGACCATCCCACCTTCACCTGTAGTAATGATTTTATTTCCAAAGAAGCTAAAAATTGCAGCAGTCCCAAAGGTACCTGCTTTCTTACCATGATATTCAGCCCCGTGGCACTCAGCGGCATCTTCCAGTACAAATAACCCATATTTAGAGGATATAGCCATTATCGCATCCATATCGCAAGGATTTCCGTAAAGATGTACTGGGATTACTCCTTTTGTCCTCGGGGTTATTTTCTTTTCCATGTCAACCGGATCGATATTCCATGTTCCGGGTAGACAATCAACAAAAACAGGTGTCGCCCGGCAATATCGAACCACATTAGCTGTTGCGATATAGGTGAAGGTAGGAACTAATACTTCATCTCCCTCTTTTATTCCAAGTGCAAGCAAGGGTAAATGCAAGGCTACTGTACCATTACAGCAAGCGAGAGCATTTTTGACACCTATCCAGGCAGCAAATGATGCTTCAAATTCCGTAATATACTTTCCTTTAGATGAAATCCAGGTTGTATCCAGACAATCATTGACATATTTTTTTTCATTGCCCGAAAGATGTGGGACAGCAACTGGAATGAATTTCGCCATATTAAGACTCCTCGTGGATGGATATTTTCCTGATAATTCGTGCTGGTACTCCATATGCCAATACACCTTCCGGGATATTTCGGACCACAACAGCACCTCCACCAATATAATGTCCAATCCCCAATCGTAATCCCATCGATCACGGATGCACCCGTACCTATCTGGACTCCCGTCCCAATTTTAACCGTGCCAGATAGTGCAACACCTGGTGCTATGTGGGCTGACCGTCCGATATAGCAGTCGTGATCGATCGAACAGTGAGTGTTGATAATAGTGTTATCTTCAATCACCGAATTTACATTGACTACCGCACCGGCCATCACACAAATACCGTTCCCCAGATCAACCCGAGGAGAAATCATCAGCATGTCTACTAATCACATTAATGGGTTTAAACCCTATCGAGACTACTTTTTGAAACAGAGCATTTCTCAAGCGATTATCGCCAATCGCGACAAAGATATTCTTGATCCCTTTTGAAAATATCGACTCCAAGTCGTTATCATTTCCAATGACCGGTTGACCTAAAACCTCGCAAGATTCTGGGCCAACACAGCCTATAATATCAAAATCATTATTTTGAAGCAAAATGTCCATTACAGAACGAGCATGCCCACCCGTACCTAATACAACTAATTTTTCCATCTGGTTTTCCATTTTTTATCCAAATTCATGTTTAAATCAGGCAAATTTCCATCGACTTATACTAGCTCAGGCTTAAAAAACAACTGATAGTACTTGGTTGCAGCATCTTTCCAGGTATATGATAAAAATATTTCTCTAAATTGCTGTTGAGAAGCAAGAACAGTTTCCCGATTTAAGAGTACCCTTTCTATTGCATCAGCACATTCCAAAGGAGAGTGGGGATCAAATAGCTCCAATCCGCAGTTATCAATCGACATTCCGTAAAACTCTATTCTTTCTCGAACAACGGGTATATCCGATAAAACCAAGCGGCGTACCTATGAATAAAGCTTCCATTGCCTGTAAGGGGAAACCTCCTTCGAATAGTGTTGGAACTGTTGCCACAGCTGCATATCGATATAAACTATATAGTTCGGTTTCATTTAAATTTGACAGACTAATTACCTGTTGTTTAGCTTATGCTTATTTATTGCACTTTCAACGGATGGGACATCAGATGGTCTTCCAGTTAAAACCAAATTAATATCATAATTTCTTTCCTGCAGTATAGATAAAGCTTCAATGAGAGTATAAACATTCTTATATGGACGTACTTGAGTAGGATAAAAAAGGTAAGGCTTTTCTAAGTCAAATTTTTGGCGAATTTCCTTTTCAGCGGAGAAATGTTCGCTTAGATTATTTGGAACAAAAGGAGGGAAATAAACCACACCTGTATGCAATTCATCAACACTGGTGATAAATTTATGAACTTGCGTAAAACGCACCTGTTCACTTTCACAAAACATAAAGGCACCTGATCTGGCTAAATTTTCCGCCCTGGATCGAATATCAACATGGCGTGCTTTATAAAGCGGATCCATTAAGATAAAGTCGTCATAATGAACATGGATCCCCAAGTCATGAACAGGAACAAAAACAGGTTTGCCTGTACCAATCACATTGTCAAGGTAAACAATTGCGGTAATGAAACACCTGACCTTTGAATAAAGTTTGGCAAGATAGGATAGATTGTCTTTAGTTTCATTAATATCAAAAGGTAATTCATGTTTATACGGAGGGATATCCAGCATTTGCTTGTAATTTTTTTCCGTGATCACTCGTATCCTTTTACCAAACACCTTCTGTTTTAAAAGCGGTTCAAAGCTAATTCGAATTTCCTCCTCATTGAAGGAATAAGTCCAAATCTCACAATCAACGGGATAATATTCTAATAATGCCAGAAGCATATATAGCATGAAGCGGGTAATTCCTTCTCGGCGTAGATCAACGATGTATGGGAAGCCAAACCATACTCCAATTATTTCGCGCCCAGACGAATTGGTTGAAATAGCACCACTAACATTACAAAGCTCACGCGAAACCGTATCAACTAACCAAGGGGTAGTTTTCTGATTAAATGATAAATCATATAATGCCATGCGATTTAAATAAATTACATCATTTACTAGCTTATCCATCGCTATTGTTTGTGGAATTTTTTCTAAAAACGAAATAAACCTTGTTGCATATACCTCCGGCGTGCAATTTACCTTTATAAAATTATTAGCTCGTTTTCCAATTTCATGTCTCTTATCTTCATTATCCAACAAGAATCGAAATGCATTAGCCAACTCTACGATTTCATCTTCTAGGTGAATTTTTACCACACAATCGTTTGGGATTTCATTAAAATATTCCCTGATTTACAACAATGACCGGATTTTCATATGCCATTTGATCAATCAAAGACTTTGAGCAAACTTCGGAATTAGGATAACGGAGATTGACACAAAAATCCGCTTTTTGTAAGATATGCATCCATCATCTCGTCCGAATGATATCCCAAGAGATATAAACATCCTTTTAATGGTCCCTGGGCGAGTGAATATAGATAATCACCATAAGGACCGCCATAATCACCGATCACTACATAATTAACTCTTACTGCGATATCAGGATTCTGCAATAAGCATCTCCGCAACTTGCCCAATTCGTTTTACTGGATGAACAAGTCCAGTTGATACAACCAATTTTTTTGAATGCTCTTGATAAACTTCTCAGGAATTTGCACTTCTATTTGATTGGGTTTAAGAGGTGGGGTAAGTATGCAAAACCTGTAGGTCCATAAAAAACATTCTTTAATGTTTTCGATAAAGAAACTACGCATGAGAGAATACTGCCGTGGCCTTTGCTAACAAAGGTTCAAGCAATGGAAAATGAATTGCTGCATCCGAATGCCAAATTCTTTGTTTATGTTCTCCAAAGTAGGATGTATATAATGCTTTTCCAGCGTCTTCTCCTTGCTCACCATAACAGGTTCGCATCAGATTTCAGATATTCCTGCTCCCCCATTTGTAGTATTGCCTCCATAATCTGGCATCATGGTAATCTGCTGAAAAAAATTTTGCATCAATTGATCGTGAAGTATTAAAATTCCTGGGCGTTGTAACATCACATCCCAAATTTCTCTATGATATCCAGCGAAATTCCCCATGTTGTATACGACATAATCATAACGATCAAGGCTTCGTAAATCGAAAGTCGATGATTTATACTTGCAAACAGGGATAGGTGATGGAATTATCTCGTCTTGATTAAAGGTAAAAATATCCAACTCAGAAACCTTTTGCAACTCTTCGCAAACAAGTTTGCTTATCTGACCTATTGAGCTTAATGTAGATGAAATGGTGTAAACCAGGCGATTTTCAAATTAACAACTTCCTTATTGTTGAGGGCCAAGTGATATCACGATAGATGATTTCATCTAATCCAGATTTTCCCATTCGCTCAGCTCGCTCTTTATCTTCATAAAGAATATCCATCACTCCTGCTATAGCTTGAGGGGTCGGTAGAACCTCAAATCCATTTATACCGTTGTTGACGAGTTCGCGTGTACCTCCAGAATCCGTACAAGATATGACTGGTTTCGCAGAGTAAAAGGCTTCCATAGATACAAAACCGCAAGAATCCTCTTTATATGGGATGTATATAACCCCTAATGCATTCGCAAGGAGACCCCTTTTATCTTCATCGCTGATCCATTCATTTCGTAATTCGACTCTTTTTTCAAGGTTATTATCGTGGATAAGTTTCTTCAATTGATCGAAATACATATTTTCATTACAGAGGCCTGTTATACAAAGACGCACTCCACTTTTAACATACGTCATAGCTTCTATTGCCAAGTGTTGCCTTTTTAGTGGAGTAATTCGGCTTGGATAGTAAATATAGTCTGAAGCTTTCTCAGTAAAGTAAAGTTCATATTTTTTTAAGGGTGGCATCAAAACTTTGGAATTAATATTATTAAACTTCTTTAACCGTGTAGCGACTTCCAATGAATTCGTATAAATATGACGTGAACGAAGAATATCCTCATTATCTACAGCAAAGATTAATCTTCGAATACTTTCAGCAATCGCTCCTGGTTGTAAACCAAATTCGCCTCCCCATAGCTCATAAACCTGCCGATATTGATGGAACATCCATATGACTTTTGCATTATGTTTTATACAATATGCAGGAAATTTAAACGTAATAACTCGATCAAACTCGTCAAAGGATAACATATGCGCTGCTTCTATTGATGCTAAAAGCGGTGCCTCTGAAGATTGAGGAAATGGTAAACGAAATAACAAAACCTCATGACCATATTCTCGTAACTGCTCAGCAAGATCATCAACAAGAATTTCGGCACCACCATAAACAAAAGGTATAAAAATATTAAATAATGCAATCCTCATAGATTATCTGACCAGGCTTTCGATCACAGAAGTAACATCTGAGACGCTTTCGATGGAAGATTTGTTGCCAAGTGATAAACGTTCTTTCAATTTTCTATCCGCCACGATCTTATCCAAAGCCTCAGCTATTTTACCGGCAGTTGGTTCGACTATCAATCCGTTTGTCTCTTGTGTGATAATTTCCAATAATGCTCCACCATCGGATGCTGTAACCATGGGAATCGCGGATTTCAAGGCACGTATTAGACTTTCCGGTATGCGTGTAGAAGAAAAATTGAGCGCGATATACACACTTGACAATTTCAATACATCCTCTATAAGAGGTCCTTCTTTTAAATTCTACGCGACTTTTTATACCCAAACGCTCTATTCGGTTATCGATTGCTTGACGATAGACATCCGATGCAGATGGCACACAAATAAGAAGGCGCCATTTTTGTACTGAATGACTGACTGCACTTAGTAACAAATCCATCCGTTCCGCTGGTTCTAACATTGATTCGCAAACGATCCACGGTCCGTTATCTGGAAGATGTCCTTCTTCCTCATCCACCATACTGTCACCAAGAATTAATGAGGTCGATTTAATGCTCAAATCAGTCATTAATTGCTTGGTCATTGTTTGTGAAGCGCAAACGATCCGTTCGGCTTCTAGTAAACATTTTTTTTCTGCATTTTGTACTGCCTCTCGGATTTTTTGATATTGCGGGGTAGCTAAAATGCCGTATTCGGTATCGAAATGCTCATGAAGGCTTGAGGCTAAAGAAAATAATAAAACCCGTTTTCTAGGATGCTTTAGTGCAAAGGCCGGAAAGCCTATGGTAATTAGCAAATCACTGCTATCTTTTACATCAAGGAATCTTAATGCCGTCATCTGTTCAGGAATAAGCAAGGGGTTGTGAACAATGGGCAGCATGAACAATTCAACTTCAATTCTATTTTCGCGTAATCCGCCTTGGATCGCCTGCGCCCAATGCATCTCTTCTCGCCCACAAAAAGGCGATACTGAAGCGGCTATCATAACACGCATATCATTCACTCTTCTACCATATCGATAAAATTATTTAAACCTCGTCAATAAAACATTAACCGAAAAAACCTCGCTCAATGCTTCATCGCTGATATCAAGGATTTCACCCGATTCTTCGTGGATTAAGTGTATATCCAGACCCATAGCTCGAATGTCACTTATAAATTCGAGAGGTTCTTTTCCTCCTCGCTTAAGATGGACAGGAGCGAATTCCATAATAATTTTAATTCCGGGATTTCTTAGCAATAATTCCTTTCATTCCCTATTAACACCAGCGGTTCAGCACCTTCAACATCAATTTTCACAATATCTACGTGATCAAGTTCCACAAGATGATTATCCAGAGGACACTGTTTTGACATCTATGGTTTTATCGTCGGTATTTGAAGTAAATAGTGAATTTCATTTGTCCCATGCCATTATCGATTAATCGAAAATTTCGCTTCACCATTCAAAATCAGAGACTGCATAGTTATATGGTATGTGCTCTATTAGTTGGCTCAAAACCATTAATTCCAATATTGTCCACAAGGATATCGTATATTTTGGGGGTTGGTTCATAGGAGTATACATAGCAACCAGCTGCCAAAGCATGTAAGGTATAAATTCCAAGATATGCACCTACATCTAATACATTCAATCCTTCTTTTAGAATGGAGCGAAAATATTTTTCAGTCCCGAGTTCAAAAAAACCATTCATACTGAGGAAAACTGCCAACCGCCACTCTTCCGAGGGAACTCCGATGATGTAGTCCTTGGTTTGAACAGCTGTAACTCCTCCCGCCAGGCTAAAAAATACCGGCTTATTTCGATTGGCTGCATTGTTGATTAAAGATACCAGTTTCATCTAGTTTTACGTTCGCATGGATGATGTTTTGGTTTGCAACCTGAAGAGCTGCTCGGGTTTCTGTGGAAAGTGTATCAATACTTGTGTTTATCTCTTTATATATAGATTGTAGCTGGAGCTGGAGCGTATTGTCTTTGGAAAGAGCATCAACACCTGACTTGATTTCTTTGGATAAAGCTTCTAGTTGAGTATGATGGATCATAATTTGGTGAAGCATATCATTAACGCTACGTTTCAAATATGCATTTTCTAAGGAGAGTGCATTGAAACGGTCCTGAAATGAAAGAAAATCTGCTTTTAGTGCTTCAAAGTGTTGACGTTCGATTAATTGCGAATCAACATGACGAATCCGCTCTTCAACTTCTAACCGGTAAATTCTTCTTGGGATTGCAGCAATAGCCCAGATCCACCCAATCAATGGTAACCGTCTGGAAAGCCTTCGCGAATGCGGTAATGCCAATAAGCTTTCCGATACTCGTCAAAATAAGCAACCTGAGCTCGATTGGCAAATTCCTTTGATGTGCAAATCATATAAGCAACAGCTTCAGGTGGTGCTCCAGAACAAAGACAGATATTTGTATTTCCGCCAACCTTCATCGTCCGGAGGGCGTCCTAAAGCAAGAATATATAATTGCCAGATAAAATCGTTTACCTCTAATCCCATAATTCCCGATAAATCTGAGCTTTGGAATAGCTCTGATTTTGCCCCAGATTGAGCCCTTTTTAATAATAACCTTTTAACATAAAGAGCTGATTTACCAAGCCACGGGATTCTTTTAATTCGTCTTTTGTTTGAATAAGCGTAATTGGATTAGGGCACTTTCAAATCTTCCCCATATTTTTTAGAATTAATCCCAAGTCGGTGTAACCATTATCAAACCTTTGCGATGGTGGACCCGAAATGCCATCATCGTTTTCTGATAACAATCCGTATAACAACGAATTTCTGATAAATTCCTTAGTCGGGGGTTCATAGGAATTATCGTGACGAACCTTATCGTACATAATTACTCCACATTACCATTACCATTTTTAAGAAAGAAATAATATTTACTCTAATGGGCGGAATCAAGCCATACTTTGCATGTATTGATTAACAACTGGACCTGATTTCCCATCCGCTACCATTTTTCCATTTTCTAACCATATCGCTCGATTACATAATTTCTTGATAGCATCCTGATTATGTGAAACAAAGATAATTGTTGCTCCGCTACCCAATAATTCTTTCATTTTCTCCATCGACTTTTGCTGAAAGCCGGCGTCACCAACTGACAACACTTCATCTAAAAGTAAAAGCTCCGGGGTTAAAGTGGACCGCCACTGAAAAGGCTAAGCGAACATACATTCCACTGGAATAGTATTTGACAGGCGTATCTATAAATTGCTCGATCTCGGAAAAGGTTACAATTTCATCAAACTTGCTTCTAATCTCCTGATTTTTCATTCCTAAAAAGCTACCGTTCAGGTAAACATTATCCCTTCCTGAAAGCTCAGTGTTAAATCCTGTTCCAATCTCAAGCAGCGAATTTACTCGTTCAAATAGTACTAGGTTTCCTCGCGAAGGGCGGGTGATACGTGAAAGAATTTTTAGTAATGTGCTCTTCCCGGCACCATTACGTCCTATCAGACCAACCGAATCACCATGTTCGATTTCAAAAGAGATGTTTTTCAATGCCCAAAAAGTCTCGCTTTCATCATGTGAACCAGTTCGATTAACTTTATGGGATAGCCGGGTTATCGGTCTGTTTAATATTTCTTTCAAAGAGATGGTCGACCCTTCAAAATGATGCCGAATCCGATATTCTTTCCCGATATTATCTGCTTTGACAGCTAAACGAGACATTTTACATCACGTCCGCAATTCGATTATCCATAGCCCGAAAAGCAACCGATCCGATCAGCAGAAGAATAAAAGCCACTGTGGAAGAGACGGTAAAAAATAAGGCAGAAGGAAGTGTTTCAGTCCCTAAAAATACCCAACGGAATGCATTGATAAAGCCGGTCAATGGATTCAAGTAAAATAAAATCTGATATTTCTCCGGCACAATTGAAATGGGATACATAATCGGAGATAAATACATCCAAATCATTAATATGAACCCAAGCAGGTTTTTGGTATCCCGAAATACGACCATCGAAGCACCGAACAACAAGCCAACTCCGAGTGAAAATAACATAGTCAATAAGACCAAGAACGGCAATAAAAGGTATCGAGAAGTGATCGGATAGTGATACGCCAGTAGAAATATTACCAAGACAAAAAAAGAAATCACGAAATCGATGATTGCCCCAATCGTGGTGGATAGAGGCAAGGCCAGCCGTGGGAAGTATGCTTTGGTAATAAGGCCAACATTTCCGAGCAAGCTATAGGCACTGCTGTTCACAATCTGAGAAAATAATTGCCACACCACAAACCCTGAAAGGAAAAATACGGGGTATGGTATGCCTCCCGTTGGTACCCTTATCAGTATACCGAGGATGACGTTAAAGATCAGCATTAGAATCAATGGTTGTAATACAATCCATAAAACACCAATAAAGGTCTGTTGGAAACGCACCTTCAGATCTCGTTTCACCAGGAAATACAAGAGATCTTTGAATTCCCAAACTTCTTTCAGGTTTGGAAACTCGATGTTTTCAGGGGGCCTGATAACAATTGGATTAATCGTGGACATGACAATATTGTTTTTTATTAATGGTAACAATTCTGATGATTACAATACTTTCCTTGCATTAGCAAGATCAAATTCTACCATTTCTTCGATCATACTATTGAACGTTTTTTCAGGTATCCAATTCAACTTTTGTTGAGCTTTGGATGAATTCCCAACCAGAGGTATATCTTCTGTAGGTCGGTAGAATTTCGGATCGACCTTTACATAATCCTGATAATTTAATCCTAAATATGTAAAAGCATTATCGCAAAAATCACGAACGGTATGAAGATTGCCGGTCGCGATCACATAATCATCCGGTTGATCTTGTTGCAGCATTAACCACATGGCTTTCACATAATCCGGAGCATAACCCCAATCGCGTTTTGAATCCAAATTACCCAGAAGAAGTTCATGCGATCGTCCTAGCTTGATCTGGACTGCTCCGCGTACGATTTTCCGGGTGACAAATTCATTTCCCCTGCGCACTGATTCGTGATTATATAAAATACCATTACAAGCGAACATCCCATAATTATCACGATAATTGCAGGTTAAATAATATCCGGTAGCTTTGGTAATACCGTATGCTGAACGAGGATGAAATGGTGTATTTTCATCTTGTGGATAACTTAATGCCCGACCGAATAATTCAGACGACCCAGCGAAATAGAATTTGCATTGAGGTGCTGTTTCTTTTAATACCGAAAGAATATAATGTGTTCCATTTACATTCGAGTTAAAAATGGCAAATTCATCATCGAAAGAGTAAGATACAAAAGATGATGCTGCCAAATGGTAGCATTCATCTGGTTGCACCCGTTGAACGATCTGGAACAAGGACGGGAAGGCCTCAATGGATGCTGCATGCAATGTGATTTGGTCGATTATCCCCGATAGTTTCCACAGAGAACGATCTGGGTCTTCCAATTCGGTTCGCATAACAATTCCATGTACATCATAACCTTTGCTTAACAATAACTCAGCCAGGTATGAGCCATCTTGGCCTGAAATCCCTGTTATTAATGCCTTCATTCGGTTTTTCTCTCCATGCTCACTACTTGATGTTCCCACTGGTGCCAAGGATAGAATTTTTCTTCCAGTATTCTCTTACCCTCTCCGGGGCAAGGAAGTCCAATGAGTTCCAGATCAGCATCTACCATAATTTTTATGAGCTCATGGAATTTTACTTTAGGTTCCCATCCAAGTATCTGTTTAGCTTTTTCTGGATTAGCCATCAAGTAGTCTACTTCAGTGGGTCTGAAATAATGGGGGTCGGTCTTGATATAGTCCCTCCAATCCAAACTGACATAGCTAAAAGCCTCTTCCAGGAATTCCCTCACGGAATGTGACTCGCCTGTTCCTAAAACAAAATCATCAGGTTTATCTTGTTGCAGAATCATCCACATAGCTTCGATATATTCAGGTGCATATCCCCAATCCCGCTTGGCATCCAGGTTACCCAAGAAGAGCTCTTTTTGTTTTTCAGCTTTAATTGCCGCGAGTGCCCGGGTAATTTTGCGTGTTACAAAAGTTTCACCGCGCCTGGGAGATTCGTGGTTAAACAAAATACCATTGCATGCAAATACATTGTACCCTTCCCGATAATTTCGGGTTACCCAATATGCGTACACCTTTGCAGCTGCATAAGGACTTCTGGGCTCAAATGCGGTCGTTTCACTTTGCGGTGGATTGGCCGCACCAAACATTTCACTGGTTGATGCCTGGTAAAACTTCGCTTTTGATCCGCTTTTGCGCAATATCTCCAGAATGCGGATGACACCCAAACCATCGATATCGCCTGTATACTCTGGCATATCAAAACTGACCCTAACATGGCTTTGGGCAGCTAAGTTATAGATTTCATCTGGCTGAACATTATAAAGCGTCTCGAGAAAACAATCTGAGCTCGATAGATCTCCGTAATGCAATAACAAATGTGTTTTATCCTTGTTATGCGGGTCATTATACAGATGGTCTATCCTACGCGTGTTGAAAGTGCTTGACCTCCGTATAATCCCGTGAACTTCGTAGCCTTTTGATAAAAGTAGTTCACACAGGTAAGATCCATCCTGTCCTGTTATACCCGTGATCAATGCTTTCTTCATTCAATTGTCTCCTCATCAAGGGTTGGATATTAATTCTCTTGCGGTTCAAATTTTCCCTGAATATCAAATTATAATATTAACATCACTCAGAGAATCCAAATAATCATAACATTATTCTATACAAATAGGCAGTATGACTTGACAGCTGACCACACAAGGAGAAACTATAAGCATTACGATTCCATTTCATTGGAAAACTCATCACCCAATCATTTCGATTGCAGTGGAGCACCCTTTGAATGGGTACAAAGCGGGTGTCTAATTCTCGAAAATAGTGCCGACATGGGTATCCTGATCGAGGATTATTCATGCTTAATGAATTATTAACATTAAGATCATGGCTAACCGGGATCACAAGCATCAATCTATCAACTACTTATTGCAGGATTAGCAGAATGGTTACTTGAAATTTGATTCTTACAGTATATTGTCTTAACGAGCTGGTTATAACTCGCAATTCAAAAGTTCAACTTAGGGCAAATTTTGAAAATCACGGATTAATACCTTCTAGCTAAATACCCGTTATCATGAATAAGTATCCAATAATTCAAATGCTTCGAAAAAGATTGAAACTCATCCCATGGAAAATGGTGCAGGCTGTTTTACTGGCTTTCATTCTTACTCGGGCAATGTTATTTATCATAACCTATATTTCTATGGTCGAAATACCTGTCAATGAGGGAGATATTTATTGGAGTGCAATACCCCAAAATATCCTGGCTGATGGTCTGGTGCGTTGGGACAGTGGTTTTTATAGAGACATCATTCTTGATGGTTACCAGTCAGTCAGTGAGGGTAGAGCAACGGTATTCTTTCCACTATACCCGGCGCTAGTATGGTTGCTTTCTCAGATGATCGGCCACGTTTATTTGTCAGGATTGTTAATTTCAAACATGATGTTTCTGTAGCACTTTTTTACCTTTATGCTCTGGTGCAACAGGAATATGATGAAGATACTGCCGGTCGGGCAGTTTTTTACCTGGCGGCTGCACCAGCCGCATTTTTCTTTTCTGCAATGTATACCGAGAGCACATTTCTTGCTTTTCTCACTGCGAGTTTTTATTATGCTCGAAATAGGCGCTGGGCATTAGCAGCACTTGCGGGTGCAGCGGCATCAGCAACCCGCTCCACAGGTGTTGTTGTTGCAATCTTCTTCATATTAGAGGGGTTATGGCAACAAGGCGTCCGATTTTTGCCTGTACCATGGAATATCAAGGCTCAGATTGAATTATTGCGAAAGGATGTTAGGTTGGCTCTAGGTGCCTGGCCTAGTGTATTAGCAGCAATCGGTTCGGTTACCGGTTTAGTTGTTTATATGGTTTATTTAAAGATTGTTTTTGGAGACGCGCTTGCTTTTATCCATAACCAATCCTATTGGGGTAGACAAGTCGCTGGAAATTGGTTGTTGACCCTGATTGTTAATACTTATCACCGCTTGAATTTATCCGGAGATTTTTGGACGGGTCAAATTAATGTGAATATGCTTCAAGATGTTATTGCGACAATTGTTTTCATCCCGCTTGTAGTCGCTGTAATAATAAAAATGCGACCGTCTTTTGCTATGTTTACCCTCATTTCATTTCTCGTCCCTCTGATGAGTTCTTCGATCCTTTCAATGCGCCGGTTTGTTCTGATTTTGATCCCTTGCTACATCATATTAGCAATTTGGGGGCGGCGTCTCTGGGTGGATCGTGTAATTGTAGCGGTTTCATTACCACTTCAAGCATATCTCACCATCCTTTTTACACATTGGTTTTTTGCTGGTTAAGCTTTCTAAGAGCTTTTAGCTTTGCTTTTGCCTATGTTACAATAATCATCCGATTAACAGAATGGACTCTAGAAATAGACCTGATATGAAAGGATAAACTCATGAAGATTAACCAAGGTAAGGCATTGGCTGTACTCTTGGTCCTGTTAGCAATTGTATCTACATCCTCATTGTCAAATGGTTCTGGAAAAGCGATGCGAAACCGTTTTGAAACTTTAGTGGATGGACCCCTGTATTTACCGGTCATTTATAAAAATTATCCATCGCGAAATGTTTTTGGTATCAACATATACACATTAGACGGAGCAAGTGGATTAGACCAGGTAGCTCAGGCTGGGTCGGTCTGGACCCGAAATGGTTTTATCTGGAAAACGATCGAGCCAACCCAAGGAGAAAGGAAGTGGAATACGGAGTTGGAACAAGGCCTGATACGCGCCGATACATTGGGAGTGGAGCCGATCATGCTGATCGAAGGCACTCCGGATTGGGCATTGAAAACTAGGCTTCAAGTGTGGAGCTGTGGCAGCAGACAAATTTCCAGCGTTGGCACAGTTTGCCTACGACCTGGTGAAGCGTTACAGTGCGCCTCCATATAATGTGCGCTATTGGGAGCTGTGGAACGAGCCGGATGCGGCAGGGTTATTGGGCTGCTGGGGAGACCCGAGCGATCCCCAATACTACGGTGGCTATTACTATGGGCAGATGTTGCAGGTGGTATACCCGCGAATAAAAGAAGCTGACCCACGAGCGCAGGTGCTGGTGGGGGGCCTTCTGCTGGATTGTGATCCCGATAATCCACCTGAGGGTAAGAACTGCCTGCCCTCCAGGTTCTTGCAAGGCATCCTGGAAAGTGGTGCAGGACCTTATTTCGATGGGGTCTCGTTCCATGCCTATGATTATTATACCGGGAAGGGGACCTATGGTAATGGGAACTGGAACAGCTATTCGAATACGACTGGACCAGTGTCGATCGCTAAGGCAAGATACCTGACGAAGGTGCTGATGGATTATGGTTATGTTGGGAAATATCTAATAAACACAGAAGCAGCGGTGTTCGCGGGGCCGAATGTAATGGATCCGCCGTGTGCCGCCCCGGTGGATAAAGTACCAGATATAGAGGTAACGAAGGTATATTATGTAATCCAGTCCTATGCGGTGGCAGTGGCGGAGGGCTGGAAAGCCAATGTATGGTATTCAGCATTTGGGGTGAGGTGTTCTGGGCTGTTGAATAGTGACCTGAGCCCGAAAGCAGGTTATTATGCTTACCAGTTTACGCAGCAGAAGCTTGGTGAAGCGCAGTATATCAGGCAGATAAGTGAGTATGGAGGGGTGATGGGGTACGAATATGAGATACCTGGGAGGAAGCTGTGGGTGATCTGGGCGATGGATGGTCAAGCGCACACGATCCCAATGCCAGTATTGCCACTGGAAATAAACAAGATGGGATCAGATGGGCAGCCAGTAAATGAAGCGATTAGTCTAAATGTGACGATAGATCAATACCCTAGATTTATTGAGTTTGAACAATGAAAACGGCTATTGTCCATGAATGGTTCGTGACATATGCTGGCTCAGAGAAAGTTGTTGAGCAGATTATTTCTCAATACCCAGATGCCGACAATTCTACATTGATTGATTTTCTTCCTGCCAGGGATCGGACCTTTTTAAATAGTAAGCAGAAACATACTTCTTTTATCCAACGACTACCGATTACACGAACTGTATATCGTAAATACCTGCCATTTATGCCATTAACAATTGAGCAATTTGGTTTATCGAAATAGACCTGATATGAAATGGATAAACTCATGAAGATTAACCAAGGTAAGGCATTGGCTGTACTCTTGGTCCTGTTAGCAATTGTATCTACCTCCTCATTGTCAAATGGTTCTGGAAAAGCGATGCGAAACCGTTTTGAAACTTTAGTGGATAGACCCCTGTATTTACCGGTCGTTTTCAAAAACTATCCATTGCAAAATGTGTTTGGAATCTACTCTAAACACAGCTCGACTCAGCAAGTGGCTTAGATCAGGTCAGCTAGAAGCTGGGGTCGGTCTGGACACGTAATGGGTTTATTTGGTCAGCAATTGAGCCATCCCCAGGAGAAAGGTACTGGAATACGGATTTGGAACAAGGCCTGATTAGAGCCGATACAGTGGGTGTGCAGCCGATCATGCTGATCGAAGGCACACCGGGCTGGGCGTTGAAAGCGGGATTCGACTGTGGAGCTGTAGCTGAGAGCCAGTTTCCAGCCTTAGCCCAGTTCGCTTACGACCTGGTGAAGCGTTATAGTGCGTCGCCATACAACGTGCGCTATTGGGAACTATGGAACGAACCGGATGTGTGGGGGATCCTGGGCTGCTGGGGTGACCCAAGCGATACTGATTACTATGGTGGTTATTATTATGGTCAGATGTTGCAGGTGGTGTACCCGCGAATAAAAGAAGCTGACCCGCGAGCGCAGGTGCTGGTGGGGGGCTTGTTGCTGGACTGTGACCCGATCAATCCGCCGTTCTGGAAGGACTGCACTTCGTCAAAGTTTCTGGAAGGGGTGCTGGCAAGCGGGGCGGGACCCTTTTTCGATGGCGTCTCCTTCCATGCCTATGATTATTATACAGGAAAGGGGACTTATGACAATGTGCTCTGGTCCAGCTCTTACAACACGACCGGGCCGGTATCGATCGCCAAGGCGAGATACTTGAAGGAGGTACTGGCACAGTATGGGTATGAGGGGAAATATCTGATGAACACGGAAACGGCGGTATTATGGGGGTGGGACTGGACGAATCCACTGCCGTGTGACCCGAGTGCACCTCCGGATGTTGAGGTGACGAAGGTGTATTATGTGATCCATTCTTATGCGGTAGCGGTGGCGGAGGGTTGGAAAGCCAATGTGTGGTATTCGGCGTTGGGATATAGGTGTACTGGCTTATTGAATAGCGACCTGAGTCCTAAGCCGGCCTACTACGCCTACCAATTTGCGCAACAGAAGTTGGGGGAAGCGGTATTCGTGCGACAGATCGCGGAATACCCCCAGGTGATGGGGTATGAGTATGAGACGACAGGAAGGAAGCTATGGGTGCTTTGGTCGCTGGATGGACTGGCACACACGATTGCACTGCCAAAGCAGCCGGTGGAAGTGAACCGGGTTGGAGAAGATGGACGGGCGGTGTTGGAACCCACCACTGGAACGATGATCATAGATCTATCTCCCAGATTTGTTGAATTTAGTAAATAAAATTGTAGATTCCTACTTGAGGATGGATATCTTGGTAAGAATTATAAAAAATCTCCTTATTATGATGGTTATCTTGGGAACGGTTGGGTGTAATTTGCCCGATAGAAACATACAAACGCCAACAATGGTACCTACGATACCAACCCAGCAGACACAAGTAATTCCTACAGCAACTCAACCCATCCCAACTTATACTCCTGAGAGTCCATCACCAACGATTCTTAATCCCACAGCTACGATATTGCCTCAGACGACAGAACAAGGTATTCAATATAATAATGTTTTTGGCATCACAATATACACATTAGACGAAGCTGGTGGATTAGATCAGGTAGCTCAGGCTGGGTCGGTCTGGACCCGAAATGGTTTTATCTGGGAAACGATCGAGCCAACCCCAGGAGAAAGGAACTGGAATACGGAGTTGGAACAAGGCCTGATACGTGCTGATACATTGGGAGTGGAGCCGATCATGCTGATCGAAGGCACTCCGGATTGGGCATTGAAAACTGGGTTCGAGTGTGGAGCTGTGGCAGCAGATAAATTTCCAGCGTTGGCACAGTTTGCCTACGACCTGGTGAAGCGCTACAGTGTGCCTCCTTATAATGTACGCTATTGGGAGCTGTGGAACGAGCCGGATGCGGCAGGGTTATTGGGCTGCTGGGGAGACCCGAGCGATCCCCAATACTACGGTGGCTATTACTATGGGCAGATGTTGCAGGTGGTATACCCGCGAATAAAAGAAGCTGATCCGCGAGCGCAGGTGCTGGTGGGGGGTCTTCTGCTGGACTGTGATCCCGATAATCCACCCGAGGGTAGGAACTGCCTGCCCTCCAGGTTCTTAGAAGGCATCCTGGAAAGTGGTGCAGGACCTTATTTCGATGGGGTCTCGTTCCATGCCTATGATTATTATACCGGGAAGGGGACCTATGGTAATGGGAACTGGAACAGCTATTCGAATACGACTGGACCGGTGTCGATCGCCAAAGCCAGATTTCTAAAAGATGTTTTATCCAGCTACGGGTATGGCCAGAAGTACCTGATGAATACTGAAACCGCGGTGTTCTGGGGACCGAATGTAATGGATCCGCCGTGTACGACCCCAGTGGAACAAGTACCAGATATTGAGGTGACGAAGGTATATTATGTAATCCAATCCTATGCGGTGGCAGTAGCAGAGGGCTGGAAAGCCAATGTATGGTATTCGGCATTTGGGGTGAGATGTTCTGGGCTGTTGAATAGTGACCTGAGTCCGAAAGCAGGTTATTATGCATTCCAGTTTGCTCAGCAGAAGCTTGGTGAAGCACAGTTTATCAGGCAGATAAGCGAATATGGAGGGGTGATGGGGTATGAGTATGAGATCACCAGGGAGGAAGCTGTGGGTGATTTGGTCGATGGATGGACTGGCGCACACGATTGCACTGCCAAAGCAGCCGGTGGAAGTGAACCAGGTTGGGGAAGATGGACAGGCGGTGCAGGTACCCCTTGGTCTCTCGTTGACAGTTGAAGACTTAAGTCTGATTGTTAATAACTCACCCGTCTTCATCGAATTTGAGAAATGAAGATTGCAATTGTTCATGAATGGTTTGTGACTTACGTCGGCTCTGAGAAAGTTGTTGAGCAGATAATTTCTCAATATCCCGATGCTGATATTTTTACATTGTTTGATTTTCTCCCTGCCAAGGATCGAAACTTTTTAAATGGTAGAAATATTAAAACTTCATTTATCCAGCATCTGCCATTTGCACGAACTCATTATCGCCAATACCTGCCATTCATGCCTCTCACAATCGAGCAGTTCGATTTATCCGAATATGACCTGATCCTCTCAAGCAATCATGCAGTCGCTAAAGGTGTTTTGACTGGACCTCACCAACTACACATCTCATATGTCCACACCCCTATGAGATATGCATGGGATATGCAACACCAATACCTGCGAGAATCGCGACTGGATAAAGGAATTATGACCTGGCCAACCCGATGGCTTCTGCATCAATTACGTTTATGGGACTATCGGACAGCAAATGGTGTCGATCATTTCATCGCAAATTCAGAGTTTATCGCTAGCCGAATATGGAAGGTATACAGACGAGAAGCCAAAGTTATTTATCCGCCCGTACAAGTCGCCGAGTTTAATTTTCAGGAAAAGAAAGATAGTTATTATTTAGCAGCATCTCGAATGGTTCCTTATAAGAAAATGGATTTGATCGTTGAATCGTTCAATCAGATGCCAGATAAACACCTGATCGTTATTGGTGAAGGTCCAGATTTGGATAAGGTTAAAAAGAAAGCAAAAAGTAATATAGAAATATTAGGTTACCAACCTAATGATATATTGAAGAATTATATGCAAAATGCAAAAGCATTTGTATTTGCTGCACTGGAAGACTTTGGCATTATGCCTTTAGAAGCACAGGCTTGTGGTACTCCGGTTATTGCGTATGGACGAGGCGGAGCTTTAGAAACCATTCATGGTCTTGAACATTCTGAACCTACAGGTGTTTTATTTAATGACCAGTCTGTCGAGGCAATTACTAATGCGATAAGAATATTCGAAGAAAACCAAGCTCATATAACCCCAAGGAATTGTCGATTGAATGCTGAACGATTTTCATCGGAACGTTTTTGTTCTGAATTTACTCGATTTGTAGAAAACTCTTGGCAACAATTCTATAAAGACAATATCATGGTATGATTTATATATGATTTAATGAACCAATAGGGATGGTACTTGGTTAATTTATAAATCAATTAATTCCTACTCTAAAAGATAGTGGATCAAGATAAATTCATACAAACCTAAGACCATTAAATCTATGGCGCAACCGGTAAGGCACTTTCGAACAGGGAATAATGTCTTTCTCAAACATCCTACCTCGCTCGTTAATAAGAACATGGATGGGATTTGTTTTATTCATTTCCGATATTGTCAGCCTGGTGATTGCTGGAACCTTGGCTTTATTAATCTGGTCCCACGTACGTGAAGATTTAATCCTGAAATCATATGTAGATATTATCGTTTTCGTTTTGGTCTTTAACCTGATATACGGGCTTGCCAAATTGTATCCAGCTATAGGATTGAGCCCTGTTGAAGAACTACGATTACTTTCAATCTCTACCACGGTGGTTTTTCTCTGGTTAGGTACGCTGACATTTTATTTACATAACTTTGATCGTTATTCAAGGGCTTCTTTTGGTTTGGCGTGGCTATTTGCGTTAGTTTTAGTTCCAACAAGCCGACATATATTCCGGGCAATCTTCTACATCCATGGGAATGTGGGGTGAACCGATTGCATTGATAGGATATGGTGAATGTGGATCTCGCATACTGAATACCTTAATGAATAATCCACAGTTAGGTTACCGCCCTGTGGTGATTATCAATGGATTTTCGTCAACGAAAATTCCAAACATTTCAATACCACAATATTTCGATAATGGTCAACTACCTTTTTCAAAAATAAGCGATCTTAATGGGATTAAAACAGCAATTCTAATCACTTCTGAAATTCCACCAGAATTATTGACGAAGATTATTGATGGTTATTGGCATAAATTCCGTCACCTCATTATGATATCTGACGATCAAAAAGGCAGCAGTGTCTGGATTGAGCCGCATGATATTGGTGGTATTTTAGGATTGGAGGTTCGGCAAAATTTATTTAGTGAACTAGATCAAGCGATTAAGCGCGTGATAGATTTATGCCTCGTCCTGATGGCTTTCCCATTATTAACAATTCTTGTTATTATCCTGGCATTATTAATCCGCATTGATTCTCCTGGACCGATTTTTTATGCCCAAAAACGGATTGGTAAAGATGGGAAAGAGTTCACTATCTGGAAATTCCGAACCATGGTGGTAAATGCCGAACAGGTGTTGCAGAAATATCTTCAAAAACACCCATCGCTTCAAACAGAGTGGAAGGATAACCAAAAGATAAAAAACGATCCAAGGGTCACAGCAGTAGGAAAAATATTACGCCGGTTAAGTTTGGATGAGCTGCCTCAGTTTGTGAATGTATTCAAGGTGAAATGAGCCTGGTAGGTCCCAGACCAATCGTCCAGGAAGAAATTCCTTTTTATGGAAATAATTATCATTTGTATACCAAAGTTAAACCTGGATTGACAGGATTGTGGCAAGTATCAGGACGTAATGATCTTGCCTATGAAGAGCGTGTAAATCTTGACGAATATTACGTTAGAAATTGGTCGGTATGGATGGATATTTATATATTAGCCACAACCATTATTGCTGTCTTGACAGGAAGAGGGGCATATTAAGTACTTACCCTCAAGTGTGTTTAAAGAAGATAAGTACACTTATGATGGAGTACAAATCTAAACATATAAAAAATCCCAAATAAAATAAAGGGCTAAATCGGATTGGAAATTTTAATACTTTCGCTGCTGTCGATAATAATCCTTGCCAACCTGTGACCAGGATAAGAGAAATTGGAATTATTGCCGGAAAAATGTATCGAGCTGTAGGAATATACGCTCTAAACCGTAATGAACCTCCCATAACATATACATCATAAAACAGCGTCATCATTACCGTCATTACAATAATAATAAATAGAAAAGCAAATTCATTCTTGCTTAATTTTACTAGCTCGATTCCAGTAAATAATGCTCCGATAATTCCCACTAAAGTAATAAATAATAGTAAAAGGTATGGATTCAGCCAAGGGGTGATATTGATTAATGGGACTTGCCCCCAACAAAATTTTGCCCAAAATGTGTGAAAAATAAAGTTACCAGAAGATTCTGTATACCATTTTGTGCCTGGAACATCCAGAAATAATGAAATAAAACTTGAAATATGAAATGGATTTAGGTCTTGGATTTTACTACTTAATCCGTGAAAGATTTTCGGCTCCATATATGGCCAAGCATGCTGAAATTGAGCGTTTCGGACCAAATTTACAAATGGTTGGTTGCCCCAAATCCCCTTTGTGCCATCTTTGTCAGTAAATTGTGGAGGCAAGTTAACAGGCCATGCTCCTTCAACCAATACAACCTCAGAAAAGTAAATAATGGCATCCTGGTTTTCGACTAGATGTAGCGCGCAACCAAATCTGCAATCGATCCTGTTGCTCAGGTAATTGGACCACCGAAGCGATAAATTGGGGTTTCTCATTAATAAATTCCTGCTTAAAACCCAACCATTGGTCTTGAAACTGCAATAAGGAATTTAGCCCAGGACCATATCCATGAATATTCTTGTCAGACCATACCCAGGCTCCAATCGTCACAGTTTTTCCCCGTAATTGATCACCAATTTCATTGGGAACCAGCTGGAAAAATCCGGGATTCCACGAGGGATAATTTGTCCCCAGGATAGAATCAGGATAAACCTTTGCCTGTAATGTATAATCGTCTTTGTCATATTCCCTTGAACTTGCACTCTCGAAGCGAAATCCTGGTAATTTGCTCTTAACCAGAGTGCAGCATCCCCCCAATTGAAAACGATAAACAAGGCAGCAATTGAAGTAACAGCTATCAATATCCAGGCAAGGTATTTGATCTTTCTGGGAAAAACAGATATAAGGAATACAATTGGCAGGTACACAAGAACAGGATAAAGAACTTTTTGAGTCAAGATACACGCTATTGTCAAAAGGATTAAAATCCCGGCATATTTAAATGAAAACCCCTTGATTAATTTCACCGAGACCAATAGCCACAACGAAAACAAGCCAATAGCAGCTGCAAAATCGTTAATCGATGTCATAAATTCGACAAAAGCGGGCAACATTGAAATAAAGAGGGGAACCATCCATTGCAGGGGATGGTTTGTGGGTGTTAGCTCTTGAGTCAATTTATATGCGCTATATATCGTTAGTAGTAAAAACAACAAGGAAACGATCCGTCCAACGTAGAGCTGAAGATTTACTGAGGTTCCCCTTAAAATAAAAAATGGAACAGCTTCGATGACATAATACAATGGAGGGTCAATGAGTTGTGAAATCCCAATCCAAATTGGCTTTGATGGATCAATCAGATTAGGTTCTGTCCCAGGGGTAAAGAATGACGAATTAAGCAAGGATTTACCCACTGCCAGACGCATATTTTGGTCATAATCACCAACTTGAGGTAGTTTTAATCTATTAGCAACCAACCACACATATTCGAAATGTCCTGGTTCATCATAGTGTTGCCATGGGGGTACGATAAATACATAGATAAGCCCATGGATGAGGCCGATGATCAAGATAATATGTATTCTTTTCGTGAAGATAGTGTGGTTCACAATTTATATTGATTCAACATGTTAGTTCAACAGACTGATTAAAGAATACCTCGAAAGGTGATAAGTAGTCAAGGCATTATCTTGGTTAATGGCTCAAGCGTTTCATGATCTATATCTATTCCGTACTAGTGATAGAAGCAAATTTACGTTTCTTCGGAAGGAATTAGTAAACCAGGCCATTCATATATTCGTTTTGGTTCGTTATCTTCGGCTACGGGAAGGTAGCGTTTACAATCGCAGATTGGACAACGTCAAGAACCTGAACTTTTAGTATGGTTCTCCTTTCTGGGGTAAAACAAAAAAATCCCCCTCTCGGTTCAGAGACGGGCATAGATAGACCGTACGTTATAAGAAGGAAGACTGGCTGCATGGTAGCCTATTAACCACTCCCCAGGTATCCAGTCGGTGCTCTATAGGGTAACCTTTCCTTGTTGAGTATATCCTCCACCCTGTTATCCCGTAAATGGTACAGCTGTGGTGATAGTGGATATTTCGAAGTGGCTTTAAAGGAGTGATTGTCCTGGATCACCATTCCGGCCTTGTTACTTCCTCGTCTCCCATTCGAGAACGGCGGTGCGGATAGCCCGGCGCACATCCTCATCCGGCACTTCCATTACCCCCTGGTACTGGCTCCCGTCCAGGGTTACCATCACCCCGCGGTCGTATCCATCATTTACCGTAATACCCCGGTTTTCCAGGTCCGTGCCAACCAGCTGGACCTGCAAGATGTCGTTGATCTGGGAAGCAATGCTCTTGAACTCCGGCTCGGTTTTTGGTGTAGGAATTCAGGAACCCCCCCACCATGTCTGGCAGCTGGGTGCTTATGGGTTTAATTTCATCCACCGACCCGGCAACGAAGGGAGGGTTATAATCTGAGCCTGGCTCAGCAGGTCTAGGCGCAGGTGGTGGTGGCATGAATTCCTGGCTGTCCGGATTGGTCAGTGTAGTGTGTAGTTCGGCAGAGGGTTCTTCCATTGGCTGCGATGGAGGTGTGGTTAAACCCAGCCATTTTATCAGCACATTCGAGGCTAAGCTCAAACGGCGAAGCTGAGTTGCAGATAGTTCATGGGCAGCATTAAAAGTCTTACCATCCATCTTTACCACCAGCTCCTGGGTCTGCAGATTACGCATAAGGCGTGCAAATTCAGAGAGGGTCGGGTCGGTTGAATTGCTGTTCCTTGATTTTTTTGGCCTTGCCACACGCTGGAAGTACCATATGAACCCAATGACTGCTGCTCCCATGATAAAAAAGAATCCAGAGATAAGAAGAATGGTGAAACTATCCATGGCTGACCTCCATCGAGGATAAGGGTGGCTGGCACTGAGGACAGAAATGGGTGCCACGCTGCCCCACAATAATCCGTGCAATCAACGTGCCACATTCCGGGCAAGGCTTGCCTGTTCGCTGGTAAACACGGAAGTAATTTTGAAAATCTCCACCCCGGTACACCCAATCAATGCTGGCACCATTGCGCTCAATCCCATCCTGTAGAATGATGCGGATACTTTGCAATAAGCTGGCAGCCTGGGCTTCGCTTAGGGTGTTGGAGCGAATGAGCGGGTTCAGCTTTGCCAGGTTTAATGCTTCATCGGCATAGATATTCCCAAGCCCGGCGAGAAAGGATTGGTCAAGAAGTAATGGTTTGAGCTGCCGCCTGGTGGACTGCAGGTGGGTGTAAAAATTACCGGCGGTCAGACTTTCATCGAAAGGCTCCGGTCCCAGGTCCCCCACCACCCGGTCCACCTCTTCAACAAGCCAAACCCGGCCGAACTTACGCGCATCAGTAAATACCAGCTGGATCTCACCTTCAAGCGCGATAACCAACCGGTCGTGAGTTTGTGGAGGTCAATCCAGGCGTCTTACAAGCAGGTCTCCGCTCATGCGCAGATGGTAGAGCAGCCAATCGCAGGTTAGCTGGAAATACAAGAATTTTCCCCTGCGTCCGATGGCTTCGATTTCCTGTCCAGCCAGGCGTTGGTAGAATTCTGCAGGAGCTGGTTCGACCAGGGTCCGCTCCCACAACAGGGTTGCTCCCAGGATATGCCTGCCCACCAGGGAAGGCTGCTCCGGGTTTCCCAGGCGCAGGTTTCGAGCAATGGTTTCGACCTCAGGTAATTCAGGCATGAACGGGATCCATGATTTGCGACATAGAATTACCCGCTTAAGAACTCTTCCTTCAAAATACTCATCACCAGGGTATCAATATACCTTCCATCCTTGAACTCCGATTGGCGCAGCCTACCCTCATGGAGGAAGCCTGCCTTTTCGTATCCGCGGATGGCGCGGGAGATTGTTCTCAAAGACATGCAGGAAAATTCGGTTCAAGTTGAGCGTATTGAATCCATGTTAACCAAGAGGCCCACTGCTTCGGTACCATATCCCTGGTTCCAATAAGCCTTCTCTCCAATCATAATCCCAAACTCGGAAGACCGGTTGCGCCAGTCAATATTAGTAAACGCCAGGCTACCAATCAGCTTCCAATTTTCTTCACCAGTCTGCACGGGTGTTTCTCTTACCTCAATGCCCAGTATATGTTCATCAACAGGACGTTTGATCATCCCCCTCAAACCAATTTTCCTCTTCCACCAACGAGAAAGGAAGGTAGATTAAAGTCCCCTGCCTCACCTCCGGGTCATTCAACCAATTCACAAAAGTAGGCAGATCATCTCGCTCCACCGACCTGAAGCGAATCCGTTCCCCTGTAATCATAACACCTCCTTAGCCTCTTTCAGGTAACCATCTCGACTAATTTTTCCACTGCCTGGTAAGGCGAGATACGCCTCTCCAGCATATCCTGCAGGGTATTCTCGTAAACCCCGGCAGGCAGCCTGGATCGAAAGCCTTCCACCAGTTCGTTGGTCAGGAGCGCGTCCAGCTCGGTTTTCAAACGCCAACGTTCCCGCATTACCCAGCCCCCGGTTGCATCCAGGTGCAATCGGTGGGCAGAGATGGCGTCTACCAACTCAGGGATGCCTGTCCCATCAATTGCCACTGTCCGTACGATGGGCGGGACCCAGATCGGCTCCGATGCCTCAGCGGTGTCATCCTGGCCAGACACGGTTTCCAGCTGCCCGTGATGCATAATGCGCTGTGGCAAGGGGTGGGCTAAATCCAATGATCCACGCAATGCACGTTCGGTATTCTCCACCCCCGGCAGGTCAGCTTTGTTCACCACGAGCACGTCAGCTATCTCCAATATACCAGCTTTAATCGCCTGGATATCATCACCAAGGCCCGGGGCTTCGACTACCAGCGTGGTATGAGCCAGGTGAGCAATTTCCACTTCAGACTGGCCAGCACCCACCGTCTCGATCAGGATTATATCAAATTTGGCTGCATCGAGAACCTGCACCACTGCCGCAGTGGTAGAAGCAATCCCACCCAGGGAGCCTCTCGTAGCCATCGAGCGGATGAACACACCGGGGTCGCCTGCCAGGTCACGCATGCGGATGCGATCACCAAGGATCGCTCCACCGGTAAATGGACTAGTGGGATCAACCGCCACCACAGCCACCCGACGAGGCAGCTCACCCTCTCCAGGATGGCGGTAGTAGCGCGCCAGCTGGTTTACCAGCGACGATTTCCCAGTCCCGGAGGCACCGGTGATGCCCACCAGGTGTGCATGACCGGTATGACCAAAGAGGCTGCTCAGGGCTGATCTTCCTTCGGCGGTATTGTTCTCTACCTGTGAAAGGGTACGCGCCAACGCCAGCCGATCACCCGCCCGCACCGCCTGAGCCAAATCCAATTTAGCCATCTTGATCCGCTCTACGTACGTGCTGTCATCACAGCCCTACGAATCTCATTCACATAGGTATTGCTCAACGTACCGGGTCCGTAGATACCGATCACCCCGAGCTCCAGCAGGACCGGTACGTCTTCATCGGGAACAATGCCTCCCAGGAAGACCTTCACATGCGCCTGCCCGTTGGCTTTCAGCAATTCCAGCACGCGTGGAACAAGCGCCATGTGAGCCCCCGAAAGGATGGAAAGCCCTACCGTGTCCACATCCTCCTGCAAAGCGGCTTCGGCAATCATCTCCGGGGTCTGCCGCAGGCCAGTATAGATGACTTCCATCCCAGCATCACGCAGGGCGCGTGCTACCACTTTGGCTCCACGATCATGCCCGTCCAGACCGGGCTTGGCTATCAATACACGTATCTTTCGCTCGCTCATCCAGCCTCCAAAGGGACCATGATAGAAAATTATACCAAAGAGGAGCCAGAAGATATAAGTTGTTAGTTATTCGTTGTTTGTTGTTAGTGTCAAGTGTCAAGTTCTGAAATTCGTTTACTGCGAACTAAAGATTAAAAAACCTAACAGCATTGATGGTTGTATCGGCGTCAACTTCAAATCATAATTGATATAACAGGCAGATTTTATAATATCTAGTTAACGGAATCACACTAAACAGGTTACAGGTTTTTATGAACAGGCTCAAATCCATGCCCGAGCGTGAAAAATTTCAACACGCCTTTGAGATGGTACGCCTTTACCACAAACATGTGCTTTCATTCGTTGAAAAGCACCTGGGTTACGCTGAGATGCATAACCTGCGTTCAGTCTGGCAGGCAGCAATCATCCCCGTGCACGAGAACGATCCCAATAAGGATAAATACAATCATGCCTACAGCAATTGGCTGTGGATGGCACGCTGCAGTCATGATCTACTCTCCGAGCGGTTGTCTGCTGAGGCACTATCAGAGTATATACGCCTGCTGGTGAGAATCAAAGAACAGCAGCTGGATAACCCAAACCTGTTTTTTCTTTGCAAATTTAAAGCCCACTCCATGCTGGCAAAAAACCTGCTTTATGAGATGCAGTGGCTGACACCATTAGAACTGACCAGCCAGGGCAAAGAGGAAGTCACGTGCACCATCCACGACTGTAAAATTGTCCAAACGCCTGGAACGGAGCGTGTGTGCCACATGGATTGCCAATGTGTAGGCACGGCATTTGCGCTTAAAGTCTATCACCTGAAGAGAGTGACCTTCCCCGCAAGCCAAGGCTGTAAAATCATCCTCACACCCACCACAGCATAAAGCGGATTAAATGCAAAGACGTCCAGATGGGCATGTTTTTCCAGTCGGGACGTCTTTATTTGTTAAAATGATTCAGCTGATCCGCTCGAATTTTTCTCCCAAAGTTTTACAAATCGGGCACGGACCTTCTAAAGGCCCTTCATGGGTGAAACCACAGGTAGGACACACGTAGTAATCCACTTCTTGCATAGGCTGCTGTGCTTCAAGAGTGGCCAGCGCTTTTCGATACAGTCCTTCGTGAATCTTCTCCACTTCCCAAGCCCACTTGAAAGAATTCAAGGCCCGCTTCATAGACTCAGCTTCAGCATCTTTGATGAAATCCGGGTACATGGTCACCGCTTCATAATTCTCGCCCTCGATGGCATCTTTTAAGTTATCGCTCGTGGTGCGAACCCCATCCAGGGCTCGAAAATGGTTATGTGCGTGCACCGTTTCTGCAGCCGCAGCTGCCCGGAACAGCCTGGCAACCTGTGGGTAACCATCTGCATCAGCTTTCTTGGCATATGCCAGATATTTACGGTTTGCCTGTGATTTGCCTGCAAAGGCGGCTTTTAGATCATCGACTGTCTTTGTCATCGCATCCTCCTATACGGATAAATAATATAAAAATATTACACTTTTCACTAACGAACCCATTTTGGGTAATCACCTTTAATGGGTGACATATTTCCGGATTCGTGGATTTAAACCACT
>CAVZSS010000024.1:0-8812 GCA_963777965.1 uncultured Chloroflexia bacterium | reverse complement strand
CGTGGTTTAAATCCACAAATCCGGAAGTATGTCACCTGTTAACCGTGAGTACCCCCAAATGAGAGTGCTGGTATAAAGTGTTATATATTAAATAACTTATCAATATAGGAGGATGCGATGACGAAAACATTTGATGATTTACAAGCTGCATTTGCAGGCGAATCACAGGCAAACCGTAAATATCTGGCATATGCCAAGAAAGCCGATGCCGAGGGTTACCCACAGATCGCCAGGCTGTTCCGCGGTAGCAGCGGCTGCAGAAACGGTGCATGCCCTCAACCATTTTCGAGCCATGGACGGGGTTAGCACTAGAAGCGAGAACTTGAAAGCCGCCATCCAGGGCGGAATACGAATCGGTGACCATGTACCCGGATTTCATCAAAGATGCTGAAGCTGAGTCTATGAAGCGTGCCCTGAACACTTTCAAGTGGGCTTGGGAGGTGGAGAAGATTCACCAAGCCTTATCGAAAGCACTGACCAGCCTTGAGGCACAACAGCCGGTGCAAGAAGTTGAATACTATGAATGCCCGACCTGGGATTCACCCACGAGGGACCCTTTGAAGGTCCGTGCCCGGTTTGTAAAACCTTGGGAGAAAAATTCGAGCGAATCAGCTAAATCTATATAAACTAATCAAAGACGTCCCGACTGGAAAAATGCTCCTGGACGTCTTTGCATTTAATCCGCTTTATGCTGTGGTGGGTGTGAGGATGATTTTACAGCCGTGGCGTGCGGGGAGGGTCACTCTCTTCAGGTGATAGACTTTAAGCGCAAATGCCGTGCCTACACTTTGGCAATCCATGTGGCACACGCACTCCGTTCCAGGCGCTTGGACAATTTTACAGTCGTGGATGGTGCACGTGACTTCCTCTTTGCCCTGGTTGGACAGTTCTAATGGTGTAAGCCACTGCATCTCATAAAGCAGGTTTTTTGCCAGCATGGAGTGGGCTTTAAAATTTGCGAAGAAAAACAGGTTTGGGTTATCCAGCTGCTGTTCTTTGATGCTCACCAGCAGGCGTTTATACTCTAAGAGCGCTTCAGCAGACAACCGCTCGGAGAGTAGATCATGACTGCAGCGTGCCATCCACAGCCAATTGCTGTAGGCATGATTGTATTTATCCTTATTGGGATCGTTCTCGTGCATGGGGATGATTGCTGCCTGCCAGACTGAACGCAGGTTATGCATCTCAGCGTAACCCAGGTGCTTCTCAACGAATGGAAGTACATGTGTGTGGTAAAGGAGTACCATCTCAAAGGCGTGTTGAAATTTTTCACGCTCGGGCATGGATTTGAGCCTGTTCATAAAAACCTGTAACCTGTTTGGTGTGATTCCGTTAACTAGATATTATGAAATCTGCCTGAAATGTCAATTATGATTTAAAGTGGCGCAGATACAACCATCAATGCTGTTAGGTTTTTTAATCTTATAGTTCGCAGTAAACGAATTTCAGAACTTGACACTTGACACTAACAACAAACAACGAATAACTAACAACTTTTACTCTTCTGGCTCCTCTTTGGAATAATTTTCTATCATGGTCCCTTTGGAGGCGGATGAGCGAGCGAAAGATACGCGTATTGATAGCCAAACCCGTCGGGACGGTATGTCGTGGAGCCAAAGGAGCAGCACGCGCCCTGCGTGATGCTGGGATGGAGTCATCTATACTGGCCTGCGGCAGACCCCGGAGATGATTGCCGAAGCTGCTTTGCAGGAGGATGTGGACGCGGTTGGGCTTTCCATCCTTTCAGGGGCGCACATGGCGCTTGTTCCACGTGTGCTGGAATTGCTGAAAGCTAACGGACAGGAGCATGTGAAGGTCTTCCTGGGGGGCATAGTTCCGGATGAAGACGTACCGGTCCTGCTTGGGCTTGGAGTAATCGGCATCTATGGACCCGGCACGTTGAGTAATACCTATGTGAATGAGATTTGTAAGGCTGTGATAACCGCAGGTACTTAGAGCGAATTACGATGGCTGACTTGGAATTGGCTCAGGCGGTGCGGGCAGGTGATCGGCTGGCATTGGCGTGTACCCTTTCACATGTAGACAACACCGCCGAAGGCGATCAGCCCTGAGCAGCCTCTTTGGTCATACCGGTCATGCACACCTGGTGGGCGTCACCGGTGCCTCCGGGACTGGGAAATCGTCACTGGTAAACCAGCTGGCGCGCGACTACCGCCATCCTGGAGAGGGTGAGCTGCCTCGTCGGGTGGCTGTGGTAGCGGTTGATCCCACTAGTCCCTTTACCGGTGGAGCGATCCTGGGTGATCGCATCCGCATGCGTGACCTGGCAGGCGACCCCGGTGTGTTCATCCGCTCGATGGCTACGAGAGGCTCCCTGGGTGGGATTGCTTCTACCACTGCGGCAGTGGTGCAGGTTCTCGATGCAGCCAAATTTGATATAATCCTAATCGAGACGGTGGGTGCTGGCCAGTCTGAAGTGGAAATTGCTCACCTGGCTCATACCACGCTGGTAGTCGAAGCCCCGGGCCTTGGTGATGATATCCAGGCGATTAAAGCTGGTATATTGGAGATAGCTGACGTGCTCGTGGTGAACAAAGCTGACCTGCCGGGGGTGGAGAATACCGAACGTGCATTGCGTGGATCATTGGATTTAGCCCACCCCTTGCCACAGCGCATTATGCATCACGGGCAGCTGGAAACCGTGTCTGGCCAGGATGACACCGCTGAGGCATCGGAGCCGATCTGGGTCCCGCCCATCGTACGAACAGTGGCAATTGATGGGACGGGCATCCCCGAGTTGGTAGACGCCATCTCTGCCCACCGATTGCACCTGGATGCAACCGGGGGCTGGGTAATGCGGGAACGTTGGCGTTTGAAAACCGAGCTGGACGCGCTCCTGACCAACGAACTGGTGGAAGGCTTTCGATCCAGGCTGCCTGCCGGTGCTTATGAGGATACATTGGAGGATATGCTGGAGAGGCGCATCTCGCCTTACCAGGCAGTGGAAAAATTAGTCGAGATGGTTACCTAAAGAGGGTAAGGAGGTGTTATGATTACAGGGGAACGGATTCGCTTCAGGTCGGTGGAGCGAGATGATCTGCCTACTTTTGTGAATTGGTTGAATGATCCGGAGGTGAGGCAGGGGATTTTAATCTACCTTCCTTTCTCGTTGGTGGAAGAGGAAAATTGGTTCGAGGGGATGGTCAAACGTCCTGTTGATGAACATATACTGGGCATTGAGGTAAGAGAAACACCCGTGCAGACTGGTGAAGAAAATTGGAAGCTGATTGGTAGCCTGGCGTTTACTAATATTGACTGGCGCAACCGGTCTTCCGAGTTTGGGATTATGATTGGAGAGAAGGCTTATTGGAACCAGGGATATGGTACCGAAGCAGTGCGCCTCTTGGTTAAACATGGATTCAATACGCTCAACTTGAACCGAATTTTCCTGCATGTCTTTGAGAACAATCTCCGCGCCATCCGCGCATACGAAAGGGCAGGCTTCCTCCATGAGGGTAGGCTGCGCCAATCGGAGTTCAAGGATGGAAGGTATATTGATACCCTGGTGATGAGTATTTTGAAGGAAGAGTTCTTAAGCGGGTAATTCTATGTCGCAAATCATGGATCCCGTTCATGCCTGAATTACCTGAGGTCGAAACCATTGCTCGAAACCTGCGCCTGGGAAACCCGGAGCAGCCTTCCCTGGTGGGCAGGCATATCCTGGGAGCAACCCTGTTGTGGGAGCGGACCCTGGTCGAACCAGCTCCTGCAGAATTCTACCAACGCCTGGCTGGACAGGAAATCGAAGCCATCGGACGCAGGGGAAAATTCTTGTATTTCCAGCTAACCTGCGATTGGCTGCTCTACCATCTGCGCATGAGCGGAGACCTGCTTGTAAGACGCCTGGATTCACCTCCACAAACTCACGACCGGTTCGTTATCGCGCTTGAAGGTGAGATCCAGCTGGTATTTACTGATCCGCGTAAGTTCGGCCGGGTTTGGCTTGTTGAAGAGGTGGACCGGGTGGTGGGGGACCTGGGACCGGAGCCTTTCGATGAAAGTCTGACCGCCGGTAATTTTTACACCCACCTGCAGTCCACCAGGCGGCAGCTCAAACCATTACTTCTTGACCAATCCTTTCTCGCCGGGCTTGGGAATATCTATGCCGATGAAGCATTAAACCTGGCAAAGCTGAACCCGCTCATTCGCTCCAACACCCTAAGCGAAGCCCAGGCTGCCAGCTTATTGCAAAGTATCCGCATCATTCTACAGGATGGGATTGAGCGCAATGGTGCCAGCATTGATTGGGTGTACCGGGGTGGCGATTTTCAAAATTACTTCCGTGTTTACCAGCGAACAGGCAAGCCTTGCCCGGAATGTGGCACGTTGATTGCACGGATTATTGTGGGGCAGCGTGGCACCCATTTCTGTCCTCAGTGCCAGCCACCCTTATCCTCGATGGAGGTCAGCCATGGATAGTTTCACCATTCTTCTTATCTCTGGATTCTTTTTTATCATGGGAGCAGCAGTCATTGGGTTCATATGGTACTTCCAGCGTGTGGCAAGGCCAAAAAAATCAAGGAACAGCAATTCAACCGACCCGACCCTCTCTGAATTTGCACGCCTTATGCGTAATCTGCAGACCCAGGAGCTGGTGGTAAAGATGGATGGTAAGACTTTTAATGCTGCCCATGAACTATCTGCAACTCAGCTTCGCCGTTTGAGCTTAGCCTCGAATGTGCTGATAAAATGGCTGGGTTTAACCACACCTCCATCGCAGCCAATGGAAGAACCCTCTGCCGAACTATACACTCAACTAACCAAGCCGGACAGCCAGGAATTCATGCCACCACCACCTGTGCCTAGACCTGCTGAGCCAGGCTCAGATTATAACCCTCCCTTCGTTGCCGGGTCGGTGGATGAAATAAAGCCCGTAAGCACCCAGCTACCAGACATGGTGGGGGGGCTCCTGAATCCTATATCGAAAACCGAGCCGGAGTTCAAGAGCATTGCTTCCCAGATCAACGACATCTTGCAGGTTCAGCTGGTTGGCACGGACCTGGAAAACCGGGGGATTACGGTAAATGATGGATACGACCGCGGGGTGATGGTAACCCTGGACGGGAGCCAGTACCAGGGGGTGATGGAAGTGCCGGATGAGGATGTGCGCCGGGCTATCCGCACCGCCGTTCTCGAATGGGAGACGAGGAAGTAACGAGGCCGGAATGGTGATCCAGGAAAATCACTCCTTTAAAGCCACTTCGAAATATCCCCTGTCACCACAGCGGTACCATTGACGGGATAACAGGGTAGAGGAGATAATCAACAAGGAAAAGTATCCCTATAGAGCACCGACTAGATACCTGGGGAGTGGTTAATAGGCTACCATGCAGCCTGTCTTCCATCTTTTAATGCATGGTCTATCTATGCCCGTCTCTGAACCGAGAGGGGATTATTTTTTATTCACCAATTGAGGTGCCAATGTGATTCAACTCATCCAGCAAAAAAACCGCTACATGCTTTTTTTTATTGGCTATCTGATCCTTTACATTGGCATACTGTTTTTCGTTGGAACCAGGTTGCAATGCTGGCAGGATGAATGTACGATGGTGACCCTTACCCGTCCATTTATCACGAACTTAACACTGGATTTGCTCAAGCATTATGAACAACCAGTCACACCGCTATCATTCCTGCTGTATGGATTTTGGGGGAAAATCTTCGGTGATAATCTCATTGCCTTCAGGAGTCTGTCATTACTACTGGCGGTATTGAGTTACCTGGTGTTGTTTAAGCTGTTCGATTATTTATTGAATAATCTAAAAGCCGCTCTCCTGCTCACCATATATGTCAGCCTCAACCCATATATGCTAGGGATCAGTATGTTATTCTATCGGGATATCCTGGCATTTTTTTTGTTCATCAGCGGAGTTGCAGCTTTTATATATAAAAAACCTATTCTATTCGGATTATGTACTACATTTGGTATTTTAAGCAACCAGTTTTTTATATTCTTGCCCATTGCAGCAGGATTATGTTGGTTACTCCGACTGGTGTTCCGAAAGGAAACCAAACTCTCCTGGATGGGAATCTTCTCTATCCTCGTGTCTGTTATTCCTATTATTGCCCTGTTCGTGTTTTGGGGCGGTATTTATCCCGACAACTCATTTCGCAGCATTTTTAGGGAGGGTGTGATCTTTACATACCGCCCAAACTTCCTGAGCTTATATATCATCTTGCTTTTTATATATCTTTCACCAGTAATTCTTTTTTACTGGAAAGATTTCTTGTCCAGGAAAAAGGTTATGATCGCTTCTCTTCTCTTGGGCGGTCTATACTTTTTTTTCCCGATCCGGGCCACCTTTATGCCAGATTACTTTACTGATACCACCGGCTATTTTCATAAAGCTATCCGGTTAATTGTTGGAGAGCATTACGAGCAATTCTTCTTATTTGCTGGATTCGTCCTTGGATTAAATATCTTATTAACTATCTTTCTTGACATAAAGAACCGACTAATAACCAAAGATTTCCATACTGAATTTTTTATCGATTTAACTATCCTATCATTTCTGGTAGTAATGCCATTGTATTTCTTAGCCTGGGAAAAATATTTCCTGCCACTTATCCCCCTAGTCATAATTTTTATCTCACTGACCATGAAACGTAGTAGGTTGATCATAGGGATTAATAAATCCTATGTATCTATAGAGAATCACCAAGAAATGTAGTATTTTTATTGCATGCTGATATTATGAATTTTATTTAATTTGGACATGAGATTTGCGTTAAAATTCTTTGTTGAAGGTTGATAAGTGGAAGTCAACAAATAGTGAGCCGGTATCAAATATTGAAATCTACAATGCTCACTCGCTAATTTTTTAGCAGTATACATTTTATCCACAACTAGAGGAACCCCCAAGCCTTGATAATATATTTTTTGATTTCCATTTGTCCTGTCATTATACGCAATGCGAAACACCCTCCTGCATATTGAGGGTTGACTATTTCTCAACTTTCGAGGTAATTCTTTAATCATTCTGTTGAACTAGAATGTTGCATCGACGTAAACTGAGAACAACACTATTTACATGAAGAAAATACACATTATCTTAATGATTGGCTTAATCCATGGGCTTATATATGTATTTCTTGTACCCCCATGGCAGCACTATGATGAGCCAGGCCATTTCGAATATGCGTGGTTAGTTGCGAATAGGTTAAAACTGCCTCAAGTTGGTGACTATGAACAAAACATGCGCCTGGCAGTAGGCAAATCCTTGATAAATTCATCCTTCTTTACCCCTGGAACAGAACCTAATCTCGACGATTCTTCAAAACCTGTTTGGATAGGGATTTCCCAACTAATCGACCCTCCGTTGTACTATATTATTGAAGCGATCCCGTTTTATATTTTAAAGGGAACCGCGATAAATCTCCAGCTATATGTCGGACGGATCGTTTCCTTGTTGTTTTTACTATTAACGATCTATAGTGCACATAAATTGGCGCAAGAGCTTACACCCATAGACCACCCACTGCAATGGATGGTTCCCCTCTTTATTGCAATGTTGCCGGGTTTTGTCGAGTTTATGACCTCTTTTAACAATTTTGTAGCTGCAATTGGTTTGTTCTCGTTGTGGCTATTGGTCTCGGTAAAATTAATCAAGGAGTTTTCATTCAAATATGCCGGGATATTAATCCTATTGACACTAGCGAGTATTTTGACTCAAAAAGTACTATATTCAGTTATTGTTTATCTGCCAATTGTATTCCTTTTATCTATATTTCCCCGAAAGCATAAATATGTTGCTTGGATTTTGATAGCTGTTGCTTCTTTCGCGGCGCTGATAATAGTATTCAATTGGGGGGATGCTGCACTCTGGTTAAGAGCTAATTACCAGGATTTCCCATCGAGAGTGCAAGTTCAAGGGAATATGGATAAAGCCTTTGCATTACAAGGAAAGGCTTATCCTGATACTTCTTGGGGGCTAAACTATCCTTCGTGGAATCCCGGATTTTTCCAGCTTGTTCCCATTGAAGTAGGTGATCAATTAAAGGGGAAAACTGTGACCATTGGAGCCTGGATATGGTCTGACAAGAAAATTCATGGCTATGGTCCTGGGTTAAATTCTCTACTCCAATTTCAAGACCGCTGGTTTGGTTTTAAGCAGGAATTATTAAATGCTGAACCTCAATTTATCGCTACAGTGGTCCAATTACCTGAGCAACAAGGAAGATCTCAGATTTGGTTGCGCACGACAGCTCTCGAAAACCAAGATGCCACCCTATTCTTTTCAGGTGTTGTTTTAGTTGAAGGAGTTTATCCTGTGGACATGCCCCCTGAATTTACTGACCCAAATGGCTCTACCGGGATTTGGAACAACCGTCCATTTACAAATTTAGCACCGTGAACGCTCAATTTCAGCATGCCTGGCCATATATGGAACCGAGGTATCTCACATATTAACCACTAAGATCCAGGAAAAACGAATCCATTTTCATATATCTGGTTTCCTATCATTATTTCTGGATATTCCAGGCACAGATTGGTATACAAAAGGTACTCTTGACGTAATTTTTCACACATTTTGGGCAAAATTTGGCTGGGGACAAATACCCCTCATTCAGTATCCCCCATTGGCTGCATCCATATCGCATCCTATTATTAATCACGATAATAGGAGTGGTCGGTGCGTTATTAACCGGTTTCGAGCTTGTAAAATTGAGCAAGAATGAATTTGCCTTTTTATTTATTATTGTTGTATTGACGGTTTTGATGGCGTTATTTTATGGAGTACTTGCTATGGGACGTGCATTACGCTATAGAGCATTTCTTCCTACAGCTCGC
>CAVZSS010000023.1:0-59114 GCA_963777965.1 uncultured Chloroflexia bacterium | reverse complement strand
GATTTCTTCGGATCGAGTTCTGCATGTAAGCCCGAAAGAGGTCCAAACCCTGGATGGGTTTCGTTTGACCGACATCCACGTACAATATATCTTCAGCGCTTAGCTCCACGAATCCCATCGGGTCACCATTGCGCCAGCGTTCCATAGCGGCTTTTTCAAGGGAGAGGATTTCATTGGTCATCGGATTCATTCCTTATCAGGTAAGAAAAGTGGGGGGCGGGTTTTGCAAATACCGCATAGCTCGCAAAATCCGCTCGCGATGCATCGGGCAAAGAGCGCCCTTGCTCACTCAGATCGTTGGCGAGGTTTCGTCGCCAAGAACGCTCCTTGCCACGCTCACTACGCTCGCTAGGTTTCGTCGCACAAAACGCTCCTCGCCACGCTCACTACGCTCGCTAGGTTTCGTCGCACAAAACGCTCCTCGCCACGCTCACTACGCTCGCTAGGTTTCGTCGCACAAAACGCTCCTCGCCACGCTCACTACGCTCGCTAGGTTTCGTCGCACAAAACGCTCCTCGCCACGCTCACTACGCTCGCTAGGTTTCGTCGCACAAAACGCTCCTCGCCACGCTCACTACGCTCGCTAGGTTTCGTCGCACAAAACGCTCCTCGCCACGCTCACTACGCTCGCTAGGTTTCGTCGCACAAAACGCTCCTCGCCACGCTCACTACGCTCGCTAGGTTTCGTCGCACAAAACGCTCCTCACTCAACCCAACCTACGACTCTTAATGCAGTAATGGTTGCTGTTGGGTTTCACGCTCGGGAATAACACCCTCGGTGTAACCGCAAAGCCTCAACCCAACCTTGTATTATCAACAGCGATGAAATTAGATTGCTTTACTTACGGGGATCGTGACGGTGAATTTGCTACCAGCATTTAATTTACTCTCAACAGCAATCGTTCCACCGTGGGCTTCCACGATCTGTTTGGCTAAATACAAACCCAAGCCCATTCCAAAGGTGTTTTTATTCGAGTTATGATTTACCTGGTAGTATTTTTCGAATATCTTTGAATAATCTTCCCTTGGAATGCCCCTGCCCTGATCGATCACACTGAATAATGCATCACCGTTGGATGACTCGAGCTTGATCAAGACCTTATCGTCCATTTCCGAGAATTTAAGCGCATTCTCGACCAAATTGATGAACACACGCCGGATACGCGAAAGGTCCACTTCGGCGATCAAAGACGAATCCCTGGGGGCGTACCTGAGTGAAATCCGCCGTGCATCTGCCAGCTCGCGAAAGGTTGTCACCACGTCCTGGCCGAGGGCAACCAGGTCGACCTTGGTATAGCTTAATGCCAGATCCTGATCCTCCGAAATGGAAAAATCCAGTAATTCATTGACCATTCCGAGCAGCCGATTAGCATCCTTGGAGGCACGAAATAGATATTCATTCGCCAGGTCGGCATCCTTCATTTTCCCATTTCGCAATAAGTCAAGGTAGCCCATCAGGCTGAACAATGGATTTCGGAGGTCGTTGGAAACGCTGGCGATGAACTCCTCACGCAGTTTGATCAAGCGCTTCTCAGCTTCCAAAGCCCGGACACGTTCCGTGGTATCGCGAATGATACCGATAAAGCCGGATGGCGCACCAGAAGCGTCGCGCAGGAGTACGGCGCTGATCTCCGCTGGAAAACGGCTGCCATCCCTGCGGAGCAGGTTATATTCTGCATTGATCACCCTGCCCTCATTGACTGTCTTCTGGGCATTGAGGTTGGCCAGCTGGTGGTCTGATTTAGCGATCATATCTAAGGCATTGATACCGACCATTTCTTCAGGGCTTTCATAACCAACCAAGGAAGCAGCCTGTTGGTTGCATAGCAACATCTTTCCATCCAGGTCGGTCATGGCAATGCCATTCGGTGTGGTTTCAAACAAGGCGCGATACCTGGCTTCACTTTCGCGCAAAACAGCTTCACCCTGCTTGCGTTCTATGGCATAACGCAATACACGCACGAGCATTGGGCCTGAGATCTCGCCCTTTACCAGATAGTCCTGCGCACCCCTTCGAACCGCTTCGAGCGTGGTCACGTCATCAGCAAGGCCACTCACGACCACGACAGGTATCTTGGGGAAGCTCTTGATCACCGTCTTAAGCGTCTCCAACCCGCGACTGTCAGGCAGGTTGAGATCCAGCAGGATCACGTCGTAAGGATGGGAAGAAAGCTCGATCAGTCCCCTGGAAAGCCGGCCGGTATATTCCAGCTTGATCCTTCCAAGGCTGATCTCTGCAAGAGCTTCCTTGACCAGGAGGACATCATCAGGGTCATCCTCGACCAATAAGACACTTATCATATCGGTTGCCATTCTTCTTCCCCTCCTGTTATCTACCCAGCAGAATAACGAACTACCCGGTTGCATCCCTGGCGTTTGGCTTGATAAAGCGCCTGGTCTGCATATTCGACCAGCAAATCCGCAGTGTTGGCATCATATGGGAATTCCGCCACACCAATGCTGATGGTTATATTGATATTTTCTGCCGCCCCGGTTTTATTGGTCACCTGGATTGGCAAAGCCTCGACGACCTTGCGCAAACGTTCACCCCCCTGCCAGCCCTGCCGGCCTGGGGTTTCTGGCAATACAATTGTGAACTCATCACCACCATAGCGCGCTGGCATGTCACAGCCGCGCACGTTGCTGAGTAGTGCCTGCGCCACCTGATGGAGGATCCCATCCCCAACCCGGTGACCGTAAAGGTCATTCACACCTTTAAAATGGTCAACATCGATCATCAGCAGCGAAAATGGATGGTTATAACGCTTGCTTTTGATGATCTCATAATCCAGGAATCGATTGAGTTCACGCAGATTGTATAAACCGGTGAGCGCATCCCGCACTGCCAGGTCGCGGATATGTTTAAGCAGGCGATTGCGCTCCAGAGCATAACGGATCGAGCGCTCCAATAGCTGTCCATCGATCTGGCCTTTTACCAGGAAATCCGTCGCTCCAGCCATCAGGGCAGCCTGATCTATCTCAGGATCAGAGCGCCCGGTGATCACGATGATGGGCTCCTGGCAACCCGCCTGGATAGCTTCCTGCAGCAAATCCAACCCAGAATCTGAACCCAAGTAATGATCCACCAGATATATATCATGCTCACAACGCAGGATTTGTTCCAAGCCAACCGGATACGAATTCGCCCAGTCCAGCTCATACTTCGCCCTGCCACTGATCTGCAAGAGATCATCCCGCAAGATATGATAATCATCCTGGTCATCGTCAATGAGCAATATGTGGATGGTTTTCGGATCAGATTCCATTTATTTTCAGTCTCCAATAATAATTAACCTAAGATAGAACAATAATTCTCAAAATTCTTTCAACCAATATCTTACCCTAACCTGGAAATAACTAAACGGAATGGATATCCTTTCCATTTTTAACGTGAGCACTGCCGGCGAGCTCAACCACCTCGAACCAATACTGGTTTAAGACTTTGACAACTTCAACCATCGCCTCCAGGGTGGGCGGCTTGATAATAAAACCAGCCCCACCCAGGTCATATGTGCGCAGGATATCCTCCTGGAGGCTGGAATTGGAGAGCACCACCACGGGAATGCCACGCAGGTTTGGGTCAGCCTTCATTTCAGCCAGAGCCTGGCGACCATCCTTGCGGGGCATATTCAGGTCGAGCAGGACCAGGTCGGGCCTTGGCGCAGCGTCCGAATCCAGGTACCTGCCCTGGTTGCGAAGAAAATTCAATAGTTCATTCCCATCCGAAACAGAGTAGAGGTTATAAGGCATATCGACCTGCCGGAAGGCAGTTTGAACCAGTACGCAGTCGTCGGAATCGTCTTCGGCGATAAGAATTGTAAATGCTTGGTTTTGATCATTCATAAAACTACTCATTGACCGTGTCGATGGCTGGCAGGCAGACGATCTGCACCCAGTATTGCTTGAATCCCTTGATGGCTTCCACCAGACCATCGAAAGTGACCGGTTTGGTGATATAGCTGGCAGCGCCGATATCATAACTGCGCATGATATCCTCCTCTGCCTTGGAGGTGGTAAGGACCACCACCGGGATGTAGCGCAAGCGTGGATCACTCTTAATTTCTGCCAGGGCTTCGCGACCATCCTTGCGCGGCATGTTTAAGTCAAGCAGGATCAGGTCGGGGGTAGGGGCATCCGATAGGATCCTTATATCTGCCCTGCCGGTTCAAGTAATCCATGAGCTCGACACCATCCTCCACAAAATAGATGCTGTTGGAGACAAGGCTCTCCTGAAAAGCTTCATTGATCAGCAGGCGATCATCCGGATCATCTTCAGCAATCAGAAAGGTGACTGGTTTTGCGTTATTAAACATTTGCACTCTCTCCTATGGTTTGATAGATGGGTAAAGTTATGATAAATGTAGATCCCTCCCCTGGGGTACTGAAGGCGGTAATTTCTCCACTGTGGCGCTCAACGATGCGGCGGCATATCGCCAACCCCATTCCGCTGCCTTCGTATTCCTGGCGGCTATGCAGGCGTTGGAAAGGCTTGAAAATGCGGTCAAGGTACTGGATTTCAAAACCAATACCATTATCTTTTACCTGAACCTGGCATTTTCCATCCAGAACCTGTGCAGATACTTGAATAGTCGGAGGTTTGCCGTCCTGGTGGAATTTCAGGGCATTGGTGATCAGATTTTGGAATAGCTGGTGCATCTGGGTCGGGTCAGCCTCGATGACTGGCAGTTTTTCGATCATCACATAACCATTGGTGCGGTCGATCTGGTATTCCAGATCGGAAACCACCTCCAGGGCGAGGGTATTCAAGTCGACCTCGGTGAAAGGCTGGGCACGTGTGGAAACACGCGAGAAGCTCAACAGGTCGTTGATCAGGGTCTGCATGCGTTGGGAGGCATCACGCATGCGCTTGAGGTAGTCGCGACCAGTGTCGTCAAGCAGGTCACCATATTTGCTTGCCAGCCGGTCACCAAAAGCCAATACCTTGCGCAAAGGTTCCTGCAGGTCGTGTGAGGCGATGTAGGCGAACTCCTGGAGATCGCGGTTGCTCTGTTCGAGCCGGGCAGCATAGATTTTCAGGTTGACCTCGGCTTGCTTGGCGATGGTTATATCATCCACCGACAGGAGCAGGTGGGGCTCACCATGGGATGAAAACGGGGTGAACCTGCAATCCAGCCAGATTTCTTTGCCCCGCGAAGTCTTGGTATGTACCTCATGGCGAGTCTCCTTGCCACCTGGAACTGCTTCATTGGCTGCTTCGAGCAATCCCCATTTCTTCCAGGATTTACTCTGGTTGTAATTTTCCTGCATGATATGCTCGCGGGTTATGCCAAGAATCCTGGCCAAGGATTCGTTGGCTAAAATGCACTGTCCAGAGAAATCATAGGTAGCAATACCCATGCTGGAGGAATTAATCAGGGTCTTGTTATATTCGAGGGCATCGGCGATGCGCTGCTGATCACGCTTGCGCTCAATGGCCATCGCCACCTGGGCAGAAGCAAATTCCATCAGGTCGACGTGTTCCTGGGCATAGACCACACCCGGGGTATAGCTCTGGGTGACCATCACACCCGTCAAGCGCTCACCCACCATCAAGGGAACACCGACCCATTCGACAGAATCGGTGCCGATGATCTCGACTTCGCCCTGTCCTTCAAGCTGGCGAAACACATCACTGGGTAGCCCAGAGGGGTTTTTTCGTGCGCATGACATATTCGGTCAGACCGTGCTCGGGTTTGCCGGTTGGGAATGGTTCATCAAATTGGTCCACATAATAGGGGAAGCTTATCAGATCATTTGATGCATCGTATAAGGCGATATAGAAATTTTCAACCGGGATTAGCTCACCCAGGATGGAATGGATGGAGGAGTAGAGCTCATCCAGGCTGGTGGTGGAAACCACGGCGTGGGAGATGCGGTAGGTGATGCCCTGGATCTGCTCGGCACGCTTGCGGGCAGTGATGTCGACCATGATCCCCTGCCAGAAGAGAGGTTTACCATCCTGGTCGCGTATCAGCTGTGTTTCATCACTGACCCAGATGACCCTGCCATCGCGGGTGATAAGCCGGTACTCGAGGATATGGATGGTTCCATGGCAGCATAAGTGCGGGTGTATTCTTCCATACGCGTTCCCGATCTTCTGGGAAAATCATCTCGCTCCCATAAGTCAATATCAGCGAGCCATTCCTCTGGATCGTAACCGGTGAGGGTTTTGAGCTGGGGGCTGATATACAGGGTCTGGCATAAATTTCTCGGCCGAGTCAGTATAAATGACCGCAGGGACCTGTTCCACCAGGGCGCGGTAACGCACCTCCATGTGCAATTCGTCACTCACAGGTTGCCTTGCTGCCCTTCTTTAGACCATGTGTGTTCTTGCCCCTATTTTGCGGTAATGTTTTTTCGGGCATCCAGCCAACTCCTATTAAAAACCATTAAATCGATGCAGTGCCAATTCAATTGGCAAAAATTGGTATATTCAGTCCATGCAACAATCATGCCTGAAATTTCTGGCATGCAATTCAACGAACTTCCAGATTTTACAGTAAATAATGCAGAATATTATCTAGTTTACAACATTTTGTTCATAAAGGCAAGCGGGTAAAAGGCTTGCATTTTTGTTAGGTTTAATTTGTTGGGTTTCGCTCTTGCCTCGCTCACAACAGGCGCTCGCGTCGCTTCGTTCTAAAACTTCCCTTGTTCCTCAACCCCGCGGAGCAGTTTTGTTGGGTTTCGAGCGAAAATAACCGTTCCTCGCTCGCAAAGAACGCTCGCGAGGCTACGTCGCACAAAACGCTCCTTGCTCAACCCAACCTACGGACTGCAGATCCGGGATTAAAGACCCCGGCAACAATCCTTCTTCCAGAAGTTTTGTTGGGTTTCGAGCGAAAATAACCGTTCCTCGCTCGCAATAACGCTCACGCGAGGCTACGTCGCAAAATTCGCTCCTTGCTCAACCCAACCTACGGACTGCAATCCGGGATTAAAGACCCCGGTAACAATCCTTCTTCCAAGTTTTGTTGGGTTTCGAGTGGTAGAATGTCGCTCTCACCTCGATGCAGGCCGATGAACGTTTTGTTGGGTTTCGAGCGGTAGAGCGTTGCTCTCAACCCAACCTACGGACTGCAGATCCGGTTAAACACCGGCAACAATCCTTCTTCCAGAAGTTTTGTTGGGTTTCGAGCGAAAATAACCGTTCCTCGCTCGCAACGCTCGCGAGGTTTCGTCGCACAAAACGCTCCTCACTCAACCCAACCAACAAACCATACCGGGGAGGAGCATTAAGCCTGCATATTCGTAAAACTGGCATGAGGATTGCAATTTAATCCCATTGGTGACCATTCATGGAATGTCCATTGGGATAGTATCTGTGCAGGCAGAGAAGGAGCATGATCATGATCGTTGAATATGATGAGAAGGGTAAGTTTTTTACCGATGTCATCTCAAAGGATGTCGTTTTTTCCCATATCCAGACTCACTCCAATCAAATCCACGGCTACGTGCATGTACGAAAGGGAGATCGATTGAGTGATGAAATCAATGGAACCAATTCCTTCCTGGCTGTGACGGATGTAGAAATCTGCAACCTGAGTGGGGAAGTGTTGTATCTGAGTAAATTCCTGGCAGTCAACCGTAGCCATATCATCTGGCTTATGCCCATCGATGAACCCTTCCAAAAGCCTCAACCAGAAGGAGACAACTAATGGACCAGCCATCTGAACCGACCCGATATAGCTCGCTTGACCCCAATATGCTTAAGCTAAAGGCGTATCTCATCAGCACCGTATCGCGCGAGTTTGAGCAGGTGGCAACGACACCGGCTGAACGGGAAGCGATGGTCAGAGATAAGCTGAACAGCGTCTATGATCAAACAGGTTTGAAACTGCCAGAAAGCGTGCGTGTCCAGCTCTTTCATGACGTGCTGGACGAACTGGTTGGCTTCGGCCCAATTCAATACCTGCTGGATGATGGAGACGTCACCGAAGTGATGGTGAACCGGGCTGACCAAGTGTACATTGAGCGAAAAGGAAAACTAATCGATACAAAGGTAAGATTCGAAAATGATCAACAAATCCTGAAAGTGATCGAGAGGATCGTATCGCCGCTTGGACGCCGGGTTGACGCTGAAAGCCCGATGGTTGACGCCCGATTACCGGACGGTTCGCAGCGTCAACGCTGTGATCCCACCCGTCGCGATTGACGGTCCGCTGCTCACTATCCGCAAATTCAGCAAGAGCAAGTACACCATCGACCAACTGATCGAATTCGAATCGCTGACGCAAATGATGGCTGATTTTCTGCGTGCATGCGTGAAAGGCAGGCTGAACATCATCATCTCTGGAGGTACAGGCTCGGGGAAAACGACCCTGCTTAACGTGCTTTCCGGCTTTATTCCGGAGACGGAGAGGGTGGTAACCATTGAAGATTCGGCTGAGCTGCGGCTACACCAGAGGCACGTGGTGCGCATGGAAGCCAGGCCGCCCGATATCGATGGACGCGGCCAGGTGACCGTACGTGACATGGTGCGAAACTGCCTGCGCATGCGCCCGGACCGGATCATCGTGGGCGAATGCCGAGGTGGTGAAGCACTGGATATGCTTCAGGCGATGAATACCGGCCACGATGGCTCACTGACCACTTTGCACGCCAACTCACCCCGCGATGCACTCTCGCGGCTGGAGACCATGGTGCTGATGGCGGGGATGGAACTGCCTCTGAAGGTCATCCGGCAGCAGGTCGCATCGGCAGTGGACCTGATCGTACAACAATCGCGCATGAAAAACGGGCCACGTAAGATCACCGCCATCTCGGAGGTGGCCGGCATGGAAGGCGATACGATCGTCATGACAGACATATTCAAGTTCGAACAGACGGGCGTCACACCCGATGGCGGCATCGTCGGCCAGTTCAAGCCGACAGGCATCCGACCGATGTTCTCCCCACGCCTTGAAGCAGTCGGCTACAGGCTCAGCGCAGAGCTATTCAACACGGATAACACTGCCAACCAGCCGATTGGCCGGCGGAGGTAAGCTCCTGACCGATCATTGCCTACAAGAAATGATTGTGTAGAGGCGGCTGACCAGCCGCCCCTACTATTTTTTATTAAAATGATGTCCCAAACGCATGGATGAATGGAATCGTTTTACGATATCGAGGGATTAAGCCCGCAGGCATGAATATAATCGCGCAACACCCGGGAAACACTCTCGGTTAATATCGCCTCAGCTGAATTCTCCAATTTGCCCTCCCGTATAGACGGATAGAGATGGGGGAAGTATTGGCTGAGCAGCGGAAGGGGAAATCGGCTGGCCAGCAAGATTTTTGAGAAGCAATGTAAATGACCGCTGCACATCGGGTTGTGCCCAGTAATAGCGAACCCGGTCACTCAGACTGTATTTGCGTGCAAACGCGACTGCCTGATCTGTTCCCCGGTAGTGATCGACCCAATAGGCTGGTTCACGCAACATGGCTTCATCCAGCCGTTCAACCAGGTGCGAACGCGCAGCGAATGGCAGCAGCTCGTTTTCAATCATGGCCAATGCAAAAACCGCTTCACGGAAGGCAAAGGTCAGAGCAGGGCCAACTTTCAGGATGGCGAAGTGATCAGACACGAGCCTGGATAAGTTTTCGAGCAGCTGGTAATCGGTGGAGTGGGCTTCGTATACGAATGGGGTCGTTTCGGCAAAGCGCTTCAAGCGCCTGGCTGCCTCGGGCTGATAGTCCAGGACGAAATCATCACCGAACTCCACCCCCGGCTGGACGACCAGGGCAATGAGGCGCTCCCAGGCTGACTCTAAGTGCTCCACATAAAACGCATCCCGGGTGACCTCAAGCATATGCCTGACATCCTCGACGTCTGTCACGCTGACGGCATCTTCATGTTCGATGGCACCCCCGGGAGGGGGTACCTCGCTGCCGATAACGTAACGTAAGCTGCAATCCTCGCCACTGTCGGGGCAGGCAAATTCGGCAGCTTTTGCCAGCCGGGCAGTGCGCCGGGCAGCCAGCTCGACCTCCAGAGGATGGGAGGGATGGTCATCACCCAGCTTCATGCTGGCATCCAGGTGGATTTTTATATAGCCAGCCTTCACACAAGCCTGCACCAATTGCTCGGATTTATGCATGGCAATCTCAGCTGGTTCCTTACGCCAGACGCTCGGTCCCAGGTGATCACCACCCAGGATCAACCTTTCAAAGGGAAAACTGTGTTCATCAGCCAAACGGTGTACATAGGTAGCAAAATCCTGGGGCGTCATACCGGTATAGCCACCAAACTGGTTGACCTGGTTGCAGGTGAATTCAATCAACAGCGGGGAATCTCCCCACTGCATGGCTGCTTAAGCACCCACGGGTGGGCGGAACAGATCGAGGGCATGCCGCGCCCTTCACCGCGTTTGTGGGCGAAAATCATTTCATCCAGGGGATTGGACATAGCGCATTGCCTCCTGCAAAGTTGGCTGGGCAGACACACCTCCCGCAGACCGGGTCGAGAGTGATCCGCAGGCTGCGGCCAGCTGAAGTGACCTTTCCAGTTTCCAGCCGTTTAACCAGCCGTAAAGAAAGCCGGCATCGAAATTATCCCCCGCACCAATAGCATCCACCACCTGCACAGCTAATGCCGGGGCATAAGCGGTGGTAGCGCCCTGACGGCATATGCACCGCCTTTCCCGCACTTAATTGCTACCAGCGGGCATTTCTGAGCCAGGATGTGCAGGGCATCTTCCAATGTGGAGGCTGCGCTGATGGCTAGAGCTTCGTTCTGGTTGGGGAGGAAAACATCCACCAGGCGCAGGAGGTCATCAAAACCACGCCATGCGCCAGAGGGGTCCCAGTTGGTATCCAGGGAGGTGGTCAGCCCGGCAGAGCGGGCGCGGCTGAACAAGCTCGGAAGGCCTGGCTGGAGAGCTGACTGAAGGAAGTACGAGGCAACATGCAAGTGGCGGGCTTGACGAAGTATATTCTCAGAGACATGCTCGGCCTTCAGGGATCCGATCAACCCGGAGTGGGTCAGGATAGCACGGTCATCGCGGCGGTTAAGGATGATGCTTAAGCCGGTCTGCCCGCCGGGTAGAATGATCACGTTTGATATATCCACGCGGCGCGCCTGCATCTGCTCCAGCATAAAATGGCCAAACACATCGTCACCGCAGACACCGATAAAAGCCACCTCCAGCCCCAAGCGTGCCGCCGCACAGGCAAAAATGGCGGACGAGGAACCAATGCTCAAGCAGGCAGAATCAACCAGCTTTTCCACCTGGCCGAATTCAGGGGTGACATCCCCTGAAAGGATCAGGTCGGGATTTATCTCACCTGCGACGAGAATGTCAAACATGGTCCTACTTCTCCCATTCCATATTTATAAAAGCTTTGAAAACCTCATTATTCGCTAAAGGGCAAGATTATGATCGCGTTGATTTACAAGCGCAAGGAGTCTCACGAATAGAACAAATCGAGACTTCCCACCTGCAGATTCATGGGCAAGTGATTCGAAAAGCAGTCAGGATGCGGTTCTTCTGGATGAAGCTGACATTGTGCTGACGACCCCAGGCACATGCTGCAGGAAAATCCACATCCATGTCGGTATACTCAGCCGCAAATATGGGTTTCCCAGCTTCAATGAAGGGCAGCATCCTGTCAATCCAGCCGTAGTAAAAGGCATCTTCGGTGATGGCGAAATCGAAGAACGGGAGCGAATCGGTCACCATATCGGGGGAATTCTTGAGACCGATCGCCAGACCACGCGAATGGGCTTCGTCCGCCAGCCAGCGGGCATAGTCCAACTGGTTGTTGTAGGTCAATGGGAAACCGGTATGGTTGTCATGGATCTCGATATTGTCTGGCTCGACGCCATCGAAACCCTTGGATTTACACAAGTCCAAGCGGGCTTGCATGATCGGGGATAACAGGTCGATGCGGCGGATATCCAGCCAACGCTCGCCCGGCCAGCCCTCATAATCTTTCCCGAGCACTTCGGGAGGAAATTGATCCGCGTCAGGGCGTTTATCCTCCCAGGAACCGACGGAAATGTAGCAGATAACTTTTACACCCCGGGCGTGGAGCTCGTCGATCACTGACTGCTCGACATACAGGTCGATGTCGTAGACTTCAGCCTCAGGAGAGGTATCCATTTCTTCATCGAGCTGCCATTGCCAGGTCAGGCCGGGGGTGGGGTGCCACCAATCGATATTGGTATGTGGGGTGGGAGATTCGAGCATGGTCAGTGGTTCCTTGGATTCCTCTTCAGGCAGTGGAGTAACCGCTCCGCAGGCGGAAAGAATCAGGAGAAGCAAGGGGAGCAGGAGTGCATTTTTATGCCACCTGCATTGTATACCAGAAATCAAAACCCGACACATTTCATCCATTAAATTCGAAGACTGTTTTTTTATCACTCAGCTTGAATTCGATGGGATGCATACCCAAACCGGCTAGGGGGTGGGGGTGATATACACCCACTCACCGGGATCTTTATCAGGCTCGAAACCCGGGTTGATGCGCATGCGTCCGAGTGAACGGTCGGTCACGTAGGGCACATAACCCCGGGCATGAGATCGAAAATAAGCATCTGAAATCTGCTCGGGGCGGGCAGTGTAATCGATGGTCAGGACGAGCTTGCCGGCCTCCACCCACTGGTCAAGGATGCGCTCGCGTCGGCAGTCCATTCAGCCGGGCTGGGCTCGTGATCGCGCGGGTAGCCATAATACAGATCCTCAACGCCGATACCGGTAACGGCATGCATAAATTCTGGGAACATTAAACCCAATTCCTCAGCATTCTGCGGGAATACCCCGAAACCGGGATGTTTTTTACGGGCATAATCCGTGAAATCCAGGATGAAGTCCACCATCTCCTGGGCGGCGGTTTCACGACCCTGGTCCTGGTAGTACCAATAGGCATCCACCCGGTCGAGGTAAACGCCGTCAAAACCGAGAGCCAGGATCTGGTCAAGATAAGAGTTCGGGCTTCCCATAGATAATCTCCTGCCAGCCAGGCTCCCAGTAACGAACCCAATGGTCGCCAGCCCATACCCCGTCAGGGACGTCCAGCCAGGAGGGAGGGTTTTTCTCCCAGGCAGGATCCCAGTACCAGCGGTAGGTTTCCGATTGACCGATGCTCATGTAACACAGGATGATCTTGGGACCACCCGGGCTATGTTTGAGGGCAGGGATCACATCTGGTGAGCTGCCGGCAGTGGCAAGGGTGACCACAGCCAGGTCGAAGGCGGTCTCGCCAACCCGGTCGGGGTCAGCCCGTTGAAGCTGGTAGAGGAAGTCGTCCACAGCCAGCCAATCGGGCGCTGGCGATCCTGCGGTGCAGCCGGCCAACAGGAGGGCAAGCAATAGCAAGGCAAGCAGCAGGCGGGTGGTCATTTTAGACCTTGAAATGCTTGAACTCCGGCAAATAGTCTTTATGCTGGGCAAATAGTTCGTTGACCATCTGCCTGATCTCGGCAAGCGAGAGCATGGAGGCGGTCAGCGGGTCGTGGGCGATGGCGCGGTAAATGGCGACCGGATCACCTGTCAGGGCGCCCTGGATGGCGAGCTCCTCAATACCCGAGCTGAGCTGGGTGAGCAAGGCACACTCCGGCGGCAGCGCACCCACGTGGATGGGGTGGAAACCCGCCCGGTCGACCACCACCGGCACCTCGACACAAGCACCGCGTGGCAGGTTGGTGACCAGGTCGGTGTTGGGCACATTGCCGTTGAATTTGAACATCTCACCGCCTTTCAAGGCGTTGATGATATAGGCGGCATATTCCTGTCCACGCTGCAGATCTTGCATCGGTCAGTGGTTCAGCCAGGCGTGCCTTGACCTGGTCCTTCCAGGTGGCCTCATTATTCTGGTATTCCTTGAGGATGTAGGCATACTCGCCGGGGTTCCAGCCTGTGCCATGCGTGCAGTACTTCTCGATCAGGTCGGGACGCTTACGGAACCACCAGTTGTATTCCGAGTTGTGCCCACTCGACTCGGTGACGTAGTAGCCGAGCGCAAGGTACATCTCATTGCGGACGATCTCTTCGTTGTAGATCTCTGGCCGCTCGGTGATCGCCTTGTGGATCAATGGGTAGGCATCGACACCGTTCCAACGATAGTCGAGATACCAGGCCTGGTGGTTGATCCCGGCACAGGTATAGGTGATCTCTTCAAAGGGAGCACCGATCCATTCAGCCAGCATCATGGCTGTGCCCTGCACCGAGTGGCAAAGGCCAGTGACCTGAATATGGGTCTGGCGCTGAAGGGCAGCACACAGCATGGCCATCGGATTGGTGTAGTTGAGCAGAACCGCGGTGGGACAATATTTCTCCATATCGCGGACGATATCCAGCATGGGTGGCAGGGTGCGCAGGAAGCGGAATATGCCGCTTGGTCCGCGGGTGTCGCCCACATTGGTATCCACCCCATATTTCTTGGGGATCTCGATATCGTGCCTCCATACCTCGGTGCTGCCTGCCAGGATGGTGGTGAGAACCATGTCAGCATCCTTGAGGGCTTCGGCGCGGTCGAGGGTGGCGATGACCGTGGCTGGGTACTTACCCCGGGTAACAATCCTGGTCACGGCGTTCCTGGCGAACTCCAACCGTTCGGGGTGGATGTCCATCAGAGCCAGGGTGGCATCCTGGAGCAAGGGGAAAGTCAGGATATCGTGTGCCAGCTCTTCCGTGAAACCGAGGCTGCCAGCACCGATAAATGCAATCTTTGTCATAGGGACTCCTTATAGAGGATTCGGAATATGTGGAACAAGGCTAGCCTTTCATACCGCTCATGGTGAAGCCCTGGACGATCCAGCGTTGGAAGAACATGAAGACAATCAGGATCGGCATGATGATCAGGACCGTGGCGGCCATGACCAGCGCTCCCTGGCCGGTGTGGGTCGAGTTGAACCAGGTGAGGATGATGGGCAGAGTGCGGACCTCGATCTTCTGCAGGACGATCATCGGCCAAAGGTAAGCGTTCCAGCTGTGCATAAAACCCAAGATGCCCAGGGTGGCCAGCGGGGCACCCAATTGTGGCAGTACGATCCGCCAGTAGATCTGCCACTCGGAGGCGCCATCGATACGACCGGCATCCAGCAGCTCATTGGGCAGTGTCTCGCAGAACTGGCGCAGCATGAAGATGCCAAAGGCGTCCACCATGCTGAAGACGATCAGCCCCCACAGAGAGTTGATCAGGTGCAGTTTGGAGAGGATCAGGAAGCTGGGGATCATGGTAATTTGGGTCGGGATCATCATCAAAGCCAGGAACCACCCAAAGAGCAGTTTCTTGCCCGGGAACTCGAACTTGGCGAACATGTAGCCGATGAGGGAACTCGTAAACAGGGTGGTGACCGTGTTAAAAATGGCCACGAAAGCGCTGTTGGAATAGAACCTCAGCAACGGCAGTTTCGGATCATTGAATATCGTGCGATAGTTCTCCAGGGTGAAGACTTCCGGCCAGAAGGTGGGAGGCACACGCAAATTCTCCAGGTTGGTCTTAAAGGAGCTCAGGATCATCATCAGGAACGGTAATAAGGTGAATGAAAGGCCCAATGTCAGGACGATGAAGATCATCAGCCCGCTGAAAACCCTCCCCGAGATGATCGGTTTTCGTGAAGGAATAGAGTTCTGGATCCGTGATAGAGGCCATGTCAGTACTGCCAATCTGTGCGCAGGATGCGCATCTGGAAGACGGTTACACTCATCACGATCAGGAAAAGCACGAAAGACTCAGCAGCCGCCCAGCCCATGTTCTGGTAGCGGAAGGCGCTCTTGTAGATATCGAGCATCAGCACCTGGGTCTGGTTGCCCGGATCACCATTGGTCATCACCTGGATGATGTCAAAGACCTGGAAAGAGGAGAGCATGGTCATCACGCAGACAAACAAGATGGTCGGTCGGATGAGCGGGATGCTGATCTTGAGAAATGCCTGCCAGGGGTTGGCTCCATCGATCAAGGCTGCCTCCCGGAGCTCCTGCGGAATTCCCTGCAAGGCGGCAATAAAGATGACCATGTTATAACCGTAATCCTGCCAGAGGTAGGCGAGGATGACCGCCCACATGGCCACCGAGACGTTTGCAAACCCAGCACGCGGGTCGGAAAGCCAGGCTAAGGGTGTCCCTCCAAAGGCACGGATAACGGCATTGATCCAGCCGGATTGGGGATTATACATGGACATCCAGATCAGAGCCACACCGACCGAGGAGGTCAGCACCGGCAGGAAGTAGATCGTGCGGTACAGGGCTCTAAAGCGCCTGCCGATTGATTCGAGCAACCAGGCCAGGGGTAAGGTGATAGCCAGATTGAGAGGAAGGATAACCACGGCAAATATGAGCGTGTTCCTGAGGCTGATACGGAATAAATTCGCCTGAACCGAGGTGCCTTTGATCATCTCAACGAAATGACCCAACCCGACGAAGGGATTGCTGCCTCCCAGACCGAGGATTGAACCACCGATACGCCCAGGGCTGTAGTCGAAGAACATCAGTACAAAAGCCCAACCCAGCACGAACAAGCCGATCGACTCGTACAACAACATTGGCAGGGTGACACCGGTCACGAAACGCCGTTTGGAAGTCGCCAGGCCTCCCTTGGATTTCCGATTTCTACTCGCAGCCAGGTTCATACGCACCACCTCAAGACAGAGAATGGAATGATGAATGGATAATGACACAGGGGCATGCCAGGCATGCCCCTAAGGAGTATTATTCAAAAGTTGAATTGGCTTCCGTTTCGATGGCCTCCAAAGCCTGGTCAAGGGTCTCCACACCTTGCAAGCAATTCAAGATGTGCGGGTAGATGATCTCGTACATCACCAGGTCGCGGTCAGGCATGCTGCCCATGTACTGGCCAAGCGGCAGGATACTGAGCGCCTTGGGGACCCATGGTTCAGCGGCTGCGATCTCGGCTGATTCAGCCACAGATGGCATGGCTGGAATGGTACCGCTGGCGATATTCCATTGGGTGGCGTTGGCAGGATCGGCAGTGGTGAATTTTACAAAATCCCAGGCAACGTCCTGGTTCTTACTGTTGGGTGAAACGGTCAGTCCCCAACCAGAATCGGCCACAAAGACCGGGTCGCCCTGGATGGAGGGCAGGTAGATATAATCCCACTCGTCCTTAAAATCGGGAAAGTTGGTTTGACCTTCAGCGATAGCCCAGGAACCGATGTAGCCAATGCCAACCATGCCCTGGAAGAAGGCATCGATGACGAAATTGGTGCTGTCGTTAAAGACCACCGGGTCAACCACACCGGCAGTGACAGCATCCAGCGACCATTGCAGTTGAGCGCTGCGCTTCAGGTGTATTGAAGGTGAATCCGGTCTGGTCGGCATTCCAGTATTCCCCACCACGCTGCTTGATACCAGCCAGGAAAGAAGCCCAGGTAGGGTCGGCGGCAGTGAAGTGAAAACCAGCGGTGGTCATCATGCCGCTCTGGTCTTTTTCTACCAGCTTCAAAGCATCCGCCACCACATCGTCCATCGTGTTCCACTGGGGAGGGTAGGTCAGGCCGGCAGCCTCAAACTTGGTCTTATTGACCAGCACGCCACCATACTCCATGTTGAATTCCTGGGGCATGCCATAAAGAACACCTTTGACGATATAACCCCCGATGGGTGCGGCATAAAATGTCTTCTGGGCTTCTTCAACGGTCATGACTTCGGCAGGGACGGGTGCCAGGCGCTCATAATACTGCGCGGTCCAAGTGCCAAACAGCTGAAGGATATCAGCTTCCTCCCCAGCAGGCATGGCAGTCTGCAGGGTCTGCAGATACAGCTCATAATCAAAATTCTCGAGCTGTATATCCACATTGGGGTGCTCAGCTTCGTAGGCTGCGATGATGGGCTCATAGCCTGCGATGAAAGCATTGTTGGTGTGCACCCACATGCGCAAGGATTACGGGTTCGCTACTTTCAGGTGCAGTTGTTGAAGCCGACTCAGCAGCATCAGTAGCTGCCCCGCCACAAGCGGTCAGCACAAATACCAGCACCAGCGTCAGGGTCAATATTTTCTTGTTCATTATCTCTCTCCTCATCATGTTTTTTCGTGATTTCAGTTGGTACCTGAATGGATTCCCAAGATTTAGATACATAAATAGTTCCCTCTTCACCTCCTTATAATTTAACCACCGCAGCGAGATTGTTCGGTAAATCTGGATTTAAGCCCTTAAATAAAGACCGCTCGAAGGCGATCAATTGACCGATGGGAAGGTAGAGCACATCACGGATGGCCTCATCCAGGCCTGAGGCTGAACGGGACAAGCCACCAGCCTGGGCTAAATCCACAGCTCTACCGCCCAGAGCTCTCACTTCGGCCAGAACGGCCGATTCGAAGTTCGCGTTGACCAGCGACTGAAGGCCAATCACAGCCGTTGAGCCTGTTAGCATGCTTTTTGGTCCGTGGCGGAACTCGAGGAAGTGAAATGGCTCGCTGTGGCTGAGTGACATTTCTTTCATCTTGAGGCTGAGCTCAGCCGCCAGCCCGTAGCGCAGGCCTGATCCCAGCCAGAAGAAACGGTCGATCGTCTCATCCGTGCCAATCAGAACGGCCTGGCGCCTGGCTTGGGCAAGGATCCGGCGACCCGCTTCTGGCAGGAGGGAAAGTGAGGCGAACAAGTCAGAGCGCTCTGCCCACAAGCAGGTGAGGGCTACCGTCGCCAGGTAAAGGGTCGAGAAGGCGCGTGTCTGCGCAACCGACTGTTCCTGACCGGAAGGCAGGACGATGTTCAGCCAACCCATGCTCGCCAATGGCATCTGGGCATAACAGGAGAGGGTCAGAAGCGTGCCACGTTTATCGTCCAGGAAAGCCTGGCAGGCTTGCAGGGTCTCGGTGGTCTCCCCCGAGCGTGAGATAGCCACCAGCAAGGTCTTCCTGTCCACATAGGCGGAGCCTGGATAAAGCCAGAGCTCCGAAGCCGGGAAGGCACGGCTTGGGATGCCGGTCAGCCCCTGGGAGAGGGCTGCAGCAGCCAGTGCCAGGTAGTATGTCGAGCCGCAGCCGGTGAAAAGGAGGTTGTCAAAATGCTGGTCCGGAGCCAGTCTGAGAATGCCCTTTTGGTTTGCACTTAAAACTTCCAAGGCGGCATCCCAGGCTTCGGGTTGTGAGAAAATTTCCTGGCGGGTAAACTGTCCTTTTTCCATAACTCATCCTCACATAAGCATTTTTTCAGCATCCTGGTATGGGTAATCGCGAGCAATACCTCAGCCTAACTATATGGGTTAATTATGCGATGAGCAGGCGTATGCCCTTTGCTCATTATGCTGTCGGTAAAATCACGTGGGGTGTCACCATCGGTAACAATCGTGTGGATGCGCTCCAATGGGGCAAGCAGTACGGTTTCTGTGTGACCGAACTTGGTGTGATCAGCCAGCACAACGATTTCCTTGCCCACTTTAAGGATAGCCCGGTCGGTCATGGTCTCGGCCAGGTACTCATGGGTCAGGCCGTATTCGAGGCTGATGGCGCGTGTGCCGATAAAAACTTTATCGGCGCGAACTTCAGCCAGGGCTAACTCGGTGAGATGACCGATAAATGAGAGCTCACTATCGCGCAGCATCCCACCCAGGCAAATGACGGTGATCCCCTCAATGCCAGCCAGGGTATTGACCACCGGCAGTGAATTGGTGATCACCGTAAGGTTCCGCCACCCCCGCAGGCTGCGTGCCACCTCAAGGACAGTCGTGCCGGAGCCGAGGAAGATCGTTTCCCCATCCTGCACAAGACCGGCAGCAGCCTGTCCAATGCGCATTTTTTCATCCGCCTGTTCCCGCTGACGCTGGAGGATCGGCGATTCGGAATGAGCATGAGATAAAGCAATTGCACCACCATGGACGCGCTGGATTTTACCTGCGCTGGCGAGGGCATCCAGATCACGCCGGGCAGTAGCCAGGCTGACATCAAAAGTGCTGCAGATCTCTGCAACGCTGATGCGCTGGTGGCGTCCCACCAGATCTAAAATTTGAAGCTGACGGTCGGTGGCTGAAACTAAATTGGTTTCCATAATCGCTCGCGTTCAATCGAAATCAATCAATTTCAATCATATAATATGATATTTTTTGATTAATATCAACTGACAAATGTCACTATTTTGATTAATTTGGGAAAAGATTGTCTCTTTGCCAGTTTGATGGAGGTTTGGTTGGTTTTTTTACGATTGGTCTCGAATGCCAGATGGGTGAAAAAAGGTAGTTATCGATGATGGTGGTCCGGGATCAACAGAAGGAGGATAATGGCGGGCAGGATGCCCGTCCTACAAGGTCCGTTATCATCGATCTCGGCTACAGTGAAATTTGGCGGGTAAAATACCCGCCCTACAGATGGTCCGGGATCGTTGATCCCGACTATTTAAACCAGGCTGGAAAAACCATTTCCAATGTCCATTTTAATGAAATGGATCACGAAAAATGATTCAAAATGGAGGAAATGATGCTAAAGTTAATTGAGTTCCGCCACAACCATCATCCCTTTGAGGTGAGCATGGTGGCAAAATTTATTCGACGTGGATTTTCGGTTATCGATCAATCGTAGGTAGGGAGGTGCCTTACCAGGTAAATATCCAGCAGTCTGCTCATGCCAGGGTATCGCCTCGGCAAACCAGGCTAAGAATAGATGTAGTTTATCGTGGATTATCACGGATGTGAAGAAGATGAAAACAAGAAGTCTAATTCTCTTGATCATTTCAACAGGAGTTATCGTTCTAGTCGTAGCGGGTATATTTTTTATCATAACGCATGAGGATTTCTATAAGGTATTGATCACTACAGATAAACGTGACTACCAGGTTGGAGAGACAATCCGGATCCGAATTTAAAATTGGGATGATCGAACCATTGATATCTATTGCCCGTTAACCTGCGCCTTGGGGAATTTTCCCACAACGGTGGAAAAACTTACCAATGAGGAGTGGGTCTATTATGCGGGATTTTGCCCCAGCATAGAGCCATTGTTTGGAGATTATCAATATGAAGATGGCTATATCATCCATAGCCTTCAACCCGGGGATTCTTATGAATTGGAGATTTCCAACCTGGAAACCCTGCAGCCAAAAGAACAATTGCGCCTGAGAATCATGTACTTTCTCAAGGGAGGTAGGGGGGCAATTTATTCAGATGAATTTACGGTTAAACCATGATTGTATTTCGGCGATATTCCTTTCAGCGCTGGCAACCAGCAAATTACACTGGGCTCTCAATGACAATCATTTGAGATGGTTTCCATAAACGCATCTTAATCCAACCCTGATTCCTTAAATACTACTGATAATAGGGTGATCGGCGATCGCCCCTAAAAAACCATTGCCCTACCTTAAAGATTGCCTGGAAACGAAGAGATACTAGAACGATGCTAATTCCAAACTCTTAAGCGCAGCCCAGGCTTCGGCCGCCAGATTACGCAATGGGGCATTTCGGTTGAAGCACCTATCTCGGCAAGGACCGACGCGAGAGCCAGTTTATGGGCAACATCAAAGCTTTGTGAGCGGGGGACGGATATATCTGGAGTGCTACCAACCCCCTCCCAATTGGTGCCGGTAATGGGGTTGATCGTACGCCCGATGGGGATGAATGCTTCAAAGTGTGGATGGATGCGGTAGGAAACCCCGGCATGGGCACCTACGTCGGTCTTCTCCCCGATGATGGTGGCACGTTTTCGGGATTGCAGATGTCTGCAAACAAATGGCCATCGATCAGGTGGTCATATTTGCCAGACTGCAGGCAGGCTTGCAGATGGGCGCAGATACGTTCCGCCTCTTCGAGAAAAATGTAGCATGCCCTTAATTGATTCGGAGAGGTGCTGGATGATCTCAATTTTCACCACCTTATCTAATACATCCCGGTCAGTATCCATGAATTATTCACCAGTGAGAATTTAATAATAACGTTTTTTGCCCAACAAATGATCCAAACGCGGGATCCATCCCGGTACATGCCGCTTATAGGCATCCCATTGGCGTCCGAATACCCTGGCAAGCGCATCTTCCTCTCTTCTGGCACGCACGATCAGGCCAAACATGATCAGTGCAAAGACCAGCATCGCCCAGGTTCGAAACAACAGCAAGCCTCCCCAACCCACCAGGATAACCGCCAGGTACATGGGATGACGGATGTAGGCATACGGTCCTTTGGTGACCAGCCGGTGAGCTTGGTTAAGGCGCACAGCAAATCCGCTGGAGGCATTGAAGTTTTCTCCAAGCGTACGCAAACCCCACAAGTATAAGACCAGGCTGGCAAAATAAATCAGCGCACCCAGGATGCTCACGATCAGCTGAACTCCCAGTGGGAGCTGGATGGGCAAAGGTTTCCACAGGATGAAGCCTACAAAAATGAATAGAAAAGTTGCAACCAACAGGTAGCGCGTGCGCAGGACCTTGCGGGCAGAACCACTCCGGTAACCGCTCGGGCGGGCTTGGGCCAGCACCATATTGTAAATTGCATAGGCGAGGGTGCCTAACCCGGCGACGGCTGCCAGCCAGCGGAGATCTATCTCGAGGGAGGTAGTGAGATTGGGCATAATAGAGCAGCGATTAGCAGTTAGCAGTTAGCTCCGAGCCGTGAGCCATGAGCCATGAGCCATGAGCCTGAGTGTGAGCCATGAGCCATGAGCTATGAGCTATGAGCTATGAGCTATGAGTTATGAGCTATGAGTTAATCATCCAATAATTTTTATAGAATAATTCTAGTACAAAAATGGTAATGAGACCAATGATTCGAAGGTGGAATGAATAAAAAAAAGCGACTGGCTTGAAACCAGTCGCTGGTTGTTGAAATTGGAAAATAGATCAGCGTAAAACAGTGGGTAAATATATTACGCCAAAGGTGATCGTCAGGTTTGCACCGGCGTAGGATAATGTGTAGTTGTTATCGAGAGCCAATGTGTCCTGTAAAATGGCGTAGGCACCCACGCTTTCACCGGCCACACGTTTCAGAGCACCCGTGAATGCATCGCTGAATGCTAAAGACCCAGCTAGTGATCCGGAAAGTCAAAACTGGATCGGGCTGCCCAAGCACCTTGGTTTTGGAATCAGCAGTAACTGTGACAGCTCGCTTGGTAATCGTAAAGTTGGCGGTATCAGATGTTATGTCATAGTTATCCAACACACCGGCTGGGCTGAGGGTAGCACCGATTGTGTATGGACTGCCAGCTACAGTCTCACCAGCAGCCCGGGAATAGGTCGCAACCACATTGTCAGCGGTAAGGAAGCCGATAAGCGTACCCGTCAATGTTGGGTCAACATTACCATAGGTCTTGCTGGCTGTATCCGGGGTGACCGAGGCAGGTTTTCGATCAATAGTGAAGTCAGCAGTGTTATTGGTGATGTCGTAATTTGCCAGCACTTCAGATGGACTGAGGACCGCGCTAATCATATATGGGCTACCAACTACCGTCTCGCCAACCGTACGGCTGTAGGATGCAGCTACCCCGTCAGTGGTTAAGAATCCGGTCAGCACTACCCGTTAATGTTGGGTCAACATCTCCATAAGTCTTGCTCGCAGTATCTGGGGTGACCGAGGCAGGTTTTTTAGCCACTGCCACATCCTGAGTATCGTTGCTATCTGCGAAGGATGTAGCTCCAGCGTAGGTGGCAGTGATGGTATGCGTCCCAGAGCCAACAGCGGTTGGTGTATAGTCTACAGAACAGGAAGCAACTCCAGCTGAGAGCGGAGAGAGTGGGCATGGGCTTCCAGTGAACATTCCACTACCATTCGTGCTCCAGCTCACAGTACCCGTTGGGGTTGAACCACCGACGACCCCTGTGACAGTGGCGACACAATTGATGGTATCAGCATAAACCAGCGTGGGTGTCCCAACTCCACAGTCAACCTCGGTTGTGGTGCTGGTAAAGGAATAATAAACCTTAACCGTTATATAGTCCACTGAGATGACTTTAAGATCCCCATTGTTTCCTGTCGTTACTGACAGATCTACACCGATGGTTGCGACTTCGGTTGAGCGTCCAGGTAGTATCCCAGAGGTCACCCGGACCTCCATAGGTGGCAGTTCCAAGAGAGGCAGGCCAAGCTGTATTCGAAGCTTTACTTAGACCTACCCTGGAAGTCCCTTTTACCAAGTAAAGCTCATTGTCACGAACGGCTGGTGGGGTGGTTGAACTAGCCATGCGATTAATTACCACTTCGATGCCCGTCACATTCGCATACTCAGGGATAGAAAAACCATATAAGGTGCCCCGAAGGTAATTGGATACATGGTTCCCTTTATTAAAAGCAGCAGTGGCATAATTGGTATCGGAGGCGGTGATATTTCCAGGAGTTTGCCAGGCTTCGGTGCCAATACCCGTCAAATTCTCGCCTGAGGCGGGGAAATTCGGTCCAACCGTATCAGCCAGGGCGGGTAGAGCGGGCACAGCTACAAAGAGCACAACCATGAGGCTCAATGCGATTGTGCAGATAAGAATGGATCTAGAAAATTTCATAAAATCAATCTCCTTTGCTGTAATTAGTTAATCTTGTAGATTATATTGTAAATCAAAATCAATGCAGCTTACATTTTTGCAAGGTCAGGTTTGGAATCCAGGTAAGAAATTGCTTTTCCATCTTTAAGTCAATCATTAATGATATCGAGAGACCGACTCGGAAGTTGTCAGCAGTCAGCAAGCGCTAAAAATCCAATGCGAACAGCAAAGAACTGGTCACCACTTACGGAGCATTACGGAGCATCAACGGGTATAGATATCTATAACCTGTAATGGTCAGCATCGAAACCACATAGGTCATTTCGTAATATTCTGGTAGAGACAATGTACCCTGAAGGATGGCATAAGTGCCAATATTGTTCCCAAGCTGGCGGGTCAGTGCACCGCTGAAGGCATCACCTGATAGAAGGGAGCCATCCGTGACCTGGTAGGTGAACTCAGGATCAGGCTGACCATAAAGCTTGGTCTTGGAATCGGCGACAACTGTGACATATCGGAGAGTAATCTCATCAATAACGGTTCCATTGGTATCGCTATAGTTGCCGGTCACATCGTTGAAGGTCCAGAGGTCGTTATAAGTACCTACTAACCATGTGAGTGGTGGCGCCCAGGTCCAAACCTTCCAATGTCTCGTCCATCACACCCGTGCAGGTTCCTTCAGCCGTGTGTGGATTGCCATCATAGGTGACAGCGTAGGGGGTGATTACACAGGTGGCATCCGCCTTGGTGATGGTGAGATAATCCCCCACATAAGTCAGATCATAATCGACGGAAAGTTCCAGGGTGCCCTGCAGGAGGGCATATTCCCCAACGATCTCGCCAGGATCACGGGTGAGTGCACCGGTGAATTCATCACCAAGAACCAGCGAACCATCCGTGATCTGGTAAGTGAACTCAGGATCAACCTCAGCATAAACCTTGGTCTGTGGGTCAGCGGTCACAGTGACCGGACGGGGATTTACGCTCACTAATTGGGATGCACTACTTGAGGTGAAGTAAGGTATCGCCAGCATAGGTGGCGGTGACGAGATGGGAACCATCACCAACCGCAGCAGGTGTATAAACAGTTGTGCAACTGGCAACCCCATCCGCGCCTGAAAGGGTGCACGGGTTTGGGTCGAATGCACCGCTTCCATCCGTCGTCCAATTGACGGACCCACTTGGGGTCTGATCACCAGCGACACGGGACACAGTCACCTCACAGATGACGCTTTCTCCATAGGTGACAGATGTCCCATCTCCGCAGACAACCTCGGTCAGGGGGGTATTTTCATAATAAACCGTGACCTGCATGCTATCCACGGTGGCGATCCTAGAATTATTACCATTGTTATCCCGATTTGCAGAGAGAACGACTCCAAAATCGGTGGAATTGACCTGATTTGGTGTCCAGGTGGTACCCCACAGATCCTCTGGACCCCCATAGGTGGCGGTCCCAAGCGTGGTAGGCCATGGAACATCCATGGCTTTATCATCACCGACAGGAGTGCCTGCTTTTACCAATCGGACGATGTTATCTGAAATACTTGGATTATTAGCACTGGCCATGCGGTTGATCACTACTTCGATACCAACAATGGATGCTCCAGATGGGACCGCAAAACCATAGTGACTGCCCTGCAGATAATTGGAAATCAGGTGCAGGTGGTATAGGTTAACCGTGGCATAGGCTGAACCTGGAGTGGTGATTTCGTCGGGATTAACCCACGGTTCGGTGCCTACAACACTATTATTGGAGCCCGTTCCAGGATCCCTGGGTCCCTCTGAATCTGCCAGTACTGACGAGACAGGCATGGCAACCAACCACAGGAAAGTGATGGATAGCCCTATGACTCCTTTAATGATCGAATGAATAAGTTTCATAAAATCGTTCTCCTTCAATAAGGGATATTTATCCGCTGCAGTATGACGGTTCTTTGCCAGCAGATTATTTACAGAACTGTATGGGATGTTGCAAAAAGCATGCCGGAAGGATAGGTAGTGGTTAGATATTAATGGATCGATTTTAGGGGTTAGTTATCAGTAAAACCTGGTTTCTAACAGCTAATAACTAAGCACAAATTACCCATTGCTAAGGACTCGTCACCAAGCGAAAGAGATTGCCTGAATGGGTGAGAGCCCAGACGGTACCCTGCGGGTCGATTTCAATATCGACGATCCAGCCATAGCCTGCGATGCTGGTAGTGATCGGCTCCCAGGCGAGGTTGGAACCCAGGGCAGTGAAGTCACCCCCCAGGATGACCTGCCCGGTCGGTGGCACGGATAGAGCATACACACCACCCGTGAGAGGCGGCAAGGCAAAGCGCTGCCAACCCGTGCCATTCCACTTGAACAGCGTACCGCGCGTATCCGAAAGGTCGCGGGCCACTTCCGTTCCGGCAGCCCAGACCGTACCATCTGCAAACTGGGTCAAGGCGTAGAGATCATCAGCCCCCTGGATGGGTGTGAGCGACCATGCCGAGCCATCCCAGTGCAAAGCGACAGCCCCCAGGTCGGAACCACCGACTGCCAGGACGTTGTCTATGCCGAGGTTGAGCACGGCATTCAAGCCGCAATTGCATTCGGGAAAATCATCCTGCTCGACCAGGTCGGTACCATTCCAATGGAGGGCATAGGGGTGGGTTTTACCATCAATTTCTGTCATGGCACCGACCATCCAGGCATCCTTGTAGGACGAAGCATCCACAGCATACAACACCTGGGTGGAACCACCGGGACCTTCCCCGGGTCCATGGTAAGGCAGCACTTCCGACCAGGCATTAGAAGCCCAGCGCAGAACCTGTGCCCCCGCCCCCACTGCCCAGCCATCAGCCGGGCTGGAGAAGCTCAGGTCATAGATGGGATGGGTGCTGGGAGAAACGGCTTCAGACCAAACCTGGTTGGCGAGGTGATATATGATCCCATCATCCCCACCAATCCAGCCTTCACCATATGCCGTAAAAGCGAGCGCGTTCAGCGGGATGGAATAGGAGATTTGACACAAGCCTTCCGTGCCAGCCTGGTCCTGGCAGGACCATTGGTTCGGGGAGCTGGCTATGGATCCAAAAAAAGGGTTGGGAATTCAACACATAGGTGGCCAGCACCGCCTCGGAATCGGTAGTGCAGGCCTCGTGATCGGTGCCGGGGGTCATCTGGTAGCAGGTGGCAGCCTCACCTTCCCCAGTGCAGTAGCGTGTGAAGGCGAGCACCCCTGCCTGGCTCAGGCGGGTGATATCATATTCAGTCGAACCGAGCGGGCGGGAGTAATTTTCCACCTGGTAGCCTTCGGTCCCAGTTTCCAAAGATGGTTCAAGCATGCAGCCATAATTCGTGTTATGGGTCAGTGAGTAGGCCAGGTATGGACCGGAATAGGCAGTATTCAGCGACCAGAGGGACAGGTCATACTGCATGGAAACCAGGCTGGCTGGCTTGGCGAGGGTGGAAAAGGTCGGGCGGTCGAGCAGCAAGCCAGCGGATTGAGGAGAGAACTGGTCGGAACCGAGGAACGCATCGGGGCCAACGATGATAACGGGGGTGGAGGTCGGGCGAGGCGTGGAGGTTGGCCTGGGGGTGGTGGTCGGGGCAGGCGTCCAGGTTGGCAGCATGCGCACGCGTGGGGTATTGGTGGGCAGGGCTACGGTCGGCAGAGTGGTGTCGGTGGGCGTAACCGCGGGTGTGCTGCGAACAGGCTGAGATGATCAAAATAATGCATACAGAGATCAAAGTGATATGTTTCATCCTGAACCTCCCATGTGTGCCCGGATCAAGTCAGAATTCTTTTTCAGGTCTGCTAGAGGTGTAGGTTTGAAATATGCCGGGTGAAAGCGCAGGTGGTGCCCATCCCCAGCGAAGCGCGGGATGACATGCAGGTGGACGTGCAGCACCTCCTGACCAGCCGGTCGCCCATCGGCCAGGAATAGGTTGACCCCCTCGCACTTCAGCCCGCTTGCCCGTAAGGCAGCATCCACTCGCTGGGCTACCAGAAGTAAACGCCCGCAAGCAGCTTCCTCTAATTCGGTGAGCAAGGCAGTGTGGCTTATCGGCACCACCAGGATGTGCCCGGGATTAATAGGTCGGATATCCATGAAGGCTGCGCACAATTCATCGCGATACACAAATTGGGCGGGGGCGACCCCAGCCAGGATGTCACAGAAGATGCAAGCGGGCATTCTTTTTGTCTCCAAAAAGATAACCACCCTGCTCAGCGTTCGAAGGACACAAAGGTACAAACTATAATCTTACAAAAAATAAAAAAAAATCAATAATTACTCTGAATAGAAAATATTCTTGAACAAGTAATCTTATACTTTTTTATTATAGGTAATCAACTTTGTGCTTTCCCTTTGTGCCCTTTGTGTACTTGGTGGTGATCATTTATTTTCCGTAACCAACAATGCATTAGAAATGTCTTGTGCGATCATGCGCTGTTTGGATTTCTCGATGCCAAAGCTGGGACCCGCCTGCAGGTAGGAGGGAAAGGCACGGATTCCATGGAAGCTGAATTCCCCACCGCGGATCTTGTAGGTGGAGCCAGCCGGTATGACCCTCGGCTCCCCCTGGCGCCGGGCGATGGCATTGATGGACTTGATCGCCACGTCACCCATCAGCAGGAAGGCTTTCAGGTTGGGGAAAAGGGTAATCTCCCGCTCAAGCAGGGTGCTGCAGCGGTTTATGGTGCTGGTGGCGACGGCGTAATCATATTTTCCACACTTGACCGCCGTAGTCAGGTATATTCCCCTGGAAAGCAGGTCCTGGATGCTGCCAACCTCCAACCCGGCTTCCTGGAAGGCCTGCAGCGTGGTGCGGGCAAACAGGGCATCTCCGGGAGCATAGTAATCATCCTTAGGGTCGGTCGGGGCAGTCTCGGAGATGAGCATGAGCCTGACGGAAGTCGGGTCAAGGTCGAGGTTTGGGATCTGGTAGCTCTCCTGGCGGGCTTCAAGGCAGGGAAAATCGATACACTGGATATAATCGGCTATACGCATATCATTCTCCTGTCCAAAGAAATTTCTGGATTGCTTTCCCTGATATTTTTAATCACACCGCATGGGCCCGGCGTATCTGCAGGATATCCTCCACATGCCCCTCCACATGGCGCGCCTGCATCTCCACCACCTCCCCCACGCTGGCACGCTCCTGCCCACCTGCACGGGTGGGGATGAGCAGGCACTTCTCCCACAACCAGGGGATCTGCCTGAGCAGATCGAGGGTATGCTGGCGGTTAGCCTGGAATAAGACCAATGAATGGCTGACCTCCCGCTCGGCGTACGACCAGCGCTTGACCCACTCGTCCTGGGGCAGACACCAGTACCACTCCAGGCTGAACTCGCGTTCCGGGTCACCAGCGGCGCGTAATAAGAATTCCTTCCACAGATAATCACCATCAGCGATGTGATGAATGAGCTGGCGGATGGACCAACCTTCAGCTGAGAGAGTCAGGTCCAGCTGGGTATCATCCAGATCTTGTATGGCGGTTTGCACCAGGTCGGGTCCGGCAGCATAGCGGGCAAGGATTTGGTCTTGGGATTTAGTTATTTGAGACATCTGGCCTCCTATGAAGAAAATTATTCGGATGACCGTTTTACTTGCGAAAGCTGGACCCAATTACCAGCAGGATCCTGGAATGTGGCCACCAGGGATGGTCCTACCTCGAAAATTGTCTCTTCCGCAGAAGGAAAGAAACGAACCCCGCGCTTGGCCAGGGTTTCTACTGCCAGGTGGATGTCCGCGACCCGGAAGCTGACCATGATGGCCTGGTTTTCTACCACTGAGCGAGGCCATCCGACGTGTTCGACTGCAAAACGGGCTGTGCCCCGGGTTTGAAATTCAGTCCATGCATCATCGGAGGAGAGCTTTTCCAGACCCAGGACATCGGCATACCAAGCTGAGAGCTCCTTGTATGGCGAGTGCAGAAAAACCACCTCAATACCTTCGATCATTTCCTGGCCTCCATCCTCAGCGATTCTCCAGAATTATCCGCATCGTTTGTGCGAAATCCAACCTGATCTTTGTCATCCTGAGCAAGCGTATTGTTGCGAGTGAAGCGATCTCCAAAAAAAATCTAGAAGATTGATTCGCCAGGGAAACACTGGCTCGTAATGACAATTAAACCTGAAGATCCAAGATCTCCACCACCAACCGGGTGGCCTCACCCACATAATTGGAGCAGTTCTTGATCTGCCCCTTCTCACGGAAACCAGCCTGCCCCTCAGGCGTGCCCAGGTGGACCCCGGTGAGCTCGAGGCAGGAGATGGTTTGAAACTGGTCGGAGAACCTGTCCAGGAAGGCGTGTATCGCCTGGTAGCAGGGGTCAACCGAATCGGTGGGTGCATCCCGACCCAAGGCCAGGCTGATGGCCATGATGCCTCCGGAGACTGCGCCACACAAGCCACCCGTGCGCGCCACCCCACTGCAGAAACCGGTGGCGATGCGGGGGATGATTTCCGATCGAATTTCCAGGTGCTCGGCGACCGCCAGCAAGACGCTCTCGGTTCAGTAGAAGCCGGTGTTGTCGAACAATTCACACGCACGCTTGGAAGGGTTTGTGCTCATCTACTATCTCCTTATCTATGGAAGCTGCCAGCCTTGAGCTTTGAGCTGATGGCTGAAGGCTGAAGGCTGAAGGCTGACTGCTCATAGCTTATCATATAGATCCACCCACTCCGGGTTCATTTCTTCGATCAAGCTGAGACGCTTTTTCTTCGAGCTGCGCTTGATCTGTTTCTCGCGCTGCTTGGCTGCCAGTGAAATCCTCCAGCAGCTCATAATATACCAGCCTGACCAGGTTGTGACGGCGGGTGGTCACCCCACCATTGCCTGAGCGATGTTGGGCGACCCGCTGTTTCAGGTTGCCAGTGCGACCCGTATAGAGCAGGCTGTGTCCCTCATCCGTCATGATATAGACGCAGAATTGTGTGTCGGGCATCTTTAAATCGAGAATTACAGGTTTAGATAGGATTATTATACATTTGTTTGAGGTCATTAGCAGGCTGCAGCCCCTCCCAAATGGATTGATTAGCCTGGCATATTCAGGCACCAGAGGTATATTCAAATTATTAATGACTAATTTAGTATATTTCTATAGATAAAGATTTATAAAGCCTAATCTAATGAGAAAATAATGGTCTATATGCATATTCAATATCCTCTTGCAAATTTTGAAAAATGGCACCAAGGCTTTGATGCCCATGCATCCTTCCGCCGTGAAGGTGGTGCTACAATCTCCAAAATACAAGACCGCCCAGCATGTATTTGGCAGGGTGTTTTTTTATTTTGCTCGAGCTATACGGTAAACACGCATTTCCCCCATCCGGTGTACAATAATCCCATGCTCGAGATTCACAACCTGCAGAAAGTCCAGGATGGCAAGACCGTTCTTGATATCCCCTCCTTCGAGGTGATGGACGGGCAGATTGCCGGTTTGATCGCCCGGGCAGGCAGTGGATCAGAAATGCTGGTCAGCCTGCTCACCGGTCGTTCCCAGCCATCTGCAGGGACGATTCGCCTGGCAGGGATTGAGCCATACGCGGATCACACTGCCCTCAGCCAGGTGCTCGGGGTGGTATTTGCCGAAGACACGGTTTATAAAAACCTGGGTGTTCTGGCGAACCTGAACTTCCTTGCTCGTCTTGCATGGTCTGCCAAAAGAGAGCGTTGAAACCACCCTGTGCCCTGGTTGGACTGGCGGACCACCGACGCATGCCGGCGGGCAAACTCTCCCCCAGCCTGCTCAGGCGCCTGGCTTTCGGCTGCGCCATCCTGCATACGCCGAAATTCCTGCTACTGGTGGAGCCCATGGCACGCGGTGATGAAGCAACTGTAAACCTGCTTTCCAGCCTGGTACAACAGCTTGCAAATGATGGCGCTGGCGTCCTGGTCTTATCCGCGACGCGGCCGAGCTGGCAAAGCTGTAGCGACCAGGTGTATGAGCTCCAGGAAGGGCACATCGTCAAGGTTGAAAGCGCGCTCAGCTGAAAATATCCAGGGTCAACCATTCAAAATCCCTGTAAAAATCGATGACAAGGTGCTGCTGCTCAATCCGGCCGATATCCTGTATGCGGATGCCAGCGGTGACCGGGCTTACCTGGTGACATCAGAAGGACGGCTGCCCACCCAATACACCCTAACCGAGCTGGAGAAGCGCCTGGAACGAGGTGGCTTCTTCCGCGCCCACCGCTCGTACCTGGTCAACCTGCAACACGTCCGGGAGGTCATCCCCTTCACTCGCAACGCCTACAGCCTGCGACTGGACGACCCAGCGGGGACGCAAATCCCGCTCAGCAAATCTGCCGCGGCTGAATTGCGAGAACTGCTCAATTTTTAATCCCTCCACCCTGCTCCATTCACCCCCTTCCCCCCTCCACTCACACCCCTTAAAAGCGCCTCCTGGCGCTTTTTTGTTGCAAGCAGCTTCTATTATTTATATACTGGTTGAAGGATGAAGAAAGGAAATATCTATGCTCACCATCGAGGTTAATTCCCTCACCCGCCGCTTCAATGACCGCACCGCCGTGGATGGTATCAGCTTTTCCGTAGAAGCAGGCGAGGTATTCGGCTTCCTGGGACCGAATGGAGCCGGCAAGACCACCACCCTGCGCATGCTCACCGGCCAGCTGAGGCCCACGTCCGGGACAGCCCGCGTGGCAGGTTGTGACGTCGTAAATGAACGTGAGGCGCTCAAGCCGCAGATCGGGGTGGTCTTCGAATACCAGAATATCTACGAAAGGCTAACTGCCTGGGATAACCTGGTCTTCACCGCCCGCCTGTATGGGGTGCCAAAAAGCCGGGTTGACCAGGTGCTGGAACAGGTTGGGCTGGAAGACCGCTCCAGGGAGCTGGTCAAGAAATACTCCAACGGCATGAAGCAGCGCCTGCTGATCGCACGCGCCCTACTGCCTGAGCCAAAGGTGCTGTTCCTGGACGAACCCACGCGTGGGCTCGACCCGCACATGGCGCGTGGTATCCGCGAGATCATCGTCGCCCTGGCCCAATCCGGCACCACTGTTTTCCTGACCACCCACTACATGGAGGAAGCTGACCGGCTGTGCAACCGGGTGGCGATCATCGACCATGGACGGATCATGGCGATCGATACACCCAACCATTTGAAAGCAGCGCATGGTGGCGGTGAAACCACCCTGGAAGACGTCTTCCTTAAACTGACCGGCTCACTCCCTCTACCATGACGAAGAAAGTGTAAAATAGAAGGAAGGCAGCCATGCAAACAACCGGGAAACTCAGTCGCAATCTGCGCATCATCCTCGCCATCACAGGTAAGGATATCCTGGATGCAATAAAGAACAAAACCATCCTGTCGGTGCTGCTCACTGCCCTGTTCTTGTTCGGTTTTTATATGCTTTACCCCCTCCTGGAGCAGGAAGACGTTATCGACCTGTACGCTGCTGGCGGGTCTGCCTGGATACCGGCCTTGGAGGATAGCAGCCCCTATCAAGGTCAATACCTATGACAACCCAGGAAGCGATGCAATATCGTGTCTCACGCCGCGGCGAACAGGAACTCGGGCTGGTATTACCAACCGACTTTGACCAGGCGGTTGCCAGCGGTGGTCCAGTAAAACTTCAGGGGTACCTGTTGAATTGGGTCAGTGAAAAAAATGCCATCCAGCTGGTCAACCAGGCAGAAACACAGATTTCCGGGGTAGTCGATGCGCCGGTGAGCATTTCAATCAAGCGGCTGTTCATGCTGCCAGAGACAACCGGTACAGCCCTCAGCCGGGGGTTGGGCAGCCTGCTATTAATCATTTTATGTGGACTGTTGGTGGTGCCAATCTTGATGCTTGAAGAAAAGCGCACCCGTACCCTGGATGCCCTGCTGGTTTCACCCGCCAGTGCAGGCCAAATTACCATCGGTAAAGCCCTGGCAGGGTTATTTTTCTGCTTCCTAGGCTTGGGGCTGGCACTCCTTTTCAATAGCACGCATTATCTTGCAATGGTGGCTGGTGCTCCTGGCATTTGTGGGTACCGCCCTCATCAGCGTTTCGCTGGGCTTATTCCTGGGTGCCATGGTCGACAACCAGCAGCAGATGCGCGTGATCGCTAACCTCCTCATCGTTCCAATGACGATCGCCATCTTCATCAGCCTGGAGTCTGACCTGCTCCCGGCATGGCTGGTCGGCATCTGCCGCTGGCTGCCGACAACCGCCGCATTCGACCTTATGCGTGCCTCCTTCACACCCCACACCGAGCTTGCTTTCATTGCCCCGCGTCTGGTAGTGATACTGCTTGTCCATTGTAGTCTTATTGGGTGTGGTTGCCTGGAAAATCAGGCGCTCAGACCGTGCTGTGAGTTATCTATGACCATGAATAAATTTCAACCTTCCACCCGGATCATCCTGGCAGTCGCCGAAAAAGACATTGGCGAGGCCTTAAAAAACCGTACCTTGCTGATGATCGCCATCGGTGTACTAACCCTCATGCTCACCGGTCCGGCGCTATCCCTGCTGGTCAACCGTCGCCCAGCCAATTTTGGTGATGTATGCGCCGGCTGGCCTGCAGATGTTCCAACCGCTGGAGCAGCGGGATGACCTGCAGCTGATCCAGGTCGATTCACAGGCGCAGATGGAATCATACATCCTCCAGCCGCCCCAGGCGATCATTGGGGTGGTCGTACCGGCGATCGAAGGAGCCTGACACGCTTCAGCGGAGATCATCCTGGAGGGTTACACTGCCCACTGGGTGAGCGAGCTGCGCATGCAGGAGCGGGTAGCCTTCTCCGAGGCTGCCTTGAGTGAAGCCAGCGGTCAGACCGTTCATCTTAATATGGAGAATCACCGCCTATACCCATCGCTGGACGATAGCTACCAGTTCACCATGATCGCCATGTCGCTGACCACCATGATCCTGTTGATGGGCCTGGCGCTGGTGCCATACCTGTTCATCGAGGAGAAGGAAAGCCACACCATGGAAGCCTTGCTGGTTTCTCCTGCCCACTTTTGGCAACTGGTGGCAGGCAAGCTGATCGCCGGAGCGGCTTACTGTCTGGTGGCAGCTGCGATCGTGGTGGTATTCAATTTTCGTATCGTGGTGCACTGGGAACTGCTGCTCCCGACCGTCTTACTGGGGACTGCTTTTGCGGTGGCAGTCGGCTTGCTGCTGGGAGTGCTGTTTGATAATACCGCCTCCATGGGTCTGTGGACAGGAGTCCTCACCATTGTACTAGTGATGGCTCCTCTGTTACAAACCATGGGGGCTGGCAAGCTGCCAGCTGCTTTGCTCACCGTCATTTCCTGGCTGCCGTCCACTGCGATATACAACTTAACCCTTTTATCCTTGATGGGCAAGGTACCCGCTAGCCCCGTCTGGCAGGGGATATTGGTGCTGGTCAGCTCAACCTTGCTGATTTGCGGATTGGTTCTATGGCGCATACGCCAGATGGATCGATGATTCATTCGATAATGTCATAATATCAGCGGGCTGCATGCCTGCGCCCTACGATCACTAGCACCTCTCCTCAACCGCACCGGTACAACAACAACACACCATCAACACCAGCACCCCAATCCAAATGAGCACGATGACCACTGCAGCCAGCTTGTTCACCGGCTTGCCCTCAGCCATCAGCTCTTTGGCTCGCGCGCGGCTTTCTACCATCACCTCCTTCGGGATCAGCTTGAGTGCCAGGTACACCCCCAGCGGGATGAGCACCAGGTCGTCCAGGTACCCGAGGACGGGGATTGGGTCGGGGATCAGGTCGATCGGGCTGAAGGCGTAGGCGACCACTAAAGCCGACAGGAGACGCGCAAACCAGGGGGTGCGCGGATCCCGGTATGCCAGGTACAGGGCATATACCTCGGTCTTGAGCTGCTGGGCACGCTTCTTCCATTTGTCGATGAAGGCTGGCATAAGATTTCCCATGAAGATTATAATTGTAAATGCAGCTTCTACTCATTCGCACAAGGACCATGTTGCATGCCCACCAACGATACCCTGATCCAACCCGCCATACCTGATCAGCATTTTGCCGATATCGCCCGCCTGCTGAACACCCAGGAGATGGAGCCCAACACGGCCGAGTCGCTGGCGGAGTGGTATGGGAAACAGCAAGCCGATGGCATCCGCTTTTTTGTGGCGGTCTCACCCAACGCTAAGGTGCTCGGTTTCAGCGGGATCTACCGCGCCTTCACCAACCTGGAGCGCAATTACAGTCTTTACCTGATCGTCAAGCCAGGAATACCGCCAATGTGGGATTGGCAGCCTGCTTTACGACCACCTGCTGACCCAGGCATACGAAATGGGTGCCCGCACCTTGCGAGCCAGGGTGCGCGATAACTGTGATGAAGGCTACCGCTTCACGACCCAGCGCGGATTCGGGGTATGGAAGCACAGCATCGAGATGATGTTTGACCTGAAGAGCTGGGACGAATCGCGCTACTGCACCTATCCTGCAGTCGCTTCAGGAACAGGGATTCCGCTTCACCAACATGGCTGAGCTGGGTGATACAGAAGCAGCACGTCGCAAGCTGTTCACCTTGAATAATAATGCCGCCGCAACTGACCCCGGTTCGGATGGCATTCCACCCTGGGCATCCTTCGAGGAGTTCGAGCGGGATGTCTGCAGCAGCTCGCTGGTATCACCCGGATGCACAGATCGTCGCCATCGATACATCCAATGGCGAGTGGGCAGCCATGAGCGCCATCACCGTGTTCGAAGGCTCGGACCATGCCTACAACCTGTTCACCGGCACCGACGTGCGCTACCGTGGACGCAAGCTGGCACAGGCGGTTAAAGCATTGGCTTTGCGCAGGGCACGCCGCTTTGGTGTGGAGGCGGTACGCACCAGCCACAACTCGGAGAATGAGGCCATGATCGCCATCGACACCAAACTGGGGTACGTGCGCACCCCCGGTATGTTCATCATGGTGAAGGTATTGGGAGGATGATCTATGTATAGAATTTGTAGGTTGGGTTGAGCATAATTTGCGAAACCCAACAGATAGAATTACTCTCACGACAAGCATTTTTAGCATCATTGAAGCAATAAACATAAAGAGTTGGGTTTCGGGCTAGTGCCCTTCGCTCATAAAATTCACTCGCGAAGCTGCGAACCAAATTCGTTCTTGCTCAACCCAACCTACGTAAGAATTATGGATTGTTGATTTGGTTGAATGAGGAGCGTAATTTACGACGAAACCTAGCAAGCGATCTGGTAGGGTGAGGAATATCTTAATGGAAACCTTCATTTATAAATAAATGCTAAAATCACTGTATGGATTACCGTCGAGTGTATATAAACGGAGGTACTTACTTTTTCACTCTTGTTACATATAAACGCCGCCAGGTATTTACCTCTGAAAGAGTAATCGATCTATTTGATAACGCAATTCAATACACATACAGCCGCATGCCGTTCGTACTTGTGGCCAGGGTCATATTGCCCAATCATTTACATCTCATCATGACCTTGCCAGTAAGACTCTTCTGATTTTTCTACTCGCATAAGATTGATCAAAAGTCACTTTACCAGATTTTTTTGTAAAGATCAGGTTATCAGTAAAACAGTTTCAAGGATTAAAAAGGGAGAGCGTGATGTCTGGCAGAGACGTTTTTGGGAGCATTTAATTCGCGATGATACAGATATGACACGCCATATTGAATATATCCATTTCAATCCTGTAAAGCATGGATACGTAAAATCACCCACTGATTGGCAATATTCCAGTTTTATGCAATATGTACAACGTGGATTGTATCCTGCAGATTGGGGTGCAAATTGTATGGTATGGTCTGGTGAATTTTATATGGAATAGGACAAACCATAAGTGTTGGGTTTCGGGTTAGTGCCCTCAACCCAATCTACACATGATCTATGGTTTTATAAGTGTTGGGTTTCGGGCTAGTGCCCTCAACCCAACCTACACATGATCTATGGTTTATTAAGTGTTGGATTTCGGGCTAGTGCCCTCAACCCAACCTACACATGATCTATGGTTTTATAAATGTTGGGTTTCGGGCTAGTGCCCTCAACCCAACCTACACATGATCTATGGTTTTATAAATGTTGGGTTTCGGGCTAGTGCCCTCAACCCAATCTACAAAGAAGATCCAAAGGAATAAATGATCAAACCAGCTTTCCTGAATTCTGACGAACAAGCAACCACCCTCGGGCAAGTGTTCGAGCACACCGATCGTCGTCAAGGGGGTCACCGGGCTGCCGGTGCTCGAGCTGGCAGCGTGGGGACTATTGTCCTGGGTGGCAGGTCAGAAAAAACCCGATTGGTCGCAATCCAAACGGGTAACCGCTGGTGCGCTGACGACCCTGATCCTGTTCGCCTCCGAATGGGGTCACAACCTGGCGCATGCGGCGGTTGCCCATCGCATTGGCAAGCCTGTGGACGCCATGCGCATCTTTTGGGGGACGCCATTGTTGATCTACTACGATATCAACGACCAGGATGTAAGCCCCCGCCAGCATATCCAGCGCGCCTCCGGTGGACCCATTTTTAACGCATTGATGATGCCCGTATGCTACCTAGCCCGGAACCTGACCAGGGAAGGGTCACTCCCCCACTATGTGGCAAACTTTGCACTGGGCACCAACATCTTCATATCGTCAATTGCCTTGCTGCCCATCCCCGGAATCGACGGCGGACCGCTCCTGAAATGGTCGCTGGTTGAATGTGGCCAGAGTGCTCAGGATGCAGACGAGACGCTGAAGAAGGTCAACCTTGCGATGGGTAGCGGGCTGGGGATTGCCTCCGGGTTGGCTTTCAAAAAGCGGCGCAAGTGGCTCGGTGCTGCCATCGGGGCATTCGCCTTAACTTCCCTGGCGATTGGTTTAGGACTGGTCAAAGAGCAGAAATAAGAGGTGAAAATGCACAGCTGGCAAGGATATACTCTTCTATTCATATTTCGGATGAGGCGGTTATTAAATCGCCAACCGGGAGAGCTCAACGTGGAGACAGACCGCCGCGAGCTGGAGAAAATGGCGAATTATTTCAAGCCTCTCGCACCCATCACCTGCACACCGGTGAAGGCGAACGGTGTCCCGGCGGAGTGGATCGTCCCGCAGGGTCTCTCGTCGGAAAGGGTAATCCTGTACATCCACGGTGGGTCGTTCAATTCCGGATCGATCATCAGCCATCGCCCGCTGGCAGCCAACATTGCCATTGCCTGCAAAGCCCGCGCATTGATTATCGACTACCGGCTGGCTCCAGAATTCCCTTACCCTGCCGCAATAGAAGACAGCCTGTCTGCCTATGAATGGTTGCTGGCAAATGAAATCCCAGCGGAAAAGATCGCCGTGATGGGTGATTCAGCCGGTGGGACGCTGACCCTGGCGCTGCTTATCCAGCTGCGCAACCAGGGTAAACCGCTGCCAGCCCTGGCAGCCTGCCTTTCACCCGGAACCGATTTCAGCATGTGGGGCGAATCCTGGACATTCAATAAAGGGAAAGACTTCATGCTCGATCAAAGAAATATCCACAAATCCATAGAAATTTACCTCCGTGAAGCGGATCGACGTTCACCTCTCATATCGCCCATTTATGGCGACCTGCAAGGATTACCGCCGATCTTGATCCAGGTTGGCTCCGACGAGGTACTGCTCACCGACGCCACCCGGTTCGTTGAGAAGGCGAAAGAGGCGGGTGTTCAAGCCAACCTGGAGGTGTGGGATAGAATGCAACACGTGTGGCAGTACACGGCCAGTTTCTTGCCCGAAGCCAGACAGGCTATTCAAAATATCGCTGAGTTTGCCGAGTCAACCTTCCGCAAGTGATTGACATCGGTGCCTATTGGGCAGATAATCGATTAGCCGGACTAAATCGGGGCAAACAGAGATGAAAACCAAGATCCTCTACGCATTGATCGTCATCCTGGTGCTGGTGCATCTATGGTTGGTGCTGCCTGCCATAAAATTTCCGCTGCACTTCCAGCTGCTCGACAGCTATGAATACCTGGACGTGGCACGCACACTGCTATCCACCGGGCATTATGCAGGCACGGAATACCCGGGAATCGACTTATTGAGGTCTCCCGGTTATCCCCTGTTCCTCCTGGTCGGAGTGTGGCTGGGGAATGGCACAACCGGTCCCGTGGTAGCGATGCAGGTGTTGATCATGTTCCTGACCGCCTGGCTACTGTACCGGATTTGCGCTGAATTAGGACATCGACAAGTGGGATTGGTGGCGGTTATCTTCTACCTGTTGAACCCAAATGCAACGTTTTGGTCGATGGTGATGCTTTCGGAAACCCTATCCAGCTTCTGGCTGGTATTGGGCATCTGGTGTTTTGTGCATTTCTGGAAGACAAACCACTGCGTGTGGATATATATTGCCGGGTTATCCCTGGCAGCAGGTGCATTAACCCGCCCAATCGTACTACCGCTTGCCATTGCATTGGGTGTTACCTTCTTCCTGCTGGAGTGGCGTCTGAGGCGCTCTCCAATCCAATCCCTCAAGCTATCCGGCTTGTTTTTCATCGGGCTGATCCTGCTCGTGATACCCTGGACCGTGCGCAACCAGGTGGTACACGGGCAGTTCACGCTCTCAGAAGTGGGAGGCTCGACCTTTCAGAACTGGTACATCGCCAAGACATTAGCCTCCGCGGAAGGCTACAGCCGCGATGAAGCAGCCTCGATCATCGCCAACTCACCCAATCCGCTGAAGTACAGCCTGGGTGTGATCCGCCAATACCCGGTGGTTTTCCTCAAGGAACAGATACGTGGTGACCTGCGCACCCTGCTCGGTGCAGAATATGGCACATGGGCTAAGGTATTGGGAGGCGAGGAAACAGCTACCACTGGCGTGCTTTCCGCCTTTATCGATTTGGGAAGCCCAACGGAGATCCTGCGTTCGCTAGCGTCTCAAGCTAAAAACCCCTGGTTTTGGGCTGGAATTTACGCCTTTGTTTATGATATTGTCCTGTTCACAGCCATCCTAATAGGATTCTGGCGCGTATTGCGCTATTACCGCCAGGAGCTGATCTTCAACCTGGTGGCAGTGCTGATCTTATCCCTGCTCTACCTGCTGTTCATCCCCGGTCCGGCAGGCGAGTCGCGTTTCCGCGCACCTGCCGACCCACTGCTGGCTCTGGCAGCCGGCCTGGCTTTTCTACCCAGGAAAAAAGTGAAGGAAGAAGAAACCAAGGATCCTGTGGAATAATTGTGGGTGGGGTTGCCTGATTTATGATAATTTGGGGATGAATCTACCTGTCCGCTGCATGTATTGGCGGTACTGCTCACCAAATTGCTCCAGCATCATCTGCTCCTCTTTAGGAACCCGTAAAACCAGACCGACCAGGCTCAGGACGAAGAAACCAACGAAAAACCAGTTGGCACTCACAAGTGCCAGGCTCAACCCGAATCCAAACAAGGCAGTGTAGAGCGGGTGGCGCACCCGGGAATATGGTCCGCTGGTAATGAGCTGGTGTTCCTGGCGCAGCTGCAGCTGAGGCGAGAACTGCCTGCCCAATTCAAGCTGAACCCAAATGATCAATGCGATGCTCAGCAGCCCAATCACCCATCCCAGCCAACGCAGCCAGGGTGGTAGGTAGAAGTCGAGGTCTTCCATCCATGGATGGTGGATGGCATATAGCACCAGGATGGCGACCAGGGTGAAAAACATGACCACACGGCTGATAAACAAACCGACACCTTCGTGCCGTATGGCTTGCTGATCGGGCATGAAGCGTTCACCGGAACGTTGCAGGCGCAGGTTGAAGGCTATCCTGACAAGGAGCATGGCACATAATACGATAAAAAAGGCGATACGGAAGATTAGACTGGATTCCATACTGGGTCAGCTGGAGGGAAAGCTTTCAGCTCCTTATCACTATAAGCCGTTTGGGAGAAATGTCAAGCAGTAACGGCTGCACTGCGCTGGTTATCGAAGAACGGCAGTCTGCTCATATGTCAACGGCTAATTGGGACGGCGGTCAGGGAAATAATCCCGTTGCTGATCCTGATGGCCTTTGGATACAGCTTCTCCATGGGGAGTAAAGGCACGCAATCCTTTGACCTGGTGACCAATAACTGGCAGCCCATCCTGGCGCAAGCAGCGTTGTTTTTAGGAGTCGTCGGATTTTATATTCCAGGATTGTTGAAGAGCAATAAAGAATCCGTGATTGGGGAATAACACATGGGGAATTTCCCCCTTGACAATTCCAATTTAACTATATATAATATAGACAGGTCTATATTACAGACCAGTTTATGAAAGGAGAATCTAAAATGGATAAAGATATAAAAGCATCACAGGTACGGGCAGTGCAGTATTTTTTTGCAGATGGTCTGGCGGAACTGAGTGGTTCAGCCATCTGTATTCTTCTGGCGGTTTATTTCTTCATCCTAGAAATCCTGCCAGTATCTCAAGGTGGATTTGCAATATTCTTCCTGCTTGTGTTCATGGCGGCATTTGGTATTCGCAAGCTGATGTTCTGGTATCGCGAACGAAATACTTATCCGCGCACCGGGTTTGTTGAACCGAAGAAGCGGGAGGACCGCAGGCTGCTTGGAATCGAAATTGGCTTCACTGTTATTCTGTTGGGGTTCTTGCTTTATATAATACTCCAAGGGATACAAAACATAGCGTGGATACCTGCACTGTGCGGGGTTATATTTGCTTTTATTTTCGCTTTGGCTGGTTACCGGACCAAGTTGGTGCGCTTCTATTTTCTGGTGGTTTTCTGTCTGCTGCTAGGCGTGGTCCTTGCTCTCAGTGGAATCGATGATTTTTGGGGGGCGGCAATTCTCTGCTTTATCACTGGTTTAGTATTGCTCAGCTTTGGGATCGTCACACGGGCAACCTATTTACACCAACCCATAGCAGGCATGGAGCAAGCAAATGAACGGTGAGGTTCAACCGACTCGCTCTCTCGTGGGTGTTGATCGCCTGATCCATGAGCCATCACGCAGTGTAATCCTGACGATCCTATCCTCAGTGGAAAGTGCAGATTTCCTGTACCTGCTGCGAGAAACAGGCTTGACAAAGGGCAACCTGACCGTTCACCTTTCCAAGCTGGAGGCAGCAAGTTTTATCAGGATCGAGAAAACGTATCGCGGCAAGCTGCCCCTCACGCTATGTAGTCTTACACAAGAGGGGAAGTTGGCCTTCGAGAATTACCGCCAGCAGCTGAGACAATTTTTGGGGGAATGAAAGTATGTAATTGATTTTAGAACCCGGTTTTAAAGTCACACACCCTGAGCTCAGAGGATAAGTCAATGCTCTGAGCTCACTATTTGGGGTCATAATCGTTGCGTTTCGATCATTCATGGAAAATTTGATATATAAAAGCTACTAAGCTGCCACTGCCACCACCATGGAAAGGCTGTGGGTGAAGGTGCGGTGCAAGGCTTCCGTGGGATGCTTCAGCACGGTTGCAAGCGCCACCGCCAGGTTATCCGCGTCGGGAATAAGGCTGCCCAGGACGATGCCCAGCATGAGCCAGAGGCGTGCGGGGGTGAGCTTGCGTACTGCTGCACAGATCAGACCATGAATGCCGGCTTGTGCCATCCTACCCTCCTGTTATCAAATACGATCTTGTCATTGAAAGAACAGAAATGTGTTCTATATATTAATTGTAATTACTCACCATCCCCCCTTAGTCCCCCCTTCCCAAAATTATCTGGGAAGGGGGGAAAAGGTCAGAAAACAGGGATCCGCAGGGAAAACCACCTGCGGATCCCTGTTTTCCGGATATTGCCGCCTCAAATACTCGCAGGTGATGGTTATGATAGATGGCCGGTGAATAATTACTATTAATTGTCCCTAAAATCCATACCTGGTATATTTTCAGCGACCTCTGGTTATCTTTGCTTACTAAAAGATGCCAGGTCTGCAGTTGAACCCGTCTCGCTGGCATACTCTTCCTTTGCCAGCTGAGCCAGGCCATTGATCTTATCCATCAATTGCGCAGTCAAGTCAGGAATGTCTGCCTGCTCAACCGGCTGAGCCGTAACATCGCCTATCAGCCAGGGAGAGCCAATATGCAAATAGCAATGCCCGTGGGTCTGCCAATGCCCCTGAGAGACCTCCCCTTTCTTCATGCGGGTGATATGATGCAGATTCTTCGATGGTACATAAAAGCCAATTGGGATGATGGGAACCTTGGTCGCCAATGCTAACCTGATAGCACCGGTGTGGCTCTTGCCTGGCTGACCGTCTGGATTCAAACGGGCTTCCGGGAAGATCGCCACCACCTTATCTTGCTCAAGATATTTTATGGCCTGTTCCACAGCCAACTTCTTTTGATCAGGAATCACCCGTATTTGGCCACTATGGGCGAATAACCAGCCTACAAAAGGGATATCAAATAAATCGTCTTGAGCGAAAAAGTGCAATTGCTCTTTAAAAACAAATAAGAGATAAAAGCCATCGGTGGCATTGGGATGGTTGCCTGCGATAATCTTGGCTCCAGGTGCTATGCCAATATTACCGTATACGCGGCAATCCTGAAATGTTACCAAATGGAAGATCCTGAAAATCAACTTGAGGGTCTTGTAATAGTTATCCATTCAACCTAATCCATGTAAATACTACCGTTAAATCACTTCCAAAACCAGTATTATAACTGCTAAAAAACGCCATGATGTGGTAATTACTCACCCATCCCCCCTTTTTCTGGATAAACTCTTCAAAAATAGCCGCTGGTGACACCATAAAATCGATCAGTGAGTAGTCATCATGATATGAATAATCCTGCTGTTCTGGCGCCTATTATCATTCAATAAAGCTGTGTATAAAACCCCACAAAAACCAAACAGATACAACCACCTGCAAGCTTGATCGGGGATGAATTTCACGATCAGAGAGCATGCTATAATCATTTTTACATATCCCATGCATGGGTGCAATCGTGATTAGAAAACCCAGCATCGAGAATGCATGGCATTCAATTTACTAAAGACCAGGACTGGAAAATGAACAATTGGATATTTTGGGTCTTTATCCTTGGGGCAATCATAAGCCCATTCATCTACGCAGCACCTGCCATCAGGAACCTCATCCTGGGTTGGCGTATACCCACCACCTGGATCAGTGCCTTACCTAACAAGGGGTGGGTTGAAGTCGTTGGAAAGGTGAGAGGTGAAACCATCAAGAGCCTGGTAAATAAACTGGATTGTCTGTTTTGGCAAATTGAAGTCCAAGAATACCATGGTGGAAAAGGAGGAGGCTGGCGAAGCGTGCACAAGGACTCATCCGGTCCGTTTGAGCTGGATGATATGACCGGCAGGCTAAATATACAGGCTGGAAAAAGTGATTTCGTCCTGAATGATGAATCCGTTATTACAAAACTTGGCGATCCTGAAAAAACATTGTTAGAAGGTCTTGGTATAAAAACAAAAGGACTTTTGGGATTTGATAAGAAGCTGCGGATTTATGAACGGCTGATCACCGAGGGAGAAGAAATCCTGGTGCTTGGCAAATTCCAAAAGAGTGAGGGGTTGATTTCAGGTGGCTCTGTCACTCCGCTAGTCATCAGCAACCTGAGTAAAGGGGAAATGTTAAAAGCATATTTCTGGCGGACAGCTCGACCGAGAATCCTGCCTTTCCTATTTAGCTTCGCCTTTCTTATCTACATAATTTATATAATGGGGCGATGATGTACAATCCTCTATAATAGTGAATGAATATATCGGTGACTGGTAAATCACCAAAGGGGATTGCTTTGGGAGGGAGTATATGGAACATCTATTGAACATACCGCACCGGAAGGCACAAGGATTGTGCCCGGTTAATGGCATCCGTGACCTGATCCAATGGCGCACAGGCAGGGATTGGTCGAATGAGTTCGTGTATGGCCTCGGTCAGGGTGGAGGCTTCGCCTACCTGCGATTTAATTTCGCCGACCCACCACGGCAAGTGTATTGGGGTCCAGCCAGCCCACGGCAGCACAGATACCTGGCAGAATTATTCAGGGCTGATTACACCGAGCTTGAAAACCGATCGTTTAAATATACCTGGAAAAAAGCCCAGGCGGCTGTGGATGCCGAAACGCCCCCAGTCATCGGACCCTTGGATATGTTCCACCTGCATTTCTACGAAGGGATATACCAGCAGAGTGCATATCCCAATCCATTACCTGCTGCTGGTGGGGTATGATAGCGAAAATGCCTATGTTCATGATACGGGTATGGACGACGTTCAAACCATCCCATTGAGCGAGCTGGAGCTGGCCTGGGAAGTGAATGTGCCTGGCTTGGGGAAACGAAACCGACTGGTAATCTTGAATATTCAAAACGAAATCGCGCCTACAGATGCACTGATCCGCAGGTCCATCCACGACGAGTGCGAGATGATGCTTAAGCCTCCCGTCAGCATGATCGGTGTACCTGCCATGGAGAAAGTAGCGCGGGAGATTGGGAATTGGCCGCAAGAATTGGGTAACGAAGCAGCAAACAGCTGCCTGCAACAGGTGCGTGAGTATCTGAACTCTCCACCCGATAGCATGGGCGATCATTTGACCGCTGGTCGAGATATCTATATTGCATTCCTAGAGCAAGCTGCGAGATATGGCTAAACCTGGATTTCACCGAAGCGATCCAACGAATTCCATTCCACGATCAACATGATTCCAAAAATTGCTAAAGCCATCCAGCTGAACGATCTTTCCACTGCAGCTGCTGGTTTTGCTCGAATCGCTGAATTTGAGAAGGAAGCATTTTCTCAATTGTTAAAATACGTGGGTGAGCCTGGTTAATTATGCTCCCCAAGTAAGGGATTTTTCATAAGTTAAGATAACCCGAGGCCAAGCATGCAGACCTGGCAGGATTCCAAATCCTGCCTGGTTTTATTTAATTTCCTACCTCTTGACATTTCCAAAGTATATAGTATAATACTCTATAGTACAGAGTGCTCTATATATAATACAACTCTATAGGAGTAAAAACATGAACATATCCCCTACTGAAGCAGAAGAAGCCCTTTCAGCAATCCAAACAATGATGCAAAAAACACGACGAGCGATCTCCAGCAGTGGTGCTTATAAATTCCTGATCCTATGGGGTGCGATCTGGCTCATTGGATTCTTAGGCTCCCAATTCTTGCCCAAAGAGGTCGCCGAAAATGTCTGGATCGGGCTGGACATCCTGGGTGGCATTCTCTCCGTGATCATTGGGGTCGGGATGAAGCGGGGTGTGCGCAGCTCCACCCCCACCACATCTGGGAAACGTATCGGAATGTTCTGGCTGCTGCTTTTCCTCTACTCCGCGGCGGCGATCGGTGTTGCCTGGCCTGTAGATGGGAAGCAATTTGCCATGTTCATTATCCTTTTTGTGACCGTGGGTTGGATTGCCATGGGTTTACTGCTTTCATTCGCATCCGTCTGGTGGGGATTAGCCCTGCTTGGCTTATCGCTGGTCAGCTACTTCCTTCTGCCAGACTATTTTTACTTCATCATGGCATTCGTGGGTGGAGGTGGGATGATCGCCCTGGGTATTTATATGAGGTACAGGTGGTAAGCATGGCTGAGCTAAATGAAACCATCCATCAGACCGTGCGATTACGCATCATGGCTGTCTTTGGTGACCCTGGCTCCCAATGAGGAGGTCGAGTTCACCTACCTGCGGGATCTGCTGGAGGTAACCGATGGCAACCTGGGTGCCCACCTGCGCAAGCTGGAGGACGCCGGCTTTATTAGCTTGAACAAAGCCTTCGTGGAACGCAAGCCACGCACATATATATCTGCAACCGTGGATGGACGGAAGGTATTCTCTGAACATGTGGCTGCCCTAGAGGCAATTTTAAAAAGCAAGTAGGAAGGTGTAATGATGGACCCAATCGTGAAAGTTGATGGATTACGAAAAACATATAAATCGACCCTGGCGGTGGATGAGGTCAGTTTTGAGATGCAGGAAGGCGAGATTTTCGGCATGGTCGGTCCGAACGGCGCTGGTAAGACTACCACCATCGAATGCCTGGAGGGTTTGCGTAAACCTGACCGAGGGACAATATCTGTCCTTGGGGTGGATCCACAGCGTGATAGCCATTACCTACACCTTCACACAGGAATGCAATTACAGCAATCCAACCTGCCAGAACGGATCAAGGTGTGGGAAGCGCTGGACCTATACAGCTCCTTCTACCCACACGCGCTTGACTGGCAGGAGTTATTAGAGCAGCTTGGATTGGAGGAGAAACGCAACACAGCCTTTGCCAAGCTCTCAGGCGGTCAAAAGCAGCGCCTTTTCATCGCCCTGGCGCTGCTCCCCGACCCACAGCTAATCTTCCTGGATGAGCTGACCACGGGCCTCGACCCGCAAGCCCGGCATGCCATCTGGGACCTGGTGCAGGAAGTGCGAATAAAGGGTAAGACCATCCTGCTAACCACCCATTACATGGAAGAGGCTGAGAGGCTATGCGACCGGGTGGCGATCCTTGATCATGGTCGCATTGTTGCGATGGATACGCCTGAGAAATTAATTCAAAGCCTGGGTGGAGAGGAACGCATCGTTTTCACGGTCGAAGGGGTATTGCCCCTGGAGGTAAAAAAAGCCATGGGTGAGTTTGGAAGGTTGGAGCTTCAGGGAGATAGGGTTGCCATATATGGTGATGCAAGTCAGGCATCGCTGGCCAGCGACACGGTTTCACTGCTTGCCAAAATGGGCATCCAATTCCGAGACCTGCGGACTGAACAACCAACGCTGGAAGATGTGTTCCTAAAGTTGACCGGTCGCGAGATGATAGATTGAGGTGAGACATGAAAAGCCTGTTGAAAATGACCTGGATAGAAGCCAAGCTGTTCCTGCGTGAGCCGGTGGGAGCATTCTTCACGCTGGTCTTCCCATTAATGATGCTATTCCTGTTTGGCTCAATCTATGGCAATATTCCCAGCCAATATTTCGGTGGACGAGGCACGGTGGATATCTCGGTACCGGCATATACAGCCATGATCATCGCCACAACCAGCCTTGTAGGACTGACGATCACCATGGCGTCTTACCGTGAAAAGGGAATCCTGCGCCGCTTGCGCACTACCCCGGTCAGCCCGTTGGTGGTGCTGTTAGCACAAGTGATCGTGCTTTTTCTGATGACAGCTTTAGGTATGCTCCTCTTGGTCGTGGCTGGCAGGCTAGTGTACCAAATGCGCTTCGATGGGAATGCTTTCAGCGTGTTGGTTGGCTTCATCCTGTGTTGTTTAAGCTTCTTTGCAATCGGATTCGTGCTGGCGGGATTGATGCCAACAGCCCGCACCGCCCAGGTGGTGGGGATGGTTATACTCTATCCGATGCTGTTCCTCTCCGGGGCTGGTTTCCCGCGTGAGCTTCTGCCAGAAACCATCCTTAAAATCTCAACCTTTCTGCCACTTACCTACGTGGTCACATTACTGCGTGGACTATGGATCGGGGACGCATGGAGCCAGCATCTGACGGAGGTATTTGTCCTGGCAGGATTTTGGTGCTGGGGGTGCTCATCTCGGTTCAGAAATTGCCAGGTTTAAATGGAATTGAACCTTTTTGACATCGAAGAATAATATAATTAAGCCATTCCATCCTGAGGTCTTGGAAGCATGGATATATTCTTGAAAAGAGATATTGATGAAACCCCTTCGCCAGAATAAGATATTTCGATTAATCATCGCCTTCATCCTGCTGCTCCTGCTTATCCAGCTGCCATAACTTTGTCCGTATCCTCACCTACACCGGCAGAGCCCATTTCACCAACAGAGCAAACAAGCGGCTTGCCACCGAACACTGTCACTACCTTGAACAGCCTGGAGAAGCTGGATGACTACCCTTTCTACGTGATGCATTATTACGGCGGTTATGAATACCCGCAAACCTGGATCTACCTGGCCTGAGGCGGATTGACTTTTCGTGCTCATTATTTGCTGCGCTGGGAGAGCAGTGGTGACAAGATCTATGGTCGTAACTTCGACTGGAGCATCAGCCCTGCCCTGCTGCTATTCACTGACCCACCCGATGGGTATGCTTCTGTCTCGATGGTCGACCTGGAATTCCTGGGCATCCAGCCCTGAGGATTCCAAGACCTGACCGACCTGCCCCTGGAGGAGCGGTCCGCCCTGCTGAGCGCCCCCTCCATGCCCTTCGATGGGATGAACGAGTATGGATTGACGATCGGCATGGCAGCACGTGCCAGGCGACTATCAGGATCATGCCGCGTATGACCCGACCAAGCCCACGATTGGCTCGATCGGCATCATCCGGCAGATCCTCGACCATGCCCGGGATGTGGACGAGGCCGTGGCATTCTTTGAGCAGTACAATATCGATTTCAGAGGTGGTCCGTTGATCCATTACCTGATCGCTGATCCAGGTGGGAAAGCCATGCTGGTCGAGTTCTACCAGGGGGAGATGTTCCTGTTGCCCAATGAAGCTCCCTGGCACATGGCGACCAACCACTTCCGCTGTATCGCCGAGGGAGACGGAGGCTGTCCGCGCTACCGCACCATCTCCGAACGGCTGGAAGAGGTGAATGGACAGCTTGACCCTGAAGGCGCCATGCAGCTGCTATCGGATGTGAAGCAGGGCATGACACAGTGGTCGGTGGTGTATGATATGACCAGTGGTGAGATCGATGTAGTCTTAGGTGGAGAGTTCGAGACCGTTTATTCATTTCAACTTGATCTACTGCAACCTTGAGGATAACCTCCCATTAGACACCTCAGAGGGGATATCTTTATATTTAAAAAGTAGGTATTTCTCCTATTTTTACTTTTTACCTTCCTCCGAGAGTTGTAGGGGCACGATCCTCCTCAAAGATAACATATCCTTTCGGAGGTTTAATATCGTGCCCCTACTCGTTGATATAAAGATAGGTACAAATTTACATATCCGAATTCCTTTGGTTGCAGCATTGTTGCAGACTGCAACCGGTAGGGTTGATTATTTAGGAACGCCCCAACAGATCGTCTTAATGATTAATTTGCACTGTTACTCACCAATATGTATTCTTGGCGACCCGCCCCTACACACCCATCCAGACCTCACAGGTTTTTGAAACCTGTGAGGTCTATAGAATCTCCCCCATGGTATGATAAAGGTGCAGGCCTTGCTCTTGTGGGAAATGAGATGAAATATAAATGATGAAGTTATTCACCCTACTACTATTTCCATTCCTGGTCCTTGCCTGTTCCCGAGCAAATCTTGAGACCATCGCTCCAAGCCTGGCTGCCAGCACACCGACAACACAGGAGGATCCCTTTTTCGAAGCACGGCAGCAGTTTTTGGAAGAGATTGAAGCCATGGGGGTGCTTATCTCCATCAAAACTATCCACAGATAGTAAAAACAGTATTGCGCTGATGGTTGACAACATAGAACAATGGATGCGATGAGATCTTTATTATCCCTAAAATTATGCGATTAATGGTTTCCGAGATCGCATATCCCACCCGCCTTGGGCAGTTGCAAAGTTAAATATAGATATTTAAGATATAATTTATACATATAGTTTCTTGGCAATAGGTCTTTGATCGTTTTTATGTGGTAATAACAGTTAAGTATTTAAGACTGGATAAACCTTTAAGACCGATTTTTGGCGCAAAAATATCTACCACAAGGATGTGGAACCATTAAACAATGATAACCAATAAAATAAGAAAAGGAGATAAGATGAACAATAAAAAAACACACAAGGTTTTATTAGCTTTCATGGCATTAATCTTGGGTGGTTTGCTGACACTAGGTTTGACTGCTCGCAGCTTTGCTGGTAATGAGATGCTAACAGATGACCCTGGGAGTGCCATGCAAGTCAGTGATACGGAAAATGAAATCCTTTCTCCGGTGGGCACAGCTTTTTCCTACCAAGGACGCCTGGAAGATAACAGCTCTCCGGCAAACGGACCGTATGATTTTCTGTTCACTTTATTTGATGCATCCATAGGAGGCAGCCAGATTGGCGGGATTGTGACTCTGGGTGATGTACCAGTGAGCACTGGATTGTTCAATCTCAAGCTGGACTTTGGCTCACTGGCTTTCGGTGGAGGAGCGTGTTACCTTCAAATTGAAGTTCGCCCAGGAGTAAGTGGTGGAGCGTATACACCGCTCACCCCGCGCCAGGAGCTCACCCCGGCTGCATCCAGTTTGTCCCTGCCGAATGTCTATACCAGTGAAGGTCAAAATTTTGTCGGTATCGGGCGAAATTTCCGCATCTCTGGTAACGAAGTATTCGGGATCCGTTATACCGGTAATCCTAACCAGTACGGTGGTATGTATATCGAGACCTCAGATGCGGGTGGCTGGCCTTTCTATGGCTATGCCACCAATGGCTCATTCCGTGCCTGGACTTATTACAATGGTACAACAGGTGATTGGAGCCTTTACAGCGCTGGCGTTCGCCTGAAGGTTCCTTCTTCCGGTGGTCTGCGAATTGGACCAGCGCTTGATTACAGCCTGGTAATCAGCAACACTACCGGTGTGACGGGATCCGCGTTCTCGATACGGGTGATGATGGTATACAGATCGGTAGTAATCCCGATATTCCCAATTATGGTGTCTATATTCCCAGCCCAGGTGTTAGCACATATGGCCTATGGTCGAATACGCAGAATGCACTCGGCGAGTGGGCGCTTTATACTGTCGACAATATTCAGGCGGGTAATGTACTTGGGAGCTCATTTTCACTGGTAGCCCGCGTGACTGGCACGGAAGCGCTCTCTAGCCGGTGATCTGGTGGCTGTTACTGGGTGCGGGGGAGCCAATTCCGGGAAGCACAGCCGCTCTACCCCTGGTTGTGCGGGCGGACTCATCGGTGAACACGGGTGTGATCGGCGTTGTGCAAAGCCGGATGCTGTTTGACATAGCTCCAGGTAAAGAAGCTGAGGGCGAAATGTCGATGCATAGTGCCGAAGGATCTGCCCAACCTGGCGAGTACGTCGCGCTGGTGGTTTATGGCGTGATTGAGATGAGGGTAGATACAGCCTCCCCGATCAGCGCTGGTGACCGGTTGACAGCCTCTTCACTTCCGGGAATGGCTCGGGCGTTGCTCAGCCAACAGATCAATGGCATGCTGGTAAGTGAAGGTGCACCTGTGATTGGTATCGCCCTGTCTGCTCCTGTTACGGGAAAAGAGACTATCCCGGTTTTTGTCACCTTACGCTAGGAGACAGTCATGAAGACAAGGTTGTTTCTATTCCGCTAATAATACTCTGTCTGGTAATTGCAGCAATGGTCACGAATGGAGTTGCACTCCGGGCTTTGGCGCAACCTCTGGCGGATGTTTTTTCCATCCCCTGGTGGACAGTGGATAACGGAGGCGGTGTAAGCCAGGGTGGTCCGTACCAGATTAGCGGTACAGCCGGACAGCCGGATGCAGCTAATAGCGCCGGTGGTACTTACAATCTGAATGGCGGATTCTGGTCTGGTTCGGTGTATTTCTCAACACGATTACCGTTAGTCAGCCGAGTCGCGCTTCCATAGGATTAACTCGCCGTTACCACCAGGAAATAACTGGAAGGGTTTGCAAAAGTTTACCCTGGCTTTGCTGTCCAATTGTATAAACTCATATCTTGTCTGGGATTGAGTTTCAATCCCAGACAAATCTTTTCCTCAACGCCAATCATAGGTCGGATCGGAAATTGGAGAAACGACACGGCGGAACATAAAGATATTACAAAAAGCCAGCAAGGTTTTTCGACGATCACATTTTTTCCTAACATAAAATATTCCACCCTAATCATTTTTCCTGCTTCAGCGTGGTATGATAAATGTGCTTGGGTGATCTCCTCCTGAGAAGTAGAAAATTAGCGAATGAAGAATCTGCGTATCCTTCTGTTGCTTCCGTATCTAATGCTCTCATGTTCGCTGGCGACTCCTGAAACCATTGCTCCAATCCTGGCTGCCGGCACCCCGACAAAAGATCAGGATCTCATATTTCGAAGCACGGCAGCAGCTCCTGGAAGAGATCAAAGCACTGGGGGTGAAGGATGAGGATATCCTTGCAGGCAATGGGCAGCGTACCACGCCATAAATTCGTCCCAAGTGACTACCTGGACCAGGCATATGATGACCACCCTCTCCCGATCGGGTATGGGCAGACCATCTCGCAACCATACATCGTGGCCTGGATGACTGAGTTGCTGGAGCTGCAGCCGGGCGAGAAGGTGCTGGAAATTGGCACCGGCTCGGGGTACCAGGCAGCCGTGCTGGCAGAATTGGACGGCGTGGAAGTCTATACAATCGAGATCGTGCCTGAGCTGGCAGAGAGTGCAGCTGAACGCCTGCAGGAGTTGGGCTACACCAATATCCACACCAAACAAGGGGATGGCTATTACGGCTGGGAAGAATATGCGCCTTTTGACGCCATCCTTGTCACCGCCGCCCCCGACCATTTACCCGCCCCATTGGTGGAACAGCTCTCCGAGGATGGGCGCCTGGTCATCCCCATTGGTCCCGTGGGATGGGTGCAGAGCCTGTGGAAATTCGTCCTGGAAAATGGGGAATTGAAAGGCTACAACCTGGGTGGGGTGCAGTTCGTGCCCTTCACCGGACCGGGCGCTGAAACGCATTTCGGCGAAGGTACACCCATACCGTGAGCAAGGCTGCCGCGTAACACAAGCCACCCAACCATAAAACCGTGCTGAAGCTATAAGTGAGTGCTAACAGCGCTGCCATAATAGGCGAGACGACCGAGGCGGCACCATTCACAGCCCAGATCCATGGGACATCGGTGCGAGGGCAAACTCGCCTGCCGTCGTGAGGTTTTGGGACTTGCCCATCTACCAGACGCTGGATACCGCCCGGAAAGGGGATACCCATCAGGAAACCGAGAGGTGCAAGTGTAATAACAGTCACCCCGAGGCGTACTGCCAGCGGTAAACCGAGCGTCCATTCAAAGAGGCGGGTGAGCAGCATGGGCATGCACAAAACCAGAATGAAGAGTGCCGCCAGTGAAAAACCCAGGGGAATGCGATCGCAAAAACGGCTGCCCAGCCCTGAAAAGAGCAGCAAGGCGAATAACACCGCAGTAACCGCATAGGCAGGATGACCCAGGTAGAGAATGAAGCGCTGGAGCAGGGGAATTTCAACCAACAAGAAGGCAAAACCAAGCAGACCAAAGTAAACCAGGTAGACGAATTTAAATGGGGAACGTAGTTCGTTGATCGACCCCGCCTGCCCAACCTCCACACTCCCACTGGCAACAGGATCAGGACTCCTGCCAGCAGGATGGCAAGGAGAAGCAGCGCCAGGATGACAAAATAACCACCCCCGCCGAATGGCAACCAGGCTTTTCCGAAGCTGGAGAGAACCTGGGGCGTTTGCGACCACTTGAAATAATGCCCAAAGAATGGATGGTCATCGGTGGGTGGGCGGACATCATAGGCATAAGAATCATAAAATGACTGGCGTGGTGAATGTTTCCAGCAGGCTGAGGTAAGTGTGATAGTAGATCGAATCTGGGAGGATGTTGTACTGGTTGGTCTCCTGCTCCTGGATACCCGGGGCATAGGTCAGGTCAAAGGCACGTGAAGTGGTGAACTCACGGATCGCTGGCGAGCTCAGCAGGTGAGAAGGGGCTATTCTTGACCAAAATGGTCCCGGTATTATAGCCTCGGAAGGCAACGACCTGCTGTGCGGGATCACCTCCGGAAGCTTCAATCGCCTCGACAGCCAAGGCAAACAGGCGCAGGTCTTCACTGGGCGGGTCCTGCAGCCAGCGGGTGGCAACCAATAAGCCATCCGGTGTTAAATGCTCCAGCATTTCGGTAAATGATTCCAGGGTATAGCGGTAATCCTCACGCCAGCGTATATGCGCCTGATTGAACGGGATGGAATGAGGATATCAGCGAGAGCAAGATCACATCAAACTTCTCGCTGGATCGCTCCAGGAAGCTGCGCCCGGATTCCTGGTGAAGGAACAAGCGCTGGTCAGCGTAGATCGGGGCAGCACGGGCGATCAGTGGGTTGGATTCGACCGCGGTCACACGCCCGGCACTGTTTTGGAAGGCAGCCAGGATGTCCAGCCCACCACGCGGCTCAAGGACCAGAGTATTGGCAAGCGGGTGGAGCTGAAAGGCAACCGCGCTGGGAAGGTAAGCTGTAAAGGATGGGTCGGCGGTATTCTGGATCACCGGATTCAAGTCATCACCATCCACGAGCAATCCATCCAGCTGTGGGAGAGGCTCCAGGTAGCGGTAGCTCAACCCGGGGATGGAATGGATGCCCGGGCTTTGGACAACATCCAGGCGCGAGAAGGCATTCCACCGGCTGTTCGTTACCCGTGAACCGGGGTACTGCAGGGCGTAAGAAAGGCTCTTGTAGGGCGAAATGTGCAAGCTAAAGCAGGCAAGCCAGCTGGTGTGGCGAGCCGCAGGCTGAGATCGAGCAGGGTAATCATGAGCATCGCAATGGCAGCCAGGCTGAGGGGATTTTTGATCGGCTGCAATCGGGTGGCACAGATCGCGGCTATCCCAGCAAGCATGGCACTCAGGGTTACCATGCCTTCACCACCAACGATGGCAGGTGCCAATAAGGCGATGACACAACCGAACGCAGAGCCAAGCAGGTTGACCGCGTAGGTTGCCCCGGCTTGCTCAGGGTATTTCGATAATAATATCCCCAGTGCCATCCCGCTGAAAAAGAAGGGCATCGCCAGGGCGAGGTAATGCAGGACCAGGATGAAAACCTGGCGATTGTCCACGAGCAGGCTGTAGGAGTCAAAGGGGAGCCAGTTGGTGAGCAGGTAGGCACATCAGGATGCTGAGTCCTGTAGCCAAAGAAAGCCATCCCAGGCTTTGGGCGGGTTTGCCGCGCTGAAGAGCAGGGAAGATGGCCAGGGTTGTGCCGCTGAGGCCAAACCCAAGCAAGGCGATGCTGACGATCATGAAGGCAAAGTGGTAGAACTGCGCCACCGAGAACAGGCGGGTGAGGTTGATCTCGAAAGCGAGCGTGGCAGCGGAGAGCAGGAACAGGCTGAGCCAGATACCCCGGGTTGCGTATTGATCGAAGCGGAAGCAACAGGTGACGGAGTCATTGTGGATATTTTAGGTTAAGCTGATTTTACAACAGTTAGGGATTAATTAGATTAACCACAAAGCACTCCACGGACATGAAGGTTTCTGTTAGATTTAAATTAAACCAGAGATCAGGATCACAGAATGTGGTAGACCTCACATGTTTTTGAAACCTGCGAGGTCTACCGCGGGTTAGGAGAAGATAATGGACACGGATCCGCGATCGTGGCAATAATTACACACCAGACAGGATTGGGATATGGGGAGAACATGCAGTACAGATGAAATTTTACAGGATCAATTCTTACGCCTGACAGCAGACGAGAGGCGTGCTATAATTTGGGATATCTTTTTACCCATAAGGAGAAGTTGATATGGCTACATCTGGAGGTAAGGCGGATAAAGGCAGAAAGCAGCAGAAGAAAAAACCGCAGCACACATTGAAGGAAAAACGTAAGCTGAAGGAAGAAAAGAAGAACAAAACAAGCACCGGTATTGGATAGCGAGGTTGACTCGCAACCAGGTCTTATTTACCGGTATCGCAGGCAACATGCGCAGTTGTTGATTCAACGCGCCCCATGCTTCATCCTGCATGACCATCGGAGGGTAGGTGGATTTCCCACTGCCCTCCCTTTTTTTAATCCAGGTTCGTCGAAAACCAACGAGCATTACCAGGATTCACTCATTACTTTATTGACATATCCAGATACTGGGAGAAAAAAGTATGACTGATATGCTGGTCAAAAATTTTTATACCGAGAACCTACGCAGTGAATGGCGCAGGCTTGTGAAGGACGCCTATCACAGGTCTGGAATTTAACACCACGCTCCATTTCCTAGACAAATACCTGCCTGCGCATGGGTCGGTGCTGGATGCCGGGGGTGGTCCGGGGCGATATACACTTGAGCTGGCAAAGAAAGGCTATGATGTCAGTCTGCTGGACGCTACGCCGGCCAACCTGGAATTCGCTAAACGCATGGTCAGGCGGCATGGAGTTCAAACAAGGGTAAAGCAGATCATCCAGGGATCCATCGTGGACCTATCCCAATTCGCAGAAGACTCTTTTGATGGAATATTGTGTTCAGGTGGACCGTTATCCCATATCCTGGAGGTGAGAGACAGGGCGCAGGCTATATCAGAGCTGAGGCGGGTCGCAAAACCAGGTGCACCCATCTTCGTGTCGGTGATGAGTCGTTTGAGTGTGCTGATCATCGTCCTGATCGAGTTCTCAGATTGAGATCGGGTTGCCTTACTTCGAGCAGGTCCTTGAAACGGGTGATTACCTGGGTGGTCATGGTTTCACCGCCTGCCACTTCTTCCTGCCAGAGGAGTTTCGCCAGGCATTTACCCGCATGGACCTGGAAATTCTAGAAATGGTGGGGGTAGAAGGTATCAGTTCGCACCATAACAGGCAGCTGAACCAGCTAGCGAAAGATGAAAAGCGTTATCAGATCTGGCTGGAGACACACCTGCAGACATGCACTCACCCAGCGGTGGTGGGGATGAGTGAGCACATGCTGATTATATGCAAGAAAAAATCATTTTCTAAGTAGCGGGGGTTTGTTGTTGAATTAATAAATACATAGAGTAGCCGAGGTGAATCAGCCTACCTGATCCGATTGACCCAAGCAGGATAAAAAAAGGCTCTATTGGGTTTCAAGGAGGTGGTCAAAGGTGAGCCAGGAAACTTGATGGAAGGTACGACGACATGATCATGGCACTACACTTCGGTTCGTGATCAGCAGCGGCATCAGGCGCGGAAGCAATGCGAGAACGCGCTGAAATAGGAAAAGGGAGTAATCGCCTGAACGACATTCCCAAATCCAGCGGGATAAACTTCCCGAAGGATTGGGAATTCCATCTGATGAGGCGGGAAGCTCCCGTGTGCTATACTTTATGCAATCAATCAAGGC
>CAVZSS010000022.1:0-66133 GCA_963777965.1 uncultured Chloroflexia bacterium | reverse complement strand
CCGGTGGTAATATAGACTTCGTCGGTTTCGATCTCGCCGCTCAGGATCACAGGCTTTTTTTACCATCTCGCCTCTCCGTTTGCCACCTCCTTGAAACTGTTAAAGAGCTAAAAATTGATAGACTTGTTAAAATTGGAACTGTCAGGGTAACTAATAAAACAGGGCTGACATATGATGATTCTACCTATACATATTACCGCTTGCTATTTTGGATATATTTGATATAATATATCAATATTAACCAAAGGTCGTTTGCAAAATCGTGATCTTTTCAAATTGAAGTGCAAACAAACAACTGGTCACAAAACCTCAGACGGCAAATTAAAAAAAAGGAGCTCACAATGCGAAAAATAATTATTCCCCTTGGAATTGCAACATTTCTACTTCTGACTGGCTTGGGTGTATACCAGGCATCACGCGGTAAGGCATCCATTGAGCAAATCGATGAAGGTGCCATCAGCCTGGATGCAGTGGATGGCAGCACAGTTGAGATCGAAGCGGCATAAACAATTTTCGAAACATCCAGTAAGCTTCGATTCCACATCATTGGCTGAACCTGCGTTATCCCAGGTTCAGCCAATTACTACCCAAGTCTGGTGATCGATTGTCCACCTGCCATAGGATTGTTTTAATTGGAAATAAATCCAGACCCAGTTCATAATGACAAAAATTTAGCTTGCTCAAAATACCAACCGTCAGGGCTGGGCAAATCAAAGAATTTAGCCTTCCTTGCAAACCAACCATTTATTTAGGAGCTCAGCATGCGCAAAATAATTATCCCCATAGCAATAGCTGGTTTAATGCTCTTATCTGCTTTCGGTGCCTTGCAGGTTGCCCGCGGGCAGGAAATATCTGCACCGAAAAGTGAGGTAGTCATCAGCTCTGAATCCCTGGACGGGAACACCCGCCAGGTCAGCGCTCCAGAAGGAACGGATCAATCCAACCAACCGCTGATCAGCTTTATCGACTCACCCACTGCTGCCTGCGTTCTACCAGATACAACGAAAAACGAGTGTTTCATCAACTGGTATTACATGTCGGTGAGCGCAGATCCCAGCTATATGATCACCATGACGGTAATGCTAAACGATTTTGGTTTCGTGGGGCGCTACAACGGCTTTTTCCAGACCAGCATGTACGTGCCGTATAACATGAACCCGCAGGGATATAAAGTGGCCTGTGGTGCTTTAGGTTCTGGTGGAGATCCAAAATGGGGGGAAGCCTATGCGTATACCATCCGCGCCCGTGATTCTGGTGGATTAAAAGCTGCAAATTACGGCACGGCTTATTGTCCTGCCTACACACCTTAATCAAGGTGGGTAAATAAGATGTCTCATCCACTTAGAATCAGCCTGTCTGTAACAGCACTTTTAGCAGGTCTATTCCTGGCGTGGGGAGTGGTCCAGGCTGCGCCTGCGCTGCAGCCAGCGCCGGGAAATCCTGAATATGCCAGCGCTAACGACCCCAGCTCCCCTACGAGAACAGCCTGAAATTGAATCGCCGGACATCTCGTTTATAGACAGCCCAACCGCATCCTGCATACTCCCCAGGGCAAACACCGGCGTATGCCTGATGACCTGGGCGTACATGTACGCGGATGCGAGCCCTAATTACATGATCAGCATGACGATCGGAATTGACGACAAAACCCGCGCCCGTTATGGTGGCTTTTTTCAAAGCACTATGTATGTTCCGTCAGAGATGATGGTATTCCGGGTCCCATGCGGCGCTCAAGGTGCAGGTGGTGATCCGAACCTGGGTGCAAATCACAGCTATACTTTGAGGGCACGGGATTCGGGTGGGTTAGCTTCGGCAAATTATGGCTCGGTGACCTGCCCGGCAGATATCCCTCCGCGAAACTTTCTCCCGCTACTGACCAGGTAGTTGCACCTGATTCATACTGCTGAAGTGAGCGCGGGAGCCAAAACGACCCTGTTGGATAATCATCTATCAGGGTTTTTTTATAATCAGCCAGAACTTGATTCAATTGAATAGTAAAATTGATTATAGTTCCACACCTTTTGGACCATTCAATCGGCATGCTCACCCTGAGGTATGGGAGGTCTCCCAGATGATCATCCTAGCGAGCGAAAAATAAAACATCTGGCTTTTTTAGGAGGTTTAAATGTTCAACATTGGTGCATTTGGTATCATTTTCGATGAACTAGGTCGGGTACTCCTGTGCCACCGGGAAGATATGGATGTGTGGAATCTACCTGGCGGGCGAGTTGACAGTGGGGAGATGCCAACCGATGCCCTTATTCGTGAGGTGATGGAAGAAAGTGGCCTGGAAGTGGAGATCGGGCGCCTGGTTGGAGTTTATGGCAAAATCAATAAAGATGAATTGGATTTTTCCTTTATCTGCCACGCCATTGGAGGGGAGTTATCAATAACGGAAGGTGCCGGCGAGAGCAAGTATTTCGATGTGGATAGACTTCCAATTAATACTAATCCAAAACATGTAGAAAGAATCAACGATTCATTGAATCAGAGCCTTCAACCCGTTTTTTATCGTCAGACTGCCCCATCCACCCAGGAGATGTTAAAAAATCTACGAAATATGAGCCGGTGAGGCAATCAGACCTGCAATCAGACCTGCCATGATTTAGATTTAGCTATGCTCTCGTTTCGCCGCCGAGCTAGCGATGATCTGCTGGTAGAAGGTGGAGATATGCATATGGAAACCCCAACCTGATCCGGTGAGTACGTGTGCCCCAGCCGGCAGCCTGGACGGAAGGCTGTCAATAGTCGGTTCTTCAATACCATCCACCACCCGGCAAATACTGCGCGCAGAGTTGACCCGGTAAAGACAGCCATCCTCCCAGCTGGTATATTCCGCGCCCACCTGGTTAGCGGATTTCATGCGCCTGAAATGCCAGTAGACATCATCGGGGGGACGAAGAAAGGAGCCCATGGGGTAATTTTACTGCGAATTCAATAAAGATAACCACAAAGTGCGCAACGGACACCAAGGATTCGAACGTAACAGAATAAACAGGTTTATCGAAATTTCAACCTTTCCCCCTACAGTGCTGTAAAGTCGATGTCCACGTAGATTACTTCGTTAGCGATGCGGTCGGAGCGACCACGCATGAAACGCCCAACCCAGGAACCAGATTGGGCAATATCAGCATGACCGATCAATGTGGCGTAAATACACAGCTCTTTGAGCTTGAGGAAGCGGGGAATCTGCTCCAGCCAGTATTGAGGCATTTCTTTTTCCATCCGGTAACCAGAGAGGTAGTTGGAGAGGAATCGACGGGCAAAAGATTGTTTATCCGCTTCACTTAGCGGGTCATAAAGCACCAGGATGTCAAACAAGGCCATGGCGACGTCCATAGCAAACCAGCTATACGCACAATCATCGAAATCGATGATTGAAACCATACCGTCTGCCTGGATGAGAAAGTTGGCGAAGTGCAGGTCATCGTGGATAAGACCAAAATCGGATGCACCAGCAGGCAGCTGCTTCAACGCTTCGACCAAAGCGGCAAGTTTTTCACGGGCGGGGTCGTTTGAGGCGGCAAGCAGCTGGATCGCCTCGACGATCTCGTAGCTATCAAACCACATGGGGCGAGTGAGGATTGGACTGGACGGAGTGTAGCCAAGCGAGATGCGGTGAAATTTTCCTGCCGCGCGGCCAATGCTGCAAAACAAGTCATCCGTCCATTCGGAAGGAGGGATGTTTTCCGCCAAAGTCCCCTCGGCATTCTGGAAGGCGGTGACGATGTAGTGGGTGCCGTTCATGTTCGAGCTGCTCAAGCAGAAGATGATTGGTAGAAGGCAGGGGTGCGGTGACCGGGGCTCCATGGTCATGAAGAAGCGCGCCCATTCAAGCATGGCAAGCGTCTGTTCGACAGGACAATCCTGCACACCGATGCGCAGCACGCCGAATTTCAAGACCTCACAGGTTTTAAATCCTTTGAGATCTTCTGGAGAGGGAATTTGTAGACCGCGTTGGAATGCCCGCCCGAGAGAGGAATCAGCTGGCCGGGGGAAGTGGCATAGAGCTGGCAGGCGAGGGAGAGCAGGTGAGGGTGCATGGTTGATGAGGTTATTGTACCAAAAGCCGGGCATTGGCAGCGGGCAATTACTATCGAAACCCCATATCAAATCATCCGGCTGATTTAAGTGCATTTCCGCGCCATACCAGCGAGAGTGATTTTTGAGAATAGCAAGATAATCTTCCTGAAAAAGTATGAATTGGAAAATGGGATCATTCAAGTTTTTGATTCAACTTGCCTATTACGAGTTTATATATAGTGTTCTATAATTTAGAAGGTATATTTTATAAGGCAAACTTGTTTGATCAGTTAGTAGATTTTTTCGGTAAGGCAATTACAAAGTATTAAAATCGCTTGTGCAGCAATAAACTTTAAAGGAGGTCATATGCCTGGTAGCCTTAATGATTTACTTCCACAGCCAATCTCCCCAGAGAATGAGGAGGTCATTTTAGATCTGCTTAAACGAAAAATGACAGTCTCGCTGGATCTGGCAGTACAGCTGCTTAATGCAATTGAAAAGCGGTTTGGTCCGGAAGTCGCGAAGTCGTCCGGCAAATGGCGATGGAGCAGGAATTCCCACCTGAAGAGGAAATAGGGAATCCTGAGGAGGATCTATTCAAATTCTGTACAATGGTAGATCATGCGGCAGCTGGTTCGCATCGATGGGAAAGGGTGATCGAAGAGCCAGATCGGATAGGATATCATTTCTCGCGTTGTATGTATGCTGAGATCCTTCTAGGGCTTGGTGAGCCCGAACTTGGAATGGTCATGTGCGCCAGAGATGGTCCTTGGGTAAAATCCTATAACCCCAAATTGGGATTCCAGCGGACAAAGACATTGATGGAAGGCAATGAGTATTGTGACCACATCTTTCTGGTTGAAGACAAACGATAATTATTTAACGAAATGATGAGAATGTTGGAGATAGATTATGAAAATCCATGACATCGTGCTTGCCAATGGACGGATCGTGGATGGGTGCGGGAATCCGTGGTTCTGGGGAGACCTGGCCATTCAAGGGGGGCGCATCGTCGAAATCGCCCCGGAGGGGACATTGAAGGGGAAGCAGATGGTGGATGTGGCGGGGCGCTTCGTCTCACCGGGTTTCATCGATATCCACACCCATTCGGACCTTACTATACTTGTCAACCGGCGAGCGGAGAGTGCCGTCAGGCAGGGTGCCACCACGCACGTGATCGGGAACTGCGGGATGAGCCCAGCGCCAGTGGTGGATGCACACCTGGCTGAGATAAAAAACCAATGGGGAAGCATCTCAAACCAGCCGGAAGTGAGCTGGGAGTGGCGCACGTTTGGGGAATACCTGCAGGTGTTGCAGTCCGGCGGGTTGGGAATCAACATTGCTCCGCTGGCAGGGCATGGAGCGCTGCGGATCGCGGCCATGGGTCTGAATGAGGGTGAGGCAACCTGCGATGATCTTGAAATTATGGAAGTGCAGCTTGAATCTGCCATGCAGGCGGGGGCATTCGGGATGTCCACCGGGCTGGTCTACCCACCCGGGTGTTATGCCAATACCGAAGAGATAATTTCATTATGCCGGATCGTCTCTCGCTATCATGGGATATACACCTCGCACATCCGCGGGGAGCGCGAGACCATCCTGCAGGCAGTGGCTGAAGCCATCCACATCGGGCATGAAGCTGGTGTACCGGTACAGATCTCGCACAACGCACCCAAGTTCGGCGCGCCATGCGATGCGAGTGCCAACCTAAACCTGGTGGAGGAGGCACGCCTGCGTGGTCAGGATGTGACGGTGGATAACGACCTGCACACCGACCTGGCACCTGAGCTGGCACATGGGCTGCCACAGCACATCCAGGATAAGTCTGATGAGGAAATAGCAGCCCTGCTACGAGACCTCGAGAAGCGTTCTGAAATTCGCAGGGAGATTGTGGAGGATCACAAGCCGGCATTTGGCCCAACCGGCTTGCTCAAGCATGGTCAGTGGCAGCGGATCACGCTACTGCATGCGCCCGAAAACACCTGCGGTAATCGGAAAGACTATCCAAAGGATCGCAGAAGAAAGAGGCCATGATCCTTTCGACACTTATTTTGACCTGATCATCGAAAATGGTCATGGGGCAGAGGCTATCTTTGATTATATCGACGAGGCCAATATTCGCATCCTGCTGAAGCACCCGGCAGTGATGATTTCGTCCGACGGGGAGGTGCTGGCACCCTACGGCTTCCTGAATGAACCGACCCCCTATTCCCCGTGCAGCTATGGTGAGTTCCCGGGCGTGCTGGAGCGTTACGTGCGCAATGAGCCGGTGTTGACTTTGCAAGAGGCTATCCGCAAGATGACCTCCTTCCCAGCCCAACGGCTGGGCTTGTGGGACCGCGGGGTGCTGCGACCGGGTGCATGGGCGGACATCGTCGTGTTCGACCTGGAGCGGGTGCGCGACCGGGCTACCAACCTGTACCCGCACAGCTATCCCTTCGAAAATTACCCGCACCAGTACCCGGAAGGGATTGATTTCGTGTTCGTGAATGGAATGATGGTGGTGAATGGGGAGGAACACACCGGTAATTTGCCGGGGGTGGTGTTGAAGCATAAAAAGCTATGAGCTATCAGCCTTGGGCTTTCAGATCAAATCTCAAAGCTGATCGCTCTTGGAACTGAAAAAAGCTCATGGCTCAAAGCTCAATACTGATAGGTTTACCCAAGAACTTATACGCCCCCAGGGATTGGATGCCGATGCTGAGAATAGAAGCATAGGCAATGACCTTTTGCCCAATTACCTGGATGACCAGCCCCTGCGGGGAACTAAAGTCGGGACCCTGGGTGAGGAGCAGGTAGTAGCCGATCAGCATCAGACAGAAGGCAGCGAAGACCCAGGCAAAGACTTTTGGGTAACTTTTATCTAGAAAGAGGACCGGGACGTAGAATAACACTGCCAGGGGGAAGAGACGGAAAGCCCAGATGACAAACTGCACGTGGGCAGGCCTGGCGATATCCGCTGGGGCGCAGGCGATGCCCACGAAGCTGATGCCTGCCAGGACACCGAAGACCGATCCAAACACGCCAAGCACCCGCTGAATGCGGCTGCTTTGGAACAAACGCGGAAATAGGATGAAGAAGATCACCAGGCAAACCCCGGCTGCAGCCAGGGAGTGAAGAACAGGATGGCTGAAGCCCAATTCGGCTCACCGGAGAGGGAAGTGAGCATGCCCAGGTTGCTGAGAAAGCTGTGGGAGAAGGAATAGCCAGGTGAAGCGTGATCATCGACTGAGCCACCGGGGTAGATCAGCATGGCAAGGAAGGTGAGCAGCGCAAACAGGAGGCAACCGATGGCGATGACGAGATAGAGCTGGCGGGTTTTCTGTGGTGAGGCAGAGGGTATGGTCATTCGGAGGACTATACCCAGGAACTCGTTGAGTGTCAATACAGAAGATTATGTTTGCCTGGAGAGTTTACAAATAGAAAAGAAATACAGCAAGGTGCCTAATCAGATTAATGCTTTTGCAGATCGAGGCACCTTGCTATATAAATCAAGTCAATGAATACTTATTTCAGGATTACAAAAGTTTCACCATCCGTGGCGGCTTTACGTGGCTCACATGCATCCTCACCCACAAGTTTGAAGCTGAGATTTGTACCATCAAAAGACCATGCATAAGTTCCTTCGAATGGACATTCGTCCGTCCCATTCTCGATCCATTGATTACCTTTAACCGTATATGTGCCATCAGCGCTAACCATCCCCGCATCAAGATAGCTCCAGGTGCCATCTTCGTTGAATTCATATGAAATAAACTTATCAGTAAAAGACATGAATTTTCCAGTGGGGAAATTCGATTTTTCTGATGACCCAGCACTGCAGGCCGAAAGAGATAAGGTTACCAATAGCAAACCCATTAATAGAATATAGAATTTACCGTTTTTCACTTTTTTTCTCCTTAAAATGGTATGTTATTAGGGTGAGCAAAAAATTTTTACGGACGTATTCTTCCCCTACCCAACCGATATTATACCAATTTACTCTTATTTGTCAAGTATTAAAGTAATTCAATTTTTTCTCCAAAACTATACTACACAGCATTGTATGGAAGCCCAAAACAAGGTTTACACAAGCAGAAATGGAAATGCAGTACATGGGACAATATCAGGATAGCTTGACGCTATTTTAAATTGATGTATAGTAAACGCATCGAACTCCATCGAAAAACTTGCTTCGTTATTTAATTTCAGCAGAGGTAGTAAACATTTCAACCTTGATGGAACCCATAGCGATCGATTAGGAGCTGAACCATGCGTAAGATCGACATGCAAAGCTGGCCGAGGAGAGAGCACTTCGAATTCTTCAGCAACTTCAACCACCCGCACTTCAACATGTGCGCAAACGTGGATCTGACAATCGTCCATCCCTACCTCAAGGGGCATGGGATATCCTTTACCGCGGCAATTATCTACCTGATCTCACGCGCCGCCAATGCCATCCCGGAATTCCGCCAGCGACTGCAGGATGGAGAAGTGGTGGAGCATGAGACGGTCAGCCCTTCGGTGACCATCCTGGTTGAGAACGACCTGTTTAGCTTCTGTACCATCGACTACTGCCAGGATTTCGCTGAATTCGCTGGCAAGGCTGCCAGGATGATCTCCAGGGTGAAGAATGACCCCACGCTGAAGGATCCACCCGGGCGGGATGACCTGTTATACATGACCGCCATCCCATGGGTATCTTTTACAAGCTTCATGCACCCGATGAGGCAGCATCCGGCTGATAGCGTGCCTCGCTTTGCGTGGGGAAAGTATTTTGAGGAAGGGAAGCGCTTGAAAATGCCGCTGAGCGTGCAGGGGCACCATGCAGTCATGGATGGCATCCACATGGGCAAGTTCTATGGGTATATCGAAGAATACCTGCATCAACCGGAGAGCGTGCTGGGTGATGGATGAAAACTACAGCACCATTGCGGGAAGTACCACAGCTTTGGATTTTTCAAAGTCAGCCTTCGCTGAAACGGTGTTATAACAATCAATGAAATCAATTTCGCGAATTGGAGGCTTGTATGTATACGACAGACCAATATGAGGGCATGCTGGCAGAGACGGTGGTCTTGCCCGGGTACCACGCCGACCTGATCAACGCCTATTTCGCACGACCCCTGGGGCAGGGTCCATTCCCGGGGATGGTGCTCATCCACCACCTGCCGGGCTGGGATGAATGGTACCGGGAGACAGCGCGCAAGTTCGCAGCGCATGGATTTGTCACCCTGTGCCCAAACCTGTATTTCCGGGATGGGCATGGCACACCCGAGGATGTGGCAGCCAGGGTGCGCGGGGCAGGAGGCGTTTCCGACGAGCAGGTGTTGGGAGATGTAGGCGCGGCGCTCGAAATGGTACTGGCCTCACCTTACGTGAACGGCAAGGTGGGACTGTTCGGCACCTGCTCGGGTGGCAGGCATGCATACCTGTGCGCCTGCCGTATCCCGGGTTTCTCGGCAGTGGTGGATTGCTGGGGCGGGCGGGTGGTGATGTCGCCGCAAGAGCTCACCCTCAAACAACCCGTGGCTCCGGTGGATTACACCGCGGACCTAGCATGCCCGGTGCTTGGAATATTCGGCAATGATGATCAAAGCCCCACCCCCGAGCAGGTGAACCAGCTAGAAGAGGCACTCAAGCGGCATGGCAAGTCGTACGAGTTCCACCGTTACGATGGTGCCGGGCACGGCTTCTTCTACCACAACCGCCCGAACTACCGCCAGGAGCAGGCAGTGGACGGCTGGAACAAGGTGTTCGCATTCCTGGATAAAACCCTCAAGGGAGCATAAAAATGTGTACGATGATCGCCCAACAAGTGAATATCAGCGGCAGTGGAAAGGCAGGCGAAGGTTGGTTCAGATTGGACACAGCCAGCGTGAGCTACGACCATCCCTTCGATATGCCCCTGGAATATTCGTTGAACCTCGATTTCACCAAGCAGGCGGGAAACCCTGGAGGCGCGTGGCGGTGGAACTGGATGCAGCCTCGGCGAGGAAGCTGGTGGAAGTGATCCAGGAGGTGATGAAGAAAGCGGAAGATGGGGGGTTTGTAGCTTAGGCAAATATCATAAAAAAGGAGCAGAAATTATGTCACCAAAACGGAAATTCACCCAGCAGGATGCAAAAAGGATCGGAGATTCCCTGGGCATCCATTGGGAACAGGTCAGGATCGAGGAATTCCAGGCAGGCCTGGGGGTCGAGCTGGAACATGGTGCGCGCGACCTGGAGACAAACGTCACAAACGACGACGAGATCCAGACGGGCAAGATTGCACTGGCTCATCTGAAAGAGTTCCCTGACTACTACACCCGCCTTGAACGGATGGAGAATGAGGCGGAAGAATACTGGGCAAATAAAAACCAGGAAAACACCCGCTGACTAATGATCCCGTTTCTAGGCATGGGATCTATATCTGATTCCACTGAGAGATCTGCTTACCTGATGGCTTGAAAAACATGAAGGTTGTGTTTCGGAGTACATCCAGAAACCTAATCCAGGGGGAAGTTCATCGCCTTTAATAAAAAAATCGCGGGTTTTGGATCATATCGTTGCATGTTTCCGATGGTGAAATCAGCTTAAGTTTAACCCTGTGAATCGCATTTGATTCCAGATGTATAATGATTATGCATATTGTCCTGAAAATTGATCGATTTTTGGAGAACTGATCGAGCGATGAACGATTTTCTCAATCCATACATCGCAGGAGCCCCGGTCGTAGAACCGAGCATGTTCTTCGGCCGGCAGGATGTATTCGATTGGATTGAGGAGAATCTGAGTGGTCGCTTCGTCAACCACATCCTGGTCATCCATGGCCAACGCCGGGTCGGCAAGACTTCTGTGCTCAAGCAGATCCCCAACCACCTGCCGCTCACGTTTCATCCATGTCTTCATCGACCTGCAAGGACGCACCCACACCAGCCTTGATCGCTTTCAATGGTGGCTGGCACGTGAGATAAGCCGGGCAGTCAGCCAGGCCGCAGGGCAGTCCATCCCGATCGCCGAGCGTGAATTGTTCACCCAAGATGGTGAGTACCTGGCAACCACCTTCCTGCCTGAGGTGCTGTCCAAGTTAGGAGGAATCGATCCTGCTGCTGACCTTCGACGAGTTCGACACACTCTCCGAAGCCGAGATCCAACAAAGCCTGACGAGACCATTAATCGCTTACCTGCGGCGCCTGTTCGACCTGCCCAACTTGAATTTCATCTTCTCCATTGGCTCCTCCGGGCACAAGCTGGAAAATATGCAGGCTTCCTACACCGAATTCTTCAAGACTGCCCTGTACCGCAAGATCAGTTTCCTGAAGCAGGAGGATTGCTGCCCACCTGATCACCCGCCCGGTGGAAGGTATGCTGGTTTACGAGCCGATGGCGGTGGAACGCATTTACGCCATTACCTCCGGGCACCCCTATTTCACTCAGCTCATCTGCCATGAGCTGTTCTCACTCAGCCAAAAGACCGGCAGGAGGACCCTCACCAGGGAAGATGTGGACTCTGTCCTGGAAGATGTGATCGAGCGTGGCACGGTCAACCTCAAGTTCGTGTGGGATGAAGCCTCCGACCTGGAAAAATGGGTGCTTCCTGCCTGGCCCATGAGCTGCAAGCGCTGGAGCTTTGAACGGCAAGCAACTGGCGTCCAAAGCCGATCCGTTTGCACTGACAGACAGCTGGCCACTGTCCTCAACAACCAGCACGTACGCTATAGTGAAAATGACCTGAACACTGCTTTGGTTCACCTGCGTGAGAAAGATGTGCTCACCCAGGATAATCACTTCATCGTCGAGCTGCTGAGCATCTGGCTGGTGAAAAACCGGCCGTTGGACCGGGTGCGGGAGGAGCTGGTGCAGGTCAACCCAATCGCCAACCGTTACAATGAGATCGGAGATGAATTCCGCGAGCTAGGGCAACCAGACAAGGCCCTGGAGAGCTTCAGGCAGGCACTGTCCACCGACCCAACCAACTTGCGCGCCCAGGTGAGCATCGCCAACCTGCACCTGGAAGGCAGGAATTATGACCAGGCTGTGCAGGGGTATGAGGCCGCCCTGCGTATCGATGAGGATGATATCGCCGCCCGCAGCGGATTATGTACAGCTTTACTGGCCCTGGGTGAGGCAGCGGTGGCGATGGGTAAATTCGATGAAGGTGTGGGATACTACCAGCGCATCCTGACGATAAACCCCGACCACGTTGAAGTGCACCTGCGCCTGGCAGGCCTGTATACTAGCCAGGCGGATGAAGCGCTTGCCAGAGGTGACGCTGAGCTTGCTTTGAAGTACTATCCACTTGCCCTGGAGCATGCCCCGGATGATGACCAGCTGAAGGCACGCTACGCCCGTGCCAAGGAGCTGCACACCCAGCGGATCATCGACGAGCTGCTGAAGCAATCGCAGCAAGCCAAGGATAAGGGGGATTGGGAGGCTGCTGTGGATGCCATCCAGAGGGCACAGCAGCTGTCACCAGACGACCCTGATTTAATGAGGCGTTTGGCAGAAGTCAAAGATACAGCACGCCGGGTAAAAATTTCTCTGCTGCGTACCCACGCCCAGGAAATGGAAGGCAGTGAGCGCTGGGAGGAGGCGATCCAGGATTGGGAAGCCTGCCTCCAATACCAACCGGAGGATGAAGCATCCATTCAAAAATCACTGGAGCATGCCCGACGCATGCATAAGATCGCCGGTGATTACAACCTGGCCCAAGGTGCCATCAAGGAAGGGCATTACAGCCAGGCGATCGCCCTGCTGCAGGGTGTGATCGCCATGGATGCAACATATAAAGACGCCGCAAAACTGCTGGTGGATTGCTTGAAGAGGCGACCAAAGGAAGCGTTCAAACTACCGTTGAGATGGCTGCGCTGGGCGCTGCCAATACTGCTCCTGATCGCAGCGATGGTTGGAATAGCCACCCAGTGGTCACGTATCAATCCCTTGATTGCAGGACTGGTTCAGCCGAAAACACAAAGTGCGACCCAGTCAACAGGGATCACTCAACCTGCTACCCAGGGTGCAGGTATCATTACACCCTCCACATCGACTGCAGCCGTAGCCAGCCAGGATAGTGCCTCATTTGCACAGGTGAGAGAAGAAATAATCGGGGATAGAGCACCGGATGTGCAGGACGATTTTTCAGGTACATCCCTCGGAGAGTATTGGATAATCGATGAAGGCGCTCAGAATGCCAGCCTCCAAGACGGATTTTTACGACTTAATAACCAATATAAAATTGGGGATGATGCGCTCAAAAGGATGAATTACATCCTGCAGGTGGATCTGCGCTTCAACGGGCTTTCAGGGGGTGAAAAGTTTTACTATACTCTCCGCTTGAACCCAATTGATGAGAACAATAGTACAGATTTTTTATTGGAGATCATCCCATCCCTGGGAACATGGTCTCTTTATTCAAATATGAACCCTTATGATACACAATCATCAGAAGTTAAGCAGGGAAGCCTCGATATAATTGAAGCTGATCGCTGGTATGAGTTGGGAGTTGAGGTACAGGATGATTTTTTTAGGGTGTTTTGGGATGATATGGAATTACTCAGCCAGTCCGGTGTAAGGCTATATGGATTAAACAATCACTTTGGATTAGATCCGGACAAGGCGGGGGGGAATGCCACATTAGATATCGATAACTGGCGCGTCTGGGACCTGGGTGTAGCGGATTGGATGACAACCAAATGGATCAAAGAAAGCACGCCAACCTTTGTGGAGGATAATTTCTCAGGTGGTGAAGGCTGGCAGTTCAGCCCAGTAGAAAATGAAAAATATGAGGACGGCATGGCAGTACTGTACACAGAAGGAGATGAAACCGGACTAACCCGGGACGATCTCCAAGGTTTTACCGATTCCGCCATGCAAGTGAGTTTCACCCCGCAAGACATGCCTGAGACTTCGTCTCTGGTCTGGTTCCTGGGAAAACACACCGACACTGGAGATATGATCGCATTTGAATATTGCCCCAGTAATGGTCGTTGGCAGATCAACCAGGTGGAAAACAGCCAATGGGTGGCGTTAACCTTGGGATGGACCCACCCCACCCCACAAGGCAGCACCGGGACAATCATGGTTATTGCTTATGGAGACCAGGTGAGTGCCTTCTTCGAGGACAAATTTATCGGTTATGCGAATACCGATCGATCGGGATCAGGGACGTGGAACGAGCTGGTGGTCTCAGGGAAACAATCGCCATTTACCCAGGTTGACATATCGAAAATCAGCTTCTGGAACCTGGGGGTTCCCTCATTCACGCAAATGAGAGAAAACCTGGTTGGGGACACCCCGCCCAGTGTGGAAGACGATTTTTCGAGTGATACCCTCCAGGAATATTGGCAATGGGGGGGTAATCCGTCAGGTACCCTCCAGGATGGTGCCCTGCGTGTGGATGATTGGATCGGTGAACCATTGCAGTTAATGAATTACATCCTGCAGGTCGATTTGCGGTTCGCTGGTCAGACTGGAAGTGAGAGTTTTGGATACGCAATACGAAATTCCGTATTCCCAAATGGATATTCGGAATATCATTTTGGTATCAATCCCTTTACTGGTGAGTGGTCGTTATGGGTGAGCACAGACCCTCATGGACAAGGCGACGTAATCCAGAATGGAATGTTGGGAAAAATCGAAGAGGGTCGCTGGTACGAGCTGAGTGTCGTGGTGAATAAAGATACGATGTGGGTATATTGGGACGGTCAGACAATTCTCATCCAGGAGGGAGTCAGTTTATATGGGCTGGATAATCACTTTGGATTAGTCGATAATCCTTTCGGTAAGGCTACCCTGGATATTGATAACTGGCGCTCCTGGGAACTTGAGACGCCGGCTTACATGAGAAACGATTGGATCACCGAGAGCGCGCCGACATTTAGCGACGATAATTTCACCCCTGATGAAGGCTGGCAGTTAAGTGGGGCAGGAGAGATACATGGCCAGGTAACGATGTCCGCAGCGAATGAAAATGAAACCGGACTGACCCGGGAAGATATCCATGGGACAAATTTCGCCTTCGAAGTGAGTTTTAATTCCGTAGATATGCCTGAAGAGGCCTCGCTGGTGCTGTTTCTTCGACAGGACACCTCCACAGGGGAAAAACATGAATTTGAATACTTCACTTCAACAGGTTTCTGGCAGTTAATATGGGTGGAAAATAATAATAATACTTCGGTTCTTGCTTCAGGATGGGCACAGCCTACACCGGATGATACTCTTGGTACGATCATGGTACTGGTGGATGGAGATCGGGTGAGCGCATTCAATGGAACCAGCTTCCTGGGTTATGCAGAAAACAGCAACATGGGAACAGGGACTTGGAATGAAGTGGTCATTCGGAGTAATGATAGTCCATATGCCCAGGTAGATATATCATCCATCAGGTTCTGGGATTTGGACTCGCCAGAGATGATGATCCCGGAGAGGATCTACTTGCGCACACCCATCGTGGATGAAAATTATTTCATGCCGAATGAAGGCTGGATTTTCGGTCCGGCGGAAAATGAGAAATACGAGGATGGCAGGGCGGTGCTGGTTTCCGACGAAATTAGTGGTACATCGTTAGAGCGGGAAGAATTGACAGCCACCAATTTCGCCTTGGAAGTGACATTCATCCCGCGTGATATGCCTGATCTTGCATCCCTGGAATGGAACCTGAGAGAGAATACAGATCACAACAGTTACTTCTTTGAATTCAGTCCGTTTACTGGTGGATGGCTATTCGGAAAGCATGAAAACTATAGTTGGAGCTATATTGCTAATGGTTCTACACTGCCCGTGCCGCAGGATACGATGGCTACGGTCATGGTCATCGTAAATGCTGATCGGTTTAGGGTTTACCTGAACCAGGAACTGATCGAAACTGTGTTTATTTCACGCTCGGGTGAAGGTTTAATGTACCCAATGACTAATCTGCTTAGTAATGGAGCTGAATTTGCTCAGGTGGATATCAGCAATTTAAAATTCTGGAACCTGGACGAATAATATTATGACCCAAAACCCATTCACCTTTGGCAACCCCATCCGTGAGCCAGGGCGCTTCATTGGCCGGCAGGCAGAGCTGCGCCAGGTGGTCAACCGGCTGCTTTCCAGCGCCCATGAAAGCACTTCCATCGTTGGAGAGAGGCGCATTGGTAAGACCTCCCTACTGATGCACCTGGCGGATAAATCGACTGCCAAATCACTTGGATTGGTGCCTGAGCGCTTTTGCCTGATTTACATTGACTTCCAGGGCTTGGTCGACATCACCCCCCAACGTTTTTGGGGACGGGTGCTGACTCGCATGGGGCGCTCGATCACAGACCCAAACTTGCGCTTACAAATCGAAATCCTTCAAAAACAGGAAAATATCGAGCTATTCGACCTGGAGGACCTGTGTGAGGCTATCGCCGAGGCTGGCATATGTGTGGTGCTGCTGCTGGATGAGTTCGAATACGTCACGCAGAACCCCAATTTCGGGGCAGATTTCTTCGGCGGACTACGCGCCCTTAGCGATCCATCATAACCTGCCTCTAATCACCGCCACCCGGCGTGAGTTGATCGACCTGTGCCACTCGGAAGAGATCAAGGGCTCGCCATTCTTCAACATTTTCGCCAATATCGTCCTGCGCCTGTTCAAGCGGGTGGAAGTGGATGAGCTCCTGGATCGGTATACGCACGAATCGGGAGTGTCGTTTGGTGCGCGGGAGCATGAGCTAACCTGGTGTTTGAGTGGCGGGCACCCGCTGTTCACCCAGATTGCCGGATATTATATCTTCGATGCACTGCAGCAGGGAATGCCATCCGATAAGCTGGAGAGCTGGGTGACAGCTCAATTTGAACAGCAGACCACCCCACACTTCAGCTATCTGTGGGGACGCTGCAGCGAAAGCGAGAAAATAACCTTGCTTTCCACCATCATGCTTTGTAAGAGTAAACCAAGCAAGAAAGAAGCTCCTTTTATGGAGCGGTTGGTCAAAATCTACCCACGCGCGGCCATGGATGCCGATCATTTAATCAAACGCGGCTTGCTGCGTGAGCAAAACGGCGATTCCGGATGCTATGCCCTGCTTTCGACCAGCCTGGAAGGCTGGATCATGCGTGAGCTGGCTGCTGGTCCAGATGAGCAAGCCTCGCAGGTGAGTGTGAGTGAATGGCTTCAGTCCGGAAAAATAAGCCTGGATGAACCCGAGAAGAATTTGATGGCCAGGGTTAAGAAGCAATATTGGCCACTCATGGGGACCATCCTCAAGGAGATGTCGTTCGAGCTGGCGGGAAACCTGACCTTTGAACTTTTACTGAAGGCGTTAATTTAACAGCGGGGAGTTTTAGGGTTGAGGGTGCTGTGTGAGGCCCAACAAATCAATGGATTTAACGAACCCCAAAAAATAACTAGCCTGGAGGGCTGTATATCATTATTTTATTAACTATTTCTTAGGATGCAGATAACTACACTTAATATTTTTATGTTATGGTTGGATCACGTTATAAAAAAATCACATTTTAGCATTACGATGGTTAATGATCACAAGGAGTATATTTATGAGCAGCGTAGAACGTGCAAAAGCTACCCAGTTAGAAAATATCCAAAAAAAGACCGGTAAATCGATGGCGGAGCTGAGCGAACTGATTCAATCCAGCGGTTTGAGCAAGCATGGGGAGATTCGCAGCATGTTGATGGAAGAGCTGGGCTTGGGGTATGGGGACGCCAGCATGCTGATCCAGTTTGCGCTCAAGACCGATATGCAGATTATCGTCCAGGAAAAGGGGCTCACAACCGATGATGTTTTGGATGAAATTTACGCTGGCCCGAAAACCAGCCTACGCCCTATCCATGAGAAGTTGATGAGCGCCATCCACCAATTTGGCGAGTTCGAGATCGCCCCCAAGAAAGGTTATGTCTCACTACGCCGTAAACGTCAGTTCGCCATGCTCGGACCGGCTTCCAATACCCGCTTTGAGCTGGGGATCAATATTAAAGACCTGGAAACTGATGAGCGCCTGCTCGAACAGCCGGCTGGCAGTATGTGCAATTACAAGGTGCGCCTCACCGACCCTGAACAGGTCGACGATACCATTGTAGGTTGGGTGCGTCGAGCATACCAAGCAGCAGGCTAGAACTGCTCCGACATCCCCGTCAGGCAATCCCTACAGTCGCCTGGTGGATTGCGGATGCGTCACCATCAAATTTACACAATTTGATCACGCGTGCCTTGCTGCGAAGCAAGGAAGGCACTGTCAGTAGTGCCTGAGCACGGTTTTCTGCTTCAATGATCGCCCAGGCACAGTGAACTCCATCCGGGCAGCCCCATTCAAATTGATAGAGATAACCCATGGCATAAATCTGGTCCACGATCATATGGCAATCCTGGTCTGTATGAGGGGTTTCAATCAAATATCGGTCCATTTTTTTTAGTGTGGAAACCACACGCCTCCGGATCAGATCCTTCCCGCTTGTATTATTACTAATAAGGTCTGATTTGTAGATATTATTATAAGCTTTATAAAGAGAAAAGTCAAGGTAGAATATCATTAGTGCATCCTTACCTAGAAATAGAGATCAAGATCGCTGGACATATGGGCAGAAGATGAAATTCAAATATCGCTTAGAATGACACATAAGGAGAGATCATGAACACAATGGACACCATTCGCAAACGCTGCAGTCTCAAGATGCATATCTCGGGGCGGGAGATCGAGCTGGAGAAGATCAACACAATCCTGGAGGCAGGGCAGCTGGCGCCCTCTGCCCGTAATTACCAACCCTGGCGGTTTATAGTTGTGCAAGACAGGAAAGTGGTGGAGAAGCTTGTCAAGGCGTTCTCGGAATCGAACCAGGTGATTGTTGCCGCACCGGTGATCCTTGTCATCTGTGCCCGGGCAGGGGACGATGTGATCAAAAATGGCCTGGAGTATTACCTTTTCGACCTTGGGCTGGCAGTGGAGAACATGGTTCTGGCGGCAACCGAACTCGGCATCGTTACGCATTTGATGACCGCTTTCGATGAAGCGATGGTGAAGCAAATCCTGCACATCCCGGAGGACGTGCGAGCGGTGGTGGCAACCCCCCTGGCATACCCCATTGAGGAGAGTTATCTAGAGGCTGCCCAAGAAAGGTTATCGAAGCGCACACGAACGGATTTGAAAGACCTGGTTCACACCAACCATTGGAGCGAATCAGAGCCGGCATAGTGAAGCTACTCCTAAAAACCCTGCTGTTCACCCTACTGGTGCCAGGAACAGTGGCAGTGTATGTACCATTACTTATCACCCAAGGTAAAAGTATTTCCACGCAGCCTGAATCTGTGGTGGTTGGTATCCTACTGCTAGGTACAGGTGTATTCATTATATCTCTGGACGGTTTGGGATTTTGCCAGCATTGGCAGGGGTACCCCCCTGCCCATCGACGCACCCAAGCAGCTTGTGGCTCGAGGGCTATACCGTTACACTCGCAACCCGATGTACTCGGGGGTGATCCTTGTCATATTAGGTTGGGCAGGTGTCTTCACAGACAAGTGGCTACTGCTATATGCAATGGGGGTAGGAATTGCTGTACATTTGTTTGTGGTGTTATTTGAAGAACCAAAACTGGAGGAACTATTCGGGGAAGAATACTTAGCCTACCGACGTTCGGTAGGGAGGTGGGTGCCGAGAAACCGGGGAATATGATATTCTGCAAATTCGCAGTAGAATCATTGGTTGTGCAGCCTGCACGATGATACAAAATGAAAAAATAGCCTTTGAAACAATTCGTCAGGCTGTCCAGAAACGTTTTAGCGCGGTGCCGAAAGGACTGAAGAATTATTATGCTATATAAAAAGATTGCTATGGAACATGATAAAAAGATTGCGCTTGTTGCGCATGACAATAAGAAACGGGATCTGGTGGAATGGGCAAAATATAATCGCGTTCTCCTGGCTCACCACGATGTTTATGCCACAGGCACTACTGGTGATATCCTGGAACATGAACTTGGCTTTACAGTCACAAAACTCCAAAGCGGGCCCCTGGGCGGTGATCAGCAAATCGGGGCCAAGATTTCTGATAACGAGATTGATTTTCTTATCTTTTTCTGGGATCCACTCGAACCCATGCCCCATGATCCGGATGTCAAGGCACTCTTACGAATGGCAGTCGTGTGGAATATTCCAATCGCTTGCAATCGAGCCTCCGCTGATTTCATGATCTCATCCCCGCTAATGGATGGCGAGTATGATCGCCTGGTTCCCGATTATGAGTCATATCGTAATCGAAAGTTAGAAGTTGACAAAGAAACAGTCTATGGTGCAGGGGACCCTGGCGAAGTAACATTCTATGTCACAGAGGACTCTGGCGAAGAGCCAGACCAAATCGTAGACGATGATAGCGAAGAAATAGACCAAAGCTGAGAAGACAACATAAACGGATTATAGCCAGGCGTTCATCTGGGTTGGCAGTAGGCAAATAATAGATTTCGGGTCATGGATCGGTTGTAAAAAAGGCAATCACCAGACCGTCATCTGCAACGATTCGGGGTGCGAGGAATACGCATCCTATTGGCAACAAAAAAGCAGCATTTAAGGGGGGACCATCGCAGATCGAATGGGGTGCGTTAGGAAGGGAAAATAAGAGTAAGGATACCCGCCTTTCTACTACTGTTGGGTTTCACAAAAACCGTTCAACCCAACCTACAGGATGAAACAAGCGGTCAGGGGTACCCACCTGTCTCCGTGTGAAATACGCACCTTCAGGGCTAACTATAAATATGGCGGGTAAATCCCGCCCTATTTATCAAAATACAGCATTTAAGGGGTAACCATCGCAGATTGAATGGGGCGCGTTGGGAAGAGAAAAAGCGGTAAGGATACCCGCCTTTCTACTACTGTTGGGTTTCACAAAAACCGTTCAACCCAACAGGATGAAACAGACGGTCAGGGATACCCACCCAATTTCCGTGCGGGTAAAATAAACGCCCTACAGGCTAACTATAACCATGGCGGGTAAAATACCCGCCCTACATATTCACTACAGATTATCATTGAGGTGGCGGGGACGGATACCCGCCACATATTTAGTCATCACCGCCGCCATCACCGCTATCGGTTGGATTATTGCTGTCGTGGCATGTGAGGCATGTAGCCGTGGAAAGGTTGGTCGTGTGGCAATCCCGGCAGGTTGCCCCTTCGTGATTAATACAGGCATCTTCACCGCAAACGCCGGGATGAGAGAGGTTAAAGCTTGCTCCGCTCCAGCTGCTTGTGGTGTGGCACTGGTCGCATGCCATGCCTGCAAATAGACCAGCATGGAATGCTGGGTCAGCATGACAGGCGGCGCACTCGTGGGGTGTTCCCTTGAAGACGTTGTTAATATGACATGCTCTGCACTCGACGTTCACATGCGCACCAGTTAGCGTAAATGCGGTAAGGCTGTGATCAAATGTGGCATCCGCCCAGTCGGACGGGTTGTGGCAGGTTTCGCAGGCAGTCCCAAAGGCACCGTTATGCTCATCATCAGGCTGGTGGCAGGAGTAACAATCCTTGGGGGTGCCCTTGAAGCCGTTAATGTGGCAGCTCTCACAGGGCACATCAACATGTTTACCCTCTAACTTGAAATCAGCCAGGTTGTGGTCAAATTCTGCCGGTATCCAGCCTGCAGGGGTGTGGCATAGACCGCATTGGATTCCATATTTACCTGCATGGGCATCATCGGATAGATGGCAGGCTTCACATTCGGTAGACGTATCCTGTAAATCGGGGATCGTGCGGTCGTCCGGGTGACATGCGGAGCATTCTACCCCGATGTGCTCTCCGATGAGGGTAAAGCTCAATTGGTTGTGGTCGAAATCACCATAGCGGTCAACACCGTCATGACAGGTCAGGCATGAGGGGCCAAAATCATGGGTATGGGTGACGGTAAAATCCATGTCGAGGGCGCGGTGACAATTGATGCAGGTACCCTGATCAAAGGTGGAAATGCCCTGGACATGACAATCACCGCAGGTGAAAGGTTTACCATCCGCTCCAACCTGATGTCCGTTCAGGGAATAGCCGGTCCCATCATGGGGAAAATCCGTGGGGTCCATAACCGTCAGGGAGTCGTTGGATCCATGATGCTCCGTATGGCAGGTCTGGCACGGTTTTGATGCACCTTGAGACAGGATGCCATGCATGGATGTTGGACTCCGCTATTTGCTGCCTGTATATTCGCATGGCATTCCAGGCACAAGACCGACATGGTTTGGTCAGACCAGAAGGCTGCATGGCACTTGCCGCACTGCTTGCCGAGCTCGGCATGGGATGTCACACCACCGATTGATGTTCCAGCCTGTGCATTGAGGTCACCCGGGTTGAACATGGAATTACCCGAAATGATCTCGGCTGCAAAAATGATGACCAGCACAATGCTAGCAGTGATCAGGGCGAGTGGGGAAAGGCAACCGATCCGCTGGTGTATTCATTTGAGCAGAGTAGCGTAGTAAAGTGCGCCCAGGATATGGGCAAAGGCAGCAACAAAGAGAGCCACGCCGATGGGGATGTGGATGGTGTGCCAGAGCGACAATAAACGGCGGGTGTTGGCAAGCGCTCCAGCCTGCATCTGGCCGATCAAACCAGTATCTTCAATTCCATCGGCGGTGCGTGGGATGCGGGTATAGATGTAGCGCCCGATGAAGCCACTCAATACGATTACGCCGGTCAACAGGGTGGTAACGCCTGCCAGCCCATTGAATTTCCAGGAAGTATGCAAGAGGACCATGAACGGACCCACAATACCGGTGAAGATGTGGAATTGCAGCCAGCTGGACATACTTCCCCAGCGTGCCAGCCGGCTACGTTTGCGCAGGGAATAGAGCGTTTCGGTGGCAAGCATGAGCAGGAAACCGATAATTCCGATTACGTGCCCATATAAATCACTGGCAGCCGGGATTTGGTGGGTGGATTGAAAAACCAAACCATAGGATAGGGTGATAAATATACATGCTAAAAAGGCATAGATGAGTTCCTTGGAGTTACGAAGCATACCCATGTTCCTGATCCATTAGCTTACCTTATATCCCGACCAGAAGCGTGCCAGGATATCCGCAACAGGAGCATTAGGAGCTAACAAGGCAGAATGGATGGGCGAAATATCAACTTTATCTCGGACGATGGCCTGGAGGGCAGGTGGATAAGTTTCTGGTCGCCCATGACGATGGCTCCCAGCACATGCTTCTCACCTAGCATCAGGCGCAATCGATTGATTTCGAAGCCTTCCTGGGCAAGGATGGCATCCGGCAACTGGCGCCAGGTTTCGCTATCGCCTCGGGCGATGCCGTGCAAGTCTGGGTCGCTGCCAGCTCCCACCATGCCGATGATGGTGGTGGTCAGCCCAGCCAGGCGGGTAACGTTGAAGGCAATCGGTTTGCGGTAGGGTAGTTTTTCCCCGCTCATATTACGCCCAGCAGCACGCCCCTGTTCGCGTGCAGGTGTCCAAAGGCTGTCCAGGATATATTTACCGGAGACTGGATCAAAGACCTGAGCCACATCCCCAGCAGCGAAAATATCTGGGTGGTTCGTTTGCATGAATTCATCCACCAGGATGCCACGCTCGCAGGTAATCCCGGCATCCTGCGCCAAGCCTATACGAGGCGCGATGCCGATGGCAAAGGCGATAAAATCACAAGGAAGCAGGCTCCCATCCGCCAGGCGTGCACCCGTCACATGCCCTTTTTTGTCCAATATTTCAACGACTTCACTTTTATGATGCAATTGAATGCCTTCGTGCACCAGCCTGCTCTCGATGATGCGGGATTCTGCTTCATCCAGCACATTGGGCCAGTAGCGCTCACTGCGCAGGATATAGTGGACGTGAACTTTACGAGCTGCCAACCCTTCGGCCAGCTCGAGAGCGGTAATTCCGCCACCCGTGACCAGGGCGGTGCGCCCACGCTTAGCACTGGCAAGCAGAGCCCGGGCATCACCAAGGTGGTCGAGTTTATGCACCCCGATCAGGTCAGCACCGGGGATCTTGAGCGGTAAAGCCTGCGCGCCAGTGGCGATGAGCAAACGGTCATAGGGCAGGCTGACGCCAGTATCCAGGAGGATGGTTTTATCTGCAGGTTGTATGCGCTGGACACTGGCGGTGAGAAATTTCGCATGGAGCTGCTGGTAATCACCCTTTTGAAAAGGAAAGAGCAGTCTCTCCGGTACCTCACCCGTCAAGTAATACGCCAGACCAGGACGTGAGTAGTAGACAAAAGGATCCTCGCTGACGATAGATAGCTCACCCTGGCTATCAGCGATGCGAATGGCTTCTGCAGCCGCGATGGCGGAAACTCCGGTGCCGATGATGACGTAACGGGTCACCTGGATGGCTCCTTGAACAGGTTGGTGCGCTCGAATTTGAGCACCCCGCGTGGGCAGCGCATCACGCACTCACTACAAGTGAGGCAGCGGCTGTGAACCACCGGTTGACCCAACCATACATGCTGGCGCACATCAATCTCCACCGGGCAGTTGAACGAGCAGATGCCGCACTGCACACAGCGTGCCGGATCTGACACGACCTGTCCCTGGGCCCGGTTGGTGAGGCGATTTTTTTCCTGCCGGAATAAGCTCATAATCTCAGATATCTCATGGGGAAAACATCAGCGAATCGGATTCCTGGGATAAAATAATAGCCCAGCGAATAACAATTGATTATAATTTCAATTTAGAGAACTGTCATCATCAACGGAAACATTTAACCTCGTCTGAGCTCTACCGTTTAGCTATTTAGATACATGGGCAGATGCCCAATATCCTGATAGGACTTACGCCGATCCTATGGATAACACCTGTAAAAATAAAAATAGAGGATTCTGAAGAGCATCCGTAGTCGCTGCGCCCCCAGCAACAAACTCAGCGGGTTAGATAGCCTGCCTACAAAATTTACACCGAGCGACTGTATAATTAGGGGAAATAAATCGCCTGGCAGGTTTTCAAAAACCACACCAGCGTGAATAAGTGATAGGAGAATCGATGAAACCGAGTGAAATGTTCAGCCATTGGGAGCAAGTGCGCGGAAGTCTCCTGGCGATGATCGACAGGTTCAACCAGGAAGACTTAACTTTCTCACCCTTCAAGGGTTCATGGTCCGTCGGGCAGATCATGCTACATATTGCCGATTGTGAGGACAACTGGCTGCATGGTGTTGTGCGGCAGGAGGTGAAACCGTGGATATTCTACGATCTTGCAGACTACCCAAGCCTGGGGGCTATTCGAGAGATGTTGGAACGGGCACACAACAGGACAATCGCTTTTATGGATAGCCTGGAAGAGGACGACCTGGACAAAGTGTATGAAATCTCGGAAGGGGAGACATACACCTTGCGCTGGATCATCTGGCATGTGCTGGAGCATGAGATCCACCACCGCGGAGAGTTGTCCCTGGCGCTGGGACTGCTGGGGCGCGAGGGATGGGGCGCGTGACAGAGGCAGGTTCTAAAAAATGATCGAAATCCGACCAGAACAGGTCACTCAACAATTCAAGTTTCTCTTCGATCCCAACATGCCCACGGCGATACGCTGCTCTGCAGTATTAGGGGGTGGGATCGTGGGTCGAATTTTCACCGATGACCTGGAACAACCGCATATGGGGTATGCATGGGAGCAGGATGATGGTACCCTGTATCAGGGTGGGGTAAGGGACAGGCAGGTTTTACACCAGATGGTCGAGCTACTGAGGCAATCAGGTACGGTGGCGTTGGGATTCAGGGATGGCGACCCACAAATGGACTGCTTCCCGCCCGACCCGGAGGCTCGGGGCGGAGTGTGTCGAGCTGGATCGTCCCGTTTGGGGAAGTGACCTGTCAGCCGATTTAACCTTGCCTGCTGGATATGAAGTTCAGCGCATGACCAGGGAACTGTTTGAAAAACATCCACGCCTGAATGATGTCCTGATCCGATATGGAAATCTCGAAACATTCATGGAGATGGGAATGGGGGTGTGTATTATGTATGGGGATGAGTTCGTAGCTAAGGCTGATGCAGATATGGAGGTGGATGGTATTCGTGAGTTGGGTGTGGTCACTGGGGAAGCGTACCGCGGGCCATGGCTTCGGAACCACTGCTGTGGCACATCTGCTCAAGTGGTGTGACGAGCTGAGTTGTGCGACTTATTGGGACTGTGTGAAGCTCAACATCCGCTCATTGAAGATCGCCCGTAAGCTGGGTTTCGGTAATGAGAGAAGCTATAAATTACTGGCATGGCGTGGTGACTTCCACCCAAAGAACAGGGAGGGATTCGATGAGGGCACATAAAATCATCACGGGCGAAGATTACATCCACAGCCTGCGTGGGCGTGGGTTGAAGGTTTTCCTGATGGGGCGACGGTGGATGAGCCCGTTGATCACCCGATGATACGGCCATCAATAAATGCCATGGCAAAGACCTACGACCTGGCTTTGGAGGCACCTGAACTGGCGACGGTGATGTCGCCGTTCACCGGTGAACGGGTGAACCGTTTTTTGCATGTCGCCAGGAGTGCGGATGACGTGGTTCAGCAGAACAAGATGCAGCGCCGGCTGGGACAGCTGACCGGCACCTGCTTCCAACGTTGCGTGGGGATGGATGCGCTCGAATGCCCTGTACTCCGTGACCTATGAGATCGATGAGAAGCATGGAACGCCCTACCACGCACGGTTAAAGGCATTCATCAATGAAATGCAGCAGGCAAATTACGTGATCGGCGGGGCGATGACGGACGTGAAAGGTGACCGCAGCAAGTCACCTTCACAGCAGGCTGACCCGGACATGTACGTACACGTCAGCAAGCGCACCACGGAAGGGGTGTACATCCGGGGTGCCAAGGCGCACCAGACGGGCTGCATCAACTCGCACTGGCTGGTGGTGATGCCCACCCTGCGGCTTCAGCCGGAGGACGGAGATTATGCCATCGTCGGCGCATTGCCGGTGGATGCCGACGGCATCATCTATGTGTATGGGCAGGCAGTCGTGCGATACGCGCTGCCTGGAAGGGGAGATCGAGGCGGGGAATGCAGCCATTCAGCGGGCAGGAAGCCCTGGTCATCTTCGAGGACGCCTTCATCCCCAACGAACTGATCTTCATGGATGGCGAGACAGAGTTCACTGCCATGCTGGTGGAGCGCTTCACCGCTTATCACCGGCGCAGTTATGTGTGCAAGAGTGGGGTGGGCGACGTGCTGATCGGAGCAGCCGCGACCGTAGCCGAATACAACGGTGTGGAACAGGCTTCACACATCCGCGACAAGCTGGTGGAGATGACCCATCTCAACGAGACGATCTATGCCACGGGGATCGCGTCTTCGTTACCAAAGCCAAGCCACCCAAGTCGGGGGCGTATCTGTGCGATGGGCTGCTGGCGAACGTATGCAAGCAAACAGTAACCCGCAATACCCTACGAAATGAGCCGCCTGGCGCAAGACCTGGCAGGTGGGCTTGCTCGTGACACTGCCGTCCGAGGCGGATTACCGTAACCAAGAAGTCGGCCCACGGCTGGAGAAATACCTCAAAGGGGTAAGCCGAGGTGCCCACCGAGCAGCGTATGCGCATCCTGCGCTTGATCGAGAACCTGACCCTGGGGCGCAACGCAGTGGGCTACCTGACCGAATCGCTGCATGGGGCAGGCTCTCCCCAGGCGCAACGCATCCAAATCCAGCGCCAGATGGATCTGGAGTTCAAGCAAAACCTGGCGAAGAGGCTGGCGGGGATTGAGGCGGGGTGAAGCATAAGTTGGAAAAACGATCCTAGAGGTGCAGGGATGCAATTCAGGAACTACTCTTGAAAAGCGCCTTTACGCCCCTACTTTAGGTTGGTTTGTGGATTGTGGATCCGTGAGCGATCGCCTGCGATATTACAAAAATATCCAAAGTAGGCTGTAACGGGGATGGTAAAAATGATAGAATCATACGGCTCGATGTTGGGTGAATGACGGTCACCAGCATTCCAATTTTGCCACAGGAGTATAGGATCATGTACTGTCCCCGCTGCCAGACCGAAAACCCTGAAAAAGCCCGCTTTTGCCTTAACTGCGGACAGGCGTTGGAACGCCGGTGCACCAACTGCCAGACCATCCTTGCCCCCGGGGTTAGATTTTGCATGGAATGCGGCCAGCCTGTGATGGAGCAAACCCCGGTGGATGAAGTTCGATTAAACCGATTGACCGCAGCAGCTCCCGGACCACTGATACAAAAGATACGTACGGCCTCCAAAGAGAAGCCAAAACCGACCACTGGAGCATTAGGGGAAAGACGAACCGTGACCACGCTGATCGTCGATGTAGTGGGTTCAACGAAGCTGGCTGAACAGCTTAACCTTGAAACGTGGATGACGGGGATGAACAATGCCTTCGACCGCATCGCACCGGTTATTTACAAATACGAGGGCACGATCGTGCGCTTATTGGGGGATTCACTGCTGGCTTTTTTTGGAGCCGCAGTCGCGCATGAAGATGATCCTCAGCGCTCAGTGAGAGCAGGCTCTGGAAATCCTTGACCTGATGGATATATATGCGGGCGAGCTGAAGAAAGCACATAACGTCAACTTTGCGGTACGGGTATGCATTAACACCGGTCCGGTGGTGATCGGACCGGTAGGCGATGACCTAAGGTTTGAGTACACTGCTACAGGGAGCACGGTAAACCTGACGTCACGCATCAAGTTCGCTGGTCCATCCATGAGCGTGCTTATCACCGGCAATACCTACCGCTATATCGCACCTTACTTTGATTGTGATGACCTGGGAGCGCTTGAAGTGAAGGGTGAAAGCGAGGAATTGCGCGTTTTCCAGGTGAAAGCTGCCAGGGCAGTCCTTGGACGGACACGAGGATTTGCTGACCTCGAAAGCCCGATGGTTGGAAGGGATCAGGAACTGGCAACTTTACAACAATTATGTGACGCCGTCCAGATGGGCTTAGGACGGGCTGTGCTGGTGGTGGGTGAACCTGGCCTTGGGAAAACCCGCCTGATCCAGGAATGGCAGAAGAACGCGGAGAAAGAAAAAGACTCGTTAAATGGTACATTGCATACGACAAGGACTCCCCTCGGTCGTTGGGTGACCGGGCGATGCACATCGTATGGGCAGGGATTGGCATACCGTTTATTAATTGATGTAATAAAAAACATGCTGGGAGTCAGTGTGGGCAGCGAAGAACCAGAGGTTCATACAGCACTTATTGGTAGTCCTGCGCAGGTTATTGGGTGACCAGATGATGGATGTTTATCCATACCTGGGGCATCTTCTTTCAGTGAAATTGAAAGGGGAAGCCCAAGAACGGGCAAACATCACCGACCCACAAGCCCTGCAGACCCAATACCTGACTGCTATTCAGCGAATGCTCCTGACATCTACAAAGGAAAGCCCACTTGTGATCGTACTGGAAGACCTGCACTGGGCAGATGCGTCTTCCACAGAACTGATCATTAAACTACTTCCCCTGGTCTTGCAAGCCCCGATCCTGGTCTGCCTGGTGACCAGGCCTGAGCGCGAAGCCGTGGGGTGGAAGCTGGTCAGTGCTGCACGTGAGCTGCTAGGTGGCAGCCTGACAGAAATAACCCTGGGTGCCCTCTCGGATAAAGACAGCCGCTCGCTGGTGGCGAATTTGCTGGATATCGAAGCATTACCAGAGCGAGTGCGGGAATTAATCCTGAAAAAAGCTGAAGGCAACCCGTTCTTCGTGGAAGAGGTGATCCGGATGTTCATTGAGCGAGGTGCCATCCAACACCAGGATGGCACATGGATCGCACAACAAGATATCCTGGACCGGGATATTCCTGATAACCTCAATGGACTGCTTTTGGCGCGCATTGACCGACTGCCTGCTGAAGCCCGGTATACATTGTTGGTTGCCTCCGTGATTGGGCGAACCTTCCCGATCAAAGTCTTATTGCAAGTCATGCAAAGGAGCGTTGGATGACCCTATTCAGTGACCTGGGTACCTTGGAATTTGCAGGATTGATCCGGGTGGCAAAGGTGGAACCCGACCTGGAATACAATTTTCTACACAGCCTGGTGCAGGATGCTGCCTACGCATCGCTTCTGGATGGAGATCGGAAAAGATTGCACCAAGCCGTTGGGGATGCCATCGAAACCCTTTACCCTGATCGGAAAAAAGAACTTTCAGCCCTGCTTGGCTATCACTTCCAGGAAGCCGGCCAGGACGAAAGAGCTTTAAGCTACTTTCTGCTCGCTGGGGATGAAGCTCTGGCAGCATATGCCAACCAGGAAGCTGAATTCCAATACATGCGCGCCTTGAAGCTTGCATGCTGTTCGGATTCCGAGATCGCCAGGCTTTATTCAGGATTGGGTGAAGCAGTATACCGACAAGGCCGTTTCGACGAAGCTATAGAAGCCATTTATAACAGTATAAATATCTATAACTCGATTGGGGATAGTGACAAAGTTGCCGGGTTATATGGCAGGGTGGGGAGAATCCACTGGTACGCGGGAGACCGTCCGGCAGGATTGCATACCTGCCTGCAAGGCCTGGAGTTGGTAAAAGATGCTCCTGCCAGCAGTGGTAAAGCAAGCCTAATGCACGAAACAGCCCGAGCATATCATTTCAATAGGAATTCGGATAAAGCACTTCCCATCTGCCGGCAGGCACTTGCAATGGCAGAACAGTTCGGGGCAACGTATGTACAGGCGGATGCACTGGCGACCTTGGGCATACTGGCAGGGCTTTCACCCGAGGAATCGCTGGATGCGCTTCGAAAATCAGTTGAGCTGGCTGAGGCGAATGGTTTTCTGCAAGTGAGCATGCGCGCCCATCAAAACCTGGGCACCATGATCCGGACCTGGCTGATGGACAATGAGGCAGCCCTGGAACACTTCCGCCAGTCAGCTGAACAGGGAAGGCTGCGAGGCGCCGCATCAGAAGAGATCATCGGCCTTGTTAGTTATACCAGCTGCTTGATATTGCCAGGTAGATACAAAGAAATTGAAGCAGGAGCTGCCCAAGCTGGATGAGCTGGTAGAGAAAAACTCGAATTCGCTTCCAATGCAGCTGTTCAGTCAAATTCATCCGCGCTGCTTTGACCGGATACCGGGGCGATTGGGATACAGCCATTTCCACCTTCAGGGAATTGCTGGGTGAATGGAGGAAGCTCAAGAACCTGGAAGCTGAAATTGGTATGCTCAGCGAATTATCCTACTTCTTATTGGAGAAAAGCAGGTGGGGTGAGCTGGATGATCTGAGCGAAACAGCGACTTTTCTGCTGGATGCGGTCAGGCTCATCGAGCAGGACAATTCTGAAGAGAATATCTGGATCTATCCACGCATGGCAATAATCCAGGTGAGGCAGGGTCGTTTGGATGAAGCGAATGAGTGGCTTGAGAAAGCCCGTAGTGCTTCCAAGACCAAGCCTTCACCCTGGCATGAGTTATTACAAGGGGAAGCGGAAATTGATATCGCCTGTGCCAGGCAAGAGTGGCAGAGGGCGCTGAGAATTATTGAAAAGATGAATTCTGTAGCCGCTCGCGCTGGATTTCGCGGTCTTGTTTCAAGATATTTACTGATTTGGGCAGACCTGCATATCAAGCGGGGAGAACCGGCGGATATGGAACGAGCCCAGGTTTTATTGCGCGAGACTCTAACGATATGCACAGAAATCGGTTCTGGTCATTATGCGATGATAGCGCAGAGCAAATTACAAATGGTCCGGTCTCATACGTATGCCCAGGTGCTTGACCACGAGAAGATGACCAAAGACTTGAAGAAAGCAGGCCAGGTACAGGAAAGTTTATTGCCGAAAACATTGCCAGTTTTACCAGGTTGGAGGTTAGCCGTAGCGCTCAAACCCGCTGGTGAGACATCGGGGGATTTTTATGATTACATTGATCTCCCGGGTGGAAAAATCGGGGTGACGATTGCTGATGTAACCGATAAGGGTACGGGGGCAGCCTTATTCATGGCATTAAGCCGCTCTTTATGGCGCACCTACGCAGCAGAATACCCGGATACTCCTGAAAAAACGATGGAAATGACTAACCAGCGTATACTGGCGGATACCCATGGGGGATTATTTATCACCTTATTTTATGGCATCCTGGATCCGAAGAGCGGCGAATTCACCTATTGCAGTGCTGGCCACCACCCTGCTTACCTACTTCGGTCAAAGGATCGGCTTATTGACGAGTTAGGCCGGACTGGAATACCCCTGGGTGTGATGGAAGAAACAACTTGGAACCAGCACAGAACAACACTCGGGCAAGGTGATACCCTGGTGCTTTATACGGATGGGGTCACGGATGCATTGAATGAGAAGGAACAATTCTTTGGTCAGCAGCAATTACACGATGCCCTGCAGAAGTACTTTGGGAAATCAGCGGAAGAGATGCACGAGTTGCTGTTTAGCGATGTACGGAGTTGGATCGGAAATACCCAGCAGTTCGATGACATCACCTTGATGGTGATCGAAAGGGAGAAGGCGTAGAAAATTCGGGCATGCGAATTGCAACCTATACCCATAATTACTTAGCATGTGGAACCGATTGTCTTTTCAATAATATCGCGTTACAAAGAATGCAGAGGTGCCTATGCCTGAACAGGCGATTAAAATCACTTGCCCTCATTGTGGAAAGGTGCGCACGATAAATAAAGCCGTATTCGGCGTAAGCAAAGGACCTCCTAGCGCGGCATTGGATAAAGCTTACCAGAAGAAGCGGGAAAGCCTGGGAGATTCGGGAAAACAAACCGGGAGCTGGGTCAATTTAAAATGCCCGAGTTGTGGGAAGGCGTACCAATATAATTCGAAAACGAATAAGACACGCCTCAAACCAAGCTGAGAGATCGAACAATAGCATCACTATCCTGATCAAGACCGTAATTCGTTGCAATTTACCCATAGAAACAAAACACCCACTGAAGCGGGTTGTTTTGATGTATGAGAGTTAAGGGATCACCGCGCCAACGCTACTATCAATAAAACTGTATGTGGTAGATAATTGTGTGCCAAAGATCGTTAATGCTGCGATAACTGCAATGGCTATTAAAAGGATAATTAATGCATATTCGACCATTCCCTGGCCTCGCTCCGTTTTTTGAAATAACATGGTGCCCAACCTCCTTTCAGTGATGATAACCTTATGGTGATCTAGGCTTCATCTCCGGGAGACATCGGGGGGGCCAGTGAATAAATTGGGGAGCGAGAATATATGATAATGAAAATGACTGTGGTCGCGCTCGAAGCCCTGGAGTTGCCATGATCATGTTTTATAATTCTGCTATTATTTTAGCAGAAAACCATTAAAAAATCAACTATCTTTGCCCCCACCTTGCAAAACCGTAAGCTGGCTGCGAATTAACGTATGAACACTCACATGGTTATTACCTGCGTAACCCTACCCAGGCTATAGGGTTATGACTGAGGAACATTGGAGGTGAATCATGTTTGCTCGCATCATCGGTGTATTTAAACTTAGCGCCTCGACCTTCGAGGAGATTGAGCACGATACCAGCCTAACCTTACCTGCTGCTATCATCGTCCTGTTGGTTTCACTTGTGAGTGGGGTTGGGAACGGACTATTTAATGGTTTCTTGCATCGAAGTTTCTTCAGCGGATTCCTTGGATCTTTGATCGGCGTGCTGCTTGGCTGGTTGCTTTGGTCAGCCGTGACCTGGTTCGTCGGTACGCGCTTCTTCAAGGGAGAGGCTGACATAGGCCAGATGCTGCGTGTAATCGGGTTTGCTTATTCCCCCATGATATTGAGCATCATCCCATGCGTGGGTGGCTTGATTGGCATCATCTGGGCAATCGCAGCTGAATTCATCGCCATCCGCCAGGGATTGGACCTGGATGATACGAAAGCATTTTTTACCGTGGTGGTGGGAGCGCTGGCATATATCCTGTTGACCGGGATATTGAATACCATTTTGTAGCTGGTGTGCGCAAAACTTACGCCCATACAAGTATTGGAGAATAAGAGGGCGGATGGAATTCGCCACAGGACACAAACCTTAGACATATACAGGCTGGGGCGCAATCCTTGCGCCCATACAAGTATAAGAGAATAAGTCAGGTCGGTTGGAATCCTACCCAATTACTCTTATTATCAAATTATATATATATTACGGACTAAATGACATTCAATCCTCAAATCCATCACCGAAGATCTATCCGTCTGAAAGGATACGACTATACACAGCCAGGAGCATATTTCATCACAATCCTCGCTTATCAGCATGAAGAAATATTTGGAGAAATAAGAGACGGCGAGATAATAGCATCTAAACTGGGTCTAATTATTTATGATGAATGGTTCCGGACCATTAAGATACGAAAAGAAATTCGTGTAAATGAAGATGAATTTATTCTAATGCCAAACCATCTGCACGGTATTGTTTGGATTGATAACAATAGTATCCCTATCGAAGTAAATAATTTTGATGGAGAGAAAGTACACTCCATCATGTCTAGAGAAAATCATCAACAGGTACACCGAATGCCACATTCATTATCAACTTTCATATCAGGTTTCAAATCTGCTGTGACTAGTCGCTCTACGCGTGATTTACATATGATGAAAATCTGGCAACGTAATTATTTTGAGCATATCATCCGGAATGAGGGGGAGTTTCAGAAAATATGGGACTACATAGACACCAACCTACAAAATTGGCAGAAAGATCAGCTATACCCTTCAAAATCTGAGTAAAATCCCAGATTTGGTTAAATCATATTCATCTGGGCGCAATCCTTGCGCCCATACAAGTATAGGAGAATAAGTAAGGGCGGTGGAATCTCTCCGAGGACACAAACCTTAGACATATACAGGCTGGGGCGCAATCCTTGCGCCCATACAAGTATCAGAGAATAAGTCAGGGCGGTTGGAATCCGCCACAGGAAACAAACCTTAGACATATTCAGGTTAAGGTGTAAACCTTGCGCCCATACAAGCATGGGTGAATAAGTAAGGGCGGATGGAATCCGCCCCCAGACACAAGCCTTACACACATACAAGTTGAGGTGAAATCTTTACGCCCATACAAGTATAGGAGAATAAGTCAGGGCGGTTGAAATCCGCCCCGGGACACAAACCTTAGGCATATGCAGGCTGGGGCGCAAACCTTGCGCCCATACAAGTAGAAAAGAATAAGTAAGGGCGGTTGCCATCCGCCCCATGGCGCTTGCCATACGCCAAAAAAATAAACTACTTTAGTCGGTAGTACCCACCGTGTGCGCATGTACGGCATAGAATCGTACCTTCCACCACCAGCTCGCGTTCGTTGATGATCTCTTCCCCACAGTTTGAACATCGCGCGCGGGCATTCTGGTGGCTGATGATCTGGGAGGCGGGGGTCTGCAATTCCACCGATTGAAAAATAAACAGTTCTTCATCTGGCATCACCTGGTAACCTTGTAGCTGGGCGAAATAACGGCGTTTCTCTTCCGGTGCATAAGCAAGGGCAAGGGTCCTGACGTCCAACCTGGGTGCCATCCGCAGGCTGGTCCCGGACTTCAGATTGGTGAAGGTGGCGGCAACCTTACCCAGGTCTTCGACCCTGAGTGTCCGATGGCCAACGGTCGCGCCTGTGGCTGCCCTTATACCATCAGCAAAACATCCCCCCGTTTCGATGATGACGAGGGCTGTCCTAGTGCTCAGCGGGGCTTTCAAACGCAACGCTTTAAGACCAGCCAGTCCCATGCGCACCCCCAGAACCTGGCGCGGGCATAGGTGACTGTGTTCGGATGCGCTCTTGCGGAGAAGTGCTGATAACTGTTCAGACATGCAAACCTCATCTTTCTTACCCGGTATAAAGGATCAAGTGACCATCAGCATTCACTTCAACCCGTAAGCTGGTCAAGGGGTGAGACGCCGGACCGCTCCGCAAGCTGCCATCAGGCAGGAAACGTGAGCCATGGCATGGACAGGTAAACCCATCGCCGTTCACGTTGATAACGCAGCCCAGATGGGGGCAGACCAGGCTGATGGCTGAATAACCCTGGGTGTCATGGATGATGATTGCCTGTGCAGACTGGACAGGGATGCGTGATCCGGGCGGATAATCTGATGCTGGACCCAGATCATAGTCACTGGGAGGGTTTAGCCTCACTTTGAAAGCTGAAGTAGCGCACCATCATCCCCAAACCTATCAAGGCTGAACCTGCCAGGCTTGCCTTCACCGCCAGGTCAAGGAAGCTGCGACGGGAGAGGATATCATCTTTCGATGGCATGGCATTCATGGCAGTAACGCGCTTCCTGTTGATCTAGGGTCCTGCTGGCAGGCACTACCCATCACTGGGTTAAATGTGAGGCGTTGACCAGTGGCTTTGGTGAAGAGATCATACATCGGTGTACTCGACCTATCTCCCGGCAGCACGCGGATGTTCCACAGAGGCTCACCTAAATCTGTCATCAGGATGGTATCTCCCACTTTCAAATCAAGGACAGGATTAAGGAAATCCAGTCGCAGAGCAAGGTCGTCCTCTTCAGTGATGGTATAGGAGAGCGGCAGGGCGTCGGACGTGCCATGGCAGGTGCGGCATTGGATATACTGGATCTCCTTCTTGTTGTTGTAGATGTGCCCATCACCCATTGCTTCCTGCCGGGTGTGGCAGTCTGCACAATCAAGAGTCCACTCACAGCGGGTGAACTCAGCAATCGGCTGATAATAATCCCCTAAACGATCGGTTGGGGCATCATCACGTGGGTGAAATTGCATATCCGATAATCTATAATTACCGCGATTATGGCATTTGTTGCATTGGGTGTAGGCAACCGATGTTGCCAGCTGGTGAACGAGGGTTCCATCCTCCCGTGGAGCTGGGGAATGGCAGGCGGAACAACCACTCCAGCGGTTGAATTCTTCTCCCTCCAAAGGATCCGCAGATAGGTGGCAAAACAGGCAATTATCAGAAAATAACTGCAGGGCGGGGGAGCTATCTGAAGCAGGGTCGAATGCGGAAAGCCCATCAATGGCATACACACCCATTTGAGCAGTCAGGTCAGGCTGGGCACCAAAGGCATAACGCATCTGGGCAATCGCGCCTGCATAGGTTGCTTGAATGCTGGTAGCGACGCGCTGGATGTGGTCTCGGTTTGCCTGTGAAGTACCACTGTGACACATCTCACCTCCACAGGAAGCTTCCACAACTGCAAGCTCCGATGGGTTCGCACCGCCGCGCATGGAGCTGTGGGCTAAATCTGCTGAGAGTGCCAGTGGTTCCCCACCGTGGCAGAGCACACATCCGAAGGTTTCCACTGGGTGAGATTGGCTGACCTCTGGCAGGTCAGCATGGCAGGTGAGACAATATTCAGCCTGCCCGGTGAGACTGGGTGTGATGCCAATGGGTTTGGAATTGCTAAACTGCCGCCATAGAACAAAGCCAGAGGCGACAAATAAAAGAAGCGAGGCGAATAAAAGCAATCGGCGCATATCAGGTGAGAAGGGCGAGTAGCGTGAGCAGGATGATCACCCCTGCAAGGATGGCGATCAGGATTTGTATATTGCGCCCACCATGCGGGAACCACCTGCCGAGCTCGGCTGGTGAAAGTTTCTTAGGAGTGATATAAGGCACCAGGGCAAGGACCAACAGTGCCCCAAGAGGAATAAGCACTCCAAAAATGAATGGATCCCCCAGTTTAAGCAGTTGCTGAACCCACAGGAAGAACCATGGGGCCAGGTTTTCAATGGCTGAGGCAGACCCCTCCTGGATACCCGGTGCCAACGGGGCAGGTATCAGGATGGCGAGTACCACCACCACAATGGTTACCCATACCATTGCCAGTCCTTCCCGGCGAGATAGCTCTTTGCGTTTGATGCGCGCGTGGGTCGCGCGGAGCTCAGGAGGTGGCACAGCAATACCCCCATCACGACGAACCCGGAACAGGTGCCATACTCCAATTGCCATCAGGATAAGCATCAGACCGAAAAGGTGCCAGGCATAGAAGCGAATCAGGGTAGCTGCGCCTACCTGGCTGCCACCCACAAGGGTTATATAGAGCCCATCGCCAACCAATGGGATGGACTTCACCAAATTTGTGCCTGCCACCAGCGCCCAATGAACACCCTCGTCCCAACGTAACACGTAGCCGGTGAAATCGAGGAAAAGGCAGACGACCAGCAGGGACAACCCGAGTTGGTAATTGAGCCGGCGCGGAGGCAGGTAAGCCCCAGTGAAAACTACCCGCAGCAGGTGGAGTAACGACACCAGGATCAACAACTGGGCAGACCAGTAATGCAGGTTGCGTATCAGCCAGCCGAATGGAACCAGGAAAGTCAGGGATTGAACGGAATTTGCTGCCCCTTCAGGCGTGGGGATGTAAAAAAAGGTCACCATGACGCCGGTGAGACCCACCACCAGGGTCAGGAATACAGCCAATCCCCCCATCCCCAGGGTGTAGCGCAGGCGCGCCTGAGGGGCTGGGATCGTGGGTGGGTGTAAATGGTCGTAAAAAGATGGACGCATGGGCAAGTTAGGGATAAAAAACCGCCCTTTTCAGGAGCGGTTTATCAACAAATCAGGCGGTTATCAGTCTGCTCCGCTGGTTCCTTCCTTGAGGGGATCTGATTCCAGCACTTCTTGCTCGACTTCATCCTCCCACACCGTCTCCTCTTTGAGCTTTTCATTGTACCATTTCTCATGGTGAGCGCGTGCATACCAGGCAGAAACCTTGCCCGAAAACATCGAGAAGAAGGCTTCCTTTTCTTCCGGGAAGACCGCCCCCATATAAACATGGATGAACAACCAGGCAACAATTGTGAAAACACAGATGAAGTGAATCGGTTGAGCGATCTGCTTGACGATGGGTGGGAAAAGGGATTTATGCACCATCAGCGGCCCGGTGACCATGATCCCAAGCGTGCAAACCACAACAAAATAGCTGTAAATCTTCTGCCCGGCATTGTAAGCATCCTGCGGTGGCAGATCCTTGCCCTTCATGAAGCCCATCATCTGCAGGGGTTTGATCTTCATCCACTCAATGTCATCCCTGTCCAAGAGCATGCGTTTTGCGGCGAAGGGAACGAAGTACTTTCGGAAACCGACAAAAACATTGAATATAATCACAAAGATCCAGACAAAACCCACTGTATAGTGAAAGCGGATCAGATTGGCGTCGCCTCCGAATATATTGCGGAAGGCGTCCTGCATCCAAAGCGGGGTGATCCCCAACCTGGGGGATGAGATGATGGCAATCCCAGTGGAAAGCAGCAGCAGCCAGGAGAATACATTGAACCAGTGGGTCAGGATGTTGGCAAGATTATGCTTCTTGTACATCTTTTGGCGCAGTCGCTGTCGTTCTGGTAAAGGAATATTTTTATGGCTCATTTCATCTCTCCTTCTCCTGCCTAATCCTCGAATTCCTTCTCACCCTCAATCAGCTGTTTGGTGAAGAAGATAGCCTGCACCAGGAAGGTTGCCCCCATGGCCGCCGCCATAAGCGGGATGACCACTTTTCTCCAGCTTTCCTGAGCTAGGGTGTAATGCGGATCGCGAGGCAGGGAGGTTTGTACTACCTGCCCAAAGGGATCCGAGGAATAGATGCTCTCGGTTTCCGGAAGGTTCAGGAAGTAAATATTTGGGTCAGTATCCGTCTCGCCTTTTTCATAATCCAGATTTGTTACCGATTTGGCATTCCGCAGCGCAAGCGAGACTTCGGAGGCGGGATCATTCAGGTCACCAAACAGGCGCGACTTCCCAACGCAAGTGGCGACACAGGCTGGCTCGAGACCAACTTCCAGCCGCTGCAGGCAGGCATTACATTTATCGACCACGCCGCGTTTCTGGTCAATATAACGCACCCCATAGGGACAGGCTTCCACACAATACCCACAACCGATACAGGCTTCCTGATCCACCAGCACGAGACCATTAACTTTATCCTTGTAGGTGGCGCCACTGACACAAACCTCGGTGCAGGGGGGGTGTTCACAGTGCATGCAGTTGTAGGGCACAAAGGTACGGCTGAGGTCAGGCCAATTTCCCTGTATCCCCTGGTCATATACCCAGATGCGGGTGTGATCCATAGGCACGTTATTCTCCACGCTGCACGCCACAAGGCATGCCCGGCAGTCGATGCAGCGGGCGACATCAATCACGAAGGCATAATGATTTTTCTGAGGCATAGGCTTCTCCTTATCCCGCCTTCCTGACCGAGACGAAGGTCTGGCTGAGTGCCTGACCACCACTGATCGGATCAGTGTAGGTGACGTGTAACACTGAGTCTGACGCACCCACACCATAGGCAGTGCGTAATCCCATCGAGAGATGACCAAAGCCCGGGGTCAGGTAGACACAGTCAGTACGGATAGCAGGGGTGACCTGCAAGGCCACTTTGACCGAGCCCACGGGTGAAGTGACCTCGACCGTATCCCAATCCTTCAAGCTCAGATTTTGAGCAGCATCCGGCGCCATCCAAAGGCGGGGCTCATCCTGGTACTTGTGCAACAGCTGATTATTTTGAGTGCCCATTTGGGTGTGCTGACCCACTTTGCCAGTCAGCAGGTAAAACTCACCTGGCTTTGGTTGGGGTGGTTCCTCCCAGATAGGTAGACGGGATCAAATTCCAGCTTTTGCCAGGGTTTCTGAATAGACTTCTACTTTTCCGCTGGGAGTTGAACATTAAGATCTTGGTTTCTTCATCGGAAACTTTGATGTCCCGTGCAAGCGAAGCTCTCTCCAAGGAATAACCATGTGGAGCTAGTTGCTGATTAAGGTAGTCTTCTTCATCCTTATATTGGAAGAAGTCAGCCAAACCCAGGCGGGTGCCCAGTTCTTTATAGATCATCAGGGCAGATTTTGCCTCACCCTGCGGCTCGATAACCGGCTGGCGGATGAAAATGTGATCCTCCATGGGCACCAACGGGTCGTAGCGCTCCAAATATGATGCTTCAGGGAGGACGACATCGGAAAACCAGCCTGTGTCATTCATGATGATATCCACTGTGACAATGAAGTCCATCTTATTGAATGCTTCCAGCGTCTTACTCCGATCGGGTAATGAAAGCACCGGATTCTGGCGTGAGATAAACCAGCCATGTGCCTGGTAAGGTTGCACCTACAATGGAATCGCGTAATTCCTGGAATACACCAATCTTTAGTGGTACTAAGGGGTACTTCCACGGCACACCATCCAACCGTTGGCGGAAACACGCGGATATGGAGGTTGTGGTGGGCTGCCCAGAGATTCCACCGCTCAGGGCTTTCGGCGATTAAACAGTCACGCCCCAAAGACATTACCCACCATGGCATTCAGGATGGCAATGGCACGTTCAGTGTGAAAGGAATTGATAAAATTGGAGGTACGCCATCCGGGGTGAGCTAAGGCATTTCGGTTTGCTGCTGCAAACTCACGCGCGATTCGCCGAATGGTGTCCGCTGGAATCCGCAGTTTGCCTGCCCATTCTGGTGTGATACTCAGCTCTGTGGGTGGGTAATTGATCACAACCGAGGGTAAACTCTTTAACAAATTCACAGTTTCCAAATTCTTCGTTGCGATCACGTTGATCATCGCCAGAAGAAAAGCCAGGTCGGTACCTGGGCGAACTGGCATCCATTCGTCGCTTTGGAGGCCGTCTTGGTGAAGCGCGGGTCTAGATAGACTAATTTTGCCCCTCGGTGCAATGCCATCCATCATCTCGGTGGTCTCGGACGTCGAGATTGCCTCGGTGAGATTTCGACCCACTAACAAGATCATACTGGACATTTTCATAATTTCGTGCTGGTTCTTCGATTCCATAAGTCAACAGGAACGCAGTAACCATGGCGTTGAAGCACAGGCTGCGCTGGGTGCCATAATTGGGTGATCCAAATCCGTACAGCAGGTTCTCGAATAGAGGCTGCGAGAGATTATGGGTGGAAGAGAAGACCATCGCTTCAGGCCCATAGGTGTCCTTGATCTTCAGCATGTTCTCCGCCACCATGTCCAGGGCTTCGTCCCAGGAAGCCTGGCGGAATTTGCCCTCACCCCGCTTCCCCACGCGGATGAGCGGGGTAAGCACCCGGTCGGGGTCATAGGTGCTCATCAGGCCGGACTGGCCTCTGGCACACAGCTTGCCATGTGAATGGGGGTGCTCCGGGTTACCCTCCAGCTTTACCACTCGCCCTTCATCCACCTTGGCGCGCACACCGCACCGCCATACACACATCTCGCACATGGTATAGAGGTAACCGCTGCCATTGTCATCCAGCAGCCTGCCTGGCGTAGCCGCCCGTGCAACGGGTGGAGGTATAAATTGCCCAATGGCAAATGCGGAGGCAGCTGCAGTGCCTAATTTTAGAAAATCACGTCGTGAAATCTCAGTTTTCGGCATAATTAGCCTTTCAACCTGCGGTGAAAGATCCTGCTCACCACAGGTCAGGTTGGTTATTGAAGCTTATCCTTGCGCTGTAAGCCTGCCCGCTCGATCAGGTAGAACAGGAATATGACGATCAGGTCAAAGAATAGTACTGTCAGAAAAGGATTCAGATTCAATAAATCAGGAAGAACGACATTGCCAAGGTTTGCGGCCTTGGAAATCATGGGGAATACCTTTGGGTACGTCAGACCATAAAGAACAGCACCAGCTAAGAAGCCCAACAGTCCAGGACCAATATAATCCAGTTTACCTTCGCCGCTCCCGGCGGCGCAGGTGCCTGGTCAGTATCCAGCAAGTGCCATACCCACTCCAAAGATCAGCCCGCCAATCAAATTCCCCACAATATATGTGGCAGGAACGGTGGGGAAGGTGACCCAACCTAGCCCGCGGAAGATGTACAATCCCGTCATTGCCACGGCAATTGCGGTCATCATATATTTGAGGATTGTCATGTCGGTGAAACGGAACTGGTTTGCAATCTTATGATATTTAGTTAAACCGGCTTTGTTGAGCGAAAACCCAAAGCCAATGCCCAAAACGACAGCTATGATGAAGGTAGTCATGGTTTAATACCTCCTGCCGTAGACGATCAAAGCGGTGATGATGCCGGAAACCATAAATCCTGCCATAAATAAGAAAGCGGCTGGCACAAACAGCATTCCGCCCGAGATGGCCAAACCGCTGGTGCAGCCACCTGCGATGCCAGACCCATATGCAACAATGACCGCGCCGAGGAAGCCGAGTACCCAACGTTTCCAGGGTTGGGGGCCAAAGATGCGTTTCCATTGGGCATCATCGTTGAAGCGAAATTTGAACGTTCGGCTGGAGAGAGCCGCCAGTGTCCCACCAAAAAAGATTCCCACCAGCAAGATCACCGACCAGGTGATCTCTGGTCGTATGACTGGCATTGCCCGGCCTCCCTCCATGCCCCAATAGATATTGCTGAACACGCTAGGGGCGATCTTCTTTCCAATCAACCCTGCTATGCTTTCGAAAGCACCTGAAGCGCCCAGTAAAGTGTTGGCAAGCAGGACTGTCAGCAAGTCCAACGATACCGAGCAGGATGCCCGCCAGGTAGGGTGACCAGCTTTCATTGGATACAAATGATTTGATCCGATTCATTATTCCTCCAATTCGTTGATGAATGAAATGCCTTGGGTTAGCTTCCTGCCAGAGCCATCAGCAGGGCACGCGTGTCTTTGTCCAGTGATTGAATGCGGCGCACAAGCTCAGGGTCAAGGTGCGATAGGGCATGCAGCATCTCGTTAGCCTGGTCGGGGTTGGCCAGGAGGCGTTTGAGGGCATGCAACCCCACCGGGTTCAGTTTGGCAACGAGTGGTAAAAGTTCTGTCACGTCACTGGAAAAGCCTTCCACCACTGGCACAGCTCCTTCGAGCGGCTGGACTGTTTTTTTCGTGTAGAAGCCTTTCAAACCCTTGCGACGCCGTTCGTTCCAATAGATGAACGCTCCACCACCCAATAAAATGCAAAGGATCAATACCACCAGGATCACATTGCCCCAGTTGATCGAGGTTTCACCCAGGACAGTTTCATTGTACTGCTGCACATAATCGACCGTACCGGGCTGGCTGATGACGATCTCTCCTTCAGGGGGAGCAGTCTCTTCCGTTGTGGACGTTGAGGGGCCTGGGGGAGGTTCAACAGGGGGCACAGCACCCCCTTCTCCCAGGGTGACGCCCAGCGTGGTGGCATACTCCTGGGCAAGCTGCATGTAATCATCGGGGTGGCACATGGCACAACCAGCCTTGACATCTGACTCCCAGGCTACCATACCGGTGTGTGACTGGTCCTTGTCTGTGCTTTGGGGGTTGCCTGCGTGGCAGCTGACGCAGGCATCGATCTGCGCATGCTGGGTATGCCAGGCAGTACCATCGTTATTAACGGGGTCCTCGCCTTGTGTCTCGTGACAATCTTTACAGGATGAGGCTTGAGACCCGCATTGCGCGTTTGTCTCTGTGGCTGTCAGGAGCAGGAAGAAACCAGCGATCAGGATGGCACCAAGGAAGATGGGAATTAGATAACGGTTCCTAAGGTAGTGCATAAAGTCCTCCTCAATATAAAAATAATTCACCGTACAAAAATGGGTGAATTATGGCAGAAAAACCAGGTAGTTAAGCTGTGTTGGCAACCTTATCGACCTCATCAGCACTCTCCATGAGGTTGGCACTATACGTAAGCCGATCATGCAATACATTACGCAGCATATTCAGAGCTTCCACCAGACGTGTATCCGTCAGGCGATATTCTAAAGTGGTACCCTGGCGTACTGAAAAAACCAGTCCCCGATCGCGCAATACCTTTAAATTACGGGAAGTGGCTGGCTGGCTGATATCCAATTCTTGCGCCAGGTCATTGACTGAACGAGGTTTTTCAGCCAAAGCATAGATCAATAAAATACGTTTAGGATCTGCCAGGGCAGAGCAAATATCTGCATGGAGTTGTGAAATTTCCTGAGTCAGTTGTGGATTGGTCATTGACGTATTATCATATATATGCAAATACGAATATTTCAATTAACACTATATTAATGTAAATCTCATCATCAGAAAAGTATTATTTATCACAAATAATTTGTGATGCTGTCATAATATTAAATAAAAAATTATATAGTCTCCCGCACAATTGGATGTTCAGGTATGTTGGGATGGATGGATATCGAACCTGCCGACTGAAACTCAACATTCACCAACCTTGTCAAATGCAGCAGGTTGCTAGCTCTGGTATTTTCTATGAAATACTGGTGTTTGAATAATGTGATTCGTCCAAATCCTTGTCCCACTTTCCCCTACCCAGACGGTGGTCTACAGGGTAATCGACACTTGCGGAGAGTATTCAATAGTTGATCTTCCCGCTATGTACACCAATGATCTTCTTACCTCCATTTCATAACTAGCTTTTACTTGAGCAAGGGGATAGGAGACCATATTCTAACTAAAGAGAAGAATGGCACCTGCTATATAATACAATTAGGATAAAATAGATTAGCATTATCTAATATTAATCTTCAGCTTTTACGGGTTTTATGATATATATCACCCAAGGGTTGGTGATACAGATTAAGCAAATAATTTCCCCTCAACAATTTTGTACTCCCAACACCAAGCATCATTTTGTTCTATAACATTTCAAGCATAGATAAGTATCTGATTTCTAATTTCATGCAGTTTCATTAAGGATTGATGGAAACGGATAGGTTCGAACTACCAAAGGAGAAACAAACTAATGGAAGCAGTATCTTCAATAAAAGTAAAAATGTTGGATGGTGGAGAATTTGACCTTAAGCAGGATGTCATCGAAAGTTTAAAGATGCGCCTGAAAGGTTCATTACTCGTGCCTGGTGAGCCCAGCTATGATGAGTCACGGACGGTATGGAACGCCATGATCGACAGAAAGCCAGCACTCGTGGTGCGTTGCCTGGGGGTCGCAGATGTGATCGCGTGCGTTCGTTTTGCCCGTGAGCACAATCTTCTGGTGAGCATCAAAGGCGGTGGGCATAATATCGCCGGTCTGGCTACCGCTGATGGTGCTCTGATGCTCGATATGTCGCTCATGCGTGGTGTATGGGTAAATTCAAAGGAAAAGATTGCCCACGCACAAGCTGGTTGCCTGATAGCCGATGTGGATCGTGAAACACAGCTGCACGGTCTCGCGGCTGTCTTAGGCTTCGTTTCCCTAACCGGGATCGCCGGACTCACCCTGGGGGGAGGATTTGGCTACTTGACGAGACGTTACGGTTGGACATCGGATAACGTTGTCGGAGTGGATGTCGTGACTGCTGAGGGGCACCTCGTGCACGCAAGCAGCGACGAGAATGCAGACCTCTTCTGGGGGCTACGGGGTGGTGGCGGGAACTTTGGCGTCGTGACCGGTATTGATTACAAGCTTTACCCCATCGGTCCGGAGGTCATCGGTGGATTTGTAGCCTGGCCAGCCAGCGAGGCACCTGAGGTGCTCGAACTGTACCGGACCTTAGCAGAGACCGCCCCACCCGAACTTACGCTGCTCTTGATGATGCGCCCGGCACCGCCTGCTCCCTGGCTACCGAAAGACCTGCACACGACGCCGGTCGTCATCATCGGAGCCTGTTACAGCGGGAAACTTGAAGAAGGCGAGAAAATCGTCGCCCCATCAAGTCGTTTCGAAATCCCATCGGTGACGTGCTCGTACAGCGACCTTATGCTCAAATGCAGACATTGCTCGACGCTGTTAATCCGAAAGGTAGACGTTACTACTGGAAGAGCGAGTATCTCCAGCGCATCGAACCAGCCCTGTGCGAGAAGTTAATCGAGCATGCCGCTAAAATCCAATCGCCTCACTCAGCGGCGATCCTGGTCCAGATCAGCGGTGCGTTGAATAGATTAAATGATGAACACTCACCGGCTGGCCACCGTGATGCACGATACATTCTTAACCTGGCAGCTGCGTGGGAGCAAGCAGACACAGATATGGCAAACATTGAATGGGCTCGCCAAGCGTGGACCGATATGAGGCAGTTCTCCACCGGTGGAAACTACATTAACTTTTTATCCGCTGACGAAAGTCCAGAACGCGTCCAGGCAGCACTTGGAAAGGGGCTCACTCGGCTTGCTGAGATCAAGGCGAAGTGGGATCCGGAGAATATATTCCGCACGAATCGTAACATCAAACCGGCTGGATAAACGGAAATCCACCTGACAATACACATAACCTGATTGGATATCCAATAAGGTTGCCAGTGCAGAAGGAATGTTCTTTAAGTCACAGGTTTAACCAGACCCAAATATCAGATTCTGTTGTGATAACTATTTTGCTAGAGTGAGGCGATAGGGGACAAGTTTTATCTTTGAATATGAACTGAGATATGCTATCCGCAGTAATCATGTCCGTAGGTGACAGTCACTGCCAGTGAATTCATTGATCTTACCGTGGCGCACAGATCATCTTTATTTAGGATTTAGAAACAAAATACGTAGAAGGTTCAGTGTTGTACGTGCTAAAACCAGGCGGACAGCTCTGCGCCAGGAAATTCAACTCCTGGCGCAACAAATTTAATATCGCATTATAATTAGCCGGTATTTTCATTATAAGGAGTGAGGTATGCAAAAACAATTCTCTGAACTAAAAACCCGTTTAACAGAAATCTATGACCTGCAACACGCAGGCGCGCTATAAGCTGGGATGAAGCCACCTACATGCCGCCGGGTGGAGCAACCGCCCGAGGCCGGCAGAGCGCCTTGCTGGCCAGGCTGACTCAGGAGAAATCCATCGACCCAGCGCTTGGAAAATTGCTGGATGAGCTACGGCCATTCGAAGAGAGCCTGCCATATGATTCTGATGATGCTTCCCTGATCCGAGTGGCACGCCGTGAGTATGAACGTGCGCTTAAACTGCCACCCCAATTCGTAGCAGATTTTTATGAACATATATCAAAAATCATACAATGCCTGGGTGGTAGCCCGTCCGGAAAACAACTTTAAAACTCTCGAACCCCTGCTGGAGCGGACACTCGACCTCTCGCGCAGGATGGCAGATTTCTACCCGGGTTATGAGCATATTGCCGATCCTTTGATCGACTATGCTGATTATGGTATGAAGGCTACCACCTTGCGCGCCCTGTTCGCCCAACTGCGTCGGGAATTGGTCCCCATCGTGCAAGCCATCACCTCTCAACCCCCTGCTGACGACGCGTGCCTGAAGCTGCACTACCCACAGGCTGACCAGCTCGAATTTGGTCAGGAGATTATCAAGGAATTGGGTTATGACTTCAACCGTGGCCGGCAAGATCTAACCCACCACCCCTTTATGACCAGTTTTTCACTAGGGGATGTGCGCATCACCACCCGGGTTGATGAGAATGATTTAAGCAGTGCCTTGTTCAGCACCATTCACGAAGCCGGGCACGCCATGTACGAGCAGGGGATCCGTATGGAGCTGGAGGGCACACCATTAGCCGGTGGCACCTCAGCTGGCATTCATGAAAGCCAGTCACGCACCTGGGAGAACCTGGTCGGACGCAACCGGGGTTTTTGGGAATATTTCTACCCAAAACTACAGGCGAAATTCCCAGAACAGCTTAATAAAGTGCCTTTAGAGACATTCTACCGGGCAGTGAACAAGGTGCAGCGCTCGCTCATCCGCACCGAAGCAGATGAGGTGACTTATAACCTGCACGTGATGATCCGCTTTGACATCGAGCTGGCCTTGCTGGAGGGCAACTTACTGGTGCGCGACCTGCCCGAGTATTGGCATGCCCGTTACAATGCCGATATGGGCATGCGGGCACCGGACGACCGGGATGGCGTAATGCAGGACGTGCACTGGTTCGGCGGACCGATCGGGGGCATGTTCCAGGGATATACGCTGGGCAACATCTTCGGAGCGCAATTCTTCAGCCAGGCTCTCAAAGCCCACCCAGAGATCCCCATCGAGATGTCCCAAGGAAAGTTTGATACGCTGCACTCCTGGCTGGTGGAAAACGTTTACCAGCACGGTAACAAATTCACAGCCAACGAGCTGGTCCAGAAAGTCACGGGGGGTCCACTCAGCATCGAGCCTTACCTTGCATACCTGAAGACCAAGTTTGGGGAGCTATACCAGCTTTAACTCAAACAATTGGATGAATTACCAACCATCCAATTGAATAATCTACGTTTTCAAATAAACCTGGCAGGTTTACGATACCTACCAGGTTTATATATTACCTTCACTGCTGTGGGGACCAATCCCAGAACCAGTAGGCAAGCCCCTGCCATTTCCCCCAACGCTCAAATGTGTCCAATACCTGCCTGGGGGTAATCTTTTCTCCTTTAAAGAATTCGTCAGAGACCACCTTCAAAGCCCACGAATCCACCGGGACGTAATCGTAGCGACCCAGCAGCATGAGCAGGTTAGCTGCCGCATAACCACCCACACCCTTGATATTCATCAGCTCCTTACGCAGCTCAGGAGTGGATAGCGAGCTTGTTTTTAGTGCCTCAAGGTCAAGGCTGCCAGAGACCAAGCGTTGAGATAGCTCCGCCACGTATGGGGCGCGGTAGCCCATACGGCATTGCTCACGCAGGGTTGGTTCGTCCACCAATGTAAGGCTTTCAGGGGTGGGGAAGGCGTGCAGGTCAGGATCACAGGAGGTTGGGTCGCCATAACGCGTGGTCAGCTCGCGGCACATACGCAGGGTATGCTTCCACAGGGTGTTGGTGGTCAGGATGGTGCGGATCACGTCTTCAAACAGGGTTGGGGAACGCAACACGCGACCCGCTTTTCGCTCCACCATACGGGCAAGCTTGGGTTCAGCCCGTGCCAGGGCATAGAATTCCGAGAAATCCTGGTCCATGTCGAGCATCCAGGTGATATGGTGGGAAAGCTCCATTTGTTCAGTTTCTGTCAGCAGCTCCGGTCGAATCCACACGCAGCACATCAGCATATGCATGCACCTCAAAGAGCAGGACCTTGCCCGTGCCCAAGCGGATAACATAGGATAGGCCTTGATCGGATGTTTCTGAGAAGGGCGACATCTGGATCCAGCCGTGGGACCGAACCACGGCGGGTAGGGAGAAGGTGGTGGGAGGGGTGAGGGTGAAGGTCATGGGAGGTTCCGAGGAGGCTAATGGATGTATTCCGGGTCTTCAATCCAATGATCCGGATTGGTGAGGATGTAATGGGCAATGTTATTCAAATCGTCTTGAGAACGAATGATATGTTCGAAATAGTTGCGCTGCCAGATATTTACCATCCCTATTTCTTTTCTCGCAAGGCGTGATACGGCAGCCTTGTAAGTGCGGATTATCGTTGGGATTGAACCAACGACCGGTTGACCGAATTTTTCTGTTTTTCGGGCACAATCGGCATCTATGTGTGGATGATCTTCAGTCGTAGGGGCACGATATATCGTGCCCCTACAGTCTTTTTCATAGATGGAAATAATCCCATGGATATGATTTGGCATGACCACAAAAGGTTCTATCTCAATATCGGAAAAATGGTCAGGTAATTTCAACCAACATTCCTGAACAATCTTACCTAATGCATTGATCTCCATTTTTCCAGAAATAACCCTTCCAAATATGCATAAATGATTGTGGGTCACCACGGTCACAAAATATGCCCCGGGTGAGGCATAATCAAAACCTTTCAATCGGATGGATCGGCGATGATAGGACATTCGATCATGTAGGCATGATTAGATCCACCATCATATAGGAAGGGGCAGCGACGCTGCGCCCCTACCCTATAACCAATAAATCAAAACAACATAGGCAGCTCACGATCCGTCCTTACCTCAATGATATAATTTTTTCCTTGAATTCATTAGATAACCTACAATACTCCGAATTATCATCCCCCGTATCGCGGTTCTCGACGATCAAAATCGAAGCATCACGGCTGAGCAGGATGGTATGCCAGGTGCTCTGCTTAACGTTATACAACTTACACGGCTCAAGTTCCTGGGGTTGGATGCCATCCACCTTTGTAGTATTACCCCCCAGAATCAGGGTAGCTTGACCTTCCAACAACACGAAAACCTCGTCGGTTTGGTTATGGCGCTCCATCATCTCAATATTCTCCGGAAGCGAGGCTTGCTCCCAGCGTAAGATCGCCACACGCCAGGTGTTAAAATTGATCAAGGGAAGGTAACCTTCACCGGTATATTGCCTGATCTCCAACAACCTTTCATCCATATTGCCCTCCCCTCACTTGCCCAACCAAACATCCACCTGGTGTTCATCGCCGGCAGCCTCACATATAACCAGGTTACCCTCGATTTTTACACCATCCACTTCAACTGCAGTTACACCCCGGCTGACATGCTGCGGGTTATGCACACAGATATGCAATAACTTACCCCTAAAGATGCGTTCAACCGAAAAACCATCCCACTCAGGTGGAATACAAGGATCCAGGCGTAAACCATCGAACTCCGGGCGGATGCCCAGGATCCACTGCGTGATGGCTACATAATTCCAGGCGGCTGTACCGGTAAGCCAGGAATTCTTCGCTTCGCCATACGTGGGCGCTTCACGACCAGCGATCATCTGGGCATACACGTATGGTTCGCAGCGATGCACTTCGCTGATCTGCTCCCGCCTGGATGGGTTGATGCGCAGGTAATAATCATAGGCCATTGCACCATTCCCAAGCATGGCTTCAGCAATCATGATCCACGGGTTCGTGTGGCAAAAAACACTGCCGTTCTCCTTATAACCGGGTGGATAGGAGGAAATTTCACCCAGGTTGAGGTAATAATGGCGAGTATCCCGGTTGGTGCAGCTGTACGCCATGGGGTGTCGCCAGCCTCTCAGCTACCGAATCGAGCGCCTGCCGGGCTTTCCCATCTGCCAGTCCCAATCCTGCCATGACGCATATGCCCTGTGGCTCGATAAAAATTTGTCCCTCACTACAGGTGATAGAGCCGACTGGCTCTCCAAAGTCGTCATAGGCTCGGCGGAACCAAGCGCCATCCCAGCCGGCCTCACCTACCACTTGTTGCAGCTGATCGATCGCCTGGCTATAAACCCGGGCTGACTTTTCTCGTGCAATCTTAATGGCGATTTGGATCATTGATCGGGCAGCCAGGACGTACAAACCGGCGATAAAAACACTCTCAGCCACCTTGCCGTCCTTATTGGTGGTGGTTTGAAACGATTGACCTGGAGAGTTGGAGAAGCAATTCAGGTTCAAGCAGTCATTCCAATCTGCCCGGCCAATGAGCGGGAGGCCATGCGGACCCAGCCGGTCGAGGGTATACTGCATACTGCGTTCAAGATGCTCGTAAAGGGTCTCTTCAGTGCCGGGTGTATTGTCATACACCACAGGCTCGTCCAAGATACCCCAATCCCCGGTTTCTTTTATATATGCTGCCACGGATAACACCAGCCACAATGGATCATCATTGAAGCCCGAACCGACCTCGTTGTTGCCGCGCCTGGTGAGAGGCTGGTACTGGTGATACGCCCCTCCCGTTGGAAGCTGGGTGGCTGCCAGATCTAAGATGCGGCTACGAGCCTGGGCAGGCAGCAGATGAACGAACCCGAGCAAATCCTGGTTGGAATCACGAAATCCCATCCCACGCCCAATACCGGATTCAAAATAAGAGGCTGAGCGTGAGAAATTGAAGACTGCCATCAATTGGCACACATTCCAGATATTCACCATTCGGTCGGTATGAACGTCCGGCGTATGCACCTGGAGCTTTTCCAGCAATTCGAGCCAGTATCCCTGGAGCTGGTCAAAAGCAGATTTCACCTCGGATGGCTGCAGGTAACGTTGAATGATAGGAGTGAGGCTGCGTTTGTTTATGGTTTGCGACCCGGGAGGGTCAAACTTGAGTCCGGCGGGTTTTCGTGATAACCCAGCAAGAAGATCATCGATCGCTGCTCCCCAGCTTCCAGATGCAAACGCACGTGCTGAGCTCCCATCGGCTGCCAGCCATGGGCGATGGAATTGCTGAGAGCGCCCCTTTCCACAGCGGCGGGTGAATCCCAACCCCGGTACGCACCCAGGAAAGCCTCCCGGTCGGTGTCGAAGCCAGCTAATCTCTCAGAGCAGGTAAAAAAGGAAAAATGATCACGCCGCTCACGGTATTCGGTCTTGTGGTAGATCACACCATCCACCAATTCCACTTCACCCACCGAGTAATTACGTTGAAAGTTGGTGGCATCGTCCATCGCATCCCACAGGCAGAACTCAACAGTAGCAAAAATGGATAAGTTAATTGCCTCAGGACGCTGGTTGGCCAGGGTAAGCTGCCAGATCTCCAGGTTTGCTCCCAGAGGGATGAAGTAGCGGGTTTCAGCCTTAATCCCAGAAAACGTTGATTGGATGGTCGTATAGCCCATGCCATGGCGGCATTGGTACCCCTGCAGTGGAGTACGGGTTGGCTGCCAGGTGGGTGACCAGAAATTGGGAGAACCTCCATCATCATCACGCAGGTAGATATAACGCCCACCTGTATCCAGAGGAGCGTTATTATAGCGGTAGCGCGTCAAGCGCCTCAGCCTGGCATCTTTATAGAAGGTATAGCCACCGGCGGTGTTTGAGATGATCCCAAAAAAACCTTCGCAGCCCAGGTAGTTGATCCAGGGTAATGGTGTATCTGGGCGTGTGATCACATATTCACGTTGCTCATCGTCAAAGTAACCAAATTGCATCGTAACCTCAGAAAAATCAGTATTTTAGTGCAATAACCTTATTTAGTATTACCGCCGTCCTGGTGAAAAGACACCCTTCAATTGCTACTGTGGACTTTGGCAAGAAATCCATCCACCATTTCTTCAGGAGATACAGGTGAAGAACTGCCCAGGAAATGGAATAAACCCATCAAAGGCGTATCCATTAAGAAACCCATCGGATCCATTCCGATCGCCTCACTACCACCAAGGGTTGCCCGCATCTGGTCATTCAATTGCTGGAGGAATGATCCCAGAACGCTCATACCGCGTGGGTCTTCGGTCCATTCCCGAAGCGTGGAGTCTCGATTTAAGATGCTGGGCAACTCAAGCGTGGAATTTAAGGTAACCGTTTTCCTGCAGCGAATGTCGGTAGATGAAGCCCCAACCAGGATGTCGAACTCCCCAGCCTCGGTAATCCAGCGTTTATAAGCTGGGTGGTAGTAGGCAAAAGCACGGAAATCAAGGTTCATGGTCACAGTCTTGGTCTCGCCTGGCTGGAGCGCGAGCTTGACAAAGCCTTTGAGCTCCTTGGGCGGTCGGACCAACTTCGATTTTTGATCGTGCACATACACCTGGACCACTTCCTTGCCTGGCAATTTACCCGTGTTCGTCACATCCACAGACACAGTCAAACCATCCACGTCCCGGAAGGGTTGTGAAGAAAGCTTGAGGTTTTGATAATCGAATGTGGTATAGCTCATCCCATAACCAAAGGGGAACTGCGTCGGAACTTCCTTGGCGTCATAGTAACGGTAGCCAATGAAAATCCCCTCACCATAACGAACTGCGCCATTTTCTCCAGGATAGTTTATATATGCCGGTGTATCTATGAGTTTGAGTGGGAAGGTTTCCGCCAGTTTGCCAGACGGATTGACCTTTCCAAATAGCACATCTGCGATTGCCCCTCCACCTGCCTGACCCATCATCCATGCCTCAATAACAGCAGCAGCACCATCCAACCACTCACTCATCACCACTGGTGCCCCATTATTCAGAATGACCACGGTGTTGGGTTGGGTGGCAGTAACCGCTTTGATCAGTGCAACCTGTTGAGAAGTCAGGTCAAGATCAGACCGGTCATACCCTTCCGACTCTTTGGTAGCAGGCAGGGAAATATATATCAAGGCAACGGCAGCTGAATGGGCATTTTTACAGGCTTCATCAATCAGGGCCTGGTCAAAACTTTCATCCTTGGGGTAGCCTTCAGAATAGGTCAACCTGGCATCGCCAGCCAATTTTTGCAGCTCTTCATATGGATTATCCAGCTGGGTTGGATTGATATGCGAGCTGCCGCCTCCCTGGTAGTATGCTTCCTTGGCCGAGCGACCAATAACCGCGATATGCTTCTGAGCCTTCAAAGGTAAAATACCGTTATTTTTTAACAGGACTATACCTTCCGCGGCAACCTTGCGTGCCAAGGCATGGTGCCTGGCAGCATCAAACGAACCGCCTTTTTTCGTCTCAGCAGCTTTGAAAACAATCTCCAGGATCCTGCGCACTGCCTCATCCAGCACCATCTCGTCCAGTTTACCCGAACGAACAGCATTGATCACTTCCTTCACCCGCCTTTCCCGTGGACCGGGCATCTCCAGGTCAAGACCAGCGTTCAATGCCTCCACCCGGTCATGGACAGCTCCCCAGTCGGAAACGACAAAACCCTCGAAACCCCACTCCTCCTTCAGGATCTCAGTCAGCAGACGGTGATTCTCGGCAGCAAATGTACCATTGAGTTTGTTATAAGAGCACATCACCGTCCAAGGCCTGGCTTTTTTAACTGCCATCTCAAAAGCTGGCAAGTAAATTTCCCGTAAGGTTCGTTCATCAAGCTCGGAGCTGATGGTGGAACGCTGGCACTCCTGATTGTTGGCGGCGAAATGTTTTAGTGACGTACCCACACCTTTACTTTGCACACCGTTGATGAAACTGACTGCCATCTGGCCGGCAAGGTAGGGATCTTCGGAGTAATACTCGAAATTTCGCCCGCAAGTAGGGATGCGCTTCATGTTCACCCCAGGGCCGAGGATCACATCAACATTTAAGGCGATGCATTCATATGCCAAGGCTTCCCCCAGTTTATGGATCAAATCCACATCCCAGGTGGATGCCATACAAGCAGCGGTTGGGAAACATGTGGCAGGCAGGCTTTTCTCAACAAATGTGGTTATATTTTCTGCCCGACGCACCCCATGAGGTCCGTCTGTAACGATTAATTCGGGTATCCCCAGGTGTTCAACGAGCGTCGTCGTCCATGGACCTGCTCCGGTACACAGGGCGGCTTTTTCTTCCAAGGACATTTTTTTAATCAAATCTGTTACTTTAGTCATACTTCAATCCTTTCTAGATATGCATATAAGTTTGGATAATAAAAACATAAAAGATACCTTCCTTAACATTCACACTGAAGGCACCCGACATTCATGGGGTGTATTTTTTCCGATCTATTGGTCTATATTCCACTAAGATAAGCCTTAGTGTGAGTATGAATCATAAACCGAGTGAACCCTAAACTCATTTTTCGCTCGTTTCAAAGTCCAACCAGCTGGCATTGGGCAGGAAATTTGAACTGTCCGACCTGCAGGTAGATTAAAATGATTATCACTAAAGACAACCTCACTACCCGGAAGGGATACCTCCACGAGAAGCGCCGTAGATTTGGCATCCAGATTTATAATCAGCTGATCCTTCTCGATGGACAGGTCTACCTTCACAGCGGGATCCATCAAGGATAAGTGTTTGATCGGGACGAAAGTTGCAATCTGCCGGGACACAAAATGCTCAAACTCATCCCGAAGATCAGCGATAAATACCAGTTTATGGAGATTGTCTTCGGTAATATTTTTTGAGAAATCCAGCTTGCATATTTGTTTTACAGTTTGCGGAAGGGTTAAAACCAAGGGGACAGATCCACCGGTCAGTTCTTCCCCATCCAACATTTCCAAACTCCAATTCAACCCTCCCAACCAGGGTTTGAGTAAGTCATTGGTCAGGTAAACCGACATTCCCGATGGGTTGTCTTCTATGGACATCAATAACGGCGCATAGAACCGGCGTGCGGCGTAATGTAATGCTTTCCAACGCCCGAAGTAATCCAGGCTGGACCATGAGGCAACCGGCCAGCAATCATTGAGCTGCCAGTAGAGGATCCCGGCAACGCGATCGGGATAACGCCGCCAGTGCTCCACACCGTAGCGGATGCCCTCCGCCTGGAGAGCCATGCTCAGATAGACCAGCGATTTAAAATCCTTGGGCAGCCGGAACATATCCAGCATTTGCCGCACCATCATGGAATTTCCACTGGCATTCTTCTGGTGCTGCTCCATGATGTAGGAGGTCATATTCCAATCGGCTTCATCAGCATAAGAACGGATGGTTTCCAAAGGGGGTAAGGATTGGAAGCCGAATTCACTCATAAAGCGTGGATATTGTTGTCGATAAGAAGTAAACGGTTTCCCGCCATGCCAGACGTCCCAATAATGAGAATCACCCTGGCGCTGACCATTCGGATCCAGGAAAGGAATATCGGAAGAGGGTGAGCTAGGCCAATAGGAATGATCCGGGTCTTCAGCCTGGCACCATGCAGGCAGGGTGTGGTGGAAAAACTGGTCGTAGGCAGCTTTTAAATCCTGCAGCTCCGGTCGATTCCAATTCCAATCCACCCAACCCCATTCCATCTCGTTATTCCCACACCATAAGGCAAGGCTGGCTCGATGGCGGAGGCGGCGAACATTCTCAACTACTTCCAAGCGGACGTTTTCAAGGAAATCAGGATCGTTCAAAGGATATACACTGCACGAGAAAATAAATTCCTGCCACACCAGGATGCCATAACGATCACAAAGGTTGTAAAAACGCTCCTCTTCATAGAATCCACCGCCCCACACGCGCAGCATGTTCTGGTGTGTCTCAGCGGCTGAGCGAATGAGACCTTCGATATATTCATCAGAGATTCGGGTTGGGAAAAATTCGGCAGGAGCCCAATTGGAGCCTTTGGCCAGAATAGGAATTTTATTGACCACAAACACGAAGGAGCGTCCCCACTCGTCCTCCTGTTGACGCAATTCAATCGTACGCAACCCGATCTGATAACTACGCAGGTCCAAAAACCCATCCTTGGAAGTAAGGCTACTCTTAAGTAAGATATCCACCCGATAAAGTGGCTGACTCCCATAGCCATTGGGCCACCATAGCTCAGGATGAGGAATTGACACTTTCACAATCACCACATTCTGCATCGTTATCGAAGCATTATTTTCCTGGATCTCACCATCCGGTGCCGTGATTTGCACAACCCCAGTTATCGGCATTTTTCCCCAATGCTCGATGGTGATCTGAGCCTCAACCGTCACCTGCCCGCCAGCATGCTGCTGTCGCAGGTGGACCTCGGCAAGGCGTGCCTCACTGTAACCTTCCAGGCGAATATCCTTCCATATGCCGATCGGCGGGAGCTTTGGACCCCAATCCCAACCGAATTGGTACGGGGCTTTGCGAATGTATGGACCCCCGCCCAGAGAATGATAAGGACCTGGCATCTCGCGAATAGCATTCTTCTCAGAAATAAACTTCACAGGCGAGGCGAAGGAAATCGTCAATACATTTTCACTGTCTGCATGTATTAATGGTTTGACCTCCCATTCGTAGCGGCGGAACATGTTGCTGGTGTGCCCCAGTACATGACCATTGAGGACAACCGTCGCCAGGGTGTCTAACCCTTCACATACCAGTAAAATACGATCTTCAGCCAGCAATTCTGGAGAACTGGTGAAGCTATGGCGGTAGATCCAATCGGACTCAGCCACCCACTGAACGCGCTTCTCATTATCAGCCACAAATGGGTCGGGAATGTGACCCAAGGCCAGTAAATCGGTATGCACGCCACCCGGGACGTGGGCGGCCATCCACTCCTCAGTACCTACCTGATGAAAATCCCAGTCACCACCCAAAGATTGAATTCTCATGATGCGTTATCCTGATGAATCTGCCTCGATAAGATATCCCAGCGCGCACCAAATTCAAAGGTGCGTCCAGTGTAGAATTCGGTGCATACCGTTATTTCGGTTGTCTTTAAATTCAAGTGGAACACTCAACCGTTGATAGATCCCATTCTTCATAGATCTTTGGAACATCGCTGATCAAGCGTTTAGTGTAAGGTGCTCTCGGGGACAGGATGACCTCATCAGGTGTTCCGCTTTCAACAAATTTCCCATGCTCCATAATAATTACCTTGTCGGACACATAATAAGCCAGGCCAATATCATGGGTGATGAAAATAACCGTCATCCCGATTTCGTTACGTAATTGCATCAGCATATCCAGGATGGTGGCACGCGAACAAGCATCGATCATCGAAGTAGGTTCATCCGCAAATAAGATCTTTGGTTTTAGCAGGAAGATGCGGGCAATCATTAAACGCTGCATCTGTCCACCGGAAAGCTCAAATGGATACTTATTGGTCAATTCCTCGTACTTCAGGTTGACGAACTTGCAGGCTTCTGCCATCATTTCGACTTTTTTCTCGTGTGGAAGCTTTCCACCACCACGCATGCGAATACAATCTAAAAGTACAGCATCAATCTTGTGAAATATATTGTAGGAAGAGAATGGATCCTGAAAGATCGCCTGAATATTTTTCCAATATTCCTTTTTCTTCTTATTACTCCTGATATCACGCTTTTTCCCCTGGAAGTAAATTTCGCCTTCAGTAATACTAATTAATCCAAGCAGCACCTTCGCTAAGGTGGTTTTCCCACTGCCTGATTCCCCCACAATCGAGACAACCTCGCCTTTATATAGCTCTAGATCCACATGATCAACCGCCAGTGTTCTGGTACCCCCAAACCCAAATTCCTTGGTAAGTCCCTTGGCGCTCAGAATAATTTCTCTATTTTCGAGCATTTTGTTCGAGCCTCCATTTTATACGTTTCCCTCAGTTCACGTTCCGAGAGGACACAGCGATAAGCGCGGCCGCCTTCAAGAGTTCGAAGATTCACCGAAGCCGTGCATTCATTGCGAGTATATTTACAGCGGGGTGCAAACCGGCAGCCTGGCGGTGGATTTTTAAGATTTGGAGGTACCCCGGGAATGGCAGCTAATTTTACATCCCGCAGACCTTGTTCAGGCACAATGATCGAGCCCATCAGTCCTTTGGAATAGGGATGAAGGGGATCAAACACGGCTTCCTTTGCGGTGGCCTTTTCGACAATCTGCCCGGCGTACATGACCATAATATCATCGGTCACGTTGTAGAGCAGCGGGAGCTCATGCGTAATGAAGATCATCGACTTGATGAAACCATCTTTCATCAAGTCCTTCAGCATCTTGATGACCATCTTCTGTGAAGTGACATCCAGGGCAGAGGAAGGCTCATCCGCAATCAGTATTTTGGGATAAAGAATCACAGAAACCGCGATCACGGTGCGCTGTTTCATGCCGCCTGAGAGCTCAACCGGGTATTTTTGTAGCACTTCCACCGGTAACCCTAAAATACTACAGCACTCACAGGCAAGCTCATAAACCTCTTGCTTGGTCTTGTACTGATCATGGGCTCTATATACATCTTCAATAAAATTGATGATCTTGCGGGTGGGATTGAGGGCGTTCATGGCTGCCTGGGGGATATAGGAGATTTCTGTCCCCAAGATCGATTTGCGAACGACATCTGGGTCCAACCCGGATATATTTTTTCCGGCGATAATGATCTCCCCACTCGTATAGTGCAGTGGAGCGAAGTAATACCCCATCAGGCTGAGTGCCAGGGTCGACTTCCCGCAGCCGGATTCTCCCGCAATTCCGAGCGTTTTTCCTTCTTCAACCTTTAAGGAAACATGGTCAACCGCATAAATATCCTCATTGTAGCGGGTGATATATTTCGTAGTTAGGTCTTTGACCTCTAGCATGACTTCTTTCATATATCACCTATTCCCTCAATGCCGGGTTGTATACCTGGTCGAGACCGGTATTCATCAGGTTCAGCGAAAACGAAACCAAGGCAATAACGACGATCACTGGCATGTACGCCCACCATTTTCCGAGGCTTGGTGCCATGTAGTAAAACGCCCAGTTCAACATTGTCCCCAAAGTTGCTGTTATCGTGGTTTTCGGTCCCAGGCCAAGGATCGACAACGAGGCCTCATAAAGGATAGCCGAGGATATTTGCAGGATCAACGCCATGGCGACGTAAGAGGCGATGTAAGGGAAAATGTCCGTGAAGATGATCATCCAAACGGGGTGTCCTGATAATTTCGACAGGTTGACATGGTCGCGATTACGCAGAGAGATCACCTGCGCCCGTACAGCCCGGGCTGTCCAAACCCAGGCAGTAAACCCGATCACCACGGCGATGGTCACCGCACCACGCCTTTCCTGCCCGATACTGAATGAAATCAAGATCAACAATACAATGGTGGGGATGACAGTAAAGAGATTGGTGAAGAACATGACCACGTCATCGACCAACCCGCCCATATAACCTGCTGCCAATCCCAGGACCAAACCGATTGTGGTGGCAATAAAACCCGCCACAATCCCAATCAACAGGGAAGTGCCGGTCGCCGAAACCAGCTCGGGCATCACATCCCGGCCAAAGCTATCCGTTCCAAGCAATAACAGGCGCACATTTGGAACTTCACTTGCGTTCACATAATCGGATTGTCCGATGGTACCGGCTGCCTGCAGTGTACTTGTCAGCGTGTCCGCGGCTGCTATAGTTAGATCTTGGGTTGATAATATTCCCTGGAGCGAGTCATTGAGCCTTTGAAAGTATCTTGTTTTAGCAAAGGTCATCCCAGGTAATTGCTTCTTCGGATCATAATTGTTCGCCCACAAATCCAGGAGGCTCTTGGTATCGGTCGTATCGATCTCGTTTTCAGAAATCCCAGCTGCTACGAGCCAGTCCTTGATGTCCTGGCGTTCCTGGTCACCCAGCTTGCTGGCAATCCGCTTGGCTTGAGCATCCTCCAGTAAAAGCGTATAAGGAGTGGTACCGATGCTATCATACACATTCACATAGACCCCAGGTGGAAAAAAAGAGCCTTGAACGCCACTCTGGCTGATGGTTAATAATGGATCCGCTTTAACGAATAAGGGAAAAATGATCACCGTCAGCACGATGAACATGAAAATGGAAAACCCAGCTACGAATTTACCAGAGTGAAAAACCTGCTTGAGGGTGTTTTTCATTGCGGCTTCTCCTTAATCCGACTGCGCCGCTTTAATGCGCGGGTCTATGAAGCCGTACAAAAGTTCAAGGGTAAAGTTTGCGATCAATACCATCACGGTGATGATCAAGGTGGTGGCTGAGATCATCGGATAATCCTGCCCCCTGATCGCGCTCAACAGGGTGGTACCCAGCCCCGGGTAACTGAAAATGATCTCCGCCACCAGGGCACCACCGACCATGGTACCAATGGCCAGCGCCAGGCCGGTGACCTGTGGAAGCATGGCATTGCGAAAGACATATTGAATGATCTTCTTGTCTTTGATCCCCATGAAACGGCTGTATTTTACATAGTCGGCATTCAGCTCATAGATCGACATGGAGCGCATACCAATCGCCCAGCCGCCAATGGCGATCAACACGATCGACCAGAACGGCAACTGGTAATGGACGATCACCGACCAGACGAATGACCAGCTAAGGTTGGGGATCAAGTCAAACCCATATCCACCCGAGGTGGGTAACCAGTTTAATATGATCCCAAAAATGACCAGCAAAATGGTTGCCATGCCAAATGCCGGTAAACCACTGGCAAAAATGCTGAGCGGCATGAGGGCTTTATCATACCAGCCCTTGAGATAAGCCGCTAACACGCCGAGTATGTTCCCGATCAGAAAGCCGATGATGATCGCCGGGAACTGCAGTATCACCGTCCACCACAGGGAAGATTTGAGAACACTCGCAACTGTGCGGGGATATTGGCTGAACGAGAAACCAAAATCGCCATGGACCACATTTTTTAAGTAAATGAAGAACTGTGTCATCATGGGTTTGTTGGTGCCAAACAACTCGGTGTATTGCTTGTAAATCGCCTGGACCCCGGTCGCATTGGATTGGCCTTGAGCCATCCTGGCTACGATGGCTGCCACAGGATCTCCCGGCATCATGCGCGGCAGGAAGAAATTCAACAGGAAGGCGGCCATGAATGTAATAATAAACCACATCAGCTTTTTACTGAAATACCTGGCATACCCTTTCATCCCAGTGCCTCCAGTTTATATTGATCAAATTCCGATAATTTTATATTCAGGTCTTTCATAAATAGATCGAGAAGCTTATCATAACAAACAGCCATGTCCCCTGGTTCGCGGAACATGGCTGTTTCGTTATTCTATCGGTTACGGATTAACTAGCGTGAGGTTATAGAGACATGCGATACTCCAACCGTCAGTACAGATCATCGGTGGGACGGCTGGGTCGGTGCCATCATCCTGGTGAGGGAAGTTGGTCCAGACACTCTCGTTCACAGCATGGAACAAATCAGGACGATACATGAGCGTGAAGGAGGGAACATCGGTCAGGTAGATCCGGACCAATTCCGTGTACATTTCCTTCAGCTTGGCTGCATCGGTTTCAGCGGGGAGCGCTTTGATCAATGCATCGACGTCCGGATTGCTATACTGACCCCAGTTGCCGTTCCAGTTGACCGCATTACCAACGAATTCAGAGCTCAACAGGTGGCGGATACGACCCCAGGGTTGGGTTGGGCCAGCACCGTCAGACCACATCATGAAGATGTCATAGCCTTCAGGCAGAGGTGTATCCGATTTGGTGACGACGGTCTGATAAACGCCCCACTCTGGGTAGGCGGTGGTGATATCAATACCGATCTTTTGCCCGGCAGCAGCCACTACTTCGATCGCAGCCTGCCAGTCAGACCAGCCATTCGGGCAGGTGGCGACATAGTGAAGTTCCTGTCCATTGAATTCCCGGTTGCCATCGCCATTGGTATCGACAACGCCAGCATCATCCAGCATTGCTTGGCGCCTTCGATATCGTTGCCAGCCCATTGCAGGTCAGCGACGGCAGTCGTGGTCATACAGGGCCTGCTCACCAGGGGTTGGGTTCATCAGGCTGCGTGGAACCTGATCGAAGGTAGCCGATTGGTTGGTCATGGCGTTGGCAATGATGGTGGGATAGTCAACCGCAATCGCAATCGCCTTGCGAATTGCAACCTTGATCCAAACCGTTGGATTTCAGGTTGTAGTAGGCGGTTGGCAGGCTGGCACCAATGCCATAGGGAGCTTCGGGAAGGTAGGTGGAGACGGGCAAGCCATAGTTGAGCCACAAAACCTGAATATTGGAGTTAAACTGCTGGCTGACATCCACTTCACCCTGCGCCAAAGCAACAGAACCGGCCGCGTTATCCTTGAAGATCGCATGCGCGATGTACTTCGGAGCTGGCAGCTTGCCAAACATGGAGGCATCCTGACCCCAATAGTTGTCATCACGGACGAGGACAACCTTTGTATCGTCAGCGAAGAACTTGTGGTATGGACCGGAGTAGACGACATCTTCAGCCGGGATCGGCTAAAAATGCAGTCGCATCACTGCCGGTGCGCTCTTCCAGTGTTTGGGTCCAGGCTTTCTGGCATGACATAGGTGCCGTCCAGGAAAGACACGACCATCAGAGGATTGACCGTGTTGCCGTCCGCATCCAGCTTGGCCTTGACCAGAACCGTCTGTGGATCAACGGCTGTGACGGTGTCGATGTAATCTTTGAAGTTGTTGCCAGCGTTGGTCGAGTACTTGAGATTGGTTTCCCAGGTATAGGCCACATCATCGGCGGTCAACGGGGTGCCATCGCTCCAATGTGCGGCTGGTTTGAGCTTTACGGTGATCTCGGTGCGCGCATCATTCCACACAAAATCACCATCTGCCAGCAGAGGATACTGACTTGCCATCCAGCATGTCGTACAGGTACAGGGTTTCAAACATGACGACCCGGGCAGCGTCCTTCGCCAGCAATCCAGGAATTATTCATGCTGGAAGAGTATGGATTCCAACCAACCACCGCGCTCCACTGTAGGCCATTGAAGTACAGGGTTTCATTGCGGGGAAGCTGTTCCTCTGGTGGCGTCAGTCGGTAGCCGGGACTTCAACAGTTTCGATCACCGTCTGGGTCTGGATCTCTTTGACCACCTGGGTCTGCACAACTGGTACTTCCACGGTCTGGATAATGGTCTCTGCGGTGGGTGTTGCGCAGGCGCTAAGCACCATGCCCATCACCATCACCAGAGAGATTACGATATACAAGCGTTTCATTTTCATTCTCCTTAGAATTTTGTTTGGATTAGTAAAAATAGTTAGTCAGTCGGATCAAGTTTTTTGTATGGTTTGTATTCCACCTCCTTATGTTGTAGGGCGATAATTATGTGTGGTTTCTGAGAGCACTACCATAAAATGTCCATCTTAGAGCCTTGTTTTGTCTACAGCTTTTTTGGGAGAGCTCCACAGCTGTCACGAATAACCAGCTCTGTATCCATGATGATACGCCGGGAGGGTTTGATCCCGTTTTCGATCAGGTCGATCAGGGTATCAACTGCTTTGGCGCCAAATTGAATGATTGGTTGTCGAACGGTGGTGAGCTTGAAATCGGATAGGGAAGCGATCGGTAGGTCATCAAAACCGATAAATGCAATATCATTTGGGACATGCAATCCTGCTTCCCTGGTGGCTCGGATGGCACCGATAGCCATGGTATCAGAGGCAGCGAAGACAGCATCGGGTTTAGCGGGAAGCAGCTGTTTCATCGCTAAATAGCCGCTGTTCTCAGAAAAATCACCATTCAGGATCAACGCTTCATCTACTTCCCAACCTTGTTCAAGGATAGCTTTTAGGTAGCCCTCTTTCCGGTCGATACCTACTGTGGTGTTCATGAACCCCGTGATAGTTCCAATGCGTTTATAGCCAAGCTGGATTAGATGGCACACTGCTTCATACGTAGCATTCACGTTATCCACGTCGATGTAGCTAATCCCGTTGGCATTGAATGGGCGCCCCGCAATGACCACGGGAAAATCAGATGTTGATCAAACGGTCGGTCAATTTATCACCCAACTGTGCAGTTTGTAAAAGGATACCATCCAGGAGACCTTTGCGCGATATGAGAGGGAAGATGCGTTTTTCATCCTCCTTGGTCTCTAAGAGGAAAAGTCCCAATGTGTAGTTATGTTGGTTGCATGCCTGGGCGACGCCCTGGGTTAGTCGAGGAAAATAGGGGTCAGTGAAGAAGTTGACTCACTGAACGGGGCAGCACCAACCCAATCATCCAGGAACGTCTGGGAGCCAAGCTGCGGGCTGCAGCATGCGGGTGGTATCCGGTGGAAATAATGACCTCCTGGACTCGCTTACGCACGCTCTCGTTGACATTGGGATCATCATTCACCACACGTGATGCGGTGGAACGTGATACTCCAGCTTGCTTGGCAATGTCCTCGAGGGTCAGATTTGGCACGCAGAGACTCCGATAAAATGTAGGGGTTCAAGGTGTTTTATTATTGGGAGCGCTCCCAATATTTCTATTATATCAGAATATTTCGAAAAGAGTCAACCAGTTTGTGAAAATTTATTCGAATTGAGGATAATTGTCATCACAAAAAGTGTGATATTTGCCCAGAATATGGAGAATCAACCTGCTAAATCCTACATGGTTGAATTGAATGACGAAGTAAAGTAGAATAATCTTGAAAGTCGAAGATTGGATCGCCAGTAGAGCGCTAGCTCGCAACAACA
>CAVZSS010000021.1:0-32823 GCA_963777965.1 uncultured Chloroflexia bacterium | reverse complement strand
CATGACCCAAACACCCCTACCCAACATCCCCTGGGAGGAAAGACCCACCGGCAGCTCGGATGTGGTCTGGCGCTACAGCGCCAACCCCATCATCCCACGCGACCTGATCCCCTCCTCCAACAGCATCTTCAACAGCGCCGTGGTGCCATTCAAAGGCCAGTTTGCCGGCGTCTTCCGCTGTGACAATAAAAAGCGCGAGATGAACCTGAACCGTGGCTTCTCTACGGATGGAATCCAATGGCAGCTGGATGACCAACCGATCGACTGGATCTATGCTGACCCGGAGCTCGGACAATTCCAATACCGCTATGACCCACGTGTGCTGTGGCTGGAAGACCGCTATTACGTCAGCTGGTGCAATGGATATCACGGACCCACGATTGGGATTGGCTACACCTTTGACTTCGAAAAGTTTTTCTTCCTTGAAAATGCCCTGCTACCATTCAACCGCAATGGCGTGCTGTTCCCGCGCAAGATCAATGGCGAGTACGTCATGTTCAGCCGTCCGAGCGATAACGGCCACACCCCCTTCGGAGATATTTACCTCAGCCGCAGCCCCGACCTGATCCACTGGGGAAAGCACCGCTTCGTGATGGGCGTCAGGGGTGGGTGGGAAAGCACCAAGGTGGGCGCAGGTCCAGTTCCCATCGAAACTCCCGAGGGCTGGCTGCTGTTCTACCACGGGGTGCTCACCTCCTGCAACGGGTTCGTATACAGTTTTGGCGCAGCCCTGCTGGATCTTGGAGCAACCCTGGAAAGTGATCTACCGTGGCACATCCTACCTGCTTTCCCCACAAAAATATTACGAGTGCGTGGGAGATGTGCCCAACGTGGCTTTCCCGTGTGCCACGCTGTATGACCCACCCACCGGGCGTATCGCCATCTATTATGGTGGTGCCGATACGGTCACTGCCCTGGCTTTCTGCAAGCTGGACGAAGTGATGGAGTTCTTGAGTTTCTGAAAGTGAGCTCATAACAAAACAAATAATCCATTGGATGGATGATTATCTGTTCTGCTACCTGAAGAGCAGATACTTGATTCCATGCCCTATAAATTGCTGGTGATTATAAGAAATCAGTAAAATCTCATTGACATTTGTGTAAATTAATGCTATATTAACGATGAAACAGCTTTCTTGAAAGCACTTTCAGAACCCATCATAATTACAGGATTATTATAAAAGATGAAAGGGTTTAGAGAAAGTCAACCGACCATTTATGATGTCGCTGCACTTTCTGGAGTGAGCATCTCTACAGTTTCCCGCGTTCTCAACTCTCCGGAAAGAGTCAGTGACGAGGCACGCCAAAAGGTTATTGCGGCGATTGACGAGCTCGGTTTTGTCCCAAAGGCTGAAGCGCGGGCACGGGCGCTGCAAAACTCACCCAGGATCGGCGTGTTGACTCCCTTTTTTACCGCACCTTCCTTCGTCCAAAGGCTGCGCGGGATCGGCAGCGCTCTGACACAGACGAATCATGAGCTCATTATTTATACCGTTGATTCTGTGCCTCGCCTTCAAGGTTACCTGACCAATCTACCCATTAAAGGAAACCTGGAAGGCTTGATCGTTATGTCCTTGGCGATTGACGATCCTTCCGCACAACGTCTGGTGCAACATGGACCGCATACGATATTCATTGAACACCGGCAGAATGGCTTTAGCAGTATCGAAATCGATGATTTCCAAGGTGGAAAGCTAGCCGCGCAATACCTGGTCTCCAAAGGACACCAGCGCTGCGCCTTCATCGGGGATATTAACCCACCCGATTTTGCCATCCATCCAGCCGTTCAAAGGCTGGAAGGTTTTCGTCAGGGTTTGTATGAAACTGGATTGACCCTCACTGCGGAATATATTCGCTCAGCACCCATAGGACAGGAACAAACGCAGCAGGTTGTTTTCGAGCTACTCAATCTGCCATTGCCACCCACTGCCATTTTTGCTGCTGCTGATATTCAAGCCACGATTGCTCTCAAAGTTGCACATGGATTGGGATTGCATGTTCCCAACGATCTAGCTGTTTTAGGTTTTGATGATCTGGACCTGGCAGAGTATATTGGTCTGACGACCATTCGCCAGCCGCTGGACGATTCAGGCCGTATCGCAGTGGAGCTATTGCTCTCAAAACTGTCTGATCCTACCCAACCGTCACAGCACATTCAGCTTCCCTTAAGTGTCGTCGAAAGGGATACTGTATAATAATCTTACCGAAATGTTCTCCATTATGTAAATTAAACAGGAGGTGCCATTCAGCAAATAACTCCAAAGAATTTCTATATCGAATCCAGGTAATCAAACAATTAAAAAGGAGAAGAATGATGTACAAGAATAATAAAATTTGGCTTTTTTTAGGCTTGCTGACCGTTCTGGTATTGGTGTTGGCTGGTTGTGCCAAGGAAGAAACACCTGCTAGCGACCGAAGCACCACCACCAGTGGCGACGGAAGCACCAGCTCCAGCAGATAACCGAAGCACCTGCTGTTGAACCAGCTGCCTGCACCACCGAGTTATGGACTGCTGTCCCCGGTGGCGCACTAGAAGCGGCCTACAATGGCGATCTCTCGGGTAAAGTTGTGACGATGTTGGGACCATTCACCGAGGGCGACATCGTGCGCTTCGAGCAGTCGATCAAAGCCTTTGAAGAGAAGACCGGCATCGACATCCAGTATGAAGGCACCAAGGAGTTCGAAGCCACCATCGGTGTACGTGTGGATGCTGGCGACGTCCCCGATATCGTCGACTTCCCACAGCCAGGCTTGTTGTCCGTGTTTTTCAAGCAGGGCAAGTTCGTCGACCCGACCACCTTCCTGCCCTTGGATTACCTGCAAACACAATATACCCAGGGCTGGCTGGATATGGCCGCCATGGCTGATGCGGATGGCAACATTGGTATGGGCGGCATCTGGGCACGCTTCAACGGCAAGAGCCAGGTCTGGTACCCGAAGGATGACTTCGATGCCGCTGGCTATGCCGTCCCGACCACCTGGGAAGAGCTGATCGCTCTGTCCGACCAGATCGTGGCGGATGGCGACACACCCTGGTGTGTCGGTATCGAGTCAGGTGCAGCCACTGGTTGGCCTGCCACCGACTGGATGGAAGAGTTCATGCTGCGCACCACCACGCCTGAGAACTACGACAAATGGGTCAGCGGCGAGCTCAAGTTCGACTCCCCAGAAGTTCGCAATGCCTTGACCAAGCTGTCAGAGATCTGGCTGAAGGATGGCTACGTCTACGGTGGACAGGAAGCCATTGCCACCACCTACTTTGGTGATGCCCCGGCTCCCATGTTCGAACAGCCTCCCAAATGCTGGCTCCACAAGCAGGGCAACTTCATCACCGCCTTCTTCCCTGAAGGTGTTGAGGTTGGTAAGGATTATGATTTCTTCTACCTGCCCGGGATCGACCCGCAGTATGGCGATCCATACCTGGTAGCAGGCGACATCTATGCCATGTGGCGGGATGCACCGGAAGTACAGGCAGTCTATGAGTACTTCACCAAAGCCGAGTCACTCAAGGAGTGGATCTCTTCAGGCGGCGCCATGGTTCCCCATAACGATGCCTGCCTGGATTGGTACACTGACCCCGTGGAGAAGAAGATCGTCGGATTGGTACAGAATGCCTCCACCGTGCGTTTCGACGCTTCTGACCTGATGCCAGGTGCTGTCGGCGCTGGCTCATTCTGGAAGGGCATGACCGACTACTTCAGCGGTGCAGCCGATATGGACACCGTCATGACCGAAATCGACGCCTCCTGGCCAGAAAGTGCAACCGGGGTTGGTGGAACAGGTGCAGTAACTGCAGATGCTTGCACTGCTCCGTTGCTCACTGGTGCTGTCCCCGGTGGCGCACTAGAAGCGGCCTACAATGGCGATCTCTCGGGTAAAGTTGTGACAATGTTGGGACCATTCACCGAGGGCGACATCGTGCGCTTCGAGCAGTCGATCAAAGCCTTTGAAGAGAAGACCGGCATCGACATCCAGTATGAAGGCACCAAGGAGTTCGAAGCCACCATCGGTGTACGTGTGGATGCTGGCGACGTCCCCGATATCGTCGACTTCCCACAGCCAGGCTTGTTGTCCGTGTTTTTCAAGCAGGGCAAGTTCGTCGACCCGACCACCTTCCTGCCCTTGGATTACCTGCAAACACAATATACCCAGGGCTGGCTGGATATGGCCGCCATGGCTGATGCGGATGGCAACATTGGCATGGGCGGCATCTGGGCACGCTTCAACGGCAAGAGCCAGGTCTGGTACCCGAAGGATGACTTCGATGCCGCTGGCTATGCCGTCCCGACCACCTGGGAAGAGCTGATCGCTCTGTCCGACCAGATCGTGGCGGATGGCGACACACCCTGGTGTGTCGGTATCGAGTCAGGTGCAGCCACTGGTTGGCCTGCCACCGACTGGATGGAAGAGTTCATGCTGCGCACCACCACGCCTGAGAACTACGACAAATGGGTCAGCGGCGAGCTCAAGTTCGACTCCCCAGAAGTTCGCAATGCCTTGACCAAGCTGTCAGAGATCTGGCTGAAGGATGGCTACGTCTACGGTGGACAGGAAGCCATTGCCACCACCTACTTTGGTGATGCCCCGGCTCCCATGTTCGAACAGCCACCCAAATGCTGGCTCCACAAGCAGGGCAACTTCATCACCGCTTTCTTCCCTGCAGGGACTGACGGTTGGAGAGGATTATGATTTCTTCTACCTGCCCGGGATCGACCCGCAGTATGGCGATCCATACCTGGTAGCAGGCGACATCTATGCCATGTGGCGGGATGCACCGGAAGTACAGGCAGTCTATGAGTACTTCACCAGGGCTGAGTCGCTCAAGGAGTGGATCTCTTCAGGCGGCGCCATGGTTCCCCATAACGATGCCTGCCTGGATTGGTACACTGACCCCGTGGAGAAGAAGATCGTCGGATTGGTACAGAATGCCTCCACCGTGCGTTTCGACGCTTCTGACCTGATGCCAGGTGCTGTCGGTGCTGGCTCATTCTGGAAGGGCATGACCGACTACTTCAGCGGTGCAGCCGATATGGACACCGTCATGACCGAAATCGACGCCTCCTGGCCGAAATAACATCATCGAAGAACAGAATAGCTGCCAACAGCCAGTCTGTTCTTCAATCTCATCATTAATCTATAAAACTTGAGATGACCCAGAATTCTGGGTCATCTCAAGTGCAAACCGTGAGGAGGACCTTATGGGCGATATGATGGAAATGCAAACCCGCTCGCGGGGAATATTTGACTCATTGCTCAGTTTTTTCGGTAGAGTACTCGTTGCAATTATCATCCCTGCCATCACTTTTGTTGTGCTCTGGCGGGGTTTTATTTTCCTACGCGACAGTGATGCCCCACAATTGGTCATCGTGATTGTCGCTATCGTGTGGGGTGTCGGCGGTGTGGCTTGCTTTATTTTTTGCAGCCAACTGGGTGGTCGAAAAGATGCCACCTGCCTGGGTGCGCAGGTTGCAGCCTTTCGTGTTCGTCGGTCCGGCAGTGGCGATCCTCTTCTGGTACATGTTACTGCCAGTCATACGCACTTTTATCATGAGTTTGCAGAATGCAGACAGCACCCAATTCGTCGGGGTTACAAAATTATATCGGTGTTTTTACGGAACGGGTGATGCTGGAGGCTTTCCGCAACAACTTGCTGTGGATACTCTTTGGTGCGACTGCTTCCATTGTAATGGGTCTGCTGGTGGCTTACCTTGCTGATAAAAGCCGCTTCGAGACCTTTGCCAAAGCGATGGTCTTCCTACCCATGGCGATCTCGATGGTCGGCGCGGGCGTGATTTGGAACTTTATGTATGAGGTGAAAGACATCAACAGTGCGCAAATCGGCCTGTTCAATGCCATCTGGGTCGGTCTGGGTGGTCAGCCGCAAGCCTGGACGGCAACCTTGCAGCCTTGGAACAATCTTTTCCTGATCTTGATCATGGTCTGGCTGCAGACTGGTTATGCCATGGTAATCTTCTCAGCTGCCATTAAAGGTGTGCCGATAGAAATCATGGAAGCCGCCCAGGTGGATGGCGCCACGGAAGGCCAGGTCTTCTTCAAGATCCTGATCCCGTCGATCTTACCTGTCATTATTACAGTAGGTACAACAGTCGTGATTTTTACGCTGAAAATATTCGATGCTGTCTGGGTGATGACCGGCGGGCAATTCGGTACCCAGGTGATCGCCACCCAGTTTTACCGGGAGTTATTTACCTCGCGTAATGCTGGTTTTGGCTCCACCATCGCCATCATCTTGCTGATTGCAGTGATTCCAGTGATGATTTACAACCTCAAGCAGTTCCGCGAACAGGAGGCTTTTTAATATGGCCACAAAATTGAATGCCGGAAAGCGGCAAAAATTAACCCGCGACATCCTGATCAATGGTACACTGGCCTTCATCGTATTGATCTGGACCATACCTATTATCGGGTTGCTGGTCTCCTCCTTTCGCGATCGCTTCGAAATTCAGACCTCGGGCTGGTGGACTATCCTTCCCCATAAGGAAATGAAGATGGTGGAAGAATTTCCAATTCCAGATGACCTGGACCGCAATGGGGTGATGGAAATCCGAGGCGCTAAAGGTACCTTCGAGGAGTTTCGCCAGGGGATTACCAGTCCACAAGGCCAGTTTCTGGTTTGGGTTGGGAATAGACGCCTGGGCACCATCCAGGTACAGGATGAAGTATGGACGATGAATACCAAATTTACCCTGGACAATTACAAAGAAGTTTTGGGTGGCCAGGAATTTGAATTTAAAAATTCTGATGGCTCAACCTATACGATAAAAGGCAATAATCTGACCCGCGCTTTTCTGAACAGCCTGGCAATCACCATCCCTGCCGTGGCGATCCCGATCTTGATTGCCGCCTTTGCAGCTTATGGCTTCGCCTGGATGCGCTTCCCTGGTCGCAAAATCATGTTTGTCTGCCATGATTGCATTGCTGGTGGTACCCTTACAGATTGCCCTGGTGCCAATCCTGCGTGATTACGTCGCCTTGAATCTGAACGGGACCTTCCTGGGCGTTTGGCTGGCACACACCGGTTTCGGCCTGGCGCTTGCCACCTACCTGCTTTACGGATATATCTCCACCCTGCCACGTGAAATCCTGGAATCGGCTTTCATCGATGGTGCCTCCCATTTCACCATTTTCACGAAACTAGTGCTACCGCTCTCGATCCCAGCTCTGGCTTCCTTCGCCATCTTCCAGTTCCTCTGGGTGTGGAACGACTACCTGGTAGCGCTGATCTTCATTGGTGCTAAGCCGGACGTGCAGGTACTCACCATGCGCATTGCCGAGCTGGTCGGTTCGCGCGGGAATGACTGGCATCTGCTCACCTCAGCGGCTTTCATCGCCATGGCTTTACCGTTATTGGTATTCATCGGATTGCAACGCTACTTCGTACGCGGCTTGATGGCTGGCTCAGTCAAGGGCTGATCTAAATTGTATGGAGAATGCTTTCGACTGGTATAAAGACGCCGTATTTTACGAATTGTACGTGCGGGCTTTTTCGGATTCGAATAACGATGGGATCGGCGATCTGGTTGGGCTGATCGACCGTCTAGATTATCTGCATGAGTTGGGTGTAAATACCATCTGGCTGCTGCCGATTACCAACTCACCGCTGCGCGATGACGGCTATGACGTTAGTGATCATTTCAATCTCTACCCTCCTTATGGCAGCTTGGATGATTTCCTTACGCTTGTCCAGGAAGCCCACCGTCGCAACCTGAAGATCATCGTTGAACTGGTGCCTAACCACACCTCCGACCAACATGCCTGGTTCCAGGCTTCCCGTGATCCCAACCATCCCGAACATGCCCACTATCGAGATTTTTATGTATGGAGCGAGACAGACCAACACTACCAAAGCGCCCGCATCATCTTTCTGGATTCTGAGAAATCTAATTGGAGTTATGAACCACTGCGTAAAGCCTATTATTGGCACCGTTTCTTCGATCATCAGCCCGATCTAAACTACGACAACCCCGAAGTTCAGCGCTGCGATGTTGCGGGTGATTCAATTCTGGATCGACCAGGGTGCTGATGGGATCCGGGTGGACGCGCCTCCTTATCTCTACGAGCGGGAAGGGACAAGCTGTGAAAACCTGCCCGAGACGCACGCATATCTGAAGCGGTTGCGTGCATTTGTAGACGCCTATGCTCCAGGGACAATGCTACTCTCAGAAGCTAACCAGTGGCCAGAAGATGTGCGTCCTTACTTTGGTGATGGTGACGAATTCCACATGAATTTTCATTTCCCGCTCATGCCACGCATCTTTATGGCTTTGGCAACCGGAGATCGTTCACCTGTTGAAGAAATCCTGGCTCGTACGCCTGAGCTGCCTAAAGATTGCCAGTGGGGTTCCTTCCTGCGTAACCATGACGAGCTGACCCTGGAGATGGTTACTCCGGATGAGCGAAAGTTTATGTGGGATTTTTACGCTCCAGAACCACGCATGCGCCTGAACCTAGGCATCCGCCGGCGTCTAGCTCCATTACTGGGCAACAATCCTGCCCTCATCAAGGTTGCCAACTCGATCTTGCTCACTTTAATCGGTTCACCTTTCATCTATTACGGCGACGAAATTGGTATGGGAGATGATATCTGGCTCGACGACCGGATAGGCGTGCGTACGCCTATGCAGTGGGATTCTTCACCCAATGCTGGCTTTTCAGGTGCCGCTTCCAAACAGCTCTATGCTCCTGTGATCGAGGGGGAGCTCACGACTATCGCAAAGTCAATGTCCACCAGCAGGTTTATGATCCAGACTCGCTACTCAACTGGACCCGATGTGCATTACAGGTGCGCAGCCAGCATCCCGCTTTTGGCAGGGGGAAGCTGACCATCCTGCCTGTTTCCAATCAATCAATCCTGGCATATTTGCGCCAATATGAAGAAGAAACGCTTTTAATTCTGAATAACCTATCTCCAAGGTTCCAGCAATTTGAATTACCACTCCCTGGAGTGAGTAAGGATGATTTGATTAATCTGTATTCAGAGTGAGCCAACCAATCGACCCCTGCTGACCGAGGGTGGATTTGCACTGGAACCTTTTGGATTTGGCTGGTACCAGGTTAGGCATTAGAATGAATTATCGATCGAGAGGAAATATCCGGTAAATTTATTGGAGGGGCTGCACATCAGCGTTCCAAACAGATGAAGCCCTTTTTGGATAAGTAATAGGTTGCACACCGCTCTTAAGTCAGGAGCAGATGGATCGTGAACCCAGAAACGTATACCCCAGCGGTTTTTTTCTGGTATCACGGTTGATTGCTTTGAGTGGTGTGGAGATTAAACAAACTGGTTGGAGGATTTAATGGACGATCGCTGGTTGGGTAGACAGGCGCAGGTCACGTTAAACCGGCTAATGCCAAGGCTGGATGAGCGTTTTCTTTCCTTTAAAAAATCCCATCCTGAGGATTGGAGTGCCTATTGCCATCGGCTTGGAGGTAAATTTCCCCAGGCTTTTCCGATTGCTTTACACTTTATATGGCAGTCAGTATGATTTCTTTTACCACCTGGAAGATCTACTTTATCAGAATGTCATCTTCATGGATCGAACGAGCTGGAGATCTTAAACAGTTAGATGTCCGGCGAGAAGCGGATCCGAACTGGTTCCAATCGAACCAGATGGTGGGTGGAGTTTGTTATGTGGATCTTTTTGCAGGTGATTTGAAAGTACTGCGCTCCAAAATTCCCTATTTTAAAGAAATCGGGCTTACTTATCTGCACCTGATGCCACTATTCAAGGTTCCTGAGGCTGAGAATGATGGGGGGTATGCTGTCAGCAGTTACCGTCATGTCAATCCTGCCTTGGGCACCACTGGAAGACTTGGTCAACCTGGCGAATAGTTTACGGCAGGAAGGGATTAGCTTGGTGTTGGATCTGGTCTTCAACCATACCTCCGATGAGCACGATTGGGTAAAGCAGGCTCTGGATGGTAAATTGGAGTTCCAAGAATATTACCGCTTGTTCCCAGATCGGGTGATGCCAGATGCCTACGAAAAAAACATGCGTGAAATCTTCCCTTATGAGCACCCGGGTGCATTCACTTACCGTAAAGAAATAGATCGTTGGGTCTGGACGACCTTCCATGCGTATCAGTGGGATTTGAATTATGCCAATCCGGCAGTTTTCAACCAGATGGCAGGTGAGATGCTCTTCCTGGCAAACCTTGGTGTAGAGGTCCTTCGTCTGGACGCAGTAGCTTTCATTTGGAAAGAGTTGGGCACCAGTAGTGAGAATCTGCCTCAAGCGCATTTATTGATACAAGCATTTAATGCTGTTGCGCGTATCGCTTCACCTGCACTTTTATTCAAGTCGGAGGCGATCGTCCACCCGAACGATGTCGTCAAGTACATACATCCGAATGAGTGCCAGCTATCGTATAATCCGCTGATTATGGCCTTATTGTGGAACACCCTGGCGACCCGCCAGGTGGATTTGCTGGATCAGGCGCTTCGCCAACGCTTTGGGTTGCCAGAGGGTACTGCCTGGGTAAATTACGTACGCTGCCATGACGATATCGGCTGGACATTTTCGGATGAGGATGCGGTGCAGCTGAACATCAATAGCAGTGATCACCGGCGTTTCCTGAATGCCTTCTACTCAGGTCGTTTCCCTGGCAGTTTCGCCCGCGGGTTGCCATTCCAGGAAAATCCTAAGACCGGCGATGTGCGCATCTCGGGCACCTGCGCCTCCCTGGCAGGATTGGAAAAAGCGCTGGATGAAGAGACAGGTCGCGAGGTCGATCTGGCAATCCAACGCATTCTGCTCATCCACGGCATAATCCTGACAGTGGGTGGCATTCCACTCATCTTCCTTGGGGATGAAGTTGGCACGCTGAACGATTATTCTTACAGGCGTGACCCAGCCAAAGCCGACGACAGCCGTTGGGTGCACCGTCTGTTCTCTGATTGGAATAAGATCGCCCGCCGTCTTGAAATTGATACCATTGAAGGGAGGATCTACACTGGTTTACAGCGCCTGATTCAGCTGCGTGTGGGCAATCCCGTCTTTGCTAGTCAGGAAATGCAAGTTATTAATACAGGCAATCCGCATGTACTCGGCTATGTCCGCCTGCATGATTCACAGCGAGCCCTTGTTTTCGCTAATTTCAGTGAAGAAGAGCAAATACTTCCGGGAAATTTACTACGCTTGTACGGACTGGGCAATCAACTAACGGGTATGTTGACCGGGAAAGCAGTCGCCATTAAAGATTTGACCATCCAGCCACTCGGGTTCGTATGCCTGAAAGCCTAAAACCGCAACGGGGAGTTAATCCCGCACCAGATTAACCGAGATAATTTCCTGTTGAGCCACCTAAGCGGTGAATGTCACAATTCCCTAGATATCACCGCCCATCCACCGGGCGAATTGCCATCTATTACGGTGGTGCCGATACGGTCACTGCCCTGGCTTTCTGTATGCTGGACGAAGTGATGGAGTTCTTGAGGGAGAATTCATAAATAACAAGTAAGGGCTGGTCGTGACCAGCCCCTACAGTATATTCAATTCATGTTTGCAAGCTCACATAATTTATTCGATCACTTTGGTCGGGTTGTTGTGTTCCCTTAAATTAATCACATTGGATAATTCGGGATACCCAAGGCGAGTGTGTTTATCTATTGCCCTGCGGTAACGGGCGCTGCCGCGGGCATACTGGCCTAGCCTGATAAATCCCAAGCCGATATTCGCCTCCGCTAGGGTCACAAGACGAACCGAATTCTGTAATTTCCCGATCGCCCTGGCCTTTTCAAAGCATTTAATGGCCGCTTGGATTTCCTGGATATCCATGAATGCCTCTCCAATGGATAATATCGTTTCTCCTTTTATCACCTGGGTCTTATGGCTGACATCGAAGTAGATGTTTTCCGCTTGGACTTCTTGGTGAAGCATGACATCATACAGTTTGATGATTTCTAGCTCAACCTCATCCCAGGTTTGGAAGCGATAGGTAGGATCTGGGTCTATGCATTTCGCAAAGAATCCATCCAAGACTACGGGCAAATTCGCACCGATGAGCCTATTCAATGCCTGGCCGCGGATATGCCCCTCAATAATCGCTTTAATATCACTGCCGGATACCGTGTAGTGGCCGGTGAGCATCTCCAGACCAATACAACCTAACGAGTAAATATCTGAGCTAATACTGACATTCCGGTTCCGCCATTGCTCTGGGCTCATATAATGAGGGGTTCCAACGGGTTTTGAGCGGGTGTTGATATAACGGTGGACGGAGGTGCTTAAATTTTCCACGATATCGTCCGGGCTCGTCACCAAGCCAAAATCACTCACGCAAGCCCTGCTATCTGGGGCGATGAATATATTCTCCGGCTTTAAATCACAATGGATCAATCCAGGAACGCGGGAGGTGGCATGTTTCATCCCGCGGGTCACCTCTAGCATCAGCTTGAGCGTCTTTTCCAGGTTTATTTCAACCCCGTGATGCATCCAGGAGCGTAAGGTTGGATTCCTATCTCCAGACAATGAAGGCACCATCTCAAGGGCTAGGTACAGCTCGTGAGAAGCGGAATCGTATTCAGCGCGATACGCCTGAACGATATTGGGGTGCCAACCAATTTCCACCCATAGCACGGCTTCACGAAAGAATTGAGCCCGAACATTCACATCGGAAAGATACTGTGGCTTGCAGGTCTTTAGAACCACCGGATGATTGTTTTGCTCGGCATCTACACACAGATAGATAACACCCATTCCCCCGAAAATTTCTTGTTTGACCTTATATCGGTTGGCGATGATCCGCTTACTTGGACGAAAGTATTGGTTTTCTGCCATTGGTTTAGAGATCCCCTGAGATCCTTTCCAGCTTCATTGTACAATAGGAACCCAGTTATTGAGTTTACAGAAATGTTTGGAGGCCTCCTGCAATGTTATCGATTTTGCAAGCCGGTAAGAATGGCAAAACCATCCTGTGGCAAATGTGGATCGTTCAAGAGAGCGCTTTCAGCAGGTTATAATCGTCGCATGCCCAACCACCTGATCCATGAAAACTCACCTTACCTTCTGCAGCATGCGCACAACCCGGTAGACTGGTTCCCCTGGGGTACAGAGGCGATCGAGAAAGCCCGGGTAGAGAACAAACCCATCTTCCTGAGTATCGGCTACGCGGCCTGCCACTGGTGCCACGTAATGGCGCATGAATCCTTTGAAGACCCGGCCATGGCTAAGCTGATGAACCAGCATTTCATCAATATCAAGGTTGACCGGGAGGAGCGACCCGACCTGGACAGCATTTATATGAGTTTCGTGGTTGCCACCACCGGCCAGGGAGGTTGGCCGATGAGCATCTTCCTCACCCATGAAGGTAAGCCTTTTTACGGGGGAACTTACTTCCCAACCACCCGAGGCCACAACCTGCCAGCCTTCCGGGAGGTATTGGAAACGATAACACGGCTGTGGAAGGAAGATCGATCCCGGCTGATCTTGAGCAGTGAGGAACTGGCGCGTTCCTTGCAAAATCGACCTTCAACTCAAGGGAACGGGATCGAGCTTAATCGGGAAGTGCTCGAGCAAGCCGCGGTTTCGCTCGCCCAAGACTATGACTGGCAGAACGGGGGCTGGGGAAGCGCTCCAAAATTCCCCCAGCCGATGTCGATCGAGTACTTGCTGAGACAGGCATCCAGGGGCGACCAGGCCAGTCTCAAGATGGCAACCCACGCTCTCCACGCAATGAGAAGCGGCGGGATGTACGACGTCCTGGGGGGTGGATTCGCCCGCTACAGCGTCGACCCGACCTGGCTGATCCCACATTTCGAGAAGATGCTTTACGATAATGCCCAGCTGGCGCGGGTTTACCTGCACACCTACCTGCTGACGGGTGAGATATCCTTCCGGGATGCCTGTCAGGCGACACTGGATTTTATCCTGCGCGAGATGACCCATCCGCAGGGTGGTTTTTACAGCAGCCTGGATGCCGATTCGGAAGGCGAGGAGGGTAAATTCTACCTGTGGACGCTTCAGGAGATCCGCTCCGTCCTGACCGATCCACAGGAGGCTGAACTCTTTATAGCCGCCTATGGGATGAGCGAAGCGGGGAATTTTGAGGGTAAAAATATTTTACGCAGAATTCAAAATGTCACTTTAGCGGGGCAATTCCAGCTGACGGAGCAAGCGATCGATGAAAAACTTGAGCAGCTGCGGAGGCGGTTATTAGAAAGCCGCTCGCAAAGGGTACGCCCGAACACGGACGACAAGGTGCTGGCATCCTGGAATGCGCTGATGCTGGCTGCCTTTGCTGATGCGGGTCGGGGGCTTGGAAAACGAGACTATATCGATGCAGCCATCCGGAATGCAGAGTTCATCATGGAAAATTTATGGAAGGATGGGCGCCTTCTGCGCTCCTGGCGGGAGGGTACTGCCAGGCATAGCGCTTACCTGGAGGATTATGCTGCCATGGTGCTCGGTCTGCTCAGCCTCTACCAGGCAGACCCAAACCCGAAGTGGTACCAGGCAGCATTGGGCATGGCAGAACAGATGCTGGCACATTTCTCTGACCCGATGGGTGGATTCTATGATACACCTGACGATGGCGAAACCCTGCTCTACCGTCCCAAGGAGCTCCAGGACAACGCCACACCCTGCGGGAATGCCCTGGCAGTCATGGCATTGCTTCAGCTTGCCACTTACGAAGGTCGCTCGGATTGGCGCTTGCAGGCGGAAAGCATGCTCTCATCCAACCTGGGGATGATGGTTCGCTACCCAGGTGCATTTGCCCAATGGCTTAGTGCAGCGGATTTTGCCCTCGGACCGGTGCACGAAGTAGCCATATTGGGTGACCTGGAAGACCCTGCCACACAGGGTTTGCTCACGTCGCTCAGGAGCAGTTATCTGCCGCGCCTGGTGCTGGCAGTTTCTCCCTATCCTCCGCTTGAAGGCTCCCCGGACTTGTTGAAGGACCGAACATTGCTCAATGGCAAGCCAACTGCCTATGTTTGCCAAGGTTTCGTATGCCAAAGGCCGGTGAATAGCCCCGAAGAGATGATGGCACAGCTGGTATAAACCTGGAATGGTGGGTAAGATACCCGTTATTTACTCATGGGAGGAAAAGAATGAAAATAAGACGATTAAACGGCTGGCGGTTGTCTGCCTGCAGATGTTATTTTTGTTTGGTTGCCAGCTGCCGCTTAAACCACACAACCATCACCCACAGTGTCGCCACCCATCACACGTCTAGACCAGTTTCCATTGAAGTGTCAACCGAGGACACGATCCAACCTACCCCTGGTCCTATAAACCATCTGGTTGATACTCCCAGATTTCATAGGGTTTTTCGACCTTGAAACCAAGTTTACGGGCCACACGGGCGGAAGCAGGGTTGTCGGTATCGCAACTCCAATAGGCCTGGTAGCCTGAGGCCTCCAGGGCTTCAATTAAAAATGCCACCGCAATCGGGGCTAATCCCCGTCCGCGATAAGGCTCATGCGTGATGGCACCAATTTCAGCATATGTGGATCCAAAAGCAGAGGCATACGCCTCCACGATGATCTGCTCCCCGTGCATCAAGCACATGCCAAGGTCATGACGAAGGAAATTCTCGAGGCTGCCGCAGTAGAACACCATGTCATCGCGCCATTCACACCGCTCAAGCAAAGCACGGTTGATGATACGCATCTCGTACCCACTGGGGAGGCGGCTTAGTAAATCTGCCAGGATTGGCGATTGAGGGTCTAGATCAAAAAATTCCAGCCTGGGATCCACGCGGTATCCTTCCGGTGCAAGCGGGTCTCCCTGAGCCCGGACCAACCGGATTGGTTTAGATTTCCTGAGTTGGCCGATCACTTCTACCAAAAATTCCTGGCTTCCATAAAGGCTGACAAAAGTCAATGCAGTATCAGTACGCAACACACACTGAGACGGGATTTTCAGATCATCCACAAATGCATTCCCTGAATGCCGCCCCTCGAACACCGCCCACAGGACGGGATTATTAGGTACATGTGGGTCAAACAATCCGGGCAAGGCGGGGTGGTCAATTGGACATTCGAGCATAATCGGAAATTATGAGATCAGTCAGAATAATATTAGCTTTGGTGTTGGGTTTCGCATAATAAGCAGCGCTTGCTAAATAATCACGCGATGTTACGTCGTAAAGAACACTCCTTACTTAACCCACCCAATAAAAATATCATACAGGTAAGACTCACGCCCTGCATCCAGCTTAATCCTTGACAATATTGGGGATGTCTTCGGGCAAGTCCAGCACGATGAGGGCAAAACCGGCATATTCATCCCCCCAGTACCAGGGTGCGATCGATACCAGCTTCTTCTTGCCGGCTTTTTCAGTCGTATAAACCACGTGCTGACGTTGATTGACCACACTCATCATCTGGCTTCGAGCTGGCTCATGGTGGTGTGCAAACACATTTCGCCCGATCATATTTGCCCCGCCTTCATGCCGATATATTTCGATGGCGAGGTTGTTCATTTCCAGGATCGTACCATCCTGGTCGCAGACCATGATCTCGGCCGGGTAGGTACTGATCCATTCACCGGTACAGGATTTTTCAGAGGTATGGCTCATCCCTTCACTGCCCCTCGCGCCAGGCCGCGCACCAGGTAGCGCTGAGCCAGTAAGGCAAAAATAAGCACGGGGATCAGCACCAATGAACCCGAAGCAGCGATGCGCCCCCACAGGACTGCCTTGTTGGTCATGAACGAGGTAATGATCACCGGCAGTGTGCGCGCATCCCGCCCGGTGAGGATGACCGCATAGAGGAATTCATTCCAGCAGTACAGGAAAGCTAATATGGCGGTGGCTGCCATCCCCGGGACAGCCAGGGGTAAGCTGACCCGCATCAGCGCCCCGAAACGTGAACACCCATCGATGACCGCAGCTTCTTCCAGCTCAATGGGGACATCATCAAAGAAACCGGTCATCATCCAAATACTGAGTGGGATGGTGAAGGTCAGGTAGGAGATGACGAGTGACTGGCGTGTATCAATCCAGCCCAGCCGGCTGAACAAGACGTAGAGTGGCACTACGATGGCGATCGGTGGAAGCATTTGGGGAATGAGCGAGCTCATCTTCAGCCAAAAATGACCACGGAAACGGAAGCGTGAAAACCCATAGGCGGCAAAAGTCCCAAGCATCAGAGCAATCCCGGTTGCGGACAGGGCGACAACGATGCTGTTCAGGAAGTATTTACCAAAATTGGTAGAACCCAAGACCTCATTATAGTTTTGGAGCGTGGGTTTAAAGGTCCAGACTGGTGGAATGGCGAAGGTTAGCTCGGGTTCTTTAAACGATGTGAGGACCAGATAGATGATCGGAGCGATCGACAGCATCACTGTCAGGAGCACAAGGATATAAACTATCAGCAAGCTGAGTTTTTTCACGGTGAAGTATTTTTCTAGTTTCATCAAGCATCACTCCTGCTTCTGGATGGCGCGGGCAATCAGGCCAGCAATAATCAACATGATCAACAGCATGATAAAGGAGGCAGCAGCGGCAAGCCCCAGGTTGAAAGATTGGAAACCGTAGCGATAGACATAAATGCTGACAGTTTCCGTTACGCGTGCCGGACCACCTGAGGTGAGCAGGTAGATCACATCAAAGATCCGGAAAGTGTCGATGAAGCGCCAAAGCAGGGCAACCAAAATGACCGGCCTTAATAAGGGTAGGGTCAAATAGTAAAATGACTGCAATCCTGAAGCGCCATCGATCCTGGCTGCTTCGAACGGCTCATCCGGGAGTGACTGGAGACCAGCCAGGAGCATCAAGGCGACGAAAGAAGTCGTGTTCCATACATCCACGATGATCACGCTCGCCATGGCCACTTTCGGTGAGCTGAGCCATTCAACCGGCAAGATATCCAACCTTCCAAGATAATAGTTCACCAGCCCATATTGGTAATTTAGTAGCAAACGCCACATCAAGCCGATCACCACGTTCGTACACATCATCGGCAGCAGGATCATGGCCCGAAACAGTCCCTTGCCTCTCACTTCCTGGTTCAGCAGCAATGCCAGCAGCATCCCCAGGATGAATTCGATGCTTACCGCAATAATAACAAAGGTGAAGGTAATCTTGATCGAGTTTAAAAAGTCTGGATTGGAAAATAGATCAATATAGTTTTTGAAACCAATGAAAGGTACACCCTGGCGGAAGGAACGCAGCATCCATTGGTGGACACTGAGCCACAAGGAATACCCGAGAGGATATAAAAGAACGATCGCTAAGACGATAAAAGCTGGAGCAATATAAAACGCCGGTTCGAATCTCCGGTAAAAACGATGCAGTGGTTTCGAGTGGATTAACTGGGTCATTTTCGTCAAAGGTGCATCATTCGAATCAAATTAACGATAAGGGTTGGTCGTAGGGGCACGATCCTCCTCAAAGATAACAGATCCTTTGGGATGTTTAATATCGTGCCCCTACGGGATTGTGCTCTGACAATATCCTTATAAAGCAGGCGAGGACAATAAACTACTCGATGTAGCCTCCACTCTTGAGGATCTCAACCAGCTTGGCAGCCATTTCATCTGCAGCAGCCTGGGGGTCCTCGGTGCCAGTCACTGCCGCAACAATACCTTCATTGACCACTGGCAGCATCTCAGGAGATACCGTAAGGGTGGGGAAGATCGAGCGGTAGGGCATGACTTCAGCCAGCAGCTTGAACTGAGGGATCTGGGCAGTCACTTCCGGATCGTTGAGCGCCCGGATATTTCCAGGGATACCACCATTCAATGCCCACAGCTTTGCGCCTTCCGGGCTGGTCAGCCATTCAATGAACTTATAGGCTTCTAACTGATTCTCAGAACAGGCTGGGATCGCCCAGCCCCACTGGGAACCACCGGTATGTCGTAGGATTGATCCATCGGACTGCTTGATACCAGGTGTAAGAGTATAACCCAGGAGTGGCTCGCCATTTTCATCGCACAGGCTCTTCTCGCAGCTCAGCAGGTCCTGTGCGGCTGCCATCCACTCGATACCCATGGCAGCTTTTCCTGTCGAGAGAGCCTCGAGGATCTCAACGTATCCATAGGTAGATACATCTGGTGGAACAAGACCTTCCTTGAGCAGGTTGGCATAGAAGGTCAGCGCAGCCACACCAGCCGGGTCATTAATTGCCACGGTATTATCCGGGTTGAGCAGCTCGCCACCCATGCCGAAGATATAATACATAAAATCCCACCAGGCTTCATCCGGCTTAGCCCCGATCACAGCTCCATTCAGGCCATTGTCTGGATCATTAAGCGCCTGAGCAGCAGCCAGGAACTCATCCCAGGTCTCAGGCGGGGTCAGACCGGCTTTTTCAAACAGATCCTTGCGGTACCATAACCAGGCTGTATCACCCTCGGATGGCAGGACGTACAGCTTGCCGTCAAAACTGAAGAATTCAGTTGCCTTGCCATAATCATCCAGGGTGAAGTCTGAGCTGACCACGGCTGGATCTTCAAAGAACGTGTTCAGGTCCTTAAGCCCATCGGCGGCGACGTAGGCAGGGATGTAGTCGGACATGGCGTAGAAAGCATCATAGTCGGTTCCACAGTTAGCGACGACGGTATTGAGCTTGTCGAAATACGCTTCACGGGCAACTTCCTCGACAATCACCTCTTTACCTGTCTTTTTGGTGTATTCTTCAGCGACCTTAACCAGGTTGTCGTGTTCCGGGCCGCTCCAAACAGCAACGACAACAGGCTCTGCGACTGCAGCAGGTGGTTCCGTGGCGACAGGTTCGACCGGGGCGGTTGTCTCAGTAGCAGGGGTAGCACAGGCGGCTAAAATCATGGTGAAAACTGCAAATAGAGCAAAAATCTTAAATTTATTCATTACTTCCTCCTTACCAGAATTGAACAGGATGTGAACTAATCTGAATTACTCATACCAATCGGTCAATGGTTTTTTCCTTCCCGGCACCTCCTCTTTTTTATATTTCTACCAATGTTTTTTATACTGATCAATCAGTAGCTCCACCCGTTCCCAGGGAAGCTCACAAAAGATATTGTCCACGGGGAACAATATAAATCCGCTGCCAGGTGACATAATCTCGATGGCTTGATCAACGGCGTTACGGATGCGCAGCTCGTCCCATTGGGTCAATGTCACGGCCGCATTCATCCCGCCCATCAAGCATACCCGGTCACCAATTTGAGTTTTTACATCTTTCAAGTTAATTTTATCCTGAACTGGATCAATTCCTGTGATGCAGTCAACACCTACTTCCAGCAGGTCATCTTGAATTGGGATCCAATCCTTGGTGATTATATATCGGAATGGCACCCCGGCTTGATGGCAGTGATTGATCAGTTCAGCAAGGCGCGGCTTGATGAATCGGCGAAAGTTCTTGGGGGTCCAAAAGGTGGTGCCCTCATACCATGCCATGTGCACCATGTCATCAATACCTTCCTGCAGCACCAGGTCGGTACGCATCATTTCCCACTCCAGGAGCACATCGAATAACGCATCCAATAACTCAGGCTGGCGCATTTGCCAGTGATGGATATTATTGATCCCGCACAACCAAACCGCTGAATCTCCGAGAGCGGACCAACCCCCATCGATCGCGACACCCAACCGGCTGGCATGCTGGCGAAGCATGCTCGCCCGAAGGCGGAATTCCGCCAACTGGTCATGGGTAGGTTCTGCCAGTAGGTGACGCAATCGCCTGACATCATCGATACCCTTGATAATCGATTCGGTCTGCCTGGGAAGGTTGTAATCATTGAACAGCATGATGTCATTACCGTGGATCCAATCCTTGCTGATCTTAACGGTTATGCTCAAAGGGCCATCCGGGGTTTCATAGACCTTATTGAGACGTGGTTTATCACCTTCAGCTTCGGGAGGCAAGGGGGTGATCGTCGAAATTACCCCCCGCGCTTCGTCGGCATGATATTCCTCGGTATATCCCATCGGAGGCTGCAACAGCAGGGTGTCATCCACGCCTAGTTTCAACAAGTTCTCTGCCCGAACAATCTGGTCCTGCCAGAAAAAGGGAATGTTGTCCGGTCCATCATGCATGGACCACAAGCGCAAATATAATGGAACGTGGTCTACGGGTTGCCGATGGATGGCAGAAAGGATGCGTTGGCAAGAATTCATTGGTGTAAAAAACCTTGTTACTCCAGGTCAGGGAATACGCCCAAGATGCCGATTAACTTGCAAAATTCTACGAGGACCGGGGTCACGTGTCCATAGGCAGACATCCAGTGATGCCCAAATCCGTGTTCCTCGACTGACTCCCAGACCTTTTTAAGGGGTGACTTCAATACGAAACGCAGGGGATTGCCCTCAAAGACCATCTCAGTCGGTACGGCTTCGCCTTCGATGGCACACAGCCTGTAATTTCCTTTACGGCCGACCAGGTTAACATAGGTGATGGGTCCTGGCATGGCAGTATAACGGATGCATACGCCATTATTCGCCAACCTGACAGGCTGAAGGTTGTAACCTCCCTTATCTGCCAGTGAAGGCGAACCACACCCGCAGTGGGAGGTGACCAGGGCATTGTGTGGAACATCGAATGCGAGCATCTCGCCAAAGTGAATGGGCATGTCAGTAAGCATGCTCAAGATCAGCATGCCAAGCGTGGAATTCACATCCCCTTCGCAACCGGTGGGAATCCCCTCCTGGTTAAGCCAGGCAATAGGTACACACATGGTCCCCTGGCATTGAGGATAAGAACCGATGGTGATGGCGCTTAAGCCAAGCTGTTCCACCATCTGCTTGCACGTAAGATAATTCCGCGCCGTGCTGATCCCATGCTCCGTTTGAGACATGACTCGTACAGCACCGGATGAGATACGCTTCCAGGCAAGCCTTGCTTGTTCATCTTCGATCAGGCCAGCCATGTGTTGGAATTCATCCAGCCCATAGTTAAGCATCCGGGTGCCGAACAAGCGTAGCACTTCCAGCTCATCCACCGCGGTGGGTGTCATGCCCTCCGTGCGTCTCCCGATGACTGCCAGGCGTGCCCCGCGTAGCCTCTTCTTTATGGCGCATGCCTTAAAAAACGCAGCTGCCTCATGGATCGTCTCCTGGTCAGCAAGCTCGCCATAATACAGCCGGTGGTTGATGTCAATATCAGCCAGCACGTTGTTTAGTTGCATGGATCCAACGATTGAACCGCTGCGGATACCCGGGATAGCGCGGATGGCAACCGGTACACCAACCTGCTGTTGAATCTCAACCGTGTAGTGGTCAAATGACCAGGAAGTAATCAAGGCATGCAGGACATCCACACCCTGGGATGAGAAGAAACTTGCCACACGTTGGCACGAGGCGGGGTCTTTCACCGCTTCTGGAGCAGTGATCACCTCCATCCCTTCGCCCGCAATCAGTGCGTTGACCTGGTTCAATTGCCCTTCCCAGTTCTCCCATCCTTCTTCGGGTGGTTCATACACGGCATAACTTCCCACTTTTGGCTGGTACATGTTAGCTCCCATTTTACACAGGCTGGTAGTCCATCTGGTTCCATGAAAAGACGTCGAGACCGCGCTCTGTCATCGAGCCAATTCCCTGGCGTTGCGCTGGATTTTCTTCACCGCTTCGACGATTTCTGCTGAGTCGGCTTCGGTGCCCAGCAGGGTACGGTGAACCAGCCAGATGGTGTTTACTGCGGCATCATCGGTTACCGGGAAATCTTTGCGGAGAAACTCGTGCTCCTCATTCGCATGTGCGGGTGAAAGTTTTTTGCGATACTCACTGTTCTGGAAAACCGCCAGGTTATGCACCGAAGGATAACTTGCCTGGGTGGGAATTCCTTCAGCTTCGAAAGCGGCAATGAATTTTTCCGCACTCAGGTTATTAAAGAATGCTGGATCATAATGGAAGATGTAGCAGTAAGTGCCATTGCACGTGACGCGTGGATCGCGTTTTTGAGGACGGATGCCCTCGATCTTCGCCAGCTCTCGGTCCAGGTAAGCCGAATTGACCTCACGCTTCGCAGCCTGATCATCCAGCCGGCTGAGCTGCTGGCTTAGCACTGCTCCCTGCCATTCACTCAGGCGGTAATTGGAGCCATTGATGAAGTGGGAATAGAACCATTCCCCCGGCATGCGCCCACAATCATGCACCGAACGCAGGCGGATTTCAAGGTCATCATCATTTGTAACCACGATCCCACCCTCCCCAGCCGTCATCAACTTACTGGCCTGAAAGCTGAATGTACCGCAGCTGCCAAATGAACCTACTTTTTTTCCATTCCATTCACTTCCGTGGGCGTGGGCACAATCTTCCACCAGGTAAAGTCCATGCTGCCTGGCGATTTCTACCAGTCGGTCCATATCACAGGGCATACCCCCGATATGCACGGCGATGATGGCCTTGGTGCGTGGGGTGATAGCTTTCTCGATCAGGTCGGGATTGATGTTAAAGGTAAATTGATCGACGTCCACCATGACAGGCATGGCACCCACACTCAGCACGGCACTGGCAGTGGCGACGAAAGTAAAGTCAGGAATGATGACTTCGTCATCATGGCCAATTCCCAAAGCAGCCATGGCGATCTCAAGGGCGGCTGTACCATTAGTACAAGCCACACCATGCTTCGCCTGGTGATACCTGGCAAATTCCCCTTCGAACTGCAGGGTGCGGGTTCCGGGTGTTCGCCACCAAACCCCGCTGTGTAAAACATCCAAGAGGGCTTTTTCTTCCTTATGATCAAATTGCGGCCAATCTGGGAATGGATTCGTCTTGGTTGGCTTCCCACCGAGTAAGGCAAGTTTTTCCATGGTCCAATTCTCCTTTAATAATCGATTTTCACCCAGCGCTTCTCCTGAATGCTTTTCAGCACCGTTTCGCTGATGACCAGCTCACGGCGACCGTCTTCAAATGTAGGAAAAGTGGGTTTCTTACTAAAATTTCCTTCTTCGATGTAATGATAGAAATCAGAAAAATGGCGCACAAATGTATCGGGATAGCCTTCAGCATGCCCACCCGGGTAGGCAGAATAGCGGCGCGATTCCGGAAGCATGAGCGCAGGATCTTTAAGCATGATCTCATTCGGCTTGTCACGGTAACCAAGCCATAGCTCATTCGGGTTCTCTTGCTGCCAATATAGAGAGCCTTGCGAGCCATTGATCTCCCACCAGAAATTATTCTTGCGCCCGGCACTGACCTGGGAGAGGGATACCACGCCTCGCGCCCCGTTGTTGAAGCGCAGGAGCAGGGAGGCGAAATCTTCAGTATCGATCGCCACGTCCTCGCTATCACTGGAGGTGCTAAGTTTGCCACCGAATGTTTCCAACGCCTGGCGTGGTTTCTTGCGTACCGGGATAAAGGTAGCCATGTCTGCCATCACCTCGACGACTTCAAGACCAGTCAGCCACATCAACATGTCCAGTACATGGGTGCCGATATCACCCACCACACGCAATTTACCGCCTTCTGCTGATACCAACCTCCAATTCCAGTCGGTCGGATGAAAGAGCCAATCCTGACAGTATTCCGCGTGCAGGATGCGCGGCTCACCGATCATGCCACGCTGGATGCGGTTATACGCTTCCTGGACCAGTGGATAAAAGCGGATGCTGTAATTGACAGCCCCGACCACCTCTCTTTCTTTTACCAGCCTGACCAGTTCTATCGCTTCCTGGCTGGAAATTGCCAGCGGTTTTTCACACAGCACATGTTTTCCGGATGCGATGGCTTGTTTTGCCATTGGATAATGCAGGTTGTTCGGGGTGCATACATGCACCACTACTACTTCAGGATCTGAAAGAAGCGTCTCCAGGTTGGGATATGGCCTGGCGTTCACCCGATTGGCAAAATTGTTCGTTTCTGCCTGGTCCACTCCCAGTACGCCGGTCACGGGTACACCCAGGCGGTGCAGGGCTTCCACGTGAGTGATACCCATGAAACCAGCTCCAATGACAGCCGCTTTGATCAAATTGACCTCCTAATACAGGCGTCGAACAACATAATAATCCTTGGTGGTATGTACCGTCATCGTAATTGCACCCATCACCGTTGCCCTGGTACCCAGGGTCGAGGCTTCGATGCGCGGTGTATGGGGGATCACACCCTTGATGCGCTCGAGGATGGCAGGGATCAGCAGGTCCCCGGCATTTGCAACCCCACCTCCCAGGACGATAAGCTCCGGATCAAGCAAGCAGGCGATATTTGCAATGGTGACACTGAGCTGATCGACCGTTTCAGCGACAACCTGCCTTGCCCAACCTTCTCCGAGGCGAGCGGCAGCAAAAACCTCAGCGGAAGTCGGGGATGATTTTTGATCTTCATTCAGATCATGATTTAATAGTAATTTTGCCCTTTCTGCTATCCCGGTTCCTGAAACAATGCTTTCCATGGCACCAAATCCATCATAGGTACGGCCGAGGGCGTCCTTGCTGGAAAGCATGTAACCCACTTCCCCTGCAGATTCTGAGTGCCCCCGATAGATGGCGCCATCCAAGATCAAACCAGCACCCATGCCAGTGCCGATGGCTAATAAAATCATGTTATTTACCCCCTTGCCAGTTCCGAACCACTGCTCGCCAAGCACCGCCAGGTTGACATCATTTTCAACAAAAGCCGGTGCATTAAAACGATCTGCAAGCCTTTGCTTGAGAGGAAAATTCCGCCAATTCAAACTTGGAGCCCATTCGACAGTGCCTGTTCGAACGTGGGTTACCCCGGGAACACCCACTGCGATTCCCAGTAAGGGCAGGTTTGTACGGATGGATGATTTACTCAATGTCTCGATGATCTCACAAAGCAGGGTAAAGCTTGATTCGCCAGTTGTGCCGTGGTATGGGCGGGATATTTCGTCCAGGATTTCCCCTCCAATATTCGCCAGCGCTCCGTATAGCTTGGTCCCCCCCAGATCAACCCCGATAACAGCATAGCCGTTTTTATTGTATTCCAACATCTGGCGTGGATGACCGGTGACACCTTTAATATCGCCAATAGGTTGGACAAGACCTTCGGATACAAGCTCATCTACAATACGCATCACAGTCGGCATGCTCAACTTTAATGCCCGGCTGATCTCTGAGCGTGCCATAGGGCCATTTTGCCGAACCAGCTCCAGGATGATCGAGCGGTTCATCCGCCTCATATAGGTGGCGTTGATGGGTTGCAGAAAGCCCGGTGTTTTAAAATTATGCATGCGAATGGAAAACCAGGTTGATTACTTACAGTTAGTAACTAATCTAATTATAAGAAATTTTATCAATTTGTCAATAGAAACTGCGTGTATTAAAGAATAAATGGGATGAAGCGCTTGGAATGTTGCATGTAGTCTGCATACTCGTTACCGAATTTTTGCAGATTCTCACGTTCCTCGTAGACAGCAGTGAGTAACAATGCCAGGCTGGCAATAATCGCCAGCAAGACGGAAATTAGGTCGATCTGCTTCAGGAATACCCCCCAGGCAAGATAAAGTAAGGATGCATACAGCGGATGCCTGATCCAGCGATATGGTCCAGTCATCACCAGGTGAGTGGTTTTTTCAAAGGATTGCTTGCCTGCGTCCTGAGATGTATCCACAGGTGCACCGAGGGTGTGAAGGATCCGAAATGATCGGTAAGCCAAATATGCAGAACATATCAGGAGTACCCAGGATACAAGCTGCGGTATCGAATAGGGCTGGTTTAACCATTCCCCTGCATTGAGCACGACCAGCCCAAGAATAGCCTCAAAGGCAAAGAAACGTGGAAAGCCATAAAGATGGTGTTCTTTCAGTGCGCTGCGGGAGAGGAGCATAAATCCCAGTGTTCCGAGCAAAAAAACGACCAGGTTCAACATGTTGAGAAAATGGATTTCTTACCGAAGGCACTCTTGTTCAAGGCGTGCAGCCAGCCCGAGGTATTTTTCATGCACATCGTCGCCGGTCTCATCCCGTTCGAAGAGGTTAAAAGCATCCAGGATTTGCTGCTGCTGGTCAGCTGGGATGACTTTGCCTGCCATGGGGAAAAGGATATTATCTTCTTTATAGATATGCTGTCTTAATAGCTTGATATAACCCTGAGCATTTTGAACCAGTTCATTACGCGCAGCTTCATCAGAAGACTGCAAGCGTTCTAAAGCCTGGCGCATCTTTTGGGTCAGGAGCCGTCCTTCTTCGTGCTCTGCCAGCATCACTGCCACCGGACCGGATTCTTTGGATAATCCATTGGCTATTAAAGCAGGAAACAGGATCCCCTCTTCCTTCTGGTGATGGCATCCATCCGCAAATTTTTTTATGAAAACCGTGGTGCCGGAAAAGAATCGGAGGTATACATCCTGGCCTTTGCTGAGACGATTGGTAGCACGTTCAAGTGCGGATAGCACACGCTCGATGATGCGATGTTCTTCCATTAATATTTCAGTTGCTTTCACCCGATGATCTCCTTTCGCCAATTGTTGAGCACGGGTTAATTATAGTACCAGGCTGTGTAAATGGTGGGATTTTTTACAATACCTAAGAAATTTGTGAGGTTGATAGGCCTATTTATCACGATGAATGGATGATCTGGTTTTTATACTTCCCCGCCAACAGGACGTAAAATGTGATCCATTTATTGACCTCGCCACGCTTACCCACTTTCCATGGGCATTCTGTGGGAGTCCAATCCAAACGGTAACGGCCCGTCCCATCCGCCCGGCTTCCCATCACATTCCAGGCACTTTGCAACCGTTCGTCATTACCGTGACCCATTTTGCTTAATGCATAGAGTATCTCCCATATATTTGCACGCCAGATAATGGGAAATGTGTGCCGCTTCATATCGTCATTGACAAAAATAGCATGGTTTTTAGAACGGTAAATGCCCCCGCGGTTTAAAAAGTATTCCACCAATTGCCGGCAGCGGGGATGCTCCCAATACTCCGACAACTCAGCAAATGCCAGCAAACATTTCACCGAACCACGGATGCAGCTCTTGACCTGCCTGGTCTTATACTTTCCTGCGTGCCAATCACACAAATATCCGCCGTCCTCCCGCACGGTTTGCAACATCAACTCAATCGAACGCTTGATCCTGGCATCATCACGGTACCCCAGCAGCAGATAGGTGCGGATGTTGTATCCAAGCAAGCAAGAATAGTGATTCAGCCAATCCCCATCTAGTTTTTGCAGTCCAAGGTAACGATCAGCAGCTTTCTCTACCTGAGGGTGGGAGCGATCCATCCCCAGCTCAGCCAGGTAGGCCAGGCAGAAGTGAGTGGTAGCAAAGGAACCATACAAAACGTCATCGCCGACACTCACCTTGGTGCGGGGATTCTTCTGCAGCCAATAGCCATCCGGATGCATGATTGACAGCAAGCCCTGTACGGCGCTGGATCCAGATATGGCTGATTTTGCCTGCCTGACTTCTGGGAGATCGATACCAGCATCCAACAGTTCCGTGAGCGTGCGCCAATGCATGGATGGATCATCATCCTGCAACAGCCATTGGATAATATCGGGATTTGCAACCATAAACAGCGCTCCTACAAAATATGCTGAGTTTCGTAAATATCATCTAACTTGGTAGGTAAACTCGGTATCGCATCTTGAATTGTAACCATCATAACAGTTTGACCATTAGAAGCTGGTCATAATAAATGCCATTATAGAAAATAACCTTGGGTTCGATGCCATATTCCTTAAATCCACAACGGGAATAACAACGGATGGCGGGTTTTTCAGAAACTGTAACGCCTAAATAGATCACACCCATGCTATTTTCTATTGCCCACTCGAATATCTCGTTGAGCATGGCTCCACAAATATGGAAACCACGCCACGCAGGTTTGACATAAACTCCCCAAAGGGTACCAAAATGCCTGGTTTTGGGCCAATGACCGCGGGCAATGCCTGCCATTCCGATAAGCTCAGTATCCGTACAGGCAATGCTGACGACCCCGGAAAGGTTTTGGGTATAGCCAGTAATTAGCTTCGCCCACCCCTGGATGCCATCCGCGGCCGTCAGGTCAATATCCGCTGCAAACGCTTCAGGTTGCATGGAGAGTGATTCTAAGCGCAGATCTAATAGGGCAGCAGAATCCTCCAGGTTGGCAAGCCGGATAACTACTTCACCTTTGGGGGTTGGGAAGTTTTGAGGCATGGTCGGTCGCCTTTCCAGGTTAAGTCACCACCTACTGACATGTTGCACCTTTATCACAGCAGCTAATCCAACGAAAAGAACTTCAGCTGTTCACTGTATTTTAATTGTAATTCTAAATAAGGCTATAGGCAAAAATCTTTACCTCCCTATCTTTACCTCCCTATTGACTTGCCCTTTCCATTGTGCTAAAATATGGAATAGTGTTCCATATAATGAGATGACATATTGAATTAAGACAAACATATTTCATCATTTCCGCATCGGTTTCTATTCTCATTCAGAATCTCTCAGCTACCCGGGTAACGATGCCAGAATATTCTGAAGCAAATGAAAACACGGGGGGTAAAGATAGTACCACCCCGCGCGCCCCTGTCTCTACAACTGTTACAAAAGCGATTGGAATCCTGGACATCCTGGCCTCCACAGCTGACTCTGGCATCAGCCTGACCGAGCTCTCTCTGCTGATCGACATGCCAAAAAGTTCTACCTATCGCTACCTGGTCACCCTGGAAGAATTGGACCTGGCACAGCGAAAAGGTGGCGACCGTTTCTGCCTCGGCACCAAGGTGATCGAACTGGCAGGCTCATTCCTGGTAAAAAGTGACCTGCGTAATGAGAGCCAGGAGATCCTCAACGGACTGGCAAACAAGACCGGCGAAACCATCCATCTTGCCGTACCATCAGGGACAGAGATGGTTTACATCGCCAAGGTCGAAAGTAAGCATGCCCTGGCCATGTCCTCTCATATCGGTGCCCGCATCCCGATGTATTGCTCTGCCCTGGGGAAAGCTGTCCTGGCCTTTAGCAATGGGGAACTGCTGCACTTCGTATTCAGGCAGCCGATGATGCAGCGTACTCCCAACACCATTATTACGAAGGATGCGATTAATAACAGAGCTGGATTTGACCCGATCACGCGGCTACGCCATCGATAACGAAGAGAACGAGATAAGTATCAGCTGCGTAGGTGCGGCAATTTTTGATTACACAGCTACACCCATCGCTGCCATCAGCATCTCAGTCCCCCACCAGCGGATGAACCAGGAGAGCTACAGCGTCATTGGTCCGATGGTCATGGAGGCTGCCCATCTGGTGTCTCGGCGTAAAGGATACAGCGGAAAATTCCCTGGCAACATGGAGTAAATAGGACAGCAGATTTGACCAAATAAATGTATTGGAAAACATTGGAACAAGTCTTTGACGGAGGAATCACATGAAAATGTTTATTGAAAACAAGTGGGTCGAGTCATCCGATAAGACAATGATGTCCATTCGGAATCCCGGAACGGGGGAAGAGATCGATAAGGTTCCCAAGGCAACCCTGGAGGACATGGAACGTGTGGTGGCAGCCGCCCAAAAAGGGAAAGAGGCGATGCGTAAGCTGACTGCACTTCAACGTTATCAAATTCTAACCAAAATTGCTGACCGCATTGACGAGCGGGTGGACGAACTGGGTAAGCTGTTGGCGCAAGAAAATGGCAAGCCCATTCTTCAGACCCGTGCTGAAGTTGCAGTAACAGCCAACATCTTCAGGAGCTTTGCCGAGGAGGCCAAGCGCATCTTTGGGCGGGTCATGCCTGTGGATGCAGTGCGTGGCAATGAACGTCATTTCGCCTTCACCATACGCCAACCTCTGGGTGTGGTGGCGGCAATTGTGCCGTTCAATTACCCGGTTGAGCTGTGGGGGCATAAAGTTGCCTCTGCGCTTGCGGCTGGAAATGCGGTGATCTCCAAGCCACCCAGCGCCTGCCCGCTGACCCTGCTCAAAATTGCTAAATTGATGGAAGAGAGTGGATTACCACCCAACGCACACCAGATGGTTACCGGTCCTGGCGCGGTGATCGGCGATTTCCTCGCCCGTTCCAAGGGTATCCAGCTGATCACCGTCACCGGCAGCACAGAAGTCGGCGTAAGGATCGCACAGCTCGCAGCGGAAAATCTCAAGAAAGTCCACATGGAGCTGGGTGGGAACGATGCATTGATCATCTTATCCGATTGCGATCTAGACAAGGCAGCGGAAGCAGTCGTGCTAGGCCGGCTGGCACGCGGCAACGGCCAGATCTGCTGCGCGGTGAAGCGTATCTTTGTGGAAGCCTCGATCCATGACGAATTTGCCGACCTGCTGACCAAAAAAGCCAAAGCGCTGAAAATGGGCAACCAGCTTGATGAAGATACGGATGTTGGACCATTGATCAATGAGGAAGCTGCTAAAGAAGTTGAGATTTTTGTCAACGGGGCGATTAAAGAAGGTGCAAAATTACGCACCGGCGGGCACCGTAAGAACGCTTTCTATGAGCCGACCGTCTTAACCAACGTGAAACCCGATATGGTCATGTTCAAGGAAGAAGTTTTCGGACCAGTAGCTCCCCTGGTGCCTTTCAAGAAAATCGAGGACGCAATCCGCATGGCAAATGATTCTCCCTATGGGTTGCAGTCCGCCGTCTTTACCCGTGATATTAACAAAGCCCTCGAAATCGCCTACAAGCTGGAGGCAGGTGGGGTGATTGTCAACTGGTCTTCCGCCTTACGGGTTGAGACCCTGCCTTTTGGTGGGATCAAGATGAGCGGTCATGGTCGTGAAGGGGTGCATGATACCCTGGATGAAATGACCGACCAGAAGACGATCGTCGTTCACAATGCCTTTCCTGCACTCAGCGAGTAATAAATTCAAAGATGAGCCAAGCAGATTTTTTAGTGATGCGGGGAATCAGTAAGAGTTTCGATGAAACTCAAGCTCTTCGTAATGTCGATTTTTCAGGTGCAATTGGTGAAGTGCACGCCATTTCGGGGGAGAACGGAGCTGGAAAATCGACCCTGGTAAAGATTCTAACCGGGGCAATACCGAGGGATGCTGGTGAGATCCTTCTGGAAGGTGAACCTATCGAGCTTAAAACGCCTATGCATGCTCGCCGCTTGGGAATCTATGCCGTATACCAGGAGTTCAGCCTGGTCCCACACCTGACCGTGGCCGAAAATATTCTCCTGGGACAGATGCCCAGCATTCGTGTGCCGGGTGTAGTGGACTGGGCTAAAGCATATCACCAGGCGGAGGAAATCCTATCTTCCATCGGATTCGAAGGCATTGATGTGCATCAGACCGTTAATCAATTGAGCGTCTCACATCAGCAGATGGTTGAGATTGCCAAAGCGTCTAGCCAAGCGCCGGAAAATCCTGATCCTGGATGAGCCTTCAGCAGTCCTTTCGCAGGATGAACTGACGCGTTTGTTTACTTTTAATGCGCCAGCTTAAAAAGGAGAATACGCTCATCCTATATATCTCTCATCGTTTGGATGAGGTATTTGAAATTGCCGACAGGATCACTGTACTCAAGGATGGCCAGCTGGTAGGTACGGTAAAACCAAAAGAATCCGATCAGAACCAGCTGATCAAGATGATGGTTGGTCGAAACCTGGGAGAAATCTTCCCCGTTAGAATTCCTCCTAGAGCAGATGTAGCCTTAGAAGTGAGGAACCTTTCCAATGAAAAGGATTTTGCTGATATCTCATTAACCCTGAGGCAGGGTGAAATCCTGGGTATGTTTGGCCTGGTCGGAAGTGGGCGAACCCAAGTGGCACGTTGTATCTTTGGAGCTGATCCGATTACAACGGGAGAAATCCTGCTTAATGGTAAACCTATCCTCCCCAAGTCGCCCCGTGATGCAGTGCGGTCTGGAATTGCATTACTCACGGAGGACCGGAAGCGCGATGGTCTGGTAATGCATTGCACGCTGCGTGACAATGCCAGTATGGCTTCGTACCAAAGCCATTCCTGGTGGGGTGTGATTGATCGTCGTAAACAAGCCTTAACGGTGCAGCAGAAGTTACA
>CAVZSS010000020.1:0-88133 GCA_963777965.1 uncultured Chloroflexia bacterium | reverse complement strand
ACTGAGTAATAGACCTGCGTATTTGCACATGCATTAAATGAACGAATGATCGGAGACTGAAATGTCGATCCTATCGTAATAAGGAAGAACGAGGAGAAAGAGAACATGAAAACTCTAGTCGCCGGTTCAAGTGGGATGGCCGATGTCGTTCCCGCCCGTGTTGGATGGGCTCGCCAATGGCCGCGCTGGACGCCCTACGCCGCAGTCGCGTGGTCACTGGTTTATGCCGCGCTGGGGTTGTACTGGGCAGTGAGTGGGCATGGGTTCCCTTTCAACTCTGAACTAGAATCTGCCGCCTTTGGGCCAATCGCGGGACAGTTTGGATCCCTTGTTGCCTGGATCATCGTGATTATGGAAGGCCTCCCAGCGGTGGTCGTGGGAGTGGCGATGCTGCGTGGGCGCCGAAGTAAGGCACTCCGGTCTCTTCTCATCGCCGCCGGAGCGCTGCTCTCAGGGGTTCTCCTGCTGCTCATGACCGGCCTCGATCTGCTGATGAAGGTTGGATATATCCCCGGGGCTATCTGGCCTCCTCACTGCCGAGAAGAGCCAGGCTTACCCTCGCGGCCTGTTCAATGGACGACGATCCACCAGCTGCTGTGCCTGATCGGCGGGTTCCTCTGGCTGGCAGCTACCGTCAGCTATGCTCGCAGGAGTACGGACGCCTGCCTGTACTGCGGCCGCCGGGACGGTCCGGAGGGGTGGACGAGCCCCAGGGCGACACGGCACGCTGGGGGCGTACCGCGGTGTACGTGGCGATGGTGGCACCAATCTTCTATGCTTTCACCCGCATCATTTGGGCGCTGGGGATCCCATTGGGGATGAGCGAGGAGGCCTTCCGTCGTGGCCAGGAAATCGGGACGTGGATCGGTGGGCTCTCACTGGCGATGTACAATCTGGTGGGAGCTGCCCTCATGCTTGGCCTGGTGCAACGCTGGGGTGAGGTGTTCCACGCTGGATGATCGGCCTGGCCGGGCGGCGGGTTCCCATCGCTTTGGCGGTAGTTCCGGCTTCGCTTACCTCAGTGCTGCTATTTGTGGGTGGCATCGGAATTTGGTCCAACTTTCCTCGGATGGTCACTAATTTACAATTCGAGGGGTCAGAAGGTATTGGAATGATCTGGGAAATTGTTATTCAGGTCGGGCCCACCCTGCTGTTCCCAGTTTGGGGTATAGCGCTGGCAGTAGCAACGCTGGGATACTACTATCGTCGCCGAGGCCCGTGCGGCGTGTGTGGTCGCGGCGCACCTAGCGGAATCGGGAAGCCATCACCCAGTTCCTAGCAGCTTGCCCTCTATTAAATATCAAAGTTGCACTTGTGAGTTGACCTATCAATCTAAATATGGAACAGATGGGGACAGAAGACTAGGATTTCATTAAAATGCCTGACAATCGCTTGACCTGCCATTCACAGGAGTGTACAATGCGAATCAAGAGATACAAAGCGAAATCGCCCAGCTGAACCTGAGCGACTCATGCGCAGACACTCTGAACCTTAGCAACCGTTACATTCAGATCGATTGATAGCCCACAGCAACGGTAAAATTTTACGCAAGGCGGGGAGGGCGGGATTCGAACCCACGGCGGAGGTTTTAGCCCCCGCACTCACTTAGCAGGCGAGCCCAATCGGCCTCTCTGGCACCTCCCCGGGTTTGCCTCAAACTGGCGCGCAAATTCTATCATAGATAAAGGGCTTGGCGCAACAGCATTCCTTTGTGCTAGGTGGTCAACGCCAATCGGTCACCTGGTCTTGAGACGGAAAGTTGGTGACGTTATACAGTTCAAGATTGCCGGGCTTCATGATGTAAACCTCGCGGTTGCCATCCCGGTCAGTCGTGAAGGCTATCCATGCCTGATTGGATGACCAGCTGGCTCCAAAATCGTTGGAGGCGTTATTGGTCTGGTTAGCCTGGGCTGCCCCGTCAATCCTGCATGGTGTAAATTTCCTGGTTGCCATCCCGGTTGGTCGTGAACACCACCAGGGCGCCATCGGGCGAACCTTTGGCCATTTGGTCGCTGGCAGGATGATTTGTCAGGTTGATGGTTCCCGTACCATCTGTCTTCATCCAGTAAATTTCCTGATTTCCATCCCGGTCAGATGTGAAAATAATGGACTCGCCCAATGGATCAAAGGTAGTACTGCGTACCCAATTCGGTTGGGTGTCATTCCCCGGATTGTTGGTCAGGTTGATTAGATCAGGTCCATTCACTCGAAGGGTATAGATCTCATAGTTGCCATCCCGGTTGCTGGAGAAGGTTATCCATTGACCATCCACCGACCAGGCAGGCTGCTGATCATCCGCTGGATTGTTGGTCAGGTTGATCAAATTCGTTCCGTCAGCGTTCATCATATAGATTTCATTTTGTCCATCACGGTTGGATGTAAAGGCAACCCGCTGCATGGCAGGATCCCAGGCAGCCTGAGAATCCACACCTGGATTATCGGTCATCCTTATGATATGGCCAGCATCATCGGTGTTATAGATTTCTGGGTTTCCATCACGGTCGGATACGAATAAAATCACACCACCGAAACGCGGTAGAGATACGCTGGTGGGTGAAGGGGTAACCACAATGGGTGTTTGGGTTGGGACTGCTGTTGGAGGTACTGGAGTTGCCGATGGCAGTAAGCTGGCTGCTGTTTCAGTCATGGAAGGGTTATTCGAGTCGCAGGGATTTAAATCTTTTCCATCGATCATACCATCCTGGTCCGAGTCAGGATTCAAAGGGCTTGGGCAAGGTAGGGTTTCATTACCATCTACTAATCCGTCCGCATCGGTGTCTGGGATCAAGGGATTGCTGCCGACCTGGACTTCAACCCCATCCCAGCTTCTGTCGCCATCGCTATCCGGGTTGTATGGATTGGTATTGATCGAAATTTCATTTTGATCCGTCAGGCCATCCCCATCCGTATCCAGCTCGCCTGCGATAGCAGCAGCCGTTTGGTTGGCAGCTACCGTCTGGGTCGTGCCGGCTAACAGGGTCGATTCTGCCGCCCAGGTCTGGGTGGCAGTGCCAGTTTGCATGCCATCACGATAGGCGACAATGGCGGTAATAAACACCGCTAAACACACTATCAGCATGATCGGAAGCACCCAAATTGGAATCATTCCCCGCCCAATCACCTGGCCAATCAAGGGTGGAGCTTCCTGTTGTTGGGATTTCATAAAAACCTGGTATGGATAAGTGACTGCTCCTCCGAAGAACGGACGCTGGCGTGGCTTGGCAATAAACCTGAATACGGCAGATTCGCCTGCTGGAATAGAGAGTGCGGCGGGATCTCTGGTCTGCCCTTCCAATACCGAAGGAGATTGTTTAGTAGCATCTGGCAGGTTTGCTTTGGTGAGGTCTCCACTTTTTGGGGCTGTTGCTTCCAGACTCCCGGGTTTAATCTGGCTGCTGAAATTCAAACTGCAGCTGGTCATTCTGACTTTCACATCTGAGATGAAACACCTGCTGGGTATTTCCCAGGTTCGTTACACTAACACTGACCGGCTGCCCTGAAGTAACTTCCTTGGGCTCTAATTCGGCATTGAACTGCGTAAAAGCTGCCACTGTTAATAAGCAATCCACTTTGATTGCCTGGTCGGGGGTTTTCTGGCTCGCGACAAGAATGAAGAATTTATAGCGTCCAGCCTGACTGGAGGAAGAAATGGGAGGGCGAATCACCAGGGTAATCTCTTTAGTTTCTCCAGGTTCCAACGGCGTGACAGGCGTGGAGGTCGATACCCAGCTAACCGGTATCCCCTCGACTCCCAGGCGAAATGCATCACTTTCCAGGCCGCGATTCAGTACCGTGATGGGTATTGTCAGGCTGCTGCCTGGGGCGGCAGAAAACTGCACTGAGCTCACCATCACACCGACCCGGCCAAGTGACTCAAATACAGCAATTCCTAGCTTTGTCTCAGCCTCATAACTTATTGAGGGTTCATTCAGCCTGGATACGATTAATTTGATTGGAACATATCCAGCCCTTATCTCCGGTGCTGCAGGCACTTGCAGGATAACTCCAACACTTTTCTGCTCGCCCCCCGCCAAGTTAATCACGGGTGATGGGAGGGAGACCCAGGTAACCGGTACCCCCTGCACGGTTAATTCCAGGGTTTCAGCCTCCTGCGAGAGATTGCTGATGGTTAAAGGTATTTTTACTTCGCTCCCCGGAATGGCTTTGTATTCACTAGAATCAGTGCGAATTCGTATCGTCCCATGTGTTTTTTCTTCAGCCAATACATTTAGCTGGATTTCCAGCTCCTTGCGTTGCTCTGGGGCGCTTTGACTGACGACATGCAAGCGAGCGAGATATGAACCGGTGGTACCCTCTGCAGAAGCAGGCGGGTGGATGTGGAGGCTTACTTTTTCCTGCCCTCCTGCCGGAACCCAGGTGGCAGGTGGACCGGAGTATTCTATCCAGCCTTGGGGAATGCCAAGCAAATTGACTTTAAAATAATCACCTGTCGAGCCGGGGTTGGCAAGCAAAACCGCAATTTCTACCCTTGTCCCGGGGGTAATGGTGAACTCGGATGATGCAAGCGTGACAATGACTGAACCAGGTTTGTTTTCGTTCGTGAGGTTGTCCATATTATATTTACCTTTTTCCTTGATATGCCTTTAACTTATTCAGGCACGCTTACTATATATACTATCCACCCAACCGGTTGACACCAGGTTGATGAATTTCCTTTGCTCTTCATCGGATTAATCGAAGCAGCATCAGCAGGAACAAAAAAATCCCTTACAGACAGTAAAATTATACTAAACAGTCGCGAATTACGAATGACGAGGTTAATAAATAACTCATCGATGCCCATCCAATCAGGAACGACACAAGAGGTGAATTTGTTCCAAGCCAGGGGGGTACACAATTAAATCAAGAGACTGGCTGGTATGTAAATATGCAGCCAGTCCCTTTATTTATATCTATGGTTATTTATTGAACGTCTACGATCACCCAGAAGGTGCACACTTGCACACCATCCTGCTGAAGCGACCAGGCTTCACCATACTCGCCTGGAGTGGCAGGAGTGATCAAACTACCTTGTACAGTATATGTCTCTCCGGGGAGAACGGTTGCGGTGATGTCATAAACATCCCCATTCTGATGCAAGCGTTGGCCATCAATCGCTCCAAGGTAGACCAGATCCGTTTTTGCTTGATCCCATTGAACGGTCCCCGTGTTCTTCAAGGTCCAGGTCATCCCAAAGCCCATGCTGGGAGGGAAGACCGTGTAATCTACCGGATCCTGTCCGACCAGTGTGCATGAGTTCGCAGGGGGCGGGGTGGATGGAAGCTCTTCCGAAGGAGGTGGAGGGGCAGCCACCACGGGCACGTTTTCAGTATTGGCAGTGTATATCCAATCCACTGATACCCAGGCATAGCCTTCATAGTAATAGCTGGTTGGAACCTTCACCTGCCACCATAATCCATCCTCACTCTTGCCGGTCACTTCACCGGTTGTACCTGGAGCAACCGTTCCGATAATCAGATAATTGGTTCCAGGACCTGAGCGAAGGTTGACATAGTCAATTGCAGTGGCTGTGGCTGCGCCAGCAGGTGGGGGTTCGGTAGTCACTGGAGGTGCCGGCTGAGGGGCAGCTACGACGGGGACAGATTCAATATTGGATGCCTCGAGATAGGCAAGCGCTGCCCATCCGTAACCCAATCCAACATTCTGCGGATTAAGGCGTACAACCAACCACTGGCCATCCTCACTCTTACCAATCACGCGGGCAGCCATTCCAGGTTGAGCAATACCGTAGGCGGGGTATGTATCCGTGGGTCCGGTGCGCACATAGGTCTGGACCAAAGCAGTTGCCTGAGGATCACCTTCAGCAGGTGGAATCATTTCAACCGTGGGGGGTACCGGGGGTGAAGGAAGAACGGGTAGGCTACCGGTATCTTGAGGTAAAACAAAAACAGCACTGACCCATCCATTGCCACCCGGCGCGACGGGCACGCTGATCGCATACCACTGGCCATCCGTGCTCACGCCGACTGCAACAGCAGTCGCTGAGCCCAGGAAAGCGCCGTAGACAACGTAGGTGGTGCCTGGACCGCCAAAGATAGCCGTGTTATAAGCCGCAGTTACCATGGGTTGACCGGGAACTCCAGCTGGAACAACTGCCACCGGCTCGCCTTCATAATATGCAGGATCGGGGGCTGGAGTGGGTGGGACAGCCGTTGGTGGCACAGCAGTTGGTGGAACCGCAGTGGGTGGGACTGCAGTCGGTGGAACCGCGGTCGGGGGACTGCGGTTGGGGCTTCTGTGGTGGCAGCAGGACTGCAGGCAGCCAGGATGGCAATGACCAGAATAGCCACAAACGCGACCTGGGTCCAGCGTGGTTTTAACTTCTCCACATTGATTTCTTTCTTTTTCATATCAATTTTCTCCTTGTTTTGTATATCTTATATTAAACGAACTGACCTTTGAATTTGTTCCGCTATTCACGAAGGCTGATTATTCATTATTGAGAGGTGGTGATATTAAACAGCCACCTGGGAACTGGTCATTTCGTTCACCCTCAGGTGTGTATCTACTCACTCTTTTCTTTAAGCGTGGCAGCCACTTCATCCATGGCAAGTGCTGCCCCCACAACTGTAGATCCAGCGGATATTTCTGCAGCGCTTTCAATCACTTCCTCTCTTGCGAGCTGTGCAACCTGACCAGCGAAAGCCATCTCTTCTAGGCCTTTGACCGCAAGGTTATCACTGGCTTCTGACATTGCCACGCTTGCCTCTGAAGCAGCATCTGAGATGGACAGGCGTGCCATACCTTCTTCTACCTCATTCTCACCCAATGCGCCAATCCGCTTTCCAGTAGCAGCCAACACCTGGGATATGCCGTCTGAGCTGATCGCACGCCGGATTTGTTCCACCGACATCTCGTGCAGTCGAGCAGCCCGTTGGGATAAGAGGTCTGAAAGAACAGGCATTTTGAGCGCTCCCACCATTTCACTGGCGGTTAGCAGCTCTCCGGATAAGCGTGCAAGTTCCAGACCATGTTCGACATCTTCCATGCTCATCATGCCCACTAGTGCACTCATGACCCCGACATCTTCCGATCCAGACAGCATTTCAGCACCCTGGGCGACATCCGCAATTCCCGCAACGGCTACCGCCTGGCTAAGGACTGCCATTCGGTCAGACATCACCTTCTCATCAACGGCCTGGGTGATATCACTGGCGCCTTTTGCAAGAATCACAGCCCCGGCATCCGAAATTTCACTTGCCGCATCCAGGCGCTCTGCCCCGTGGATAACTTCGAGTGTACCGATGGTGGCTGCAACAACGGCAGCCTCTTCCATCTCACCCGCTGTAGTGGCCAGCTTGCGCTTGCTCACCGTCACGCGTTTTGATTTAGAGGATTTAACTTCAGACATTTGTAACACTCCTTTTACTTTATTAATATATTAGTGATACTACAAGGCTGGACTGTTTACAATCCCGGAATGCGGTCCCGATTCCCATAAGCACTTCCAGCGTATGAGGCGATATCTGCAAAGACTGCCATAGCAATGAAAAGCCATTCGATGCCGGTCACGCCGCCTGTATAAACCAGAACCCACATGAGGGTCGTCCAGGGTAGGAAGATCAAGCCAAGCAGTGGCCAAATCCAGTGGCTAAAAGCTGACTGCCACAGTACAGGTCTGAAGAGCCACCATAGACCTCCCACGATACGAGGTCCTAAAAGAACCAATGAAGCAAAAATACAGCACATAATAAATTCTCCTTATCTTATTTTATATTCATGTATATGTTCTTCTAAACGCCCAAGTTATTTTTTCGTGAATCACATCAACAAAAGAATATAACTTGCAGAAGTTTACCATTATACCCGAAACATAAACTCGAATCAGCTCTCTTTGCAGTGAACATGTCTCTCTGTATCCCGGGCTTTGGTAAAAAAAGAATGAGAGATCGGTCATCATTCTCAGAACGATCCCTCATGCTTACCCACCCAGAAAAAGTTTATGACATTTTATCTACTTGCCTATCTTTGGTAGCCATAGCCTTTACTTAAAGGGCGAGGCTATCTTTTATTTCTATATCTGCTGATAGCACTAATAGGTCACAATTGTTCCAGCTTCCTTGGCTTCCTTTACCCACTTTTCAACCTCGGATAAATGAGGTAATCTTCTGACCAGTTTATGAATTTTATTTGCTTCGGCCATTGCCTGATGGAGGTGTTCAGGGATGCGGTTGCGCAGCTCTTTGACCGTATCAACACCGGCTTTCTCGAGCAACTCGCTGTACTCCTCGCCAATCCCACTGATGCGCATCATATCTGCCATATTCACCCATTTCAACACCAGGGTAGCAGAGATTCCGGTTTTTTCAACCAGCTCCTGGCGAGCTTTCCTGCTTTTACCTTGCTCCAACAGGTCGGCGGTGGTTTTTATCCCGGCCTCTAACAGCATTTGAGCATAAACAGGGCCGATGCCTTCGATTTTCTCAACAAGGATCAAGCGCGCGCGGGGCGGAGCAACTTCTTTAGTGACCTGAACTTCTGTTTCCGGTAACTGTTGTTCTTCCTGAACAGGTTGAATGGATTCTCGTGGTACGGTTTCTTCAACCGGGGCAAGTTCCTCAATGCTCTGGGCGATTTTCTGGTAGCGTACCAAATCTGTAACATCATGATACAGACCCAGCGAACCAACCTGTTTTCCACCCAGGATGACCGGAATCCCAAATACCTCCACGTCGACCAATGAGCCATCTTTTCGCTTACGCTGGGTAATGAACTGGACTTTGCCTCCGTTGCGGACAGTGTCAGTTTTCCCACGCGCATCATCTATCATATCTGGAGGTGAGATCAACAAGTCGGTATTCGAGCCGATCGCTTCCCGCTTGTTATAAAGGAATAGGTTCTCAAATGCAGGGTTGCAGTCGACAATCCGGTCCTCCAGGTCGTGGGTTACGATGGCTACCGGGCTATTATTCACCAGGAGCTCGTAATATTGAGTTAAACGCTGCTGGTCGCGGAAAGCAAACTTTTGAGGGGTGATATTCCGGAAGATGTAAACCCATCCCTCCTGCCTTCCATCGACCAGGAGATGGTTCTTCGATATCTCATACCAGAGCTCCTGGAGAGCCAATTTCAATTCCTTCTTTTCACCTGGAACCATCCCCAGTAAGTTGACTGTATCGTTTGAGAATAATTCATTAATTCCCCGTCCAATGATCTGGTTGTATCCAAGCTGGAAAACTTCGCCGGTAGCCCGGTTGCAGCGAATAATATTCCCTGTCTCATCTGTCAAGATAATCAGATCATCCACCGCATCAAAAGTGGCCTGCCACTGCTGCTTGCCGCGCCGGATGACCGCCTCAAGATCCTGGAATTTTGTCCCCTCTGCCGTGATCTGCTCGTTGAGGGAGGCAATTTCCTCTTGATGCTTTTTATCCAGCAGGGTCTGTCCATCCTGCACCTGTTGGATCTCGAGTTTTTGATTCTTCGCCAGCCAATCTGCATAGCGGCGAGAATCTTCTGCCCGTTCCTTCTGGTAACCAACCAATCCCCATACCAAAGAGCTATATAGAGCCTATGATGTCAACGTACAGAATGACAAGCTATTCATGTACCCAAATTGATTATAGTTATAAGCGTGACCGGTTGTTTCTGGTAGACAAGGATGAGGGCTAAAAATACACCCACTATCAAAAACGACAATAAAAAATCCCAGAATAGATATGGAAAGGCATACCTTTTTCTTTTGGGTGGTTTTTGTTCCATTTCAAATGCTCCTTTCAGCCGTGCCAGGTTAAAAAAAATGGGGAATTATTCTTCGGCTGTAGCGCTTGTACTCATTTCCTGCGTGCCTTCTACGATTTGTGGTTCCTGCACAACTTGATCCGAAACTTGCACCGAATCTTGATCCGAAATCTTTTCCTGCGGTTGCTTACGGACAGATGATAATTTCCAGAGTGCACCCAAGCCTAAGAAAGTGGCAATCAGGGCTACCAACCAGCCCAGGTACGGGATGGAAGCCAGCAGGGCATAGACGACCACTCCCAATAGGAATGGCCAAATCTTGCGCTGGGCATATTTTGGAAGAAAACGCTTGAAAAACAGGCTGCCGTAAAAGTAGGCAATAACGATTTTGCTGAAGAAGACAATCGAAAGCCAGAATATCGATATTGCAATACCGAGGCTGGACAAGCCTAGTGTTCCAACTAAAAATCCCAGGTTGGGGAGGGACACCCAGTAGAAGAAGATGGTAAGGGCTATAATGATGATTGCTGCCAGGAGTGCTGCGAACCAGCCGATCACAAAAACAAGCAAACCGGTCAGGAAGGTCCGCCAGGGGCTGATACGCACCTGCTCCCCGGCTAAATTCAGTTGGGCAGGCAGTAACCACAGCACCAGCAACCCAAGGATGAGTAGGGCAGCTAAATTCCGAAGGGCTGGAATTGCCCAAGCCTTTAAGCGTTCAACATCGATCGTGCCGGCCGGTTGGGAGGTTTTAAAATCTTGCCCGGCATTCAAAGAAGGTTCATTGGCAGAGGCAGAGGTGCCAAAAACGACATGTTGGATGGATGGCAGCCCAAAAGCCAATCCTTGTAAAGACTGCTTATCAAATCCGCCTCGAAACCAAGGAAAGTCAAGCTTTAGGGGTTTGGCCAGCCAGCCCTGATCGAGCATGTAATTGTAAACCACCTGGATCAGGTTCAAAGGACCGACCAGGGCGTCCACCTCGTTACCCACCGTACCAGACAGGTCAGCTTCCAGGCTGATCGCATGAAGATCCCGGTTTATCGATGAGCCTGCCTGCGTTTCAAGGCTAGCCCCAATAAAATATACGTCCTGTTCGGTATTCGCCGTTGAACCCATGATCGTCTTCACAGCAGCGATATATGCGCTGCCTGCGACCAACCCGTTGAGGTTCACGTTCTGTCCAACGACGATCAAGCTGCCATTGACATCTCCATTGATGGTGACATTATTCCCAACCGCGAGCAAATCGCCGTTGATCACCCCATCCATGACCACTTCACGCCCGAAAAGGATCAAACTCTTGTCGAGGGTTTCTCCTTGTCCTATCGTATCCTCAACGATCACTCCTTGCGCTGAAGCAGAAGTAGGGAATATGAAGCCAGCAGATAGGACCAGGAACAAAATGAAAGTTAAATATTTCCAGTTTATTTTGGGTTTCATCTTAAGCCACCGTTTTTTGGATTTGATCGCCGAATATAGATAACATGAGGTACATAATATTGCTACAATTATATGTTGGTTTGCATAAACAAGTATCGTTATTTTCGATATACTTTATACAAATGTTAATTTTACCTCAACTCAATAATCATATCTAAAATCTATCCAACCTTGGACTGTTCTTTAAGGTGGAGCGATCGGAAAGGCATATCTTTATTAAGTTTTCAGAATCAATTCACTTATTCTATTAAAACTGTCAGTTATAATTGTCCATTAATTACTTACCCAATAAAAAACAATTTAATGGAGGAGAACATGTCACACATTTTAGCCATTACCTTTGAAGATGAGAACCAGGGTATGTCAGCGCTCCAATCGCTTAAAAACCTTCAAAATCAGGAAGTTCTAAAGCTGGATGATGCGGCGGTCATCGTGAAAGATGCCGAGGGAAAGGTCAATGTCAAGAACCTGACGGAATCCAATGTGAAGGGCGGTGCAGCCATTGGAGGCTTCTTAGGCTTATTGATTGGAGGTCTGTTATTCCCCGTAGCTGGGATTGCGCTCGGGTTGGCAGGTGGCGCACTGATTGGGAAATCCTTGGGGAATGGTGTGGATAAAAAGTTTGTCAAAGACGTCCAGGATTCTCTAAACCCGGGTAACTCTGCCATCCTGTTCATTGTCAGCCAGGAGAATGTGGGCGTTCTGATCAATGCCCTGGAACCTTACAACGGCAAGATATTCCAATCTTCGTTTGATAGCGAAGTAGAAGCAGAAATTCGCAAATCGTTGAAATAAGCGAAGGGGTTTCATTCCCGGGATCGGGTTCAAGGATTTATCGATCCCGGGTATTTATGCATGCCTGTTTGTCAAGGCTTTTGGAACCTGGCGATTGGGTCTTGAAAATTGCCAGGGGAGTACTGCTTATCCCTTGTCGTCGTAGACTGGTATCATTCCCCGATGCTGGATGCCATGTCGATTAATTCTTGCTGGCTCACGCTTTCATCCGTTGTTATCAACGCCAGGTATATCTTTCCAACCTGCCAGTAAAGGTTTTTTACGGGCAAATCATTCCGCCAGCTGGAAACCATCTTGCCACCATTGGGTGCCGTGCTGTCTTTAACGAACTCAGTATCCCACCCACCCAAAGTAAAAGCCGCCGGTTGCCCGTTTACCTGAATATCGGTCACATTTGTATTCGGTGCAATTTGCATGGGAACAAAATCGTTCCTTTGGCTTTGCAGAAGGCTGATCGTCTCGCTTGAGGTGAGAGAAGGGTCAGTTGCCCCAGGCAGAGGTCGGGTGACAAGGTAGGTCAGGATGAGCATTTTCAGGTTGGTATCATAAAATGCACTCTGGAATTGATAACCTTCGGGCAAGTAAATGGGAATCAGGGTATCCCATTCAGGTTGGGAAGATGTCTGGCTTAGCTTCAGTGGATTTAGCAGTCGTGACTGCTGATTGAACCTGGGTCGATACTGGAATTTCCGTTGCCTCGATAATTGTTTGCGGGGTGAGTGCCACTAAGACTGCTGTGGAAGCAGGCACCTGTTCTGAAGGAGCGACGGATAGGCCCATCCACGCGCTCATAGATGCACGCACCCCAGGGATGATAAGGATGAGGACGATTAACAGCAGGATAATCGCAACAGCAATCAGCCATCCTTTACGGGCAGGGGGTGCAGGTTGATTCGACATGAGGTTACTCCATGGGGTGATTTATTCCTGTGAGGCTCTGCATCTGTTCGCGCCAGCCTCGCAACAGATGATGGACGGATTCTGCGCCTACAACTGGTGACCCATCATAGGGTAACTTTACCGGACGCAGGATGAAGGGATGGTTTTGCGGACCTCCCAGCCCTCCATGATGGCTGACCTGGTTTTCGAACCCGGCCAGCTCCTGGGTTTCCGGGTCGTAATGCGTGTTGACCACGATATCCGGGCAGTTAGAAAAACTGCTCTCACGCCGAAGGTGCATGGCAGCATTGGGTCCAAAGGCTGATAACGGATCAACACCTTCCACGATATCATCCTTCAAGTAATGGACCCCATTTTTCCCAACTACAATATCTCCTTGCACTTCTGACCTGACCAGGAGGAAACCAATGCCTGGGTGGTCTTTCAATCCGATGATCAGCTCTGGATGAGCAGCCTGGATCTGTTCAAATGTCATCCGCTGGGGCGAGTCGGTAAAATATATCAATCCGGTACTACCCGACCCCATCACGATGACTTTTGCCTTCTCTGCTTCAGCATCCGTTTTGACTGAGGCTGTGTCTTTTGGAGTAACCTCAACATAGTCATCATGAGACCGGCTGGCAAACATCTTCCGGATCAAGCCAGCCGTGCGGGTATTCGCGTTGGTGCTCTCACTAAGAACCGCATTGAGGTTGTCCCAACTATCATTATGAGCGTCAGAATAGAATACATCTTGCTCGCTTTTGATAAGCTCTTTAACCAATTTCTCCAGTGATTTTCCATGCGCCGTCTCAAATGTGGGGCCCAAGCTTTGTCCATGATCTGCCAGGATGACGATGTGGTAATGCCGGGGAGCAACTTTTATAGCATTCTCAATGCGTGCGAAATAGCGATCAACTTCATGTAACGCTTCGAAGGATTCCGGCGCAGTCATACCGGCGAAATGGGATAGATCGTCGTAGCCAGCGTATAGAGCATAGATTGCCGGTAATCCGCGCAGGATATCGCTGATCACAGTATAGGTAACCAGGTCCTGCAGGACAGGGCTCATGAAACCGCGCAGGAATGCATACGCAAAGCCGCGTGCTTTTATGCGATATTTATCCTTGCGCCGCCTCTGCTGTGAAGCCTGCCACCATTCTTTGATCACCTCGATGACGAAGCGTGTGATCAACCGGGCGATCACGTAAGGGCTGAGCAGGTAAAAATAAAACCCCGGGCCTCTGCCACGATCTTTGTTGCGAATGGTACTGAAGGTTAACATGCTTTCAGTTGCGTCACCCGAAAACATATTGCCGCGTGAGGAGCCGCCATCCGAGCACAGGCCAATCCCGCTGCTCAGGCGCGCTTCGATTGCCATGGGCATCTTTAGGCATGCCAGACATCACGATCCGGTTCTGGGCGCGATCCCACCAACGGTAGGCAGGGACATCGGTATTGTTTCCCAGCAGGATACCCGTCTGCATTGCCCCGGTTTGGGAAGAGAAATCGGTCTCCCATCCAATGATCTGGTGGCTGCCTTTATCCACCCAGCGCTTCATCGTGGGGGTAAAGCCTTTATCCATCGCCTGGCGCAGGATCATTTCACTCAGCCCATCAATCTCAAGGAACAGAAAACCAGGCTCGTCGGATTGAACGGGTTTCCCATGGCGGGAGACCATTCTTCCGGTAACGTTGCGGTCGAACCGTGAGTCTTCATCCAGCGATAAGAGTTCACCGAAGACTGCATCCGCGACTGCCAGCCATAGGGCAATCAAAATTCCCGTGGTGACCGAATCGATCGTGATGCCCCTGACCAGGTTTCCAATCCCCATGACTAATAACCCGTTTAAGGCGAAGGTCAGGATTGGGTAAAGCCAGGAAGGTAACCAGGAAAAGAAACTGATAAACACCCACCAGAAAGCGGATTGGGCGAGGGCCAATACGATTGTGGCGGCAACCAGCGAACGGAACGAATCTGCCTGGAATCCGGATAATGATTTCTGCAAGATGAACAAGGTAATTAGATGGACAACGAAAACAGTAATGATCTGGATAATGCGTCCGCGGGTGATTTTCAAAGGTTTCCTCCACCAATAATTATTCTTACAACATAAGAAGTGAATTATACCCTCATGCTACCTGAGATAGCCTGACATGAACAAGCCAGCGAATCATGCGTTCGATCGGATAAATAATCAGATATCGCCAATTTCATTACCACGTTGGATTTATTATATATGAATGGTGAGGGTCGAGTGCGTGGTGGTCGGTCAGGAAGCGACGGAAGGGCAGCTTCGCGGTCGAGTCCTCGACTGAAATAATATCCGCAGTAACTTCACCATGATCATCAGCTGGAGCCCGGTAAAAAAAATAATCCAGGCTGGTATGCCACATGGACGGCACCAATGGGAAAGGTGAATAGGTAGGCCGGGCATCATCCAGCAGCGGATCGACCAGGCCGCCCTGGGAAAGCAGCTGTTGATAGGCCGGTGCCTGGCGAGGAAAATTGAAGTCCCCACATACGAGCACCCAGGCATCTTTTGGCTGAGCATGGATCAGCCAAACCAGGTAGCTGACCTGATCAAGCTGGATTTTAGCCTGTTTGTTCGATAGCTTCCAATCACCCAGGTAGTTTGCCTGCAGGTGCGTGTTCATCAAGACGACAAGGCGCTCTTGTATCTCCAGTTCAACTACCAGGATGCCTTTATTCAATGCCCAATCTGAAAAGCCGATACTTAATGGCCGGCCTTGGTTGGGATATGGGTAAAATTCGCTATTCTTTAATGGACATGCGGAAATTGCCGCAGTAAACAATCCGCCCTTAGGCGCATATCGATTGCGAAAAAAAGCCTGCTGTGAGTAAGCTGCCAGTCCTTGCTGTAGAAGTGGGAGATAGGCATTCTGCTGGATCTCCTGCAGGCAGATTATGGTGGGGGAAAGCCGGTTTAATTCCGCAGACAAACGCCTGATGCGGCCAAAACTTAGATAGAATGGTACCCCGAAAGCGTTAAGTGAAAGGACTGAAAACGGCATTGTTATATATTCCCTTAGATAAATCATTATAAGGGGGTATCATATTTCTATTCAATAGAATAATTAAAAATCAACGTTGGTGAAATCCGGGTAAAAAACATGCGCGTTTTTAGTATAATGAAGTCGTGTGCTGTAATCTGGGAGAAATAGAAGAATTCCATGAATATAGGTATGCAATTTTTACATATTGATCATGAATGAATACAAAAGGACTGAAGATGGATATCAAATTAAAAAATAACAAGCATAAAAAATGGACTTTATTCTCTCTGCTGGGGCTGCTGCTCGTGGTAGCAATCATCCTTGGAGCCTGCACACCCACAACCCCCACCCCGGAGGCAACACCATTCTCCACCAATACCCCAGCGCCGACTCCTGTAACGGTGGATGTTAATCAATTGTATGCCAATCCCTGGGTGCTGGTGGGTCAGGGTGACCCTGCCAATCCTACAGTCGTCGATAAAGGGGTCGTAATCACCCTTGAGTTCACTCCCGATGGCCAGCTGGCTGGTTTTGGTGGTTGTAATAACTATTCGGGCAGCTTCCAGGCAGCCACGGATGGGACAATGACCATCTCTCCGCTGGCGACGACCCGGATGGCCTGCCCGACGGGTATGGACCAGGAGAGCGTCTATCTGAGTGCTCTCCAGACCGCCCGGAGTTTCAACTTTAATAACCAGGGGCGCTTGGTCATAACCTATAGCGACCCTTCCCAACCCGACCAGGTATTGATCTTCTCGAGCAGTCAAAAATCACTGACCGGAACCAATTGGGTGCTGGTCTCGTACGGCGATCCAGCCTCCCCCCAGACAGTGCCTGCAGATACGGTTATTACGGCGATTTTCTCACCGGATGGTTATGTGAGCGGCTACGAGTGGCTGTAATCAATACAATGCCACCTACACCCTTCAGGACCAACAGATGACCCTTGGTCCAGTGGCGATGACCCAGATGGCTTGCCCAACTGGAATGGACATTGAGCAAGCATACCTGTCTTCCCTTGGAACCGCCCAGCAATACGCCATCCAAGGCCTTGAGCTCACCATTACCTACAACCAGGGTGCAGGTGTGCTTACGTATACGGCTGCCAATGCACCGCTTGAGTACTCATTATGGACCTTGTCCATGATGAACGGGCAACCCGTCGCATCGGAAACGCCTATCACTGCCGTCTTTACCCCGGGAGAAGCTCCCAATACCGGTGTGATCAGCGGCTCTTCGGGCTGTAATTCGTACAGCGCCGGTTATACCCTGGACGGAAACAACCTCACCGTACAGCCGGCAGCCCTGACCATGATGGCTTGTGCCACCGGGATGGATACAGAGCAGGCATACCTGCAAGCGCTGCAAGCCTCAGTTTCGTATGAAATCTTTGCGGATAAATTGGTCCTGACCAACCCCTCCGGCAGCCTTGCGTACACCTTAAATCGCACACCACTGGCAGGTGCGCTGTGGAAATTAGCAGCGATGGGCGATGTAACCAATCCACAGCTCCCGGTACAGGGGAGTAATTTTGCGGCACAGTTCAGCCGCATTCCGGGTGCACCATCCGGTGTCCTTACCGGCACAACCGGATGTAATGAATATACGGCAGCTTTTGCTGCTTCTACGGATGAGATGAAGATCAACCCACCCATCAGCACGGGCAACACGAGCTGTGCCCCCGGGTTATCCGAACAGGAACAGCTATACTTCCTGGCATTAAATAATGCCACAACCTACAGGATATCGGGAAATACACTGGTCATCCCCTATGACGGTGGAAAACAGTCGTTGGTTTTCGAAGGCACCCAGCTTGAATCAGCCGTCCGGCCTACACTCAGCTCTTTGAATGGCAGCACCTGGTACCTATGGTACATGAACAATACGCCTACACTGCCAGGCACCTCAATTTATACCCAATTCACCATCAACGCAGACGGGGCATCCGGAACGATGAGCGGTTCAGCCGGCTGCAACAGCTATGTGGCTACCTTTGGTAATAACCTGGGAATACAAACTTCACTAAATGCTCACAAAACTTGCAATAAACCAAACGGGATCATGGACCAGGAAGGCACGTACATGAATATGCTTTCGCGTGGCTATGGCTACTGGCAGACTGGCGACCAGCTGATCCTTAATACCGGGCAAGGTGTGCTCACCTATCGCAGCTCAAAACCAGCAGAAAGTGCTGACCAGACCCACCTGTTGGTTGAAAAGACCTGGTATCTGGTAGCCTACAATGATACCTATAGTGAGGCCGGAACCCAGGAGCCTTATACATTATTCAAGACTGATGGTTCGCTGACTGGTTTTAGCGGTTGCAACTCCTTCCAGGGTAATTACAGTACATCTGTACAGCAAATCACGATCACGAATTTGAATTCTACAAAAGCTGCCTGCCCCACATCCGCTTTGGATGCCCAGGAAAAGGCGATGTTCAACATCCTCAACTCTGCCACGAGCTACCAGGTTGCCGAATCTGTGATGCAGCTGATCGGAGAGCAGGGCGTATTATATTATTCCCTGACACCCATCCATCGGACGGAAGAAATCCAGCCACCCCAGGCACGGATCAATATGCCTGCAGAGGCGAATGTGAACCAAATTGTCACCTTTGATGGAAGCAGCTCTTCTGGAGAAGTTGCAATTATCGACTGGAGATGGGATTTTGGAGATGGCTGGACTGGATCGGGACAAGTCGTGGATCATGTGTACCCCAGCCCCGGCACCTATGACGTAACCCTGGTTGTAACGGATGAGCGCGGCGGTAATGATACTGAGACCAAGAGTATAACCATCGCTGCCTATGTCGAGCCCACGCCGCCCCCTACACAGCCTCCACAACCTACTGCAACAGCTGCACCAACCCAGGCACCGCAAGCTACAGCTACAGGTGCGCCACCAACCCAGGCTCCCCAACCTACTCCGACCACTGCACCAACCCTGCCACCGGAACCTACTCCGACCGCGGAACCTACCCAACCACCAGCAACCCCACCCCAAGCCGTAGTCCAGGGTTCCAGCCAGGGATATGTGGGCGAGCCGATTTCATTCGATGCTTCGGCATCGGTTGCCGGCAGCAGCCCGATCGTCAGCTATGGCTGGAACTTCGGGGATGGCCAATCAGCAGGACCTTCTGCTGATACCTTCCAGACCACGATCTACAACCAGTCTGGCAGCTTCCAGGTGTCGGTTGTGGTGACCGATGAGAATGGTCAGAGCAGCAGTGCTACCATGGATGTGACCATCTCTACCCGTCTGGGTACGCCGGTTGTTTGGGTACTTAATTCATACGCCGGCCAGGGTGTATTGCCAGGGACAGCCATCACCTTGCAGTTCCAGGCAGGGCAAATTGCAGGGTTTTCTGGATGCAACAGCTATACCGGTGCCTATACTGGTGTCGACAACGGGGATGGCACATATAGCGTGACGATCACAGGTCTTGTGGGCACAGGCATGATGTGTCCGGGAGACATCATGGCTCAGGAACAATCCTACCTCGGGCTTCTATCTGCCGTAACAGGCGCCATTTCCCAGGGGAGTGCGCTCGAGTTGATCTCTCCGCAGGGCAGCTTGATATTTTATCAAGCCGGCAGCCTGTCAATCACGCCTTATTAGTTTTGGAGAACGATGATGGCCGCCAGATGGCGAAAAGAACAGCCATTCTTGGCGGCCTCGATCTATATGAGATAACTACATCGGGTCAGGTATTTATTGATATCAGAAAACATCAAAAGGTAGAATATTCAGCTACGGCCGAATACTTACCTCTAAAAAAATACCTGTTAATCATAAAAATATAAATTGACCTGATTTAATCAGCCTGGGTAGCACGCGTGCGGCTTGCAGGTTGAGAAAAGGAGTGTACGATGATCAGTAGTATATCAATTGGCTCAAAAGTAATTTGTAAGGATGGCACACAGGGCACATTGACTTCTGTGATTGTGGATCGAGCCTCGCGCAGCCTCACACACATTGCTGTTGTAGAGAAGTCTATCTTCCATGGTGAAGAACGGCTTGTTCCAATCGATCGGGTAACCAAATCCGAACGTGGTCTGGTTCATATTGACTGCACTGCGGAAGACCTTGCGAAAATGGAGCCCTTCACTCGCACCCACTATCTGGAAATTGACCAGGGAGAGAGTGGTTATGCATACAGTCTCCCATATATGACGACCTATTCTGATGTGACGATGGCGCCTGACTTGGGTTATGTTACCGTACAGGACCGGCTTGTCCCAGAAGGAGAAGTTGATGTCCACCGGGGAATGGTTGTGGAGGCGCTGGACGGATATGTTGGCCAGGTGGGAGAACTGCTCATAGATCCTTCTACAGGTCAAATCACGCATTTTCTCCTGATGAAAGGCCATGGTTGGGGGAAGAAAGAAATCGCTATTCAGCTCCCTCTGATTGACCGGGTTGAGGCAGATACGATCCACCTGAAAATCGAGAAAGAAAAAATTAGCCAGCTTCCATCCCTGCCTGTAAAACGTACCTGGGATGAAGTGGTTGCAAGCGATCTGGAGCTCATGGTGTGGGTTTATGATAGTAAGGACCTGGCTGAGCACACATACCAAAAGGTCAAGCAGTTATGCAAGCAATATGCGATGGAAGTGCTGAACGCCACAATTATCGAAAAAGACCAGAAAGGTGAGGCTCATCTGCGGGAAGTGAAAAAAGTGCCTACCAAGCGAAAAGTCACCCTAGGTATCGCTCTGGGTGGCGTGGCAGGTTTGGTGATCGGACCGGTCGCATTGGTCGCGGGAGCAATAGCCGGAGCAGCAGCAGGGAAGAAATCGGCGGGTAAAATTGAAGTGGGCTTCTCAAAGGATAAGCTTGAAAAGCTCAATGAATGCCTGGTGCCCGGGGGATCAGCATTGGTGCTGCTTGTCGAACACCGCTGGTTCAATACGCTTCAATTAGGGCTTGCAGAGAGCAGTGGACAGCTGATTTACGAGCGACTGACTGACATCACTTACGATGAGCTGGTGGAGAAATTATCTGCAGGAGCTAAAGACGCATAAGGAAGGGATTGTCTAATCACTCCGAGCCAACCCGGCATTTCTGTGTGTTAAGCATGAATTCCAAGCTCAGGCGAATAGTTCTGGCCTGCGGTGCATGCATCGTGATTGTCCTGTCGGCGTATACCGCTACCCACGCCGCGGGTTCCTCACCAACTGCCTTCAGACCGCAAGACGTCTCCTATCAAGTGCAAGCCACCAATCCCTCCGAACCAGAACCGCTCACCCTCACTGATGAGCAGGGACAATACTCGCTTGGGCTACACCTGGAAATCCTTGAGGATCCCGAGCGGGGATCTGACCATCGATCAGGTCTCCTCCCTGGCATTATGATTCTACAGTTCATCCCCAGCCAGGTTGAAGTGCCAAACTATGGTTACACAGATAGTGCATATTGGGTGCGGGTGCGCTCTGGAGAATGAAACCCTCCAGACCAATGAATGGCTGCTGGAAGTAGGCTTCGCCAACACGCAGTATGTGGACCTGTACACTCCCTCACCGGATGGTGAAGGTTATATTGTTAAACAGAGCGGTTCCCTGCGTTCAGTCGCCACGCGCGATGTCCTTTATCCAAACATTATATTAAAACTTGATGTTCCAGTCCAGAGCCGACAAACCTACTACCTCCGCTTCCAAAGCAGCGCTTCCATGACGCTACCACTCACCTTATGGACGAGAGAAGCTTTCTTTATTGAATCAGGAAAGGTACAAACGTTTCACTGGTTTTTCTTCGGTGGAATACTGTCTTTGCTGGCTTATAACCTATTTTTGTTTTTTACATTAAGGGCATATAGCTACCTTTATTTTATCGCCGTGCTTGCCAGCATAGTTGTTGTGGTATTAAGCTATACGGGTTATATAGGTGTATTTATTTTTCCTGAGTGGTATACCTATAAACTTTATTATTTTCCTCTTTCTTTGTCATTATTGTTTGTATTAATCATATTATTTTCCGATGCATTTTTAGAATTAAAAACCCGGCTTCCCCAATTTCATTATGTGAATATTGGCTTGCTGATAGTGTGGGGATGTTTGATGCTGCTTATACCATTCATTAGTTATCTTAACATTGCCCGGCTGGTGATTCCATGGGGAATGGCTTCTCTGGTAATCACATCGTTTAATGGATTAGCAGCCTGGAGAAAGGGTTTCAAAGCTGCCCGATTCTTTATGCTCGCCTGGCTCGCAATGGCTGTGAGCTTTTTCCTGGTGTTACTGGTGCGAGAAGGGTTGATTCCTAGTACAGGTATTACTGAAAATGTATATCTGTTGGGATTTTTAGTGATGGCAGTGTGCTGGTCGTTTGCTCTGGCTGATCGGATCAACCTGTTGAAAACTGAAACCGCAATAGCTAACCGCAATTTAAAAAATAGTGAGCATCGCTTATCTCAAATCCTGGAGGGCATGCCACTGGGGGTGGTGGTATACGATAAGGATCAAAAACCCACCTATCTTAACCAGCGCATGGTCGAGATCCTGAGCGACCCGATGAAGGGGATACAGCCGGACCTGGCTGCCGGGCGTGACCTGACGCAGGCGGTGGAGTATTTCTCTTTCCAGGTAGCCGGGACCGGTGAAAAGTACCCGATTGAGGACTTGCCGGTATATCACGCCCTCAATGGTACACCTGCCTCTGCGGATAATATCGAGGCGAACTTTGGAGACAGGCAGGTTCCACTGGAAATCTGGGCCAGCCCGGTCAGGGATGAGGCAGGGAATGTCGAGTCTGCCATTGCGGTATTACAGGATATCACCCCGCGCAAGCAGGTGGAAGCTGAGCTGGCTGAATATCGCAGGCAGCTCGAATCGCTCGTGGAAAATAGAACTGCTGGATTAATTTCATTAAATAAAGAGTTAAGGCTGCGTCTTGAGTGGTTGGCAGCGATTAATTTAGTCAGCCAGGTGGTGGCTCAGTCTACGGATTTTACGAAAATCTACGAAAAGATCGTTGAAATCGTTAATAACCTGTTTTCTACCCAGGATTCGTTTATTGCTGAGTTGGATATCCAGGCGATGCAGTTGAAAATCCTGGCACACTCCTGCCACAGCGATTTACACCCTGCTTTAACCCGATTCTTTCACAACTTTACCTGAGGGAATTCTATCTGTTTCAAGTCTGGAACAAGGAAAACTTTTCTTTATCTCAAAAGAGCAGATCAGCTCATTGAACGGGCCAATTGCCTATCCATATTCGGGATTGAAAGGTGCAAAACATTGCCTTCGTGCCACTTGCAACTGCGTGAGCAAGTCTTGGGATTCTTGGGGTTGGAGCTGAGCGAACCTGACCGGACAATCGCGACTGATGAAACCAACCTGATTGGAATTTTTTCCACGGATATCGCCCAATTAATCGAAAGTGCCCGCCTGTTCGAGCAGACCAAGCTGTTGGTCGTCCAGGAAGAACGAGACCGCCTGGCGCGCGAGCTGCACGACTCGGTGACACAAGCGCTCTTTTCTGCCAACCTGGTGGCTGAAGTATTGCCCCAGCTTTGGCGGCGCGATCCTGACCGGGCATTGCAAAGCCTGGAGAAACTTCAATACCTGATGCGAGGCGCTCTGGCTGAGATGCGCACGGTTCTTCTTGAGCTGCGACCTTCTGCCGTGATCAACACCCCCTTGGGTGAACTTCTGGCACAATTGACCGAGGCTGTCACCAGCCGCAGCGGATTGCCGTTCCAGCTGTATATAGAAAAAATTCCTCTCCTGCCTGAGCCTGTACAGTTGAGTTTTTACCGTATCGCCCAGGAAGCCTTAAACAATGTCATTAAGCACGCCCAGGCTCGCCTCGTTACCGCGATGTTAAGCGAATCACAATTTCCCCCAGTAAATAATAGTCAGACAGGGCGAGAAGTTAAATTGGTAATCCAGGATGATGGGGTTGGATTCTACTTTGGAGACTGATCAATCAAGCCACCTAGGGATTAACATCATGCGTGAGCGGGCTGCTGCAATCGGGGCGACTTTAACCTTTGCGAGTGAACCCGGCCACGGGACAATTGTGTCAATAATTTGGTGTAATGACTCTAAATTGGAAGATCAATATGAATGAAACCAATGCGATACGTATCTTGGTTGTGGACGATCACCCAATGGTACGCAGTGGGTTGCATGATTTTATCCTGACCAACGATGGGATGGAGCTGGTTGGTGAAGCCCAGAACGGTGTTGAAGCCGTGGAATTTTGCGTTACGCATGATGTGGATGTAGTCTTGATGGATTTGGTCATGCCGCTGATGGATGGCAGTGAAGCCACCCGGCGTATACTTGCCCTCGGTAAGCCGGTGAAGGTAATTGTATTAACCAGCTTCCATGAGCAAAACCTGGTTGAGAAGGCATTAAAAGCCGGTGCCACGAGCTATCTGCTGAAGAATGTCACTTCAGCTGAGCTGATGGAGGCGATTAAGGCTGCCACGGGAGGGTTCTCAATGCTTGCTCCTGAAGCTGCTAAAGCCTTGCTTCATTCTGACCGTTCGAGGAATGCCCTTGGCTTCGACCTGACTAAAAAGGAACGCGAGATATTAGCTTTGCTGGTTAGAGGCTTACCCAACCTGGAAATCGCTAACCAGCTCCATATTAGCACGGCAACCGTGAAATATCATCTAGCAAATATTTATTCAAAATTGGGTGTGAGAAACCGGGTCGAAGCAACCTCCATCGCATTGGAACACAACCTGGTAGAGAAGGGATAATCAAACCCCCAATAGCAATTACAGATTTGACCCCCCTATCCTTTCAGCTAATCCATTGGACAAAAAAACTAGACTTCTACCTCTCCTGAATGGTGTTGTTTATGGAGAAGGGATTTGATATAATTAATTTGCGATTAATCCAAGGCGCACGAAATTTTACCTATCTGCGGGTCGAGTATAGCTGAAAAAGATTGCCGGGTAATTATTTGAACAGCACGGTCGATCTATAACACAAAATACTTACAACTTGTCATGGGCAGGCTAGCTGAGTGCTCAGAACGTCAATCGATGAGTAACTAGAGTATGAACTCGGTGTTATCATACACAGCGAGTTTAAATTTAGCGGAAAGGTTATGCTGAGGCTCGCATGAGCAAGCCGGAGCATTCATATTATGTTTTGGATGCTGTGGATATGCCCGCTAGCCATATCAATGTACAAAGGAGGATGTGAATTTATAGGATAAATCTTGAACTGCAAGTCATCTCGGGCACGGACAGCGGCATGGTTCACCGCATGGCTTTTCTACCGGGGCACGAAAACGAAATTTTTACTTTATTTCAAATATCAAAATAGGAGAATTCGTAGCATGAAAACAATAAAATCTGTAAATGTTGGATCGTTCGTATTATATGGCGCCGTCCTGGCAGCTTTCTGGGTTTTCGTATATGGGCTGTACTATTGGCTGCTGGGATGGATCTTCGGAGCCCAATCCTGGTTCATCGATATGAACCTGGGTAACCTGACCGTCTACACATTTTACGCTTTTGGCCTGGTCTTTTTAAAGGCACTTCTTGCGGCTGTTGGTGGCGCGTTAGCCGGGCTGGTTGTAGCTGTGGTATACAACTTTGTAGCTGGCGCGATGGGTGGGTTAAAACTTAATGTTGAGTAGCGATTTTCAGTAAATGCTTGACAACTGGAAAAGCTGACCATATCTCAATAGAATAAAAATTGGAGACTATAAAATGCCTTGTTTATTTGCAATGTTCGCGGGGATCTTCCCGCGTTTAGGTACACTTTTCATCTGGATTGCCCGCCCCAAAATGTTCGATGCAGCATTTAACGGCAGCTGGTTATGGCCAATCCTTGGAATCATCTTCCTGCCATTCACCACGCTGATGTATGTGATCCTATGGAGCCCAGGAATTGGCCTGTATGGCTGGGACTGGTTCTGGCTTGTCATGGCAGTAGTGATTGACCTGATGCACTGGAGCAGTTCGGCATATCAGAACCGCGAGCGTATCCCCGGATACACACCTCCTCCCGCTCAGCCGATGTAGTTTAAGCATGCGCCATCCACAGGCATTGAGTTAGGTGCTAGCTAACAATTTAGGCTAATCTATCGTAATCGAGTTTACATTTGGGGGTGGACGGGCACACTAAAACGCCTGTACACCCCCGTTTTTTTCTATAGTAACAAGATTTATCGCTGGCGAAGGATGAAACTTTATGCCAGGTCGACATGCATATGTTCGACCAACCATATAACCCCACGAATAAATCGAACTGATTTTGGTGGATACCCCCATTACTTATAGATAGTGGAATATAATTCTTACCTGGAATATTGATCGGGAGGTAAGAATGAAAGTGTTCTATATCATCACAGGGATTATGCACCAGCCTGATTTTCCTGTCTGCCTGCGCCTCAACCACATCACCACAGGCAAGTGGTGGTGATTTAACAGGCCAGGTGTGGGAATTGTCATTGCTCAATGATAAAACGCTACTACCGGGAACCAGCATCTCGATCCAATTCACCGCTGGCGGAAAGCTGGCTGGATCATCCGGCTGCAACCAGTATTCCGGTACGTATACTGCCTCTGGTAATACCCTACAGATACCCTCAGACCTGGCATCCACCCTGATGGCTTGCCCGCAGGAGATCATGGACCAGGAGAGTGCATACCTGAAGACATTGGGGGAGGTCAAGACCTATTCCGTCACCGGCGACCAATTGACCCTCTATGATACCAAGGAGAAAAGCATCCTGGTTTACAATGCCCGATCTCAAGACCTGTCAGGCAGCTCCTGGGAGGTGATTGCCTATAATAATGGCAAGCAAGCCGTCACCAGCGTGCTGGCAGGTTCCAGTATCACCGCCAACTTTGGCGCGGATGGCATTCTGTCGGGCAATGGCGGTTGCAACAAATACAACGGTACGTACACGGTAACTGCCAAACAGATCAAAATTGGTCCCCTGGCATCCACGCGAATGGCCTGTGCTGACCCTGAAGGTGTGATGGATCAGGAGGCTCTCTACCTGGCTGCCCTGGAAACGGCAGATACATACAAGGTTGAAGGCACTCAGCTGGAGCTGCGCACCAAGGATGGTGCCCTGGTGGTTCAGGCGATTGCATCTAAGCCAGAGACAGCCACCTCGGCTGATCCGCTCCAGGGGATTGTCTGGCAGTGGTTGAGCGTGACAAACCAATCAACAGGTGAGGGTACCACTGTTCCCAACCCTGAAAATTACACGATCACCTTCAATGCCGACGGTACACTCGATGGGAAAGCTGATTGTAATAGTTTTACTGGCACCTACTCTCAGGAGAACGGCGGCAGCATCATCACCCTGGGAGCATCTACGATGGCATATTGCGGCGATACTTCGCTGGATCAACAATACCTGACCCTGCTGGGCAGCGTGGTGGCCGGTGGACCAGATGGTGCTGGCGGCTTAGCATTAGAGAACGCGGGTGGCGAGCAGCGCATGCTCTTCCAAAATGGAGGCCGCGCTACGAAATAATATGATAGTATTAATAAAATCTTAAAAAAGGAGAATGAGAAAAATGTCAACTGCACTAGAAACACAAACCCAACAACGCCCCTGGTGGCTGACGTTAATTACCGGTATCTCGGCGATTATCGTTGGCGGTATCCTACTCTGGGGAGGCCTGGCAGCCAAGGTCGAAACCTACATGGTACTGGTGACCTTCCTTGGAATCTGGTGGCTGGTCCAGGGTATCTTCGATATCGTCGCCATCTTCATTGACCACTCCATGTGGGGTTGGAAGCTGTTCATGGGCATCATCAGCATTGCGGCTGGAACATACATCCTGTCATACCCGGTGGTGTCGGCGCTTGCCCTGCCAAAGATATTCGTCCTGGTGATGGGTATCTGGGGCTTGATGTACGGTATCATCCTGCTCATCATGGCCTTCAGTGGTGGCGGTTGGGGTGCTGGTATCCTGGGTGTCTTGGGGATCATCTTCGGTATCGCCCTGATGGTCAACTATGCTGCTGCCGGGATGGGACTGGCTATGCTGTGGACCGCGGCAGTGTTTGGAGTCATCGGCGGTATCGCGTTGATCGTCCAGGCATTTCGCCAAAGGAAAGCTTAAGCTCCACTTTATACTAAGCTATCGAATTAACAAAGAAAGGTGTGCATCTTGAGGTGCACACCTTTTTAGGTTACATATCCTTTCGAGAGGTGAATGACATGGCAATTTCAGTACATTCACTATACCATTGAATACACATTAATATCCTTGTCCATGATAAGTGACATTCCTTGGTGGCATCCTGGTAATCACCTATAGCATTACTCTAGCAATAAACCCATCGACTGGAGGGATGTTGTTGATCTAGCTGTAGATAGATTTGGTATTTACCATCACCGACTGTATTGTAATGATCTTGCAGACATTTCACCAGTGGTCAGCTTATTGTCAGCTGTATGAGAGTATACTTAAGTAATCCCTGGCATCTAATTATCGAGTTCAAATTGTTAAATCGGAGTAGACATGATAAATCACGAACCTGCCCTCACCCGTGAAAGAATGAAGACCCCGCGCGCGGCAGCAATTGCCGGGATCTTGTTTTCGGTTCTGCTCATCATCAGCCTGGTGCTCATTCGGATCAGTGTCCCTGGTAACCCGCAGGATTCAGGAGAATGGCTTTCTAACAGCCTAAAAATTGTTGGTGTTGCGCTGAATCTTATTCCATTTGCGGGTATTGCTTTTTTATGGTTTATTGGTGTGGTACGCGACCGTCTCGGAAGCCATGAAGATCGTTTCTTTTCCACCATCTTCCTGGGCAGTGGGCTCCTGTTTCTAGCCATGCTATTTACATCTGCTGCAGTAACAGGCGGGATCATCGCTTCCTTTCAAGTTGCCCCACGCCAGCTCATTGAATCCGGCATATACACCTTTGGTCGCACGGTCGTCTATGAGATCATGTACGTCTATACCATGCGGATGGCAGGTGTGTGGATGATCTCAACCTGCACGCTTTCCCTGCGTACCGGGATCATCCCGCGTTGGATGGCATTCCTTGGCCTTGCCCTGGCCTTGTTTTTATTGTTCAGCATGGGTCTCTTATATTGGGCACCGTTGGTTTTTCCTGTGTGGGTACTGCTGATCAGCGTCCACATCCTCTTAGAGAATCTAAAAAAACAAAAAGCGGAAGGTTAATCCAATTGACTTGCATGGCAAGTGGTTCAGCGCAAACCAGGCTGGTAAATCTACTCGTCGGGCAATCCAACAATCAATTATAATAATCCTATTATTCACAAGGCCTGATGATAGAATCAGAAGGTCAATTTTCAATATTTCGTTTCCCCCTGGTAAATTGGAGGGTCTTATGCAAAACCAAGATGATGATTTTCCCTATACAAGCGATGACCCCAGCCTTGCCCTTCGAGATGATAATAGCTCAATCCTGAGCCTGACTTCACAGCAGGTCAATGATATTAAAGGCATGTTACGGCTGGTTATTGGTTCTGCCATGACTGGTACGGATGCCTTTACCAAACGGCTTAGGCAAATTCAGTCTACCCAGGAAACCGTTAAACCTACTGCTATCGTTATCGATGAGAATGAAACTGCCCGCGATCAATTAAGATATCTGCTGTTGGGGATGTTGTTTGAAGCCCCCGATTTGCTCCAGCGCAGCCTGGAAAGTGTTGAACACGTATCCTCAAGAGTGTATGGACTTTTTTCAAGGCTGCTATCACCGATTACCAACAGCTGGGTATTTAGTCCGGTGAAAGGTCGATATAATGGTGCTGTGACTAGAGGAGAAAAAGTGATCGATCATTTGATCATGAAAGGGCGCATCGAAGAACAAAACAGCCGCCTCATCCTCCAGCAAAAGGCCATCGATGACCTGGTAAACGAAATTCTGGAATACGTGATTTTGGAGACAGACGCGACGCAAATCATTCAGGAAGGTGGGGTCGGTGTGGCTGGTGGAGTACTGGATGAATTTCGCGAGCAAAGCTCAAATGTCGACTCGCTCCTGGATTCTAAAGCTCAAATCGTTCTTTAGACGGGTTCCATCACAACCTGGCACACCACCAGCGGACCAGGCAGAAGGGGGTAAATGACAATGACTTCCACACTACCTCAACGGTCAGAAACAGGGACACGCACGCCCATGGTACGTTCAGCTTATCCAGCAGGCTTTTTTAGCCGGTCAGTGGCGTTCGTAATCGATATCATTATTCTGAGCCTTGTTCAATTGGTGGGTTCAGCCTTTATTCGGGCAATCCTGGATTTCTTTAAACTCACCGGGTTGGTGTCCTATATTAAAACATTATTGGAGAGCTCTGCCTTCCAGATCGGGTCAGGCGCCGTATTAATCACCCTGCTTGTGATCGGGTACTACACGTTTTTCTGGACCCTGGTCGGTTTTACCCCTGGAAAGGCAATCTTGGGTCTAAAAGTCATGCGCAAGAATGGTACAAAGGTTTCTTTTGGGAGGGCTCTGGTCAGGTTTTTCGCGTATTGGGTCTCGGCCATCCCTCTGTTCCTTGGTTTTATCTGGGTCTTATGGGATCCGAAACGCCAGGGTTGGCACGATAAAATTGCTGGCACTCAGGTCTTCTATACTCCGAAAAATCCACGTACATAGACTTATCCATGGACACCGGGTTTGAAGCATATCAAGAAAGACGCCCTCCAGGTCTGATCGTTCGATTCTTTGAGACCTCTGGTCAGCTTTTTGGCCTGGCGTTGGGGGGTGGCATGGATTTTGTCAGGCAGAAAAAAGAGCTGGGAGAGCATCGCACCCTGGGGATGTTGCTACTGCGTTTTTTCCTGGCACTCACCTGGCCTTTCCTGGATAAGCGCATTATTAAACTGCCTTTTTCCCTTCAATTCAGGCTGCGGTTACAAAAGTTGGGGCCGACCTATATAAAACTTGGCCAAATTCTCAGCTTGCGTGAAGATCTGCTCCCCAAAGCCATCACGGATGAGTTAAAAAACCTACTGGATAGGCTTCCAGCTGTATCTTATGAGCGCTTCAAAGAACTGATTGTTGAAAGCCTCAACCTTCCGCTCAACACCATGTACCGCTGGATTGACCCCATCCCGCTGGGATCAGCCTCCCTGGCGCAAACCCATCGGGCAAGGTTGATTTCCAATGAAAAGGTTGTGATTAAAGCACTCAAACCAGGAGTCCGCACGCTGATTGAACGTGATACACGCCTGCTGCGCTTTTTTGGTAACTTCCTGCAAATCTTCCTGGCCCGTTACCAGCCTGCCCGGATCATTAACGAGTTCAGCGCCTACACCTTGCGAGAAGTTGACCTGCGCTTTGAAGCGGATAATGCTGAAACATTTACGGCGTATTTTAAAGACGAACCGGAAGTACGTTTCCCACGTATTTATCGGAAGTGCAGCTCCCGGGATGTGCTGTGCATGGAATACTTCCATGGCATCAAGCCCGATGAAGAAGCCTTGAGAAAGCTGACCGTCGAGCAGCGCCGGCAGGCAATCGACCTGGGAATTGGTGCAATCGTCAGGATGATTTACCGTGATGGCTTCTTCCATGCGGATTTGCACCCCGCGAATTTAATGATTTTCAAAAAGCCCCGCACGGGGGAGATAAGCGTTGGATTTATCGACCTGGGGATGGTAGGTCGGTTTACCCGCGATATGCGCAAGCGCATGTTCTATTATTTCTACTCCCTGGTTACCGGAGATCCTGAGAATGCAGCGCGCTACCTCACTTCACTGACCATACCTGGTAAGGGAGCCGATATCGAAGGCTTCCGCCGTGCAGCTGCCGACCTGTATACTCGTTGGCTGGTTAGCCCTAATTTCAAGGATTTTTCCCTGGCCCAGGTGATTTTACAATCCGTCCTGATGGCAGGTCACTATCAAATCCAGTATCCAGGTGAGATCATCCTGATGGTAAAAGCCCTGGTGACGATTGAAGGGGTCGGCCATATCTTTGATCCTGAGATCGATATTCCCTATGCTGCCCGAAAACATGTTCGCTACATCTTGTTGCAAGAGTTCAATCCCTTGACCGTGATCCGAGACAGTGCCCTGGTTCTGCCGGAAATGGTGGACGTGCTTCGTAAAAGCCCGTTAATTCTGGCGGAAGGTATGAAGGTTTTGGAATCCAGCCTTAAGCGCCCTCCTCCCGGTCCATTGAACGGTGTGCGCAGTACACTCCTGGCGGGATTTTGCTTGCTTGCGGGGGCTTTCATCCTGGCTTTTGATGGCCCTTGGTACGCTTGGGCAGGTCTGTTCCTCATCGCATTGATTCTTGCCATTCGATCTTAACTCCACCCTGAATACAAAGAAAGTCGGTAGAATTTATCCTGGATAATGTGGTATCCTATCCGATTAGTTTTTATCCCCCAACCATATTGGCGATAGAGGTGTGAAATTACCAAAATTAATTTAAACAATGTTGATCATGCCTGGCTTCGCATGGAAAGCCAGACCAATCCGATGATGATCACGACGCTCATAAGGTTCTCAGGGCAGGTAAATTATGACCGGTTGATTGCGGATTTGGAAGCTGCAGTTAAGCGTTTCCGCCGCCTTCGTCAGTGCATTGTCCTGCCAGAGCAAAAATTTCACCGTCCATACTGGGATGATCTGCCTGCCTTTCGGGTTGAAGATAACGTTGAACGCCTCCCTCTCCCGCTTCCCCTTGATGAAAAAGCAGTGGAACGGTTGGTTAACGAAAAGATGAACACGGCTCTGGATTTTGCCTATCCATTGTGGAAGCTCTCATTGGTTGACAATCATCCCGATGGAAGCATTATCATCGTTCGCTTGCATCATTGCATTGCCGATGGCATAGCTTTGTTGCGTGTTTTATCAACCTTGACCCATCCCACAACCGATGTACCTTCAGTTCAACCACAGGTAGAAAACCCGCCACGAGTAAAGCAGCAGGCTATCCCCGTAACTGGTGGAGGGACATTGAGCAGGAAACCAAATGCCATCGATATGGGTGCAGCCATATTTCGGATTTTATTCCGACCCCCCGATCCACCTACGATCTTGAAAGGACCACTGGGACGGGTAAAAAGGGCGGTTTGGTCTGAGCCATTCAATGTAGTTGAGTTAAGGAAAATCGCCCTATACAAGCAAGCCACGATCAATGACGTGGTGATGGCCCTTTCTACGGGGGCGATCCGGCGATACATGGAACTGCATCATGATATTCGAAAACGTAACATACGCGCCTTCATCATGGTGAACCTGCGCGGGCTTAGAATTGATGATGAGCTAGGCAATAACTTTGGACTTGTATTCCTTGATCTGCCTTTGGATCGTCAACACCCCCTTGAGCCGACTTGAAGGGGTCAAATATGGCATGGATACACTGAAACAATCTGCCGAATACGCTGCCACCTATTTAATTCTCAATATCCTTGGCATGCTGCCCGGTTGGGTTGAGCACCTGGCCACCAGGTTTTTGGATACAAAAGGGACCATTGTATCTACAAACGTCCCTGGATCGCGCAGGACGCTTATCATGGCAGACGCCCCCATCCAATCCCTGATCGCCTGGGTGCCGCAATCCGGGCGGATCGGCGTAGGATTGAGTTTTGTCAGTTACAACGGTCAGCTCATGGTAGGCTTGAACGTAGATGCAGGGCTGATCTCCGACCCGGAAAAATTCATCGAATTCTTTGCTGAAGAATATAGATCTCTAGTTGCTGCAGTTGTCGAAGATAATCGACCAAAGTAAAGCTGAAACCCCCTGAGAACACAAATTTGTGTCCCTTTCAAATAGGACATTTTAACTTTGCACAAATAGGACTCTACTACTTTGCACTAACACTTGGTTAATTCTTCTGGACGAACCCCGTCAACCTATGGTATACTCCAACCCGCTCCCGCCTTAGGCGGGAGCGATTACACCTGCCTGAGGCAGGAGATACTTATCCCACACGCTCTCTGACCAACCGGTGCGTGCCGCAGAAAAAGTGAGATGACGTCTCATGAGCGGTCCCGGCTGGAGTGAGGGGAGCGGAGGAAAAACGCAAAAAGGAGAAAAAGAATATGGCAGTAGTTCCCATGAAGTCTTTATTGGAATCAGGTGTTCACTTTGGGCATCGCACACATAAGTGGCACCCAGCCATGAAGCCGTATATTTTTACCGAGCGCAATGGCATTCACATTATTGATCTTCAAAAAACATCAAAAGCATTGGATATTGCATACAATGTCGTCCGTGATTCTGTTGCAGAAGGTGGTGTGGTGTTATTTGTAGGCACGAAACGCCAGGCGCAGGAAACAATCCAGCAAGAGGCCATGCGTGCCAGCATGCCCTACGTGACAGCACGTTGGCTGGGTGGTACCCTGACGAACTGGCGGACCATCCGCCAGCGCATCAATGAGCTTGAACGCCTGGAGCGCATGCGCGATAGTGGTGATTTTGGGCGCATCACCAAAAAAGAAGGCCTGATCCACATGCGCGAGATTGAACGACTGGAAGGTCTTCTAAGCGGTGTCCGTAAGCTGGTACGCCCGCCTGATATGTTGTTTGTGGTCGATGTTTCGCGCGAGTTCACCGCCATCCATGAAGCAAATCTGACTTAATATCCCTGTGGTTGCCATGGTGGATACGAACTGCGACCCTTCCAATGTGGATTATGTTATCCCCTCCAATGATGATGCCATTCGCGCTATCAAGCTGGTGGTTGGTAAAATCGCCGATGCTGCCATGGAAGGTCTTGGGGCACGCAAGGAAGAAATTGTCGAGGAAGAAGTACGCACGGTTGCGCGTGCTGGTATGGATGAAGCCGAGCTTTCCGATGAAGAACTGCTTGGTGAAGCTACCCTGGCAAAATTGGTTGCACATCCCCGAGATATCGTCGATATCGAGATTGACGTAATTGCGGAAGATGAAGTAGTGGAATTCGATCTTGATGAAGACGAAGCTGATGAGCTAATCGTAGAAGTGAATGAAGAATTGGAAGCTAAAGACGAAGCTGATGAGCTGCTCGTAGAAGTGGATGAAGAATTGGAAGCTAAAGATAAAGCTGATGAGCTAATCGTAGAAGTGGAAGCTAAAGACGAAGCTGATGAGCTGCTCGTAGAAGTGGATGAAGAATTGGAAGCTAAAGATAAAGCTGATGAGCTAATCGTAGAAGTGGAAGCTGAAGAAAGCTGATGAGCTAATCGTAGAAGTGGAAGCTAAAGACGAAGCTGATGAGCTGCTCGAAGAAGTGGATGAAGAATTGGAAACTGAAGATAAAGCTGATGAGCTGAAGGAAGACGTGGAAGAAGAATTGGAAACTGAAGACGAAGAGGTTGAGGCTGAAGAGGATGAGATTGAGGCAGAAAAGTAAACGGCGAGAGGAATAGTCATGGCAATCGGTATCGAACAAATCAAACAATTGCGTGAAGAAACCGGGGCAGGTGTCCTGGATTGTCGTAAAGCGCTTGAAACATATAATGGAGATTTTGAAAAGGCCATTGAGTATCTGCGTGAAAAAGGCCTGGCAAAAGCAGCCAAGCGCGCTGACCGCGAAGTACTTGAAGGAATGGTGGAACTATACTCTCACGGTAATGGGCGCGTGGGTGTGATGGTGGAAGTGAATTGCGAAACGGATTTTGTCGCCCGTTCCGAGTCATTCCGCAAATTCGCCCATGAGGTGGCTTTGCAAGTGGCTGCCGGTGCCCCAAAATACGTTCGGGTAGAAGATATTCCGACCGAGGTACTGGAGCAGGAACGTGAGAAGGCGCGTAGCCTTGCCTTGGCAGAAGGGAAACCAGAAAATGTGGTTGAACGGATCGTGAATGGTAAGTTGGAGAAGTATTACAATGAAAACTGTCTCCTCCGCCAAACTTATGTCCGGGATGAAAACATGACCGTGGAAGATCTGCGCAGCCAACATATTGCCGCCATCGGTGAGAATATTGTTGTCCGAAGATTTGCCCGATGGGAAGTGGGCGAAGAGGCGCAATCATAATAATAACAGCCAACCTTCGGGTTGGCTTTTTTGTTAAAATATACTATAGTCAATTGATTTGACCAATCAAACGATCAGCTCAATCCGGGAGGTTAAGATGGAACGAACACTAAAATACAAACGTATCCTGCTTAAACTAAGCGGTGAGACGCTGGGTGGCGCCGATGGATTGGGAATTCACCCAGAACAAGCAGAGACAGTGGCAAAGATCATCTCAGAGGTGCGGCAGCATAATGTGGATGTGGCGATTGTAATTGGTGCCGGCAACCTATGGCGCGGGCGCACTGGCATACAGCGCGGGATGGACCGTGCCACTGCTGATTATATGGGTATGCTGGCCACGGTGATGAACGCCCTTGCGCTGATGGATGCAATGGAACGAATGGGAATGTACATTCGTGTCCAATCAGCGATGGAAATGCGTGCGGTTGCTGAACCGTATATCCGGCGCCGCGCTATCAGGCACCTGGAAAAAGGAAGAGTGGTGATCTTTGGTGGAGGCACGGGCAACCCATATTTCTCCACCGATACTGCAGCTGCCTTGCGCGCCATGGAAATTGGCGCGGATGTGCTTATCAAAGCCACTAAAGTGGATGGGGTATATGACTCGGACCCAATCAGGAATCCCAATGCGGTACTGTTTGAGCATCTGACGTATATGGAGACGATGAATAAAAGGCTGGAAGTGATGGATAGCACTGCCATCTCGCTATGTATGGATAATAACCTGCCCATCCTGGTGCTTAATATGTGGCAGTCCGATTCGCTGCTCAAAGCCATCTATGGAGAACCGGTCGGTACCCTGGTAAGCTCAAAATAAGGATTAGCTTCTTGGTAAATGCCGCCAACTATATCGACAGGGCGATCTCTTATGCCCTTAGGCATGCCAGAATTATTTGAGATTGTTAGAAGTGGTGTCAGGGTATAATCAGAAATTGTGAAGAACCTCGATACAAGGCTCCACAAGACTGTCAACCATCCTTATTTCCCAATAATTCTCATTCTGATTGCCAACTTGATAATTGGTTTGTTCACATTCCAGGATTATGGGCTGAGCTGGGATGAGCCTTTATTTTATCAATATGCTGAGGCGGTACCTTACGCATACTCAATCTCAGCCCGGATGAGCGGGGATTTTGATATTGAAAAGGCTTATGGACCATCGGCTGAGGACCATAAGATCTATGGTCCCATATACCTGCTTCTTGGAAAACCTGCTGTTGATTTCTTCGATTGGATGCTTCCCGTCCCCAGGGCTGACTTATGGCACCTGGTTAATTTCCTGACCTTCCAGGTGGGGGTGCTTATTTTCTTTGCTTTATGCTGCCGATGGATGAGCTCCTGGGTTGCATTGGGTGCCACACTATTATTTAGCACGCAACCCATCCTTTGGGGGCACAGCTGGATCAACCCTAAGGATATACCATTCACGGTATTCTTCCTGGCAGCCATCTACTGGGGTTATAAGATGGTGGATATACTTTCGGATCCCACGGAAGTGAAAAACGCACCCATCATGTTTAGCAGAGATACTTCGACCAAACGCTGGCGGATGTGGCGGACCATCCTGCAGATATTGGCTGTTTTATTAATAATCATCTCCCTGGTGGGATATATTTTCTATGCCCAAATCCAGGGGATGGTGAGCAACCTGATCCATGATGCATACCAGGCGTCCCCCGACAGCCTGCTCGGAAAATTATTCGCCAGCCTGGCGGTCAATGCGCAATTAATCCCTGTGACTTCATACATCAACAAGGGATTGATACTATTGTCGCGCCTAAAAATCACCCTGGTAATCCTGGCAATTGTAATGATTATCCCTGCATTAGCACTCACCCTCTGGATGCCATCCATCCAACGGAAGTATCAATGGTTGTTGGAAGCCTTGTCACCTCTTCCTGTGAGACCTGAATGGTGGTGGAGCAAAATTGGCTCAAGGAAAGTGTTGCCACTGGTCCTCCTGGCAGGCATCCTGTTAGGGTTGGTGATATCCATACGAGTAATCGGTCCGTTGGCAGGTGTCCTGGTTTTCTTATACTTCATGTTTAAACCAGGAAGGCATTCACTTGGTGGGATGACTGTATATTTAATATTCGCAATCCTGGCGTTATATATTGCCTGGCCGTACCTTTGGGCATCCCCGGTAGCTCGCTTTATTGACGTGCTTCAACATATGTCACACAATCCCAAGGTTCTACCGGTATTATTTAATGGAATAGTCACTTCATCGGATAAACTCCCAATGACATATCTGCCCGTGATGTTGGGGATCACCCTCACCTGGCCGGTGTGGCCACTGTTTATCACAGGACTGTGGGCATTTTGGTCCAGAATTAAATCAAGACGGATTGATTGGCGCAGTTTTTTACCGATCGTGCTGTGGTTTTTAGTTCCATTTACATATGTACTGATCATCCGACCACCCATGTATGATGGTTACCGTCATTTCCTGTTCATCCTGCCCCCGGTTTTCATCCTAGGTGGTCTGGCTATCCAGGCAGTCTGGGAGCGTTTAGATAATTCATGGTATCGTGCTCTGACCCTGGTCGTGTTGGTTGTACCGGGTGTGATTGGGTTAGTGAGACTGCATCCATACGAGTATACCTATTACAACTTGTTGGTTGGAGAGACGGGGGGAGCTTTCCGCCATTATGAGACAGACTTTTGGCTGACATGTTATAAAGAACTCATGCCCCAGCTGGATGAGGAGGCCAATGAAGGTGCAACTTTGTTTGTTCACCGGCAACCTTCAATTGCCAAGGAATATGCCCCACCGGGACTCATCATTGAACGCTATGATCCGGAGGATGACCGCACTTTTCCTGGCAGCTTGCTTTTGTTAACCACCCGGGCAAATGTGGATCTTTCCCTACATCCAGAGGCTCCGGAAATCCTTAGCGTTGGGCGGGATGGGGCAAAATATTGCCTGATTAAGGAAATCCCATGACCGGACAAAGACGGTGGGTATTCCTTCTCTCCCTGGTAGCCATGTCTTTGATTGGAATGCTGGCATTATGGCGGAGCACTCCGTACGGGATGGGATTGGTCAACGATTCAGCCACATATATTGAGGGGGCAACCAGCCTGCTGGCAGGAAAAGGGTACGCGAGGATTTCAGGAGGGGGTGAAGTAAAGCCCATAACCCATTTTCCACCGATGTTTTCTATGGTTTTAGCTGGAATAGGTCTTGCTGGTATGGATTTGCTGCAAGGCGCAAGGGCGCTGATAACCATCCTGTTCGGAGCGGATATTCTACTGGTGGGGTTGAGTGTATACAAGATAAGTCGTTCCATGGGTTTTGCCATCTTGGGTGCGCTTCTATTAGCTGTTTCTGACCTGCACCTCGGCGTGTACTCATTTGCGCTTAGTGAACCTCTATTTATAACCCTGATGCTGGCAGCCTTTCTCTGTTTGAGCCAAAGCTTTGACCGACCTCATTGGGGCTGGTCAGCACTGACTGGTTTGTTGTTGAGTCTGGCATACCTGACGCGCTGATGCAGGTGCGGGCTTGTTCATCACAGCTTTATTGGTCATAGTCTTCATGCGACCCATGCAATTGCTAAAGCGCGCTGGCATCATATTGGCAGGTGCTTTGCTGCCCATAGTAACCTGGATGTTTTATAGTCAATTTACTGGCGGGTCTGGCTCATTAGGAAACCGGCAAATGCTGTGGCATCCCGTATCATTGGATACATTTTTTGAAGCCTTGAAGAACCTGCTGACCTGGATCGCTCCCGATGACCTGTTGGCAGCCGGGTCCATATGGGGAAGATCGTTGAGCCTGATTTCGCTATTATTGCTGCCAATTATGCTTGCCTGGATGGGATGGACATTATGGCAGCGGACCAGGTCTGCCAAAAAGGAGCAGGTACCCGGAGGGGATCTGGCGCTTGCTTTTACCGAGGTAATGCACATCTTTGTTTACCTGGGGTTCCTGCTAATTTCACTCTCAATTTTTGATGCTAGTACCCCGCTCAATGACCGCATTCTTTCAGTTATTTACATCCCTGAGATGATCCTGTTTTCCAGTGCCATGGCATGGCTTTGGAACAAGCTTAACGGGCGTTTAGCGGTTTTTCGTTGGGCGTTGGTAGTGTTTTGCCTGGTCTTAATGGTATTCAGTGCCAAGGATGGTTATGCAGCAGTTAACCAGCTTGGGCGCGAAGGGCAGGGGTTTGCACACCGGGGAATTAGCGACTCACCTGCAATTCAAACCATCCGAAGAATGGCGCCTATAGTCATATACTCCAATAAACCAGGCGCAATATTTCTCCTGACAGGAAAGCCAGCGTACGTAACCCCCACCCCCATGGATCCAGTCACAGGTCAGGCCAGATCAAATTTCAATGATGACCTGGTGCAAATGCAGCAGCGTGTCAGGGATGGTGAGGCAATCCTGGTGTTGTTTGGCTTACGCAACAGCCAGGATCTGGATGAGATAAACTTGTTTGACACCCTGTCTGATGACCTGCGTATCCTAACAGATTATGGTGATATCCTTATCTTTGGGATATCTCCTTAGATTTACCCTTTTCTCCCCGCCTATTTTCGGGTATCCTATAGGTAGATTATAGATCCGATAACATGCGAGAGCGTTGAACCTATATTTGTTCAGATAAACACACACGGAGACCTCTATGCTTAAGGAAGCACATACTGAAGCTGAAGAACGCATGAAGGGGGCAGTCGAGGCGCTGGAAGAAGATCTTGCTGGAATCCGGACTGGACGCGCTTCACCGGCATTGGTTGAAAAATTATCCGTTGAATACTACGGTCTACCAACCCCGCTGATGCAGCTGGCGACTATTAGTGTCCCAGAATCGCGCATGCTCCTGATCCGTCCTTTTGATGCCGCCTCCCTTCGTAATATTGAACGGGCGATCCAGGCCTCTGACCTGGGCCTGACACCTAATAATGATGGGAAAGTCATCCGTTTGAACCTTCCACCTCTCACCGAAGAACGCAGGCATGACCTGGTCAAGCTTGTTCACAACCGCCTCGAAGAAGCCCGTGTGGCAGTGCGTAATGTGAGAAGGGATTGGATTAAAGACCTGCGGGAATTTGAACACGAGAAGCTAATCTCTGAGGATGAGCTTGAAGAGGGTGAGGAGAACCTGCAGGAGCTGACGAATAAATATATTGAATTGGTAAATGAAGTTGGAGTGCGAAAAGAAAAGGAAATCATGGAAGTATGACCTCGGATACGAAGGATGCTCTACCGGATAAAATTCCCACCCATATTGGGATCATCATGGATGGGAATGGGCGCTGGGCAGTGGCGCGTGGGTTACCACGTATGGCAGGTCACCGGGCTGGTACGGAAAATTTACGCCGTATCATTGAAGCATGTATTGAATTTGGCATCAAATACCTGACAATCTATGCTTTTTCAACCGAGAATTGGGGACGGCCTACGGAGGAAGTTCGGGGATTGATGAGGATCTTCGAAAATGTGATTGATAATGAGCTCCAGGAGCTGAACGACCAGGGTGTAAGGCTTCGCCATTTAGGAAGGTTGGACCGCTTGCGACCATCCTTTCGAAAGAAAGTGTTGGAGGCAATGGATCTCACACGGAATAATGAGCGCCTGATTCTCAATGTCGCATTTAATTATGGCGGGAGAGATGAAATTGTATGTGCCATCCAGGCGATGATTCGGGATGGTGTGAAAGCTGAAGATGTGTCGGATAGCCTGGTGAGCCAATACTTGTTCACATCGGGAGTGCCGGACCCCGACATGATTATCAGGACTTCTGGAGAGCTACGCAGCAGTAATTTCCTCATCTGGCAAGGGGCTTATTCAGAATGGTATTTTCCCGCCACATACTGGCCGGATTTCGATCGTCAGGAATTGCTGAAGGCAATCGAAGAATACAGCCAGCGTGAACGGCGCTATGGGCTGACAGCAAAACAGATCAAACGCAAGAAACACCATGCTCCTTAAGCGGGTATTAGTTGCAATTGTTCTTCTGCCCATTGGGTTGGCAGCCATAATTGCAGGTGGATGGTATTTAACTGCTCTGGTTGGCCTTTTTCTGGGTGTGGCAGCCTGGGAGTATGTGACGTTATTTCGTGCCGGTGGGCTGCAGCCGGCAACGGTTTTGGTTATTGGAGGAACTTTATTACTCCTGATCGGTAGAAATATAAATGGCTTTGAAGGTGCACCGTGGATGATCAGCCTTCTTGTCCTGTTAAGCATGACTTACCACCTGGTGACCTACGAGCGTGGTCGCGACCAGGCAGGGACAGATTTTGGTGTGACCCTGGGGGGCATTTTTTATATTGGCTGGATCGGCGCATACTTTATTTCACTACGCTCCCTGCCGGATGGCAAATGGTGGATATTGGTCGTTCTCCCGGCTGTGTGGTTTGCAGATTCAGCCGCATACTTCATTGGGAAAAAGTTTGGCCGTCACCATCTCAGCCCTCGGCTAAGTCCCAAGAAGACCTGGGAGGGTTACCTGGGTGGAATTATCGTCGGTGTTCTTCTCACTGCCGGATTTACTGCCCTGCTGCAAACCTGGACCGGCCCGGGCACTGCCATAACACCGCTCAGAGGCGCATTGGTAGGCCTGGTGATGAGCGTCTTCCCGACCCTGGGAGACCTGGGTGAGAGCATGATCAAACGCCAGGTGGGGGTTAAGGATTCCGGAAAATTACTGCCTGGTCATGGTGGAGCATTTGACCGGGTTGACTCCTGGCTGTGGGCAGTAGTCATCGGCTATTACATGGTCTTTTGGCTGTGGAGCTAATCAGGTTACCAGGTTATTTGGATAGCCTGGAACACAAGGTCAATTTGACAATTGGTTCTAAGCATGGTATTATCCGCCCGACAATTTAACCGCCCCTAAAGGCGCTCTTATCCAGAGAGGTGGAGGGACCGGCCCTTTGAAACCTCGGCAACCTGCAGCGAGATTAGCAAATCGATCCATGCTAACCGCTTTCAAGGTGCCAACTCCGGCAGATGTATTTTCTGGAAGATGAGAGGGCAGTTCAAGTGAACGCTCGTTGCTTGCCCTTTCCTGACCAGAAGGGGCAAATTTTTTTGGAGGCATCGATGAGCAATACTTTTATGAATTCCCCCAGCCTGCTATTCACTTCTGAATCGGTGACGGAGGGGCATCCTGACAAGATATGTGATCAAATCAGTGATGGCGTCCTGGATGCCTGCCTGGAACAGGACCCATATTCGCGTGTGGCGTGCGAAGTAGCAACCAAGACCGGTTTTGTTATGCTGCTGGGAGAAATCACCACCCGGGCGAATATTAATTTCGAAGAGCTGGTGCGCAAGATCATCACCGAAATTGGTTATGATTCGAGTGAGAAGGGTTTTGATGGTAACACCTGTGCTGTGCAGGTGGCAATCTCCAAGCAATCGCGGGATATCGCCATGGGAGTGAACAAATCATTGGAAGCCAAGGCAGGTGGAATGAGCGAATCTGAGGTGGACGCAGTGGGTGCTGGTGACCAGGGCATGATGTTCGGTTTTGCCTGCAATGAGACTCCTCAGTTTATGCCACTACCCATTTACCTGGCTCATAAACTGGCACGCCGTCTGGCGGAAGTTCGCAAGAATGGGACGCTACCCTGGTTGCGTCCGGATGGTAAAACCCAGGTGACCGTGGAGTACAGCTACGGCAAGCCCAAACGGGTGCATACCGTCCTGGTCAGCACCCAACACGCTCCCCATGTTTCGCATGCAGAAATCAGCGAGTCGGTGATCGAGCACATCATAATGCCCACCCTGCCCAAGGAGCTGGTGGATGAAAAGCTCAAGATCTACGTAAACCCCACCGGGCGCTTTGTCATCGGCGGTCCGTTGGGTGATTCAGGCTTAACCGGGCGCAAGATCATCGTCGATACCTACGGAGGCATGGGTCGACATGGTGGGGGGTGCTTCAGTGGCAAGGACCCCACCAAAGTTGACCGTTCTGCAGCATATGCTGCCCGTTATGCGGCCAAGAACATTGTGGCTGCCGGGTTGGCGGAGCGGGTTGAGATCCAGGTGGCGTATGCCATCGGCATGTCACACCCCTTGAGCGTCAACGTGGAGACCTTTGGCACGGGTAAGATCCCTGATGAGGAGATTGCCCGTCTGGTGGTCGAGAACTTTGACCTGCGTCCGGGTGCAATCATCAATGACCTGAACTTGCGACGCCCCATCTTTCGGAAGACAGCCGCTTATGGACACTTCGGGCGCGATGACCTGGATTTACCCTGGGAGAACACGGATAAAGTAGCGATCTTACGCAAGGCGGCTGGTTTGGGCTGCGAGTAAAGACTTTCTGTAGAATATTTGGATATAAAAAACTAAGGCAGACCAAAAGTCTGCCTTAATTGTTATAGATGGGATAAGTAGGATTAGATGTAAGAACCAAATTTTGATACGATGCGATCTTTGGGTTGGTACCCGCTCAGCCTTTGCACTGGATTACCATTGACAAACAAGATCAAGGTTGGCACTCCCATGACACCATACTGCATGGCAATATTGCTATTTTCATCCACGTCAAGCTTGTAGAACTTTACCTTTCCATCCCATTCCTGGGAGAGTTGAGTGACGATCGGATCAAGCATCTTGCATGGACCGCACCAGGTTGCTGTGAAGTCGACAATGACTGGTAATGTGGATTTAAGCACCTCAGTAATCGAATTCTGCTTCGGTTAGCTTGGGGATATCCGACATGTGAAACTCCTCATCTGTTTTGGGGATCTGACCCGATGGTAACAAGGGGGATGGAAAAAGTCAAGGCTTGTATACCTGGCATACGCGTGATAGAATAATTTTCGCTAAAACGGGCGTGTAGCTCAATGGCAGAGCAGTAGCCTTTTAAGCTATTGGTTGAGCGTTCGAGCCGCTCCACGCTCATATAGAAGCTTTGGTCTCAAGGCTTCTTTTTGTTTTGGTTTAGTGTCTCCGCAGGGGAGAGATTCTTCGAGCCGCTCCACGCTCACTTTTTATTTAACTGCAATTTGGTTGCTGCACCCACGGGGGGTGTAATATTCGAGCCGCTCCACGCTCACTGTTTAGTTAATTGTTTTGGTTGCGGGCACCCACAGGGGGTGTAATATTCGAGCCGCTCCACGCTCATATAGAAGCTTTGGTCTCAAGGCTTCTTTTTGTTTTGGTTGAGTGTCTCCACAGGGGAGAGATTCTTCGAGCCGCTCCACGCTCACTGTTTAGTTAATTGTTTTGGTTGCGGGCACCCACAGGGGGTGTAATATTCGAGCCGCTCCACGCTCATATAGAAGCTTTGGTCTCAAGGCTTCTTTTTGTTTTGGTTGAGTGTCTCCGCAGGGGAGAGATTCTTCGAGCCGCTGCATGCTCACTTCATAAATATGGGGGCAAACTTGGCTATCGACCCCTATTTGTAAAAGCCAATGTTTAAAAAAATAATTTGGAGAATTCTATGAAACCCAGTACAGGGGAAACACGCCATCTACAATTAAGTCTGCTCGACAAGACGCGATGTGAGATACGCACATTACTCACCAGCCTTGATCCTGATCGTATCATCCACACCGATGAGCGAACCTGGCGTGTCCGAGTTTGTCGTGCATCCAGAACTATAAATTTTGCGAGTTCCCAGTTCGATGAAGAACAGCAAATAGATGGACTTAAGCTAGATCGTCTCAAACATGAGGAAATCACTTGCTAGAATCTGATCCTTGTATTGACCAAGAAAGGTGCGCCACGAACCTGTCGACCGCTGCGATACAGGCGTGACAGCATGTAGTTTGAGGGTATTTCGAACTGATGAAACACTAAGCCTGTAATCGATTTTGAGTAGTTCGCCTTGTATTTTTTCATAGCCCCAGCGTTGATTCTCATTCACCAATCGCAAGATCTGAGCTTCTAATTCAGGTGGTATCTTCGTTGTTCCTGGATTTCCTTATGCTCCTCAACGCATGGCAAGGCATTATGATTGACCTTCGGGTTAAAGATTTATCCCAGATCTTCTCTTATGTAAACTATGTATTCATTTGCGCCTTGATCTTTGACCGAGTATCGCAAAGTTTCACCCTAATTCAATCCTTAAAGCGGAATGATTGTAATGTGGTCAGATAATTATCTGGCAGGCCGATATCGAACCGCTTTCCATCCATGATCAATCCGTAGAACCCTTCTTCCCTTCGTAAGCGATCTAATGCCGACGTCAGCTGGAATTCACCACGCTCTCGCACGTTGTTCTGGATGTGTTCCTCCAAAAATTCAAATAAGAGTGGCTTTATGATGTACAACCCGAATACGGTTAGATATTCATCTGCCTGCAAACCAGGGACACGCAGGAAGTTACGGGCATAATCCATGGTGGGCTTTTCAGCAAACTCGGTCACGTTCAATAAGTGGTCTTCTTCAACCCATACTCCTGCAACAGTACCAAAATTAGAGATTTGCTCTTCGGGTGTACGCCGCAGCCCGAGGACATTTGTTCCATACTGGTTGTATGCATCCATTAACTGCTGCGCACAGGAGATTTCACCACTGGAGCGATATAAGTGATCGCCAAGCATCAACAGGAAAGGATCATCTCCGATGGCATCACGAGCGCAATATATGGCATGCCCAAAACCTTCTTGGTTTTGCTGGATCACAAACGAGACGCTCTTGCCAATATCTATGATGTGGTTGGCATACTCCTGGAAATGCCTAGGCAGCTTGTTATAGTTTTCGATCGAAACTTGAGTGTTGAAGAAGGAATTGAAATCATCCAAATCTTCCTGCTGGACGATGATGATCACTTCATCGATCCCGGCCTGGAGAGCTTCCTCGACAATATAGAGGATGGCCGGCTTGGCGATACCATCCTGATCGATAACGGGGAATAATTCTTTCTTAGTTGCTTTGGAAGCGGGAAAGAGACGGGTGCCAAAGCCGGCTGCCGGGATGACTGCCTTGACCACTTTTTGGACGGGGTGCAGAGTGAGCTTTAAACAGGACATGCCTAAATCGCGCTCAATAATCTCGATCACGGCTTGCTGGTCGGCAGGGGAACGGGCAACAAACTGGGCAGTCCCATCGCCTTGAGAGCCGACACCTTTGCCACCCCAGATGTGCATCTTCAAAGGTTCGTAGTTTAACAGGCGATGCAGCACTGGGGCAGTCAGCTCTTCGGGGCAGGCAGGTGAAGCATATTGATCGAAAAATGCCTGGGCTTCGGTCATTAATACGCCTAATCTTTGGGAATTTGAATCACGCAGAGCTTCCACTGCCTGGTGAACGAGGCGCTTATTGATCGGTCCAAGCAGTTCTTGCACACCGTGCTCAGTCTCATTTTCTGCAATTGGGTAACTACGATTTAGGCGGTTAAGGATCTCCATCGTATCCTTATGGGCTTGAAGGTCGACAATCACAAAATGTAGCTCAGAATTTACCTGTAATTCGTTCGTATCCAGGAGGTCACCATCGAATGTCATCAAAACAGGGCGGTTCCCGAAGGCGCAGCCCTGGTCCATGCGACCGCAGCGGGAGGGGGTAGTGATCTCTCCCATGTAAGCCAGCTCCATCTCGCCACGCACGGTAAACTTGAGATCGTAAATACGATTGAAGGCGCGGGCAGCCAGCACGCAAATCGCGGCACTAGAGGATAAACCTTTTTTGACCGGTAGATCCGTCTTGTAATTGTCGATCACCAAGCCACGCACATGATAATGGACCAAAACCTGGTAAGCAACCCCGGCAATGTAACTCCAGAAGCCGCCCCTTTCGGCAACTTCAAACAAATCTTTGGGCTGCATGGGAATCTCAATTGGACCGTGAGTGACCCCATCCTGAGTGGTTGAGGTGAGCACCAGGGAAGTTGGGTGGGGGCCGACCTCGGCGTAAATACCTTGATCGGTTCCACAAATCAATGTGTAGCCTTTCTCAATATCAGCATTGATTCGACGGTAACCCCCAGCCCAATCGGAATGCTCGCCAAACATGCAGATGCGCCCTGGAACGAAAATTTTCATAAGAATACCTCTGATGATAGGAATTTCAATAATGGCTTATTGTTTGTATCCGGCAAGCTGCAATCAACATGAGAAAGTATATCAGAACAGAAAACAAATAAAAAATCAATATATGACCAACTGACAAAGAATGGACATAATTAACGGAGGAGTAACCTCTGCACAAAGGTTTGACCAAAGCCGAAGAACGAATAGAGCAGGTTTCCGTACAACTTTATGCAACGGCAGTAGCACGGCAAGGAAAATATAGGTAGTTGACAGTCCAATCCCCAAATATGGGGACTAGATGGATTTTATGTAACCTATCCACTCAACATTCATAAATGTCTGGGAGAATTTACTACTGTTGCTCTCTCAAGACAAGACTGCTAATCACATTTCCTTGCTTCATGGAGTGGTGCAGTATAGTGTTTTTTAAGCAGCAATTCGCAGATAAACAGAGTTCGTTTCCCCTATATTTAAATGACTTTCTTGTTAGTAGGACAACAACTATCCAATGCATCCATGAATTCGTCTTCTTATGTGAAGAAAACCCATTCGACGCCAAAGTGTTGACTGAACTTAATAACACATCCAATGTACTTGCATAGTCCATGTCCAATAGACTGGGGTAAAAATAGCAGGACATTGGATGGGGGAAGCCATATTTAGGTAACGTCCTTTTAATCTGTAGATTAAGCGTTCGAGCTGCTCCAAGCTCACTGGTATGTTAACTATTTTGGTTTCGGGCACCCACGTTGGGTGTAATATTCGGCCGCTCCACGCTCACTATCTCAGTGGTTGGGGCTACTTTATTTAACAACTCATATAAAGTGGACTTCGCCTGGATCCAATTAATTGCACATCCAAAAGCAATTGTTTGAAGTGGCTTGAAAATACATCAGTCCAATTTACTTGCCAGAATCAATTATCACATTGTCGACATTAGTCGATAAGAATCAAGCCTGGTCAACCCAATCAGGCATTGCAGAGTCGCTCATCATCCAACCGTGTCCACTCAGGCGTGAATAGAATACAGGATATTCCAAGGGTGTTTGGTGGACCGCGAAATATTCTGTTGCCTAAACAAAAATCGTGCTATGATTAACAAAGAATAAGAATTCCCAATTGCAACCATCATAAACAGCAAAAATTAGATCCTCCTTTGCTGGCCTTATTTCTATAATATTAGAATAAATATGGGAAAAAAATGGTGGAACAGTCTGCGGACCAAAATTATCGCCTGGTCATTCGTGCCCACGGTGATCATCCTTTCGGCGGTGGCCTGGTTCACTTTTTATTCCTACCAAAAGGTGATCGGAGACCTGGCTATTAAGCAGGATTGGGCAATTGTCCAATCGAAAACCCAACCGCTCTTTAATGCATTCTTCGACATAACCAATCCCCTCATCGTCAAGATTATCCTGCAAGTCGATACTCAAAGAGATGCGCCCCTCGAAGTCCGCGCTCAGAATATCCTTGACCATGCGCAGGGCATAGATATTTTTGATGGTGGTATCTATTTTGTGGATTCACAGGGTAAGGTAGTGAAAACACACCCCGATCAACCCGAACTTCTAGGCCAGGATTGGTCCGATACCCCCAACTTTCGTTTTATGGTCGATCATCCAGGCAAAGCCGCATATAGCGATCTCAGGTACATCGAGAGCAGTGGGAAGGAAATCCTGTGTGTGTCCGTATCGATGAATGGTACGCAGGGTGAATTTGTAGGCGCGGATTATTACTGTTTTACCATCTATCCGGCTACGAAGAATGCCTATTACGAATCATACAGCAATGCATATAGCAAACTGGATCTGGGCTCGAATGTATACATGGTAGATGGGAACCAACGCGTCATTTTTTCCACGGATCCATCCGAAATGGGCAGAGATATATCTGGAGAAGCCTACCTTCAGCTGCTTCTTCAAAGTGAGAGTATGAGTGGACGGTTCCGAAAAGGAGAAGAGGATGTATTGGTCAGTTATGTACCATTGTACGTTTCAGGTTCTTTTGTGCCTTGGAATGTTGTTAAAGAGGAAAGCTGGGCCGAGATCATGCGGCCAACCCTACCCTACCGGCAGCTCTTGTACGTCTTGTTGGCGCTAGGCGTGATCATACCGGTGCTGGTGACCGCCTACGGGGTCAGGCACATCACGGATCCAATCCAAAAATTAATCCATGCCTCCGAACAGGTGACCGCGGGCCAGTTTGACCAGCGAATTGAGGTTAAGACGGGTGATGAGATCGAAACCCTGGCGGAACAATTCAACTTGATGTCAGCAGAGTTGGATGAATTGTATTCTTTGCTAGAGAAAAAAGTTGCTGAGCGCACCCATGAATTGGCTACACTCAACGCCATCGCTGCACATGTGAGCAGCTCGCTCAATCTCGACGAGATCATGGCGGACGCTCTGGAGCGAATTATGGAACTGACTGGGATGGAATATGGCATCGCTTATCGAATCGCGGGCGGTGAAGGCGGTGCAGCGAACAGCGGAACATACAAGGAGGAGCCCCATCTTCAGCTGGTGGCATTTCGTGGGTTGCCACCCACCTTTGCTAATCTGGGTGATAGGTTACCCTTGAAGCAGAGTGCCGCTGGCGTGGCAGGCCAACGCGGTGAACCGGTGATCTGGACACTCGCGGAGTTGCCTACGGAAAGCGCTGTGAAGGAGAAATTGGTGGCTTTAGGGGTTGAGCAGGTTATTGCGATTCCGCTGATGGCTAAAGGTCAGTTGGTCGGATCGCTCAATCTCAGCACGAATCAGAGTCGGACCTATCCGCCGGAGCAGATCACACTCTTGAAAACAATCGGGCAGCAGATCGGTGTGGCAGTTGAAAACGCCTACCTGTACGAACAAGCAGAACAAACGGCGATTACGGCAGAGAGAGGCCGCCTGGCGCGTGAGCTACACGATGCAGTCACCCAGACCCTATTTTCCGCTAATCTCATCGCCGATGTCATCCCCCGCATCTGGAAACGTAATCCAGAAGAAGGGATGCAGAACCTGGAGGAGCTGCGCCAGCTGACGCGCGGTGCACTGGCAGAGATGAGGACACTGCTGCTGGAGATGCGGCCCGAATCCTTGGAGCGAGCAGATATCAAATCCCTGCTCACCCAGCTGGCGGATGCATTTATTGGCCGGGTCAGAGTCCCGGTTTCCGTGGATATCAAAGGGGATTGTGAACTGACCCATGAAGTGAAGATTGTTTTTTACCGGGTAGCCCAGGAGGCGCTGAATAATATCGCCAAACATGCGGGTGCCCGGCAGGTTGATCTGCACCTGGAATGCCAACCCGGTCAGATGAACTTGTTAATCAAAGATGATGGGCTTGGTTTTGAGCCTGGCTCGATCTCCCCTGAACACTTGGGGATTGCGATCATGCGCGAGCGGGCTAATTCAATTGGAGCCGGTTTGAAGATTGAAAGCCAGTCAGGCCAAGGTACAACCATCGAGCTGGATTGGAGATCGGCACAGAAGGACTAAAGCGATGAATACGGAGAATGCTCCTCAGACTATCCAGGTGATGTTAGTCGATGATCATAATGTGGTGCGCAGCGGCCTGGCTACATTTCTGAAATCTTATGATGATCTGGAGCTGGTGGGTGAGGCAAAGAATGGCTTGGAAGCTCTCAATCTTTGCTGTGAAAAAAAACCAGATGTGATCCTGATGGACCTGATGATGCCCGAGATGGATGGGATCACTGCAACGCGGGCAATTTTGGCCGACTATCCAGAGATAAAAATCATCGCCATGACCAGCTTCGAGGATGAGCAGCTCGTTCAGGACGTGCTGGCAGCCGGAGCGATCAGTTACTTGATCAAGAATGTCACTTCGGATGAGCTGGCAAAAGCAATTAGAGACGCAGTTTCAGGCAAATCAACTCTTTCCCCTGAAGCTACCAATGCACTTGTCCATGCAACTCGCCCAATAAAACAGCCCTTGGTTGACCTAACGGAACGCGAGCTGGAAGTATTGAACCTGGTTTCCCAGGGTCGAAGCAACCAGCAGATCGCTGAGACACTGGTCATCAGTATCACGACGGTGAAGGCTCACATCAGTAATATTCTCTCCAAGCTGCAGGTGTCCAGCCGGTCAGAGGCGACCGCTTTTGCAATAAAAAACAAGCTCGTATCCCTGTAAATATCCTACTTTAGTATAAGAGCAAGACTGCTTTGGTATAAGAAAAAAATCAATCGAAAGCAGAACTTACAACTCCTCGGAGGCTGGATGCCCCCGGGGAGTTTTTCGTCTATATTGGATGCAGATTGCAATACAACGGAATGAGGAAAAATTTTGATGAATTATCTTGTTTTTCTGGATGAACAGGCAGGCGAGCTTGAGAAAATCCTTAGTGGAGTAAAAAGCATGCTCTTGAAAGAATTCGTTCCTTCACAATCACCTACTAATCCAGTAAGACCTGGTGACAGCCTGTATTTCTTGAGAAATATTGATGAATGTGATCTGCGAGTAAAGGCCACCGTCGTCCGTGTGCTGTTCTTTACCAAGAAATTGAACGAAGATCTTTCGCATACCTTGAAAGAGATGCAGCCCAAGCTCCAGTTAACCGAAGACCAGTACAACTACTGGTCTGCAAAAAATCAGCTGCTGCTCGTCGAGTTTGAATCTGCTCAAAAGATAGGCGTTATCCATCTGGCTCTGGATGAGGTCAAAGATCAATCGGATTGGATTGCATTCGAGGCGTTTAGCGTCCTTACGTCGAGAATGTTTCAATAATTGGAAACAAACAAACCTGAAAGGAGGAAATATGGACACTTCCAATTCTCTGGTAATTGAAACAAAAAATCTGACCAAGACCTATAAAGAGGCGCAAGCCCTGAAAGGCCTCAACCTGACGGTAAAGCAGAACTCGATCTTTGGCTTCCTGGGGCCCAACGGGGCGGGTAAAAGCACTACGATCAAGATTCTGCTCGGCCTGATCCAGCCCAGTGCGGGCCAGGCGACCGTCTTCGGGCATGATGTGAGGCGCGATAGCGTGAAGATCCGCAAGCGTGTCGGCTACCTAGCCCAGGATCCGCGCTACTACGAGCACATGACCGCTCGCCAGATCATTGACTACACAGCGCGCTTCTTCTACCGCGGGCCGAAAGACCTGCTCGAAGCACGCGTGCAGGAAGTTATCGAGCTGGTCGGTCTGGAAAACAAGGCTGACCGGCCGGTGCACGGCTTCTCAGGCGGTGAGCGGCAACGCCTGGGCATTGCCCAGGCCCAGGTGAACTATCCAGACTTGCTAATCCTTGACGAGCCAGCGGCTTCGCTCGACCCGATGGGCCGCCACGATGTGCTGGAGGTCATGGAGAAGCTGCGCAAGTACACCACTATCTTTTACTCCACGCACATCCTCGAAGACGTGCAGCGAGTGAGTGATTCGGTAGCCATCCTAAACCAGGGTACGCTGGTCGCTGAAGCTCCCATTAACGAGCTGTTGGCGGGTGATAAGGGCTCTACCATGTATGACATCACCCTGATGAGCGAGACGGAAGCGGCACTGGCTGGCGCCAGGGAGCGCGTGGTCAGTCAGTCTTGGGTACAAAACCTGAGTGTGACGGCGGTTGACGGCCTAACCTGTTGGCAGGTCAGTGTAACCGATGAAGCGGCGGCCGAAGACCAGCTCCAGCGGCTGATCCTCGAAGACCGCAGCCTGAAGGTGAAGACCTTCGGGCGCAAGACCTATAACCTGGAAGAAGTATTCCTGGCACTTGTTGGAAAGGAGAATTCGAAATGACCGTTCAAACACATCCTCATGTATCCCGCGATCTCCGCCTGGCCGCCCGCCAGGGACTGCTGCCCGCACGCGGCAGCGGTTGGCTGGCCGGCTTCGGTAATATGCTTGCCAAAGAGACGGGCGAATGGTTTCGCACCCGCCGCTGGCTATGGCAGCTTTTGATCTGGTCGGTCATCCTCGGTGGCCTGATCGCCTTCTTTTTGTTCGTCCTACCGGTGCTGAGTACCCTCATACCTGGGTTACCGACTCAAGAGCAGGTGTTTGTAGGAACCCCACCCGAAGTTGGGGCCATGATTCAGTTCTTCAGCTTTTTGGTGATGACCGGCACAATAGGCGCCATCATCCTGGCCCAGGATGAGATCATCCAGGAAAAGCAGTCGGGAACGGCGGCCTGGATCCTCTCCAAGCCGGCGGCGCGCCAGGGTTTCATCCTGACCAAGCTGCTGTCGAATGCCATCGGGGTGCTGGTGTTCATAGTCGCTATTCCCGGGTTGATCATCCTGGGCGAAATTTTCCTGGCGACCCACAAGGTGCCAACCCTTACGCCTTTCGTGGCTGGGGCGGGGGTGGTCTGGCTGGCGCTTTTCTTCTATATAAGCCTGGTGATCATGCTGGGCGTGCTGTTCGAGAACCGCGGGCCTGTGCTGGGAATCGCCTTCGGAGTCTTGTGGGGCGGAATGATATTGAGAAATTTCATCCCCCAGATTCTGTATGTCTTGCCGTTGGGTATGGAAGGAGTTGCCCTGGGTGTAGTGCAGGGAATACCCTTACCGGCACTATATGTTTCGGAATTGATTTCCACCGCAGTCTTGAGCATCTTGTTCACCCTGGTAGCGCTGTGGCGCTTCCAGAAGATCGAGTTGTAGGCCTGACAAGACGTATATCTATTCATCTTCCTCGCCTTCGAAGCGAACGAGGGCGAGGAGTTCAAGGAGGAAGAAATGAATACTTCAGTTATCACCATCAACCAACTCACCCGCCATTTCAAGGAGACCGTTGCTGTAGACAGCCTTTCTCTTGAAGTGCATGCGGGCGAGATCTTCGGCTTCTTGGGCCACAATGGGGCCGGGAAGACCACCACCGTGCGCCTGCTCAACGGAGTAATTGACCCGACCTCGGGCAGCATGCGCGTGCTCGACCTTGACCCGCAGGTGAATGGCCCCGCACTCCGCGCCCGCACAGGCGTGCTGACCGAGACCCCTTCCCTGGATGAGCGCCTGACGGCCTGGGAGAGCCTCAGCATTTATGCTGACCTGTATGGAGTGCCAAGGATGGCTGTAAAGCCGCGCATCCAGGAGCTGCTGATCGAGTTCGATTTAGCTGACCGTGCTAATGAGAAAGTAGGTGGGTACAGCAAGGGGATGAAGCAGCGTCTGGCTCTGGCGCGTGCCCTGCTGCACAAACCTGAGCTGCTCTTCCTCGATGAAGCCACCTCCGGGCTGGACCCGGTTTCCGCTCATCATGTGAACGAGTTGATCGAACGCATGGCTCGCCGGGAAGGTTGCACGGTCTTCATGTGCACCCATAACCTGGTGGAAGCTCAAAGGTTATGCGACCGGGTGGCAATCCTGGAGCACGGGCAGCTGGTGGCATTGGGTACACCCACCGAGCTGACCCGCCAGTATGTTCGCCGCCTGGATGTTGAGGTGGAAGTGGCCGACGAACAAATCCCATTCGCTCTGGGGGTGTTGCGCGGCTTGCCCCAGATTGTGCTGGGTGAACCAGCTAAACCAAACGGTGCCTTAGTGGTCACTATCAATAAGCATGAATCCATCCCAGAAGTGTTGGCTGCTCTTGTGCAGAACCATATCCGGGTTTACCGCATGGCTCCCCAGGAAGCCAACCTGGAGCAGGTTTACTTTACTTTACATGAGGAAAGGGAAGGTGTGTAATGAACTACCGCGCTATTTTTGCTATTGTTCGAAAGGATCTGAAGGTGGCCAGCCAGAACAAAGGCGTGATGGTACCAATCATCGTACTTACCGTGGTATTCTTTGTCTTGTTCCCCTGGCTGACCAGATTATTACCTCTAGTAGAGAATATGGCAGGAGATTGGCTTAACGATATCGAGAAACTGCTCACACGCATGCCAGGTGGCTTACAACAGGAATTTACCGGGCTGAATCTTAACCAGGTCATGATTGTCTTTGTCCTCAAGTACATGCTGGCGCCCATGTTCCTGATGCTCCCACTCCTGGTTGCCTCAGTGATCGCTGCGGATAGTTTTGCTGGCGAAAAAGAGCGTAAGACACTGGAAGCGCTGCTCTACACGCCGACCACCAACCAGGAACTGTTTATTGCCAAGCTGCTCTCGGGCTGGCTGGCAGCCATCGCAGTTGCTTGGGGCGGATTTGTACTGTACATCGTGATGGCCAATGCGGCTGCCTGGTCTCAGCTGCACCGCATCTTCTTCCCAAACGCCATGTGGCTGGTGTTGATCCTTTGGGCGGTACCTGCAATAGCAGGGCTGGGTGTGGGTGCAATGGTGCTGGCATCGTCGCGGGCACAAGGATTCCAGGACGCCAACCAGCTCGGTGGAATTGTGATACTGCCTTTGGTAGCATTGTTCTACCTGCAAGTAGCCGGTGTGATGTACTTCAATGTCATCGTGGTGATTTTGATGGGGTTGCTGATCTGGCTGTTGACTGGATTGTCTATTTGGTTGGGCAGCCGGATCTTTCAACGCAACCGGTTGTTGGCTGCTTGATCTTTCATATTGATGCTGATTGATGGTCAGGCTATACCCAAATAATAAATTGCTTACGTGCGAAAAAGGTGTTAACCATACACCCGCTTGTTCGATCCCTTCTTATGCTGGTGCTGGCAGCAACCCTGCCAGCACCTGAATCACGGGAAAAATCACCCCCGAAATTGAGCTCACATCACATCTGAGCTCCCCCGATGGATAGGGCTTGACAATCACATCTCCTTGCTTCATAGATTGGTGTAATTCAGGTAACACTGCATGGAAATTGACAATGTAGTTTTTCAACTATCATACTTGTTAGTGTTAAGCAACAACTCTTTCTTCGCGTGCATTGTTCATTCTTTACCACATAATCATGCCTTAATAGGTATTATGCCTTTTCCCAGCTTGCACCATCATAAAGTGACCAGGACGCCCGACCTATAAAAGGAGCCAGCCGGTGTGGCAAATTACGAAAAACCGAGAATTGGATGTGGCTGATAGGCTTCTTCCAGATGGTGGATCTCATCCGGGGTGAGATGGACGGAGATAGCTGCGACGGCATCATCCAGGTGGTGAGGCTTGGTTGCGCCGATAATCGGGGCGGTGATGACCGGTTTGGACAGCATCCAGGCTAAAGCAACCTGGGCCATCGGCAGCCCACGGGCTTCAGCCACGTCGTTGACCCGCTGCGCAACCGTAAGGTCTTCGTCTGAGTACAAACGCTTGCCGATAGCATCGGTCTGAGCACGCAGCGTTTCATCCTGTTCTTTCGACGGTCTGCGGGTCAGTCTCCCTTTGGCAAACGGTGACCATGGAATCACGGCTACCTTCTGATCCTGGCAGAACGGGAGCATTTCGCGTTCCTCTTCCCGGTAAATCAGGTTGTAATGGGGCTGCATGGAAACGAAACGCGTCCAGCCGTGTAGATCTGATGTAAAAAGGGCTTTAGCAAACTGCCAGGCATACATCGAAGATGCACCGATGTAGCGGGCTTTACCAGCCCGGACCACGTCATTCAGGGCTTCTAGCGTTTCCTCGATTGGGGTTTCGTAATCCCAGCGGTGGATCTGGTATAAATCGACGTAATCTGTCCCCAGGCGTTTGAGACTGGCATCGATCGAGCTGAGGATATGTTTTCGGGAGAGGCCGCGGTCGTTGGTTCCCGGGCCCATCTCGAAATAAACTTTGCTGGTAATGACCACCTCATCCCGCGAAGCAAAATCACGCAGAGCCCGGCCAACCACCGTTTCACTCAATCCATTGGAGTAAACATCGGCGATATCAAAGAAGTTGATTCCCAATTCCAGGGCACGCTTTATAAAAGGTCGGCTGTTTTCTTCGTTGAGCGCCCACGGCCAGCGTTCGGTCGGACCTCCATAGCTCATGCAGCCCAGGCAAATGCGTGATACCTTCAGTCCGGTTGATCCAAATCGAACGTATTCCATTATTTACTCCTTCAAGATGATTTCCTTCTTCTTTTAGATCGGCATTCTGAATGGTGGACGGGACGTGCCTAAGGTTGCATCTTATCTTCGTAAGCTTTACCTTCGCCCAGCACGCTGTGAACAATGGGCATCCACCCGCTGATCGGTATGTTCTGCGGGCAGAGCGGCTCGCACTGGAGGCAGGCAATACATTCGCTCGCCCACTCTTCTTTGGGAAACCAGTTTTTGTAATCACCCCGGGCAGCCTCGGGTTTACCATACATCTTGCCCATATTGAAGATTTCAAAATTGCGGGGAATGTTAACGCCATTGGGACATGGCATGCAATACAGACATTTTGTGCACGGAATAGGGCTCAGCGAGAGGTAGAGCTGGCGCGCCTTGTCCACCTGATCCAAATCGGCATTGGTGAGTGTTCCAACGCCTGAGATGGCGGCGCTGGCTAGATTGTCATCCACCTGGACCATCTCTGTCATGCCGCTCAGCACCACGGATACTTCGGGCTGGTTCCACAACCACTGCAGTGCCCAGCCGGCTGGTGAGCGCTGTACGGAGGCTGCGTCCCACAGGTTTTGTACGGATGGCGGTGGGTTTACCAGGCGACCGCCCAACAGTGGCTCCATGATCACAACCGCCAGCTCCTTACCGGCAGCGTATTTCAGGCCGCGGGTGCCGGCCTGGTTTTCAATATCCATGTAGTTGTACTGAATCTGACAGAATGTCCATTGGTCAGTGGCATCCACGATTTCCTGGAAGGCTTCGTAGTCGTCGTGAAATGAAAATCCCAGGTAGCGAATACGACCGCTGGTGATGGCCTTTTCAGCCCAGGCCAGCACGTTCAGATCGCGCATCTTGTGCCACTGGTCTTTGTTAAGCGCATGCAGCAGGTAGAAGTCGATGTAGTCGGTCTGGAGCTTAACAAGTTGTTCATTAAGCAGCAGGTCGAAGTCTTTCGCGGTTTCGACCTTCCAGCAGGGTAACTTAGTGGCCAGGCGCACCCGCTCGCGGTAGTTGCCAGCCTTAAGGGCACGCCCCACTACCAACTCGCTCTGCCCGCCATGGTAGGGGTAAGCTGTGTCAATATAATTCACTCCCTGGTCGATGGCGTAGTGCAGCATGCGGGTGGCTTCAGGCTCATGGATGTCTGCGGATGTGCCACGGGTGGGCAAGCGCATGCAGCCAAAGCCCAAAGCCGAGACGGACCAATCCAGCTTCCCAAATTTCCGATATTGCATGTGTTATCTCCTTTTTAGTTACGAACCTGTCGAGGGCGGCACGAGTTTGATGGTTGTATGTCAACTTATTTATTGATGACCAACGATGCGATGCGGTACATACGGTTCTTCCAGATATTCGACCTCTTCCTGAGTCAGTTTAACAGACAGAGCGCCGACGGCATCTTCCAAATGCGTGATCTTCGTTGCCCCGATGATAGGCGCAGTCACCGGCTCCTTCTGTAACAGCCAGGCAAGCGCGATATGGACGCGCGGAACTCCATACTTTTCTGCGATTTCCGCGACCCGCTCCACAACAAGCCGATCGGTTTCGGCCGTCGCATCGTATTTGCTTTTCGCGATTTGATCGGTTTCGGACCGAAGCGTGCTTTCCGACGACCAGTCACGCGTCAATCTTCCCGATGCGAGTGGACTGTACGGGATCACCCCGATCTTCTCCTCGCGGCAGAGCGGCAGCATCTCCCGTTCCTCTTCGCGGTAGATGAGGTTAAGATGATCCTGCATCGAGACGAAGCGGGTCCACCCATGCTTCTCAGCGACGTGCAGCGCCTTCTGGAACTGCCATGCGAACATGGCGGAGGCACCGATGTAGCGGGCTTTGCCCGCCTTCACCACCTCATGCAGCGCTTCCATCGTCTCCTCGATCGGTGTCTCATAGTCCCAGCGATGGATCTGGTAGAGGTCCACGTAATCCGTCCCAAGCCGCTTCAAGCTTTTATCGATCTCGCTCAGGATCGCCTTACGCGACAGTCCGGAGCCGTTCGGATCGTCATGCATTTTGCCATGCACCTTGGTGGCAATGACGACCTCGTCCCGCGTCGCAAAGTCTTTCAAAGCGCGTCCGAGGATCTCTTCACTCTTTCCAATGGAATAGACATTGGCGGTGTCGAAGAAATTGATCCCCAGCTCGAGGGCTTTCTTGATGATCGGCCGGCTGCTTTCCTCATTGAGCACCCATTTATGAATCCAACGTCCCGCGTCCCCAAATCCCATGCAACCGAGGCAGATGCGTGAGACTTTCATACCGGTTGATCCTAATCGTACGTAATCCATGGCCTTTTCCTTTCAGTGATTGCCCAAGAGACCTAACCCAGAAAATTTGACTATGAGGTTATTGGGCGGGGCACAAGTTTGATCGTCGCGCTTCGCGCCGTGGAGCTATTGATGCTATTAATGATGCTTGCAGCATAGCGGCGATATTTTGTGCGATAGGCAGCATCGATCTGATCATTTATATTGGAGTCAGGCTCTTCCACAAAGGTTACATCTTTGTTCACACCGCCCGCGCGAATGTGTCCTTCATGACGCACCTGAACACCACGGAACCAGGCAGATGTACGACCGTTGACAGATCGAACATAGAGGTCGTCATCCAGGCGCACGACCCAAATCGTCACCAGGTTTCGTAAAGTGCCGTCGCGTCGGAGGGACGTGATCTGCAATTCTTCAGCCGTTCCGATCATGTTGAGCTCATTGTTCGTCCATGAGGTCATAGGAATACCTCCTTTTACTCAGCCTTTACTCCGGCTTGGTATTGTTCGTCGCTGACCTGCTCCATCCAGTCGGGGGTTTTACCCAGGAGTTGCTTCACAATGGAGATGTGTGTCATAGCTGTGGTTGGCGCGGCACCGTGCCAATGTTTCTCTTCCGGTGGGATCCAGACCACATCACCCGGCCGAATTTCTTCGGTAGAGCCCCCCCAGCACTGTACTCGGCCGCAGCCAGCCGTCACGACCAGGATCTGGTCTAGTGGATGGCTGTGCCAGGCCGTCCGAGCGCCAGGTTCGAAGGTGACATTGGCGACACTTACGTTTGCCGGATTGGGTGCCTGGAACATGGGATCAATGCGTACATTGCCAGTAAAGTATTCCGCCGGCCCTTTGCCGGAAGGTTGTGAGCCACTTCGTTTGATGTCCATTTTTTGAATTCCTTTAATAGATTACTTTTTTTGCTGCTCAGCGATTGATCAGTCGCTCTATGTCTTGGGGGTACCGAGCACCTTGGACCGTGATCTTCGAGAGGGCGCTATCAATCTCCAATAGATCGTCGGGCTTGAGTTCGATGGCAAGTGCGCCGATGTTCTCATCCAGACGCTCGAGCTTCCGGCTGCCCGGGATGGGAACAATCCACGGCTTCTGGGCTAGAAGCCAGGTGATTGCTATCTGAGCCGGCGTCGCTCCCTTCTGTTCTCCGATACTGGCAAGCAGATCAATTACCACCCGGTTTGCTTTCCGCGCCTCCGGCGTATAGCGAGGCAGGCGGCTGCGGATATCAACACTGGCGAAGGTCGTGTTCTCGTCGATCTTTCCTGTGAGATAGCCCCTGCCCAGAGGGCTGAATGGCACGAAGCCGATCCCGAGTTCCTCGCATACAGGCAGCACTTCCTCCTCGACGGTTCTCCACCATAGCGAATATTCGCTCTGGACTGCCGTGACCGGTTGGACTGCGTGGGCGCGACGGATGGTTTTTGCCCCTGCTTCCGAAAGGCCAAAGTGCCTCACCTTGCCTTCCTGAATCAAATCCTTTACCGCTCCCGCCACATCTTCAATGGGCACGTTAGGGTCAACACGGTGTTGATAGAACAAATCGATGGCATCAACCTTGAGTCGCTTGAGGGAGGCTTCGGCGACCTGCTTGATCTGCTCTGGCCGACTATCCAGGCCAACCGAAGGACTTGGCCCCTTGTTGGGATCGTGTTTGAACCCGAACTTGGTAGCGATCACCACTTGCCCTCGGAAGGGGGCAAGGCCTTCGCCTACAAGTTCTTCATTCGTGAATGGACCATAGACTTCAGCCGTATCGAAGAAGGTGATGCCACGGTCAACCGCCGCGTGAAGAAAAGAGATCATCTCCTGCTTGTCGGGAATCGGGCTTTCATCATGGCTCATTCTCATGCAACCGAGCCCGAGAGCCGAGACTTCTAAATTACTGTTACCAAGTTTACGTTTTTGCATTTTCTGTACTCCTGTCTTATGTTGTGAAAAACATCCGTGGATTGCTTAGATTTAACGGAAAAAAACTATGTCAACACCAAAATCCGCTGATGATATTGCCTTTGACTACTGGGATTTCGGGTAGCTATTAATCTTCGATTGGAATTAATTCCTTCTCTCTTTTCAAAACAGCGTTTTCATACACTTTGATCTTGTAGTCCAACACGTCCAGCGTTTTTTGCATTTCGGCCATTCTGGCCATGAGATGCTCACGCTGATCTATCAAGATTTCTTTCCTGGCCTCAATGGTCTTGTCGCCCTGTTGAACCAGCGCGACATACTCAATCAATGTTTCAATTGGCAGCCCCGCGCTCCGCATGCACTTAATAAATTCAACACGCTTCACATCGATTTCGTTATAATCCCGGATGCCACTTCCATTTCGATTGACTGGTGGGATCAGTCCAATACGTTCATAATAGCGTAGCGTATCCGACGAAATAGCATATCGTTCACTTACTGCTGCAATCTTCATAAATTCACCTCTACACACTAGTTTATCACTTGGAGTCGACTCCAAGTCAAGGGTTTATATGAAAATATAAAGCACAAATCCGTGGTTGAGCGTTCCAGCTGCTCCACGCTCACTGGTCTGTTAACTATTTTGGTTTTGGGCACCCACGGGGGGTGTAATATTCGAGCCGCTCCACACTCCCTGAATAGATAAGGGGTTTAAATCCTCGTTATACCCACTATAGGGTGGTCTCAGGTGGTCAATCCTGGGAAGATTTTGGTTATTTGACCGCACAATGTCTTCGTATGGTGTTTCAAGCATTACGCCCAGCTCTTCACAGATCGCACAGCGCATTTCCTCCTGATGCATTCGCGCTCGCCATAGTTTATACAGTTCCATAGCAGCTTGCTCGGTTTGCGCAGTATTCAAGAGGTCGACTACTTGGTTAGTGCTCCAGGGAACATCCTTCAGCACAAGTTCCTGCTTGCGGGTCTTCCAGAACATGTACTGGACAACAAGCCGAAATATTGGACTGGCGTTCCCAACGTAGTAGGTAGTAACATAAACTGTAGCAGGGAATCCATAGCGCTGTAAGCATGGAACAGCAAGACGATGAACGGAATGGAACCCATCGTCTACCGTAATCGCCGCTGCATACTCTTGAAGAGTACGCGAATAAAGCTGTTGCATCGCGTCGCCCAATGGCAGCACATGTAGACCGTAGCGTTGCATTGTAGCTAGCCGCTGGTCGAAATCGCTCTGGTTTGATGAACGACTTCGGCCGAAAATCGGTTTCATCTGCGACCGCGAAGCCATGGTAGCAAAGGATCTTTTAAACGATCGCGCGTGATCCATTGGGCGAGACGGAATAGCCCGAACAACTTGGATAGAGAAAACAGATGAAGTTTGATGTTACGCATACACATCCTACTTGATGGAGCAAGCATAGGATCTTTCCATTTCTTCTCTGTGCCAAAGCGGTTCTGCCAATAGAATGAGCCTTGGTATTCGAAACCCATCGTTTCGATAACGTGCCGGGATGGAAGATTATCAGCCAGCACGGCTGTGTAGACGTACTGGGTCCTCTCGTTGGAGAATGCCACACGTAACATATGGCCGAGTGTGGCTCGCTGGAGACCCTTTGCCTCTAAATTCTGGATTCGAGTAACCGTCGTAGAGAGTCAGCGCACCCTGGCGGAAAATTCATCGACTGCTTAACTTCAGTCAGATAAGACTCGGTCTGGCTAACTACCATCCAGTTATAATGGGCGAGACGATTATCTATGCTGACCGTGTAGACAAACTCCCCGTGTTCTAATCGTGCGAGCGCACAGGAAAGGAAATCATCACGAGTTTGCCAGGACTGCATCGGGCTCGAAGGAAAGGAGGTCTCGAAGCGAGTTGCAATGAACCCTCGCATCGCACCGGTAATTTTCCGCAAGAAAACTTGATCGGCCCGGTAAACTCAGTAGTTCGCGATTTATACCTGCCCAACTCCTTATTTTGCGGTACACAGAAGATAGTCGAAAACGGCGTAGCGTAGCTAGCACCGATCTCACATCATCGGGAGCTATCCCAACTTGGGATGCGTAAGGCTTGGCCCATCGAAACAGTGCGACACGCGTGTCGATCTTGAATTCGCGTCCATTGGGACCGATAGACGATGGCTTCCGCGACTTTATCATGAGCATTGGCGAAGCGCTCTTTCCAGGCATCGCCGCCCGGAGTGAGGTCGAGCACATCCTTGCCCACTTTGAGGAGGTGTTCGGACAACTGCATGATATGGAGCTTGCCAGGTGAATGCTCAGCCAGAAACGGTGAGTGGATAAGCATTCCGAGATGCACCGTCTTCCCGCTTACTGCCCCCCAAAAGGCTGCAATGAGACGTTCATCTAGGTACGTGGCGGTTATGTAAGCCTCGCCCTGTGCAGAAGCAAACAGGTCAGTATGGAACCGGCGCTTCTGAGGGTCCTCTCGAAATGGGGTTGAATGGTTAACTGCACCCTGCCGAAAGTCGTAATATGCGATTAAGTCGTCGAATACTCGTTCGAGTTCGGTAGAATCCGTCAATTGTCGGAACTCAAGCTTGCCGAGCTTCTTAAGTCGATTAAATCGACTCTTATTGCTTTTCTTGGCGAAAGATGCCTGAATATCATTGTTATTGAGGATCAATAGTGGCCTGATGCGTAGTCGTACCACAACACGGATTTCTGTTCCTCATCGCGGATTGTAGCGTTTCGCCAAGTTCAGAATTTGGGTAGATATTTAAAGCGTAGCGTCGTAAATGCAAAGCGTCGCTTGAGTTCGGCCCATGCCGCTGCGAGAAATGAGGCATCCTCGCCAGGTAGACGCAAGCCACACGTGGTATTCGGCTTGGTGAGTGCCAGCATGAGAAAGCACATTCGTTTTTGGATTATATGCAAGTAGCCAAAGCCCGATGAGACCGCCTTTTGAGTCTATAGATTGGACGAGTACCGGTTGCCACTGGGCAGCGATAGGCTCCATACCATGCGCGTACGAAACTTGGAGCCTGAAAAGCGGTCGCGTGCGGGCACTCGTCATAAAGGTTTCGCCAGAGTGCGAGGAATTGATGATTGCCCAATAATGCGTCCGCTGATGGACCATAAACTAAATCTACGTGTGTGACGGTCATCGACTCCTGATTTACTCCTTTTGACCGGCCTCCATTCTTTGTACCACTTTTTATGTTTGTCCTTGGGGCAAACTGAAGTGCGCATTCGCGGAAAATGATGGCATCAGTACCACTTCTGGAGCAGGGGATCTATATCCCAGGGCACTATGTAGCCTGACTTGATTATATTCTTTTCTCCAGTGTTCGACGGTCAATATTTTCGCCTCCTGTAAGGTGTAGAAGATTTCGCGGTTCAACAGCTCGTCGCGCAGCTTGCCGTTGAAGCTCTCGATGTAACCATTTTCCCAGGGACTGCCGCCCTCGATAAACAAGGTTTTGGCTCCCAGCTCATTCAACCAAGTGCGAATCAGTTTGGCTGTGAATTCTGAACCGTTGTCCGATCGGATGTGTTCCGGCACACCCCACCTGCAGAACAGGTCCTTCGGCGCCGTCCTGGACAACCCCTGAGTGTAGTTTTCTGCCCACGCGGATTGCAAGACATTCCCAAGTATATTCATCGATCATATTCAACACCCGAAATGACCTCACTAAGTGGAATTTACTTCATGCGAAATTAATTGGGACAGGCGCATCAACTCCTGATCTGGGCTACCGAGGTGGATTCGAATCCCGCCAGTACAAATCAACCTGTGACGATCGTGATTCTACGGGTAAAGATTTCAATTCGCGCAGGGAGATAACGATGCTGCATTTGCCACAATTCAGGCAATAAGCGAATTTCATATTTAACACCCTTCTAGTATCTGGCTTGATCAGGATTTAATTGCATATCAGGAGTTATTTTATTTAAGACAGGGAGATCTCTCATCTACCAACCATTCCCACAGAAGGTATCATTTGTTTCAATTGAGGGTATAGCAGAATCTCAAACAAGAACTGCGGCTCTTCCTTCAACATCATCGTTTAATATAAATTGCTGGTAAATATGAACACAGATTCAGAAATACCATCAACAAAAACGTGAAGAAAACTTCTTTCTTGCGTTCCTGCATATCTTATCGGAAGTTCTCCTGTCTGAACAGGGCTTGATTCCAGGTCAATATCATTTTGTTGGATAAGGATCGAAGCAATTGTTGGTTTGGGCGATCAGGGAATCGTTGATTGTGTTCCATTCGGTTTGATAATCATGGTTTCAGTAGGGGAGGTTGAACAAAATCAAGAATAATGGCATATATAACCGGGCAAAAAAAACAGCGGACATCTAACAGCCTGTAACGAATCAACAAGGAGATTTGTAAAAAGATAAGAGTGGTTGGTCCCCAAAAAGGCGGTGTGTTAAGGCTGATCTCTGTGCTTCTCATGAAGATATGTAAAGAGTGGCGGATACGAAAACGTTATGGTGTTGTCAACTCATTCGATTGATAAGAATGATAGATAATTCAGACTCAAAAAAACACAAAGAAGGTTGTATAATTTAAAATGGTTGCATATTTAAATGTTTTTAACCTTGTGCTTTTAGTACTTTCCTGATAATATCCAATTATATCAACACAGATCATCGATACTTCACCCTCGTTCACCATTATCGGTATATTTGTTACTGTTTTTCTACTTAACTAGGAGAGTTATGATGAGATTTAAATTTCTAATGATGGTTTTTATATTATTCAGCCTGGTTCTTTTTCCATCAAGAGTCGTTCTAGCGCTGAATGGAACCGTAACCACGCAACCTGATCAGAATAGACAATACATCCGATACCACCTCAGCGAGCTCAAAGAATAGCAACCAGTTAAACCAAGAACCTCTACCCACTCCAACAGTCTCAGAAGAGACAATCCAAGACAATACTACAGCTATCAAACGGGTGTTCCTTCCGGCGGTGTTTAATCCACAAACATCCTTTTATGTAGCAACGTATGGTAGCGATTCGAATCCGGGGACAATCGATAGACCTTGGCGCACACTCCAGAAAGCAGCCAATACTTTGGTTGCAGGGCATACTCTCAAAATCCTTCCTGGCACCTACTACGAAACAATTACTCCAAAGAACTCAGGGACCGCAAGTGCCTATATCACCTATACGGCCGATCCAGGCACGGTGATATTGGATGGATCGGGGATATCCCTATCCATCGATTCTAGTACGGATGGCCTCGTGCAGATCCAGGGTAAGAGCTACATCAAGGTACAAAATCTGACCATTCGCAACTCCACGGCCACATTGCGTGAATATCATTAGTTACTCAGGGATAAGGTCCTCATTCATCGAGATCACCGGCTTAAACATCCAGAATTGCAATAATGTCGGCATCCGTGCCCGGTACTCGGATCACCTGCTGGTTAAGGACAACCTGATCAACCATATCCACTATTCGTCGGGTATCGGGGTGTGGTGGTCCACTAACGTAACTGTTGACCACAACACGATCACCAATGCCCATTATTACCATGAGTGCCAGGGAGCTTATGATGAGGCACTCACCATTTCTTGGGTCAATCATTTTGAAGTCGAGAACAACACCCTTGATAACACTGAAGCCTACCCCTCCAGGCTTCTGCTCCTAGCTCCGATAAGTTGGGTATCGACGTCAAAGAGAGTTCTCAAAACGGACTGGTCCATCACAATACTGTCCGTCACATGAACGCGTGCTGGGATCTATGTGGATGGATGGCATGCTGGTGCCGATGGCACGCCTACCCTTAATCATATCAATATATTTCAGAACCAGGTTAGTGATGGCGGGGGTATTACCGTAGGCTGCGAACAATACGATGGCGTCGTTGAGTATATCAACATCTACAATAATCTAGTGCTTAATGCCTCCTTCTCCGGTATTCAGGTACGTGGTGCCCATGGGGATGGATTGCGCAAGAATATCAATATCTATAACAATACGGTCTATGGGGCTTTACCCGAGGGAGGAAATGGTGGGGCGGGGATTTATGTTACCACTACTCACTTGGGCAGCAATAATGGGGATGCCCCGGTGATCATCCGTAACAATGTATCCATGTTCTATTTCCTATCCAGCGGCGGTGGCACACTTGGGCAGATTGTGGCCGGAAATAGTACGATTGCTTCAATGATCACCGCAGACCATAACCTTGTCTACGGCCCGCAGAAGTGTTCGTATGATTATCCAAGCTGTGTAGAGGTCGGGAACCGGATATCTGCAAATCCTGGCAGCGTCTTCAGCAATCCAAGCGCATTTGACCTCCATCTGAAAAATGGTTCACCCGCGATTGATAAAGGCTTAAATATAAACATTGTTCCCAATGACTTCGACGGTTTCCCGCGTCCGCAACCACCAAGCAATATATACGATATTGGTGCATACGAGTTCAAATAACAACAATCTATTTTATGGTTTGAGGAAAAAAAACTGGATTCAACTTATTAGTCTGTTGCACTAACAGGTTGAATCCAGTAAATTAAATTTGTGGTCAAATAGAAAATACTCCCACTGGACCACAAAGGAATTATTCTAATATCTTATCGATGGTAATTATGGGGAATTAAGTCTTATACTTCCTTGAAATATTTAAGGCATAGGTTTTGTCTTTACACAACTTCGTACTATTTAATCACCATTGGCAGGAAAATTCTAAGTGTAATAGAAGTTGTGAAGTTCCACCAGGTTTCACCATCAGCTTCAGATGTGCCAAAAACATTGATTGCCCGCGCCTGCCAGTAATAGGTGGTGTTTCGGCTCAGCCCACTCAGTGCGATGCTGGTATTTGCGCCGTTACTCATCCAGCTCGAGCAAGCATTGTCGTTGGTGGTGTCGTAACAATACTCGTAGCTGGTGGCCTCACTACTGGCTCCCCAGGTCAGCGTCGGAGTGAGTGATATCCCAGTGGCAGCATTCGCCGGAGCAGTCTTGGCAAAGGCTCCGGGCAGATTACCCGTGGTGAAGCTCCAAAAGCTGGTAGGCTGCCCCGTTGGTGTAGGTTGCGCCGAAGCTATTGATTGCTCTTACCTGCCAGTAATAGGTGGTATTTAGGCTCAGCCCGCTCAGGGCAACGCTGGTATTTGCGCCATTACTCGTCCAGCTCGAGCAAGCGTTGTCGTTGCTGGTGTCATAACAGTACTCGTAGCTGGTGGCTCCACTGCTGGCTCCCCAGGTCAGCGTCGGAGTGAGTGATATCCCAGTGGCAGCATTCGCTGGAGTAGTCTTGGCAAAGGCTCCGGGCAGATCGCCCGTGGTGAAGCTCCAGAAGGTGGAGGCTACCCCGTTGGCGTAGGTTGTACCGAAGCTATTGGCTGCTCTTACCTGCCAGTAATAGGTGGTGTTTAGGCTCAGCCCACTCAAGGTGACGCTGGTATTCGTGCCAATACTTGTCCAGCTCGAGCAAGCATTGTCGTTGCTGGTGTCGTAACAATACTCGTAGCTTGTGGCTCCACTGCTGGTTCCCCAGGTCAGCGTCGGCGTGAGTGATATCCCGGTGGCGGCATTCGCCGGAGCAGTCTTGGCAAAGGCTCCAGGCACATTACCCGTGGTGAAGCTCCAGAAGGTGGAGGCTGCCCCGTTGGCATAGGTTGTGCCGAAGCTATTGGCTGCTCTTACGTGCCAGTAATAGGTGGTATTTAGGCTCAGCCCGCTCAGGGCGACGCTGGTATTTGTGCCGTTACTCGTCCAGCTCGAGCAAGCGTTGTCGTTGCTGGTGTCATAACAGTACTCGTAGCTGGTGGCTCCACTGCTGGCTCCCCATGTCAGCGTCGGGCGTGAGTGATATCCCGGTGGCGGTATTCGCCGGAGCAGTCTTGGCAAAGGCTCCGGGCACATTACCCGTGGTGAAGCTCCAGAAGGTGGAGGCTGCCCCGTTGGCGTAGGTAGTGCCAAAGCTATTGGCTGCTCTTACCTGCCAGTAATAGGTGGTATTTAGGCTAAGCCCGCTCAGGGCGACGCTGGTATTTGCGCCGTTACTTGTCCAGCTCGAGCAAGCGTTGTTGTTGCTGGTGTCATAGCAGTAATAGTAGCTTGTGGCTCGACTGCTGGTTCCCCAACTTAGTGTCGGAGTGAGTGATATCCCGGTGGCGGCATTCGCCGGAGCGGTCTTTGCAAAGGCTCCGGGTAGATTACCCGTGGTGAATCTCCAAAAGCTGGTAGCTTCTCCGTTGGCGTAGATTGTGCCGGAGCTGCATTGGATGCTCTTACCTGCCAGTAATAGGTGGTATTTAGGCTCAGCCCGCTCAGGGTCAGTGCTGGTATCTGTGCCGTTACTCGTCCAGCTCGAGCAAGCGTTGTCGTTGCTGGTGTCATAACAGTACTCGTAGCTGGTGGTTCCGCTGCTGGCTCCCCCACATCAATGTCGGAGTGAGTGATATCCCGGTGGCCGGCATTCGTTGGAGCTGCCTTGGAAAAATTGCCATTGGTGAATATTGTGATAAAAAGCCAATCTGTCTGTGAAACGCCATGATTATCAGTGACCGTGCAGGAAACAAGATAATGACCGTCCTGGGCATATATATGCGTCTTATTAGAGCCGATCTGACCATCGCCGTAGTTAAATAGATAAGTCAGGGTATCGCCGTCGGCATCATCGGTTGTTACAGAGAATGTAGCTTCCAGCTCGTTGTAAGAAACAGAGTCAATGGAGACTGTTGGGGCATAGTTGCTTGTGGCAGCCATGATCATACAAATATTTCAGGTGCCAATATGCATCTGCATCCATCTGTTCCTGGACACGCTTCATTTCCTCGCCGATCTTGGTGACGACAGCAGCATCTGTCCAATTTCGGCTGCGCCAATCCGGCAGCAATGTGTCGTTCACCACATCAAACAGGTGTTCTTCGAATGGCAGGGTGCGGGCCTGGACATTTGATTTGATTGAAGCCTTCATTGTACATGCCTTTGGCCGGGGTGTAGACACTTATTCCATCATCGCCATCATCGAGGTATTGCGGCACACTACTCGTCCCACCGGATTCGACACCATGAAGCCACACAGGCACAAAAATCCCGGTTTCGCTGTGCCCCAACAACACCCACATTGTTGAGAGTCTTGGATCTTCTGTGGGCAGCACACCCTGAACGATCATGTTGGATACGGTATCGTCTATTGCCAATGCATTATTGCGAAAGAAACTCATTGCCAGGGATTTTCGCCGAGAGAGCAGTGCCAAGTCCATTGTTGTAGATCAAGGATCCAGTTACGTCTCGTCCCACTTTGTAGCGATCAGTTTTACCAAGATCGTCGGTACCATCAGCTGTTAAAGTGACCAGGTGCATTGGCTCGCACTACCCAGCCAGAAAGTGTCACATCAGTGCCGGTCGAATAATTGTCATCACCATCAGCATTGTCAACATCGATCCACTGACTGTCCCGGGCTGGGGCACGGGTATTGTACTCCCAGTGCTGATCCAAGCCAGTCTGGCTCTCCCATAAGCGGCCTCTCCACTCATATCGATAAAGTAGTTAAAGTTGAAAGATCCGTCATCTCATTCAAGTACATCTCGCACTTGGCTTACGGTGTTGTAGTATCCCAGAGCTTTATGGTGAAGCAATTGCCATCCGCTGCTACCGAGCACGTTCCATCCAACGGCCAGACCTTGGGAATTCAGACCCTGACGGACCGGTCCTTCGGGAGAATCATCTCGCAGGTCCCATCCCCAGGTAGCTATACGTGGCCGGACCAAGTCCCGGATAATGTTCCACGCCTGAGACAAAATAATGTAGGTCATTGGTCACATCAATCTCATTTCGTAGTTTCCACAGCAAAGGTCGGCCGTCGATAGTTACGTCGCCGTCGGCTACGCCGGCGGTACACTCATCGGGAGGAGGTTCTTCTGCGAACACCTGTCCTGTAGTCTCCAGGGTGAAAAGAGATTGGTCAAGCTTCTTTAGCCAGGCAGGAGTTTGACGGTTGTTCAATAATAGCAAGATAACTACCAGTGTGAGAACAACAAACAGGAGGACGCCAACTTGAACGAATTTTTTCTTCGCTGCACCTGAGGCAATAATATAATTGTGAGCCTTAACCGATTTAGTGGACATAGTATTTGTTAGAATAATGTATTGGAAGTGAACGGAGAAGAGCCATGGAAGATATGAAGTATCATAGCTATCCGACGGATTCAAGGTGGAAAATCTAGAGATGCTGGGAAACAGTATTAAGAGTGCTTAGCAAATCGAATGTGAGCATGTTATATTTCCAGGACTATTAATCAAATGGTACGCTTGATACCAAAACGTTCATAATTGGGCTCAGATAGTGGTAATCGCTCCCAGCGATTTGGTGAAGTTCAAAACGGAGATTTGCAGAATATAACGCAAACTATCAGCAGTAATGAAGGAAAGAGATTTCCTAAAAAGCAGCACACCATTTCTCCCGAAAACTGCTGAAGTGTGCCTTCAATGCAGCCCATGAATGAGTGAGTTCTCGGTGAAACGAATGTGCAAGATCCAAAGGTGCCCCGCAGCGGATACAAGGACTGGGGCAATCGCCCGCCTTGTAAACAGTAATATTCCAATCCTGTGTTGTGGGCACTGGTTCAGAATATTCAACAGGTCAGTTGCAGAACCTGCTGTAGTCCGCGTATTTGGGCTATTCTTACGCTGTCACGGGTGAATGGGTTGGATCAATCGAGGAGGACGGTTGATGCAGCAAGGAATTGTTTTCTATAGAGTGTATTTAATTACATAAATGGACTGGATAAACTTCCGTCCATATATATACCTGCAGTCAGATATGCTGAATCGACCATATATTTTTTGTAAAAGAATAAAATTTCATCACATTCCGAGCAATTGGTGTTTATCAAGAAGAAAGTTTCATGGCATCCCAATTTCTACACATGCCTCGATACGCACATCTGCTAGTTGATCCCAGTTCTTCTTAAGTTGGTGTAATGTACCTTCAAATTTACTGTTAATATCCTCTTGCTGATAACTGCACAACGTTATCCATGTATAGCATTTGGGTAATTAACCCAATAATCCTCAAACCAAGGTTTCTGTAAAGGTAATGGCCATAGTTGAATAAAATCCACTCTTGGACATGCCAGTATGAGTGAATCTATTGATTATTACCTGGTGTCAATTTAGATCAGTTACACCTTGCTACAAGTTCCATATCAATAGATCATGGAACTGTTCATTTTCACTGGTTATCAGATAACCCCCTGGTTTCTTGATTACAACATAAGCGATTAGATTCTACTATGCTTACCAGCGCCCTAATTGAAAAACGTAGAAAGGATGATCTTTATAATATTATCAACCTTACAGCATCAATTTGTAGAAGTAGTTTAAAGAGCACAACTCTACGATGTATATCATTTTTTGTTTACGGGATTAAATTGCTAATTATGGCAACTCACCAGCTACTCGCAATCTGTAATAGGCCACATCATTATAGTCGCGATAGTAACCCAAATATTTTATTGAGAAAGAACTGATTTGACCTGGATTTAAATCGTTGCTGTTTACTTTAACATGGCTACAACCTACAGGCACACCTGAGACGTTATACAACGTGCCACTCACTGTAACAGCGTTTGAGCGTTGCTTCCCGTCATTACGAACCTGGCCAATAATACTATAATCTTTTGTTGGAGTATAAGATCCACTATCGTCAATTATTGATAAGCCTGGGCTTGTATCACTTATTGCGTAGGTTGGGGTTTCAAATTGGTAATATAACCAATTGGGTGGAAAATCTATCGAAATATTAAAACACCCTTTTTTCCATGCGGGTAAATCAAGTGGCCACAGAATTGAATCGCCGGTACCCACAAGTTTCCCAAAATCGTTAAATAAATTTACATTGACCTCTACCAATCTCAATGAATCACTGGTGTTATTCAAAACCTCGCCAATAATAAATAACGTATCATGTGATTCATAAGAGTAACTAACAGGTAGGACTTGAACCCCGATGGGATAAGGTTCAACAACTAATGGTAAAAAGGTATAAGTTAGGATCTTCTTTGCCGTAATAGTCTCAATGTCGGGATTCGACGTGATCGTAGTTTCACCCAACCTGCCCGTTGCATAAGCAGAGTTAATCACAGTTCCGCTGCTCATGTCGCTTATTAGGATTGTATAACTGGCGGTACAGGTGACGAACTCGCCAGGGTTGAGGCTCGTCGGGGTTGATGGGCATCCTTCATTCGCAGTCTTATCATCAAACACAATGAATGGTGCACTGAGGGTCACGTTACCAGTGTTCTCTACCCTGAAACTGTAGCTAATCACCTGGCCGGCATAATCGTAGATCGCCGGCGTGGCGGTTTTTATGATCGTCAAAGCCGGACCCAGTATGGCAGGCACCGATACGCTGGCCGGAAGAGCAACAACCGGAATCAGCCCAAATGTACCTCCTGCGTTGGCTGTGTTGTCGACCTTACCCGCATTCACATCGGCTTGCGTGGTCAGGTAGGTGCCAGTGCAGCTCAAGCTCGCTAACGGAGCTAGCGTGGCTGGCTGAGCGGGTGTGCAGACCAGCGCACCCAGCTTGGCATCGGTGATGCTCACATCGGTCAAGCGTGACATTGCCATCATTCGTCGCTACGAGCGTATAATGCAGCGTTACTCCTGCAGCACCGAAGCTCTGCTTCTGTCGCGGCCTTGGTCAGGCTCAGGTGCGGGTTCCGTGCTGAAGGCACCGACTACGCTGGCCGGAAGAGCAGCAACCTGGGTCGCCCCAAACATACCGTCCTGCGTTGGCCGTGTTGTCGACCTTACCGGCATCCACATCGGCTTGCGTGGTCAGGTAAGTGCCGGTGCAGCTTAATGTCTCTGACGGTTCCAATGTGGCTCCCTGAGAGGGCGTGCAGTCCAGCGTACCCAGCTTGGCATCGGTGATGCTCACATCGGTCAGAGTGACATTGCCATCATTCGTTGCTTCTAGCGTGTAGTGCAGTGTTACTCCCGCAGCACTGAAGCTTGTTTCTGTCGCGGCCTTGGTCAGGCTAAGGTGCGGGCTCCGTGCGGCAGGCACCGACTCACTGGCTCGGAAGAGCATGCAACCGGGGTCGGGCTGAACATGCTGCCGCGTTGGCCGTGTTGTCGACCTTACCCGCATTCACATCGGTTTGCTTGGTCACATAGGTGCCAGTGCAGGCGCCAAGCTCGCTAACGGAGCTAACGTGGCTGGTTGAGCGGGTGTGCAGACCAGCGTACCCAGCTTGGCATCGATGATGCTCACATTGGTAAGCGTGACATTACCGTCATTCGTCGCTACGAGCGTATAATGTAGCGTTTCTCCCTTAGCATTGAAGCTTGCTTCGGTTGCGACCTTGGTCAGGCCTAGGTGTGGGATCTGCGTGGCAGGCACTGACACGCTGGCCGGAAGAGCAGCAACCAGGTGCTGAGTGCGCATTGGCCGTGTTGTCGACCTTACCTGCATTCAGATCGGCTTGCGTGGTCAGGTAGGTGCCAGTGCAGTCAAGCTCGCTGACGGAGCTAGCGTGGCTGGTTGAGCGGGTGTGCAGACCAAGTACCCAGCTTGGTATCGGTGATGCTCACGTTCGCGTTAAGCGTGACATTACCGTTATTCGTCGCGTACGAGCGTATAATGCAGCGTTACTTCCCGCATGCACTGAGCTGGCTTCGGTTGTCGGACTTGGTCAGGTTTAGGTCGTGGGTTTTGCGTGGCGGTTACAGTGGCGGTGGCTTCGTGGAGGTGCAGCAACCACCTGAGCTGCAGTGGCTTTGTTGTCCACCTTACCCGCATTCACATCGGCTTGCGTGATCAGGTATAGTTGGCAGTGCAGTTCATCTCTTGCGTTGCTGGTTGAGCAGAGTGCCGTCAGTGTACCCAGCTTGGCATGGTGATGCACATCGATAAGTGAGATCGCCGATATTCGTCATCTACGAGCGTATAATGCAGTGTTACTCCCGCAGCACTGACGTTTGTTTCTGTCGCGTGACTGGTCAGCCGATCAGCTTGGTTGATCTTGTAATCAGTCGGGTAGGTCCGATATTCCCTGATTGGCGTTCTTGGCCGTTGGATGTATCCTTATCCGCTAAGACCTTTTGAATTTCGAATATATTTAAATTTCCCAATAATGCATATAAGGTCAATATAAAGCATAACCTAACTAGAGTAGTGGTCCTAATTTGCATGATAAATCCATCCTTTCATACCAGTTAGATCTCTACACAAAGTATATCCCTAAAAGTACACGAGAGATTGCTAAACCTATCGAGAACTGTAACTGACATCACAGTTACCCACCGGTGAGCTCAGGGTAACAAATACGGTGGTTAACTCTGGTAGTTCACCTGAGGATCCATCGCAGTACGCCATTCCATCACCATCGGAGTCAACACCACTACAACCACTTTGCCCTGGATATATGGGGTTGACTGCTGCATCAAATCCATAACCTGGAGTACGCGAAAGAGAAATGAATAATAAATGTTATCGTTACGTTTAAACCAATGGGTACTGAGGATGGATTAACTTCGCACGATTCTATTACGATGGGTTGAGATCTGGTGGGAGTTGGTGGAATATAGGTTGGAGATGGTGGAATACAGGTTGGAGATGGTGGAATACTGGTCTGAGATGGTGGAATATTCGTTGCAGATGGAGGAACATTGGTCGGATATGGAGGAATATTGGTTGGAGGTATAGGTGTATTTGTTTCATAGACAATAAACGGAGTTGGAGACATCGTAAGGCTAGGTGTTGGCGTAGAAGCAATAAGCGTCATCGTTTCGGTTGGTGTTAAAGCTGTAATTTGCGTAAAGATCTGGGTTGGTGTAAATGATGGGCGTGGAGTTGATGACGGTTTAGGGGTGTAAGTTGGCAAAGTTGTAATCGTTGGGAAAATGTTTGCGAGCATAACCGAAAGAGCAGGATTGGGTTCGCTTGCTCTTCCCAATGAAATCCAGGTTTCATAAGGTATACCCCCTATAAACAGGGCAGTACCACCCGGCTTGATCTGAGCATTTTGCCCCGGTAATAACAAGTAATACCCATTCACCAGGCACTGCCCAATCAGGCAGTCTACCCTTTTACGGACTTCGTCATCCATATTAATCTCGAGACCCATCACGGCGTCGGAGATTCGTACAGCGACATCACCTCCAATTAAGAGTTGGGTGGGAGCTTGGTTACCATTCTCGTTAATCACCAATAATCTGCCCTTAACTAGGTTTAATGCGAAGGACTTTCTCGGGTCATTATCGTTATACCGATTAAACTCGACTGTCGATGCTTCATCGATGATAATTAACGAGCCATCTTGTAACTTCAGACTGGCAATCCCTTGACCCGTTTTCACCAGGGTACGCATATTCCGGGCGGTGAGATCTCCGTTCTTGGCTTCAATTTCGGTAATACCATCGCTTACTTTTACATCTCCACTGATAACAGACAGGTAGGCTAGTTTGTCCTGAGCCCGGAAGAAAGAGAAGATAACCATGAGTATGACTATAGCCAGGACTATGTCAATGAGTATTAGCCCAAATGCCGTCCTTTTTGAAACAACTATCTGTGATAAAAAATGTCTTAAATTCATTCTTCCATCTTGTGATCCTAGATGCTGATCATCTAAAGGGGTTGATAGCTGGGCAAATCGAACACTGTATCTATGAACATAGCATTAACTTATGTTCAAACCCGGAGGTGACAATTGCTTCAGCAAGCGCTAATGCACGCAATCCATCATCACCGGAGACGGCGATAGGCGCTTCACCGCGTACTGCTGCTAAGAACGCCTCGTGTTCAACCCGCAGAGGCTCTCTTTTCTCAATGTAATAACGCACCATCTTCCCCTCACTTACCCCGCGGAGGACGCGTAAAGTATCCCATTCACCTCCATCGGCCTTGGCATTCTCGTAAAAGTATAGATCTTGAGTTAGGTAATCTACTTTGAACATACCACGTTCGCCGGTGGCATAGAACTCACGGATCTTGGTTGGAGTGATCCAATTGATCAAAAGGGTGCCGATTGTCCCATTGGATAATCTTACTACTCCAGATAACAGGTCTTCTTTTTGACTGTGAATTCCATGCTCGGTTTCTGCATAAACCCGTGTGATTTCCGCCTGGGTCACATAGCGCATGATATCCAGATCGTGCACTGCCAGGTCTACTACTACACCAACATCGCTTATTCTTTCTGGAAGTGGGCCTTGGCGGCGAGCATCGATTTGGAAGACATGGCCTAATTCATGATCGACCAGGTGTTTCTTGAGAGCGATCACTGCCGGGTTAAACGCTCGATATGACCCACCATGAGCTGCACATTTGCTTTCCGAGCAGCTTCGATCATGACTCTGGCCTCATCCACACTGAATGCAATAGGTTTTTCGATTAGAAGGTGAATTCCTCGCTGGATGACTTCCATCGCAACTTCCATGTGGCAGATGGTCGGTACTGCGATCGTGACGGCATCTGGCTTCTGTTCGTCCAGCAGATATCGAAAATCTGTATAAGCTCTCGTGTTGTACCGCTCGGCAATCGCCTTCACTACGGTTTCTCTTTGGTCTGCTACCCCCACGAGCCGTACTTCGGGCGATTCCCAATCCACACGAGCGTGATTACGTCCCATACTACCAACACCGATCACAGCTGTTTTAAGGGTCATAACTTGTTTACCTCGGTCACGATCGTTTCTAAATCAGCCTGCGTCAATTGAGGGTGGACGGGCAAGGAAATGACTTCGTCCACTATGCATTCCGTAACAGGTAAAGAAACGTCTCCGTAGCCAGCTTCTATGAGATGAGCTTGTCGGTAGGCTGGGATTGGGTAGAAGATGCCTGTGCCAACACCAGCATCATTCAACTGTTTCATAGCAGAATCTCGATTACGGCTTTTATCAACCCGAATTGTATACTGATGCCAGACGTGTTCATAGCCTTCTCTGACTTTAGGTGTTTTCACACTGGTGATATGTGCATTCAGATAGGCTGCATTCACCCTCCTTTTTTGGGTAAATTCTGCCAGCCGATCCACTTGGGCTAATCCGATGGCGGAGTGGAGATCGGAGGTTCGGAAGTTGTAGCCTATGATTTCGTGGTAATAACGGCGCTGCATCCCATGATTGCGGATCATCCGGCAGCGTTGAGCGAGGGCTTCGTCATTCGTGGTAATCATACCCCCTTCGCCCGCCATGATGTTTTTGGTCGCATACAGGCTGAAGCAGCCGGTACCGAAAGATCCCACAGCCTTGCCTTTATACCTTGCGCCAACCGCCTGGCATGCATCTTCAATGACGAGCAATCCATACTTATCGGCAATACTCAGGATGGCATCCATGTTACACGGATACCCATACAAATGAACCGGAAGGATCGCTCTTGTTTTTTTTGTAATCGCAGCTTCGATCAGCTCGGGGTTTATATTAAACGTGTCTTCTTCAATATCCACAAAAACAGGCTTTGCGCCAACATAGAAAATGGCATTTACGGATGCCATAAATGTGAATGGGGTCGTAATCACCTCATCGCCGGTCTCAATTCCATGAGCCAGCAGCGCGACATGCAAGGCAGTAGTCCCGCAGGATGTGGCAATAGCATGCTGCGTGCTGCAGATAGCCGCAAACTTTTCTTCCAGTTTGGCTGTCCGAGATCCTTGGACGAGCATGCCCGACTCTAGGACTTCTAATACAGCCTGTTTTTCAGCATCACCGATGAATGGCTTTGAAATGGGGATCATTGCTAATTCTCCTATATGGTCTATTTCAGGTCTTTATGAAGGGGGATCGATAATTCAAACTGGCACTTGGGGCAGTACAGGCTTGTTTCATCAGAAGTCGTCTCCTTTGGCAGGAGTTTCTCTCCACAACGGCAAATATAACCACGTAGTTTTGCTGGATTACCCGCCACAAGTCCGTGGGCAGGAACATCCTTGGTTACAACACTGCCAGAACCAACCATCGCCCACTCACCGATTGTCACCCCGCAGCGGATGGTGGAATTCGCTCCTAGCGCAGCTCCATATTTGATCAGGGTCAAGCTCAAAACCCAATCATCCGCTGCCTTTAGTGACCCATCCGCATTGATTGCCCGCGGTCGCAGGTCATTGGTGAAGCAGACATGGGGACCGATGAACACCCCATCTTCAATAGTTACGCCATGGTAAATGGAAACATAGTTTTGAATCTTTACATGATTTCCAATCGAAACACCAGCGTCTACGTAGACGCCTCTTCCAAGAATACATTTCTCCCCTATTCTGACGCCTTCGCGTACCTGGCATTGATGCCAGATACTGGTGCCATCACCGATAACCGCCATCTCCGATACTTCTGCGGTCGGATGAATCCGGACAGACATAACAACCTCCTCGATTTATTAGGATGAAGACTAAGTGACCATCGAGCGGTATCACATTCAGAGACTATTGTTTCTTTCTGGACCGTTCCAATGGACATCGTTTAAGATCCAAGTATCACTTTGTTATACGACCTGCCAATACTTGAAGGATGATAAAGGTGGTATCTGATCTGAGAACTGGAATTCCATATTATTCTCTCATCAAAATTGGTTTGATTTGTCCGTTCGACTTGGTTTATTAAAGATGCAGAGACTTTGCCAACTTTCCATAGCACAATGATTATTTTACCCAATGATTCCTGGTGGATGAGATTTGTATTAGACAACCTGCATCAGGTGTAACCAACATTAACCCGAACCTCGATGTCTCCAGATATCGATTATAACTTATCCAGATTCATTGTGGTACCTCGGAAATTGCATATTGATGTTTTCCGGAGGGTAAGGGCGGTATTTCGTCTGGATATTCGAAATTGACAATGACACCCTCACCAAAGGTAGCTTGAAATGTCTGGGTAATTTCCTCTAAACTGGATGTCGGCACATCGCCCATTTTAACTAAACGGACGGTAATCTGATCCAGTGATTTTTGAACGACCTGGAACTGCCGGATAGTCGGGTGTGTAAGGCAGCGAAAAGCAGCTCCTGTAAAACCGGTCCATATGTAACGCCCATCGCGTGTCTTGAAGGCATCTGCCCGGCGACCATCCACTGAGCTTAAGCGAGGAGAAACCCGTCCACATGGACACGCCTCATCAGTACACCAGGCGCCTCCATCGCCGATGCTGTAACGGATAAATGGCATGCCCAGATTATTTAGATTGGTTATGATTAGATCACCCACTTCACCCGGCTTGGTTGGGCGTCCCTCACTAAGGATTTCCACATAGCTATTTTCTACGCTGATATGGAGCCCCGTGTGAGCCTCACACTCGCAGGCCATCCCGCCCAGTTCGTTCGTACCGTAGTGATTAAAGACCCGGCACCGGAAAGTCTCTTCAAGGTATTCGCGCACCGTCGGGAGTAGTAATTCTGCACCAGAAAAGACCCCGTCGAATGTGAGCCCTCGGTATGGACTATCCTGCACAAACTGGGCAAATCGGTGCAGGCTGGATGCATAGCCAAATAGAATTCTTGGATTATGACGTCGTACCTGCTCCGCAAAGGCCATCATGGTCTGGTTAGTCATCATGAAAGCATTGATTTGAAGACGGTTCCAGACCCAGTCTATTAATTGTGTGCGTATTCGACGTTTCAAGTCTTGCGTAAAAGGTGCGCCCCAGATCACTGCTTGTGGCGCTCCAAGCTTCCAACCTGCCCAACCCATATGCCGTTGGATATCTGCGGTCACTGAATCGCGAAAATCGGTATCTTGCATAAAAATCAACGGCTGACCGGTTGATCCTGATGTGGAGAGCTTACTCAAACTTTTACGGCGCGCGGGTTCAGTTGTCAACATTTCGTTCCAGCGCTCACGGACTATCGCCTTGGTCAGAATAGGGAGCTGGCTCAGGTGAGCCAAGTCCTCCTGCAAGTCGTTTGGGTGGAGGCCAGCAGCGTCGAATAAGTGCTGGTAATAGGGAACATAGCGGTATGCATAGTCGATCAGGCGCAGGAGCTTGGCGCGTTGCAACGCCATCAGGTCATCATACCCGAGCCATTGTGTCCGATTTAACTCGTCCAGGTATGCGAGGATATGACGACCGGTAGCAAATGTGTGCAAATAAAGCACACCATTACGGAAGGTCTGGTTAATACCCATTTTCTCCTACCAATTGTAATATTTATTCCAGGAGTGAGGTTTGAGTAAATTCTTCAAAAATATCATTACCTGGTAAAACAGGATCAATAATACCGGACTCTGTACCAGGGGCCGATACGTTTGAAGTCAATCGAACCGATGGTTTGGCTATTAAACTTTCTCTGCCAAACAGCTAATGAGGGACTGTTACGAACTTCGATATAGCTGATTACCCGGCAATATCCTTGCTCACGGAATAAGAAAAGTCGGGCTAAAGTAAGCGCAGTTTGTATGCCCATGCCGCGAAATACTGGGGAAGTAAAGGAATCAGTGCAGAGAACATCGCCTGGAAAGAGTTTGGGATGCACTCTTTCCAAACGTGTATGAGTGTCGGTACTTCCCCAGGCATATCCCGCCGGCTGGCCATCACAAAACGCCATCAGACCTTTATGACCTTGGGCAAGCCGGTGCATACATAACCTGGCTTCTGACGGTCGATCAATCCGTCGTACCAAATCGAGATCAGCCGTCTCAAAAGGGCGAATCACTAGTTGGGTTTTCGGCTGCCAATCGGGGAATGGGTCAAGGAGCGAGCGAGCCACAACCACAAATTTGATATGTCGATAAGGTAGCTTGGCGATTTCAGTTGCGATGAGGGGAAGAGCAGAAGGAAAGCCATCTCGATGGATATAATGTTTCCAGTCTTCTGTGAGTTCAGATAATCTGCTAATTGGTTTCATCGTCAATATTTTTGGTGGACAATCTGTTGAGGGTTCTCTCAACTGGCTAATTGCGAACCTGGTTGGCAGTCTTCTTCGGTGATCATGATCAACTAGGGAGCCGTAAAGGCTCACTGGTCATCGAAATCATTGCTCGTATAGCCATATCGTCTGATGCCTGTAATCATTTTTTCCTGGTCAGTAATATGCAAACTCTCGTTACAATTTTCCCTTCCACCCAGGAGGGGGTTCAAAGTGATATTTCTCCATTTTTTCTAATTCAGAAAGAGCTTTTGGTTTCCCATTACACACGATCTGTTCCGCCATCAATTCACGGTTTAAAAGTGGGTATTTGGCAAGCGTTAATGATTCCCGAACAAGAGGAATGCATAAAGGATCATACCCCATTAGTATACTATTTATATAATCTACTGTAACAAGGTTATCACCAAACAGTAATACTCCACTTCGCACTGCGGTTGGGTTTGCTGGACCCTCCCCTTCACCTCCATAAATACCATCAATCAAGACAAAATGCTTCCGGCAAGGTGCCGGTTGTAACTCTCCATTTATCGAAGCATATGTAGAGATTCTAACCAAATCCAGCACCATTCGCCAAGCGGTATCATTTCCCCACCAAGCACCTTCTGTTGTAGGTGCCCATTTTCGTGTTAATCGACGGATAACTCGATAAGTTACTCGTAATAATCTTCCCCAATTACTATCGGCCTTTGTCTGTTGAACATACTCATGAAATACTGATTGAAGTTGCAGTAGGCCACTCTTATCCTGTGGGTACTCATCACCACCAATTCGGGGAGATCCAAATCTGTGATGAGGCAAGGAGTCCTTATGCCCGACTGTTCCAACAAACCCTTTTAGAGCACAACTAATCCCAACTTTTTCGTGCGTTTTTAACTTGGGTATACTGAAGATAACATCAGACTCAAGGATATGGCGATTAATTATATAAGTATGGGAACCATGCGAATGAAAAGCTTCTGTTCGTTTTGGGTTATAGTTCATAACTCGATACTGATGGGCTGTATGGCGATCTAATTCCACAAAAAGGCTATCCCCGTCCAGATTGACTGAGACCCCTTCTGTTTCTGATCGTCTTTCAACCTGGGTTGAAGCACCAAGAGAATTCGTACAATTCACAAACAAACGTAAATCAATAGCCTGGACTGGAACCTTCCTCATTTGGTAAAAGTCAAAAACCGAGCGTGCTCCAGTATCGTCAAGAACAGAATCCCATCGGCAAAACTGGACTGGAGCATTGCCAAAACTTACGGTACCGGTCTGTCCTATTGCGATAAGAATATAATCGATTACCGCGCGTAAGACAGAGCCATGTGTGCATCTTGCTTGGTAATTCTCAATCAATTCCTTGTTCCGCCGTTCGTTAGCGAAGTTACAAAGAACGAACACTCGATTTCCTGGCTTAATAAAATCACCCAAGGGATTCCATTGAGGTGTACCGTAATGCTCCTGATCCAGGCCGGATTGAGCGAAGCATTGCCGTACAGCTGAGTATACAGGATTTTTTATACTTGAAAGATGATTGAATCGATATTCAGGGAAAAGCTCATCTGGCGAAAAGAAATCACGCGCATCTGGATATTCTATCGACGGGTCAATCAGTAAAGATATCATTTTACCTCATACGAAATCTGGTGAAAAATGGACAATATCAGGTCTTGGGTGCTAAAAAGCGGTTCTTAATCTTTGCCTTGGGTCTTTCTAATAAACTATAAAGAGCATACAAAGCGGGTTTCCAATCATCCGCAGCATATACCGCCCAGTCTTTTTCCCCCCGAAAAGTTCGCAACCATTGTAACAAATGTAAGTTTTCGTTGGCTTCTGTAGATCAAATAAGCCCTGATATCACGCTGTAAGTCAAACCAGGCGATATCCTCACGGTATTGCCGTTGATCTTCCACTTGCCGACCAATTGCATCGGAAAAGGAAATAAATGGAATATCGACACCACAACGGACACCTAAGGAATCCCACATGCCAAACCGGGCATTAAATTCAATTAGTTTATACTTTCCGTCACGTGGATCCTTTTTAAACTCAATCCCACCTAATCCTTTGTATTCTACCCCACGTAATAATTGGAGGCTGATATCTTCTAACTCCCGATCATAAAAACTACGCACATAACTGGCAGAACCGAATCCAACAGGTAGTAAACGTATCTTTCGACCTGCAAATGTGGCTAATGGTTTGGATTTCGCGATCTAAATAAAAACAAAAGTAAACCAGGTTATCGTCCTCACCTGGAATGACTTCTTGAATAATGACTTTGCTGTCATAGGTAACAATCTGGCGATATGTCCGTATCAGGATTTCAGGTTCTGGGCAGTAAGCAACTTTTGCTGGACCACTTAGTGGATTATCTCTGAGCAGTGCCATGATTTCTGGTCGGAGCCACGAAGGACTATAGACAGGTTTTATTATTACCGGATAAGCGAGCTGTCCTGCGATTACCTCAAGTTCTGAAATATCAGCAGGAATAATCATTTTTGGAACAGGAATTTCACATGCTTCAGCTGATCTAGTCAAACCATCCTTCGTGAGCAGATTTATGATTGTGGAATGATCTGGCATTACGTACAGGTAATATCTTTCAAGCTCTTTTCGCTCTTTCGAACAAAGAATAACGTCCTCGTCACAAACAGGGAATAAAACAGCTTTTTGACCCAATTTTTTCCCAAAATCGACGAGAAATTGAAGCTTATTTTCTTCTGAATCGTTAGTACTTGGGAGTAAGTGCGCTTGGAGATATCTGGATGCCATACCAAAAGCCATAGGGTTGAAATCAATACCATGGACAGAAATACCTTTGCGACCTAACGATCGGGCGATTCCAAGAGAGGCTGGTCTATCGGATGGTATCACTACAGCCGGAGGGTATCTCATTCTCTATTCTCTTGAATCAATGGATATTCATTATTTGGATTCTCGGTTATAAAAGAAACCACTCTACCTCATTTCCATCTAATTGAATCCATCCAGGTCATAGCTCGATCCAGGGTATCCCCTCTTACAAACCTATTTGATAAAAGTGAATATAGTCGGTGTTGGCACACGTAATCGTAAGCGCCAATATAAGAAATAACATTCTTACTAAAACCGCTCTTGAATTGATATACTCCCCAAAGGCCATCCATTCTCTTAATTGTTGGAGGATTATTCCCTTCTGAAACAATCCTACCAACCTCAGTGGGAATCCCCCATAAATCGTATGTTGAGCATCCTTGTGCTTTTGCCCATTGTATTGCTTCCCAGACAAGCAAGTAATTGGGATGAAGATTGGAATTGTGTGGAAGTGAGCCGGCATGAAATTCCGCAGCATGCTTACCGAAGCAATAGATTGCTCGGACAGCTAAGAGTTGGTCCTGGAGAAACGCCATGAGAAGGATACAATTGCTGCTCTTAGAAAAGATTCGCCACTGGCGTTCATAATATTCCTGTGAACGAGCCGGAAAATGGTTCCGATGGCCTGTTGCTCGCATCAACTCATAATATGCTGGTAAATCCTTCCTGGCCACCGGCGCGAACTGTGATCCCTTCTCGAACAGCAGAACGGATATACTGGCGAGTTTTTTTTCGCATTTGAAAAAGAATATCATCCAATGTCTGGTCAATATTGATAACAATCGTAGCATTGGGTTGATTTGTGTATCTACTTGGGCGAAAACCCAAACTGCTGTATTTGCCGTTCTACTTCCGTAGAGTACTAAAAGGGGTGGTTCTATGGTTAAAGAGAGTTATAAAGGTGAACAACCCGTTGTAATTCTGGTATTAATTTTTCAGCAATCTCTTTGTCCAACCAATTTCCAATAGGTCCTCGTGGAATATATGCCATGCTTGCCAGTCCTGAAGGCAATCGCTTCAATCAGCATCTGTGCTCCTGCAATAATGCGTCCCCGATCATCTTTCACTGCAATCCGAAACACTTTCCAGCCTAATTCTCTTTTAAATTCACCCCATTCCCAGGATTGCAAAAGCCCAAATAAAGGTTCCTCGGCTACATTCATTCCACTGAATAACATCATTATCAGTCAAGTGTTTTATTTGCATGATCAACTATTATGACAGCTCTGTGTCTGATACGCTAATGAATCTTTCTTATCATATCTTCGATTGTTAACTCAACTCATGAATCCTTTGGGTGATGGTTTTGATAGTACCTCATTCATGAAGACAAATCGTTGGGTAACTCTGCAGTAAAACGTACGATGGAAAGTGGAAATCACGAACAAAATTAGACCCAGCACCTACCACATTAAGAAGTAGATGCTCAGCGTGACGTACGATCGTTCGACACCTTACAACCTTGCACAGCAACCTTTGATATTCGTCGTAAAATCGTCGAACTCCTTTATTCATCCAACAGTCTCTTCTTTAGATCGAAAATCACAATTCCATTGAAGAGGAGTAGAACAATCTATCAATTGTTGAAAATCATTCGGGCTGAGAATTCCAGGACTTTTGATACATCTTACTCGTTCCATTGATATTCCCTGACGAATCCAGGAAAACAGATCGTCTTCAGACGTACTGCCCGTTTAGGGTCCTCAGCAAGGACGACATGGCTTCATGCTTCAGTATTTATTTTATTACCGGTTTACTTGATTACCTTTTATATATATTTTGAGTGGTTCTATTGTAAAATCAAAGGAATGAAAATCTTGATCAATAAGGTGAAATTGGCTGTGACAGACTTGTCCGCATCCATCGTCACCTGACATGTCCCAATGCCTGTGCAAGCTCCACTCCAGCCAGTGAAGGTCGAACCGGCACCAGGTGACGCGCTGAGGGTTACAGGTGTGTTGTAGCCATAAGCCTCCGAACAGTCCGAACCACAGTTGATACCGGCAGGATTACTGGTCACTGTGCCAGCCCCAGTCCCTGTCTTGCTCACGTCCAGGGTATAGGTACTCGGGTTGAAATTGGCTGTGACAGACTTGTCCGCATCCATCATCACCTGACATATCCCTGTACCTGTGCAAGCTCCGGTCCAGCCGGTGAAGTTCGAACCAGTACCAGCTGACGCACTGAGGGTTACGGACGTGTTGTAGACATAAGCCTCCGAACAGTCCGGGCCACAATTGATGCCGGCAGGATTACTGGTCACTGTGCCAGTCCCGGTCCCAGTCTTGCTCACATCCAGCATATTTGTGTTCCGGGTGAAATTAGCCGTGATAGACCTGTCCGCATCCATCGTCACCTGACATGTCCCAATGCCTGTGCAAGCCCCACTCCAGCCGGTGAAGGTCGAACCGGTACCAGGTAACGCGCTGAGGGTTACAGGTGTGTTGTAGCCATAAGTCTCCGAACAGTCCGAACCACAGTTGATACCGGCAGGATTACTGGTCACTGTGCCAGCCCCGATCCCTGCCTTGCTCACATCCAGGGTATAGATACTCGGGGTGAAGTTAGCCGTGGCAGACTTGTCCGCATTCATCGTCACCTGACATGTCCCTGTGCCTGTGCAAGCCCCACTCCAGCCGGAAAAGGTCGAACCAGTACCAGCTGACGCACTGAGGGTTACAGACGTGTTGTAGACATAAGCCTCCGAACAGTCCAGGCCACAGTTGATGC